>NZ_JAJNBZ010000003.1:124167-466685 GCF_021369635.1 Paenibacillus profundus | reverse complement strand
CCAAGGAGTCTTTTTGTTTCTCAAATCTCATATTTCTTCATTATAGGAATGCTGCCCGTTAACTTAGTCAGTAAGTTTAGATTACAACTTTTGTGTTTATCGATCTTACCTTCTCCATGCCATCTGTCAGGACTGGGATAAAGTTCTTGTCATTGGGTTTTGACAAGATCCTTATCCCATAAAATTAAAAAGCCGCGATTCCCGCGGTAATTAATGAGTTAATATTCTTGTCGCCCGACAGTTATGTCTCTGCGTCATTTTTACATTTTTCTTTCGTACTCTACTATGATTAAAGAATGGGTTATCGGAGCATAGAGAGAACTGTAAATAAGCTAATCTATGCGATAAATTGTAGGATAATTCTTCACGGTGAATCGTATCATAAGTAAGCACAAAGTCATTGTTAATTGAGGCGTCAAAGAACAATTCAATGTCCTTGACGCTTCTCTGGTCGGGATTGTCTCCAAGGAAGTGTTCACTTACACCGTTGCACCAACCGAATCAAATTACATATGGGAGTGGTTAATATTCCATCCCATTTAAGCGTCCTCTTTGACGGTAAAAAGGTGGAATTATTGTATTGGATTTTTACGGAGATTGATTCATCAAAGAAGAGACCTTTTAACGGTCTCTTCTTTGATGGCAATTCTACTACGGAGCGCCAATTAAGAAATTTCAACTCTACAGCAAATGGTCGGGTCTTGTATACCACTTGTAGACCTCATTTATAAATTAGGTGAATTTACGAAAATATCAAGATTAAAACGTATTTAATGGATACTTGTTCAAAACATATTTTTTCCCTTTTATCAATTCCTCTGCACTCAAAGCTAGTCCGTATATATCGCTTGAAAATGACACACTTCTCCCCAATAAGAAACCTACCATATAAGCTTCCCAATCAGGATAAGCTTTGCTTGACAGTTTTGCAACAGTTTGCAAATATGACATCGCTTCTTCTCTAGTAATGTAGTTAAGAAAGCAACAAGTTCTTGCTAGGAACCCAACACGCTCATAATCCCATGCTTCCATAGTCTTAAAGTTGACAATATCCTCTGGTGAGGTGAATTTAACTTTTCCTTTAGAGACGCTAAATAAAGTTTTACAACCTTCATTAAAACTATCTACGATTTCTTGTTCAATTCCTTCTGGTCTTCCTTTACTCTTAATGATTTCTAAAATAATATCATTATACTTTGTACGATGCCCTTCATTGAGTAACCATTCTATTGTTTCTTTTGCAGTTGCAGAATCTACAATTTCCCACATTTCAGCAAGACCATTTATATAAGTCTCTCTGTATTTCTCTTCAAAATTTAAAATGCTTGCTTGCGAATAAACATGATTATTGGAAACTAGCACGCTTCCAAAACACATCAATTTCTCTTCATTTTCTGGTAATTTGTTCATTTCATAGAAACTAGGTTTTCTAGAGAACCAACCCAAAATACTCACTCCTATTTACTCTTTTATAAGGATAACATTTCTTTTGCTACCAATTATTCTCTCGTAATACTTTTCATACCCAAGTAAAATTCTAACAAATTAAATTATAATACATATTTTAATTAATGCAATAAATTATAAATTTCCGTTGACTAAAATTAAACTTACACAGACCTTTATCGTATTATGTGAGCTTGTTTTTAAGTTCTAATTTTGTGCTTGATGGATGGGAAGGACCCAGTTTCCAAAAAGATGAAGATAGCAACAATCGATTTGATTGCTACTAACTCCCTCCTGCGGTAATATTCCGTTTTAGAAAGCTATAAAGTTATCGGCACAGATTGCCAAACTACAATAAGAGAAGTTCTATAAAGAAACCACTCCATTGCATTTGAAGGAATGGCTTTGTTTTTTATATGGATATATATATCATGTGGTCAAATGATGCTTTGTGTTTAGATACATTACGGTGAACCGTACCACAAGTAGGGCAAGCTTTTTGGGGTAACAAAATGTGAGGTACCTGGAGGGGGAACGGACTCCGTCATGCTGTCCTCCAGTTGGCGCTCGACCTCGTTCCTCCGGGACAACAGCCGATCCTGACGGTCTTTCAACTCGCCGAGTCGTTCGAAGAACAGGTCGTCATCGACGCCGTTTCCTTCAAACAACTTGAGGAAGCGCTCACGCTGACTTTTGATGCTCGCGAGTTCTTTATCAACGGCAGACTCGATGGAGCAGGCCGACATAATCTGCGCTGTTAGGCATTGATTTTTTTGCCAAAATAGGTTATTTTATAGACAGCTTAGCGATAAGCAAGTTCCTGACACGAAGGGAGATGTGTTTTAATGGCAACTACTTATATGGTGGTTTGGTCTTAAAACTGAATAGCAGGCATACGCGAAAAAAACGGGAAAACGCCCGTATTATTTGGTATGCCATTCAAAGTAACCTTTCGTGAATATTGCTGTTTGCAGGATACGATGAAGGTCGTATCCTTTTTGCGTCCTGATGCCGCGCGACAGCAGCTTCTTTAGAGGCTGCTTGTCCGTGGCATTTTTGCGTCCAAAAAACAACATTAAAGGAGCTAACAAAAAACCATGATGGATTTGAAAACCTATGGCTACACAGAAATAGAAGCAATTCCCGACGGATTATTGCCCGGCAGGGTGACGGAGCTTCGGCGCGAGCGCTTCACGGTCATGACCGAGCGCGGCGAAGTAACGGCGGTGCTCAAAGGAGCGTTCTATCACAGCGCGGAAACGCGCGTAGACTTTCCGTGCGTCGGTGATTTTGTCTTGCTGCACTACAACGAGAGCGGAGATTCTCTCATCGTTACGGTACTGCCCCGCCGCTCCAAGTTCTCACGCGCGGATTACTCAGGGCATGCCGCAGGCTATGCCAAAACCGTGCGGGAACAGGTCGTTGCAACCAACTTCGACTATGTGTTTATCCTTTCTTCTCTGAATTGGGATTTCAACGTTACCCGCATCATGCGGTACCTGACACAAGCCAGGCAGAGCGGCGGCCAACCGGTCGTCATTCTGACCAAGGCTGATCTCGTTGAAGATTATAATCTCCCGCTCGCAGAAGTCATGCAAACCATCCCTGATGTGCCGGTTCACGCGATCTGCAGTCATTCAGGCCTGGGGCTGAACGAACTCGATCCCTATTTGATGCCTGGTAAAACAGTCGTCTTTCTCGGCATGTCCGGCGTCGGTAAATCGTCTCTGCTCAATGCGTTGATAGAACAGGACGTAATGAAGGTTCAGGCGATCCGGGAGGTCGACAGCCGGGGGCGGCATACGACAACGCACCGTCAGCTGTTCATGCTCCCCTCCGGTACGATGGTCATCGATACGCCGGGTATGCGTGAGCTTGGGCTTTTTGATGCCGACGAAGGCATACGCGCAAGCTTTACCGATGTGGAGGAATGGTTCCCGCATTGCCGATTTACGGATTGCCGCCATCAGGCCGAGCCGGGCTGTGCCGTTCTCGCCGCGCTTGTCGACGGTTCGTTGCCGCGTGAACGGTGGGAGCATTATGTTGCCCAGCAGTATGAGAACAAGTATGTCCAGGATAAAACGAGCTACCTCATTGACATGAGGGTTCGAAACAAAACGATTGCCATGTGGAGCAAGCAAACGAAGAAAAACGGAGGATGGAAGAAATGAATATTAAATTCGAAACGCTGATCTATGCCTTAAGCCGACGGTTTAAGAAGGATATCATCTCGGCCGACTATCAAACCATGCCGTTACAGGGCGGAACTGTGGGAAATGTGTACCTGGTAACGGGGATCGCCGAAACCGCGGATGGCGAAAAACTGCCGTACCGTATTGTACTGAAAATCCAGAAGAAATGGGAGCGTTACGACGATCCGGGTTCATGGCGCCGGGAATATGATCTCTATGCGTCTGACTTGGGAGCGACGTTCTCGGATGCCCTCCGCTGGCCGACATGTTATCACGCCGAGATCAATGCCGAAGAAAATAAATTCCAGCTGTGGCTGGAATATATCGATGGCGTAACCGGTTTAGACTTGACCGGTGACATGTATGAACAGGCCGCGCTGGAGTTAGGACGCTATCAAGGCAAGCTGTATGCGGAGCAGCCCGCTGTGCTGCAGAGCCTGACCAACCTGAGCCATCCGGATCTCATGAAGAATACGTATCTGCATTACCGGTCATGGCCGGTCGTCTACGATTATATACGCTCGGAGGACTGCGAATTCCCGCAGCACGTGCGGCAAATGCTCATCGACATCGATGAGCACGCAGACGAGATACTCGCCCGCATCGAAAAATTGCCCCTCGTGCTATGCCACCGGGACTTCTGGGTGACCAACCTGATCTATGCCGACGGGAAAATCGCGCTCATCGACTGGGATACATCCGGATGGGGCTACCTGGGCGAGGATCTCGCAAGCCTGATTGCGGATGAAGCGGATATCGATCACATGGTCAAATACTACCAGCGATGTGTCCCCGCGTATTACAAAGGCTTTTCGGAGTATGCGGATGTATCCCCTATCGCCGATCATTGCGTCTACGAGCTGATCCTTCTCGTATTCGGCTACAGGCTTGTGGAGTGGTATCTTCACACAGAGGACGATGACGAGAAGACAAAGCATGTCCATACGCTCCAAAAAATCTATGAAATAAAGACCAGCCCTGCGCAGGGTTGACTCTAAAAAAGAACTCCGAAAACCCTTGAATGTAGTGGGTTTTCGGAGTTTCTTTCATTACTCCCATTCGATCGTCGCCGGCGGCTCGCTCGTGATGTCGCAGACGACGCGGGGCATTCCAGTCGGTGAATCGACAGTGAAATTGACAAACGTTTACGGCGTCACATCGGAAGCTCAGATGTACGTCATCGTTGCTGGATACTTCCTGGATTCCTTCCGACATTTTGCCTTAACTTCTTCGACTTGAGCTTCAAGGCTGCACCCCTGCAATGCTTGCTCCTCAGTGCTCACTCTGATGTGGATGACAACTCATGGCTGCGCTATCCTGCCCGTTAGCTCAATGAAGTATACATTGTAAACAATAACTTCGATGTTTTTATAATGAATCTATCATATATAAAAATAGTGGATATATACTCATAAATTGAATATAGTATCCACTATTAATAATAGTCTAATTAAAGAAAAATAAAGTATTAGACTGAGAAAATAAAGTTGTAGACTGATTGACCGTATTCCGGAAGCCCGGTTCGGCGCGATCGGCATGCCGGCGGCGGCCAGCTGCACGGCGAAGCTGCGGCTCCACAAGGGCTTCAGTTTTGCAATAAGCTCTTTGCGATTGAGTGCGAGCTGAAGGAAGCCTCGCCCGAAGAGTGTTTTACCATTCGTCAGGAACGAAGTCGCCCTGTTTTGGATGCTATTTATTGTATCTATTCGAGCAGTTCCCGCAGCTTCTCGATCCCAAAGATCCAGAAGCGCTAGACAAACTGCTGCCATGGTCATCTTCGCTACCACTAACTTGTAGGTATTTAAGGCCGATTAAAAGCAAAATAGCCCTCATCTTGATAACAAGCTGTGGACTATTTGACGTTTACTGTTAAAGTTACATATTGTCAATCAACCCTAAAACTAAAGAGAGGGAATGACCCCTCTCTTTTTGACGTGCTTTAACCTGACAATACTATTTGATAAGACGAGCATTTACCCAATCGGCATGGTCACTATTTATACCATCTCCACCATCTGTGACAATAAGTTTTAGCTCATTCTTTCCAGAAAGATTAACGTTTACCTCTTTTGGCTCTGTATTGTTATGCATTACACCACTAGAGAATACAACTTGATTGTCTACTTTAACTTGGAACTCCACAGAACCTACAAAACCTACCTCACCATCTACCCCAACTAGCGCGGCAAAGGATGTGTACTGCCCATCCAGTTTGTAGACAATTTCACTGTTAGCATGTGTGCTCAAACCTTTTGTATAGGTCTTGTTATTTAACTTTAGTGCATTTCCATCAAGACTACGATCTTTTTGGATGGTTCCCCAACCTGTTGTGGCAGAAAACCAATTAATATCGCTGAGATACGTTGTAACAGGTTGTGTTATTGGATCGGTTTCAAAGATTTTAATCTCACTTGCAGATGCAAAACCATTTGTTCCACCACCTTGAGGTACTTCAAGTCGAACATATTTAGCAAGAGTAGGTGTGAAAGTTACTGTCTTTTCTGTTTTGTCCTTTGCCCAAGTGCCTGTAGCAACCTCAGTGAAGGATACCCCATCAAGACTTGTGAGGATTTTATAATTTGTAATAATACCATTTTCTTCGCTTTGACGTGGTAAATATGTCAGCTTGTTGAAAGTTAGCGGATTTGCATATTTTGCTGTAATATTGTAAGGAAATTGATTTTGTTTATTCCATTCACTGTGCCAGATACTACTTGTATTTCCATCAAATGCATTTACTGCGGCATTATAAGCACTTGAAGTCTCTTGGCTATTTGTTGTTACCCCAATGATCCCTTTTACCTTATCCATTCCATCAGTCGGTTTAATGATGTTATAATCTGACCCAAACCAAATTGGTGCAGTTAGAAGAGGTAAACTCAATGAATTAATCTTGTTTCGTGTTTCACTTGTTGCAGACAAACCCCATTTATCAAAGAAAGGCGTCAAGTCATAGTGAGCTACTTTTGAAGTGCTTAGAATAAATGCCTGTTTTTTCTGATCATCAGTAGTTGGCAGATCAGTTTTTGCCATCTCACGATATAATCGATGTAAATCTGGGTAGAAGTTATCCCCAAAAGCAAGATTAAGTTGCCACAACATTTCTAATTTTGAATTAGAGTCTGTAAAATTCTTGGTTGGCTGATCTACAAACGTGAAAGCAGCTAAGTACTCGCCTTGTGACCTTGCAGGCTCAGTAGGTTTAAGAACCTTCTTAGCAGCTATAGAATATAGATTTACTGTCACCTCAGTCATCTCACCCCAAGTCCAAGGTTCTTGTTGTCTCAAATGACCTGCCTCATGATACTGCCCCCAACCCATTCTTGTAAGGTCTAAAGCATCGGCACTTGCTCCAGTTTCTTTAGGCATAATTGCCCCATCCCAAATTGCATATGCATACGCTCCTGGTATGGTTTTTTCTGATTCAACAAAGGCAATCAAATGCTTATCTAACCGATGTCTAGGATCAGAATCAGAATTAGATAGTCCAGATATTTTATCCTGTGCTGCAATAAACTTATCATAAGTCTGTAAAACAGGAATTGGGTCTTGATTCAAGATATGATCTTTAGCGGTAGCATAATAGAAGACAAAGAGAGCTCTTTCTGATTGAAGAACAACAGAAGGTGCATTAGGATAAGCATTCATCATTGCCTGCCAATCCTCTTTTGTATTCTTGCCTAATACAAAGAATGGAACCGGACTCCCCCCACTCACTACATTTACATTAATACTACCTTCATTGTTACTGTTATCAAAAGACAACAAACCGCCATTTGGTGAGGAAATTGTGTTTATGCCTGGTTGTAATGGATAACTAAGCGCCCATTCTTTATCATGACGATGTACCCCAATAACTGCTGTAATTGGTTTGTTACCTGAAACTTCAATCTTAATTTGTTCATTGGGTTTTGCATATAAACCTGTTGGCTGAAATATTTTTCGAGCATTTATCGCTCTACGCTCTCGATCGCCTTCCGCCCATATATCTCCAAGGGCTTTTACTTCAAAATTTCGCTGAACAACAAGATTACTTTGCTGTGTAATGGCTGCCTCTGAAGTTTGGGCTAGTGCCCCAGATGGCGAGACAGCTACTACAACGGCTGTTACCACCATTAGGGATAAAATCTGAAGTGACTTCTTAAGTTTTCTCATCAAATCCTCCTAAAACAAATTAAATTTATGCATAGCTAGCATTTAAATGCTGGCATATCCATCTTGGTATGTATTAAATAAATTTCAGACTAATATGACACTATTTCATTCCGCTTTTTACCATTAGTTTAATAACACCATTTATCTCTATTGCTTCAATACCATCTTTATTCTTCTTTTAATAATAAAAAGAAACTCACAATATTAGCTGTGGGTTTCTTTCAGAGGTATTCAAGGATAAAATTAAATAATTACTAAACATAATCTCTAAACCGTTTGAAGTGTAGTAGTCCTTTGATTTATCTTTAGATACAAATGTTGGATTCTCTTTATTTGACGCTTACGCGGCGGCAAAGCTGCAGCTCGCTCCTGGTTGTTCTTCAGGAAGCGTCGGTTCAGCGCGATCGGCACGACGGCAACGGCCAACTGCAGTTGGCATGCCAGTCTAATACTTTATTTTCTTTTGACAACATTTCTAGCTTTAAAATAAAGATTGATAACTAGAGACTAAAATTGATTAATTATATTCAAGTTTGATAAAAGTATCTCTTAAGGATATCTTATCCTTTAGAGATACTTTTTTATTTTGTATTGTAGTGTGATCCATGGCTAGGCGAAAAAGAACAGAGTCGATATCTTAGAAGAAGTAGAGTTCTATCGAGAGTGGTTTCAGGGGGAATCCGGTAGTCGCATTGAACGTAATTGTATTCTTTATTTACTTCACTACTACATAGAATAAGGGGACGCGCTAGGCTTATCGCCCTGACGCTCCCTTTGGTATTAGCGTACAAAACCATCCATTTTGTGCATCACAGGGGAAAGCAGAAATTCGGCAGGTGTCCATATGCTTATTGTAGTCGTAAGACGATGCTTATAAAGCCTTGAAAAACTTTGGTTCAATATGTTATTCTCTAGTACTTCATTATGTATTTTAATGCCATTTTCCTTCAAAAAACTGCAGCGGCGCTAGATTCAAGGCGAATGAACGGTTTCATAGATTTCTATACGAAGTGTATGTTAAATGTTTTGTATGGATTTGGAACGTGAAAACAGAGCAAACTTTGATAAAATAAACAAACAACAGCTTGTGATAACGGGAGGTAGTTTCCATAGACGGAGATTTCACGATGCTGCTTCAGCTCTTTGAGCGGGCAGCATTATTGCTAATTATTTTGTTTTTCTTAACTCGTATTCCGAGCTTTAAGCAGATTCTGCAAAAAGAATCGCTGGCAACGAAGGAGTTCGCCGTTGTTACGATTGTGTTCTGTACCTTTGCACTATTCGGTACCTACTCAGGCATCGATGTGGAAGGCTCGCTCGTCAACGTACGGATCATCGTGATTATGGCAGGAGGCATCTTATTCGGACCTTGGGTCGGTCTTGTCGTGGGCGTGGTGTCCGGAATCCATCGTTATTTGATCGATATCGGCGGGGTGACCTCGATTCCATGTCTCATCACGAGTATTATTGCGGGGCTGGTATCTGGCTATATTCATCTTCGAACACCTAAAGCGAAACGCTGGTTTATCGGGATTCTTGCTGGGATGGCTTGCGAGGCATTAACGATGCTGTTGATCATATTCATGGCGCAGCCTACAACATTAGGTATCGAGATTGTATCCAAAATTGCAACGCCGATGATTCTAGGGCAATTGAATGTAGGATTGATCATTTTGTTAATTCAGAATGTAGAAAGTGAGCGGGAAGGAATCGCTGCGCAGCAAGCGAAGTTAGCTTTGGACATTGCGAATAAGACATTACCCTATTTCCGCTCCATCAATACCGAATCATTGCACAAGATCTGTTCTATTATTAAAGAAGATATTCAAGCCGATGCAGTGGCGATTACGGATGCCTCGAACGTGCTCGCTTATGTCGGTTTTGGGGAAGACCGCTATCAATTCCGCCATGAGATCATAAGTGATATGACCAAACAGACGATACGGAGCGGGGAGTTCATGATAAGCAACCATGCGTTGGACGATGCGCTGCCCGGCATGCAATCCTTACTCATTATTCCGCTGAAAGAGCGAGAAGAAGTTACGGGGACCTTGAAGATTTATTATCGGAAAGCGCATAAAATTACCTATCCGCTGCAGACTATGGCCGTCGGTTTATCCCAGATCATTTCGACATTAATGGAAGTTTCCCGTGTGGAAGAGATTAAGGAGATGGCGAATAGAGCTGAGCTCAAAGCGCTGCAGACAACCATTCAGCCTCACTTTTTGTTCAATGCGTTGAACGCGATTGGATCCTCGATCCGGACTAGACCGGATCAAGCGAGGGAGCTGATCGTCAATTTATCAGGATATTTACGTTATAATTTGGAGCTAACGGATGAATTGATCGATATCCATAAGGAGCTGGAGCAGGTTCGGAATTACGTCGAAATTGAAAAAGCACGCTTTGGAAATCGGTTGCAGGTTGTTTATGATGTGGATGAAGTCGCCGTGAAGATTCCCAGTCTCATCATTCAACCATTAGTGGAGAATGCGATTGTCCACGGTATATTGAAGGTGAAAGGGCCTGGAACGGTCACCATCTATGTCAAAGATACAGAAGATTACATTCGGATTGGTGTGCAGGATACTGGCGTGGGTATCCGTGAAGGTATGATTAAACAGGTGATGGAGGAGCGTGTTCCACCGAACCATATTGGTCTTTTTAATGTGCATAAGCGTGTGAAGCTCATTTTCGGGCATGGTGTTACAGTGCAGCGACTAGATCAAGGAACGAATATCTTTTTTGACATACAAAAGGAGACACGATGAGAGCGATAATTGTGGAAGATGAAGTTTTGGCCAGTGAAGAGCTGGAATATCTGATAACAAAACATAGCCGCATTGAAATCGTGGAGCGATTTGAGGATGGCCTTGATGTGCTGAAATTTTTGCAGGAGAAGGAAGTCGATGCGATTTTTCTCGATATCAACATTCCATCTCTAGATGGGATGCTGCTAGCGACGAATATCAGTAAGTTCGCGCAAAAACCGTATGTTATTTTTACAACAGCTTATAAGGAGCATGCTGCTCAAGCTTTTGAACTGGAAGCTTTTGATTATATTTTGAAGCCCTATGACGAGAACCGGATTGCCGCGATGCTGCGTAAGCTGGAGACCGCCTTCGAACGGGAGCTGCAGCAAGGAGGAAGTTCAAATCCTGTGGACAGCAGGCAAAGATCTGAGGAGAAACGCATTAATCTGCTGAAAAATGATAAATATATCGTAACGGATAGCGATGACATCTACTATGCGGAAGCACAAGAGAAGGTGACGAACGTATTCACGAAGAGCGGTATCTATACGATGCCGATGAGTATTTCGGACTTTCAAGCTATGCTGCCTCAAGATCGATTCTATCGTTGTCATCGTTCCTATACGGTCAATTTGTCCCAAATCCATGAAATCGTTCCATGGTTCAACAATACCTACCTGCTGCGTCTACGTGATATGGATGCCAAAGTGCCCGTCAGTCGAAGTAAAGTCAAAGAATTTAGGCAGTTGATGCATATATAAATGCAGTTCATTCCGTAATCCCGTCATTCCATGGCGATCTTGGCTCAAGAAAGCGTTTTATCTTGTAAGATAAAGGTGTGAAAGCAAGGCGTAAGAAGCTTTCACTTCCCTGCAGATAACGCACAACTTGATCATAGCTGAATGGAAAGAGGGATCTATCATGAGAACGCATCAAGCAACCCAATCGCAGGTAAATCGATGGATGATCGTCCTTGGAACAATCATTGTACAAATGGGATTAGGAACCATATATACGTGGAGTTTATTTAATCAGCCGTTAGCTGACAAATTTGGATGGGAGCTTAGCTCCGTATCGATTACGTTTTCCATCACCAGTTTTGCACTGGCTTTTGCGACACTGTTCGCCGGTAAAATTCAGGATCGTATCGGAATTCGGCGTTTGACGATGATTGCAGGTGCTGTTCTCGGTGCTGGGCTAATCGCTAGCTCACAGGTTTCATCGTTGTGGATGTTGTACTTACTTGCTGGTGTGGTTGTTGGTTTTGCGGATGGTACAGCATATATTACATCGCTATCGAATTTAATTAAATGGTTTCCTGAACGCAAAGGATTAATATCGGGGATCTCGGTGGGAGCTTTTGGGACAGGCAGCTTGGTTTTTAAATATATCAATGCGAATTTCATCAATACCATGGGGGTCTCCTATGCATTTCTGGTCTGGGGATTGATCGTGATGGTGATGGTGATTGCCGGTTCGTTCTTAATTAAAGAAGCCGTAATTACGGAAACACCTGCAAACGCAAATACGCAATTGCACAGTCAACGGAACTACACAGCCAAAGAAATGCTGCGTACAAAAGAAGCATATATGCTCTTCATTATTTTATTCACAGCTTGTATGAGTGGATTGTATCTGATTGGTATCGTCAAAGACATTGGTGTGCAGCTTGCCGGACTTGATATCAGCACAGCAGCGAATGCGGTAGCTATGGTAGCGATTTTTAATACGGCCGGCCGAATCATTCTCGGCGCATTGTCCGATAAAGTAGGACGTATGAAAGTTGTAGCTGGAGCGCTTTTCTCAACGGCATTGTCTGTCATGACTTTAAACTTCGTACCTTTGAACCTGAGCATCTTCTTCATATGTGTGGCGGTGATCGCATTCTGTTTCGGTGGTAATATAACAGTCTTCCCAGCAATTGTGGCTGACTATTTCGGCTTGAAGAACCAAAGCAAGAACTACGGAATCATTTATCAAGGATTCGGTTTAGGTGCCTTGGCTGGTTCGTTCCTTAGTGCTTTGTTCGGTGGCTTCCATATTACCTTTACAGTCATCGCGGTCTTGTGTATGCTCTCTTTCTTGATCGCGATCTTTATCTCAGTACCTAGCCAACGTAATCAGTCGACCAAGAACAAAGAAGTGAAGCATGAAGTTGCGCTGAAGCCGCATTACAATGTGGGATAATTGTAGTGGAACCTCCTATCGATAAGAGAGGGCACTGCAAGATTGTCAGAAAATCAAACAGGTGTCTTTCGCACATATAAGCTGTGCAAAGGACGCCTGTTTTTTGTTGAATAAGGAAATCTATTGGAATGAGTGTTCGCGGCAATAATCTCAAACCAACAATTTTTTATTCTAAGTCCACATATGGCGATTTACGATATATTTATCTGCGGTCAGGAAGTTTCTGTATGATATCAGAATATAGATTGATTTTTGTTTTAATATCTACCGGTTTATTTTTATCATCGTTGTAACCTGTGGTAGCCGTACCATCATTGTTCTCAAAAAAGATTACACTACGATGATATAAGCCTCCATGATCGGGTCTGTATCTAAACTCATTTCGGGTGAAACATTCCCTGCTGCTTGAGATGGCACTCTTCGTTCCCGAAATAATTGTCCAATTGCATTTGCTTTGCCGTCTTTGACTTGTACAAATGTATAAATTCCATCTTCAAAATAGTAAGTGTCTGCTCTTCCTGCAGGGAACGTATAGTGGTGTAAACGATAACCATCTAATGTACCAAGTGTTTTGAAATCCGCGTTGATTGGTAATGCGATAGCGGCTTTACGTGCTGCTTGAAGGTCATCTTGATACAGTAATTTCGAATCAAACGAATAGTCTTTGGAGTTAACGAAAACAAATTTGCGAATGGATTCAAATTGAACGTTGTACCCCAAGGATTCAGAGACAAATCGTATAGGAACAAGAATACGGCCATTTCTATTTTGAGCAGGTATATCCATTTGTATAACTTTTTCATTTTTATAGGCAGTTCTGCTATTTTCACTTATTTTCAAGTAATCTCCATCTTTATTTTGAACTGTGGTAACTTTAGTCGTAGGGTTAAAACTGTAGGAAAGGCCAAGAGATGCAAGCGCACGGATGGGGACGAATAGACGGTTATTATCCATCAGAGGATGTACATCCATCTTTATAAATTCACCATTAGCAACAACTTCTATTGGTCTAACATCCTCTTCTGATTTAACTAGTGGTGCTGCGATTGCATGTGAATAATTGAATAACCCTAAACTTAACGCCAGTATTAATCCTGATATAATTTTTTTCATTTTGTATCTCCCCATCTTTTATTAATGTATATAGAAGGTAATAAATGGTTCAATTTTGTCAATTCAGAAAACGAACAATAATCATAACACTTTACAATAGATAAAAACATACATATTTAATTGATAGTAAAAGAATAACCGAAAAAGGAATATAATCCTAGATTAGGGCCATAATATTTAACAACTTTATTGTTTATAAAATAGGCATTTAATTAATCAGTCCGGTAATTTTTTATAACTTTAGTAACTACCTATCTATAAGTTTGATAGGTAGTTGTTGTATGTCTAGGCTCAAAATTAAACGATTTTATAATCTTTACACATTTGTTGTGCAATGCAAATAAAGTCCTTTACCAGCAAATGAAACTCGTTTTGAGCAAATAAAAATCATATCAGAGTCGAGCAGATCCAGGATGATTTCCTGACATTTGCTCGGCTTTTCTTTTGTTGCAGGTGATAGGAATTAGGGGAGAGCGAAGGAGAAAGCAGGGTTCTTCTCGAATCATATCTCAGAGGCTTTTCTCAGGCGTTTCAAGGCTTCTCATGCTTTGGTCTGGTTCTTATCCAGGCTTTGCTCTTGCTTTTACTCAGGCAATTTCTGTGCCTTTTCGGGACATAGATTTGAATGCGTTAAATATTGTATGTTACCGAACAATAAACTGTTGCACTAATCTGGGCAGGATAGCTCAATAAGGAAAATATATCCAATGGTAGATTGCGTGTCTGCCAATTGAAATGGTTTGAATTTCTGTATCAATAATTGTATATTTCCGTTTTGGTTGACCAATATATCTTCCTGTTTCTTTTCAAAATTCATCATTACATTTGGTATTATTTTTCGACGTACTGATAATATGAAATATGATAAAGAATATGTAGCAATGATAAAGGAGAGTATAATGTACACAATTGGACAAGTAGCTAAATTTTTAGGTGTATCTAGAGATACCTTGAAATTTTATGAAGAAAAGGAATTAGTAAAGCCTAAGCAAAATATGGAGAATGGATATAGAAAATATAATCATTTTGATATATATGATATAACAACAGTAAATTTCTATAGAGAAATTGATATTGAAATTAAAAAAATCCAGGAATTAAGAAAAAGTAAGAGTATAGAGGGAATAAAATCATTATTAGAAGAGAAAGAACAAGATGTTTTAGAGGAAATAGAATATAAAAAGCTTCTTTTAAAAAAGCTTCAGATAGTAAAAGAAGATTGCGAAAAAATTAAACAATTCTTAGGAGAATACACAGTAAAAGAAATGAAGCCTTTAGAAATAAAAGGAGAAATAGAACATTTTACTGCGTATGATGAATATGAAACTCTAAAAGAGAACACAGACAGCTTAAAAAAAGCAGTTACTCTAACATCTTTAAGAAGAGTCATAAGTTTCAATGAAGAAGGTATTATAGAAGATAAGTTTATAATTGTAAGAAAAGTAGAAGACTTTGATAAAGAAATAGAAGGTGAAATTCTATCTCATCCAAAATGTATGTATACCGTTATTGAAGATGGAAGATGGTCAACTGGTGGAAAAAGTATTGATCATAACGTGGAAGCTAGTTTAAGAAAAGTAGCAAGAGAAAAAGGGTATAAACTTTTGGGGCTAGTTTATATAAATCTATTACTTACCACTTATGAAGATGGACTTGAACGTATATTTTTAGAAATTTATGCACCTATAAAATAATGCAGACAATGTATTGACCTGTGAGTAACCCCTAGGTTTAAGCTGAAGGTATTAGTAAATATGAGCGTTATTATATTTACGAAATACTTAGTTTGAAGCGGGGATTATACATGAATAGAGAAAAGAAACTAAAAAAACCAGTAGCAAGTTTTATTCTACTAACCAATATCATTTTTTTGCCACTTTTTTTTCTTGTAGGAGCCATAAGCATGTTAGGATTTCCTGCATGGGTCTTTGATGTCATGTTCTGTATATCATCTTGGTCCTCAACCTTTGCTTTTGCAGCGCTATTTAAAAAAATCTATCCTGGGCAAAGTTTTATACAATTTGTAAAAGATAAATTCAAGAATAAACTTAAATTTTCTGTGATTCTTATTGTGAGTATGATTCAAGCCTTCATATTTTTGATGACTTTGTTTCTCGTATCTAATAATAGTGAAGTAGACTCTATTTTTACTATACCTTCATGGGGAATGCTGATCTATTTCTTTTTTAAAAACCTTCTTGCAGGGCCACTAGGAGAAGAAATAGGGTGGAGAGGTTTCGCTCAAATTGAGCTCCAAAAGAAGCATTCGCCATTAAAAGCTTCGATAATCATAGGATTTTGGTGGGGGATGTGGCATCTACCCATATGGTTTACTACAGGGTTTGTGGGCATTGATTTAATCAAATATATTCTATTCTTTATGATTTCACTCATATCCACTAAGATCGTCATGACAGCATTTTATAACTTAAATCAGAATTTAATCATTCCAATCATCATCCACCAATTCTTTAATTTTTTTATTGGCTTAATAAACGGAAACTTAATCGATTTAATCATGTATAACGCAATTTTTTATTTAGTAGTAGCAGTTTTAATCATCGTTATAAATCCGAAGAAAGTATTGTATGGAAAGGAAAATACAAACATTATTAATGAAAGCATCACATGATTTAGTGATCGTTTGTACAGCTATACACCGCAGCACCCTGTAAAGCGAGCAAGGGCCGAACATTCAGGGGGCGAGCTTTGCATACGACAGCCGCAACCGCCTCACGCAGGTTACGACCGAAAAGGGAAAGGCCGTCAGCTACCGCTACAATGGAGATAACCTGATGGTGGAACGCTCCAAAGGCGGTGTGACGACCCGCTATATTATTATGACGACCGAGCGAAAATCATAGCGGAAGGAAAGGTCGAAGCAGGTGAAAGTGTCACCATTATGGCTTAACCATCTCCGCATCTAACGCGTGGCGTCATGCGTTAGATCATGGCCAGGAACGCTCACCCTTGATCACTTGGGCGCCCATTTCCAGATCACTTGTGTTCTTGAAGTCCGGATGGGACTTCTGCATCGCTGCAATCAGCTCAGCGGAATTCTTGGCCTGCTTTGCCGCAGCTTCAAATTTTGCAATGTAGTCACGGGTAAAGGTGACGCTGGATGTATCTTCGGAGCTCTTGCCCAGGTAATGGCCCGGGATAACCCGTTCCGGCTTCAGGGCAAGAATCCGATCCAGAATCTCCCGCCAGTGGTCACGGCTCTCTGGGGTCTGGTTGTCTGCCATCCAGACATGCAGGTTCTCGTAGATCGGCACGCCGCCCAGGATGGTCTTTTTCGACGGAACCCAAAGGACGGTATGAGACGGATCTGAACCGTCGAGACCGATCACCTGCACGGTTTCGCCATCGACCGTCAGTTTATCCCCGTCAAGGACATCAGGGACGATCAGCGCGGTCGGGGCGTTTTCTTTCAGGATCGGACTCCAGAAATCACTCTTGATCTGAATGGTTGCCTTAATCCCTTCCACAGTGGCCGGGGTGGCAACGATTTTTACGTCAGGAAATGCCTCGCGTATCGCCGACAGGCCGAAGTAGAAATCCGGATCCTTGTGGCTGATATACACCGTAGTCAGCTTCTTTCCAGTGTCGCGGATCATCTTGACCAGTTGCTCGGCGTTGCTTTTTTCGAACTGAGCATCGACGAGCAGTACCTCGTTCGGTCCTTCGATCAGGCTCGAGGAGACGGAGAAGAGGCCGTTATCTCCAGGGTTGAACGGTGTGATCTTAAGGTCCACCGCCGGCGTCTTAGTTCCTTCGCTCGCGGTATCCGCCGTATTCGCCTTGCCGGAGCATGCGCTCAGCAATAACGTGAAACAAAGCAACAAAATAACTCCCATCGATAATTTCTTACTAAACATCGTCAAATCTCCCTCTTCCTTATATTGATAACGATTATTGAAACAGTAACGTAATGCTGCCAGCACAAGCTGCTCACCCAGATTCGCTGCCGGCATCGTCCAACAGATTCAACGACTGCGATTCCTTCCAAGCCTTCTGCAAAGCGCTGAAAAACATGTCGGTTGACTGCGCCGCGCCCTAATTCCAGGAGTAGGTAAAGTATGCCCGGAACAGTCCCTGTGCATTAGGGTTCATTTTACCTTGATTGAATGCGTACTTCGCCAACCTATGGGCATCGAATGTGTTCGTCAGAATCAAGGTGGCAAATTGGAGTGTAAGCCCGATTTCCTTCGCTTTACCGCTAAGATTTTCGTTTATCGCAATCGCTTGATCCCGGCTCATACCGTACTTGGCGACCAGCATGTTATGCACGTCGTAATCCACGTCTCTCCTTTCCATGTATTTCGAGATTCGGTGTTGTAACCAACTTCATTACAACCATTCCAAAAAAAATGGGTTCACTTTTTCATGTTGATATGTTCGGCAAGTTCGGAAAGTAACTCATGCATCGTTATGTCAGACAGGATCGCTTCCATGGCAACTTGGGCCCGTCTTACGCTCAGTTCCAGAACGACGCTCGAACGCCCGCCAATCCTGCTTTCTTTAGCTGCCCAAGTATTTTCCGAATGATAACCGAATTCGTTCCGACGCTACCAGCAATCCATTCCGACGTGCAGTGCGCATCCTTGGCTGGAGCAAGCAATGAAAGAATGTGAACCACTATGGAAAATCTGCTGCTTATTTTCATTACTGACACCCTCGCGATGTAACCATTATAGTTACAACACATAATAAGTGTCAAGAGGGCTTTTGATGGAGTAATTTCAAAATCAGTTTTTGACGAGATTTTGCACACTCTCTTGACAACTCTAAATAGTATGTTATTGTATTACCGACAGGCAGTCGGTCGGTTGAAAGGGAGGTATAAAAATGAGAGTTGTAAAAAAGGCGGATGAACGCAGGAACGAAATACTTGACGCGGCGGATGAGCTTTTCGGCCAGAAGGGCTTTGACGGTACAAGTACAAACGATATTCTCGAAAGGGTCGGAATTGCGCGGGGAACATTGTATCATCACTTCAAGTCGAAGGAGGATATTATGGACGCGCTGATTGAGCGGTATAATGTCCGTCTTTTAGGTGCGGCGCAGGAAATTGCCGCAGACAAGAGCATACCCGTAGTTGAGCGCATTATCCGTGTTGTTATGGCACTGAACATAAGCGGTGAAAGCAGCAGCAAGGAAATTATGGAGCATATTCACAAGCCTCAGAACGCGCTTATGCATCAGAAAATACAAAGGGTCATCATCAATGGCGTTACGCCGATACTGACGGGAATCATCCGCGAGGGCATTGAGCAGGGACTGTTCAGCACGCCGTTCCCGTATGAATGCATGGAAATGGTTGTGACCTATGCGAATACCGTTTTTGATGATGATATTGTTACAATGACGAACGAGGAGCGCGGTTCACGAATACTGGCCTTTGTTTGCAACGTGGAAAGGCTGCTCGGTGCAGAAAGCGGAAGTCTTATGGACGCTATGCAGATGTTTGGTAGAGGAGATGGAAGCAGCTATGAATAAATCGGGAAAATCCTTCAGAAAATTTCTTCTATTGTGGTCGGGACAGCTTATTTCAGCAATAGGAAGCGGGCTTACGTCGTTCGGACTTGGGATTTATGTTTTCCAGCAGACGGGAAAGGCATCGGCTATGGCGCTTGTAACCTTGCTTGCATTTATGCCGTCGCTTCTTTTAAGCGCCTTTGCGGGAGTGCTTGCAGATCGTTATGACCGCAGGCTTTTAATGGTTCTGGGCGATGGTCTTTCTGCATTGGGACTTGTATTTATTTTGATTTGTATGCTTAGCGGAGAAGCGCAGCTATGGCAGATTTGCGTGGGAGTTACAATAAGCTCGGTGTTTTCATCGCTGCTTGCTCCTGCATACAAGGCTACGGTTACGGATTTGCTTACCGAGGAGGAGTACATAAGGGCAGGTGGTTTTGTTCAGGTTGCAGGCTCGGCAAAATATCTGATTTCTCCTATCATTGCGGGATTTCTGCTCACCGTTTCGGATATAAAGCTGCTGCTTGTAATCGATATCTGTACATTTTTTGTAACGGTTGCTTCAACTCTTGCTGTACGTAAAGGTCTTGCTTCAAAGAAATGCGAACAGGCAAAATCGTTTACCCGGGAATTCAAAGACGGCTGGGGTGCCATTTCTGACAACAGGGGTGTGCTTGTTCTTGTGATCATGTCATCGGTAATGACTTTTTTCCTTGGCTTCATAGAAACACTTTCCACGCCGATGATACTTGCTTTTTCGGACAGTTCCGTAGTAGGAACACTTGCAACAATTGTGGCTACTGGAATGCTTGTATCAAGTGTGATAATAGGGTTTCTTCCAATAAAAAGAGATTATGTAAAAATTCTTTCGATTGCGCTGTTTTGCGAAGGAATATTTATGGCGGTATTCGGACTTCGCGAAAATATTGTACTTCTCTGTATTTCGGGATTTCTCTTTTTTGCAATGATGCCATTTGCAAACACAACTCTGGATTTTCTTGTTCGTACCAACATTGATAATTCCGTTCAGGGCAGAGCATGGTCACTTATAGGGTTAATTTCACAGCTTGGATTTGTTGCCGCTTATGCGCTTTCGGGTGTGCTTGCGGATTATGTGTTCACTCCTTTGTTAGTTGACGGCGGAGTGCTTGCTGACAGTGTGGGAAAGATCATTGGCACGGGCAGAGGCAGAGGAACGGGATTACTCATTATTATCGCTGGGATTTTGTTATGTGTTACTTCAGTAATTCTGTACAACTTGAAATCGGTTAAAAAGCTTGAAAACAGAGGTGGCTTATGTATTACAGGATAATCCGCAATGACATTTTAAAGAGCAAAGCAATTACGCTGACAACCATGATATTTGTCGCTGCTGCGGCTATGCTTGTTTCGCTTGCGGCGATACTCGTCGTCAATCTTTCGGGCGCGCTGGATACGCTTATGACACAAGCTAAAACTCCGCATTTTATGCAGATGCATTCGGGTGATATTGATACTGCACGGCTTACATCTTTTGCGGGGCAAAATAGCAATGTCGATGAATTTCAGGTGCTTGAATTTCTCAACATGGACGGCGCGCAGATTATTTTGGGCGATAGTTCGCTTGCGAATAATGTTCAGGATAACGGTTTCAGCATACAGAGCAAAAAATTCGATTATCTTCTTGATCTTGACGGAAACATCATAAACGTATCCGACGGCGAGCTTTATGTTCCAATAAGCTATATGAGGGACAACACTACAAAGGTCGGTGACAAGGCAGTAATAAGCGGAAAGGAATTTACCGTTGCGGGATTTCTCCGCGATTCGCAGATGAATTCCACGCTCTCCTCCTCAAAGAGATTTCTAGTCAGTGAAAAAGATTACGCGGAAATAAAAAACCTTGGAGGTATGGAGTATCTGATTGAGTTCAGATTAAAGGATTTGTCGGCGCTCGGCGCATTTGAAGCTGCTTATGCCTCCGCAGAACTTGAAGCGAACGGACCAACGATTACATATCCGCTTTTTAAAACGATTAACGCACTTTCCGATGGGATGATGATTGCGGTTATACTTCTTGTAAGCGCACTTGTCGTTGCCATCGCATTTATGTGCATACGCTTTACGCTGCTTGCGAAAATCGAAGACGACTACCGCGAAATTGGCGTTATGAAGGCAATAGGGCTGCGTGTTTCCGACATAAAGAAGATTTATCTTGCGAAATACGCAGCGATTGCGGCGGCAGGCAGTATTCTCGGTTTTGCACTTTCGGTTATGCTCAAAGGCATGCTTCTTGAAAATATACGGCTTTATATGGGGGAAAGCGAAAATTCTTCTTTTGCCGTAGCTTTAGGAATAATCGGCATACTGCTTGTATTCCTTGCAATTATTTCCTATGTAAGCGGAGTGCTGAAACGCTTTCGGAAAATATCCGCTGCGGAAGCAATACGCTTTGGCGCTTCACAGGAAAAAAACGCGGGCGCAAATCGTTTTTGTCTGAACGGAAACAGGTTGTTTAACACGAATATTTTTCTCGGTATCAAAGATGTTCTGGCAAGGAAAAGACTTTACGCCACAATGCTTGCGGTGCTGGTGATTTCGGCATTTATCATTATTGTTCCGCAGAACCTGTACAACACGATTTCCTCAAAAAGCTTCATCAAATATATGGGGATTGGAAATTACGATATGCGCATTGACATTCAGCAGATCGACAATATCTCTGAAAAAGCCGCTGAAATTTTAAAGACTATGAACAGCGACAGTACCATTTCAAAGTATGCCGTGCTTACAACAAAAACATTCAAAGCAAAAATGGAGGACGGATCGGAGGAAAATATAAAAATTGAGCTCGGCGACCATTCGATATTCCCTATAGAATACTCCCAGGGCAGAGCACCCGCCGCAGAAGACGAAATTGCGCTTTCGGCTTTGAACGCCGATGAGTTGAGCAAAAAGGTCGGCGAAGTCATCACTCTGGTAATTGAGGGGAAGGAGAAAAATCTCACGGTAAGCGGAATTTATTCCGACATTACCAACGGCGGCAAAACCGCAAAGGCTGTTTTCACCGACAATTCGAACGACATTATGTGGTTCGTTATCTGCGCGGAGCTTTCGGATCAATCTCTTGTCGACGAAAAAACTTCGGAATATGCGGACAGATTTGTTTTTGCCACGATTTCGGACATTGATGAATTTATTACTCAGACATACGGCTCGACAATAAGCTCCGTCAAAAAGGCCTCCAATGCCGCAATTGCCGTTGCGCTGATTATAACGGTGCTGGTTACACTGTTGTTTATGAAAATGCTTGTCGTAAAAGACAGATATTCCATTGCCGTAATGAAAGCGTTCGGTTTTACTAACTCGGATATTACGGCGCAGTATGTTTCGCGTTCGGTATTCGTTCTGATTGTCGGAATTGTTCTCGGCACTCTTCTGGCGAACACTCTCGGAGAGGTACTTGCGGGCGCGGTCATCTCCACGTTTGGAGCGTCGACGTTTCATTTTGCGGTCAATCCGCTTTCGGCGTATCTGCTTAGTCCGCTGATGATGATAGGCTCGGTACTTATCGCAACAATGATCGGCACATCGGGCGCAGGACAAATTAAAATTTCCGAAAGTATAAAGGAGTAGGCATATGAAGAAGATTATTATCGGTGACCATATCATAAAATCTTTCGGCGAGGGCGATGAGAAGCGCAATGTTCTCGACGGAGTGTCCGTTGAAATGAACGAGGGGGAGTTCGTTGCGATTATGGGACCTTCGGGCTCGGGAAAATCGACGCTGATGTTTGCGCTGAGCGGAACGGATGGCGTTAATGGCGGAAAGGTCGTTTTTGACGGCAGGGATCTATCGGCGGTCGGGGAGAATGAGCTTGCAGATATACGCAGAACAAAAATGGGATTTGTTTTTCAGCAGCCGACTATGCTAAAAAATCTGAATATCCTCGACAACATCATTCTTCCGTCCATGCGCGGCAACAGAAAAAACGCCGCAAAAATTACGGAGAAGGCAAGAGCACTTATGAAAAGGACAGGCATTGCGGAGCTTGAAAAGCGCAACATTACACAGGTGTCGGGAGGTCAGCTTCAGCGTGCGGGAATATGCCGTGCACTTATGAGCAATCCGAAAATTATTTTCGGTGACGAGCCGACTGGCGCGCTTAACTCAAAATCTGCGCAGGAGATCATGGACATCTTTTCCGGAATCAACGCGGAAGGTACTGCGGTTATGCTTGTAACTCACGACGCAAAGATTGCGGCGCGGACAGAGCGTATTATGTTTATGCGCGACGGAAAAATCGTGAGCGAAATGCGACTTCAGAAATTCAGCGGCACAGATATTGACGACAGGATGGAAAAAGTTACGGCGAAAATGCGGGAAATAGGAATATAATTTGTTATTTCACCATCACCATTTTTACTGATGTATGAAACAGCATTCAAAATAAGGGCATGTAGTAGGAGAAGAACAGCTTGATAAGAAGCCTACAGGGCTCTGACCATCCGATCATGCCGGAGTTTGGGGATTTTATTCTATTCCGTGAGTTTCTCCCTATATACCTTCAAGTAAAGTAGAAATACCCTTTCATTCGTTTTCTGAGCACACTATTCACCTAATAATGGTAGCTTTGAAAGAAATGCTAATAAAAACAAGTTGTGATTATAACATGCTTTTTAATTGATTTTGATCAAACTTTATTCCAAACCAACAACTGCTTTGTAATCACATACAAGGACAGCGGCAATATTGCAGATCAGACAAAGCACTTCAAAAATGGATTCGTTTTGGATTCTGAGCAAAAACTGGTTGCATTGTTTAGCGATACGAAAAAACTAAAAGAGTGCATCGCTAGGCACCAAAATTCGGATGTGATTTACCGGGTAGTTGTGAATAACCAGTTGGCAGACAAACTTATGGATCTAAGAGTTTTTTAGGCTCGTCAACTAACTCGCATCCTTTAACAGGTTGCTTTTTTAGTTATTCAGCACATATTTGCTTAAAGTCCGTCTGCTTGTTGATAAACCTACTTATATGGATTCGATTACTCTCTCCTAAAATTTTCTTCTGGTGCATTGGATATATTCGCATCACAACTTATTACCCGGCTCTTGTGCACAATTAATCTAACTACCTTTTTTGTGGGAAAACTTATTTTAGTTTTATATAACATTATAAGAAAATGGATCTTTTTTCTAATAAAAAGGTTATGGAAAGCCGATAAAATGAAAGTAATAAAATCTAGGTCCTAAGGAGTGGTTATCATTACAGATTGGCGTATACTCAATCACTACTTATTACCCAAATACGATTCCAAGCGTGAATCCAGAAGGGGCTGGTTAACTCCTGTTTTGAGCACCATAGAAAAATATAGTTAAAGTGGAGGTTTCAAATGATCGCTAGAAAAATTGCCCGTAAAGTTTTGACCATCGTTCTAATGATAAGTTTAATGTTTGCCTCAATCGGAGTTGCGTTCGGTCAAACGATTTATTCGGATATTGAAGGACATTGGGCGGAAAACCAATTAAGAAACTGGATTGCTCAAGGTCTGATCAAGGGATACCCCGACGGTTCTCTCAAACCGAACAACACCATTACGCGTGGAGAATTCATGGCTCTAGTTAATCGTTTGTTTCAATTCAATCAAACTACTAACATAAGCTTCACTGATATGAAAGAATCAAATTGGGAATACACAGAAGTTCAGAAAGCAGTAAAGGAAGGCTACATACAAGGCTATGAAGATAAGTCTATACGCAGTTCCAAATTCCTAAGCCGCCAAGAAGCGGCAGTTCTTGTAGCAAATTTGTTGAATATGACTAACGAGGAACAGACAGCACATGTATTTAAAGATGCTTCGTCGATAGCGTCTTGGAGCAAAGGCGCAGTTGGTGCTACAGCATCCAAAAACATTATTATAGGGTATTCAGACCATACTTTTAAACCGAAAGTATACATTACTCGAGCAGAGGCCGTTGTGATGCTGGATAGAGCGAAAAGCTCAACTCCAGAGACACCTACAAACAATAACGGCAAGACTCCTACACCAGAAACAAAACCAGAAGTTAATTCTAAAACTGAACTAGAATCTAAATCTGAATCTAAAACTAAAACTGAAATTGAAATAGTATATATATCTGAATCTAAGTCCGAATCTGAATCTGAATCAAAGCCAGAATCAAAACCAGAACCAGAACCAGCGTTACCTACTGTTACCGGTGTGACATATACGACTACCATAGAAAATTCATCGACTACGGGTGTCGCTCAAGTTGCAACACTAACGATAATGAATGATGCAGTAACAGCAGGAACACTTCGTGCAACGTTCACGGATGGAATGACACCTGTGTCTGTAAATGTAACACTGACCGGTGCAGAGACTACGGCTAATGTAGCAACAGAAATTGCTACGGCATTTGGTTCCACTATTAAGGGGTGGAATGTAACTGCAAATGGTGAAAATGTACTCTTTACAGCTGACGCCCCTGCAGCGAATAATGCGAATGTGAAAGCTACAGTAGAGGATATCGCAACAGGAGTGGGTACGTTAAGTAGTGCGATTACTACCTCAGGCGTTGCGGCAATTGCAGGCACTGCGCAAGTCGCAACATTATCGATAACTAACGGTGCAAAAGTGAAAGATTCGTTCTATGCGGAGTTCACGGACGGCACACCCCCTGTTCGTGTAAAAATCGACTTAGCAGGAACAGAAACGGCTGAGGAGGTAGCTGAGAAAATTGCTGCCGCATTCGGCAGCTCTATTCCGGGCTGGAAGGTGACGACGAGCGGTTCAGATGTCCAGTTCACAGCCCAAACACCAGCGACGAATAATGAAAATGTTTCAGTAATTGTCTTTGAGGCGTCGGGAGTAGGCGCACCAAGAAGCACAATAACTGCTCCTGGTGACTTAGGCTCAAACACATCACAGGTTGTAACATTGACGCTTCCCAGAACTATAGCACGCGGAGGACCTGTTGGCGTTAAATTTACAGACGGTGTAGCATCTGTAACTGTAAATGTAATGACGCTGGACACAGAAACAGTGGCTCAGCTAGCGGATAAAATTGCTGCCGCATTCGGCAGCTCTATTCCGGGTTGGAACGTATCTACAAACAGTTCGAGAGTACTATTTACAGCCAATGCTCCCGCTGCTAATAATACGAAGGCTGTAGCAAGACTATCGGGAGATTTCATAGGAATAGGAATGCCAGATAGTACGATTACTACCTTAGGTGATGCTACAGCTAGTACGGGTATTGAGCAAGTTGTAACATTAGCGGTGCTCAACGGAGCAACAGATCCAGGATCGCTTTATGTGAATTATACCGACGGTACAACTCCCGTCTCTGAAAATGTACCTATAGTAGGAACAGAAACGACTGAGGAGGTAGCCAACGCTATCGCTATGGCGTTTGGCACATCGATTAGCGGATGGGATGTAACAGCAAGCGGTGCGAATGTAAAGTTCACAGCCCAAGCATCAGCGGCGAATAATGATAATGTTGCCGTAACGGTAGAAGAAATGTTAACAGGAGTAGGAACGCCGAGTAGTACGATTACCACTGCAGGGGCTGCAACGACTGTAGGTGGCACGAAAGTTGCAACATTAACGATTACTAATGGTGCTAAAGCAGCAGGAAAACTTCATGTAACGTTTACGGATGGGTCGGAACCTATCTCTGTAAATGTGACACTCACGGGTACAGAGTCAGCAGCTAATGTAGCAACGAAAATTGCAGAAGCATTTGGAAATACGATTACAGGATGGAACGTAGCTACAAGTGATACGAGGGTACTCTTTACAGCCAACACTCCAGATGCTACTCATACGAATGTCAAAATAATGATTCAAGAATAATAAAGGAATCGAAGTTATGGTTATTTGTTCTATTAATTTCATGCATTAGGTACTTTAATCCCCATAGTGGGAGATTTCGTCAATGATAGTGATGAGGTCTCCCACTACATAAAAAGCATTCAAAACCCTTGATACACACGGGTTTTTCTTATATCTGCGTATATTACACCCTAAAATTGTGCCCATCTGAGGTTCCAAAATAGGAAAACTCACCAAGAATTAGTCAGTATAAATAAGTTTACAAATCCGCTGAAAAGGTTTAGAATAAAGAAGTGGCCAGTTACGGAGATTATCACTTAATGGTGCCACTCACCATAATAGCTTCGTTCAATCGGGATGTAGCGATCCCCCTTGAACCCAGTATTGAATATGGGTTCTTAGCTCAGTTGGTAGAGCAGTTGACTCTTAATCATCAGGTCGAGGGTTCGAACCCCTCAGAACCCACCAGTTATGTAATCAAAACGGCAGAGATGCCGTTTTTTTGCTATATTCTTTTAAGTTCCCCGCTAATCAATTATATTGATCCTGCCTAATCAGAATCTCATGTTCCCAGTGTCCCCTGCCCTATGAAGTATCTGTTATTCTTCGACAATTTCACATTACATTAAGATTACATAGAATCTAGATTAAGTTTGCTCATGTACTCTGATAATGTAGGGAAATGATACAGAGGAGAGAACAGAGAATGAACATGTTTTCAAAGCGTGTGACGGCCATTGCACTGACCTTCACCATAGTAACTGGCTTCCTAAGCGGTACTGGTTCACTATCGAAAGTATCGGCGACGCCCGTGAAGATAGGTCCGCAAGATCCAAAAGAAGTAGAACAATTTGCCGATGAATTTTTTAACCGTCCGGATATTAAGGACAGTATGGCTGGCGTTGCGTTTGTCGTCGTCAAAGGCGACAAGGTGCTATTAAATAAAGGTTACGGCTATGCAGATGTTGAAAAGAAGCGGCCAGTCGATCCAAATCGAACGGTGTTCCGTGTCGCCTCCATTTCCAAGGTGATCACCGCCACAGCCGTGATGCAATTAGCGGAGCAAGGAAAAATCGATTTAAACAAAGATCTATCAGCTTACCTGGGGGACGTTCGAATCCCGAATCGGATGGACTCTCCCCTAACCATGAAACATTTATTGACAAATTCAACTGGATTTGAATATGGGGATGGATCAGAATTAGAAACAGGCGACTTATCTCGGGAAGTATCCATAAAGCAATACGTGTCGGACAATACGCCTACGGTGATCCGCAAGCCTGGCGAGTATTACAGATATGATAACTTAGGATTTACGATTCAAGGTTATGTCATGGAGCAAGTGACTGGAAAGCCATTCGGCACATATGTACAGGATCATATTTTTAAACCTCTAGGTATGGTAAACAGTGATTTTCGTTTAACCCCGGAAATAACGAAAGAGCTCGCTGTGCCTTATAACCTGATGGGCGAAGCTATTTCCACGTACGCAACTGTTCCAACAGAGCTTCCGGGTGGTGGAATGCTCTCTACGGGTTCTGATATGGCAAAATTCATGATGGCTCATCTGGGTGGCGGGAAGCTGGGAGACGCAACGATCATAAAAAAAGAAACGGCGGCGGAAATGCATAAGCCTCAGCTAGCCGTACATGAGAAGCTACCGAACATGGCCTATGGCTTCGAATACGCCAATCAGCAGCACTACAACGGACATTATATGATTGAGAAAGCTGGGGACATGGCAGGGTATCATAGCAACATGTGGTTGATTCCTGATGAAAAAGTCGGCTTTTTCGTTACCGTAAATAAAGATATTGAGTTTCGCAAGCAATTGTTGGAAGCATTTATGAATCATTATTACCCGAGTAAAGACGGATCACAAGCTACTCTTGAGCGCTCGAAACACTCCTTGGCAAATCTCGAAGGTACATACAGCGACTTACGAAATCGGATGTGGACCTCTCACATTCGTTCAGAGGACGGCAAGCTTATCGTGAAAGATCCGCTTGGAGAGCACGTACTGTATGAAATTGAACCACTGCTCTTTCAAGATGATCAAGGCGCAAGAGCTGCTTTCAAACTGAATGGCAGCGGCGATGTGCAGGCATTTTATTATGATCTGAAGTCAGATAGCTGGACCGAAAGAATGCCGAAGCCGCAGCATTATCAGGATGTTAGTATAAACCATCCGTATGCTCCATCGATCTATCACATGCGACAATTGAAGGTCATCGATGAGGGCAGCGGCGACAACCGCTTTGAGCCTGAACAAGCAATTACGCGAGAACAGTTTATCGGATGGTTTATCCGGTGGGCTGGGGTAGCACCATCCAAGAATAAATCGGTTTTCAATGACATTTCTGACAGTGCTTACGCCAAGGAAATACAAGCAGCTTATGAGCTTGGATTAATTCAAGCCCCCGCGAGTGGTAAATTTCATCCACGTCAACTGTTGACGCGGCAGGAAGCGGCAACTATTATATGGCGTATGGCATTCAATCACTTAGGCACCGCACCGAAGAAAGCCGCGCTTAGCGGGCACACCGATGCTTGGGCGCTGGAAGGCGTTCGCTTCGTAATCGCGAAACAATTATATGGGCCTGAAGTTGTCGAAGGTAATGACGGAACGTTCAATTATAACTCGAAACAGCCGATGCTGAAGCAAGAAGCAGCCGCAATGCTATCACGGTTCGCCGACAATTTATTCTAATGCAGAAACAACTCCCCGTTGCTTGCGCTAAGCTGCAAGTCAATTGGGAGTTGTTCTTGCGCAATCGGGGGTAGAGACAAATGAAGACCATACTTATCATAGATGATGAAGCCGAAATTCAAGAGCTGCTGACCATCTATTTAACCAACCATGGCTATGCTACGGTTGCAGCCGGAAACGGAGTTGAAGCTCTGGCAATATTGCAGGAGGAGTCCATCGATCTGATTATTGCCGATATTATGATGCCCCAGATGGATGGATTGGAATTACTCAAGAAAATGCGACAGAGCTCACAGATTCCTTTCCTCTTTATTTCCGCGAAGTCTGACGATATGGACAAAATTTATGGCTTGCAGCTTGGGGCAGATGATTACGTAGGCAAGCCCTTCAACCCGCTTGAAGTCATCAGCCGAGTTCAAGCACTGTTCAGACGAATTGATGCCTTTGCGAAGCCAGATAAGCAGGAGCAGGAGTGTATTGAAATCGGAGATGTTAAGCTGGATTTGAAGAGCTGCCAACTTTACAAGTCCGGAATAGAAAAAGAAATGACATCGTACGAATTTAGGATTCTGGAATTGCTGATGGGTCAGGCAGGCAGGGTGTTGACAAAAGCACATATTTACGAGCAGGTGTGGGGCGAGGAATACATCGGAGATGAAAACTTGATTATGGTGTACATAAGCAAAATCCGTGAGAAAATTGAGGATAACCCAAGAAAGCCTGTTCATCTCATTACGATTAGGGGGTTAGGCTACCGGTTTGAAAAAAGCAAATAGCTCCTCTGGCAGACGTCCATTGAAAAGGCTGTTTTTTCGAAATTATGCAGTGATCAGCGCACTGATGATAGCGGCTATAGTCGTATCGCTCCTTAGCACAAACCTGTTTATGAAGAGGTATATAGATGAGCTGGATGTCACTCAAATTAATGGCGCGGATATTTACCAATACCCTTTTGATAACATCAGCGGGCATTTGCTAGACAAGTACGGCGGTTGGTTTGAAATTGTGAATGAGTTGGGCGAGATCATTTATGTCAAAGGAAATAAAGAAGATGATATCGTCCGTTACCAAGATGGTCAAATGTATGCCAAAATGGATGTAGAAAGAAACGATGATTCGATTTCCTATCATGCCTATCATGCAGAGGGGCCGCACGGCGAATCCTATGTATTACTGTGGAAAATTCCTGAACGATTGTTGAAATTATCTACTGCGACATCTATCTTCGCTGCATTGTTTGCTGTTTTTTTGTTCATCTTGCTTTACTTTTATGCCCGTTATTCTGTCAGACAAGTTAAAAAGCCACTAAGGCAAATCGTTGAAGGCATCAAAGAGATGGAACACTTCAATTACACGAAGCGGCTTCATTATTCTGCCGAACAGGAATTCGCGGAAATACAGGACGCCTTTAACGGCATGGCAGAACGCTTGCAACGCACATCTGCAGAGAAAGAGGCAGCTGAGAACAACAAAAGAAACATGCTGCTGCATCTGTCGCATGACTTGAAAACACCCATTACCTCGATTTATGGATATTCGCAGCTTCTGTTGGACAATCAGGCATTAGAAGATAAGGATACCCGCAAATATATTCAATACATTTACGATAAATCATCTTATATGGCCAACTTGATCCAAGACTTATTCGAACTAGCGAAGCTGGATGACAAGCATACGGAATTGAATAAAGAGAAAGTGAACATAACGAAGTGGTTTCAGCAGCTTGTGGTGGAATTTTATCCCGAAATTGAAGAGAAGGGGTTCGGACTTGAAGCTCATATCCCGGAAGAACCACTCCTTGTCAAGATGGACAAAGTACATATGAGCCGCGTCATCACCAACTTGATTAGCAATACACTGCGATATAATCCAGCGGAAACTGTTCTCTATGTGTCATGTGAACGAAAAGAAGGAAACGTTATTCTGTTGATTGGAGACGACGGAATTGGCGTTCAGGAACCAATCAGGGAACATATTTTTGAAGAATTCATACGTGGTGATGATCCAATTAAAGACAGTACGGGCTTAGGTCTCGCCATTTGCAAAAAAATTATTACGCTGCATGAAGGCACAATTGAACTGGAAAAGGATCAGCGGTATTCCACCTTGTTTCGAATCAGCTTGCCTAATTCGGATAAAAATAAATAAAGGAAACAAGAGAGACTCTTCTCTGGAAAATAGGATTCACAAGAAACGGGAAACGGCAGAAATGCCGTTTTTTTATTTTCATACCATCCGTTCTCCCTAGCCCCTATCCTATACGACGCACAAGAACATTTGCATTTTTAGTTGTATACCCGTTGTATTATTCCCTCTGTAATTTTCCATTGATATAAGGTTGCCTCTGATAATCCTGTTTCTCTAGCTATTGTATTTACGGACTCATTCTGGGGTGGCATCATTCTTCTTACGATTGAGTATTTAAATTCTTCGCTGTATTGCCATAGTACCATGCCTCTCTACTGCCTATTAACTAACTATACTTTTACTAGAGGACTATGACGACTATCCTAGCCTAGGGGACGGATTAATCTAGGAATATATAGAATTGAAAAAAAAGACGACTATAATACCCTATATTTCAACAAATTGATTAAATAGTATTGTAAGCGATTGAGAACGTATATTATACTTTGAGATGTCATCTGGTATCGAATCAAGTCGGGGAGCCTCTCGCCAATATGTGTCATTTTCACGTCTAACACGCTCATTTATATCTGTATTACACATGTCGAATGGGTGTCGGAGGGAACATAAAAATTGAAAGGGCGATCCTTACTATGTTATGGATCAGTAAAATCTTAAATACACTATTTTTTGTTATTTACATTCTTGCTTTTATGTTCTTGAGTTTCTTGTTGGTTCCTGAGACTGCCTCCAACATTACCGGAAATTCCAAAGAAGCGAGTTCACAAGAGAAGAATACGATTTCCATCGTTATCAATGATTTGAGTTTTCCTTTTCCGGACGGCTTGGACGAAAATCATAATCCTTACTTAACCTACATAGAAAAACAGAACGGTTTAAATGTAGACGTGTACATACCACCCGTAACAAGTTATGAAAATACGGTGCACAATATCCTCTCTTCTGATACGAACCTCCCAGATATGCTCAGTATTTATTCTAAAATTCAGTTCTTTCGCTATGTCGATCAGAATAAGTTAATGCCGCTTGAGGGTTGGATTGAAAAATATGGATCTGGCTTAAAGCGCGTCATACCTAAAGAGGTATGGGATCAAGTAACAATCGGCGGACATATTTATGCGATCCCGAGTGTTAATTTAGTTCATGGAAACGAACTTATGTACATCCGAAAAGATTGGTTGGACAATTTGAAGCTGCCGCAGCCAGTAACGCTTGAAGATTACAAGAAGGTGATTCAAGCGTTTACAGAGCGCGATCCGGATGGCAACGGCAAGAACGACACCTTTGGCTTTACGATGATGGCAAATCTTGAGCATTCTTCTCCTTTCTTTGGCGCACATGGAGTTCAATTGAATCAATGGACCGAGCGTCGGGGAGAGCTCGTCTATGCAGACATTTTGCCGGAAACGAAAGAAGCGTTGTCCTTTTTGGCGGAATTATATAAACAGAAATGGATCGATCCAGATTTCCCGCTCCACACAAATAGACAGACCATGTTAGAGAAAATCGTGGAGGGGAAAGTCGGCCTGTTCTCCGCCGCTTGGTATGATACGCGCGGCGCGATAGCCCAAAATATGAAAAAAGACCCGAAAGCCAAATGGATTCCTCTGGAAAATCCAATTGGAAAAAATGGTGAGCAGGGAGTGAACGGAAGGACTATTTACGGATATCAGGTGGTTCCCAAGGAAAGCCTTCATGCCGGTGATGTGATTCGCTTTTTGAATTTTATCGCAGGCAAGGGACTGACATCCTTAGTCTTTGGATTCGAGCAGCAGGTCTGGAAGCGAAAAGGCGGAGAAATCATTAGTGATTTTGCCGAGCATGATAAGCATTTATATAGAGGGATCTATTCTGCGTTAGTGAATGTGGACGATCGGAAGATGCTTCGAGCCCGCGTCGACTCCTATGGAAAGCAGTATCGTTTGTATGACAACATCCAAAGGGTTGAAAGGCATGCTATACACGACGCATTTTTGGGTTCGCCTACGCCTACGATGCTGAAAAAATGGGGTGGACTTGCCGGGTCACGAGAATTGTTTGTAAAAATCGTACTCGGTGTAGCTCCTATAGAATCATTTGATGCCTATGCGCAGCAATGGAAACAAAATGGAGGGAGCCAGGTTACAAAAGAAGTGAATGAATGGTACAAAGCCCATCCGCATGAGGGCGAACAATGAAATTGTTCATACGCTTATACAATAAGTTCCTGCAAAGCTCGCATATTCGCCTAACCACCTATTTCTTCATCGTGCTTCTTCCTTTAGTTATCGTTAGCTTATACGTGAACAACCGGGCGAATCAAATTATTGTGAAACAAGCAACAGAGCAGACCCGGCAAAAGCTGGAGTCCGTAATGAATAATCTTGAATTGACCTTGCATAATAGTGAAGTGCTAACCAACCTGATCGCAACGAATAAAAAGATAATCGAAAGATTGGAAGTAAACGAAAATGAATTGTCTCCGCAAACCATCGTACAGTATAGTGAATTGCTTGAGGAGCTATGGAACGTTACAGCGGTCAGCCAGATGGTCTCCCAAATATCCATTTACCATGCAGGGACCCATACGATGCTATCCACGAAGTTCGGGGGTCGTCGCATCGGGGGAGCAGAGGAACGGAAATGGCTTGCAAGTTTGGCAGCTCATTTAGATAACGGTACTGAGCTAATGATGCCCGAGCAAAAAAAAGGGGAAAACCATTCATTTGGGCAGCTGATTGATAGCGATACGATCTCGTTCACACGGACCATGGATCTGTACAACAGCGAGAGGAAACCAAATTTATTGATTGTGACTTTAAATAAAAACAAACTCACAGCTATTCTGAAACCTTTATTAGCTTCTAATCACACTAGCGTTGTGTTGCGGGGCAGGGATGGTCAGACAATTCTATCACCCTCAGACCGTATTCAAAGTGTATCTATTAAGGAGGCTGACAGGCTGGGAGCGAGTGTAGAATCTGCCCGGTATCCATGGACGCTAGATTTCTTTCTGCCAATTGATGAGATTTATGCGGAAACGAAGACGATGCGTCAATATACTTATTTAATTATAGCGAGCAGCTTTATGCTTGCCTTATTTATCTCGTGGGGAATTTACAATCGGATCGCATCGCCTTTAGGGCAATTAAAAGATGCAATGAAAGGACTTATCGGAGGAAATTACAACATTCAGTTGGACACCGGAAGAAAAGACGAATTCGGATATCTCATGAACGCTTACAATCAAATGGTCAAACATCAAAAGCATCTGATTCAAAATCACTATGAACAACAGCTTCGTATTGCGCGAACGGAGCTTACCTTTCTTCAATCTCAAATTAACCCGCATTTCCTGTACAATACATTGGATTCAATATATTGGACGGCCCAGAACTACGAGGCTGAGGAGATAAGTGAGATGGTATTGAATCTATCCCACTTCTTCCGGCTAAGTCTTCATAAAGGTCAGGATACATTCACGGTAGATGAAACGATGACACATCTGGATTACTACATTCGTATCCAGCAGATTCGGTTCTTGAACAGCTTCCAAGTTATATATGAGGTACAAGAAGAATCCAAATCAATTCCCGTGCTCAAGCTGCTCTTGCAACCGTTAGTGGAAAATGCAGTTATTCATGGGCTGGAACAAAAACGACGCGGGGGAGTGTTAACCATTTCGAGTTTTATTGAGTCAGGGAAGTTAATTCTTTCTGTACAAGATAACGGAGCAGGCATAAGCGAAGAACGAGTTCAATCTATTCATCAAGTCCTGAGCGAAATCGCCAACAAAACAGCACCCCTGTCTTTTTTGGAAACGACAGATAAAGGATTATATGGCTTAAGCAACGTCTTCTCCCGGGTCAAGATGTTCTATGGCAATCTTGCGGAGGTTATATTCAAAAGTGAATTGGGCGTCGGAACAACGGTGACGCTTCTATTGCCTATTGAGAATTGCACGAACCAAAACAATTGAATAAGGGGAGAGCGATGTGAATCTTCTTATTGCGGAAGACGAAACCAGATTGCTGGAAAATTTATCACATATGCCCTGGGACAAGCATGCTATTGAAATGGTGGGAACGGCGTGTAATGGAACGGAGGCTTTAATCCAAATTAAGCAAAAGCAACCAGACATCTTGCTGATGGATATCCAAATGCCTGAAATGGATGGACTCACCTTGGCGCGAGAAGTTACCCGTGAACATCCGCATATCAAGATCATTATTTTGAGCGGTCATGATAATTTTAAATATGCTCAGGCGGCGATCGAACTAGGAGTATATAAATATTTGCTCAAGCCAGCCGGCGAAAGCCTCATCCTTCAGTCCGTGCGTGACGCGGCACAATGCATACATGCCGAGTTCATCGAACGGAGCAACCGTGTCATGCTTCAGGAGCAATGGACACATTACCTGCCTATCCTTCATCAACATTTTTATAAGAACTTGGTGCATGGACATTATCGGCTTGAAGAGATTGAACATTACAGAAAGTCGTTAAAGCTAGAGATGGACTTGCATTCCAGCTATGCTTTAATCATTATAGATGTAGACGAACATGCTAGCCGAATTGCTGAAGGCAGCTTGGATTCGAACAAGCTAATCCATTTGATTCGTGAATTACTGTCTGACTCCGATTATTATCTATGTAAGGACGAGAACGGCTCGACCATTGTCATAGGAAAGATCCCGGGTAAGGAAGATGTGCGCCAAGAGTTGTTTGCCATTCACACCACGATGGAAAAGCTGCTTAGAAATATCAAACAATGCCTCGATATATCTGTAAGTGCAGGAATCAGCGGGGATGCTGGCAGGCTCCATGAATTGCATCCGTTATATGTTCAAGCGAAAAAAGCGCTGCAAAATCGCGCAGTCTACGGCGGAGGAATCGCAATCCCTTATCACGAGCCGCATCAGATCGATGGCATGCTTCATACTCATCATGCACATGATGACAAGCAGCTCGAGATGGCTTTGGAAACAGCAGACGAAGAGCTTGCCATGCATATCATTACAAATATGTGGGAGGCTTCGAAGAACAACTCTGCTTCCTACGAGTCAATCATGGAGCAAATGTTATATATTACGGGTGTGCTGGCGCTTTTTATACGTAAACGCGGATGGTCCATTCAAGAAGTCACCGGCACGGATTTTGCATATCTTTATAATTTGCAATCGCTCACAATCCCGGACCGCATGTATGATGTTTTGCGCAGCGCCGTGAAAAGCATTGTGTCCTACTCTCATTGTCACGACAGAAAAGTGACTCACAAAACCGTAGAAGCCATTTTGGAGCTGTTGGAGACGGAAGTGGAACAAGAATTCACCTTGCATACACTTGCCGATCGCTTTTACGTGAACGCTTCTTATTTAAGCCGTTTATTCAAGCAAGAAACAGGCATGTCCTTTACCTCGTATGTGCTAGAACGGAAGATGGAGCGGGCGAAGGCCGCTTTGATGAACGGGGCTAGAGTGTATGATGCGGCCTCTATGATAGGATACCGGGATATCAGCTACTTCACTAAAATGTTCCGCAGATATTGGGGGGTAACACCGGGCAGCATCAAGAAATAGATTCAACCATCCACTTTCTTTATAGCTAACAAAAATTAGCAAGCTGATTTCCTGTACTCAACAGGAGTCAGCTTGTTTTGTGCTGAAAAAGTTCAGCTCTTCATTTTATTTTTCCCTCACGCAACAAAATTTATCTTGATAAAAATATTTTCCTTAGGTAAAATGTGAGTAACGGATTAGGAGGAAGGAGAAACAGACATGACTTGTGCTTTAACAGTGAATGATCTTTATGTGTCTTACTACGGCAATGAAGCGTTAAGAGATATTAGCTTTTCTATTGAGAAGCAGAGCCTTGTCGGCATTATCGGACCGAATGGAGCGGGAAAATCTACTCTTTTAAAATCATTATTGAAATTGATTCCGCGCGACAAAGGAGAAGTAACGATTTTAGGCAAAGAAGTGGAACAGGTTCGCAAGCAGATTGCTTATGTGCCGCAGCGAAGCAATATTGATTGGGACTTCCCAATTTCGGTATTGGAAACGGTGCTGCTGGGCACTTATCCTAAGCTTGGAGTCTTCCATCGGCCGAAGAAAAGGGAAAGGATGTGGGCTCATGAGTGCTTAGAGAAAGTCGGGATGGAACCTTTTGCAGAGCGGCAAATTGGTGAGCTCTCCGGCGGACAGCAGCAGCGTGTTTTCTTGGCTCGGGCGCTTGCTCAGGAAACGGAAATCTTTTTTCTCGACGAGCCGTTCGTCGGGATTGATATATCAAGCGAAGAAACCATTATTCAGATTCTGAAAGAACTGCGTGATAGCGGTAAAACCGTACTCGTGGTGCATCATGATTTGAGCAAGTCGGACGAGTATTTTGATGAATTGGTGCTGTTGAATAAAGAGCTTGTTCGTTACGGTACGGTAGAAGAAGTAATGAATCCGAAGATGATCGCTCAGGCTTACGGAGGACAGCTTTCATTTTTAAAAGATATGGTGGTGACGGGCGCATGAATTTCTTCGAGGCAGTTATGCAGTATGGCTTCTTACAAAAGGCGCTAGTCACATCGATTATGGTCGGCGTCATCTGTGGCGTCATCGGTTGCTTTATTATTTTGCGAGGCATGGCGCTCATGGGGGATGCCATTTCTCATGCCGTTCTTCCCGGCGTCGCTTTATCGTACCTTTTTGGCGTCAACTTTTTTTTCGGCGCGGTGCTGACCGGCATCTTGACAGCGATTGGTATCGGCTATATTAGTCAGAACAGTAAAATCAAGAATGACTCTTCCATTGGCATTATGTTCACGTCGGCGTTTGCTTTAGGTATTATATTGATAACAATTCTCAAGAGCAGCACTGACTTATACGACATTTTGTTCGGCAATGTGCTGGCCGTAAGGCCTTCGGATATGTGGATGACTTTTGGCATCGGAATTCTTGTGTTGGCAGCTGTATATATTTTTTATAAAGAACTGCTCGTCAGTTCCTTTGACCCGACAATGTCCCAATCATATGGCCTGCCCAACAAGCTGATTCATTATTTCTTAATGACGCTGCTGACCATGGTGACGGTAGCTTCATTGCAAACGGTCGGGATTGTGCTCGTTGTGGCCATGCTGATAACACCGGCGTCCACCGCTTATTTATTATCGGACCGGCTGTGGAAAATGTTGTTTATCGCTGCAGGCTGTGGCGCGCTATCCGCAGTACTTGGACTGTATATCAGCTTCCGGTACAACTTGGCTTCTGGAGCAACGATCGTCCTGGTCGCAACGGTTCTGTTTATTACGGCATTCATGTTTTCACCGAAACAAGGCGTGGTATGGCGCTCGTTAAAAAGCAGGAAACAAAAGTCCGCAGTCAACTATTAATAATGTATTAGGAGAAGGAGGGAGCGCAGATCAGCAAATTGAGAGAGCGATCTGCGCGTAAAGATGATGAAAAAAAGAAATTTACTTATTACTGTGATTATGGCAATTTCGATGCTTGTGCTTGCCGCATGCGGTGGAAAAGAGCCTGCAGCTGGCGAGGCTTCGCAATCGAAGGATAAAGAGAAGCTGCAAGTTATTACGACTTATTCTGTTATATATGACATCGTCAAGAATGTAGGTGGAGACCGGTTGGACGTTCATAGTCTGGCACCTATCGGATCTGACCCCCACCAATACGATCCGCTGCCTGATGATGTGAAGAAGACGACGGATGCCGATATTGTATTCTATAATGGGCTGAACCTAGAAACGGGGGACGGCTGGTTTGAGAAAATGATTGAGACGGCAGGGAAAACGGGAGAAAACGCCCCGGTCTTCAAAGTAAGCGAAGGAGTCAAACCGATGTACTTGAAATCGGGTGGACACGAAGGCGAGGAAGATCCGCACGCGTGGCTGGATGTAGAAAATGGAATCATCTATACCGAAAATGTAAAGAAAGCGTTGATTCAAGTCGATCCCGAACATAAGGAAACCTATGAAAAAAATGCAGATGCTTATATCGAACAATTGAAAAAATTGCATGATTCTGTGCAGCAAAAAATGAATGAACTGCCTAAAGAAAAGCGAATTCTGGTAAGCAGCGAAGGGGCCTTTAAATATTTCTCCAACGCTTACGGCTTCGATGCTTACTATATTTGGGAGATCAATTCCCACGATGAAGGGACTCCGGAACAATTAAAGTCGATCATTGAAATCATTCGCAGTCATGATGTCAAAGCGTTGTTCGTCGAGACGAGCGTCGACTCGAGAAGTATGGAGACCGTTTCTGCAGAAACGGGCGTTTCGATTGCCGGCACGATATTCACGGACTCGCTTGGCAAACCGGGCGAAGATGGGGACACATACATTAAGATGGTTGAATGGAATGCTGATGTTATCTACAACGGACTAAAAAGTAAATAGATCGATCGTCTTTCAGAATAGACCGGATGGAACAGATTGTTCCTCCGGTTTTTTTTGCGGGATTTGCTGTTTCCAACAATCACGTACGGATATAATATAGACTTTTTATTTTTCATGCTATATTAAGATTATATCCATCACTGAAGGAGGATCGACATGATCAGTGGGTTAAAGGAAATAGCTAAGCTCGCAGATGTCTCGGTTTCAACCGTGTCCAATGTACTAAACGGTCGCAAAAATGTAGGACAAGCGACAAGGGAACGAGTTTTGAAGATTTGCAGTGAAAAGGGGTACTATCCAAATTCATCGAACAAAGCAAGTAAAAGCAATACGATCATGTTTATATTCAGTGACTTTGACCGTGACTACTATTTGCAAATCATAAAAGGGATTAACCATTGTCTTTCAGAAAATGGATATGATTTAGTAATATGCACGAATAAGTCCAGCGCTAATTTGATACGAAGCAATATTGCGAGCGGAATCATCAGCTTAGATCGCAATATGACCGATGATGATTTAATTTCTTTTGCAACGCCTCAGTTTCCTATTGTCCTGATGGACAGAATGATTGAAGAAGAATACGCCAATACCAAAAGCGTAATCGTTGATAACTATCCCGTAATGTGTGAGATGGTACAGGCTTTGGTTGACAATGGATATAAACAGTTTGGATTCATTGGCGGTGTGGAATTTACCTTGGATCATAAAGAACGCTTTGCCGGCTTTGTGGATACCTTGGCAAAGAATGACATAACATTTGACAGAAGGAACTATTTCCACGGTGATTATAGTGAGAACAGCGGCTATCAGGCAGCCAAGATTATGATCTTAAGCAATGTGATGCCTGAGGTGCTGGTGTGTGCGAATGATAATATGGCCATTGGGGCGATTAAAGCATTTGAGGAAAACAAAATCAGAGTGCCGGAAGATATTTCGGTTACAGGGTTCGACAATTCGGATGCAGCGGTAATGGCGGGATTAACCACCATTTCGATCCCTCGCTATGAAAGCGGGTATCTGGCGGCGAAAGAGCTGTTGGCCATGATAAAGGGTGCAACGAGCAGGGAACCAGTTAAGCTAAGCGCAACTATTCAGTGGAGAAAATCCGTGAAGCAAGTAAAAAAATACGGATTTTTATTAAAAAACAAGTGAAATTTTATGATGTTTTTTATCAATAATTTATGAAAACGTATTCATTTTTTGTTGACATGTGAATAAAAACCCAATAAGATAGCTTTGAAAGCGCTTTACTATATAAATGAATATTCTTATTGGGGAGGCGTGAAAATTGAGAAAAGGTAAAAAAGGTAAACATGTGTTAAGTCTATTGACCGTGATGGCTCTGATCGCAACCTTGATCGGCTGTGGCAGTTCTGAAAGCAGCAGTTCCAGTTCTTCTACCGATTCAGCAGGTCAAGAAAAATTAAAGAAAATTACTATCTTCCAATCGAAGGTTGAAATCACGGAGAAGTTGGAAAATGTAGTGAAGAAATATACGGAGGAAACCGGTAATGAAGCTGAAGTATGGGGAGCTGCTGGAGACAACTACGGGACTCAATTGCAAATGAAGCTTACCAGCAATCAAGGACCATCTATTTTCAGCATCGGAACGGGTACGGAAGCAGAAAAGTTTAAATCCTACTTTTATGATATGAGCAATGAGGAATATGTGAAGAACATTGCTCCTAATATGGCGCTGGAGATCAACGGAAAAATTGTAGGCGTTCCTTATGGTGTAGAGGGATATGGTTTGGTCTATAGCAAGGAGATGGTTGATCCATCAGAAGTGAAAGACCTTGACTCTTTCAGCAAGACACTTGAGAAGTTCAAAGCTGAAGGTATAAATGGTCTTGCTCTATCACAAGAGGGGTACTTCTTAATTGGACATATTATCAATACTCCTTTTGCATTACAGCCAGATTATCAAGACTATATTGAGAAATTGAACAACGGCGAAGTGAAGATGTCGGAGACAAAAGAGTTCCAGGAGTTCGCGAAATTTATGGATGCCATCAAATCGTATGTGAAAAATCCGCTGGAAATCAAATATGATACCCAGATGGGGGATTTTGCTACAGGTAAAACAGCGATGGTTCATCAAGGAAACTGGAGCTACTCCATGCTGAAGGATTACGGGGATTTTGGTTCGAAAATCGGCCTGATGCCGTTCCCGTTGGCAGGCAACGATAAGCTCACAGTCGGTGTAGCAAGCAACTGGGTGATTAATGGAACAGCGGATGCAGATGAAATCAAAGCGGCTAATGCCTTCCTAGACTGGCTGTTCAACAGTGAAACAGGTAAAAGCACAATTGTTAACGACTTCCAATTCATTCCGGCGATGACAAATATCGAAGCAGGTGATCTCGACCCATTGTCTGAAGCGGTGTATGAAGCAACAAAGAGCGGCAAAACACTTCCAACAGCTAACAATTATTTCCCAGCTGGCATCATTATGAACGATTTGGCTCCTGCTGCACAGGAGTACTTCCTGAGCAAGGACATGACGGGTGAACAGTTCCTGCAGAAGCTCGACGAAGTGTGGGCAAAAGCGTCAAAATAAAATATATCTTTCTAAGTAAAAAAACAAAAGCCTAACCTTTGAGGTTGCATGCATTAGAGCGCTAGGCTTTTTGTTTTTCTCTTGAACGTAATCGTTTTCAGGTGAAATCAAAGGTTTATTGTGGTTACATGAACCTTACTGGAAAGAAGGGGATGGGTATGAAGAAGAGAAAGGATAAGCTTTGGTTCGTATTATTTACGTTCCCCTTGCTCTTTATCTTCACAACGGTTGTCATCATGCCGTTTATATTCGGTATTGCATATTCCTTCGTGAAATGGGATGGCATTCCTGCTAATCCGAAAGTGTTTGTTGGTCTTGACAACTTTATTCAGTTGTTTAAAGACGAGCGATTTCTCTCATCCGCATGGCACACCGTAAAATTTACCGTGATGGCCGTGATATCCGTCAATGTGCTGGGACTTGCATTTTCGCTGTTCGTGACTACCAAGCTGCGTGTAAGAAATGTAGCGAGAACGTTGTTCTTTATGCCTAACCTTATCGGCGGCTTAATACTTGGATATATATGGCAATTTATTTTTACCGATGTGTTTGGTTATTTAGGGCAGTCAACAGGGCTGGACGGCATATTCTTCAACTGGCTGCTTGATCCTCAGTATGCCTTATATGCAATCGTAATCGTCTTTACCTGGCAGGTGGCTGGATATACGATGATTATATATATTGCTGGCCTCCAAGGGATTCCAGACGAGCTTGTTGAAGCGGCCAAGGTGGATGGAGCGAATGTGTGGCATAGATTGACCAAGATTACCTTACCGCTGCTTATGCCTGCTTTCACCATTTGTCTCTTTTTGACGCTATCTGGTGCATTCAAAATTTACGACGTCAACTTGTCTATGACTAGAGGGGGACCTAATAACGCTACAGAAATGTTTGCAATGAATATTTACAATGAAATATTCGCCTATGGCAATTACGGGCTGGGTCAAGCTAAGGCCGTTATATTCTTCCTCGTGGTAGCTGCATTCACCTTGACTCAAGTTGTTATGACGAAAAAGAGAGAGGTGCAATATTAATGAGGAAAACAAGCATGCTATTACTCGAAATATTGCTTCTCGTCCTTGCCGTTATATTCCTGTCGCCGATATATATGATGGTGGTCAACTCTTTCAAAAACCGTGCGGAATTATATGAAAATGCACTGGCATTACCTACTTCCTTCAGCTTTCAATTCTATAAAGAAGCCATGCAAAAGATGAACTTCTTCACTGCTATTGGCAACTCTTTATATGTAACGATTGTTTCTGTCCTGATCGTTATCGTATTGGCTTCGATGACGGCATGGATGCTCGTAAGAACCGACAATAAGCTAAGTAAAATCATCTTTATGACGTTGGTTGCGACGATGCTGATTCCTTTCCAAACCTTGATGATGCCTTTGATGCAGGTGATGGACTGGATTCGCACCAATCTGCATCTTCCGATGCTGAATACGCATGAAGGCTTGATCTATATGAACGTGGGATTTGCTTCGGGTATGGCCGTTTTCCTTTATCACGGCTTTATCAAATCGATTCCGATTGATTTGGAGGAGGCAGCGACGATCGACGGCTGCAGCAAATTCGGCGTCTTTTGGCGAATCGTATTTCCAATGCTGACAAACATTACGATTACGGTTGCCATATTGAATGTGATCTCGCTCTGGAATGACTACCTCCTTCCGTCATTAACATTAGCCGACAAAGGTCTGCGCACGATTCCATTGTCGACCTTCTATTTCTTTGGAGAGTTCACCATTGTATGGAATCAGGCGATGGCGGGATTAACGTTAACAATTATCCCAGTTGTCATTTTTTATATGTTAGCACAAAAATACATTATTAAAGGAATTGCGTCAGGCGCAGTCAAATAAGAACGAAAGAGAGGGATCAGAGCATGGCATGAAACGAATACGCTCGCTTGTGCACACGATCCGGTATGTGGAGACGCCGTTCTATCTAACGCACGAATGTACTTTTAATGAGGAAAGCCTGCGGCTAGTTGTCTCGATCAATATAGAACTTGCGAGATAAGGAAAGTCGGATTTCCGCTCTTACAGAAATCCGACTTTACCTTCTTATTCTGCTTTGACAAGAATTTTGACTTGATTTTTTTCTTTTAAGAGGGTTTCAAAGCCTTCTTCCACAACCTCATCAAGCTTGATTCGTTTCGTAACGAGCTTATCGGCGGGGAAATACCCCTTTTCCATCAAGCTGATAACTGCAGGGAATACATCACGGTAACCGATAATTCCTTTAATTGTGCGTTCCTTCGTTACAATTGTGTTGGGCTTAATAGCAGCCTCTCTTTCGAAAATACTTACAATCATAACTTCGCCGCCAATTCTTGTGGAATCAATGGCGTCCGTTAATACACGGGGAACACCGGTGACTTCATAAGCGACGTCTACTCCGCCATTTGTCCGTTCATGAAGTTCTTTCACAACATCAAGCTTGGAAGGGTCTAGTACAATGGCGCCCAGCTCTTCTGCTTTTTGTTTGCGTTGTTCGGATAGCTCGACGGCATAGATTTCCGCTGCGCCAGATGCTTTTAATGCCTCAATCACTAGCAGGCCGATAGGGCCGGTACCGAACACGACTGCACGATCCCCGACTTTCAGCTTGCTCTGACGGACTGCATGAAGGGCAACCGCAGAGGGCTCCACTAGAGCGCCTTGCTCATAAGACACACGCTCAGGGATTTTGTGCACCATATATTCTTCTGCAGCCACGAACTCAGAAAATCCACCGCCGCCGCCAGCAAGGCCCAGGAAGCCCATTGTGCTGCAAAGATTATATTTTCCTTGTTTGCAGGCTTCACATTCACCGCAAGCGTAGATCGGCTCCACCACAACCCGATCACCTGGTTGAACCTTCGTTACACCTTCACCAACTTCTATGACTTGCCCGGAAAATTCATGTCCCATGACAATGGGAGCCATCTCTCCCGTTATGGGGTGAGGGCTGCCTTCTGGAATAAAGATAGGTCCTGCTGTATATTCATGTAAGTCGCTGCCGCACATCCCGCACCATTCGACTTTAATTTTCACTTTTCCTTTTAGAACTGCCGGTTCTTCAATGTTCTCCAAGCGTAAATCCTTTACACCATGCCATCTCAATGCTTTCATTACTATCATCTCCCCAGAAGTGTAGAAAAAATGTTGTAAGGATATCATAAAATCATGGAAATAGATAGAGCATATCGGAAACGTTTCCGATATTAAATATGTCACACTATCGCCATGATGTCAAATATGATAAACACCCGCGGGAAATTATAATGAATAATGTATATACTAAGGAATGATGTGTTTCATTTGTTCTAAACGTAAATTGGAAGCAATTCCATCATTGGCAGGAGGGATGTTCGAAGTGGTTAATAAAAAGGTTACGATTGAAGATGTAGCTGAAAAAGCGGGTGTCGGCATCGCGACTGTATCCAGAGCTATTAATAATGCGGATGGAATTAGTCCAAAAACAAAAGCTAAAGTCATGGAAGCCATAGAAGAGCTTGGATTTATACCTAACGCCTTTGCCCAGAGCTTAAAAGTGCGTCAAACCAAGCAAATTGCGCTAGCCGTTCCTGATATTCGCAACGCATTTGTTCCGGAAATTGCATATGCTGTCGAACAAGCTGCCAAACACTATGGCTATCGCGTCGTTCAAATCAATACGTTAGGAAATGCAAGAGCAGAGCTGGAAATTTTAAAGGAAGTAAAGAAGCTTCATGTTGATGGACTCCTTTTATTGCCGCTTGCCTATCCGAAAACACTAAAAGACTGGATTAATAAATCCAGTATTCCTATATCCATCATCAATTACGGGAAAAAATTAGACTCGGATGTCAAGGCGGATATCGTAAGTATGTCCGCTCAGGAAGGCAGACTAGTCATGGAGCATTTGCTTAACATTGGCAGAACTAGAATCGCTTATGCAGGCGCTCCCAAAGATATTATCGAGGAGAGGTTTTTCGCTTATGAAGATGCCTTGCATCATGTCGATATATCATTGGTCTATTTCGGTGATGATTTCTCGTTGCAGACAGGAATGAAGGCAGCCGATTACTTTACTGGGCTTACGAATATGCCTGACGCTATCTATGCGGGAAACGATATGATCGCAATTGGTTTGGTTAATCGGTTCAAAGAATTAGGTATCCGCGTGCCTGAAGATATCGCTGTCGTTGGCATCGATAATATACTGTGGGGCACGATTACGACGCCGAAACTCAGCTCCGTCTCGATTATGGGGGCTGAAGTGGCAAGAGTGGCAACGGAATTGTTGTTGAATCGGATTATAGAGCAAAAAAAGGGAGTTTACGAGCGGGTTCAATTCGAACCTCGCCTCATCGTGAGAGAGTCAAGTGTATCCATGACTCGAACTTCTCAGCAGCTGGATTGATTCAGGATTGGATGCGGGGGTATCTTTGGTCCTGTTTATCATTCAAATAGGAAAATAAAGAGCATTAATTTCATAATCATTGCAAAAGGGCTTGTGGGGCTTAATCCTGCGGGCCTTTTTGTGTAAAATAAGTTAGAGGGAAATAAATGTTAGTCGAAAGGAGGGGAATGAGTCTTATGAGTCAAACTGTTTTGCGGATGGAAAAAGAATTGAAAAAGAAGGTGCAATTAAACTACCTTTTGCATTTGCCAGATGGATATGAAAAAGGATCTCCAAAGAAATGGCCTCTGATCCTGTTTCTTCATGGGGCAGGCGAATGCGGCGATGATATTGAATTGGTAAAAATACATGGTATCCCAAAGATTGTGGAACAGAAGCCAGACTTTCCATTTGTTGCGGTGTCTCCCCAATGCCCGGCGGATTCTTCTTGGAATGTTGAACAAGATGCTGTCATGGCTTTAGTGGATGAGATCACGGCACACCACAACGTAGATTCAAAGCGAATATACTTGACGGGGCTAAGCATGGGTGGTTATGGAACCTGGCACTTGGCAGCCGAATATCCGGGAAGGTTCGCGGCAATCGCTCCGATTTGCGGTGGCGGCAATCCCAAACGTATCAATGAATTAAAAGGAACACCCGTCTGGGTTTTTCACGGCGCAAAGGATAATGTGGTGCCACTTGCTAAATCAGAAGAAATGGTATCAACGCTTCAAGCAAATGGCGGGGACGTCAAATTCACGGTATATCCTGACTTGAAACATAACTCTTGGACGACAACGTATGATAATCCGGAGTTGTATACTTGGTTTCTCAGCCATTCTATATAATGCAACCGGGAGCGGCAGTCTAGAGCTTTATTTTCAAGATCTTGGCTGCCGTTTTATCTAAATCAACTACGAGAGGAGTCATCATCCAACGTATCTCCGGGTCCAGCCAGTTCTTGCTTGAGATATTGATAAAGCTTTGCACAAGCCAGCTTCAATGGATAATCGGCAGCTTTGCAGAGCATGCCAAAAGTGATGCTGATCCGGGTGCCATTTATTTTGCGAGCGACAGTACCCGATAGCTGCGGGGATGCGATACTTTTGGGAACTAGCGCAATGCCGAGCCCGCCCTCTACATAGTGTTTCATGGCAGCCATACTGCTGATTTCCATCGTTTCCACTTGATTTTCGCATCGTTCTTGCAGCGCGATTTCGATTTTTTTGCGATATAAACAATTTTTGGATGTAAGAAGCATGCGATGATGTTTAATATCCTCGAAAGAGAGCGTCGGGTTGCTTGCAAGCGGGTGCCGCTCTGGAACTAGAAATACAAGATCCTCTGAAAATAACGGTTCGAAGTAAAGAGCGGTTCCGATGTCCTGTCTCGAACAGAGAGCCAAGTCAAGCTCTCCTTTTAGAAGCCGCTCGCTTAAGGCGGCTGTATTCGCAATGTCCACCGAGATGCGGATCTTCGGATATTTGGATAAGAATCTGTCTAATATGCCGGGCAACTGGCAGCTGGCGATAGGTTCTACCGCCCCCATACGAATATTTCCTGCCTCTCCCACTAACATATCGGACATTGTGGCTTCCAGATGTTCTATATCCTTTACAATATGCGTACTTTGTTGATGGAACACTCGGCCTGCTTCGGTGAGCTGAAATAGTTTACCCCGTTCGATCAATAGAATACCCAACTCCGCTTCGAGCTTTTTAATTTGCATCGTCACGGTGGACTGGGCATAATTCAGTTCCTCGGCCGCTCGGTTAAAGCCCCCGAGTGACACGATCCTATGAAAGGTCTTTAATGCTTTCAGATCCATTTCAACCTCCGTTGTTCAATAATATTGAATTACCGATTCAATTAATTCAATTATACAAAACGATTGGAGAGATATACAATATCGTTACAAGAATACTGCAGAGGGGGAAACGCACATGCCGTTTGTTCGAATTGACCTGCGCACGGGAAGATCGGAGGCAGAACTCCGCAATATAAGCCAGAACATACATCGCGCCATGATCGAGACCATCGACGTGCCTGAAGATGATTACTTTCAAGTGATTACCCAGCATGGAGAAAATGAATTTTTTTATGACCCGAACTACTTGAATATGAACCGCACGGCAGACATGATCTATATTCAAATAACGATGAAAGGCCGAACGCTTGCGAAGAAGCGGGCTTTATATGCGCGCATCGCCGAACGGCTGCATGCAGCCGCAGGAATTCGGACGCAGGATGTCATGATTATTGTAACGGAGACTGACGTAGAGAATTGGTCGTTCGGGAACGGTATTGCCCAACTCGCGCCACATGGGGAAATTGGCGTAACAATGGAAAAGGAGTGGATGAGATGAATTTAAAAAACAAAGTGGTTCTCGTTACCGGCGGCGGAACAGGGATCGGCAAGGCTGCGTGCATCGAATTGGCTCGGCGGGGAGCAACTGTAGCCGTGAACTATTCGCGATCAAAAGCAGAGGCGGAGGAGACGGCGCAAATGATTGAAAACGAAGGCGGACGCGCTATAGCCATACAAGCCGATGTGTCCCGTGACGGGGAAGTGCGGAGCATGGTCGATCTAATTGTCCATCAATTCGGAACTGTCGATTTGCTCGTCAACAATGCCAGTATTACCCGGCACATTCCGCTGGACGATCTGGAAGCGGCGACAGAAGAAGTATGGGATGAGTTGTACGCGGTTAATGTTAAAGGCATGTTTTACTGCGCAAGGGCCGTTGCTCCCTTCATGAAGGAAAATAAACGCGGCGCCATTGTCAACGTGGGCAGCATTGCGGGATTGGCCGGGGCAGGCTCCTCGCTTCCATATGCCGTATCCAAGGCGGCGGCGCATGGGCTGACAAAATCGCTGGCACGCGCTTTGGCACCGGAAATCACAGTGTGCAGCGTGGCGCCGGGAGCCGTCGCGACAAGATGGTGGGCAGGACGGGAAGAGAAGATGAACCGATTGAGCAGCAATCTGCTGCTGCAGCGCATTTCGACACCAGAGGATATCGCCCATCTCATCTGTTCGGTGCTGGAACAAGAATCGATGACAGGTCAAATCATTGCCGTGGACAGCGGGCAAACCCTGTAATCAAAATCGCGGGGCGCATAAATGTTTGTAAATTTACAAATTCCACCTTACTTCGACATCCTATATTTAGTATAATTTAGGATACAGGCGAACCGGAACAAGAAGCCGTGCAGCTACGGCAAATATCATATCGGTATCGATAGGAGTGTGTCATGAGTAAAGTAAAACTATTTTGCGTTCCATATGCAGGAGGCTCCGCAATGATATACAACCCATGGAAAAATGTCATGGGTGATGCCATAGAGCTTATACCGTTGGAATTGGCGGGCAGGGGCAAACGTTTTGGCGGCCCCTTCTATAAGTCGATTCGTGATGCCGTCGAAGATATTGCAGAACAGATTGTTCCACATATCGATAACGGTTCATATGCTCTGTGGGGGCACAGCATGGGGGCAGTTATTGTGTATGAGCTGTGCCATTATATGCGGCAGCAGGGACATCCGCTGCCTGTTCATTTATTCTGCTCAGGCAGCACCGCTCCCCACCTGAGGAAGAAGGATAAGCCTATTCACGACCTGCCGGAAGAACAATTTCTGAAAGAAATTGAAGAGCTGGAAGGAACGCCGCAAGAGTTTTTCCAGAACAAAGAACTAATTAATTTGTTTTTGCCTATTTTGCGGCACGACTTCATGATTATTGAGCAGTACGAATATGAAGAGAAGGCGGACAAGTTGCACACGGATATGAGCATTTGGTATGGGAGCGGCGAATCCTTTGTCAATGAAGTGCAGGGATGGGGAACCCATACTTCCAAATCGTGCAGACTCCATGAATTTCAAGGAGGACACTTTTTTCTCTTTGATCATGTTCAAGCAATTGCAAATGAAGTCAACAACACCTTGGTGCCTTATGAAATTGCGCACGCCATAAAGAAGTGAGCATATGGGTGGACTCATGGGCATTCGTAGGCATCATAAGGCATCATATACAGACGGGGAGACAATAAATTGACTACGAAGGTATATTTTTCTTCTAATAAATTGGGAGATATCGAGGACCATCAATTACAGCTCATGCTTGACCGATTTCATCTCGGGAAGCTTATTTCTTCGGAAAAAACAGCACACGGCGTGATGGGCCAAACCATGTTTGTCACATCCTCTGCGGGTGAGTTTGTTTTGAAAGGGAATCCCATTTTTCAGGGGCAATTCAAAGAGGAAAAATTCTTTGTAGAGCACTTGGACAAACGGACGAATGTGGCTGTTCCTGCTCCCTATTTGATCGATGAATCGGATGACATTTTCGGCTGGAGCTATTCCTTGATGCCTCGTCTGCCCGGGACGCATCTGAACGCGCCGCAATTGCAAGCAAGTCTTCACGCAGAAGACAAAAAAGAAATAGCGCAATTGCTGGCCGCAACCTTAGTCGAGTTACATAGCTGGAAAGTGGAACAATACGGGGAGTTCAATCCCGATAATCACCTGGTGCGCCCCTTTGAAAGCTCCTACAAAACATGGTTGTACAACACCGTTCGATATTGGCTCGATGATGCTAAGAAGTATTCAGTAATTACTGGTAAAGACATGGAATGGGTTGAAGATGTATTGGCAAGCTCGGCTGCTGCATTTGATGAATTGCACTCTCCATGTTTCGTTATGGGCGATTTTAAACCAGAGAACTTCCTGTTGCAGCAAAATACGGATGGATGGCAAGTAAGCGGCGTGTTTGATTTTACCACCTCCTATTTTGGTGATGGAGTGGCGGACTTGGCCCGAATGACTGAATTGTATGTAGAGAACGGGGAAGAAGAGCTGGCAAGACAGTTCCTCACCGTTTATTTCGATGGCTCTGATACCAAAGAGGCCTTCATGGAACGATTCAAAGTCCATATGCTTCATCGCCGGATATTAGTCTGGGGATGTGCCAAAGCGACGAATCAGGTGACCTGGGATAAAGACCTCTCTTTTTCACGTTGGGCCGAAGGATTCATGGAATCAGCGGCGCGCCTCCTGTTATAAGATGGCTCCTGATTTCTCAGGAGTCATCTTATTAAGAAAGGGGCTGCAGCGCGGCCATTTAACCGGAAAGAGAGCGTTTCCGGTCAGCAGGCAGATCGGACAGCCGCCGCCAAGCCCATTCTATCGGACCGACGGTGAATTTACGAAGCCATAGATGAGCGAATACCATCATTAGAGCCGATATAAGCCCCCACATGAAAAAGGTGAATAACGACGAACCAGAGGTTGCTCCGACACCGAATCCCCAGCCATAGAAAATAACGGAAGCGAGAATGTTTTGCAGCATATAGCAGGATAGCGCCGTCTTCCCGACTTCCTCCAAGCGGGATAACAACCAGCCACACCGACTCAGCTCCATCACTTTCGCAATGGTCGCCATATAACCGAGTGACAGCACAGGCGCAAATAAATAGCGAACCGGAATATCAAATGAGAGCCCCGGAATAAATATGAGCATGTTCAGCGGAATTCCCAGCCCTAACCCCCAACGCAGCATCTTGCGGCGGATGGCTTGCCCGTTCGTGTCCGCAGCGAACGCGCCGGAACGGAACAATAGGACGCCGCACAAGAAGAGAAACACATTCATAGGCAGTATTGCGATCGACTCGAATCGGTACATCCAAAATGCTTCAAACCGATAACCGATTTGTTCGAACCATGTGCCTGTTTGGAATAGCGCTATGACACCCTTGAACGCGTCCCCCGTGGACACAGAGGCATTTGCCAAGGTAATTAACGCAAAAGCGGAGATTACCATGAACGAATGCACGATTCCGGTGAACAGCATGACACGAATAATTGTCTTCCGGGTTCGATTCACAACGAATGACACGATGATGGCTGTTACAGCGTAGCTCATCAAAATATCGAACTGCATGACAAGGAAATAATGCAGCAAGCCGTCCACAAGCAGCAAGAATGATGTCCATAAATATATGCCAGGCCAAGCTGTTCCGAGCCGTTCCGCCTTCCTCCGCTTCATTTCCAAACCTACGCCGAACATAATCGTCAGCATGCCGAGAAATTTGCCGTTAACGAGAAACATGACGATAGTTGAAATGATGCTGTTCAGTGACGACCACCAATGCAGGGATGGATCGGGGAAGATGGCTTCCAAATTACCGAGATGGGCGAACAGCCATATGTTCGTGCCGAGCGTGCCGATGATGGCGAACCCTCTCAATATGTCGAGCAATTGAATTCGGTTCATTGTGCGCATCCTTTCTTATTTGCATTGAACCTGCCGGAGCGACAGTCCTGAGCTTGCCATTTCTAGCTTCGGCGCGGCCACAGCGTATAGCTGAAGCTCCAAATAAAGTCGATGATTAAAATGGCCGTCCACAACTGCGCCGTTTTCAACAAGCTTTCTGTTTGATTTGCATTCCCCACGTTATATATGATGCCAAACAATAGTAAGAGGCCGATCGCCCATGCGAGAACATGCCGATACCAGCCGGCGCGTTCCTGTTTGGCGTGTTGTGCGCCATGCTTGACGGAAGAAGACAGGGGGCGGGGGCCGCCTGCGAACAAATGCGCGAATCGATCGTCTGCCCATTGGATCATTCGCTTCCCGAATGCGATGGACACGCCGACATATACGGCCGCCAAGCCGTGAAAGGTAGTGGCGGCTGCTCCGTTCTTCAGATCGATAATGGTAAATACGATGAGCAATATATCGATCAGCGGAGTGCAAAACAACAGCACAGATCCCAATGTTCGCTGACGCAGCCGGTATCTTGCGAATAACCCCAATAGGATAAACAGCCAAAAACCAATTTCACAAGCTAATATCAACCATCCAATCATGCTCCCACTCCTTATTTAATACAACTGTGTTATTTAATTTAGCACGGTTGTATTAAAAAGGCAATATCTGTTATACTGTGCTCATGCCTAAAATTGTGGATCATGAAGAACGAAAAGAAAAACTTGCGGAGGCCACCTGGCGGGTTATCCGCCGGGAAGGAATGGAGCGCGCATCTGTGCGCACCATTGCGATGGAAGCCGGAATTTCGGCGGGATCGATGCGCCATTATTTTTCCACCCAATCCGAACTGTTGGCCTTTTCAATGAAACTGGTATCCGATCGGGTGAAAGCCCGCATCAGAAGCAGCGAATTTTCGGGGAACCCCCTTGAAGATATCCAGCGGATCATATATGAGATATTGCCCGTAGATGAAGAGCGAAGTGCAGAAATGGAGGTGTGGCTCAGCTTTACGGCAAAGGCACTCGTAGATCCGGCTCTTCAATCTTTAAGCAATGAAGTGTACGATGAGCTGAGAGCGACCATTGCGCACTGCATAGACTTCCTTATTGATTCTGGCTTGGCGCGTCCCGATCTTAACCGGGAGATCGAATCGGAGCGTTTGTATGCGCTTGTTGACGGCTTGGCCATGCACGCTGTCATGCAGCCTGGCCGCGCTACTCCTGACGTGCTTAAATCTGTTGTCTTGCATCATTTAGAGGCTCTTTGCCAATGATCCGATCGCTTTGTTCGGGGATTCGTTTAGGCGATAACAAAGTGGGGAAGCACAGGACAGAAGTCAGCCCTAATGCATATATCAGCATTGGGGCTGACTTCTCCTTTAAGTGACAAACGGGGTCATTCACTTCGACTTTATCGGTAATACATGGTGACCAAAAGCTTTATCAAGTAACGCGCTAGCCTCTTGACGAAGCAAAGGTTTCACTGCCCTTGTGTCGCAAGGAATTGTGGACCTAGGAACACATGGGAAAAACGATTGTATGGGCTCACAATGGACACATTGCAAAAACAAATATGCTGCCGCAAGTATATGCTGGGCAGCATTTGGCAGAGTATTACGGTGAACACTATGTATCTATCGGAACCTCCTTGTATGAAGGCTAGTTTAATGCTTTAAACTCGAATAATGAGGTTGTTGCCAATCAAATACAAGCGGACGATCTAAGCAGCTTTAATTATACTCTTGGAGAAGTCAATGCGGACCAATACTTTGTCGATGTGCGCAAGGCAAGCGGGGTAACGAAAGAATGGTTGAACGAACAGCGTCCTTTTGCAATTGGATTTGCAAGTGCCGATCCTAGTAAACCTAGCTATGTGGACATTTCGTTAAGTCAGGCGTTTGACATCCTCATTCATATTCAAAAAGCGGCCGTCTCTCAGCTTAACAGCTAGAGCACAAAATGAGGGCATCCGGTGTTCGGATACCCTCTCATTGCAATAAGTTCTTGTCAACAAGCACATACTTGGTTTCGAAGGTTGTGCATTAATGAATAGAGCAGTTTTGTTCCACTGGAGCATCTTCGCTATCTGGCGCAGGTTCATTTTCTTCAATGATCACTTCTATTTTGCGGATCCGGTTTTTGCTTATGTCCCGAATAATCATTTTGACATGCTCATATTGGATTTCTGTGCCCGGCTGAATATCGGGGAACTCGCTGAATACCCAGCCTCCGATAGTGTCTACCTCTTTATTTTCGATAATAATTCCGGTAAGATTGCTGAATTCGTGCAGATTCACCTTGCCATCGATCAAGTAGCAGTTCTCATCCAACTTCTCGATATCTCTTCGTTCATTAGTGTCAAATTCATCTCGTATTTCTCCGACAATCTCCTCGAGGATATCTTCGATCGTAATCAAGCCGGATGTTCCTCCGAACTCATCTACAAGCAACGCAATATGAACCCGTTTTTGCTGCATTTGCTTTAGCAACGATTTGATTGGAATGACTTCGGGCACAGTGAGAATCGGATGCACCAGCTTCTTGAAGTCAAAGTCCGGATTGTTGTCGTATTCTAAGAAGAGCTGCTTCGTGTTGATCATACCTACAATATGGTCTTTACTGTTGATTGCGACCGGAAAACGGGTATACTGTTCTTTGCGAATAATGGTCATATTCTCTTGCAGGGAACGATTTGTATATAAACAGATCATGTCTGTGCGTGGCACCATAATTTCTTTGGCCAGCAACTCATCAAAAGCGAAAATTCGGTTCACATAACCAAATTCGGTGTTGTTGATTTTTCCGCTTTGATAGCTTTCGGACAAGATGATTTGAATTTCTTCTTGAGAATGTGCTTCTTCATGCTCCTTGACCGGCTTCAATCCGAACAGACGGACTAGCAGGTTGGCGGAACCGTTGAGGATCCAAATGAAAGGATACATTATTTTATAGAAATATATAATCGGTTTAGCTGTTAGTAAGCTGATAGCTTCAGCCTTCTGAATCGCCACTGTCTTGGGAGCAAGCTCGCCGATAACGACATGCAGGAATGTAACCGATATAAATGCAATTAAGAATGACATGACATGGCTGATATCGCTTTGAATGTGCCATTTGTCAAAGATGGGGCGCAGCATGGCTTCTACTGTAGGCTCTCCTAACCAACCTAGTCCCAAGGCTGTAATGGTGATACCCAGCTGACATGCCGACAAATATCCATCCAAGTTGCTAGTTACGCGTTGAACGGCCAATGCATTTTTGCGTCCTTCCAGCACGAGTTGATCCACACGACTGGAACGGAGCTTTACAATAGCAAACTCCGTAGCGACGAAAAAGGCGGTCAACACAATGAGTATGGCAACTATGAATAGATTAAATCCTATGCCCATATTACTTTGTCTCATCCCTTTTTATATTAGATTTTGGAGTTCATTTGAACTAATTATACGAACTTATAAATAGATATACAAATAACCGCTTCAAACATTGAAGGCTAAACCAGCACGTTAATTCCGTTAAATAGAGTCAACGCATTCATTTTCTTAGTTTTACTGTTCTTTACAAGCGATTTCTAATGGTGCTATGATTGGTTCACATGAACTTGTAATATGCTGTGAGGAGGGAAGCATGATGGAGTCAATGACGCTTACGAGAAAAGAGATGTCATCCTTATTGCTTTCGCTGCAAGGAAACCACGAACAGTCGCCACTAACTATTCTACAAACGGCGTGGTCTAAAAATCACCAGCAAGCCTGTCAGAAGGGCGCTTCGCTCCCTGCTTTTTTGACGACGGAGATGCGTCCTGTCATTGAGAAGGTCATCCAGGGTATCCAATTCAACGGTTTTTCTTTGCAAGAGATTGCAGATCTCGGGAGTCTGATCGAGTATTCGAATGTTTCGATTACATCCATACAGAATTGGGTCAAACGTGACTTTAAAGAGTTATTTGTCATTAAGGAAGGAAGAAAATATTCCATTAATCAAGCCGCTTTATTGTTTATTATTGATGATTTGAAAAGCAATTTGGATTTTCTTTCTATCCGCAGGCTATTCCATACTTTGTTTTTTGGCAGGGAAAAGGACATTACTGAATTTATTGAGCCTGTTCAGTTCTATTATGCATATTCTACCATGTTCGAAGAATTGGATGCGAATAATGACCAGATGTTCGATATTGTCGGGCATACTTCGACCGCGAATTCCCAGGATACGCTATTAGATAATATGGTGAAGGCATACGCCGATCGAGTCGCCCAGTCGATGACGGGCATATCCAAGGCCCAGCAAAAAGGGGTAAGCAATATTCTTGTCATCTCGGCCCTTTCCGTTCAAACCTCCTATTTGCAAGCGGTAGCAAAACGTTATTACAATGCGACGGTATTTCTTGATTTCGATTGATGACCTAATGAAATTATCAAGTCCTTCGGATATGTGAAGAACATTTTGGAGGATTAATATGGAAAATTGTCAAATATATTAATCAAGTATGAGCCAATAGATTGTTTTTACTTATGATGAAAGGTGTGGTAGGTTGCGGCAAGGGTTGATATGGAAGCAAGGACTGGACGAACAAGAACAGGCGGAGATTCGTGAACTGGCTGAAGCGTGTGAAGAGCATGACGGCATCCGATTGAAGCTGAATTGGGATATGCTGCAGGCACGGCCGGCGGATCAAATGAATGATGTGCTTTATTACAAGGATGGCAAGCTGGTGGCGTTCCTTGGCATCTATATCATTATTCCGGCGGAAGCAGAGCTGAGCGGAATGGTGCATCCCGATTATCGCCGGCAAGGGATGTTTATGCGAATGGTGGAAGAAGCGTGTGAGCAGTTATCTCGGCGGGGGCCGAAGGAAGTCATTTACATCTGCTCGCGGGATTCCGCTTCCGGCGTTGCATTTCTGCAGCGGCGCGGGTTGCCGTATGCGTTCTCCGAATACGTGATGGAGCGGAAAGATGCTGATAATGCGCCGCTGCCAAGCGGGCAGCAGCGGGAGATCCATTTGCGCGAAGCTGGGGCTGATGATGTGACCATGTTGGCTGAGCTGAACCGGGTCGGCTTCGGCCTGCCGGAGCAGGAAGCGGGTGACTTGGCGACGGCAGCGCTATCGCCGCAGGAAGTGACGTACATCATTGAGAGCGGCGGCCGAGCCGTCGGCAAGCTTGGCGTACTGCTTGAGGGAGATGCGGCGTTCATCTATGGCTTCTGTATGCGCCCGGAGGAGCGGGGCCATGGATTAGGGCGGGCCGCTCTTGCCGGGACGATCGAGCGGCTGCGGCGCGAGTCGAACATCGCGCGCTTCCAGCTGGAGGTAGCCGTCAGCAACGAGCGCGCGCTCGGATTGTATGAGTCGTGCGGCTTTCGCAGGACGAATGTCATTGATTATTACAAGGAATCGCTATTATAGCCATAACACGACACACCCCCTGAAGACACTGAGATATGCTATGCTCAATGTCCATTCCAGGGGGTGTCTTTCTGCGATAGGCTGTAGGCATCTTTCACGGCATCATGTTGTTACTGTAAAGGGATTTCGAATTCGAGCTCCTTGAAGAAGGTGGCCTTCCGCATTTTGCTTGTATAGAATTTGATTTCTTTGTCTTTTTGCAGTGGCTGATCATCACATTCCATAACGTACGAATATATCCCATTTTCTACTTTCAATAACTTGTTTCTATACCACACTCGCTCACCGTCTTGTATAAGCAGTATGGCGTTTGTTTGATCTTCCGGGGAGTTGCCCTCAACATCATAGTGCAGCACCGTCTTATCCGGGTTGAACGCAATGCTTCGTATCGTAATCGAACCGATTTCTCCTTGCTGTACGGTTACCGGCAAAGCATTCGGATCCAGTACAACGGCGTTGTCCCCATAGCGTTTTCCGGAATAATAGGGCTTGAATATGAGCTTTTTGGCATGCTCGGGCAATGGGGCGTAATCAAATACAAATTCCATGGTCACCGTGTTATTATCGGTTTGCACACTCGCTCCTCCTTTACCGCCCATCGATGGAATAATAAATCCGCTCTCATCCGTTAAGATATAGGAACTATTCCATCCACTCCAGTTTTTCTTATGTTTATCCGGCGAGGTATCCTCTGCAATCTTGAATCTCACTTCTGTTCCGAGTGGCGTCGAGATTACGGATTGAAGGGTGATAGAGCCCTTTCCATTCTTTATTTGCTTCGTTTCCATCGGAACTATTTTTAGGGTTTGTGAATCATTGAATTTGACAGGGACGTTGAACTCCCAGTTCCCGCTTACCTCTCCCACCTGCTTGATTGAAAATGGAACGGTGAACTCGTCGGGCAGCTTGGTGTCACGCTCCGCTTCCAAGCCATAGACAGATTCGAACTTCAAAATTCCAATATTTTGCGCTGGCGTTTTTGAAATCATCCATGTCGCTTTATGCGTCCATATGTCGCTCACATCAGCATAATAGTCACGTAATTCAATCTCATATCTGTCCCAGCTGTTGTCAAGCGCAGGTAATGCATTGTCCGATTCCTCCTGGATTCCGAGCACGACCTGGACGCCGTCGTACAATACTTCTGTAATGGTAAGGGTAATGCCCTGATCGGCGGCGCTTAAATGAGCAGGCGCGGACAATCCTTTCCGGTTCGCATTTTGGAGGCCTTCATCACCGAGCGTTTCAAAAATTTGGCCGATAAACGGCACTTTTTTCAGCGTCTCCGCCATTACGGGGGACACGAAGCCGGACACCAACGTGCCGCCAATGATAAGGATGACAGCGGCAGCAACCAACCATGGCTTGCGGTTAGACGTTTTTCTTCGCACAGGCACAGCGTCGAGGGATTGAAGCGTCTCTTCCAGCCGCGTCTTCACCAGCTCGGGAAGCTCCGAGGCACATCCTGCCGTTAACCGCTGACGAATTTCTTCATCCACTTTGGACTCCATCAGGTTGTCAGCTCCTTTCCGCTGCCGTTAGTGACATTCAATAGTTCGGCCAGTTTTTGACGCGCTCGGTAGAGGCGCGACTTGACCGTGCCGATAGGCTGATCCAGCATGTCGGCCACTTCTTTGAGAGGCAAATCTTCAATATAAAATAAAGTGACGACAATGCGCAGGTCTTCCTCCAGCGAATCGACAATCTCTTGGGTCTCAATATGCATGTAATCGTCTTCTTCCGCACGCGCATGCTGAAGTTCGATAAACGGTACGGTCTGTTTTCGCTTCCGCAAAATTGATCGGCATTCGTTCACCAATATCCGAACGAGCCAAGTTTTGAAATACCGCGGTTCCCGCAATGTATGAATAGAGCGGTACGCTTTCAGCACCGCTTCTTGAATTGCATCCGCACAATCCTCGTCCGAAGATACAATGGATTTGGCTATTCTGTAAAGGGAGGCTTCATGAGCCCGAATGAGCGTTCCGAACGCATCCTTGTCGCCTTGGCGGACCCGCTCTACTTCATGCTCTAGCTGCTGCAATGTTATAATCTCCTTTGTGACTTATTGCAAAATTGCCGTTCGCTGTTCAGGATGCGGCCGGGGAAACGATCATCTTCCAGAATTCCCCTTTATCATTGATCGTACCTTTGACGGTCGGTTTTCCTTTTTTGGCAAACGTATATTCATCATATTCTACGGATACCTCATAACCTTTCAAGTCCAAATTGAAGTATTGTTAACGCTTGCTTGGCGTCGTCCAGCACTTTCGGGTCAAGATCGGCTAAAGTTATTTTATTGATCTTCTCCCCCTGCTTCTGTTGTTACGCTCCGTAAGCAATGTTGTGCACCGGCAGAGCGGATAGGCTCGTCATAAATAGACCTGCAGCAATCGTTGCGGCAATTAATATTTTATAAGGTTTCATATCTAGTTCCTCCTCGTTAAATTGCATCTAATACATTAGAGTCGGTTGTGGAGCGGGGAGGTTCACGCAATATGAAAATTTTGTTTACAGCTATTTTATATTTATGATAGATTTGGAGTTAGATATTGGAAAGGGGAATTTATACTTCATGCCAGTTTCTTTGTAATGGTTGCCAAATAGCACGAAAATTCCGTGTTTGAACAACGGGAGAAGTGTGCCCTTTTGACCCATTACAAGGACTCAGCGAAAGTATTGCATATACTTGCGGAGTGCCTATTTGGGGCACTCCGTTTTTTGTTGGACAAATGCGGATACAGAAATTTCATTCACTTTGAGAGGTGTTTTATAAATGAGACAACAGCTTGGTTTTGCCACGGAATCGTTACGATTGAGAGAATTCACAAGGGCGGATATTCCCGCTCTATATTCACTGACCCGTCAAACGGAAATTACGGACATACTCCCGGACTGGAACATGTCCGAAGAGGAGATAAGGGGATTCCTGGATTTCGTCATCTCCTCTTATGACACCTATAATCCGGATAATGTCAGAGTTCTGTTGGCTATCGAGCACAGGCAAGACCGGAAATTAATCGGCTGGTGCGGAGTATTTCCGAACGACATGCTGCCTCAAGCGGAGCGGGAAGTCGCTTATGCGATATCGAAGGATTATCGAAGCAAGGGGTATACGACAGAAGCGGTGCAAGGAATGATTTCATACGTATTTCATCACTCGACCCTTCCAGAAATCGTGGCCATCGTCAAACCGTTCAATGCGGCCTCAAGAAAGGTGCTTGAAAAGTCAGGCTTCGAACATCAAAAGCTTATAAGGCTATCTGATAATTCCGACTATAACTATTTCATCCTTCAGAGGGGCGATACTCATATGATTAGAGACATACGAGAAGAAGATATTGAGCCTTACTTGGATATTCTCGCCGAGGTCGAGCATGTGAACTTGAACCGAAGCAATCCAGAGCACGAGCAGTGGCTGCGGAGACGGATTAGCACGCATTTTCGCCGGGGCGCCAAGTTTTATGGTTATCAGGATGAAGAAGGGGCGGCCGGAATTGTTGTCATGTTGCATGAAGAAGCGCCAGCAGGAATAGACGCGCTAGGAGCCAGAGCCGAAGTCCTTGATATCGGCGTGAGCAAGCAGCATAGAAGAAAAGGGATGGGCTCCATTCTCCTCAAGCATGCGGAAGCTGTGGCGAGAAGCCGGGGAGCGTATTGCATGTTCATGATGACATACGCGGAGGATTATGATGTCATCGCTTTCTACGGGAAAAATGGCTTCATTCCGGTTGCCACCATTCCCGATGTGTTTGGACCGGATCTGGAAGGAACTGCTGTGCTTCGTAAAGTTCTGCGATAAGTCATTTCGCAGAGGCAACGTGCCAGCTCCGCTTGATGGGAAGCGGAGTTGCATTGATTTACACGCTCGAAGCTGTCCCCGTTGGAAAATATACAGTCAAATGTGCGGAGAGTGCGATTAAATCGGATGCGGACTGGAATTTGTACAGCGGATCCGGCTGGTATGAGCAATATGCAGCGGAAACGTGTCAAAAGACTGTATAAATTCCAATGGAATCAAGTGCAAAAAGGGATACGCTTCTGTTTGATTGCACAAAATCCAATGGGGATGAGACAATGAGGACTCCGCGGAGCTGGTTCAGATGATTGTCACGTAAAAACACTCCATTATTGGGGGATATAAGTTTCAACTCAAAGTAGAAGGGGGACCTTTAAATTCAATGGCAAGTCATTTGTTATGATGGGCGAAAATGAAGAAGGCTCTGGCTTATCTTTCAAGTCGGACCAGGAAACCCAAGAAATCCTGCTGCAGCAAGGCCAATTTTTCAAAACTCCGTATATCGGCCATCATGGCTGGGTTTCGGTCAAGGCCATCGAGCCGCTGGAATGGGGGGAGCTGGGATAATTGCTTGAAGAAGCATATCTGCGGGCAGCGCCGAAGCGTTTGGTGAAGCGAGTGCGGACATGACATGAGCCTCGATTGGAGCGGTAAAAGAAAGAGCCAGCCTCGGAAGCTAGTGAAGTGCGTCCGAGGCTGGCTTGTTGCGGTATCCGGTTCTAGCGGGTTGCGGTTTGCCCCAGGCTTCAGCCTCGTTACTGCATCGGGCGGGCGAGGAACGTGCTGATGAGTGCGGCCGCCTCCTGGCGCAGCATGGCATGTGTTGAGTTGTAATCGACTGAGCCGTCCGGCTTCGGCGTTACTTCCGGGCCGTGCTTCTTGCCGGCAACGATGTATTTCACGGCCGGAAGCGCCCAAGAGCCGGTATCGCCAGATACCTTCGCATCCTGCTTCGGCACGCCGAGCAGGGAAGCGATCCGCCAGATGAGGGCGGCCGCTTCCTGACGGGTTATCGGCCGGTCCGGCTCGAAACGCTTATCGGCCGCGGCCGTGAGAACCCCCCAATCGACTGCCGTCTGGATGTCTTGTGCCGCCGCGTGGCCGATCGTGTCGGAGAAGGCCGGCGGATTCGCCGATCGCTTCAAATGCATGCTGGCCATTATCATCGAGACGAATTCGGCGCGCGTTATTGTCTTCCTCGGCCAGAAGCGTGCGCCTGCTTCAGCGGCAATGCCGCCCCGCATAACTAGGTCGCGCACATAGGAGCGATATGGATGCTCCGATCCGATATCCTTGAAAGCGATCTCTGTTGCGGGCAGCTTCTCGGACCAGGCGACATCTCCCTTGTCTAGATAAGCGATGCTGCCGTCCGCATTCCGTTTGAAGCCGATTTGTTTGCCTTGGTCGTTAATGAAGAGCAGGGGATCCACTTGGCGCAGCCGCTGCCGCCCGGAGAACGGATCGACCAATTCCAGCGTGCCGTTCGCTTGCGCTTCCACACGAAGAACATAGAAGCCTGTGCGCAAGTCGCGATAGCTGCCCTCGAACGGCTTAAGCTCTTTTTGCGTCGGCTTCAAGATGACAGGCTCCGGCCGATTATCCGGGTAATAGTGGTCCATGAACGACTTGAAGATGTATGTGCGGAAGTTACCGGTCATGCCATCGTTCCGGTTGAAAATGACGAACGCGCCTGTCTTATGCTCAGGCAGCAGCCACATCCATGAGCTGAAGCCTGGCAGATCTCCGCCTTTGCCGATGACGTTCTGGCCGTTAAAGGCCTCGCGGTAGCTCGTTTCGAAACCGTAGGACGCATTCGGCAGCTTTGAATGCGAGGAGACCTTCACTTCCAGCATGTTGCGCACCGTTTCTGGTTTTAAGATGCGCTTGTCGTTATACGTTCCTTCATTTATCATCGCAATCATGAACTTCGCCATATCGCCTCCGGTCGAGAGCAGGCTGCCATCCGGACTATCCGCAGGCATAAGCTCATAGTAGGGAAGGATCTTGCCTGTAGGCTCATAAGAGACTGCTAAGCTGGCCTTCGTCTCTGGCGTCATAACGAAGCTGCTGTGGTTCATGGCAAGCGGATCCAGCACATGCTGCTTAGCGTATTGATTGAACGGCATGCCGGCAACTTGCTCCACGATATACCCCTGCAGCATGAAGCCGAAGTTGTCATACATATAGGTCTCCCCGGGCTTGCGTACAACGGTCGGCATGAATTGGCGCAGGAAATCGGACGTGTTGTTAATGTTGGTGTTGCTCGGGGTATCAGAAAAATCAAAACCGCTTGTATAGGTCATCAGGTGCTCCGCCGTCAGCGGACCATCGATCTTTCGCGGAATTTTGATGCCGCCCATATAGGCTTCGACATCCTTCTTCAAGTCTATTTTGCCCTGTTCGGCCAACTGCAACAGTGCTGCGGAGGTGAACGGCTTCGTGACGGATGCTACGCGCATGACCGTATTCTCGGGATCCATCGGCTTCTTTGCCGCTACATCAGAGTAGCCATACCCCTTGCTCAAGATTACCTTGCCGTCCTTCACGACCACGAAGACGGCGCCGGGGACGTTCTTCAGCTGCGGGGACGTGAACAGCTTGTCGGCGAACGCCTCCACTTCCTTCGAATCCGTCGGCCCTGCAGTTGCTGACGGTGTTTGCACGGTTGGCGCGGCTGTGGAGGACGAGGCAGGCTTGGCAGCGCCTGGGCCTTCCGCCGCGTAGACTGGACCGCACAGCGACAAGGCCATCGTCAGCGCGAGTGTGCAGAGCAGTCCCCTTTTACCTGATTGTCGGGTATATCGTTGTCGTGTTTTCATTTCGATTCCTCCTTATCCGAATGACCGGATGAATGAATTGGAAATTCCAATATCATCCTGTAAGACTGTGGAAATTCCCTATTCCCCTTCAACTGATTTTCTCAATTTTAAAAAATGTTTGAAACCGTTCGAGGGTCCTGATTCGACGGAGATGATACCGCGAAAATGGACAGCCGGTGGAGAGACGGAGAACAGTTACTATTACCGGGTCACGATAAGGGGGTTCTACTTATCTATATTGTTTAAAATAGTGCCCTCAAGATTACATATCTAGCTTACTTTTGTCAGAACGCCTTTATTATGAAAGAGTTCTGGTGTATAATTTTGCTCAGCAGAATATATGAAAAAAGGAGTAAGATGATGGATAAAATTCTGATTTTCGGACATAAAAACCCTGACACCGATACGATTTGTTCCGCAATTGCATACGCTGATTTAAAATCCCAGCTGGGCTTCAATGTGGAACCTGTCCGCCTCGGCAGCGTTAGCGGGGAGACGCAATTTGCATTGGATCATTTTAAATTCGATGCGCCTCGCCTTGTTGACACGGTAGCGAACGAAGTGAAGGGCGTTATTTTGGTCGATCATAACGAACGCCAGCAAAGCGCCAACGACGTCGATCAAGTTCAGGTGTTAGAGGTCATCGATCACCATCGCATCGCCAATTTCGAAACGAGCGGTCCTCTGTATTACCGGGCCGAGCCTGTCGGCTGCACCGCGACGATTCTGAAGAAAATGTACAAGGAACACGGCATCTCCATCCGCAAAGAAATTGCGGGATTGATGTTATCCGCAATTATTTCCGATTCTCTATTGTTTAAATCCCCGACCTGCACGAAAGAAGACGTGGCGGCAGCCCGTGAATTGGCGGACATCGCCGGCGTGGATGCAGAAAGCTATGGCTTGGATATGTTGAAAGCCGGTGCGGATCTGAGTGACAAGACGATTGCGCAGCTCGTCTCGCTTGACTCCAAGGAGTTCCAAATGGGCAGCGCCAAGGTGGAAATCGCACAAGTCAATGCCGTGGATGTCAACGATGTTCTGGCACGCCAAGCTGAAGTAGAAGCGGCCCTGTCTACCATTATTTTTGAAAAGGGATTAGACTTGTTTGTCTTCGTTGTAACGGATATTTTAAATAATGACTCCGTTGCATTGGCCCTTGGCCGCGCAGCAGATGCTGTCGAGAAAGCATACAACGTGTCGTTGGTTGATAATAAAGCCGTTCTCAAAGGCGTTGTATCGCGCAAATCGCAAATCGTGCCTGTATTGACGGAAACGTTGAAATAATGTGAGCCGTATCATGAAATACATCCAATAGAAGAAGAGGCTGCCCAATTGTGCCGGGCAGTCTTTTTTTTGCGTGAGTGTAAGAAAGCCTGAACTTGGATTGTATTAGGAGTAGAAATTTCACTAACAATCGAAGGAAGGGATTACACATGACAATGAAAAAATGGATGATGGGCATGACAATCGCCAGCTTGCTGCTTGCTTCGTATCCGATGAATGCGGCGTATGCCGCCGAAACCGTCATTATCCAAGAGACAGTGAACACAAGCGACAGCCAGCCGGAACAGTCAGTCATTGACGCGGCACAGAAGGAACTGCGCGCCTTCTTGAACGACTCGGCAGTCGAATTGGAAGTTGAGAAGAATGGGATTAGCGATATTTCACCTCTGTGGATCTTTAAGAATAAGGTTGGACGCGGGCGCATTCATGTTGATAAGAAGACAGGCGGTATTACGGGCATATTTGCCGACTATAAGTGGAGTGAATTGAACGAATCAGTCAAGGATACGGCGACGCAGGTGATTCGCAAGCTTGATCCGAACAAAACGTTCGCAGCGGAGTCCGTCAGCCGGGAGAAGAAGTTCCTGAGCGACGGCACGGTGCATGAGTGGGTTATGACGGGGAAAGAGATCATGATTACGCTTGATGCGGATACACTCAAAGCGAAAAGTGCTACGATTAGTTACCCGTTCGACCAGGCGACAGACAAGAAGGCGCTAAATGCCGGGCTGAACGCGCTGAAGACGATGAACGGCGGCAAAGCCGTGCAGTTGGATGTAGCAATCCATTACGCCGGTGAAAAGTATGATGGGTGGAAGTTCCATGACACCTTTGCCAATTATGTCGTGGATATTGAGTCGCAGACGGGCAAGGTAACAAACATCGACTTATGGGGGCACAAAGAAGCCGTCAACAAGACGGTTAAAGCCGTCAAAAAAGACAAAAAGCCGTTCTATGCGAAGAATCAGGCCATCGCCGCAGCCAAGCCGATGGTGAAGAAACTGTTCGATATCGACTTGACCGGTTATGATGTCGCCATCAAGAAGGATAATTATACGTTTATCAAGAAAGGCCAGCCGACCCTAAGCGCCAATATTGATGCGAAAGGCGGATTCTGGAGCTATACAGTGCTGGACCCGGATTCCAATTAGTGCTGCTCCCTTGCGGAGAAACCCTGTCTTCTTGAGGAAGGGTTTCTTTTTTTTGCGTCAATGCTAGATGGATCGCTTCCTTTCCCTTCACACGAGCGGCCAGTCTAATAATGGCCCATATGCCCATTCTCCCATTCGGTCAGCAGGGAACTCGTAGAGGTGTCCATTCTCCCATGCAATCAGGAGGATATCGCCCAAATCAAGCACATGAGGTTTCGGATTGCATGGCATGAAACGGCCGATGGACAGTGACAGTCACCTGAAGATATCTATTGGTGTGCTGTCTTCTGAATGAAGGGGAGAATGAAGCAAAGGACTGATAGAGACAAAGCGGCTCCATGGCAAGGTTTATAGCAGACATGCCGCATGTTAAATGTTGGGGACGTTTGACGGGTTGCTGGAAGGTCATTTACAATGTTCTCAATCTGTTGGCCTATGCCAGCTTAAGAAGTTTTGACAATGCAACCTGACTCTTGCAGTGTCCGCGCATTGTGAGCCGGGAGGCAATTCTGGATAATATATAGCTATGTTTGCTAAGCAAAAATGACTATCGATCGAGAAAGATATATAGGCTTCTTGGTAATTAAAGGTTGGCTGTATACAAAAAAAATAATATACTAGTAGTTATTGCTATAACATCTGGGGTTGATTCTAGTATGAAGTCATTATCACTGCCTATGGTTAAAATGATTATTTCGATGTGTATATTCGGTTCGATCGGCTTCTTCTCCGAACATACGGGTCTGCCGTCACTCGAATTGGTTTTTGTGCGTTGTATTTGTGCGACATTGTTTTTGAGTCTATGCTGGGTTCTGTCTGGACAATATAGACAAGAACGGTGGCACAAGAAAGAAGTCGCTCAAATTTTGGCCTGCGGCGTTTTTCTCGTATTCAATTGGGTGTTTCTATTCAAAGCTTTTGAGCTGATGTCCATTACGATAGCCATTTCTATCTATCATCTGGCTCCGGTGATCGTCATTCTGATCGGAAGTATCGTATTTAAAGAAAGATTGACGCTGCTGGCGTTTATGTCTATCGTCATCTGCTTCATTGGCACCTTGCTCGTCATTGGCCTCAATGGCGGCACATCACTTGATGAATTACTGTCTTCGGGCGTAATATGGGCGCTGCTGGCTGCTCTGTTTTATGCGTTTACGACATTGCTGGGCAAGGGCGTTGCGAATATGAGCGCCTATGCCATGACTGTATTGCAGACAACGCTCGGCATCTTCATTTTGCTGCCGTTTGTCGATTTCAGTGCTTTTGAAGGTGTGACTGCAAGCAATTGGTCCGCCATTGTAGCTACGGGATTCATTCATACCGGATTTGTCTATTATTTGTTTTTTGACAGCTTGCGTTATTTGCCGACGCGCATTATTTCAGCACTCGTATTTCTCGATCCGGCCGTAGCCATTCTGCTGGATACAGTGTTTACGGGATTCCGGCCGACCGGCATGCAGATGGCAGGCATTGTGTTGATTTTCGGCGGAATGGCATTCGCGTTGGTTAAGCCGAAGGTGAAGGAGACGTCCGGGCAGGCACATGCTAGGGTACAGCAAAATAGAGGAAGTAAGGAGCATTAATAATCGCATCCATCCTTATGAAAAGCATGTTATTTATATAATGCCTTTATTATGATACGGAGAATGATGGTCGTGTGCGTGCTTGGCTGACTTTTGTGGAATGGCAGTCGGAAAATGGAGCGCCGGGATTCTTAAAGTGAAATCGATCTCCCCTCGAATCGGGGATTGATTCCCGCTTATAGAGTTTCTGGCGCCCCTGTGCGCATTATCGTTCCCGCGATAACGACAATCTTGCCACGATTGGGTAATGATCCGACGCTAGCGTCTGGATAACCTCGCGCCGCTCTCCGAAGATAACCTCACTGCCAACGAGGATGTAGTCGAGCGTTTCATTTGCCTCCCCAGCAGGATACGTATATGCCATAGGCATATCAGCAAACACATTGCAAAAAGCTTGCGTCATGTGCGCAATTTCCGGACCATCCGGATAGGCGTTGAAGTCGCCCGCAACAACGGCAGAACCTGCTCGTGCTGCGGCAATTTCGAGAATTTCCTCTGTTTGCGCCATCCGTTCGTTCTCTTCCAGGCCGAGATGGGTCGCATAGAAAAACAGCCGGGCACCATTCACGTCGATTTCCGTCTCCAACAGCCCGCGCTGTTCGCTGTCGAAGCTGTTCAGCAGGTAATGGCGCTGCTTCACGATCGGGTATTTGCTTAACACGGCTATTCCGTATTGCCGCCGCTCGCTGCGTCCCGGCTCGGGGGCCCAATCCAAGTTGGCGCCATAGGCGTAATTCATCTCCAACTGCGCCGCCAATACGGCAATCGTATCCTCGTAGTTGCTTCGGTCCGCGAAGTGGCGATCGACCTCTTGCAGAGCGATAATATCCGCCCCGGAATCACGAATGACATTCGCAATCCGGACCAGATCGTACCGGTCATCCATTCCACGGCCATGCTGAATGTTGTACGACATGACGGTAAGCGAAGTATGCATCTCTATCATCATTTCACCCCTGAATGATTGCATGAATATCGTCCTTCGTTACCTACATTTGCATAGATTGCGGCAGCCGTCAATAGAAGTCCTCCAATCACTCCCAACCTTAACGAACGAATCCCATCATCGTCATAATCGTCTTCCGCTGTTGGGGGGCAGAGGCACTTTCACCGTAAGTATGGGTCAGTACCGCAATGTTGCTATGCCAATCTGCGCTCATTTTCCCCTTCCAACAGAGCCTGTCATGTATTACGTGTGCCTTGAAAGACAAAGGATACAATACATCGTTTATGGAAAAAAGTTGATTCGTGAACGAGGATATTCCATTCCTGTAGCGAATTATTCCGTACAAAACACATAAAATCAATATTTTGGTATTTGCCGTTCCTTATATTAAGACATACATCATTCCGTGCGTAATTCATTTATTGGGGATGTGGCGATTGAAAGGGGATACTCTCGAAGCAAATTGACTTGTTCGATTTCGCTTTCAACAATGCGTCTATTGGGATGGCAATCGTATCATTAGAAGGCTGCTTCATACAAGTTAATCGGGCACTATGCGACATGGTCGGCTACAATGAACGAGAATTACTGTCAATGAATTTTCAGTCGATTACCCATCAGGATGATTTGGAAGAAAATCTGGAGTATGTCAATCAGCTATTGAACCAGAAAATAGAAGCGTATCATATGGAGAAACGCTATATTCATAGGCTGGGTCAAACGGTATGGTGCATGGTTATCGCATCGGTTGTATATAACGAGAAGGGAGAGCCTGTCTTTTTATTCTCGCAGTTCCATGACATTACGGCAAAAAAGCTGACCGAAATTGTACAAAAGCAGACGGAAGACGTGTTAAGGGAAAAGGAAGAGTCCTTCCGCAACCTGTTGGAAGAGCTGCCGTTAGCCGTGCTCATCACTCAAAGCGGTGTATGTCAGTATGTCAATCGCGCCGCGCTCAATTTAATTGGGGCCGAGAGCGCAGAGGATGTACTGGGAACGTCCACGAACGATATCGTAGATCCGAGCAATCACGATAAGTTGGAAGAGAGAAGGCGCAAATAGCGTCAAGGGGAGAAGATAGGGAACGCCAAATATAAGATTACGTGTTATAACGGAGAGTTGAAGTATGTGGAAGGGATCTCGATTCCAGCTACCTATTGCGGAGAACGAGCGGTAATCGGGGTATTCCAGGACGTCACGGAACGGAAGAAAGAAGAAGAGCGGATGCTTCATTCGGAGAAGCTGTCGATTGTCGGCCAACTGGCGGCAGGGATTGCACATGAAATTCGTAACCCGCTCACCTCGATCAACGGATTTATTAAACTGATGCGGACATTAAAGGGAGAGAAGGAACAATACTATGACATCGTAGAATCCGAATTGAAAAGCATTGAAACATCGATGTTTTGTTAAGGGAGGAATCCGTATATATAACGATTCAAGACGAAGGATACAGGAACGGGCCTTGGCTTAATGGTCAGCTACAATATTATTGACAATCATGGAGGAAGCATATCGGTGGATAGCTTGCCGCAGCAAGGGACCACGTTTACAATCAGCTTGCCTGTCATTACGGAAGCGGAGCAACGAATAGATAGACCCTGAATTCCTTAGACGGAAATCCAGGGTCCAATTTCATTGCTCCTCGTACACCTTCTCACCGCGGCTGGCGAGACCGGCAAGACGCAGCTGACCGGAACCGTAGACGGCCTCTTTCGTCCCGTCCAAGGCAGGGTCGACATAACGGTGGAACCATGCTTCCAGCTGCGCCTTCATCGTGGCAGCTTGACGACGATAGTCTGGATGATCAATCAAGTTGCTGCGTTCTCCCGGATCGGCTGCCAGATGATACAGCTCGTGCGGGCCGTAAGGATAGCGATGAACATACTTCCATTCCTTGCTCCGAATCATGCGGACCGGACCATATTCGTCATAGATGACGATATTGTCCCGCTCCTGCATCTCTTCCCCGAGCAGAAGCGGGAGGAAGCTGCTCCCGGGGAGATGCTCAGCTTCGTCGTGTGTCAAGCCGACATAATCGAGCAGCGTGGGCATGAAATCATACCCGCTCACCAACTGCTCGCATACGATGCCGTGCGGGATCCTTCCGCCATGACTGAATAGCGCGGGAACTTTGACAGAGGTGTCGTACATATTTTGCGGGAACGTGGCGTTGCCTTTGCCCCATATGCCGTGATGCCCCGTGTTGAACCCGTTGTCGCTCAAGAAGATGACGAGCGTATTATCGCGCAAGCCCTTCTTATCCAGCTTGTGGAGAATCCGGCCAACGTTGGCATCCAGCGCCGTAATGGCGGCGTAATAGCCGATTGCATTGTCCCGCGGATTTTCTGGTCCGGGAGCGGTCGGAATGCGCCAAGGGTGTGCGGGTTCTTGCGGACACGTCTCGAATGGACAGTCAGCGTACAGGTCGGTGAAGGCTTGCGGATGGTTCCCAATCCAAGGACTGTGCGGCGCCGTATAGTGAACACTCAAATAAAAAGGTCGTGAACTGTCCTGCCATTCCAGGAACTGCAGTGCATCATCCGTAATGACATCGGTAATGTAGCCTTTTTCACAGACGAGTTCACCTTCCCGCACCATCGGCGCATTGTAATAGGGACTCCCTCCGGTCTGATGAACGAACCAGTGGGTGAAGCCTTTTTGCGGTGTCATGCTGTCACCAAGATGCCACTTCCCGCTGATGCCGCACACATAACCGTTCTCCGCCAAAATTTCGGTGAAGGCAGTCTGACCAGCCAAATACGGAATCGCGTCTGGTCCTATGTTTCCTTCCCGGATCCAGTCGTGAACGCCATGCTGCGATGGAATGCGCCCGGTGAACAGGGATGCCCGCGCCGGCGAACAGACGGGAGAGGTGCAGAAGAAGTTGGCGAACCGGATTCCCTGTGCCGCAAGCTGGTCGAGGTTGGGCGTGTGAATTTCATGATTTCCGGCGCATCCCATGGCCCATGCCCCTTGATCGTCCGTTAACACTAACACGATATTCGGTTTGCTGCCTGCCGCCTTATTTTGCATAAATACCGCCTCCCATAATATAGGTAGCTTATGAATTCATATCTGATTCCCATCGTGGCTGTGTGCATTCGCCTAGACCTTGCTGCATGTCAAGCTTGCCGGCAAGCTTGTCCAGAAAATCGTGGTGGTCGAATAATATGGGTTGATGTCGATTAACTGAAAACGATTACGTGTATTATAGCAGAAAATGGAATTGGAATTCACTATGAAAAAAAGGAGAGCTAAGCGGACCGCACACAATCGAGCAATGATATGATGAATAAAGGTAAGCTAACGACCATTGACAACACGTCAGTGATGATTTTATCATTTTCCAATGATAATTATTATCATTAATCTTGACACTCATTTTAAGGTAGGCTACAATACTCCCTGAGCTTATTGATAATGAATATCATTACTGCCTATATTTATCCATCATTTCGTATTTATACATAAATAAAAAATCACACTCTGCAAAAAGGAAGAGTCATGAAGAAAAGATACTTGGTTATCGCCCTCATTATTTTTTCATTTGCCTCGGTTTTTATCGGGGTCAAGGATATAACGCCGCTGGATTTATTTCATTTGTCGGATGACCAAGCACAAATTTTGCTCGTCAGTAGGCTGCCGCGCCTTATCAGCATTATTATTGCAGGCGTCAGCATGAGCATCTGCGGCTTGATTATGCAGCAGTTAAGCCGCAATAAGTTCGTGTCGCCGACGACGGCGGGGACGTTGGACTCGGCCCGGCTCGGCATTCTCGTATCTTTGATGTTGTTTACGAGCGCCAGTCCGCTGCTTAAGATGATTGTCGCCTTTGTCTTTGCCTTGCTCGGAACTTTTGTATTTATGAAGATTCTAGACAAGATCAAATTCAAAGATGCGATCTTCATTCCGCTTGTCGGGTTGATGTTCGGCAACATTATCAGTTCGATTTCTACCTTTTTCGCATATAAGTATGATTTGATTCAGAATATGTCCTCATGGCTGCAGGGCGATTTCTCCATGATTCTTAAGGGGCGGTACGAGCTGATGTATATCAGCATTCCGCTCATCGTCATTGCTTACCTGTATGCCAATAAATTTACGGTTGCCGGAATGGGCGAGGATTTCTCCAAGAACTTAGGGTTGAATTACAAACGGGTCGTTAATATCGGCTTAGTAATTGTGGCTCTGGTGACTTCCTCGGTCGTGCTAACGGTAGGGACGATACCGTTTCTGGGCTTGATTGTGCCGAACATCGTGTCCATATACCAAGGTGATCATTTGAAGAACAGCCTTTCTCATACCGCTCTGCTTGGGGCCGTATTCGTCTTGTTCTGTGACATACTCGGTCGAATCATTATTTATCCGTATGAGATTTCGATTAGTTTGACCGTCGGTGTCATAGGAAGTGCTATTTTCGTTTACTTACTGATGAGGAGAAGGGCACATGGGCTATAAAGGAAAACTAGGAGTTCTCGCCACCATTGCCGTCGCGTTGATTGCCGTATTTGTATTTATCAAAATCGGAAACAACTGGGGCTATGTCCTTCCACGAAGAGGCATGAAGGTATTTGCAATTATATTGACTGGGGGCTGTATCGCCTTTGCGACGACCGTATTCCAGACGATAACGAACAACCGCATATTGACGCCGAGCATTTTAGGCTTGGATTCGCTATATATGTTAATCCAGACGTTCGTCATCTTCGTATTCGGCTCGATGAACGCGACGATAACGAACAGCAATATCAACTTTATTATTTCCGTTGGCCTTATGGTTCTGTTTTCAAGTATTTTATACAAAGTCATTTTCAAGCGCGAAGATCAAAATATTTATTTTTTATTGTTAATCGGATTGATATTCGGCACCTTGTTCGGAAGTCTGTCCACGTTCATGCAGGTGCTCATCGATCCGAATGAGTTCGCCATCGTGCAGGATAAGATGTTCGCGAGCTTCAACAATATCAAAACCGATCTGCTTATTATCGCCAGCATCTCGGTGCTGCTCGTGTCGTTGTATTTCATGCGATTCACCAAGTACTTGGATGTGCTGTCGTTGGGAAGAGAGCAGGCCATCAACCTGGGCGTCGATTATGATTATGTGGTCAAGCGGCTGCTGATTGTCGTCGCGATACTCATTTCCATCTCAACGGCGCTGGTTGGCCCTATCACGTTCCTGGGGCTGCTCGTCGTGAACGTGACGTATGAGTTCTTGAAGACGTACCAGCATAAGTTTTTGATTTTAGGCTCCGTCCTCATCAGCATCATCGCGTTAGTCGGGGGACAGTTGATTGTGGAAAGAGTATTTACGTTCTCCACTACCTTAAGCGTCATTATCAATTTCGTCGGCGGGGGTTACTTCATCTATCTTCTATTAAAGGAGAATAAATCGTGGTAGAAGTAAAAAATGTCTCAAAGCAATATGGGAACAAAAACGTGGTGGAACAGGTGTCCGTTACGATAGAGAAGGGCAAGATCACCTCCTTTATCGGTCCGAACGGGGCAGGGAAGAGCACGCTGCTGTCAATGATCAGCCGTCTGATTTCGAAAGACGCAGGAGACATTTACATCGACGAGCAAGATATCAGTCAATGCAAGAGCAATGATTTGGCGAAAAAAATATCGATTCTGAAGCAGTCCAATCATATCAATCTCCGGTTGACGATTCGGGAGCTCGTATCCTTCGGACGCTTTCCCTATTCGCAAGGCAGGCTGACGACAGAGGATTGGAAATATGTCGATGAAGCGATTGAATATATGGATCTTAAGGATATAGAGCATAAATATTTGGACCAACTAAGCGGAGGCCAGAAGCAGCGGGCCTACATCGCCATGGTCATCGCCCAAAATACGGAGTATATCCTTCTGGATGAGCCTCTTAACAATTTGGATATGAAGCATTCCGTGCAAATTATGAAAATTTTACGGAGACTGGTGGATGAGCTTGGCAAGACGATCGTTATCGTCATCCATGATATTAATTTCGCTTCCTGTTATTCGGATTATATCGTCGCGCTCAAGAACGGCAGAGTCGTCAGAGAAGGCACCACCAAGGAGATTATCGTCCCGTCCGTATTGCAGGAAATATATGATATGGACATTCAGATCGAAGATATCAATGACAACAAGATCTGTGTCTATTTCGCTTAACACGGGTTACAGCTTTCAATGATTCCGTCTGGTTTCATTGAAATGATATACATGCATTTTCAAAAGGGTCACGGTGCGAACAGCATCAATAAAAAAATATCGAGGTGGAAAAATGAAAAAGACAGTTATGCTTCTCATAATTGCCATGTTGGTCACGGTAGTAGCGGCTTGCGGGCAAAAGGAATCAAAAGGCGATGCGTCCAACGCAGCGGGAACAAACCAACCGGCTGAAGAGCTTACGATCAAGCATAAATTAGGGGAAACGAAGGTAAAGAAAAATCCTTCGAAGATCGTCGTGTTTGACTTTGGCGCATTGGATTCATTGGATAAATTAGGGATCGAAGTAGCTGCGATGCCGAAAGGCAACTTGCCGCCGTATCTTTCCAAATTCGAAGACGACAAATATACGAATGTCGGCAGCTTGAAAGAGCCGGATTTCGAGAAAATCAATGAGCTTGCTCCGGATTTAATTATCATTTCCGGCAGACAATCTGACATGTATGAAGAATTTACGAAAATTGCCCCAACGATTTACTTGGGTGTCGATACGGCGCGTTACATGGATTCCTTCAAAGAGAATGCAACGACTATCGGGCAAATTTTCGGCAAAGAAGACGAAGTGAAAACAGAACTGGCCAACATCGATGAATCGATTAAAAAGTTAAATGAAAAAGTGACGGCAAACAACAAAAACGCGCTCATCATTTTGGCGAACGACGGTAAAATCAGCGCATACGGAGCAGGTTCCCGATTCGGCATAATCCATGACGTATTCGGCTACACTCCAGTAGATAAAGATATTGAGGTTTCCACGCACGGTAAAGGCATTTCCTTTGAATATATTGTGGAAAAAGACCCGGACTACCTGTTCGTCGTTGACAGAAGCGCGGCAATAGGCGGCGAATCGTCTGCGAAGCAAGTAGTGGAGAATGAGCTGGTCAAAAATACAAAAGCATTTAAAGACGGCAATATCGTCTATCTGGATCCGAGCTTCTGGTATCTGTCCGGTGGCGGACTGCTCTCCGTTGCAGAAATGGTGAAGGAAATAGAGGCAGGCACCAAGTAAGACTTAACTATCAAAGTGCATGAAAACAGGCGTATAACGGGCCTGCTTCCATGCACTTTTTTTGTGCGTCTATTTACCTGATTCACCGTCGAGCATGCGCTTGACCTGTTCATCTATGCCATCCCAGAACGGAAGAACGTTCTCCTTCGGTGCCCCAAAGATACTATCTGTACCTGGATTTTAGATGACATCTCCGTTCTGTTTGAGAATATCCAAGTACGCGGTGACGAGTTGGGCCGTCTTCGTGTCCGGATGCTTCAGCTTGCGGCATACGTCGAAGCCGCTCATCTTCGGCATCATGACGTCCAACACCAACACATGAGGTTGGAACGATTCCGTCTTGCTCAGCGCTTCTTCGTCATCTGTGGCCGTCTCAACCGTATATCCTTCCCGTCTCAATGCATAGGCGATCGCACTAGCAATCGCTTGCTCATCGTCAGCCACAATTTTGAAGTCCATGACGTTCCCTCCCATCCGATTTCATCCCAATATTCATTAATATTTTAAATATTGCTGTCATGCTTCATACTGATAATTGTTGGACATCCCCAATATCGGTTGTATAATAGTTAGGCTCGACTTCACATTGTTTATGGTTAATAAGGAGAAGTAATCGATGATTACTTTGCAGGCGGAACGAAGAATCCAGCTTGAATTTATTGGGATTACAGACAGAGATTTATCCCTCTTAAAAAGTAAGAAAGCGGAGTTTGCCAGTGTGACCAATCAGCTTGTAGATGAATTGTACCAACAGTTTGTATCTCAGCCCGAACGTCTTGAGCTCATTACTAAACATAGTACGATCGAACGATTAAAAGAAACAGCAGCAGACCCACTGCAAAGTGATGGAATTGAACAAGGAGGTTTCCGACATTCATAATATGGGTAATGTCATGAGGGGCATTTCGGAGCAAAGTCATCTCCTTGGCTTGAATTCGGCTATTGAAGCAGCGAGAACAGGGGAGCATGGCAGAGGATTTAGTGTCGTGGCAGATGAAGTACGGAAATTGGCGGGCAATTCCAAGGCAGCGCTGAACAAAATCGAAGGAAAGCTCAAAGTGATTTCCAGAGTTCTTGAAAGCGTTCAAAAAGGGTCGCAAAGTATGACGGTTTACTCCGATGAACAAGCGGCAACAGCGGGGGAGATCGCGTCTACGGTTACGATGATCGAAGAAGTTACACATGAGTTAGAGCTGCTGAAAGCGGAAATTTAACGTTCACAAGAGGTACAGAGCATGAATACAGAATACGACGAGCAACCCGTTCCGATGACGACCATGGATCAAGTGATTCGCTCCTTCGCCGATCAATATCATTTGACCAAGCGGGAGAGTGAGATTATGAATCTTATGGTTGTGTACGGATATAGTAACAAAGAACTTGCTAGCCATTGCATGATTAGTGAGAAAACGGTGAAAAACCACATTGAAAAGATCAGGAACAAAGTGGGGGCAGGATCAACGCGAAAGCTGTTATCCTCCTTCATTGTGCATCAATTTACGGCCTAGTGAAAGGCTTCTCCGTCTTAAGGTGGGTGAGATAATCGATATTAGTCTAAAAGTTTATTGACAAGTATTCTTTTATTCACTATACTGTTCTGTAATCTTATATATGATATACGTTGAAAGAGCCTAGTAGCATGTTTGTCACTGTTTCCAGAAAGCTAGGGGTTGATGCAACCTAGTACAAACAAACCTGTGAATTACACTCTGGAGTATCTTAGGTAATGCTAAGCGGATTAGCAATCGATACTATTGCTGAGAGTGGTATTAATAGTGACTGCAGCGCTATTAATACAATTTGGGTGGTAACACGGTTAATAAATCGTCCCTATGTCTACTATAGACATAAGGGCGATTTTTTTTATATCAGCGTTTGTCATACGTATAGGAGATTTAAAAATAAAAGGAGTTGGACAACCATGAATATTATCGAAGAACTCGAATGGCGCGATGCGATCAACCAACAGACAGATGCAGAAGGATTACGCGAATTGGTAAATGAAAAGAAGATTTCCCTGTACTGTGGTGTCGATCCAACGGGTGATAGTATGCACATTGGACATTTAATTCCATTTATGATGATGAAACGCTTCCAGTTAGCTGGACACCGTCCTGTTATCTTAATTGGTGGAGCGACCGGAACAATTGGTGACCCAAGCGGACGTCAAACAGAACGTCAATTGCAAACATTAGAGCAAGTGCAAGAGAATGTTGAAGCTCTGACTGCACAAATGAAAAAGCTCTTTGATACAGGCGGCAGCAATGAACTGAAAATGGTAAACAACTATGACTGGACACATAAAATAAACATAATAGACTTCTTGCGTGACTACGGGAAAAATTTCAGTGTCAATACGATGCTGGCAAAAGACATTGTAGCAAGTCGTCTAGATAGTGGTATTTCATTCACGGAATTCTCATACCAGATTCTTCAGTCAATGGACTTCCATCATCTATTCAAAGAAGAAGATGTTCAATTGCAAATTGGTGGTGCCGACCAATGGGGGAACATCACAAGTGGTCTGGACTTGATTCGTAAAAAAGAAGGTTCAAGCGCCAAAGTATTCGGATTAACGATTCCATTAATGTTAAAAGCGGACGGCACCAAGTTCGGTAAAACAGCTGGCGGGGCAGTATGGTTAGATGCTAACAAAACAACGCCATTTGAATTCTACCAGTTCTGGGCTAACACAGATGACCGTGATGTCATTAGATACTTGAAATTCTTCACCTTCTTAGATAAAGAGACGATCGACGCATTAGAAGTCAAGGTGAAAACAGAACCGCATAAACGTGAAGCACAAAAAGTATTGGCGGAAGAAATGACAAGATTTGTGCACAGTGATGAATTGTTGAATCAAGCGAAAAAAATAACAGAAGCATTATTCAGCGGAGATATTAAATCATTAACCGCAGATGAAATTGAGCAAGGATTTAAAGACATGCCTACCTTCCATGCTTCAAAAGAAACAAAAAATATTGTGGAGTGGTTAGTCGATCTAGGCATTGAACCGTCTAAGCGTCAGGCTCGAGAAGATATCACGAACGGAGCAATTTCCATGAATGGTGAACGAGTAACTGATGTAAGCATGGATGTAACCATGGAAAACTCATTCGATGGCAGATTTATTATTATTCGCAAAGGCAAAAAGAACTACAGCCTAGTGAAATTGGGATAAATTACCTTAATTGAGCTATCATCATGGAGTAAAAGCGGGGATTAATCATGCTTGTATCGTGGAAACGCTCGTTACAATTAGCATATTTTAATCACTACATGATAACAAAAGTTAACAAAGAGAAACAAGTCAATTGGTTGATAGTGGAGTTAGGTTTAGATAATGTGACAGAAGAACATATCAATCAAGAGCTAAATAATATGTTAATTGGATTTAATCGTTTGTTTAAGTATAAGAGCATAAAGGAAGCTACTCTTGGTTATTTTCGAATGCTGGATATTGTGAAATCAGGGGATAGATATTATCCCAGAATCCATATCTTGCTCCCAACAATAAAAAGTTATTTTCAAGGCAGATATTATATTAAATATGATAACTGGGTATCCCTGTGGAGTAAGGCATTGGATATTGAAAACAACTTATTTGTGAAGGTGAAAGCCGTTAATTCCAAGGGTGATGACCGTGCTATTATTATGAAAATGAAAAAAGGGTTATCATTGTTCGATGAAGCTGCGGAGAGTAAGCTTTCAGCTGAAAAAAATACCCATATTGCATCACGAAGATTAATAGGATATAGCAGACTATTAAAAGATGTGATGGACCAATTCGAAATCGATAACAGCTTTGATCTAGACATGGATACATTATATACAGAAGATTCAATTGCAAATTGTGCATTTGAAAGTATGTTAGAGTGGCATCCAGGTTTAAGGGAAGAACAAAACAACCCTTTTTTCTCTTCTAGTAACATTTAAAAAAACAGGGTATCTATCATTTATGATCTTTCTAAAGAGGGACTGTCCCAAAAGCCATGGAAGTGGCTGCGGAATAGTCCCTTTCCAATTATTCGCTCAGTCATTTCCCAGAGACCCAGAGACTCCCTTGGTAATAAGTGTCAGTACAATCCCCCTGAAGAATCTTGTTTATCGCAAAATTTTTTTTGGATAATAATCCCTTCCCTTGAGATTTGCACAATTTTAAACCATTAAAATTTGATTGATAAATTAAAGAAAAAAAGGTTAATTCCACTATTCTCTAAGTCCCAGACTGCCAAATGAGACATTTCTTCATTCTGCATAAGTATGCCTTCCGAGCCAACGTGATCTGCAGTGATTCCGTATAAGGTTACTTCCCATACTCCATATCTCAATGATTCCTTCCTTACAAAAAGAACACATAGAATAATTATGCATAAATATGAATTATAAATCCGAAATTCAGTTCATAGCCGCTTTTACCCTTAAAAGCGCGCATCGTTTAAAGCCTTTATCAATAAAGTAGTAAAAGCTTTAAAGGCACAAGTAATTAGATTTTGGAAAAACAACAAAAAGCCTTATACAACAGAGAGTTATAGGTTATTGACATAACAAAAAATGAGGCGTAAACTGGCGTTGTTCCAGTTAATCGATTAACAATTATAGACAAACATTTTCATAACGAGAGGTGAAGATGAGAAATAAACCACCACATTCGTTATACATCTTTTCTTGCATGTGAATTATTTCTCTAAATTTTTAAGAGAGTTTGAAATAAAGAATTGAATAGCAGAAAGAAGGACAGATTTATGGGCAAATCAAAAAGATTAACACTTTTCGGGTTAATCGGTATTACGATGGCGTTCTTTGGTACTGTACGCAGTGTACCGACGCTCTCCATAACAGGCTGGACCCAAATCTTCTACATGCTTGTGGCAGCGGTGTTATTTGCACTGCCTATCGCATTGATGTCAGCTGAGCTTTCAACAGGATTCCCTGAAGAGGGAGGGCCTCAAGTTTGGGTGAAGAAAGCTTTGGGTGAAAAATGGGGGTTCGTAACCTCTTGGTTATTATGGGTTCAAATGTTCTTCGGTATGGTAATGGTATCTTCCACAGTAGGTGTGTTGTTCGGATATGTCATTAACGTACCAGAACTATCTTCAAACAATTACTTTATTTTTGCGGTTATCCTCATTTCTTACTGGGGGGTAACGTTATTAAATCTTAAATTTGATATGGTTAAAATTTGCGGTAATTTGGGATCGGTTATAGGGGTCTACATTCCATTTGTGATTCTTGTCATTTTAGGTGTAATGTACTTGTTCAAAAACGGAATCCAGCCGAACAGCTATTTGGGGAATTTTGAAGTTAAAGATTTAGTGCCGAACTTTTCAGAATTGGGGAGCTTATCTTATTTGTCGGGGATTATCTTTATCTTCGCAGGTGTTGAAATCTCGTCCGTGCATGCGAACAATATCGAGAATCCGAAACGCAACTATCCGATAGCCGTTATTGCTTCCGTTATTTTATTAGTTATTTTTAACCTTGTTGCTGGTTTAACGGTATCCAATGCAGTACCAAGAGGGCAATTAGAACTTGCCAATATTACGCAACCTTATCTTATATTTTGTGAAAATTTAGGCATACCATCAATCGTTGTAAATATGATCTCAGCCATGATTTTAATTGGGGTATTAGTTCAATTAAGCGCATGGGTATTGGGACCAAGTAAATCCATGATTAAAGTTGCGGATGAAGGGAACTTGCCTAAGTTCTTCCAAAAAAGAACGAAAAGGGATATTCCAATCACCTTTGTTATGATACAAGCGATTGTTATTTCATTAGTAGCTGTCTTGTACGTGGTCGTACCGGATGTCAACAGCGCGTTTCTGATTATCACGATAACAACGACCATTCTGTATTGCGTTGTATATGCATTAATTGCTATCTCAGCTATTCGCTTACGATACAAAATGCCTGAGGTTGAAAGACCTTTTAGATTAGGCAGCAAGGGTAACGGATTAATGTGGTTTGTCTCCATCTTATCCATGTTAAGTGTTGCTATCACGATTACAGTCAGTATCATTCCACCATCGATTCTGAAGCCTAGCCAATACACAGGATACATTATCTATCAAGTGGGAGCTACTATCGTTATGGTTGGTATCGCTCTGATTATTTACAAATGTAAAAAACCGGAGTGGAAAAAAAGTGAGTAATCACTAGCGAGCTACTGAATATCAAGTTTCATATATTCCGTTAACAACCTAATTGAACATATTGGAGGAACAAACAATGAATTACCAAATGCCAGATATCAATTTAAAAGCACTATTCCTAGGTGACAAAGGTGAAAATGTTGACTTATTCAAAGAATTATTACTTAAAGTCGTGGATGAGCATGTGGGCTGGCGTCAAAACTATCAACCTCAAGATTTACCGGTTATTACGCCGCATGATAGAAGTTCGAAGAGCTTCCAAGAAACTGCTGACCATGTACGTAGTGTATTTAATGAGTTATCTTCCAAGCTTCGGACAGAATCGTTGCCTTGGCACACAGCAGGCCGTTTCTGGGGACATATGAATTCTGAAACGTTGATGCCTTCTATTATCGCTTATACAGCTGCTATGTTATGGAACGGCAATAACGTAGCTTATGAATCTTCACCAGGCACTTCTCAAATGGAAGAAGAAGTCGGACATGAATTCGCTACACTTATGAGCTACCAAAAAGACAAAGGTTGGGGACATATTTGTGCCGACGGTTCGATCGCGAACTTAGAAGGTCTATGGTACGCAAGAAACATGAAGTCACTTCCGCTTGCTATTAAAGAAGTAGCGCCTGAATATGTGGAAGGGAAATCAGAGTGGGAATTATTAAATATGTCTACAGAGGAAATTCTCGACATCATGGATCAAATTCCTGACAAACTTGATGAAGTGAAAGCTCGCTCTGCTCGTAGTGGTAAAAACCTCAATAAATTAGGCAAATGGTTGATTCCACAAACGAAACATTATTCTTGGTTGAAAGCCGCTGACATTATCGGAACTGGGTTGGATTGTGTAGAAGCTATCGATGTTGATAATCAATACCGCATGGACATTGACAAATTAGAAGCTAAAATTCGTGAATTAGCTGCACAAGAAATTCCGGTTCTCGGTGTAGTTGGTGTAATTGGCACAACTGAAGAAGGTCAAGTGGATCGGATCGACAAAATGGTAGAGCTTCGCGAGAAATTGGCGAAAGAAGGAATTTATTTCTACATTCATGTGGATGCTGCTTATGGCGGGTATGCTCGTGCTATCTTCTTGGACGAAAACAATGAATTTATCGATTACGACAAAATTGATGAAGTTTATGAAAAATACAACATTTTCACAGAGAAAAATGAATGGCTCACCAAAGATATTTACAGTTCCTTCAAAGCCATGAATCAAGCTGAAACCATTACAATTGATCCGCACAAAATGGGATATATTCCTTATTCCGCTGGTGCAATTGTTATTAAAGATAGCAGAATGCGTGACGCCATCTCCTACTTCGCAACCTATGTATTCGAAAAAGGTGCGGACATTCCTGCATTGCTGGGCGCTTATATTCTTGAAGGATCAAAAGCAGGCGCAACTGCAGCAGCAGTCTGGACAGCTCATAAAGTATTGCCATTAAACGTAACTGGTTATGGGAAATTAATCGGTGCAAGTATCGAGGGATCTTATCGGTTCTACGATTTCTTGAAAAATAAAGAATTTAAAGTTGGCGATAAAACAATCAACGTTTATCCGCTAACAAAACCTGACTTCAACATGGTGGACTATGTATTCAACGAAGCAGGCAATACGGACTTGGAAAAAATGAATAAATTGAACCATGATTTCTTTGACTATGCTTCTTACGTTAAAGGTGGATTATACAACAACGAATTCATTACTTCCCATACAGATTTTGCTATTCCTGACTACGGCAATAGCCCGCTTCCATTTGTTGAAAGTCTTGGATTCAGCGAGAAAGAGTGGGATCGCGAGGGCAAAGTTACCGTACTGCGTGCTTGTGGATTATCTCCATATGCTCATGATAAAGCGGTCTTCGATGAATATGCTGCCAAGATTGAAAAAGCTATGCAAGACAAACTTGAATCGATTTACAACAACGAAATGAATTCGTAATAATGAAACGTGAATGCGTAACGATAGGAATGTTGTTACGCATTCACCCTTTATACAATCTCTTACAAGACAGGGAGTGCTTGAAATGACTATCAAAAAAGTCTTGACCGTTGCCGGTTCTGATTCAAGCGGGGGAGCAGGACTGCAGGCGGATCTCAAAACGTTCGAAGAATATGGAACTTTTGGTTTGACTGCCATCACGGCTATCGTCACCATGGATGCTGACAATCATTGGCATCATCATGTACATCCAATGGACTCAGAGCTTGTGCATGAGCAATTGACAACGATATTCTCCGGCGGTTCATTGGATGCCATGAAAACGGGAATGCTCGGATCGGTCGACACCATTAAGCTCGTGAGCAACGTCATTGACAAATACGATGTGAAAAGTGTAGTAATTGATCCGGTGATGGTATGCAAAGGGGGAAATGAACTGGTACAGCCAGAAAATGGACAGGCTATACGCGAGTATCTTTTGCCAAGAGCAACGATTGTAACGCCTAATTTATTCGAAGCAGGTCAATTATCCGGCATGGCCAAGGTAAGCACGGTAGCTGACATGAAGGAAGCCGCGCAAAAAATTATAGAGCTTGGCACGAAACATGTCGTAATTAAAGGGGGGAAATCGCTAGAGGATAATAAAGCGATTGACTTGCTGTATGATGGCTCGGAATTTACATTGTATGACTCAGAGAAGATTCATACGAATCACAATCACGGCGCAGGATGCACCTTTGCCGCGGCTATAACAGCAGGACTTGCCAAGGGGCTATCTGTGAAAGAGGCAGTAGCGAAAGCAAAAGCATTCACTGCCGAAGGCATCAGGTCTGGCTTTGCTTTTAATCGTTTCGTTGGACCCGTATGGCACGGAGCATACAATAAGGCGGATCAGCGCTTGCATCAATAAGCTCAAATTATTGTTTATGTCCTATCTATATCCCAATTTTTGATGACTGCATGATTAAATAGATGGTCATTAAATGATAAGGAGTCTATCATATGAAAAAAGATGTTACGCTAAAAGAAAGTATGTTTCTTTTAGTTGTTCTATTGGCGATCATAGGAACTTGTATTATAGGCTTAGGCTTATCTCCTCAAGTTCCTATTTTGATTTCGTTAGGTGCTGTTATCTTATTCGCGAAGATGAAAGGCGTTTCTTGGGATGTCATCCACAAGGGCATTCAACACGGCATTATGCCGGGCTTGATTCCCATCCTTATATTTATGCTTATTGGCGCTTTGATAAGCGTCTGGATTGCTGCAGGAACAATTCCTACGATTATGGTTTATGGATTCGGAATTTTATCGGCAAAATTCTTTTTACCTTCCGTCTTTGTTATTTGTGCGCTTGTGGGGGTAACCGTAGGAAGCTCATTCACAACGATTTCGACAGTTGGTATCGCCTTCTTTGGGATGGGGCAAATCATGGGATACCATTCGGCACTAACCACAGGAGCCATCATTTCAGGAGCCTTCTTAGGTAATAATATATCCCCTTTATCTGATACAACTAACTTAGCATCTGCTATAGCAGAGGTGGACTTATTCGATCATATACGAAACATGATGCGGACAATGATTCCGTCGTTCGTTATTTCACTCATCTTCTTCGCGATAGTGGGTCACTCAAAAGTCTTGTCAACAGGGGCTCAAATTGATGAATTAGTTAATACATTGTATTCCTCTTTTCCCATATCGGTTGTTACATTAATTCCAGTATTGGTGTTATTCATTTGTGCTTGGAGAAAGATACCTGCCATTCCGACTTTGCTATTGAGCATTGCTTTTACGATCTGTATCAGCTATATCTATCATCCACACACTAGCTTTGTTGAAATTTCCAATCTGATGCAAGATGGATTTGTTTCGCATACAGGAGTGGAGAGTGTAGATGTCCTGCTTACTCGCGGTGGAATTCAAAGTATGATGTGGTCTGTTTCTCTTATCCTGCTTGCGTTATCTCTGGGAGGACTGTTAGTAGAGCTCAAGATCATTAAAACCTTAATATCAAGTATTTCGGCATTCGTAAGTACAAAAGGAAAATTAATTTTAATGACTGCGTTGTGTGCCATGGGAATTAACATTCTTCTCGGTGAACAATATTTATCCATTATTTTGCCGGGTGAAGCTTTCAAATTTCAATTCGAAGAAATCAATCTGCATCCAAAGCAGCTTTCGGCAATATTGGCCAATGCCGGTGCAGCCTTCAATGCGCTTATTCCCTGGGGAGTTAGTGGCGTATTCATTACGGGTACCTTAGGTGTTTCTACATTGGAATATTTTCCATTCGCAATATTTTGTATTGTCGCTCCCGTGTTAAATATTTTGTGGGGTTTTATTAGAAGAACAGAAAAAAAATCATCTAGAGCAGCTTGATCGTATCCCCTTGTCTCATCTTACATTGGACTATGTACAGTGACATGCCGTTTAGCCGCCAAACCGTACATTTTACTGTATATATTCCAATGTAGCTTACTTCAACCGCCAAGTAAAAAAAATTAGTTCCACTTATATAGCCGGCTTTTTTCTGTGAAAGTCTAAACCGATGCAAGATAGAGCAACAGCAGCAACGATTCCGTTGTGAAAGAAACTTGTAATAAATGGATTTTTGGACAAAACGGGCTTCATTGGCTGAAGCGTCCACGAACTAGTAAATCCATTTTTTTGTTAACGATTACAGCGGGAAATGATTTGATAATATATCCAAACTCATGGTTTTTGTAATATATGGATGAATTACGCTCGGAAAAATAATGATATAATAGTTTTGCCTAATTTTAATATTGATAGTTAAATAATGTTGTATATATCGGTGAAATTAATCACATAGTTTGCTGATTGTGTACTGGTTGCTCTAATAAATGGCTTTCTAAGGAGATAATATCTTTAGGTGACAGAATAAATGCTCTTGTTAACGGCCTTCTGATCATATATCTCAAGATGAAGTGAGAATGGTATGATGCAGCAATCACTCTAGGAGGTAGACACATGCTAATAGATGAACTGCAAGGACAAGCTTTAGATGAATTTTTTCAAGGGATTTTGACACTAGAAACAGTCGAAGAGTGTTATTCTTTTTTTGATGACTTATGTACTGTAAATGAAATTAAGACCATGTTTCAAAGATTTCAAGTAGCCAAAATGTTATATAATCATAATACTTACAGTGAGATTGAAGAGGTGGCCTGCGCAAGCACAGCAACGATCTCTCGTGTGAAGCGATCCCTGCATCACGGAAATGATATGTATGATGTCGTGTTTAAACGCATGAAGGCTAAAAAAAATTCAGAGAAGTGATTTGGGCCACTTCACATTTTAGTTAACTAGGGGAATCTAGTGAGCGGACTCGCACACGAGCTTTAGAATCGATTCTAAGGCTCGTGTGCTCTAGGTTATAGAGTTGATTTATCGGCACAATTTGACTTCTCTTCGTTATCACAATAAATGTGCATCGCTTCCCGCATGAATTGGGCTAAGCCCGACTGATATTGATCGATGCTCTTCGTGAAGCGGTCGTCAGCGATATACAAATCGCCGAGACCGCGGAAGATGTCGAGCGTGCAATCGTAGAAGTTATTCGTAATATGCCGTCTCCATTCGCCGACTGCCGCCTGGACCTGCGGATCCGCGGGCCCTTGTTCCATCGCAGCGATGAGCTTGTTATAAATGGCTGCTTGGCTTGCCATAATTGCAGCCCAATCGTCATTCGCATATTTGGACGTCCGTTCCATCGTGCGATCGACGACATCCCGACCATATTTCTCGCGCGCTTCCGCGGCATATTTCTTCTGGTGCGCCTCGATTTCCGCCATATCGAAGCCTTCGAACATCTCTTTCTTTTTCATAACTATACCTCCTTCTAGGGATGTAATCGTACGGTCAACCGTGCGAATAATGTCTTCGATTCGCTCCTTCTTCTTGAGCAGCAATTCCCGGTGCACCTGCAGAGCATGCTTCCGATCAAAATTCGGCTGGCCCAAAATTTGCTTAATATCTTCCAACGAGAAGCCGATTTCTTTGAAGAACAAAATTTGCTGCAGCGTCGCTAAATTGTCGTCCGAATACAGCCTGTATCCTGCCGGGGTGACGGTGTCCGGCTTCAGAAGCCCAATCTCATCATAGTGGTGGAGCGAGCGCACGCTAATTCCGACTAAATTGGCCACTTCCTTCACTCTGTAAGCCATCCGCTCACCTCCTTGCCTTTATCGTAATCCATCACGTAACGTGAGAGTCAACAGCAAAATAAAAAAAGGGCGTCTTCGTTAGTGGAAGTCACCCTCATTCCGATTGTAATGGATCTTTTCCATACTAGCACCGCTTAAAATCTGCCGGATTTGAAGATCGCGTACAGCAGCCATAGAAACATAAAGGCAGCGACGATGAACCCGATCTCGATCGCTGGAACATCCCACAGCAGCGTCGGCTTTCTGCTGAGCGAGGAACCGACAATAAGCCCGACCATAATGATGCTGAAGGCGAGCAGCACGATGCTGAAGGAGAGCCGGTTGCTGATCTGATCGAACTTGTGCAGCGTATAGTCCAGATCCGGCAATTCGACCTCGACCTTAACTTTGCCGCTGCTCAGGATGCGGGCAAGCTGATTAGCCTGCTTCGGCAGATCGGTCAGCGCCTGTAGAAAATCGGAAGCTCCGCCGAGCAGCTTTTTCCGGACACGACGAGGACTGTATTTTTCCAACAGCAATTTGCGCCCGAATGGCTCCGCCATATCCAAAATGCTTAGAGTCGGATCCAACTCCTCTACGACGCCTTCCATTGTAATGAGCGCCTTCGCCAGCATAATAAGATCGGGAGGGAGCGTAATCCGGTGCCGCTGGGCGACAGCAAACAGATCGTGCAGCGACTGCCCCAGACTGATGTCGGTAAAAGGAATGTCGTAATACTGCGCGCGCAGCCGATCCAGATCCCGCTTTAGCCGCGTCATATCGGTACGGTCGGGGACGACGCCGAGCCCTGCAATCGCCCGGATGATCCCATCCGTCCGCTGTCGCATCAAGGAGATGATGAGATCTGATAGATGCTCCTTCATATCACTGCTCAAGCGGCCGACCATGCCGAAGTCGAGGAAAGCCAGTCTGCCGTCATCCAATACAAGCAAATTGCCGGGATGCGGATCGGCATGGAACAAGCCCTCGATGAACATTTGGTGGAGCATCGCATGAACGAACCGTTCGGCTATCGCCTTCAAATCATGCCCATGTGCAACGATGTCCTCGTGCCGGTTTAATTTCACGCCTTGCACATATTCCATCGTTAACACGTGGGAGGAGGTGTGCTGCCAATAAATCCGGGGGATATGTATGTCAGCCGAATGCAGGAACTGCCGCGCGATCTTCTCAGTATTGCGGCCTTCGTGACTGTAGTCGAGCTCCGCTTTCATCGATTTTGAGAACTCCTCAATCATTTGCGGAATCTGATACTCTGCCACCCATGTCCAGCGTTTTTCGGCGATGGCGATCAAGCCTTTAACAATCTCCATATCGCGTTCGATGACAGGATGGATGCCCGGCCGCTGAACTTTGATCGCTACCGCTTCCCCGCTGTGGAGCTTGGCCAGATGAACCTGACCGATTGAAGCCGCCGCTACGGGTACATCTTCGAAGGAGCTGAAGATGTCTCCAATGGACATCCTGAGCTCCGCTTCAATAATGCGGCGTGCCTCGTGTGCCGGGAAAGGGGGCACCTGATCCTGCAGCTTGATCAGTTCCCGGATAACGGAGTCTGGGAACAAGTCGGAGCGAGTGCTGAGCAGCTGGCCCAGCTTGATGAAGGCCGGACCGAGCTCTTCCAATACCAACCGAATCCGCTCTCCCACCGTCTTCGTCTCCGGTGCTTTACGCGTAATCATACGGCGGGGGAGCGACAGCACATGGAACAGCCCGATCTCCTCGACCATATAGCCAAAGCCATGACGCATGAGCGCCATGGCGATTTCCCGGTAGCGGCGGGTATGTCTAATCCACACGTTCCTGCTCCGGCTCCGCTTCCGATCGAGCGAGACGCGCCTCCAATTCGGCGATGCGCGCTTCCAATGCGGCCAGTTCGGACTTTACCGGAACGTCCATTTCTTGTAGCTTGCGTTTGACTTGCTCTTGAATCATCGTTTTGAATTCAGCTTGTTCTTTCTCGCCTTTTTCGATGAGCCGGTTGATCCATTCTTTGGATTCCGCAGGCGCGAGCTCCCCCCGCTTCACCAGTTCATCCACGAGGTTCTCCACCTTTTCTTTGCTGGCCATTGTCAGACCCCATCCGAGCGAGACGGCTTTTTTCAACAAGTCACTCATGCGTTATCCCTCCTAGTCTCATCCTGCATTGGATTCTATGCAACGAACCGAGCGTGTATTTCTCTTTACGGCAGGCTTCATTGGAATGAATGCTTTGGCGCTCATTTCCGCAGCAAGCGCTGCAACACAGTCAGGTCCGCTGGATACATTACAGTCAACTTATATTTGTAGTATACCCGTGGATCTTTCCAATATTTCGGTTTTTTGAGATTGTTGAGTTACACACATGCTAATGGAAGAAAAACTTTTTCTCGGCTCGAGTTCATTTTTTATTGCTAAGGTGGTTGCGGATGCTCCTATTCCCTAAATAGAAACAGCAGTATCCCATAATCGCGCCTACCGTATTGAAAAACAGGTCATCTACTGTAGCCGTGCGTGTCGTTGTAAACAGAACTTGCGCCAGTTCGATGATCAGGGAGAAGCTCAAACCCAACAGTCCGGTTATGTATATTTTCCGCGCGAATGGGTATAACATCGGAATTAGCAAACCGAATGGGACTGTCATCGCTATGTTGGCCACCGAGTAGTACAGTTGCAGTTTGATGTCCGTCATCCGTCTAAGCTCTGCAAACAAATAAAAGTCAACCGAGAACGGTCTTGGGTACAGTCCCACCATTCGCGATACCTTGTACTGGACTGTCTGCTGCGGGCTCTATATCGGCAAAGGAGCCAAATCGCAACAGCGATAATTGCCATCAGGATAAAATTCAGCTTAAAAACCACGATTGCCCCCACCTTCTGTTATTCATATACAAATCACTAATTTCATAAGTAATATCATAAAGTTCTTAAATAACGATATCCCGATTCTTCTCTCGCTTCCACAATAGAATTATAAAAAGGATGCTTCGTAATGATTGACGTATGTTTTGCCTGAACATATGTTCCACTCAGTAAAGACGGCGAGGCTGCCCTTCGTCATACGCTGACGCAAGGAGCAGCCTCGCAAGCTTGTCTTATGTTACAGAATGCATTATGAATCTAAGTTGGCCAATTCGTAGATCGCTCTGGCATAGATGGCGGTCGCTTTCAACAAATCGTCGATCTCAATGTGCTCATCCACTTGATGCGCCGTCTCTTCTCTGCCTGGGAAGAGGGCGCCGAATGCAACACCATTATCCATGAAGGCCGCGTACGTGCCGCCGCCAGTCGTGAGCAGGGTCGGTTCCAGCTTCGTCTCTTCTGCGTATATATTTTGCAAAATCTTGATCATGGGATGGTTCTGATCCACATGATGGGGCTGCTTCAAATCGAGTTCGTCATCGATCACGATATCGTAGGGCGCCATTTTCGCTTGCAGCGTTGCGAGGATGTCATCGCATTGCTGCGTAACCGGGAAGCGGATGTTCAAGTGGAAGAACGAGTCTGCCTGCTCCGAGTATTCGAAAATGCCTGCATTCACAGTGAGCGAACCGGTAATGTCATCCTCGTATTGGATGCCAAGCGCCGTACCCAGATGGTCGTCGACCAGATGCTTGCCGATGAAGCTTATGTACCGATCGGCATCTGGCTGGAAGCGGTATTCCCGCAGGAAACGCATGAGCTTCAATGCGGCATTGACGCCTACATGTGGTTCCATACCGTGCGCAGACTTGCCTTTCATCCCGAGCTCTAGCTGGCCTGCCTTAACCTCGGCGGTGCCGTTCAACTGCTGTTCGGCGCAATAGGCCTGGAACTGTTCCGCCATGTCCGCAATTGCAGACGCTTCCCCGGTTACGGTCGCTGTTGCCGACTCTGGAACCATGTTCGCAATGCCTCCGCCATGGAAGGCCTTCAGTTCGAATCGAGCCCCATCCACTGGTGCTGCTTCTTTAGACGAACCACCATTCCGTTTAAGGAAAAATTTGTTGTTAATTTGCCCCTTTTCCGCATGGGTAATCGGGAAGTCGGCATCTGGCGCGAAGCCAGCCATCGGCATCTTCTCGCGCTTCGTATACGTCTTCATGCATTCCATGCCGCTCTCTTCGTCGGTGCCGAATATAATCCGCACGTTATGCTTTAACGGCAGTCCAAGCTCTTTTACGATTTTCAGACCATAAAAGGCTGCGAGCGTAGGGCCCTTGTCATCGATCGCACCGCGTGCGTACAGCTTGCCGTTACGGACATCGGGCTGGAAAGGCGGCGTAGTCCATTGGCCAGTGGCCGGAACGACGTCCAAATGGCACAGCACGCCAATATACTCGTCGCTGTCGGAATCCCCGTATTCAGCATACCCGACGTAGCCGTCCAGATTGTTGACGCGGAACTGCTCGCGGCGGGACAGTTCGAGCATATAATCGAGCGCCCGGGCGATCTCCTGGCCCATCGGCTGTCCTGGTCCGCTGGTGCTGTTGTCCTTAACGCTTTCAAAGCGGAGCAGCCCTTTCAAATCATTCAACAGCTCGTCTTGTCTTGCAGTAACTTCAGCCATCCAATTCATTATTGTGCACTCCTTATTCCGTTGTCGTGAAGAATTGTTCGTGTTCATAGCCCGAGCAATCCAATCCATTTAAGTATAGCATGGCATAAAACGTTTGCAGTCAAGCGAACGCAAAATATTGCTATAGCGCGGACGTTCAGCTTTGATGGCCAACGGCAAAGGCTGGCTCATGGCTGCTCATCTTGGCACATCGTGACGAACATGTTGAATGCAGCGGTCTTTACGATGTCTTTATGATAGATGAATCGGGTCGAGACGCTCCCGGCTGTTCCGGGCAGCGGGTACCGGGCCAGGTCATGGTTCCGATCAAGCTGATCGACTACGGATTCGGTCAGCATGGACATGCCCAACCCGGCTTTGACACAGCCAATAATTCCTTCGAGCGTGTTCAACTCCATCGTTCTTTTCGGAACGATGCCCTCGGCACGGAGCCAATCCTCCATCGTTGTGCGGTAGAAGCAGCCGGACTTGAATACGATCAAGTTATATTGCTCCAAATCGTCCTTGACGAGGCGGGATGTCAGGTTCCTTTGCACGACGAACACCAATTTCTCTTCAAAAACGGGAAATTCACATAAGTAGGGGTGATTCGCTTCCCCGGCAATAAATGCGCCCTCGATCTCGCGGTTCAATACCATCTTGACAAGCTCACTCGTACTGTCCGTATGCAGGAGCAGCTCCACCTCGGGATATCTTTTGCCGTAAGCGGCGAGCAGCGGAGGCAGTCGCACAGCAGCCGCCGTTTCCATCGCACCGATAGCTAGCGGTCCGGTCGGGGATTTCGAGTGGATAATTGCTTTTTTGGATTCTTCGATGAGCTGAAGAATTTGTTCCGTATAGGCCATAAGCGCCTTTCCAGTTGATGTCAGCGTGACACCGTGCCGGTGGCGGTAAAAGAGCTGCGTCTCGTACTCGTGCTCGAGCCGCTTGATTCTGGCGGTAATATTCGATTGCACGAAGTTGAGTGTTTCCGCCGCTTTGGAAATGCTTTGTTCCTGGGCGACGACGTGAAACGTATATAAATCCTCAATGTTCATCGCGTTCTCCTCACAACCGTGGTATCAAAAATATTGATATGAAATATGAAAATATATCATTTTACTAACTATTTTACCATCCTTATGATGAGGAGATAGGAGAAATTTTAGATGAAGGTGATGTTTAACGATGGGGAATCGGCTTGACAGAAATTATCCAGCCTATCTTCTTGCAGGGGGTATGCTTTCTCTTGTTATTGTGATGGGCATCGGCAGATTCGCCTATACTCCGATCCTGCCTCTGATGACACATAGCGCGGGACTGTCCGAGGCGGCGGGTGGTTATCTGTCATCGTATAATTATATTGGCTATCTGTTCGGATCCTTAGCTGCGGGCATGCTGCCGTGGCGCAGAGGCAAGGTGTTTTACTTAAAGCTGTATTTACTTGTCAACGTGCTGACGACGGCGCTGATGGGCGCAGTGAGCGGGTTCGCGTTATGGTCTGTCCTGCGCTTCGTGTCAGGCTTCAGCAGTGGGCTTGTGTTCGTATTCGCTACGGGCATCGTATTGGATGGGTTGGCCCTGCGCGGGCGCTCGTCCTGGTCCGGTTGGCTCTACAGCGGCGTCGGGCTGGGCATTGTTTTGAGCGGATGGCTCGTACCGGCGTTGAACGATTTCGGAGGATGGAAATGGGCGTGGGGCGGGCTGGGCAGCGTATCGATACTACTGGGGGCATTCCCGCTGCTGTTTCTTAAGGAACCACTGACTGCGTCCAGCAAAAATGCGCCGAGCGAGCGGGATCATCAGGACAGCACAGGCAACCGGGGCATGCTGATGCGGCTTATTGTCGCATACGGCTGCGAAGGCATGGGCTATATTGTTAGCGCCACATTTTTAGTTGCCATCGTGGAGCAAATGCCGGAGGTTCGCGAATTTTCCGCTTTGAGCTGGGTATTCGTCGGTGTGGCGGCGGCTCCCTCCTGTTGGATATGGAGCTGGATAGAGAAAAAGAAAGGCAGCATGTCGGCACTGTACGCGGCCTTTTGCACTCAAATTTTCGGAGTCATTCTTCCTGTCCTTTTTCCGAATGCAATTGGTGTGTTGACAGGCGCGTTTTTATTCGGAGCGACGTTCATGGGGATTACGATGCTGACCATGTCGTTGGCCCGGGGCATGTTTCCGCAGGAGAGCAGCACCATTATCGGCTATGCAACGGCAGTATACGGGGCCGGACAGATCATCGGGCCGATCGTGACTGGTGTATTGATGGTGAACACGGGCAGCTACGATGGTGCGCTTGTGTTCGCGTCGCTCACGCTCCTGTGCGGATTGATCGTGCTGGTGACGGGGCATGAAAGAGTGCGTGCGGCGGGCTGAATTTGCTATAATATTTGGAAACGGATGATACACTAGGAGGAATTCATTTTGGATTATAGAGATGCACTTGCCCAGTACATCAATTCGACGAACACGCATGATTTTTCCAATATCCAACAACTGCTCGATCCCGCTGCCGTGTATTGGTTTACAGACAAGACCTGCACGTCGCTGGAAGAGATAAAAAACTATTTCGAACAGGCATGGCAGACGATCCAGGAGGAAGTCTACAGCGCAGTGGACGTAACATGGATCGCAGCTGGAGAAGACGTTGCCGTATGCACATATACGTATAAATGGGAAGGGTACTACAAAGGCGAGCACAGAGAAGGCTGCGGCCGCGCCACGAATGTATTCAAGCGGGCAGACGGTGAGTGGAAGCTCGTGCACGAGCATTTGAGCCCGCTATAGCCGATAGGGCGGGGCGACTTCCCCCGCCTTGGTCCGATTCTTAAACGAAACCTAACCTAATATTAAACTGGGAGCCCCTAATCTTAACGTTCACCTGATACGATGGTATCGATAGCATACAACAAGACAAGCCGGGAAGGTGAACAGAAGTGAAGCGATCCAGTATGACGGCTTGCTGTTCATCGACACGATTCATCCATCACAGCGGCTGCCTTGATGAATGGAAAAAACCGGGAGTAGCGGGATGAATTCCCGTTATTCTCTCGGTTTATTTAATTGAATTGACCTGCTCACACGATGCGCATCAAGCGTCTAAGCGACTTTAGCATGATAAGAGGGAAGTGATTTTGCAGAGAGATACCGCTGCGAAATCGACTGCTTTCGTAACATCCAAGATGACGATCCCCTCGCCAGTTCTGGATACGATGGCGTTCTGAATATTGGCGAACAATCCGAAGCCGACGGTGGTCATATCGACTGCCCTATCGATGTTGGCGTCAAGGAATTCACGCAGCGGAGCTTCAATGCAGTCGCTTGGAGGTGACGGCGGCTCCAGCAGCGCAACGTCTGCAACTTGAGGAGACGCGACGCCAACCACTTCACTGATCGGAATGACGAACATTCTCGTATCTCTTTGCACGGTCACTAAAGAATTGCTTACACTGACAATGGTTGAGTTAATAAAATTGCCGGGCGGGTTGCTTGTCGTTCCCAATGTAACCTGGACGCCTTCCAGTTGAGATAGGACGTACTGCATCGGCGGGATACAGCAATCTGAAGACGATCCCGGCAGTCCTTGTTGCCCTTGAGGTCCCTGTTCTCCCTGCTGTCCTGAAGGTCCTTGCGGCCCCATATCGCCTTGCGGTCCTTGTTCTCCCTGCTGTCCTGAAGGTCCTGCCGGCCCTTGCAGCCCCGTAATCCCCTGCACGCCTGAAATACCTTGTGGTCCTATCGTTCCCATCGGTCCTTGCGGTCCCTGTTCACACTGCCATCCAAGAGGTCCTGCGGGTCCTGGAGGTCCTGCCGGCCCCGGAATACCTTGCACGCCTGGAATCCCTTGCGGTCCTATCGGTCCTTTTCGTCCTGCGGGTCCCCTGGCACCTTGCGGCCCTGGAGGCCCGGAAGCACAGTGACACACGCGGGGCTTGGTGCGGCGAATCAACTTGGTTTTTTTGCAAGAACATCGGTCTTTTCCCGTTTTTTTTCGCAAGCATTTGCTCCGTTTTCTTCTCCACCGGCAGACGATAATCGTTTTCTTATGGCAGCGTCTTCTTCTTATTTTAGTAATGCGGCCCAAGTCAGAGACACCTCCCCATAATTTACTATATACTACGGCGTCTGCACAAAAACAGGTTGGACGGATGACCAAGCCGAGATAGACAGGTGACTATTATATCAATAAATAGGCAGCAGGCTATCGAGAGCCCTCGGGAAATTACCCTAGTAACGGCTCAATGAAAAAAGGGGCGGCTGCCTTAACACTCGTCTACAGGCGATGACATACTTTAGTATTGTAGCTTAGCATATGTAAAAGGGTTGGAAGGAACATTGGCGAGGTGCCGCTAATCATGAAGAGAATCATCGTAAGTAATAGACGTGTTCGTAAACTGCTTGGCCCCTGGATTAATCAGAATCTGGCCGTTCTTCAATGTTATAAGCTGGCCTGCTACCGGTCTGTCACGGTCCAAACAGTGATACGTGCCCGCAAACATAGAGGTTCCCGTCGGAGACCACATCACTCTGCGCAGCGAATTGTATGGAAGTTGTCACTCCAACAACATAAGCGGTTAGGCCAACGGGCAACGCGCAGGAAGAAGAAGATTTCCTCCAGTGCTGCGATACGTACTCCACAGCATATCCGTCTCAAGGCTGTATCCATTGAGCCGCCGAAGCGTTATACGAAGCGGAAATCTCCAGCGAAGCGGCCTACTCGGCGGCGCAAGAGAATCTACTATGCATATGAGAAGCGTCCCGCCAAGCAAACGACTGCCGCTCCAGAGTTGTTCTTCCACCACATTGATCCGCCCGCAGGAACGGAATCGATCGAGAAGGTAATGCCGACGGTTGAGGAACCGATTGCGCAAGCGCCTTCGACAGCAATGGAAGCACAGCCGGTGCCCGAGCAGAACATCTCGATTGACGAGCCAATTCCTATGCAGTCAGATACAGAGCCGCTGGAAGAGATGGATACTCCACAGCCGAAGCAGTCAACTGGTATGGAAGAGCACGGTCAGGATAGTAAAATGGAGCCGATTGTGACCCAAGCCTGCATTTTATTCCGTAATGAAGATCAGGAGGCCTCCTTCACGGAAGTATCCTTATTGGAAGCTATTTGGGACGTTGGCTGGGACCAACTCGTTCAAGTGCGATGGGAGCATGAATGGACAGACGTGCGCTATGAGACGAAGCTTATGATTCAGGACGTCCGTATCGACGAGGCTGAGTCTGCATTCCTTTGGGTTACGGGCCACATCAGGATAACCGCTATAGGGACAACACATAATAGTCCTGCTTTGCGGCATCAAATGACATATATACCCTTTTCCAGTACGGTGCTTCGTCCTCTATCCGAGACACGGCTTTCAACTCCAGAGCACTGCGATGAACCCCCTCCATATCATGCAAGCATTCGGGCGGAGGCTGGCGATTGGCATGTAAAAGTCGTGTTGGAGCCGGATCAAGCTGACGCCCGAGTGTCTGAAGGGATGATTCACGTATCGGGTCGGGTGTGGTGGTTCCGGAAGCAGCTTATCCCTTGGCGTAAGTAAAAATGGATGAAAAGGGGCAGATTCTCCAAGACAAGCGCCGAAGCAATTCTCCCTCTCCGTAATAGTATAGTATTGCACAACAAGATTGAGCAGTTATCACGAGGAGGATGAAGAGATGTCTTGTCATGATGGGGATTGCCGCGTTGTCGAGTCAACGACACTGGGTGAATGCGAGAACGAGAAACACGATCCACATTGGCCAACAATTAAAGTTCCGTTAGTATTAGCAGAGCGTGAAGTACAAGTAAATGTTGAGGCTCTGATTAGTTTAGATGAACCTGCGTTGGAAATTAAACGAATCAAGAAGAAAGTATTTTTGGAGCAGTGCAAATTGGTTCCAGTCGATTTCCATGGTAAATGGGTAAAGAAAGCAAAATTGTACCTCAGAGGGTTTATCCGCAAAAATATTGAATATGCTACAGCCGACACATCCCCAACGAACTCCGCCGTTTGCGGAAGAATTCTTCATACGACAGCACACGTGCCTTTCCAATGCGTCACAGAAATCAGATTCGGTAAAGTGAAGCCAGAGCTTTCTTCCGAAAAAGTAGAAGAGTTCGAGTTCTTGGGTCAAGACGAAATGTCTCCTCAACTTGAAAAAACATTGTTCAGCCACGAAGTATTCTTTAACGAACAGCCTTTCTGCGAACTGGTCAAAGTCAGATTCCATGAGCTCGATATGGGCGAAGACTTCGACTTCGATGATGATCTGCCTCGCAAAGAGAAGACGTTCCGCAAATTGCGTGAAAAAATCGTTATGCACGTAACTGTAAAAGTACTGCAAAAGCAGCAAGTTCCATTGCCATGGGGACATAAAGACGACGATGATTGCAAAGACCACGACAAAGACCACGACAAAGACCGCTGTAAAGACCATGACAAAGACCACGACAAAGACCACGACAAAGACCGCTGCAAAGACAAAGACCACGACAAAGACCGCTGCAAAGACAAAGATCGCGGTAAAGACCACGACAAAGACCGCTGTAAATGCCACAAAAAAGATAATTAGGATCGCTAATCTAGCGCTAGCTGTCGAGAATTTCTCGACAGCTATTTTAATGTTCGTATACATTCATGTGAATGGTTTGACAAATAAAAATATTTGATTATAGTAAGTATTACTATAACTACTAAAGGAAGCGTGCCATTTATGGATGAGATTGTTGCGGAACTGCATAAGCTGGGATTCTCTCAATACGAAGCTAAGGCCTATGTCGGCCTCTTGAAGACCTCTCCAATTACCGGATACGAGATAAGCAAGCGATCTGGCGTGCCAAGGTCAATGATCTATGAAGTGCTCGGCAAGCTGTTGGATAAAGGGGCGATCTATACGGTGCCGTCCGAACCGGTGAAGTATGCGCCGGTGCCTGCTGCGGAATTAATGAATCGTTTGCGCAAGTCGTATGAACAGTCATTCGATTATTTGGAGCATGCGCTATCAGGTATGGAAAGCGAGCGCGAAGTGGATGTCATCTGGCATGTCCGCAGCGATCAGCGCGTGATTGACGAGATGATTGACATGATCGAGAACGCGAAGGAGGAGTTGTGGCTTTCGGTATGGGAACCGCAAGTTCCGCCGATTCAATCGGCCATTCAGCAGCGCGTTCAGGCAGGGGCGAGCGTGTTCTCGATTGTATTCGGCGCCCCGGAGATCGAACTTGGCAATACCTATCATCATAATTACATGACTCCCGATGTTGTGGAACAACGGATGGGAGGACATTTGACGATCGTATCGCGCGACGGGGAGGAAGTTCTCATCGCCAGCTTCTCCGATCACGCTCCGGCTTGGGCGGTCAAGACATGTGATCCTGCCTTGGTACTGGTCGCCACTGAGTACATACGTCACGACATCATGGTCGAAGAGGTGACAAGAGAATACGGTCCGGAACGATTGGATCGGCTCTGGCGCACGAAGCCTGATCTGGTACATGTCGTTACAGGACTTCGGTTCAATGCGGAATAATGCAGATTGAGCCATTTTTTTTGGACAAATCATAGTCGTTAGAGTAATAACATCTAAGAAGAAGGGGCTTGGGGATGAAGGAGAATGCGGCGACACAGGAACGCCTTTTTTGGCTAGGCGTGAAAGATTGCCTGCCGACGGTGCTCGGATATTTAAGCATCGGCTTTGCTGCCGGAGTCGTGGAACGGACGGCGGGATTGAGCATTGCGGAAATTGCGCTCATGTCCGTGGTGCTTTATGCTGGTTCTGCGCAATTTATCGCGGTGGGCATGTTTGCGGTGGGGGCCCCGATAACGTCCATTATCGCAACCATATTTATCGCCAATTTGCGTTATTTGCTGCTGAGCGCAGCGCTGGCACCTTATTTTCGGCATTTGCCTGCTTGGAAGAATACGATTCACGGCTTTCTGTTGACCGATGAGACGTTTGCAGTTGCGACGAATCGGCTCTCGCTAGTAGGTTATGCCGATAACGGATGGATGCTCGGCTTAAATATAACGGCCTATTTGAATTGGCTGCTCGCTAATGTAGCCGGCGGAATTTTCGGGCAATGGATCGGCCGGCCAGAAGCGTTCGGCCTCGATTATGCCTTGCCGGCTATGTTCATTGGTCTTCTCGCTCTGCAAATGGCGGATCGCCCTGGACGGCGAACCGATCTGACGGTGGTGGCTTGTGCCGTGCTGCTGACCATTGGCTTGAACACGGTGCTGCCGTCTGGAATTGATGTCATTGCCGCGACGATGCTAGCGGCTGCGATAGGGATGGTGATAGAGAAGTGGAAGTAAGATGGGAGATCATGCTCATTATAGTAGGAGGCGCGGTCGTGACGATGATACCGCGAGTATTTCCACTTGTGGTGTTAAGCAAGATGAAGCTGCCTGAATGGGCGATGCGCTGGCTTCATTATATTCCGATCGCGATTATGGCTGCATTGCTGTCTCAGGAATTGCTGTTGACGTCGGCCGATTCGGGCTACATTCGATTATGGGCCGCATTGCCAACGGTGCTCATTGCCATCCTGACCCGAAGTCTGATGGGGACGGTGGCGGTAGGCATCATTTCAATGATGATACTGCGTTATTTATTCTAGCTAAAATAGAGATTACTGGTCATTCCAGCGACAGACGCGATGACAATGCCGCCAGTTCCGTGCGGAGCATACTCGAAAACATAAGGGAATCTGTTAAGGATGACGTTGGGGTGAAGGAGGAAGTAAAGAATAGACTGAACGATGATATCGATGAATGCACATATCTGTTGGATTTGTACTTGAAGAACATGGAGTAATGGGGAACGTAATCTGTAAATACGACAAAGGTGCTTGGCCCCGATTTTACTTTCGGATAAGCTGAGCACCTTTGTCTTGTCGTTATAGCGGCGGATTCTTATGACACTTCCGGCATACCGGATAGTAGCGGTCGTTGCCGCCAATCACAATTTGATCGCCCGTATATATAGGATTTCCGTTGCCGTCTACCCGCAGGTTCATCGTCGCTTTCCGCTCGCAGAACCAGCAGATCGTCTTCATTTCCTCCAGCTTGTCTGCATACAGCAGCATATATCGGCTTCCTTCGAACAATTCGTTGCGGAAATCATTTTTAAGTCCGAACCCCATTACCGGAATATTGAGCTCATCCACGATGGAGGTGAGCTGCATAATCTGCTCCTTTTTCAGGAACTGCACCTCATCCACAAGCACGCAAGAAATCGACCCGGTATGGCGGCACACAATCTCGAATACATCTGTATGCGGATGAATCGGTATCGCCTCACGTCTTAATCCGATGCGGGAAGACACATAGCCGACTTCGTCCCGGTCATCCACCGCAGAAGTGAAGATAAGGACAGACTTGTTCTGCTCCTGATAGTTGTGTGCGACCTTTAAGATTTCGATGGATTTTCCGCTGTTCATCGCTCCATATCGAAAGTATAACTGTGCCAAACTTATGCAACTCCGTTCTTTGCTGAAATAACGAAGTTTATAATAGCACACCCGAATGAATTAATCGAGAATGACCGGTTTGTCAGGCTGCTTCAAAAATTCGAACATCGTCCGAATTTGCCGTTCCGTATTACGCTCGACAGAAAGCTCGGGAAGCTCATCTTCGCGAAAGAAACGGACGTCGCTCGTTTCTACGCCGCTTAACGCTTCTCCGCCAACCACCCTGCATTGAATGAACAGCTTATACACATGGTACGGCTCCGGAGGATGATGGTGAAGCCGCTTATCCATGACCGCCAGCAGTCTGACCGCTTCCGCCTCATAGCCTGACTCCTCGTTAATTTCCTTTACGGCTATTTCTGCAGGTGAGTATCCGATATCCGCCCATCCACCGGGCAATGACCATGCGCCGTCGGCTTTTTCCCGGACGAGCAAAATTCGATTGTCCTTGAATACTACGCCGCGAACATCGACCTTAGGTGTCGCATAACCATCCTCGGCCGCAAAAGCGAGCTCGATCTGTTCCTTGTTCACTTTGGAATAGTTGGCCATCATGTCTATGCTCATTTCCCGCAATTCCTCATACCGTTCCCGGTCATATACATCCTTCGTGTAAGTGAGTCCGGTTTGGGCCAGCGCTTGCAGCCGCTTTGCCCATTGAAGCCACTTAAGGTCGTTCGTACTCCCCGTATCGTGGCAGTCGATTAGATCCAACAGTTCCTTTGTTCGCGTGAAAATTGCATTTGGTGCCGTTGCGAAATGATCGGACTGCACGGTGTCGAACCATTTTGCTCCTGCGGTATAGACTCCGGCAGCAATACCCGCGGCAATGTCAGCTTCGCTATCCCCGATCCATACGGCTTCAGCGGGAACTGCTTGCAGGGCGTGAAGCGCTGCTGCAATTCCTTCCGGGTCAGGCTTCGATCGCTTCACGTCGTCTCCCGTAATGGCCACGTCAATGAATGGGGCCAGACCGAGCATGCCGACTGAAATATCGTAGGCTCTACGGCCTTTGCCGGTTACGACGCCGACCGCTATGCCTCTCTCTTTCAAGGCTTGCAGCAAGCTGCGAATGTCAGCCGACGAGCGCACGAAGCTCGGATGCCAGTTGCGGTACAGCTCGAAGTATTCTTCGATTGCCTGCGGCAACAATCCGGCATGCCGAAGGTTGGCAGTGAGGATGCCTTCCTCTGTCGGTCCGAACATGGCGACAATCTCTTTGTTCGTGACGATACGGTTATCGTATCGTTTGAATACCGATGTAAACGCATGCAAAGATAGCGGCAGCGTATCCGCCAACGTCCCGTCAAAGTCAAACAGAACCGCTCGAATCATCGTATCCGCCCTCCCATGTAAGGTTGATCAACATTCTGTATATCCATCATTATGACCGATCTTGAGGCGATCCGCCAGCACAGCGATGAAGAGTTGGACGAGAGAAACGATGAACAAAACGAGAAAGAGGGGAGACTACTCCTCTTTCTCGCCTTAAGGATTTCGTTGAAGCGATAAAGCGAGAATGACGGTTCCCCCTTCTCTTTCAAGCGAAAGCGTGGAGCATGGATCGTGCGTCCTCCTGATGGAAGGGGAGAATGAAGCAAAGAGGCGGCAGAAGCGAATCACCGTCAGTCTGAACATGCGATGCGACTAGACGAACAGAACATGCCGACTTTAGAAACGAAGACCTGCTTTTAAACGCGGTTGTGGCCAGCCTCAGCAGCAGGTGAAGCTCCTGCTAATCCTGTCCTCCTTCGTACGGAACCGTACTGTCCTTCAACGTCCAAATAGCGGTGGCCGGCTTCGGCAGCTTCAAGTTGAGCACCTTGGCTTTGGCCGCATCCGAATATTTCAAGCCCCATCTATCAAAAAACTCAAGCAGATTGTTGCCGCTTAACTCCGATGTCTTCACCACGAACAGATCGATTCGAGCCTGATCGTTCTGCGGCAGCTGCGCTTGCGGCATGTCGCGGACAGAAGAGTGCAGCTTCGTATACAGATTCCAGCCGTAAGCGAGCTGCAGCTGGCGGAACATGATCAGACGCGTCCAGACGTCGTTCTGCTCGTCGTCGTTGAAGTTTTTATTCGGATGGTTGCTGTTCAAATATTCGAAGGCGACGTCATAATATGTTTTGCCGTCTGAAGTCTTCTTGGTGAGAAGACGGGAATGGTTGCTAAAATGATCTTGAATGAACAGGGAGTATATATTGACCGTCGCCTCGCCGACCGCGCCCCATGTCCAAGCGTACTGCTGGTATTCGTGGCCCGTCTCATGCCACCAGCCCCAGCCGTCGAGCGTCTTGATGCCGTTCACGGTGACCGCATCGATAGCCGACGGATCGTTGAAGAACATGATCGGATAACCGGCATGCATGAAGCCGGCGCTAATCTGGGTGTCACCGACATAACGGTACGGAAGTGTAATGCTGCGGTGCGGCTCTGGCTTGTTCGGCGCGACGCCCACCAGTTTATCGTATTGATCGAGCATGACATCCCATAATTTCAGGAACTCATCCGGGTTATCCAGATTGCGCACCAATTCGGATGGAACGGTGATAATGACGCGTGTTGATTGCAGCTCTGCCCAAGGTGCCGCATAGTTGCGTACGGAGTTCTTCCATACCTCCTTGTCAGTCGTTCCCATCACATAGTACGGAGAATTGACGGCTCCGCTCAGATGAACCGCAGCCTTCTTGCCTGAATGCGGCTTCGTCGGAATCAAATAGACCAATCCGCCGTATGGGCTCGTTACCGTATTGGCGCCCGGCTTCAACGTCATCCGTGTCGTCACAAGCGGTACGCGTGACCATTTGTCGATCGGCAGGCCGCTCAGATTATCGGTATGAGCGCCGATCTGCACATCCAGGTCGGCCGTTCCCTCTGGCACAGCGACGGTAATCGTCTTGCCCGCTTCCGCGTACAATCCGGTGCTGATCCAATTTTTCGGAATGGCTCCTTGGCGCAGGTAATCATAAGTGGAGTAATTGAAATCGACTTCGACAACTTTGTCGTTGATGATAGGGGCTTCAGCGGGCACTTTGCCCGGGAAGGCGTCGGCGAACGGCGACTTCGTTCCGGACGGATTCTGGTAAATGCGGTCCATAACGACCGGAAGCAGGGAAGCGCTATAAGGCTTCTTTTTCGGATCGACCGGGAGCGCCACATGGGTTAATTGATCGGAATCGGATTGGACTTGATTATAAATCGAACTGGACGGAGTAAGGGCGCCGAGTGTTGAGCTTAACACAGAAGTTAATATGGCCATCTTCTGTTCAGCATTCGAGTCTGGGAAGCCGATTTGAACTTCATCGATGGTTTTGCTGCCGGCTTCCACTGATTTGGCTTCGGTCATCAAATTCCCGATTTCGTAGGTGGCCGCTTGATTGACATTCAGAAACGGCGCCGTACCGTCCCACGTCGTTGCCTGATTGTTCATCAAGCTCAAGCCGACCGAGTTGAGCAGCTGCTGAAGCGGATAATCCGTGCCGAGGGATGCCGAAGACTGATCGGTGCCCAAGGATACATAAGGGAATTGCTCCAATACCCATCCTTTGAGCGCGACGACCAGCCTCCCTCCTTTGTGTATGTAATCAAGCAGCGCCGGCACTTCGTCTTTACTGACGAACTTATAGTCGATGAAGGCGACAGGGAACTTGCTAGGATCGAGCATTGGCTTGCCGCTCTTATCGGCCGCTTGCCAACTGTCGATAAGCGTAATATCGACTGGCAGATCGGAACGCGCCTTGAAGTCATCTGTCTTCGTGAGGATGGCGATGCGTCCTTTGCCGGCAAGCGCGTCCTCATAGCTCGTCGCCAAATCTTCTGTCGCCCACAATAGAATATTGCGCGCAATCGTCGCTTTGCTGTTCGATTGAGCGGGTTCGCTCAATTTGAAATACGATTCGCTTCCGACCGTGACAACCCGGCCTTGTCCGTAACGTGCCGCTGCCATGATGGGCGTCGATTTCGGGCTGGCCGCCACGGCGAAGGCATTCTGACCGATGGCTGCGACGCCGCCGTTATAGGAATCGCCGTTAAGCGGTATGCCTGTCGTATCCCGGCTTAACAGATTCAGGTCGCGCTGCGTGAAGGAAGCGGTTACAATTTTGGGGTTGGGCGACGGCTCGGATTTCTCGGATGATGGTGCAACTGCCGGCCCCGCAAATATAGAAGTCGAGAACAAGGAAATTGCCAGTGCCATGGAGCAGATTGTGGAGATCATAATCATTTTCGTATTCGTTTTCATGCCAATGATACACTCCTTTGTATCCATATTCATTGTCATGGAGTATACGCCTGCTGCATGGGGATGTGTGTTCTCTCCCTGTAATGGCGCTTGCCGGGATGAGAGGGGGATTGCTCTGTGAGAAATGATGAACAGCAGCGAATGCGGGAGCCGCATAGTTCCCCGAATAGTACCTCCCTTCCTCGCCTGGCTTACTATTGTCGTGCGTTATAATGCTCTTGCTGTGTATCATATTGTACTGAACAGCGATGGTATTTACAATAAGTAACAACTATTAAAAGCAGTTAATATGCTCCATGTTCAATACGTTCCTATTATATTGTGACAAAAAAAGAGTGATGCCCGAACAGTCTGTTGTATAACGGACAAGATATGGTGTATACTGAATTAATTGAGAACATATGTTTGTTTTTTGGCCGGAATGGCTGTGACAATATGGACGAGGAGGGGCTTAGGTATGGAGCAACAGCATCAGCCATGGCATGTTTCGGACAAGGTGCTGGCCCGTAAGGGGGCGAGCAAGGCTGCGGATATCCCGGAAGAGGTGCTTGAGTTATTGCATCAGGGTGCGCTTGAAAGCGTCAATTTGACGGAATGGTTGGCTGTCGATCATGTGATTCTGCTGCGGCATGTCCTGCCTGAAGTTGGGCTTCATAAGTTAGTGCAGCCGTTAGAGCTGAAGATTAACCAACTGAAACAGAATAGCACGATGAAGATCATCCCGTTCATTGCCGAAGCAATACGAGTGGAACTGCAGGAGTGCAATCCTCAGGATTTCACTGCTGCTATTAATTTTCTGTCCGCTCATCGGTCCGATAGCGTACGTTGCTGGGTAACTTATATGATCGGCTTGAACGAGGAGCTTTCCTTAGAGGAGAAGCTGGTGCAGATGAAGCCATTTGCAGCCGATAAGCACTTCGGTGTAAGAGAAATCGGTTGGATGGCCGTCCGCGAATCGATTATTCGTGATCTTCCGGCAGCGATCTCCCTCTATCGGAGCTGGGTGACGGATTCGGATGCCAATGTCCGAAGATTCGCCATTGAATCGACAAGACCGAGGGGAGTCTGGTGCAAGCATATTGAACAGTTAAAGCTCGAACCGGAATTGGCGCTGCCGCTATTAGAATGTGTCAACTCCGACCCGGCTAAGTATGTTCAAGATTCAGTAGGCAATTGGCTGAACGATGCGAGCAAGGCGAAGCCGGACTGGGTCCTGCAAGTATGTGATGATTGGCTGCGGGCATCGGACACGAAAGAGACGAGAAGAATCGTAGCCAAGGCCAAGCGAACGCTTGCCAAGCAAGTGCAATGATTAATGATTGCTTGCCGACGGGATATATGTTGTTTCCATGCACCATATTCAATGGAGGCCTGAGACAAATGGGGGCGCCAATGCTGGAACGTTACCCTTGCGAACATTCGCTTAAAAAAATTCTAAAAAAAACAAACCTTTTTCATCTCTAATGCATCTAATAACAAGGCGGGCAAGCTGTAATGCTTGAAATCATAAAAAACAAGAAGCCGCCAGATATGAAAAAGGTATAATACGTCGGGAACAGCTAGAGAATGGAGGACATGGCAGCGCTGTTTGAGTCTTTTGAATCCGGGGCAATGTGCTCTCCATTTGCTCTATCAAGGACAAAGAACAGCAAGAGATGAAAGCGAACTTTACAGTAAATAACGAACAGTGGCATGACATCATTCATATGGATCAGATGCAAAAAATTCAAGTAACTGAATACGGTATCATGCTATAACGGTACCCTTTCTAATCACTGCTATTGAGCGCTAACCTCAATGTCTGATAAGAAGGGGTGTTTTTTCTCTGTCTAGTTAAATTTACAAAGGGGAGCCAGAGTGAGCGATGAAGCGCTCTCCATGGTGCGAATCGATATCCCGAAGCAGCTTATGCGCTAGGCTGGACGCGGCTTTGAGATGTGCCGTCCTCGTTTTCAGACCAACAGCCAGCAGAGAAACAGAAGTAAAGCGGTTATAAAAAGAACCATTAAGCTGCGGCTTAATGGTTCTTGCACTTTTTATTAGAGTTAATACTCATTCCCCGTTGGATTTCATGCAGTCAAAAGGGCACAGTTCCCTCTTAGCGGCAGGACTATCTTCTATCGTATCGAAGTTCAACTACACGATGGGGGTTATGCCCATCTAATTCAGTACATCTCGGCAGCGTCTTTAGGCAGGGATTTCACATGATGAAGGTGTGCGGTAACTCTTTCATCGTCAACATGCGGATATTCATAGCCATAATGATCTGCGATATTTACGGCAACGTGTCTGAACAAACCGCACATTGCAAAGAGCGATTGCCATATATTCTCGTAATCAGCATCGGAATAAGTATTTACGAACTCATTCCATATCTGATCTTCAAGGTGTTGTTCGAAGTATTTGCCGAATTTGCCTGCGCTCACAGTGAAATTCGTCGCTATGCCAATATGCCATTCAATCATGACGATCAGCATGCTTCGCACTGGATCGTCAAGCATCGCTTTTGCATAAGGCAGCTCTTCTCGCCACAGCCCTTTTGCGACATTTGCGCTGCACCACCAAAACTCATTGCAGCAATCCGAGAATAGCTTCGCAGTCGGTTGCCCGATAAGGTAGTCTTCATCACTCGCCTGAGGAAACGGTTCGATTATTTGATCTTTATCCAGAAGGAGGATACTCAAGCTGTCACGCCCTACGAGTTCATCCGACTTCTCTATAGGCACTAGAGTAAGGTCTATCCGATTGCCGTCTGTGAACTGCATAAGATAAGGGAAACATCCATTCTCTTCCGCTGGAACAAGAGAAATATCCTCGGGCATTTGCATGATCATTCTGTCGCCAAACCGATTAACCCAGCTATGATCCGATGTAAATGATTCGATGGCTTCGACGACATATACGATATCATAATCTTGAAAACAGTCTTTCTTTACATTTGGATTGGTTCGCGATCCGTTCATAATGACAGCGCGGATTCGCTCATCTTGTGTGGCGGTGGTTAGTATCAAATCCATCATTTCTTTTTCGGTTCTCATTTCGTAACAACCTCCCAATTATAGTTTTCAAACATACATGCAGCCCAATCAGGAGGCGCTCGGGAATGATAACCGGGCCGATATGCCTTACATAAGCGTTATAACTTGTTTAGCCTTTTCTTCATATCCATCCCTTCCTTTCCTGCTCATCAATCATCTTAAAGATGACTATATCCTAAGAGTGGGAGATTCACAATATTTGGTTCCAGCTTTGTGTCCAGATTCTGTCGCGGGATGCAATGCCGCAAGCAGACGAATCCATCCTCCAGGATGAGGCGTTTTCTTGTTCTACAGGAGATCGTCAGCGCATGTCTTTATTCTCGGATGGGCATACCATAAAAAAACTCCTTTTCAGGATAAAAAAGAACGAAACAAATAGGAGGGTGGGTCCGCTGTCTCTTAGCAAGGAGCGGGATGGTCTTATGACGGAAGATGACAAGCAGCCGCTTCAACCCGATTTGATGGCGCAGTTGGATGAAGTGCGTCAGGCGCTGGGCGATAGCTCCGATCTCGTTATTCGGCAATTGAAGGCCGGTCAGGACGGGAAGACGGACGTTGCCTTTATTTATTTGGACGGAATGGTCAACCCGACAATTGTATATTATTTGATCCAGTCCTTTCTGGTGCGATCTGACCGTGTGGACCTGAACATGACAACGAACCAGACGTCTGATGCGGGAGCTTGGATACAGCAGCTGGGAATTGCGGCAGGGGATGTGCAGCCGCTTAAGCGGCGGGATGATCTGCTGCATGCGGTACTGTGCGGCAAGACGGTGCTGGTCATCGACGGGCATGATGAAGCTCATGCAGTATGCACGAACGGATGGGAGCATCGCACTGTCAGCGAACCAACCTCCCAGACGGTCATCAAAGGGCCGCAGGAAGCATTTACAGAGACAATTCGCGTCAATACGGCGCTGGTCCGCAAGCGCATTAAACATCCGGATTTACGTATCGAATCGAAGGAGCTCGGATTGCTGACGAAGACGTCCGTGTCCGTCATATATATTCAAGGGATCGTTGACGAGGGCGTGCTTGCCGAGCTTCATTCGCGCTTGGAGTCTATAAAGATTGACGGTGTGCTGGAAAGCAATTACGTGGAAGAGTTCATTCAGGACAGCACCTTCGGCTTTTTTCCTACAGTGAACAATACAGAACGGCCCGATGTAGTGGCGGCCGCATTATTGGAAGGAAGAGTCGCCATTATTATTGACGGCTCGCCGCATGTCTTGATTGTGCCGTCCTTGTTTACCGAATTTATGCAGTCGGCGGAAGATTATTACCAGCGCTATGATTTCGGTTTTTCGCGCATGCTCCGCTTTGTTTCTTTTGTCATTACCTTATTGACTCCATCTATATACATCGCCTTGACCACCTTCCATCAGGAAATGATTCCGACCCAGATGTTGATCAGCCTTGCCGCGCAGCGGGAAGGGGTTCCTTTTCCCGCATTTGTGGAAGCCGTCATGATGGAGATTACGTTCCGGCTGCTGTATGAAGCCGGGATACGGATGCCGCGCGCTGTCGGCACGGCGATTTCGATTGTAGGCGCCTTAGTATTGGGAGAAGCCGCGGTCGAAGCGGACTTGGTATCTCCGGTCATGGTCATCATCGTCTCGATTACCGCCATTACAAGCATGATCTTTCCGAATCCGGAAGTCGGCATATCCATTAGGCTGCTTCGGTTCGTCTTTATGGGGTTGGCGGCCTCATTTGGCTTCTACGGAATATTTATCGGAACGGTTATTTTGGTCATGCACATGTGCCATCTGGAATCGTTCGGCAAGCCGTATATGTCGCCGCTCGCGCCGTTCCGCTTGCCTGATCAAAAGGATACATTGGTGCGCGCACCGTGGTGGATGATGTACACGCGGCCGAGCCTGCTGCACACCAATGTGTACAGAGAGCCGCCTGACGAATCAACAGAGAAGAGAGGCGGTTCGGATTCGTCATCATCGTAATTATGAAGCATGGGAGGATGTCCAATGAAACGAATGGCGGGAGCCTTTCTGGCTCTGATGATGATTGCCCTGCTGCTGACATCGTGCTGGAACCGGAGGGAGTTGGATACGCTGGGCATTGCCCTGGGTATCGGAATCGACAAGCAGGACGGCGAGTATATCGTGTCCGCGCAACTTGCCAACGTCAGCGCGGTTGCCGCCAAAAAGGGGGGCTCTGCGGCTGCACCTGTATTAGTCGTCCAAGAGAAGGGACGCATACTTTTGGAAGCCTTCCGCCATATGACTGTGCAAATTCCGCGCAAAGTGTATTTATCCCATATGCGTATCCTGGTAATTAGCGAGGAGGTAGCCAGAGAAGGGATGAAGTATTTGCTCGATCTGTCGCGCGATCATGAAATTCGGGGTGATTTTTACGTTGTCATAGCCCGCAACACGTCGGCGCAACATGTGCTCGAGGTAATAACGCCGTTTGAACGCATGTCGGCAAATAAGCTGTACATGGCGTTGGAGCAGTCGGAGAAGAACTGGGCCCCGACGAGAGGCGTGCTGTTGAATGATTTCTTGCAGCAGTCGTTCCTCGTCGGCAAGGAACCGGTACTTCCTGGCGTCACTATCGAAAATCCCGGCCAATCCGCAAACAAGGTGGAAAATACGCAAAGAACGTCAGATCTGACCATAACGAAATTTAGTACACTCGGCGTATTCAGACAAGATAAGCTGATCGGATGGCTCAATGAAGAGGAGAGTAAAGGATATAACTATATTACGGGAAATGTCAGCAGCACAATCGGGATTACGCCTTGTCCGGGCGGGGGCATTATCGGACTGGAGGTAAAGCGCGCCGACAGTTCGGTGACTGGCCAATTCCGCAACGGCAAGCCCGAAATACGGATTAACATAACGGTAGATGTGAATGTGGCAGAAGCCGCTTGCAATATTGATCTGGTTAAGCCGGAAGTCATCGCTCGCGTGGAACGGGATACGGAGAAGAATTTTTCCGATCTGCTTCGCGCATCCGTCTATAAGGCGCAGCGTGTATTCCGTTCCGATATTTTTGGATTCGGGAAGGCGCTGCATAAGGCGGATTTTACGGAATGGAAGAAGATCAAAAGCAAATGGAATGCTATTTACCCCGATGTCCCAGTTCATATTACAACGCATGTCAACTTGAACGAAACAGGGACACAGCTCAATTCCTATCTTAAATTTTACGAGAAGGCGGATTAGCTTATGGCTATCTTGATTCTGGCCGTTATCGGCGTTCTGATCCTGTGGATTGAAGTTCCGCAATTGCGGCGTCAGAATCGCTCGAAGGGGCTCCCGTGCTTTAACATCATGTTTGCAGGCGCCATGGTACTGGCTCTGGTCTATTTGTTGGATGTGCCGCTGCCAAATCCGAATCAGTGGTTTGCCTGGGTGATGGAGCCGCTTAGCCGTCTTATTATCGATAGCTTGGACAGGATGGTGCAGCAATGAGAAGGGAACAGATTGATGTTCGCCAGCTATTATGTTTGGTTGTATTGCATACGGTGGGCTCATCCGTCCTGTATGTGCCGTCTGCCGCGGCGTATTACAGCAACCAGGATGGATGGCTTGCGGTGATGGTTGCCATATTAGTGAGTACAGGTGTGGCTATCCTCTATGCAAAATGGCTGGGGATGGTCCCCGAAAAAACGATTTTTGATTACATAGATAACACCCTTGGAAAATGGCTGGGGAGCGTGCTCATTCTATTGTACGCTTTCGTGTCGTTTCTGGACGGAGTAGCTTCCTTGTTAAGCTATTTGGGTTCGTTCCTGACGACTCAAATCATTCCGGAGACACCGCGTATGGCGGTGCAGGCGATGTTTATAGTGGCGGTCGTCATCGGATTGCGTTTAGGAATGAGAACGGTAGCGAGGGCTGGTGAACTATTTGCCATTGTAATGACGATCACGTTTGTTGCCTTGACGGTATTCGTGTTTCCCCAAGCCGAGCTCGATAATATTCTCCCGATGTTTGAAGCGAACGGAGCCGCTTATTCACGGACAGTCATTCACTATTTAAGCTTTACGACATTGACGCTGTTTTCCTTTTGGGCGTTGTATCCCCAAGTGAATGGCAACCGCGGATCCAAAATTCGGGCATTTGTAATCGGACATGCAATCGGAGGGTTCTTTTTATTTCTGATGACGTTCATGTGTATTTTAGTATTGGGCAGCGAGAGTACGGCAAGAGCCTCATTTCCGAGTTATATGCTTGCGCAGAAAATCAATATTGCGGATTTCATAACCCGAATTGAAGTATTGATGGCGACGCTTTGGCTCACTACCTTATATTTTAAAATGAGCATGTACTTTTATTTCGGAATTAAAGCGCTCGAGCATGTGCTTCAATTAAAAGACGGCCGCTCGCTGATTTTCCCTTGGGCGATTATTTGCACGGTGCTTTCGTTAATCCTATATCCGAATACATCCTATCAGATTTGGTGGGATACCCGCATTTGGCCGGTGTTGGCCATTGTGTTATATGTGTGCTTTCCGGTTGGACTGTGGCTGATATCCTTCTTGAGAAATCAGGTGCGGGAGCTGAGTAAGTAAAAAGGAGAGGGTGCCTCTGCGCCACTTCAACGACATTGACGATGGAGACACCCTGATTGGATGCACAAACTCTATATTAAAAAGATTGATGTGTAACGAATTCACGGACCGGTTTGCGGTAACCGCGCGGACGCTGGCTGGAGGTGTCTTCTTTGCCGATCGCAATCAACATGGCCGGTATGTATTTGTCAGGGATATTAAGGATGGACTGCACTTGATCGGGATCAAATCCGATCATTGGGCAAGTATCCCAGCCCTTCGCTTTGGCAACGAGCATGAATTGCATTGCGGACAAGCTAGCGTTGCGAATGGCGTCCTCTCTCTTAAATGTGTCTCCCCGTTCTTCATAAAATTGTATCGTGCCCTCCACTGTCATATCGTACTCTTGTTTGCTCATGACGCCGAGATGAAGCAGTCCTTCGTTCAATTCTCCCGCGTTCAGATGGGCTTCCGTATCACCCAACACGATAATGACAGCTGAGGCGGTTTTGACCTTATACTGTTTATTGGCAGCTTCATAGATCTGATCCATTAGCGCTTTGTCCGTGACAGTTATATAGTGCGCATGCTGAAGGTTGAACGCGGATGGCGCGAATTTGACGAGCGAGAAAATATCATCAAGCTCCTCAGCGGATATTTCGATATTTGGCAAAAATTTGTTGGCGGAACGTCTTTCCTTGATGACGGTCAAGAAATCATTCATCATTTCGTTTTCCTCCTCGAATGCATCGGGATATTTGGTAACACTAGTATAGCATTATCACTTTAAAAAAGTAAGTAAATAATATAAACATATGAACAATATTTAAGTTACTATAAGTGGCGGGATTATTCTGTGAATTAAATTACATACTGCTATTTATTCAAAAAAAAGACACACCTCGTGCTTCACAGGCGTGTCCTGAACTCTTCGGTATCAATTTTGCCAAATCTGCGGATGGTCAGTTGGAGCATGAAGGGCAGCGCGAGCATTGCTTTCGACCTGAGCTTCATTTTTGCAGCCGGGAATGACGCAAGTGACCGCTTCGTGTCGCAGACACCAAGCAAGCGCCCATTCAGCCATGTTGACATCCTTTGGGACTTCCGTACGTTGAATTTCTTCGACCTGCTTCAGCTTCTCATCGACTGCGGCGCGATCGTGGTTATGGCGCATATCGTTCGCCGCGAATTCCGCTCCAGGTCTGTATTTGCCGCTCAAATAGCCGCTCGCGAGCGGAACGCGCGCCAGTACGCCTAAGTTCTGCTCGATGCAGGAAGGGAAGACGTCTGCTTCCGGTTCACGATCGAGGCGGTTGTAGACGACTTGAATCGCGCTGGCGCCGACCTTGCTGGCAGTGGAAGTCTGATGCATGCTGTTGCTCTTGTTCAATGACAAGCCGATATGGCGGATCTTGCCGGCCTGTATCTGCTTATCCAACATCGTCCACAAGCTGTCATTGTCGAATGCTTGATCGTCTCCGGAGTGGAATTGATATAGGTCAATATAGTCTGTCCGCAATGCGCGCAAGGAATCCTCCAACTGTTGCAGCACCTCTGCTGCACCGTACTGGGTCGTCCGCTTGAGATGGGAGTGGAACTTGTGCCCGAACTTTGTGGCGACGACCCAATCTTCCCGCTGGTTCCGCTGCAGAAAATTGCCGATAAACGATTCGGACAGATGATCCCCGTAGCATTCCGCCGTATCGATCAGGTTGATGCCTGTTTCTTTTGCTTTATGTAAAATTCGGTCTACTTCCTGCTGCGTGTAATCATGACCCCATTCACCGCCGAACTGCCACGTTCCGACGCCGATGACGGATACTTTCAATCCGGTTTTGCCGAGTTTGCGATATTGCATTCAACGATTCACACCTTTCTTCTCAACATCGAATTTCTACTCTGATGATAGCATATGGTACATCTATAATCTATTTTTGCAGGCTGCTGCGAATCCTGTATTTTGGACTGAAGAAAGGTTGACTTTAATAATGATAGCTAATATGATTTTTATACCTGGTAGGGTATATGATTACAGAGGATTCATGGAGGAGGAAATGACGTGAATTGGTGGATAGAGCTGGCGGTGCTCATTATTCTGTTTCTGTGTTATCAAATTTGGCAAATGTGGCCGGTCGCCGGTCTAACCTATGTAACACCGGCTGCCTTGTGCCAATTCATACAGATGGATCCAACTATCAAGCTCATCGACATTCGGGATCCTGTAGACTATATAGAATGCCATATAGAGGGCTCGACATCGATTTATGTGGGCAGGTTGCCTTTTGTATGGAGGAAGGAACTGTCGACGCTTGATTCCGTCGTCATTCTTGGGTCCCGTTCTAAAGAAGTAAGGAAGGCGGCCCGTATCCTGAAGCGAAGAGGGTTCGTTAAGCTGTACGCTGTGCACGCTTATCGATGCAAGCCGTGTGCTGCCGAAGCATCATGGTGAGACGATTGCGAATTATGGTAGAATGGAAAAAATACGAAAACCGGTTGCTCATCTTCGAAAGGCTTCGAGAGAGATTTACTTAAGCATACGAGGAGGATTTTGAATGTCGGAACGCCGATTTGACCCGAGCCTGATGGGGAGGCTGGATTCTCCAGAACGAAGAAAGATGCTTCCCGCTGAATAAATTATAACGATGCTGCCGATTCAAGCGCACGATACGGTACTCGATATCGGTGCAGGAACCGGGTGCTAGTTGCCGTAGACGGGAAAATCCTTATAATGAATCGTATGGTTGTTTTATTCGAAGAAAGCATAATATAGGAGGAATATATGCTCTACCTATCGGCTTTTTTGATTTCATCCCTAATCGTAATGTTCCTTATCCCGCCGCTGCGGAAGATGGCATTCCACATTGACTTTGTAGACAAGCCGCGGAAAGATAGTGAACGGAAGATACATCGGGAACCGATCCCGTTAACGGCGAGCCTTGCCATTTTTATCGGTTTTTTCATCGCTTACGTGTTGCTTGTGCGCAATGTCATGGTGGAGTCGATCGCCATTTTTGGCGGAGGTCTGCTCATCCTGATAATCGGTACAGTGGATGATTGGTATAAGACGCACGGCAAAGAATTCCCCGCGCTGCCCAAGCTGTTGGTGCAGGTGTGTGCTGCAATTATAGTCTTTAGCGCCGGTATTAAGTTTGAAGGATTTACCAATCCGTTCACGCACGAATTCGTCAGTTTGCCTGGATGGATGCAGTTCATCTTGACGGTCATGTGGATATTCGGCGTTACGACGGTTATTAATTTTTCTGATGGAATGGACGGTCTGGCAGGCGGCCTGACGGCGATTTCCGGAGGAACGCTCTTTGCGGTCGCCTTGGCGCAAGGACAGAGCGTATCCGCCATGATGGCTATTATTCTGGTGGGGGTTTCCGTTGGCTACTTGCGTTATAACAAACCTCCGGCAAAGGTATTTATGGGAGATGCAGGCGCGACGTTCCTGGGGTTCATTCTTGGGGTCATCGCACTGGACGGCGCCTTCAAGCAGGCGACGGTATTATCCTTGTTCATCCCGATTCTGGCTTTGGGCGTACCGATCTTCGACAACGTCTTCGTTGTCATCCGCCGCTTCCTGCAAGGGAAACCGGTGTACAAGGCGGATGCTTCCCAAGCGCATTACCGTTTGCTCGCGATTGGCTTGAATCAGAAGCAGGCTGTGGCATTTCTGCTGCTGATTAACCTGTGCTTCGGTCTGACCTCGATTATTCTAACGTTGCTGCAAGTGTAGAACATGTACAGGATGTGTACATAGATAAAGGGGCTGTCCCACCAGTGGATTGTGCTGGCGGGATAGCCCCTTTCATCATGCCTGCTGCGCATGTCTATACTTCAATCGTCTTGATGATGCGCGCCGGGTTCCCCCCGACCACGACATTGTCCGGCACATCCTTCGTGACGACAGCTCCGGAAGCGACGACGACGTTATTGCCGATCGTCACGCCCGGGTTAATGACGGAACGTCCGCCGATCCAGACGCGGTCGCCGATCGTTACCGGTTTGCCGTATTCATAGCCGGAGATTCGTTCCAGCGGATGAAGCGGGTGGGTTGCCGTATAAATGTGGACCCCCGGCGCGAGAAAGCAATTGTCTCCGATCCGGATTTCACACACATCCAGCATAACGCAGTCGAAGTTCGCATAGAACCCTTTGCCTACATAAATGTTATAGCCGTAATCGCAACGGAAGGTTGGTTCAATATACACCCCTTCGCCGACCGTCCCGAATAACGTTTGCAGCAGCCGAGTGCGTTCTTCAGCGTCCGTTTCCGTTGTTTGATTATATAGACGTGTCAGTCGTCTTGCCTGCTCACGCTCGCGTACAAGCTCCTCGTCTCCTGCCAAATATATTTCGCCGCAAATCATTTTTTCTTTTTCAGATCGTGTTGTCACTGTTTTGTATCTCCTTCTGAGTTGAAGTTTTATAGCGATATTCTTACCTTTCATTATCAAACGATGCGCACTGTTTTGGCAAGCGATGCGGTCACGTCCCAGATAGATCGCGATGTGCAACCGAATTCACAGGAATAGCAAAAATATGGTATGATAGGTTCATCTTTGAAGGGGATGTGAACGTTGCCGTGAGTAAGATAATTGGGTTCAGCATGCTGTGGTGGCTGTTAGGCAATCCGTTTTTGGCCGTTATCGTATTGCTTCTCCTTATCTATATTATTGACCGGCAGTTTATCGGTCTTTCACCGAGCATGATTAAGCCTTTGAAACGGATGAACCGTATTTCGAAGCTGAAGCAACAGCTGCACACGAATCCGCATGACATCTCGGCTAAGCAAGAACTGGCGCGCTTGCTCATGGAGCGGAAGAACTACCGTGAAGCCCGCCACCTGCTGGAGCCGCTGCAGGAGTCAATGGACCATTCGGCTGAATACTGGGATGACCTCGGCACCAGCTACATTCATACGGGAGACCCCGAGAGGGGAGACGCGGCGATTCGCACCGCGTTGGCAATCAATCCGCGCGTCAAATACGGTGAGCCTTACCTGCGGCTGGCCGCGATGTATTCGCAGTCAGATAAGAACAAGGCAATAGAAGTGCTGCAATCATTCCAGCATATCCAATCTTCTTCCTGCGAAGCCTATTATCGTCTAGGATTATTATACGAGCAGATCGGGAAGCAAGAGGAAGCGAAGAACGCATGGGAGGAAGCGATTCACATCTACCGAGCGCTGCCGCGCTATAAGAAGCGTCATGAGCGCAAATGGATGATGAAGTGTCGCTTCAAGAGAGGAATTGCGTAACGGCACGTGAGATGAAGGGAAATCAGGTCTTCATTTCCGAATGGGAATGCAGGACCTTTTTTGTTCGCAAGATAACTACATGAGAAGCATCATCGCCTGCATGACCATGGCGAGTTCGGAAGACAGTTCCTTGCGAAGCGGGGTCATACAAGCTGACAATGAATGAATGTATAATCAACAGTCGTTTTGCATAGGTGGGGGGACTATGCTACACTGTGATTCATATAGAGATGTGCTTGTTCAAAAGGGGACTTTTGGAACAACCTCTAGGAGGAGATTGTATGGACGAGAATAATCTAGAACATGACTGTTGTGCAGTCTCTAATGATCGCAAGAGCCACCACTCTGAGAAGACGAAGAAGAATTTAATTACCCGTCTCAACCGAATCGAGGGGCAAATACGCGGCGTCAAAGGACTGATTGAGAAGGACACGTATTGCGACGATGTGTTGAATCAGATTTCTTCGATTCAAGCGGCCTTGAACGGTGTGGGCAAGCTGCTGCTGGAGCATCATATGAAGAGCTGCGTGATCGAACGCATCCAAGAGGGCGATCACGAAGTGATTGATGAAATATTGACGACAATGAACAAATTAATGAAATGAAAGTTGCAGGGATTCGAGAGAATCCCATTTTCTATGCATGATGAAATAGGGTGGGTACCTACTGTATAAAGTTGTTGACTGATATAGGGTAGAGGGGTATACTAAAAACGAGGAGGTGAACTTCTTCCGGTCGCTAGCGGTTGCGGCAAGCCGCATGATACTCAGGGTGCGAATGCGGCACACTAGAAGAACGAACGCTGTACGTATTGATGAGGGTTAACAATTCAATGAAATGATATATAAAAGGAGATTTGAATAAGATGCAAACTGTGACGTTGAACGTAGAAGGAATGAACTGCGGACACTGCGTAAGCTCCGTTGAAAATGCGATGAAGCAATTGGGTGCGAGCGGAAAAGTGGATTTGGCGGCAGGTAAAGTAACGGTAGAGTACGATGAGAGCCAGCTGACGCTGGATGCGATTAAAGAAGCAATCGAAGATCAGGGCTACGACATCGTGTAATGACAAGCCGTCCGACGCAAGGGCGGCTTTCTTTTCAGAACGAACGCGAGGCTAAGAAGCAGGTGAGGTGTTATTTTATGGACGCAACTGGTAAGGGAACAAAGCAAACCTCTTTACAAATTTCAGGCATGACCTGTGCAGCTTGCGCAAATCGGATCGAGAAAGGGTTAAATAAAATCGAGGGCGTTGCGGAAGCGAATGTGAATTTTGCCATGGAACGGGCGACGGTCACGTATGATCCAGGCAAGACTGATGCTGGACGAATGGAAGAAGCGATTCAGAAGCTTGGTTATGATACCGTGAAGGATACGGTCGATTTGCAGCTTGGCGGCATGACGTGTGCGGCTTGCGCAACTCGAATCGAGAAGACGCTCAACAAGATCCCTGGCGTTGCTTCAGCCACAGTTAACTTTACAATGGAAACGGCTCGTGTGGAATACAATCCAGCGGACTTGTCGGTTCAAGATATGCAGCAGCGGGTAGAGAAGCTTGGCTATACGGCAGTGCCGAAGCAGGATCAGGGAGAGCCAGCGGAGCACCGCAAGCAGGAAGTGACGCGCCAGAAGCGCAAGCTGATTGCATCTGCGATTCTATCATTCCCGCTTCTATGGTCGATGGTCAGCCACTTTTCCTTCACGTCATGGATATGGCTGCCTGAATTGTTCATGAATCCGTGGTTCCAACTGGCGTTGTCCACACCGGTCCAATTCTATATCGGGAAGCAATTCTATGTCGGAGCGTACAAGGCGCTCAGCAACAAGAGCGCCAACATGGACGTGTTGGTTGCGCTGGGGACTTCGGCGGCTTACTTCTACAGCCTCTATCTGACCATTCAATGGGCTGTGCAAGGCGCTAACGGACACCATGGTCCGGAAATGTATTACGAGACTAGTGCCGTGCTCATTACTCTTGTCATCCTCGGCAAACTGTTCGAATCGCTTGCCAAAGGCCGCACCTCTGAAGCGATTAAGAAGCTGATGGGATTGCAGGCCAAGACGGCTCTGGTCGTCCGCGACGGACAGGAGCTGACCATTCCGGTGGAGGAGGTCCTTGCCGGAGATGTCGTGCTGGTGAAGCCGGGCGAAAAGATTCCAGTGGATGGAGAAGTGCTGGAAGGAACATCTTCTGTCGATGAATCGATGTTGACGGGAGAAAGTATTCCTGTCGATAAAAATGCCGGGGACCAAGTCATCGGTGCGACGATTAATAAAAACGGCAGATTGAAAATTCGCGCGACCAAGGTCGGGAGGGAAACTGCCTTGGCGCAAATCATCAAAGTCGTGGAAGAAGCGCAAGGCTCGAAAGCCCCGATTCAGCGGGTCGCCGACGTTATTTCCGGCATCTTCGTTCCGATTGTGGTCGGTATTGCGCTCATCTCTTTCTTTGTATGGTATTTCGCGGTAGCTCCCGGCAACTTCGCAGGTGCGCTTGAAATCGCGATTGCCGTACTGGTTATCGCATGTCCATGTGCTCTCGGCCTGGCTACGCCGACTTCAATTATGGCCGGTTCGGGTCGCGCTGCCGAGTGGGGCATTCTGTTCAAGGGCGGAGAGCATCTCGAATCTACGCACAAAATTGAAGCAATTATACTTGATAAGACCGGTACAATTACGAAAGGCAAGCCGGAACTGACAGATGTTGTTGCTGAGGGCATCGATGAAGCCGCGTTCCTGCGCTTGGTCGGTTCTGCCGAGAAAGATTCGGAGCATCCGCTGGCGGAGGCGATCGTGAGCGGGATAGTGAACAAAGGGATTGCATTGACGGCAACGGATGAATTTGAAGCAATGCCAGGGTACGGGATACGCGCTGTCGTGGAAGGCAAAGAAGTTCTTGCCGGTACACGCAAGCTGATGGGCAGATACGATGTACAAGCGCAGCATGCGTTCGAACGCATGTCCCGACTGGAGCAAGACGGCAAGACGGCCATGCTAATTGCGGTCGATCGACAATACGCGGGCATCGTTGCCGTCGCCGATACGATTAAGGACACTTCGAAAACAGCAGTTGCGCGTCTGAAGCAAATGGGGATCGAAGTCATCATGATTACCGGGGACAACGAACGCACAGCCCAGGCAATCGCGTCTCAGGCTGGCATCGAGCATGTGTTGGCTGAAGTGCTGCCGGAAGGCAAAGCGGCGGAAGTGAAGAAGCTGCAGGCGCAAGGCAAGAAAGTAGCGATGGTCGGCGATGGCATCAACGACGCGCCGGCGCTGGCGATGGCGGATATCGGGATGGCCATCGGCACCGGAACCGACGTCGCAATGGAAGCGGCTGATGTGACGCTGATGCGCGGCGACCTGAACAGCATCCCTGATGCGATTTACATGAGCCGCAAGACGATGAGCAACATTCGTCAGAACTTATTTTGGGCGCTTGCCTACAATTCAATCGGCATTCCGATTGCCGCGCTTGGACTGCTGGCTCCATGGATTGCGGGCACGGCCATGGCGCTCAGCTCGGTATCTGTCGTGCTGAATGCACTGCGGCTGCAGCGGGTGAAGCTGTAATACGTCGTTATCGGGGGCGAACCGAAAGGGATTAAAAGCCTCTCTCGCGCAATTGTTCATGTCGGATGTTGCGACCGGATGACGATAAATAAGCTTCAAGAGGAAGTATGGAACATACAAAGTGTCCCTATAAAGTTATGCCAAGTCTTACGAAGTCTCGTAATGTGCCGCTGCCGTTACGGGGCTTTTTCTTTTTTTCACAATTTCCAAAAATAACTATTGAAAACGTTTTATAAAGATAATAATATATTATCAAGATAATAATTTATTATAAGAAATGCATCTAGTTACCGTATCCCCTTGTAGTTCGACTTATATAGTCATTATTAAACATTATCTTTTAATTGGTTACATACAGGAAGGAGGGCTCTTATGGAACAACTTGCGGCACACCCCAATCGGGTTCTATTGCAATCTTACTTCCCTATGGCCTCATTTATCGCTTCGATTATCGGTCCGAAATGTGAAGTGGTCGTGCATGATATTAGCGACCCGGAGCATTCCATCATTTTTATAGAGAACGGCCACATCAGCGGCCGCAAAGTGGGAGACGGATCCACCGACCTTGTATTGAAGTTGTTGAAGGGCGGGGCCTATAGGGAACAGCAGTTCATCACGAACTACAAAGCGCGGGGTTCCCATGGCCAAGCGTTCCGCTCGTCTACCTATTTCATTAAAAATGATGGGGAAGAGCTCGTCGGACTGATGTGCTTGAACATCGACATCTCTCATCTGGATGTGGCGGCGGAATGGATTCAGCATGTGCTTCTTGGAGGCTCTCTCTCTGCGCCTGCGGAGCTGAATGCCCCAGAGGAAAATCCGGCGGCGGAATATTTGCAAGGCAACGTCGATGACCTGCTTCATGACATGATTACGTCGGTGTTGGGGAAAGTGAGCGTGCCGCCGGAACGTCTGTCTTCCAAGGAGAAAATGGATATCGTGAAGGAATTGAATGAGCTGGGAGTGTTCCTGATGAAGGGTGGCGTGTCCCAAGTAGCTAAGGCGCTGTCCATTTCCGAACCTACCGTCTATCGGTATTTGCAGAAGTTAAAATAAATACACCACGAGATGAAACGAAAGGAAGGTGGCGGTAATGGCTGTGAATCCAGCAATTTTTGATGAAATCGTCAGCCGCTTCGGCACGAATTGCGCCAAATGGGATGGAATGGCGGAGACGATGGGCAAGGACATGCTTGCCCTGTCGGTTGCTGATATGGACTTGCGTACACCGCAAGCGGTAATTGACAAAATGGCGGAGATGGCACAGCACGGCATTTACGGATATACCGATCCGTTCGCGCCATATTATCAGGCCGTTCAGCGATGGGTTGATAGCGCTTACGGCTGGAGCGTGCCCGAGGAGTGGATCGTCTTTTGCCCGCGCATCGTACAGGCGGTATCTCTCGTCGTGCAGCAGTTCACAGAGAAGGGCGACCGGATCTTAATCCATACGCCTGCATATCAACCGATTGCGAAAACGGTTACGTTAAATGAGCGCCTGCTGGTGGAAAGCCCGCTCCTCCGCGAGCAAGGGAAGTATGTCATCGACTTCGAGGACATGGAACAGCGGATGCGGGAAGGGGTCAAGCTTGTGCTGTTATGTTCTCCCCATAATCCAATCGGACGGGTGTGGACTCGTGAAGAGCTGGAGCGTATTGCGGAGCTGTGCTGCCGCTACGATGCGCTCATCGTGTCCGACGATATTCACGCTGACTTCATCCACGAAGGGCATGAGCATACGATTATCGCCAAGCTGTCGGAGGAGGTTGCACAGCGCTCGATCATCTGCACCTCTCCGGGGAAGACGTTCAATCTGGCCAGTCTTGAAATTGCGAACATCATCATTCCGAATGAACGATTGCGAGATCACTTCAAGATGAGCTTGCAGCAGGCGGGAATTCACAATCCAACCTTCTTTGCCATACCGGCATTGGAGGTGGCCTACACTGAATGTGACGACTGGCTCATTTCTGTAAGGGGTTACATTGACGATAATATCGCGTTTGCGAGATCGTTCTTCGCCGAGCATTTTCCAGAGCTGATCATCGACAAGCCAGAAGGAACTTATCTTCTGTGGGTGGATTGTACAGCGCTAAGCGCTAAGGAAGAGGAAATGAAGCGCTGGCTCGAGCAAGAGGCCCGAGTCAACGTAAGCTGGGGTACTTCCTTCGGTCCGGGCGGGGAAGGATTTATCCGCTTGAATGTCGCCACCCCGCGCGCCTTGCTTGCCGAAGCACTGAACCGTATGAAACGAACGTATCCGCTTCGCAAAGTGTAAGCAAGACAGATTCTAACATCTATTACATCCCAGGGGGAGTACTCACATGGCTAAACAACAGACGGGAAGTTTGAAACGGCAGCCGACGTTATTTTTAGCTTTACTTCCAGTGATCACGATGGTTATTCTGCTTAGCTTAGGGTATGTGTTGTTCGAGCTTCCGCCGGAGCCGCTCATTATTATTTCAGCGGTGGTTGCAGGCATCATCGCAATCAAGCTTGGATACAGCTACAATGATGTGTTGGATTCGATCTCGCACAAAATTGCCAAGACGATGCCGGCCATGCTTATTTTGATTACGGTCGGACTTATGATCGGCGCATGGATGATTGGCGGTACGATCCCGATGATGATTTATTACGGTTTGAAAATCATCGATCCCCAGTTCCTGCTCGTGACAGCCTTCCTGGTCACTTCGGTCGTGTCCGTATGTACAGGCACCTCATGGGGCTCGGCGGGAACGATTGGCGTGGCGTTCATGGGAGTAGGAGCTGGAATGGACGCCAATCTGGCCGCAGTCGCCGGTGCGGTCGTCGCCGGTGCTTACTTCGGGGACAAGCTGTCTCCGCTATCCGATACGACGAACATTGCTGCGCTGTCCACTGGCGTGAATCTGTATGAGCATATCGGTCATTTGCTCTATACGACGCTTCCTTCCTTCGTCGTTGCAGGAATTGTGTATGTCATTACCGGTCTGAACACGAATGCGGAAGGTGTGGAAATTCCGGAGAAGGTCGGCACGATTATGAGCACGCTCGACACGATATACGACTGGAATTTGCTGCTCGTCGTCCCTGTGCTCATTATTTTATATGGTTCAATAGGGAAAAAGCCGACGATTCCGGTTATGCTCATCTCGTCCATGTTCGCGATGGCGAACGGAATGATATTTCAAGGATTTTCGCTGCACGATGTGGTGGCATCCGTTGTGAACGGATTTAATATCTCAATGGTTACCCTTCCTGGCTTCGATGCTTCCGCGGTTATCGCCGATATTCCGCGTTTGCTGAACCGCGGCGGCATGAATTCCATGATGGGAACGCTGCTCATCTGCTTCTGTGCGATATCGTTCGCCGGAGCGATTTCTGTAACGAAGTCACTCGAATTAATCGTCAACAAGCTGCTGAAGCTGGTTCATTCCACAGGGTCGCTGATTGTAGCGACCATCATCACCGGATTGACGATGATTGGGGTAACGAGCAACGGCCAAGTCTCTATCCTGATGCCAGGGGAAATGCTGCGCGAGGCGTATATCCGCCGCGGCTTGCATCCGAAGAACCTCGGACGTACCGTAGAGGATTCCGCTGCGATAACCGAACCGATTCTGCCGTGGACTGCGGCCGGGGCTTACATGGCTGGCACGCTAGGCGTAGCGACGCTCGACTATTTGCCATGGGCGGTCCTATGCTGGACAGGCATCATCTTCGCGACGATCTGGGGCTTCACTGGCTTCGGTATTGCCAAGCTGACGCCAGAACAGCAGGCGGAGATGTTGAAGGAGTACCAATCTGACGAAGAGCAATCTCACAATTCGTCGGTCTCTGGCGGAGCAGGCAAGACGGTATCTTTGTAACAGCCGCAACGCCACAAATTCAAGAAGGAGTTGGTTGAAATGCATGAAGCTGCAATCCCCGCGGAACATCCCGCAACACACCAGATTAACACAACGCTTGCACCGGGAGCGATCGGCCCTTACTCTCAAGCGGTCCGGTACGGACAGCTGCTGTTTACTTCCGGCCAGTTGGGCATGGATGCTTCGACAGGAGCGTTTCCACCGACCGTGGAGGAGCAGACGGCGCTTTCGCTTAACAACGTGAAGGCTATTGTGGAAGCGGCGGGTTCCGGTATGGAACATGTCATCAAGACGACGGTGTTCTTGAAGAATATGAATGATTTTCAGAAGGTGAATGGAGTATATGCCTCATACTTCACCGAGCCGTATCCAGCACGAAGCGCCGTAGAAGTAGCGCGTCTGCCGAAGGACGGGCTTGTTGAGATTGAAGTGATTGCTGTCATCCCATAACGTCAGACCTATAGAGCATCCCTCGGGCGATAATTATCGCTGCGGGGGATGTTTTTTATGTATCGAACGGAATGCGTCGAAATTTGCAACATTTGCAAGAAGGGTTCGGTCTATAGAAGAGAGAAGCATTAAAGAAGAAAAAGAAGCGCTCAAGTCAAATGTACATCCACTAAGAGAGGAGCAGAAGTGAAATGAGAAAATGGTTAGTCGCCGCACTCTGTCTGTCCTTATGGTTCGGATTCGTCGGAACAGCGGCACAATCAGCGCAAGCGGCCTCGTCGAAGAGCGACGTGAAGGTGTATTTGAACGGGTACGATATATCGGAATGGAAATGGGAAAACAACTATATTATGGTTCCTCTTTTTGCATTCGACGATTATAGCTACTTTGATAAGCAGGACAAAAAAGACAAGCAGGATATTACGTACAATTGGGATGCGAAGAACAAGACGGTCTGGGTGTATCCCGCTGACAAAACGAAGACAGTAAAGCTGGTGGCTGACGAAGCGCACGCTTCGGTGAACGGGAAACAAGTGAATCTGGACGCGCCGGTACGCATTATCGATGGGCATACGTATGTGCCGCTGCGCTTCATTAGTGAAGCATTGGGAGGCAAAGTGGTGTGGAACGAAGCGAAGAAGACAGCCGTCATCCGCACGCCCGAGCGGGTGAAGCGGGATGAGGTTATTCGAACCGGAAGCTTGGAGGATGCGCGCAAGGAAGTGCTTCGTTTACCAACCGTATATCCGAATCGGGAGCTGCTGCCGCGTGCTGAAGGATTTGCGGTAAGCATTCAGTTTCCTGAAGGGGAGGCGCTGCGCTATTATTACAGCGTCAAAGACATTATGAGCTATGTCGTTATTAATAGCGATGGCTTGGCCGAAGTGATATGGCAAGGACGTATGGGCAGCAACTCCGATAAATTTATCGAAGAGTTCGGCAAGAAGCCGGAGCAAGAAGACAGGGCGGTCTACTTCAGCCATTCGTTCCCGGTCCAGGATGCAGTAACCTACGGCAAGATCGGCGGGGATGGCAGCACTACGCAGTTGGGCAAGTTCGAAGTGACAAAATCACTGCGCTCTCACGCGGATGCGATTACAGCGATACCGGGCGAGAAACGGACGGATGGCGAACAGATAGATAACAAGGCATAAGGGAGGTCCTGTAAGTAATGAATTTACGCAATAAGCGGGCCATATGGTGGTTCGTGTTGACGCTGCTTTGGATGGCGTTTATTTTCTACAAATCGTCGGAGCCCTACACACACCAGGATCTCCGGCCTACGCTGGCGTCATGGCTGCCGATGGACTTGGTGGAGCGTTGGATTCCGCAGATGGAGTTCTATTATGACGGCGGTCTTGTCACGTGGACGAAGCCGTATGATTTTGTGGAATTTTTCATTCGCAAGACGGCACATGTCGCGGAGTACGCGCTGCTCGCTTTTTTGTCGATAAAATTAGCTCTGGCGCTGCGTCTGCAGCGAGCAGGGGGCATTGTGCTCGGGGCGCTGTTCACCTTGCTCTATGCGATGTCCGACGAATGGCATCAGAGCTTCGTCCCCGGTCGGACCGGACACGCCATCGATGTCGGCGTTGACAGCATTGGCATCCTGCTCGTCATCTTCGGCTTCGTTCTGGCAGGCGCGCTCGGCAGGCGTAAAAGGCGTTCGCGATACTGATAGACGGCAGCAGCCACTGGTGTACACGGACTGCCGTCTATAGATGCCAGCGTTCGAAAACAAGACACGAAAGAACGATATGTGAACCTGAATCTGCGCACCTATAAGGCAGAAGGGGAAGGCCGGCTCTCTCTTCTCTCATCCTAGATTGGATAACGTACAATGAAACAGCACGTAAATTTCTTAATGGCGGGTTCCATTGGAATTTATCCAATGTTTTGACATTCATTCCGCAGCAATCACTGAAAAACAGCCGAATCCACTGGACTAAATACAGTCCAAATGACGTTTAGCCGCATCCTTCCTACATTTTACTGTACATTTTCCAATAGATGCTGCGAACATCCTATCCTTGCCTTGGAAGATGACAAAATCGCTAAGGAATGGACGTACCGAACGTTATATGAAGGCCACTCAACCGGAATAAAAAGCTAAAGCGGATGTCCGCTATCCATGGCAAATGAAGACAGGATAGCGGGCATCCGCATGTTGTTATTGCATATAGCGGCTACAGCCGAATCTCTGCCATGCCGCGCATGTAAGGGCGAAGCGCCTCGGGAATGCGGATCGAGCCATCCGCCTGCTGATGGTTCTCAAGCAGCGGAATGAGGATGCGCGGCGTGGCGACCGCCGTATTGTTCAAGGTATGGCAATACTGCAGCTGGCCCTCCGCGTCGCGGTAGCGGATGTTCATGCGCCGTGCTTGGAAGTCATGCAGGTTCGACGCCGAGTGGGTCTCGCCATAAGCCTCGCGGCTAGGCATCCATGTCTCGATGTCGTACTGCTTGAACGTCTTCTGCGACATGTCGCCGGTGCAGACAGCCACGACGCGATAAGGAAGCTCCAGCGCCTGCAGGATGCTTTCGGCATGGCCGACCATCTCTTCCAGCAGGCGGTTAGACACCGCAGCATCGTTCGGGGCGAGAATGACCTGCTCCACCTTGGCGAATTGATGCACGCGGTACAAGCCGCGCACGTCCCGTCCTGCCGAACCGACCTCGCGGCGGAAGCAGGCCGACACGCCGGCGAGCCGGATCGGCTCACTCATATCGACGATCTCGTCGCCATAATAGGAGACGAGGCTCACCTCCGAGGTGCCTACAAGCCATAGCTGCTCCTCAGGAATGGCGTAGCATTGGTCCTCGCCGAGCGGGAAGAAGCCCGTGCCGATGAGGGCATCCCGGCGCGCCATCAACGGCACATCCATAATGGTGAAGCCGCGATCCATCAGCATGTCGATCGCGAATTGCTGCACGGCGCGATGCAGCAGGAGCCCAGCATTTTTCAAATAATAGCTCCGTGCGCCGCCCACCTTCACGCCACGCGGGATATCGAACAGGTCGAGCCGTTCACCTAATTCCACATGGTCGAGCAGAGGGAAGTCGAACGTGCGGGGTTCTCCGAATCGCCGTACTTCGACATTGTCCGCATCAGTAAGGCCGACGGGCGAATCATCCGAAGGAAGATTGGGCACCAGCAGCAGGAGCCGGCGGTATTGCCGTTCGGCCTCCTCCAATTCCTGCTCTGACCGGCCAAGCTCTTCGTTCAGCCGGCGGACCTGCTCCTTTAACCGCTCGGCTGGCTCCTTGTCCCCTGCGCGCATATGCACAGCGACCTGCCCCGAAGCGGTGTTGCGTTCCTGACGCATCGCTTCCGTAATTTGCAGCAAGTCTCTTCGCTTCGCATCCCATGATAGGAGCTCCTGCACATCGAAAGCCATGCCCTTTAGCTGGGCCGCCCTCTGTACCTGTTCCGCATTCATTCGTATCCATTTCATGTCCAACATCGTTCATCGTCTCCTTCACCGTTCGCATAACCGAAAATAAACAGAAAGCGCCCCTCATCCGATTGGGACGAGGAGCGCAAGCTCGCGGTGCCACCCAACTTGATCCACGGCGCATATGCGCGATGGATCCTCTTGGTTCCGCGGTAACGGGCGGTGCCGGTTAGCTTAGGAGCATCGGAATGCCGATGCCTTAACGAGAACGCCTCTGAGTTGGATGCTCATCATCGGCTTAATGACTATATCTGATTGTACATATAATGAGTGGTTGCAATTTGACCTTTAAACAACTTTAATTATATGACATCCTTCCCGGAAGTCAACGTTTTATTCATGAACTTCCGCATTCGCTTGCCGCAGCAGTGCCAGGAGAGAATGAAGGTCCTGCAGCAGTTTATCGGGAGCGTCGGTCAGCTTGCATACCTGCCCAGCCAATTGCTGAGGGATGCACTTTGCCTCGTCCTTCATGGCCCAGCCTTTATCCGTGAGCGTAATAATGACTTTGCGCTCGTCCTCTGGATCGCGCATCCGCTCTAGCAACCCTTGCTGCTCCATGCGCTTCAGCATCGGCGTTAATGTGCCGGAATCGAGATACAACCGGGCGCCCAATGACTTGACCGTCATTCCATCCCGCTCCCACAACGCCAGCAGCGTCAAATATTGCGGATACGTAATGTCCAGCCGCTCCAGCAGCGGACGGTACAGCTTCGTCATCTCCCGCGATGCGGCATAAACGGCGAAGCATAACTGATTATCCAGCTTTAGCAAGCTATCGTTATCGTTCGCTTCGTGAGCTTCAGACTGTGTTGACATCGTAAGCAACTCCTCGTTACACCTTACAGCAAGGCCGTAATTTCGTCTTCCATTTTGGCAGGATTCGTCTGCGGCGCGCAGCGTTTCACGACCTGACCGGATCGGTCCACGAGGAACTTGGTGAAGTTCCATTTGACGTCGCTGCCGAGCAGTCCTTTTTTCTCCGAAATCAAATGTGTAAAGAGCGGCTCCGCTTCCGGCCCTTTCACGTCCACCTTGGCAAACATCGGGAAGTTGACACCATAGTTCAATTGGCAAAATTCCATTGTTTCACCGATGTCGTCAAACTCCTGCTTGTTGAATTGATCGCACGGAAATCCGAGGATGACCAAGCCACGCTCTTTATACTTATCATACAATTGCTGCAGCTCTGTGAATTGGGGCGTAAAGCCGCATTTGCTTGCCGTATTGACGACCAGAATGACCTGACCTTCATAGTCTCGCAAAGATTTCATGTCACCGCTTGGCGTCTTGACTGAGAAATCATAAACCGTTGTCATCATTGTTCGCTCCTTTGCATTCACATACTCAATGATATTTGCAATCGCTTAATTCTATTATTATTTATACCATCAATTTTAATTTCAGTCAATTAAATTGTGCACAATTTAATTGACTAGTTCCCGCCTCTGACCGAGAATGAACGGTAAGTCTTTCGGATAACCTAACGCTATTCCTAGGATGATTAGAGGTGTAAAGTGATGAAGAAAGTTACAATGATGCTGCTGGCAGTCGTTCTTGTCCTTGGACTAACCGCATGCGGTTCAAAGACCAATACAGATAAAGAACAGTCCCAAAAGGAGAATCAAGGTCAAACGCAAGGGCAGACCCCGGGCCAAACTACAACTAATGTTGATGTTGAAGCTGTATATAAGCAGAACTGTCTTGCTTGTCATGCATCTGATCTCAGCGGACAGGTCGGACCGAATTTACAGAAAGTAGGGGCTAAAAGAACGCCGGAAGAAATTTCGAACATCATTCACAACGGCGGCAATGGGATGACGGCATTTAAGGGCGTGCTGAGCGAAGATGAAATCAAGGCGCTCACAGATTGGCTGGCGGCTAAGAAGTAACAAGATCGATTCATAGCAGCTATAGTGCAAGCATGAGGCGGGGCAGGAGCTCTGCCTTTTTTGTGCATAGTTTCCGATATGGCGGAAATAGTAAGTTTACCAACATGAAAGAGAAGAATTGGATGCAAGACGAGGAGGAGTACTGTGCCAGAACATAAAGAAAACCAGCCTCGAAGCGGCTCCCGGCGCAATTTCTTGAAAGTGTCAGGTGCAGCGCTTGGGGGTGTCGTCGTCGGCGGGGTCGTAGGGGCGGTTCTCAACAATTCGCTCACTAAGCCGAAGGAACAGCCACCTGCGGCAACTCCGGAGGAGCAGCCTCCAGCAGCGGATTTCAATCAGGCGCTCATGTATTTCAATCAGGAGCAGTTCCGCATTACGGAAGCGGCTGTCGAGCGGATTTTCCCTAAGGACGAGCTCGGGCCTGGAGCGATTGAACTTGGTGCTGCCTATTATATCGACCATCAGCTGGCGAACCAATGGGGCATTAATGCGCGGGATTATATGATGGGTCCGTTTTTCAAAGGGGAAATGACGCAAGGTGAGTATCCGAGCATTAAGCGGCACGAATTGTTCTCGATGGGGCTCGATGCATTGAAGGGCTTCAGTATGAAAAAATACAATAAGCCGTTCACCGAACTGGCGGACAACGAAAAGGATGAAGTGCTGAAATCGTTCGAGGCCGGTAAGGATGTGATCTTGTCGAACGGCGATACGACCGCTTCCTTCTTCAAAATGCTGCGCTCCTTGACGCTGGAAGGCGCTTATTCCGATCCATTGTATGGCGGCAACAAAAATATGTTGGGCTGGAAGATGCGGAACTACCCGGGCAATCAGATGAGCTACCTGAACATTATCGATAAGCCGGATTTCGTCAAGATCGAACCGAAAAGCTTGCACGAACATATGACTCATTAAGTAAGGGGAACGGACTGCGTATGGCTACGAAACTACCTAGAGTACCTGTCGTTATTGTCGGTATGGGTTGGGCTGGTGGCATCATCGCCGCTGAGCTTACGAAAGCAGGCATAAAAGTCGTCGGCCTCGAGCGGGGCAAGAGCAGGCAGACCTCGGACTACTATATGGTCCATGACGAGGTGCGCTATGCACAGCGTTATGACTTAATGCAGGACCTGTCCAAGGAAACCGTTACATTTCGGAATACAGAGAAGGTGCGTGCCCTCCCGATGCGCACTCACGGATCGTTCCTGCTCAGCGAAGGATTGGGCGGCGCAGGCATCCACTGGAATGGCCAATCGTTCCGCTTTCTGCCCTATGATTTTGAGATATATTCCAAGACGGTGGAACGGTACGGGAAAAATAAGATTCCGGCAGGCATGACCATTCAGGATTGGGGAATTACATACAACGAATTGGAGCCGTACTTCGACAAGTACGAAAAAATGGCGGGTATCTCTGGCGAACCGGAGCAAAATCCAATGGTAGGCAAACGGTCGAATCCGTTCCCGACACCGGCGATGAAGAAAACACCGGCCATTACACTGTTCGAGGATGCTTCCAAAAAGCTCGGGTTCCATCCCTATATGATGCCATCCGCGAACTTGTCCGCGAATTATACGAATCCGGATGGCATCGCGCGGGCGGCCTGCCAATATTGCGCGTTTTGCGAACGCTTCGGTTGCGAGTACGGCGCGAAGGCAGATCCGGTCGTTACCGTTATACCGGTGGCCGAGAAGACGGGCAACCTTGAGATCCGAACCTATGCTAACGTCACGAGATTGCTGCATAACGGCAGCAAAGCGACGGGCGTCATCTATATCAACCCGATGACACGGGAAGAATTCGAACAGCCGGCCGACGTTGTCATTTTGGCCAGCTATGTGTTCAATAACATCAGATTACTGCTTCATTCCAAGCTGGGCAAGCCATACAACCCTGCAGACGGAACGGGGATTATCGGCAAAAACTATGCCTACCAAGTGCAAGGCGGAAGCGCTGTTGGTTTCTACGACGATAAGGAGTTCAATTTATATGCGGGCGCGGGCGCGCTGGGCAGCGAAATCGACGATTTCAACGGGGACAACTTCGATCATGCCGATCTCAACTTCATTCACGGTGCCGGCATACGCTTGTCCCAAACCGGATTGCGCCCGATAGCGAACAATTCCGTACCGAAGGGTACGCCGACATGGGGCAAGGAATTTAAACAAGCGTCCATCAAGTATGCGAACCGGGTGCTGACGATAGCTCCGCAGGGCGCCAGTATGCCATGGAGACACCACTATGTGGATTTGGACCCTACCTATAAGGACGCCTACGGTATCCCCCTCGTGCGGATTACGTATGATTTCGAGGATCAGGACCGTGAGCTTGTGAAATTTATGTCGGAGAAAACAAAGCAAATTATGCAGGAAATGAAACCAACCACCATCGGATCGAGCAGCCAGCTGGCCGCCTACAATATCGTGCCGTACCAATCGACGCACAATACGGGCGGAGTCATTATGGGAGCGGACAAGGCTACATCAGCGATCAACAACTACTTGCAGATGTGGGATGCCGATAACGTGTTCGTCGTCGGGGCCTCGGCCTTTGCCCACAATAGCGGCTACAATCCGACGGGGACCGTGGGGGCGCTCGCTTACCGAGCGGCTGAAGGTGTTTTGAAGTATGTGAAAGAGGGAGGGCCTTTGGTATAGAGGTTCTTCTCCCCTGAATGCATATGACGACAGGAGAGTGACATGATGAACAGCCAGGAAGAGTTAATCGTTCATCTTACCGAGCTCCGGAAGCGATTGATTTTGTTCTTCATTTGGTTCGTGCTAGCGCTCTGCGCAGGGTTATATTTGTCTCCACACATTTTGCTGCTGTTAAAATCGCGGCCGCTTCTCGTCCGAATCGAATGGAACGTATTCTCCTTTACCGACGGGTTGTTCATTTATATGAAATGCGCGTTTTTGTTTTCAGTACTAATTTCGCTGCCAGTACTGTTTTATCAGATTTGGGCTTTTGTGCGGCCCGGTCTGACGGACGAGGAGGCGCGGGTGACCTTGGCTTATGTGCCGGCTTCGTTTCTTCTATTCTTCATCGGCATTTCATTCAGCTATTTCGTCGTATTTCCGATGATGCTTCAGTTTCTGATGAAAATGAACCAGAGCATCGGCGCGATGGAAACGTATGGGATCGACCGGTACTTTTCGTTTATGTTCAATGTCGTGTTCCCGCTTGGCGTCGCGTTCGAGATGCCGATCGTCATCCTGTTTCTGACCCGGCTCGGGCTGTTGACCCCGGAGAAGCTAAGAAGCATAAGGAAGCATGCCTATTTGGGATTGGCCATCATCGGCTCATGCATTTCCCCACCGGATTTCGTGTCGCATTTATCAGTAGTCGTGCCGTTAATCATCTTGTTTGAATGCAGCGTCGTCATTTCGAGCTTGTACTATCGCAGGCTGACGGCTTTGCCTACCAACAGTTAACGAATGGAGGAAGTTCACATGTTCAACAATATTGGCGTCTCGGGTTTGATTATTATTCTGCTCATCGCCCTGGTCATATTCGGGCCAGCGAAGCTGCCTCAACTTGGCCGCGCATTCGGGGATACGCTGCGCGAATTCCGCAACTCGACAAGAGGTATGGTGGATGACGTGAAGGATGAAGCGGACAAAGAGAACATCGAAGATCTGAAAAAGCTCATTTAACTCTGTAAATGGTATTATCCCCTTGAAGTAGACATTCAAAAATACCTTGTGCCATCATAAGGCGCAAGAAAGCTTGGAGGGGATTTTCGTATTAAGAGGTCAACCAGAGATTTCTGGCTGACCTCTTTTTAGCAATTGTCAGATATTTTGGGCATAACGCTCGTTCGGCGTTTTCGTCAGGACCACATAAAGGCTGGAGATGGTATCTGCCCCGTTGCGATAAGAGAAACTCTCATCTCCAGTGATATGCATGATATCTCCTTCGACTACTGCTGTTTCCGCCCCATTGCTGGTTACGGTCCCCTTCCCGTCAAGAACCAGAATATATACGTTGGCGCCCGGATGATTATGTGTCGGCAGCTCGGCTCCCGGACTAAAATTCAAAATGAAAATAACATTTTCCGCTTCCTTGTGAATAATGCGTTTCGTAAATTTGTTCTCCTGATATTCTTGAAACCGGGCAAGGTTACTCTTTTGCATTAGATATCACTCTCCTGTTAGGTTGTTATTTATTTTCCTGTTCGCCTGTTCTTAACTGCTGAATGATTGAATTAATTTCTATTATATTGGACTTCTGCTTACAGTTTGTGATTCCAGTCACATAAGCCGCAATTAGTCACAGCCCGGCTTAGGAACCATTTTGTTATTTTCGGAAATTTGATTTCAATCCTCTTTCTTTTCGGCAAATAGGCATAGAATCTGGGTGTCGTTACAAATGATCCGCAGGAGGTTATTCTAATGCTAACGGAATGTAAGCTGTCCAAAGATATTTACTGGGTGGGAAAGATTGATAGTCGCGAGGTTCCCTTTCATCGTCTTACGTTAACAAAAGGTACAACCTATAATTCGTATTTGCTCAAAACTGGCAAACCAACGGTGATTGATACGGTAGATATGGAGTTCGGAAGAGAGTACGCTGAAAAAATAGCCGAAATGATAGATCCGCTGGATATCCAATATATTGTCATTAACCATACCGAACCCGATCACTCAGGCGGTCTGGCGGCGCTGGCTTCCAAAGCAACCAATGCCACGATTGTCTGCACGGAAATCGCTGTACCGGAAATTCAACAAATGTACAAGCTTCAGCACCGCAATTATCTTGTGGTCAAAGATGGCGATCAGCTTGATATTGGAGGCAAGACGCTTCTCTTCAAAGAAACTCCTTATCTGCATACGGAAGAAACAATGATTACTTACTGTATAGAGGATAAAACATTGTTTCCATGCGACATTTTCAGCACCCATGTAGCCGTGGAGCATTTGTTTGCAGATGAAGCGGGATATGATATCACCGAGGATTTTACCGGATATTACCAAGCAATTATCCATCCGCACAGAAGATATGTACGGACACTGATGGAAGCCATCCGGGATTTGGAGATCGACATCATTGCCCCTTCCCATGGCTTTATACTACGGCGTGACATTGCCAAGTACATCAGCTTGTATGATGAGTTCAGCACCGAAACAAAGGACAACAAGAAAGTAACGATTGTATATGCAACGCTTAAAAATAACACCAAAAAAAAGGCCCATATCCTGAGGGATTGTTTTGTGGAAAACAATATCAGCGTGGATCTGTGGGACGTGGACAAGGCTGACGAGACTGAGATATTAAGCAGCATCGGGGCTGCGGACGCCGTCTTTATCGGCAGCTCGACTAAATATGCGGATATGACCGGTAAATTGGAGACCCTTTTGCAGAAGATGCAGAAGATGGACCTGGAAGGGAAGCTTGCAGCAGCCTTCGGCTCTTACGGTTGGAGCGGCGAAGCCATTGAAGTCGTTCAGGATTATTTGAATAAGACGAACATGACCGTGCAAAGCACCTCTAACGTAATCAAGTCAACCGGAATGACGCATGTAGAGTTCCCTGTGCGTGTGCGCTTCTCACCAAAGGAAGAAGAAAAAATCAAAAAAATCAGAAATGCTGCCGAATTCATCTCAGACCTGCTGCTTAGCGCGGTTTAACGAGATCAGGCTATAGAAAGGAAGATAAGTATGGCCGAGAACAACCATTATGTTATTGTTGGCAGCGGAGTTGCCTCCGTAAATGCAGCCAAAGCAATCAGAGATCATGATGGCGAAGCGCAAATATCCATTTTTGGGGAGGAGTCGGCCCTTCCGTACAACAGGGTAAAGCTTTCGAAAGGCTTGTTTACAGATTTACACAGTGAAAAAGTATTGATCAAGAAAGAAAAATGGTTCCGCGAAAATAGAATTACAGTACATGACAGTACCCGGATCGCTTCCATTGATACGGAAAAAAAAGCGGTTATGACCGTTGACGGCCAGACGATTGCGTATCATAAACTTCTTCTGTGTACAGGAGCCACAAATCGCAAGCTGAGTCTGCAAGGCGCTTCTCTATCAAACGTGCATAACATTCGGGACAGGCGTGATGCGGACAAGTTCAAGAACGCCTTGCGGATTGGGGATCGGATCTGTGTCATCGGGGGCGGCATTCAAGGATTGGAAACCGCCTGGTCGCTTATCCAGTCCGGATATCCCGTCACTATTATTGAGGCTGGATCGCGGCTTATGCCCCGGCAGCTGGATGCCCAATCCTCGGCGATGTTGATGAAGAAAGCTGTTGAATTCGGAGCAGAGGTGAGACTTGGACAAGGTGTAAAACGCATTATTGGCACAAGCCGCGCAGAAGGTATAGAGCTTGAAGACGGCTCGACTCTTGCCTGTGAGCATGTCGTCTATTCAATCGGAGTGATTCCGAACATTGCGCTTGCCCGCGAGGCAGATCTGGAAGTCGGGACGGGCATTATCGTAAACGATCAAATGCAAACAAACAACATTCATATTTATGCCGCGGGGGACTGCGCCGAATTCCAGGGCAAGGTGGACGGTCTGTGGGGATGTGCCATAGAGCAGGGGAAAGTGGCCGGGGCCAATATGGCCAACCACAAAGCGGTTTACCAACGGCCGGTTCCAATGACCTTGTCCAACACTTTTAACACCCCCTTATTCTCCATCGGCCTGGTGGAAGAACAGCAATGCGACAACAGCATAACTGACTCGGCTCAAGAGCGCTATAAACGGATTTTTATGAAAAACAGCTCCCTTTGCGGAGCTATTGCATTCGAAAGCGTTGCCGCTTCCTTACCGTATAAAGCCGCTATTGAACAAAGCCTTAATCTCGATGGAATAGACTTTGAAATCTGCGACGTAGAGGAAGTAATGAACGAAGTCACGAGAAGATTGCAATGACAAGGAGAGAAAACTATGAAAAAATATATATGTCAGCCTTGCGGGTATATTTACGATCCGAGCATTGGTGACCCTGATGAAGATATTTTACCCGGTACAGCTTTTGAGGATCTTCCCGAGGATTGGGTTTGTCCGGTTTGCGGCGAAGACAAGAGCCAATTTGCGCCTATTGAAGGCTAACAGCAATGAAACGTTGTGCGGTCATGCTTTCGGACTGTACATGGAGCAGATAGAGTGAATGGAGTGGATACGATGACAGAAAATTCCTGCCAATACGCCGAGGAGCCATGCACCCGCAAAGTACCCATTTTCGCCTCTCTTTCTGATGAGGATTTGGCCAAAGTCAGCGCGATGATTAGACACAGAAAGTATGAGAAAGGCGAAGCGCTGATTCTGGAGGAACAACCTTCGGACACATTGTTCATTATTAAGCAAGGCCATGTCAAACTGCTGAAAATGACGCCTCAAGGAAAAGAGCAAATCTTGCATATCCTGTCCAATGGAGATTTTTTTGGCGAGTTGAATATCTTCAACAGTGATGAATTGAGTAATTTTAGCGCATATGCGCTGAAAAAAACCGACATTTGCATGTTTACCAAAGATGATATGGAGCATCTTGTCCGAAGCAACCCGGATATTTCGTTGAAGCTGCTCAAAACGGTTACGAAAAGATTGGCGCACACGGAAAACCTGGCCCAAAGCTTGGCTACAAAGGACCCTGAAATACGTATTGCCTATATGATCTTGGAACTCGGGAATAAATATGGAAAACCGGCGCAGGGAGCGCAGGGACGGATAAAGGTTGAACTCCCTCTTTCACGCGAAGAAATGGCCAACTATGTCGGAGTCACGCGGGAAACCATCAGCCGCAAATTCAGCAAGTTTGAACGACTGGGTATTATTGAAATCAAAGGCACACGGGAAATTACGATACGAAATATGCAAAAGCTAAACGAATATATAGATTAAGCTTTTTTCATCTGTCTACTTGACAGGGGTATGACCAAAAAGCCGCGCGTCTGCGGCTTTTTTTTTGTGCGCATTATGCACATTTGTGAAATCGTAATGACTTGTCAGCATATATGGTGTGGAATTTATTTCTAATCTAGCTACATAAGACTGTATTCCAGTGCTTAGCCTCATTCTCCCCTTTGTTCAGAAAAGGAGCTGCAACTCATCAAATCAATAATACCTTTTCATAAGAAATGAACGCTGTTAATCCAAGGGGTGGCTTATGGCCAAGACCTTTTAAAAATGTTTCTGATGAGAAGGGAGAGTGGAGCTAAGCGAACAAAAGAGAGAACCTGACGAGAAGGAAGAGCGATTCAAAAGGAATACCGAGCTATCCTTTCCAACCGCCCGCTATTTAAGGATTCGCAATGAGGTAACTGAACGTGTACAACAGCCAAATGTGAACGGGATAGAATACGTAGAACATGTACTTGGACCATGGGGCGTGATAGCCGCGGCTTCCGTCGTACAGCAATATCGGGATAATCGCGAAAATCATCATCCATTGGTAGTTGATCAGGAACAAATTCTCATATGTGAACATGGGATTCGGACTGCTGAACTCCAAACCAAGCGTAATGAACAGCATGGACAGGACATAAGCAAGGGCCATGTTGCCTTTATTCCCGCGGCAGAAATAGAAGACGAATGTCATCATGACGCCGAGAATGCTAGCTTCGGTAAAGGTTCCGCCGATGATTGCCAGAACGATATATAGCGTGCCTAGCGCTATGCGGCCCGTTGCCTTCGTCCATTCAATCGCCGTCAGCAGCAGGAGCGCCAAGAGAAGCGACAGGAAGATGTTGTTCATAATCGGAGAGCCGCCAGGCAGGGCATATTGCAGCAGTGTGCTGCCTGCTTTGGTGATAACAGCCCATATCGCCAGACGCAGCATGTATTTTTTGCGGTCACGCGTGTGGAAAAAGCCTTCCACGATGAAATAAAAAAAGATAGGCGCCACAATTCTTCCCAGCCAACCGAACCAGAGCGGCATACCGGGAATGAATTGCTTCAGATGGTCGAGGAGCATAAGCGCCATCCCCAAGAGCTTCAATTGAAATCCGTTCAAACGCATCAGAGGCTCCCCCTGTCAAAATCGATGTAACCGACTACATACAATAACCAGATATGTATGGGATAAAACAAGTAAAACATATACTTCGTTCGCTTCGAACTGCTCCCCCGGGATCCGTTATAAAGCAGAATCGGAACGACTGCGGCAATCATCATCCACTGCGGGTGCAGAATAAACAGTTCGTCGTACGTCCACTTGGTGGCCGCATCCGGCATAAGCGCGTATGGCCCCAGCGTTAGCAGTAGAGAAGAGATGACATAGCCAATAACGAGAGCGGCTGTTCGCCCACGGAATACATAAAAGACAAGCGTCATCGATACCGCAAGCCAGCTGAATTCTACAAAGAACACCATCACTATGCTAAGTAAGATGCTCAGCGTGGAGCCTGTCACATACTGGCGAGATTGACGCACCCAGTCGAGTGTCGTCATGAGCATGAGCGCCGCAAACATCGACAAAAAGATGTTGTTGGGGATGCTGCCGCCAGGCAGCAAAAGGACAAGCGCATCGCTTCCTGCGGCCATGATGATTGTAAAGATGAGCATGCGGAGCATGTACTTCTCCCGGCTCCGCGTGTAAACGAAGCCTTCAACGAGGAAAAAGAAAAAGATAGGCGCAGCGATTCGCCCGAGCCAGTGAAACCAATCGGGAGAGCCCGGAATGAAGGCGTGGATATGGTCCAGCAGCATAAGCGCCATCGCGAACAACTTGAGCTGATAAGCATTGAAACGCAAGAAGGCGAACCTCCTCCCAAGGAACAACGAATGTCCCGTCATCGTGACTAATCATAGCATAGGAGGACGGGACACCGTTAGCGAGAGAAGGAAGAGGTTTTTATTATTCCGGTACACATACTGCCCATCGGTTTTTTGCGGCACACATAGACGAAAGCGGGTGGCAGGTTCCACAGTACGAATTGAATATGCTCCATGGTAAAGCGCTCTTCTAATCGTTTGCGCATATGGAGCGTGTATTGGAAGGTGACGAAGAGGCCGTTCGGCTTTAACGACTGCTCCACGGTGTCGAGTATCGATTCTCGGACAGCGAAGGGAAACATGGCGAACGGTAGCCCGCTAATCACTGCATCCAATTGGCTTAATCCCTGCTGCTGCATTGTAGTATAGAGCAGAAGCGCGTCTTCGCCGATGAAGACATCTGGATACTGATAGGACAGTTTACGCCGCATATCTGTGTCTTTTTCGAATAGCAGCATTGCGGCATGCGCTTGCTTTTTTGCACGGATATGCTTGGTCACGACGCCTGTCCCAGAACCGAGTTCGGCTACAGCTTCAGCCAGAAGCCAATCGACAGGCTTGGTCATTTGCGAGGCCAATGCTTCTGAGCTGGGGAAGATGCTCCCGATCTGTTGAGGAGATCTTATGAATTTATAAAAAAAGAGAGCCTTATCCCACCATTCAAGCATGCTGGAACGGCGGCTTGCATCGACTGATTTCAAATGGATGTCCTCCTTTAGCCCGTACCGTTTAGTGTGTCGCGATGCGGGGAAGCTATTCTCCGGCATTCCCATCAAATTGTGGTTTTATTTGGTATACTATTGGTAACTTGTCTCAATGGAATGATGAACAGAAAGGGGAGTTGAAAAATGAATTTACAATTGCAAGGTAAAACAGCTATCATACTGGCTTCTTCTAAAGGCTTGGGATTAGCAGCAGCATCCGCATTGGCAGAGGAAGGAGCTCAAATTATGCTGGTGGGCCGGCATGAGGACACTGTAGCTGAAGCAGTCCGCAGCATAGAGGAACGAACGGGGACAAAACCATTCTCTACTGTTGCTGATATTACGAAAGCGCAAGATATCGAGAAGGTCGCGGCAGCAACGATTGAGCGTTACGGAACCGTAGATATTTTGGTAAACAACTGCGGCGGTCCGGCCCCGGGTACATTTGATGACATGGATGATGCGGCCTGGCAGCATGGATTTGAATTGACGTTGCTCAGCTACGTGCGCTCGATCCGCGCTGTTCTGCCCTACATGCGGCAACAGCAGTTCGGCCGGATTGTGAATATTACGTCATCCGCTCACAAACAACCGATCGAGAATTTGGTTATATCCTCTACGCTGCGTGTCGGTGTATTAGGTTTAGCGAAGACATTGGCTCCTGAGTTGGCGAAGGATAACATATTGATCAATACAGTCGGGCCGGGTCGATTCGCTACAGACCGCGTGCTTCAATTAGATGAATTGGCGGCGCGCGCGAAGCAGGTCAGCATGGAGCAAATCGTGGAAGAGGAGCGAGTTCGGATTCCGATCGGACGATACGGGGAGCCCGAGGAAATGGGCAGGCTGATCGCCTTCCTTGCCTCGCCGGCAAATAGCTATATGACAGGACAAGCTCTATTGGCGGATGGAGGAGCGGTGCGATCGCTATAGTACCGGTTATATCAGTTCGCACAAGCTTTCTCCAAGCGCAGCGGGCCTATTTTCTGTGTAATCGCTAGAAGGTTGGAATCATCCGTTCCGTTGACCGCTCTCATTTGTTCAGCATGGTATAATAAGAAAAACCAAAGAGAATGGAAGGATTGGAGCTATGAAATCACTCGTTCTTGCGGAAAAACCGTCCGTCGCCCGTGAAATTGCTCGGGTGCTAGGATGCCGTACGAATCATAAGCAATATTTTGAAGGACCGGAATATGTGGTCACTTGGGCACTCGGCCACCTCGTCGGCTTGGCCGAACCGGAAGATTATGATAAGAAATATCAGACTTGGCGCTTAGAGGACCTGCCAATGGTACCGGAGCGCATGAAATTGACGGTGCTGCGCGAATCGGCGCATCAATTCAAGGCCGTGCAGCATCTTAGCAAGCGTCAAGACTTGAAAGAGCTCATCATTGCTACCGATGCGGCGCGGGAGGGGGAACTGCTGGCGCGCTGGATTATGCAGATGGTGAAATGGAACAAGCCGTTTCGTCGGTTGTGGATTTCGTCGCAGACGGACAAAGCGATTCGCGAGGGCTTCCGTCAATTGAAGCCGGGCAGCCAGTTCGATCGGCTGTACGAATCGGCCCGCTGCCGTGCCGAGGCGGATTGGCTTATTGGCTTGAACGTTACGCGTGCCTTAACCTGCAAGTTCGAGACACCGTTGTCCGCTGGTCGGGTGCAGACGCCGTCGTTGGCGATGATTATGGATCGGGAACAGGAGATCCGCGAGTTTCGATCACAGGATTACGATACGATTTTCGCGGACTTCGGCGGCTTTGAGGCGGCCTGGCGCGGCAAGAATGGCGATGCGCGCGTATTTGATGAGCAAGCGGCTCAAGCCACGGTTGGCCGCTTGCAGGGCAAGCAGGCGGTTGTTGCCGAATTGAAGAAGGCGGCGAAGAGTGAACCGCATCCGCTCGCATATGATTTAACCGAGCTGCAGCGTGACGCGAACCGCCGCTACGGCTTCTCGGCCAAGCAGACCTCGAACGTGCTGCAGCGTCTGTACGAGCAGTATAAGCTCGTTACGTATCCGCGCACAGATAGCCGTTATTTATCGTCTGATATGACGAGCACGCTGCCGGAGCGGTTGGATGCTATGGCGGTTGGTCCTTATGCAGCACTGGTCAGACCGCTGCTGCGCTCGAAGCTGCCAGTGACGAAGCGGATCGTCGATGACAGCAAGGTGACGGATCATCATGCTATCATTCCGACCGATGAACCGTTGCGGCTAGCGGCGCTCTCATCGGACGAGCGGAAGCTGTACGATCTGATCGCGCGCCGCTTTATTTCGCTATTCCTCCCGCCGGTACGTTATGAGCAAATGACCATTGTCGTCGAAATGGGCGGTGAACGTCTGTATGCCAAGGGCCGGACGATGCTGGATTCCGGCTGGCGCAAAGCATATGAGGACGATTGGGACGACGCGTCTTCCGAGGGGGAGGACGGCGATGCGCGGTCTTCTTGGAAGGAAGAGCAGCAGCGTTTCCCAAGCTTGTCCCAGGGGGACCGCTTGAATGTCAAGCGCGTCTTCACCCGTCGTGACCGTACGAAGCCGCCTGCCCGATATACGGAAGCAACGCTGCTCACCCAGATGGAGAAGCATGGACTCGGCACGCCGGCGACACGCGCAGATATTATCGAGAAGCTGGTCTCGTCGGATACGATTGAGCGGCAGGGCTCATCGCTTCAACCGACCGGCAAGGGGACACAGCTGATTAACCTCGTATCCGAACAGCTGCGGTCACCGGAGTTGACGGCTGAATGGGAGCGGGAACTGGAACGAATTGCGCGCGGTGAAGCGCGCACGTCCGTATTCATGACGCATATCCGGCAGATGACAGAGCAATTGGTCAGTGAAGTGAAGACGAGTGCTGCCGAATACAAGCCGCACAATTTGACCAATCGCTTCTGTCCAGAGTGCGGTTCTCGCCTCATGGAACGCAAGGGCAAGCGCGGCACACGGCTCATCTGCTCGAGCAAATCATGCGAATACAAACGCTCCGAGGAGAAGAATCTATCCAATCGCCGCTGCCCGCAGTGCCATAAGAAGATGGAATTCAAGATCGGCAAGGCGGGGAAATTCGTCCAGTGTCTGCCGTGCAACATTACGGAGAAGCTGGAGGAAGGCGGAGGCAAGGTCCGCAAGCGGGAAGAACGGCAGTTAGTCAAGCAATACGAGAAGCAAGAGCCGATAGGCAACAACTTGGGCGAGCTGCTGAAGGCGGCGCTGTCGAAGCAGGACGACTAAGACCGGCAACATCTCAGCAAGCGCGATTATGTAGAGAAGGTCCAAGGGAGATGCTTACGGATGAACATCGTCATATTGGATGGATACGCGCTTAACCCGGGCGACTTGAACTGGGAAGTGGTGCGTTCCGCTGTAGCGGAGGCGGCGAACCTGCCGCTTTCGATTGTGGAATTGAGCACATATGAACGGACAGAGCCGGAACATATCGTAAGTCGTGTAGGAGAAGCGTCTATCATACTCACCAATAAGACGCCTTTGACGGGCGAGACGTTGCGGCAGCTGCCGCAATTGCGTTACATCGGAGTGCTGGCGACAGGCTATGATGTCGTCGATGTGGAAGCAGCAATTCAACAGGGCATTACCGTTACGAACGTGCCTTCATACGGAACGGATACCGTTGCCCAATACGTATTTGCCATGCTGCTGTCATGGTGCCACCGAGTAGAAGCTCATGATCAGGCCGTAAAACGGGGTGCATGGTCCCGACAACCAGATTTCAGCTTCTGGCTGACTCCGCAGACGGAACTGGCGGGGAAGACCTTCGGCATTATCGGGTATGGCCGCATCGGACAGAAGGTAGCGCAATTGGCGCATGCGTTCGGCATGCGGGTGCTGATTACCTCCCGCAGCCAGCGAAATGCGCTGAACGTTCCGCATGTTCAAGTTGTGACGCAGGACGAACTGCTGGCACAGTCCGATGTGGTCTCTCTTCATTGTCCGTTAAATGATGAGACGAAGGGTATGGTGAACAAGACGTTCTTGAATCGGATGAAGTCGACGGCAGTTCTGATAAATACCGCGCGGGGCGCGCTCGTTAATGAAGCTGAGTTAGCCGAAGCAGTCGAGCAATATGTAATTGAGGGCGCCCTGCTCGACGTGCTGTCCGAGGAACCGCCGCAGGAGCATCACCCGCTCATTGCTAAGCAAGAGCGGATTATCATTACGCCCCATATGGCATGGGCGTCCCAAGCAGCGAGACGCCGCTTGCTGGATATTGCTTCTGGCAATATTGCGGCTTATTTGAACGGCATGCCGCAGCACGTCGTCTCTCGCCACACGGACAGCAGACAGTAAGACTATACATCCATCATGAAGTCATCCACACCCCGTGGTGCGGATGTTAGAGCCGACGCTGGTTTTTAATCAGCGTCGGTTTTTTTGCCGTTTTTGTAAGTAAAGTGTATGCATTTTTACAGCTCAACGGCCATATATCGGAAGAAGGCAGAAACAGTGCACAAATGCAGTTAGAGCGAACAAAGGTCATTTTTCTCATTTGTAAGCGCCATTACAGCCGCTCCCTAAAATGGTAACAACATTGTATCTAAATTTTTGACAAAACTTCTTATCTTGTAACGTTTCTGTAATGCCAAAATGGTAGATTTATATTATAGTAATGTCGAACGAAGTCGCTAGAAGGAAGTGGATATGTAGAATGGTGGATAGAGGAAGGGTGACGGTCGGCAAACGTCGCCGGAGAAGTCGTAAGAAATTTATAGGACGTACGATTCTGTTTTTGTTATTTGTGGCAATCGGCATAGGCATATATGCCGCAGGGAAGAGCTTGCTAGGCACGGTATCGGCCTCTGGCAGCGATCTGATCGTGACGGAAGTAGCCACGTTCGCCTCGGCGGCGAAAGAGAAAGAGATACCGAAAGAGTTTAATGGCATGACTCGCAAAGTTGCCTATTTGACGTTCGATGACGGACCGAGTAAATACTCTAACGATATGATGGACTTATTGAAGCAACACGATATTAAAGCGACTTATTTCATGTTGGGCGATAATATGAACACTTATCCGGATGCCGTCAAGCGAATGGTAGAAGAGGGCCATTATCCTGGGCTACATAGCATGACGCACGACTTCAACAAGCTCTATAAAAGCGGCGGTTCAGGGAATTTCATCAAGGAGTTCCAGGAAGCGCAGGGTATCGTGGAGAATCTGACCGGATTCAAGCCGACGCTAATTCGGGCACCATACGGCAGCGCGCCGCAAATCGGCGAGTCGTTCCGCAAGGATATTGCGGATGCGGGCTTTAAGATGTGGGATTGGACGCTCGATTCGCTTGACTGGAAGTTTATCGGACAGCCGAACCGGATTCTCGAGCAGATCAAAGGAACGTTAACGGCAGATGTGGAAGTTATTCTTCTTCACGATCGTCAGCAGACATTGGAAGCTTTGCCTTCCATTATTGAATATATTCAGAGCAAGGGCTATGAATTTGAAGTGTATGACCCGAATGCGCATTTCGTATGCAATTTCCATCACGATAAGCGATTATAGCATCCGGACTGGGAGGTTAAGAGATTGGCAAGCTGGAAGAAATTTACCGCTATCGCGGCATTGTTGTCTGTAGTAGTAGGATTGACCGGATGCGGCGCTGCGCCGACGACGAAGATATTCGAAGCGTTCGAGAAGGCTTCTTCGGCAGAAGTGAACGTTACGGCCGCCTTGGAAACGTTGAAGACGTTGGAAGATAAGGACGAGAAGCAATATATCAATATTTTAGATCAAGGGAAAACAGACAATCGCAACGTGCAAACGTTGATTGATAATACGAACAAAGCGTTGGAAGAACGCAAACAGGCGATTGAGCAAGTGAAGGTTCACCTTGATGATGCGCGCAGCCAGATGGGAGAATTGGATAAGGCCATCGCTAAGCTGAAGGATGAAGAGTTGAAGAAGCAGGCGGAACAGGCATACACCGCTTATGTGAAGCGATATGACACGTTCAAGGCATTGCATGAGAAGTATGGTCAATGGCTGGAACGCGAGCAATTCATCTATGACGAATTGAAGTCGCAAAATACGAAGCTGAAGTCGATTACGACAGGGATTTCCGAACGGAATGAAGTATACCGGCAAGTGGAGGAATTAAAGACACAGTTCAATGACTATACGACCCAATTTAACACGTTGAAGTCCGATTTTTATAAGGGAGCTGGCCTCCAGGTGACCAAGACGGAAGGCAATCAGGACGATAACGCAGAGCAGCAAGAAGGATAGTATAACAGAATCAAGATAGAGTAAAAGAGGGCCCAAGCGCCCTCTTTTTTTATTGGGAAAATGTAGGTATGCAGTCCAACGGCAAGCGGGTTAACGCAACCTTGCTCTTTACAGATTTAAGTACGCAGATGCGATGGAAAAGTAAATCAAGACGCCGCAAATATCGGCAATGGACGTAATGAGCGGTGCGCTCGCTGTTGCAGGATCAAGCTTCAATTTGCTGAAAATGAACGGGAGCGACATCCCGATTAAGCTGCCGACCATAACAATAACTGCCATCGTTAGCGCAACGATAACGGCAATATCGATTCCGCCGCGGAACCACCCGATGCTTGCAACGGCCAACGCCATCGTGATGCCGAGGAAGAACGCGATCGATACTTCCTTCGTGAACAGCTTGAACCAATCTCTTAGCTTAATGTCCCCCACAGCCATGGACCGGATCATGAGCGTGGATGCTTGAGAACCCGCATTACCGCCACTGTCTATGAGCAGAGGCAGGAAGAAGACCAGGGCCACGTTCGTGGCAATTAAATCTTCAAAAGAGGCGATACCCGCTCCTGAGAATATATTCATGAAGACGAGAATAATGAGCCAAGGGATGCGTTTTTTGTAGAGTGTGTAAATACTTGCTGTTTTCAAGTTTTGCGCAAAGGACGTAACTGGCGCCATCTTATGAAAATCTTCCGTCGCTTCCTTCCGCACGACATCTAGAATATCATCGACATCGATGAGGCCGACCAGCTGCGACTGGTGCAGCACTGGAATCGACACCAGATCTTTTTCCTCAAATATTTTAGCGACCGCTTCCTGATCGACGTCGGCTGTAACCGACACCACTTGCTTAATCATAATATCCTGAACACGAGTATGATCTTCGGCAGTTAATAATTCTCTTACGGAGATGACGCCTTTCAACAATCCTTTGTGGTCCGTAATATAAATATAATAAATATTCGTCATGTTTTTTCCATGCTTGCGGTAATAAGCAATGGCTTCTTCAACCGTAAATGTTTCATGAATGGCAAGGAACTGAGTTTTCATCAGCTTGCCAGCCGAATCCTCTTTGTAATTTCCAATGACAACAGGTGCTAATACCATAGTAATGGACCTCCTTCATGGTCCATCTCTTCGTTAGATGATAAGAGACGGACGTTCTCCAAATATAATTATGAATGTGCTGTTGTGCTTGCTATGCGGTTCGGGACTGGGGGAACCATCCATCTCTCATCACCTCCTGAAATAGAAAAAAACATCCGCAACGAAGAGGATGTTTGGTATACGCAGCAAATTTACATGCTAAAAAATATAGCAAATACAAGTGCCATTGCCCTCTATTCGTTGAGTTTTAGCACTATGTGGCATAGGAATGACGCACGCGACATCCAGCTACGTTAAAAACCACCTTAAGTCGATGGTTTCTGTTGACCCATTGGCGTCTCTCGACATTTTTGGGCAGCAGCATATCTCCACATAGGAGCCTCACCTAACGAGGAATATGAAATTATGTTCATGACTCTATATAGTTATAGCACCTTTTAACAATAAGTCAATGATTTCGGCACATTCATTTTTTTGGGTACACGCGGGTGCTTGTCCGAATACAGTATTTTAATCTTATGCAAACAGATATTCGTTGCAAAATTCATAGTTGCAACTTCACAGAATAGGGAGTAATGTTTACATAATAGAACATTAGTTCGCATTACGCAAATATCAACATTATGCTTTATAGAGAAAGGGAGAATTATATGGATCGACTGAAGACGGAAAATCAATGTGATAACGTGATCGAGATTGTACATGTGGGTGAGGAATGCGCCGAATTGCTGGCGGAGATCGGAGCAGCGACGTTTCGAGAAACGTTCGGGGAACTGTTCCAACCTGATACGCTCGCAAAATATGTGGAAGCGACGTTCGCCCCGGGGAAGCTGGCTGTGAGCTTGCAGAAGCCGCACAATCACTTCTATGTGGCCTATTGGGATGGGAAGCCTGCCGGCTACATGAAGCTGAAGGACGGTTCAGGCCATGAATCCGTCGATACGCCGCATCCGATGCAACTGCAAAAAATTTATGTGCAAGCTGATTTCCAGCGTCACGGTATCGGGCGTGAGCTTATGAACGTCTGCCTGGCACGAATGGAACAAGCTGTCCCTTCTGCCGTCTGGCTTGCTGTACTGGAAAGCAATGCGAAGGCGGTTCATTTTTACGAGTCATTCGGCTTCGCGACAGTAGGGTTGACAGAATACCGCTTTGAAGACGCATTGTTTCGTTATTTCGTCATGAGACGGGAAGCGGACGTGTAGGTGCATTGTGAAGATGGAATGTCAGGAATACGGGACCGGGAGCCTCTTGAGGCACGAGAAAAAAAGCCGACTCCTTCGAAGAAAGAGTCAGCTCCAGGTCTTGGCCACAAAGTCCGCAACGATGAGAAAGACGACGTAAGATACGACCGCGGAAGCGATATAAGTAATTCCGGCCTTCACACGCTGTTGGAAGAAACGAACTACACCGAGACTGAGAAGCGGGCATACGATAAGCAGGAAAAAAAGCACCGTTACGAACAATTGCGGGCTTATATTGCTAATGTCTACATACGTCATGGGTCATTCACCTCTTACAATCCGAATTAAAATAATACTTGAACCGGGGTCTCTTGAATAACGGTTGACCGGCAAGCCGCGTTAGCAGACTCGCTCCGGAAGCAAAGTACCTAATATACTGTAGGGAATCGAGAGCATTTAAGTCTGCACAATGATTCACGGCAGCTTAGAACTGGCTGGCTGCTCTGCTGCTGTAATTGGCTGTGATTTATCGCGCGTGGCGCGTGTGACATACATCACAGTACTATTATAGCGATTTGTACCAAGTTCGTCTTTAATATTGTTTCCAAGTTTGAGGCAAATTTAAGGCGAAATTATGGCGAACGCTTGAAGTGAGAAGCAGTCATTGACATCCAGAAAAGCTCGAATGTACGATGAATACGTTGTATATTCACAACAATTGGATTATGATTTTTTCAATCAAAAAGTTGACTGCTCCGTGATATAATACGGATAAATCACAGCTATAAGGAAGGCAAGGTGGAGAAGTCATGCAATATATGATAGGAATCGATCTAGGTGGAACGAACATCGTGTGCGGCCTCGTGAACGAGCGTTACGAGATGGTGGATAAGGTGAAGCGGCCGACGGAAGCAGCCCTCGGCGTTGATCACGTTTTGGATAAGATGGCCGATATGATTGATGAGCTGTTCGCGAAAACGGGGCTGGATCGCAGCCACTTGCTTGCTGTCGGAGCCGGCATTCCGGGATTTATTGATCCGGAGCGCGGTGTCAGCATCTTTGCATCCAATTTGAAGTGGCATGACGTGGACGTTGCCGGACGGTTGAGTGTCAAGGTTGGCGTACCTGTTTTTATAGATAATGATGTGCGCATGTATGTATATGGCGAAGCGATGAGCGGAGCAGGACGTGGAGCGGGTGTCGTGCACGGTGTGACCATCGGAACGGGGCTGGCAGCTGCTACCGTGGTGAACGGTGAATTGTATTACGGCAGCGGTTTCATGGCGGGCGAATTGGGACATGTAGCGATTGACGGCGAAACGACACCATGCGGCTGTGGACTTACGGGCTGCTTGGAGTCGGTCGTCTCCGCCACGGGCATCGTGCGCCAAGCGAAGCAAGCGCTGGAAGCGGGCCGAGACAGCATTCTGCGTGAGTCATACGAGCGCGGGGAACTGAGCGCCGCTCATGTCTCGCAAGCTTATGACGAAGGCGATGCGCTCGCTGTCGACATTTTGACCTATACTGGCCAAGTGCTTGGCAAAGGTTTGGCGTACTCCATCTCGCTCCTCAGTCCGGACGTTATCGTCATCGGAGGCGGCGGGGCACTGGCTGGAGAACGACTGTTCACATCGGTGCGCGATACGCTGCAGCGCTCGGTCTATTACGGTTATTTGGAGCGGTTGACGATCCGTCCAGGGGAGTTGATTGATGATGGCGGAGTGATCGGCAGCGCGGCTTTTGCGAAGAATCGGGCGGAAAAGTTGCGTCATGCAGCTGCCGGAGGCGCAATGTAAGCGAGCTGTTGAATACGTCCGGAGAACAAGAAAGGGGGAATGGCAGATGATGACGGAAGCCGATAAAGCAACGATGAAAATCGATAACTCGATAACGGCAGCCGGTATCTCCATAACGGAGCAGATGCTGCAGACACGCATCATAGCTATTTTTCGCGGCTTTACCGGAGAGGCGGCCGATCTTGCCGGTGAGGCGCTGGTGACAGGCGGCGTCCGCTTCATGGAAGTGACCATGAATACGGAAGGCGCTGCGAAGATCATCCACCGCTGGCGGGAACGGTTCGACGGTAGGGCATATATCGGCGCGGGAACAGTAACGGATCTTGATGAAGCCCGAGAGGCGTTCGCATGCGGAGCACAGTTTTTCATTTCTCCGAATTTGGACGAGGAGGTCATCTCCTTTGCGGCTGAGCGCGGTGTGGATGTGTGGCCTGGTGTGCTTACACCGACGGAAATCGTTCGTGCCTGGAAAGCTGGGGCGAAGGCGATCAAGCTGTTCCCGATCGGAACGCTTGGTCCGGATTATATTCGGGAAATCCGCGGTCCGCTGCAGCACATTCCTATCATTGCCACGGGCGGAGTGGACATGAACAACGTTGCGGATTACTTGAAGGCGGGTGCTTCTGCCTTCGGCCTGGGCTCCAAGCTGGTGCGTACCGACTATATTCAAGAAGGACAGTTCGAGCAGCTGGCGCAGCACGCCCAACGCTTTGTTCTAACCGTGCAGGAAAAAGCGCTGGAGAACGGGTAATTGCTATACGTTTATCTGACCATAGAAATTTTGCGCCTGGGAGCTTCGGATAACGCTGCTGCGAGTGAAGTATAATAGATAGACAATGAACGTGAGGCAATCATAAAAGAGAGGCGATATTAGTGGCTATGCTTTGGACATATGGTGTGGGTGCCCTGGCTCTCGTCAGCAGCGCAGCGGGTGGAGCTTGGGCGTTGGCGGTAAAGAGTCAGTCCCCACGGCAAATTCCGGTGAGCACCGAGCCCGAGCGTCCCTTTGATCGGGTAACGTTTGAAGGCTGCGCTACGCTTCAAGGCTGGTTCATCTGGGGAAAAGGGAATACGCCAGTCAAAAAGGCCCCGGTTATCATTGTTGCACATGGTTGGGGCTCCAATCGTGCGCGTGTGCTTCGTTATGCTTATCCGCTCACAGATGCGGGCTTTAATGTGCTCATGTATGATGTAACCAGTCACGGAGAGAGCGGATCGGTGAAGGCGCCATCCGCATTATTGTTCCGGGACGATTTGCTGGCTGCGGTGCGCTACGTGCGGAAGCGTCCGGATGTGGACGGCGAGCGCATCGGAGTGATTGGACATTCATTGGGCGGCTTCGGCGCTGTCTTGGCGTTGGATGAAGGGCTGGCCGTCCAGGCTGTCGTTACCGATTCAATGCCTTCCCGTCCGTTAACGATGGTTGCGGCAGAGCTGAAGCGGCATAAGCTGCCCACGTTTCCGCTTGCAACGGTCATACCGCGTATTTGGCTGTATCGTTCCCAGATTCCAACTGCCGTCTACGACGGTCTGGATCTGGCGAAAAGCTTGTCCGGCAATTATGCGCGCACAGAGGGAAGAGTACCGCTGCTGCTGGTCCATTCCCGCAACGACGGCTATATTCCTGCCAGCGATTTGGAAAATGTGCTGCAGCGGTTGTCTTATCATCAGCCGCATCTGTTTGTGGATACAGACGGCCATAGCAGTTCGGACAGAGACCCTGCGTTCTGGACGGAAGTGATGCCATTTTTGCGGCAGCATTTGAATCGCAACTCTTCATAATAGGCGCAAGACGAAGAATTTTATTTTCTTCCTCTTGTGCTTTTTTTTAGGCAAATGTCGCATGCATTCGCTATCAGTCGTCTTTTTCTCTACTCGATAACGGGTACACAAGGGCCATCCATCTTCTGAGAAATGCTCTCTTGCTGCCACAGCTTGTCGATCGTGATAGAAACGGAACGAAACATCCTCGATTATATCCACTCCATAACTAGACAGCATCTGCAAATTGCCTATGTTACGATTCGTACCAGCATAGGCGGGACAACACCGTCGAAGCGAAGGTGGTGATGCGGTTGTTCGATTTTAAGGCTCAGAACGGCATAAGGTACCCCCAAGAAATAGGCGAGTTGAAGCGCAAACGCTCTTGGTTATCCATGTTTCGCGTATTGTTTTTTGGCGGTATTACCGTAGGAATTATTACAGGCTTTGCTATATGGCCTACCGTCGAAGCTCAATCCTCTCAAGTGACGTTGCATGAAAACCAAGAGATGCGCGATTGGCTCAGTGAACGATTCACCTTACGCGAAACGATGTCTTCCTTCCGATATGATGGAAGTACGGATACACTGACGGACCAGGTCAGTAAAGCGTTGTCGGAAGCGCTCTATTCCGATCCGTTCATACGCTACAATGTCAGCAAATATTCATTCAAATGGAAGGGCGGCAGCGATTACGCCAATGTCACTGTGTATGTCGATTACCGTGAGACGTATACGCAATCGTTATATGTGCGAAATCAGGCGAAAGAGATCGTGGCTAACATCACGAACAGTAACGACTCTCCACACGTAAAAGTGAAAGCGATTCACGATTATATTGTGAGCAATGTAGCCTATGACGAGGCAATGACGAAATTCACCGCCTACGAGGCGCTGACCGAAGGGAAGACGGTATGTCAAGGCTATGCGCTGCTCATGCAGGCGATGTTCGAAGAAGCCGATATTCCGAGCATCATAGTCGAAGGAGAAGCGGGCGGCATGCTCCACGCGTGGAATATGGTTCAGTTGGATGGCAAGTGGTATCACATCGATGCAACGTGGGATGATCCGTTGCCTGACCGGGGCGCACAAGTCAGGTACACGTATTATTTGCGTACTGATGCGGAAATGCGTATGGATCATTCGTGGAAATCGGACAATATTCCGCAGGTGGTTGAGCCGTATGAACAAGCTTTGCTGCAGATGCATCAGAGCGATGACGAGGGATTGAAGCAATTGGCAGTTCAGCTGGAAAAGGTATGGAGCGCAGACGTGCTCCTGCCGGACAGAGCGATACGGGATGTGGCGGATTTGACGGATCGCTTCCTGGCGGCTAGACAATCTGGACGCGACCGCTTCCAAATCCGGTATACGGGGAGCGAACTGCAGCTTCGCTCCGATCTGCATGATATGCTGGATGCGGCTGGTCTGTCCGCTCCGCTAGAGTATCGCGTGTCCTCCTTACAAGACAGTGACGACCTGATTGTGGAGATTCAAATGCCGGAATAACTTATCTTATAGCAATGGACAGGCCTTGCCCATTACGCAGATGCGTGGGACAAGGCCTGTTGCTGTTGTGTCTGGCGATTATCACATCTCATTCCTGTTCAAGGTAGCGCCGGTCCTTCAGGAACAGCCTCCAGAACAGGATGAACACCGGGATAAGCAGGATGGTGCTCACAATGTATCCGATAAGCAGTGAACGGAAGATGGCGGGGTTCGTGAAGCCAGCCTCCAGCGTAAGCTGCGGGTAGATGATATAGGGCAAGTGCGCCCTGCCGTAGGCGAAGCTCGCTAATGCATACTGCACGGCGACGAAAATAACGGCCAAGCGCGTGCTGCCGATGAAGCCACCCCTGCGCTTGATGAACAAGCAGCCATATCCGATGCCGAAGGCGGCGGCCGACAGCAGGAACCACAGCCACTGCTCCCGGAAGCGGGCGATTATCCATGAAGCCTCAGGCAGCATCGTGAACGTGACGCCAAGCGCTGCGATAAGGCTGAGCGGCCCAAAAATGACGGCTAAGCGGCGGTATGTTCTATAGGTAGTCATGTCCCGGGCTTCCCGGGCATAGTCGGCTAGGAACAGCGCAGAGAAGAACAGTTCCGTGGCGTAGCCGAATGCCAAATGCGCATACAGCGTCGGACTGGTCAGCAGCTTGCCGTAATTCAGCGCTAGCGTGCCGTCTGGCGCTTCCGTTACGATCCCGCCCAAAGTCACCGCCAGCACCGCAACGAGTAGGCCGGGAATCAACAGCCCCGTGATGCCGGAAATGATGCGCAGCGCACGATCATAGGAATGCACGGAGTAGCTGAATACCATGAAGGCGCTGCGAAGCGTAAGCAAGATGAGCACCAGGCAGACGGGAACCAAGAGCAGCGAGGCTAGCGAGAACGTCGCCCGCGGGAAGAATCCGACCAGCGCGACGACGAACAGCACTAGAAACGTATTCGTAATTTTCCACGATGGGGATAGGAAGCGATTCGCCAAGCCCGCGGCTTTTGTGTCTCCATCTGCACTCCTCCGCCCGAAGATCATTGCCCAGAATCCCGCTCCGAAATCAACCGAACCGAGGAGCGAATAAATAAACAGGAAGATCCACAGTACCGTAATCGCAATCGTGGCGTCGCTCATGAGAATGCCCCCTTAGTGTCATTCGCATCTTCCGCATGCTCGATCAAATCGGCGGAGACGGGATGACGCTTGAAGTAATGGCGCATGACCAGCGAAGTCATAATTAAGAGCACGACATAGATGGTGACGAATAGCAAGAACAACGTGCCCATGCTGTCGCTCTTCAGGGCAGCATCCGTCGTGCGCTGCACGCGGTAGATTGTCCATGGCTGCCTTGCTGAGCAGCTGAAAATCCAGCCGATTTCGATGCCCAGCATAGACAAGGGGCCAGTCCACACGAAGAGGTGCATCAACCAGCGCGGGAACGGCCGCGGTGATTTGCGGGTGAAGGCGCGCCACATGACGACTGCGAACGAGAGGCCAAGCAATCCGAATCCGATGAGCACCATAAGATTGAACAAGGTGTGGACGAACAGCGGCGGCCAGTCTTCCCTTGGAATCTCGTTCAATCCTTTCACTTCAGTATCGAACGAATTCGCGGCAAGGAAGCTGAGCATGCCGGGAATTTCGATGCCATACTTAATGGTCTGCGTCTCGGGATCGGGAATTCCTCCAATGACGAGCGGAGCATGTGTCGTCGTCTGAAACAGCCCCTCCGCTGCCGCAAGCTTCTCCGGGTTGTGCTTATGCAGGGATTGGGCGGTCGCATGCCCATTCATGGCTGTTATGAGCGACATGACTAAGCCGATGACGAGCCCGAGCATTAGGCCTTTGCGGTGATAGGCCGCTTCGCGCTCGTCTTGCCGATGTTTGAGCAGCATAACGGCGGCTGAAGTGACGATGAAGAACGCTCCGGTCATGTAGCCGGTTGTCAACACATGCTGGGCAGACGTGAAGAAGGACGGATTGAAGACGGCGGCCCAAGGGTCGACATCGGTAATCTGGCCGTCCACGAGCTTGAAGCCGGTCGGCGTGTTCATCCACGCTTGGGCATCGGTAATAAGCACTGCCGAGGCGCTGGCACCTACCATGACGAAGAACACGCTTAAGATGCGCATGCCGGAAGACAGGCGATCGGCGGCATACAAGTAAATGGCCATGAACAGCGCCTCGAAGAAGAAAGCCCAGATTTCGACTTGAAACGGGACGGCGATCACTTGTCCTACGATTTCCATAAATCCGGGCCACAAGAGGGCGAGCATGACGCCTACGATCGTGCCGGATGGAATCGCGACGCCGAGCAGAATACCGAGCGCTTTCGTCCAGCGCCGTGCGAGCACGGCATAGTCCCGGTCTTTCTTGCGCCAGTACATAATTTCGGCGAACACAATCATAAGGGGCAGTCCTACCCCTAATGTGGCAAATAAAATATGAAAGGCCATGGAGGTGCCGAATAAGGCACGGGCCATTGTTACGGGATCCATACATCCACCTCTTTGCTTCGGGATAGGGTTCGGCTCGGACGTTAGTGTATGGAAGGATGTTGACTAATATACATGATTAACCAATTATTCACGAATTTAGCTTTTGAGTTGTCCGCATGGACTACATTAGTTGCGCACGGGAAGGACATATAGCTTACATTGCTTCTATAACCAGGTGTCTAAATCATCAACGGGAGCACGCGAGGCTACACAAGAAGGACATAGAACTGGCCGAAGTGATGAGGGCAGCTGCAGCTAAAGAGTGGAGCAGAACTGATGAGATCGCATGCAGCTCGAGAGTGGAGCAGAACGGATGAGAGTAAATGCGGCTCGAGAGTAGAAGCAAGGAGTAGAACCGATTAAATCAAATGCAGCTCGAGTGTAGAACAGAACAGTGAGAGCAACTGCAGCTCGAGAGTGGAACAGAACGGATGAGAGCAATTGCAGCTTGAGAGTAGAAGCAAGGAGTAAAACCGATTAAATCAAATGCAGCTCGAGTGTAGAACAGAACAGTGAGAGCAGAGGCAGAGCAAGAGTAGAACAGAATGGATGAGAGCAATTGCAGCTTGAGAGTAGAAGCAAGGAGTAAAACCGATTAAATCAAATGCAGCTCGAGTGTAGAACAGAACAGTGAGAGCAGAGGCAGAGCAAGAGTAGAACAGAATGGATGAGAGCAATTGCAACTTAAGAGTAGAAACAAGGAGTAGTACCGAGTAAGAATTTGGGCCAAGATTTATGCAGTTCTGATGCAGAACTGAGGGAGTGCTAATCATGACTTCGGGCAGATCTGAACGAGTGCTGGAACAGAACTGACAAAGATCTGACAAAGATCTGACAAAGATCTGGAACCTAGTATGATGCAGAGCTGTTTCACAAGCTAATGCCAAGTATATGCAAAACTTATGTAGAACCGCTTATCGAAGCTGATGCCAAGTCGATACATAACTGCTGCAGTGGTGCGTAGAAGTCGATTCCAACGGATTCAACTGAATTAAAGAATGGTGCAGAGTAGTTACAAAAGTGGATATAGAATCATATAAAGCGGACACAGTTACGTAAATAATAAGTTTACTTTTCCATGGAAAAAAGCTTCATAGCGCCTGTCGAGTAGTAGGCTGCTTCCGTCTGCTATTCTTGTTGCCTGCTATTTTCATTGGAAAATGTACAGTGGATTTTATTGATTAGTGAGAAGAATAAGCGTTCTATTGGAAAACATCCAATGGATTCTTCATATTTCCGATAAAGAGCGCTTTATCTCTGAAATCTACTGTACATAATCCAACGTAAGCCCACCTCATCTGTCTATTTTTCATATTCCATTGGACATAATCCAATGGTGGAGGGGGGAGCCGCTGCGGTTGGACGAATAGGCTTCGAAGAGAGCACGAAGCAAGATTGAGACGCTGTATGGACGAACTCGATCTGCTAGTACAGATCATGAGTACACACTGCAGACTAATGCGAAGCACAATCGTGACGGTTTGTGAGAAAAAGCGCCTGTTAGTAGAAATATGCGTACACGAAAAAGGTGTGACACACAGCATGTGCGACCGTGCCGCGTGTGCTGACCACAAAACATGTGCGACCGTGCAGCATGTGCGACCACACTGCATGTGCTGAACACACTGAAAGCGAATGCGCCACTAACGCACACGCTCCACGCGTGACGCCATGCCGTCCTGCACAGCCGCTACATAGCGGTTATAACGGAACTATTGCGAGCTGAGAGTGCACCGTTTGGGCGGATTACAGCAATTTCGCTTGAAGCTTGCCGCTAATAGCTTTTCATTGAAAGTTTGCCGCAAATAAAAAAGCCCGCACCCGACTTGCCACGCTGCCTATGGCATGGCGCGCAACGGGTCTGGTGCGGACTCGCTTCATGATGAGGAAGCTCCTTATTTATGGTCGAATTTGCATTCCTCAAGTGGAATGACCTTCGTGCGGTGCTTCCATTTATAACCGAGCCATATTGCTAAGAAGAGCGGCAGCCCGATGTATGTCATGAGAAGACCTTTCCAATCAATCGTATGGCCGATAAACGCTTGATAGTTCTGACCGAGAATAACGATCATACAAAGCGTAAATGCGAATACTGGTCCGAACGGGAAAAAGCGGGCTCTGTAAGGCAGCTCCTTCAGATCGTGGCCTTGCTTGACGAAGGCGCGCCGGAAGCGGTAATGGCTGACGGCAATGCCGAGCCAAGCGATGAAGCCGCACATGCCGGACGCGTTCAGGAGCCACAAGTAGACGACACCGTCTCCGAAGAAGCTGGCGAGAAAGGCGAGCATCCCGACGGCAGTTGTCAAGAGCAGCGCATTGATTGGAATGCCGCGCTTGTTCAGCTTCGCGAGGAACTTCGGCGCCTTGCCTTCCTTCGCCAGCACCCACAGCACGCGCGTGGACGCATACATGCCGGAGTTGCCGGCTGAGAGCACGGACGAGAGAATGACGGCATTCATGACCGCCGCCGCGAAGGCGAAGCCAGCTCTCTCGAACACAAGTGTGAACGGGCTCGTGTTAATATTGTTCAAATCGCTGGCAAGCAAGCTCGGGTGCGTATACGGAATAATTAACGCAATGACGAAAATCGCCAAGACGTAAAAGAGCAATATACGCCAAAACACCTGACGGATGGCGCGCGGAACGCTCTCACGCGGGTTCTCGCTCTCTCCAGCTGCGACGCCGACGAGTTCCGTCCCTTGGAACGAGTAACCTGCCGCCATAAAGACGCCGAGAATGGCGAAAAATCCGCCGTGGAACGGCGCGTCACCAACATGGAAATTTTCAAAGCCGATGCGCTCGCTGCCCAAGATGCCGAAAATCATTAAAATACCGACGACGAGGAAGATGATGACGGTCGTAATTTTTATAATGGCGAACCAATACTCCGATTCTCCGTATCCTTTGACGGATAAAAAATTCAATAGAAAAATGATGCTCAAGAACAATAAGCTCCATATAAACGAATTGCTCTCGGGATACCAATATTTAATAATAAGCGTTGCTGCGACCAACTCGGATGCGATCGTAATCGCCCAGTTGAACCAGAAGTTCCAGCCGAGCGCGAATCCGAAAGCCGGATCGACGTAACGGGTGGCATACGTGCTGAACGAGCCGGAATCTGGCATATATGTAGCCAACTCCCCCAAGCTCGTCATTAGGAAGTACACCATAATGCCAACGGAAATATACGCGACGAGCGCGCCCCCCGGACCTGCTTGGGCTATAGCGCCACCGCTCGCGAGAAACAATCCGGTACCGATCGAGCCCCCAAGCGCGATCATTGTCAGATGGCGCGTCTTCAGACTTCTGCGCAGCTGCTGTTGATTTTGTTCTTGACTCATGACGTCCGCTTTCACTCCTTTGGTATCTTTGTGTAGTATAGCCGGAAAGGAGGAGAGAACAACAAAAAAACCGTTGAAGCGTATAACGTTCAAACGGTTAGGCCGCTAGGCCGTCCCCTCATCATACCCTTCCAAAGATAGCGCATCATGCGAGGATGGGTAATCTCCGCATGACAGTGCAGCGCCTTTCGGCGACAGCCCCAACCCACGCCCTGGAAGCGGGCAGCGTGAACTTCGGCGACTGTTCCTTTCTCTTCGCTTCATCGGCGCTTCCCGCCTTGACGAAGATACTAATAACAATCGCAACCTCTACCTCATCATGGATAGGATGAGGATTTTTTGCACTATGAAGATGACTAGCATCATTGTTACAATATATCTATTAAGTATAGAGAAAGCAATCAGTCCAATCAATATCAAATATTGCTAATCGTATGACAATGCTAGGAACAAGAATGAAAAGGAGAACTGCCTATGCGTCAAGGATGGAATGGAAACGGGATGCGAATCAATGAACGGCAAGGAACGCCGAAACGAGTGGAGGTGAAGGACGTATCACTTAAGCGGATATGGGCGCTGTTCCGGAGCTATTGGCCCCGCTTGGCACTGATTATACTGTTAGCGCTAACGGCCGCCGTCATCGGTCTGCTGCCACCGCTTGTGATGCAGCGGATTATTGATGAAGCGATACCGGATAAAAATACGCATCAATTGCTTACTTTGGCAGTGTGGCTCGTCGGACTGCCGCTTGTAAGCGGCATGCTCGGGGTGCTGCAAAGCCACTTGAATACGCAGGTGACGCAAAGTATTATGGCGGATCTGCGGCAAGGACTGTTCCGCAACCTTCAGCGGCAATCCGTGGGCTTCTTTACGGCCTCTCGTTCAGGCGAAGTGATTCAGCGCGTCACCGATGACGTCGCAGCCATTCAGAATGTGGTCACGAACGTCGCGGTTTCGTCGCTTACACAAGTCGTCATCGTATTGACGACGATCGGCATCTTGTTCACGCTCGATTGGAAGCTTGCCTTAATTGCGATATTTATATTGCCATTATCGATGATTCCCGTACGCAAAGTATCGCGTTACCGCAAGCAGCTCCGTGTCAATACGCAGAAGGTGCGCGCCGATATGTCCTCACAGCTTGGCGAAGTGTTCGGCGTATCGGGGGCGATGCTCACACGCATCTTCGGGCGCGAGAAAGCGCAGGAAGCAAGATTCGCGGAGCAAAATCGCCAGGTGCAGAACCTGGAAGTTCGGCTTAACTTAGTCGGCCGCTGGTTCTTCATGTTCGTGTCGACGCTAGGTCCGCTCGGGACGGCAGTTATCTATATGTATGGCGGTTACGCGGTCATTAACGGCTCAATGACGATTGGGGCGATTGTCGCATTTGCGGCTTATTTATCCCGGCTGTATCAGCCGTTCGGCACCTTGCTGAATTTGCATGTGGAAGTGGTGACCGCGCTGGGGGTATTTCAGCGCATATTCGACTATTTGGATATGGAGCCGGATGTGACGGATCAGCCGAAGGCCGCAGAGCTGTCAGCGGTGCAGGGAGAGATACAATTCCAACATGTCAGCTTCAGCTACGGAGACGGCGGCGAAGTGCTGTATGATGTCACGTTCCATGCTTCGCCTGGCGAAGTGGTGGCGCTGGTCGGGCCGAGCGGGGCTGGAAAATCGACGCTCATCAATCTGATCGGACGCCTGTATGACGTGACGGAAGGGTCCGTGCTTATCGACGGTCATGACGTACGGGAAGTAACGATGGCATCGCTTAGGGCGCAAGTGGCGTATGTAACACAGGAATCATTCCTATTCCATGCTTCCGTGGCTGATAATCTGCGCTTCGCGAAGGAGGGGGCATCGCAGGAAGAATTGGAGGAAGCTTGCCGCAAAGCATATATTCATGACATGATTATGAGCTTGCCGCAGGGCTACGACACGATCGTAGGGGAACGAGGTCATCGGTTATCCGGCGGAGAGCGTCAACGTCTGTCGATTGCGCGTGCCGTTCTGAAAAATCCGCGAGTCTTAATTCTGGATGAAGCAACCTCACATCTCGATTCAGAGTCCGAAGCGTATGTGCAAGTCGCGTTGGCGGAATTGATGCATGGACGAACGACGGTCGTCATTGCGCACCGCTTGTCGACCATTCTGGCGGCCGAGCAGATTCTCGTGCTTGAAGAGGGCCGCATCGTGGAGCGGGGACGCCACGAGCAGCTGCTGCAGCAAGATGGCTTGTACGCTGCGCTGTACCATACCCAGTTCAAGGACCTGGACGCAGATATGTACACGGACACGGACGAATTGCGAATGCAGCAGCATATGGATACAGAGCCATCATTGAAAACGTACTGAAGAAGAGCGGCATTCCATGGCCGCTCTTTTGTTGTCAGTAAGGAATGTTTAAGCAGCTCGGTGAGGCGCCAAAACGAAGAATTGATAAAAAACGGGGATAGAAGAAGTGTTTCGCCTTGAATCGTCACGTCACCTTTCCCGAAAAAGGTGTGCCCAGTTTCATTTCTTGCCTCACTCCTCCTTTCACACAGAATGGCAGCCTCCTCTTCCCTTTGAAACGTTAATATGTTGCCAGGCGTCCGTACAATGGCCCTTAGCCTCATTCTCCCATACAATCAGGAAGAAAAATATGGAGTTAAGGTACATGCCGTTTCGTATAGATACCATGCCATGAAGCGGCCGAACGTGATGGCAGTGACCCAGAGTTGGCATTGGACTGCCGCCTCCTGAATGATGGGGAGAATGAAGCAAAGAGGATGATGAAGCGAATCATCGTCAATCTGATCGTGCCATTGCATAAACGAATCATTTCGTTAGTGATGCAGAGTCACAGAGTCAATGCTTTACTATTTGACAGATGGTACATTAACGACAAACAAAATCTGACTCTAAACTCGGGCGCTCATCTTCTGATAGAGGTTCTCTAATGCCCATCCATGAATTCTTTATCCAATCTTTAGAAAATATTTGATAATGCACAGAGTAATTCCCATCATTTTACTACAATTGCATATGCCGTGATGATAGAATGAAAAGGTAAATATATCCTTCACAAAATATTTGAAAAGATGAAAGGGGATACAATGTGGTAAAAAAGAAGAGGATGTCTTTATTGCTGATTATGGTACTTATTGGAACGCTGTTATCAGCGTGCGGTGGTTCTAACACCGCGACGAATCCACCCAAAGAAGAACCGACACCGTCAGAGAATACATCACAGACGGAACCAGCGAAGGAAAACACAACAAAGACGCCGAAAGACGGGGGAACCCTTACAATGGGCACCTTCTCAGACATCGTGACTGTCAACCCCGTGTTTCAGAGCGACACCTCTTCGGGAGACGTATCCAAGCTTATATTAGCGCAATTGTATAATCTCGATCGCGAAGCCAATGTCGTAGCGGAGCCATGGTCGCTTGCTGCAGAACCACCTCAGATTAGCGAAGATGGCAAGACGTATACCGTCAAGCTGAAGCCGGAGGCGAAGTGGACCGATGGCACGCCGGTTACGGCAGATGACATCATCTTCACCATTAATGCCACCCGCAATCCGGAAGTCGGATCGCCGGGAATAAGCGCATACGATAAGGTGGACTCCATCGAGAAGGTCGACGAACATACCGCTAAGATTCAACTGAAACAAGTCTATGCACCATTCATATACTCCCTTATCCTCACACTTGCTCCTAGTCATATACTCAAAGATGTGCCACCTAAGGAATTGAAGCAGCACGCATACGGAACGGATCCGGCCAAGACTGTAACGAATGGTCCATGGAAGTGGTCCGAATGGAAGCAGAAGCAGCATATAAGCGTCGATGCAGACCCGAATTATTGGGGAGCCAAGAAGCCTCATATTGCAAAAGTCATCTATAAAATATATGCCGATCAAAATACAGAGGTTCAGGCGCTCATCAAAGGTGATGTCGACACGGTATCAGCCATCCCTGTTACGCAATTGGCGGCAGTAGAGAAGCGGGATAACCTCCGTGTCGTTCTGGCGCCGGGCCCAAGTTATGAGTATCTGGGCTTTAACTTCGATCCGAAGAACTTCCCGGACAACTTCAGTCTGTTCGAGGGCCAGAAGACGAGACAGGCAATCGCTCATGCGTTGAACCGTCTAGGCATGGTCGATAACGTGTTGAAAGGGACTGGCAAGCTCATGAACGCCCCGTTCCTGCCTGGTTCATGGGCGGACCCGGGTGAAGCGGCCGTCAACTATAACTATGATGCAGAGAAGGCGAAGCAATTGCTGGCGGAAGACGGTTGGACGCTTGGATCCGACGGCATTCTGACCAAGGACGGCAAACGTTTCTCCTTCGAGCTGCAGTATAACGCCGGCAACAGCCGTCGTGAACAGATCTCTTCCATTGTGCAGCAAAATTTGAAGGATGTCGGCATTGAAGTGAAGACGAAGGGCATCGACTTCGCCGCTTGGGTCGATCAGCATTTGAACACGGGCAAATACCAAGCCATCTTGATGGCATGGTCATTGACTGATCCAGATCCGAACGGAGAAAGCACGTTCTCTTCGAAATATTATCCTCCTGCCGGTCAGAACAGCGGCTGGTATAAGAATGAGAAGCTGGATGAATTGTGGGTAAAGGGCTATTCCGTAGTTGAACAGAGCGAGCGCAAGAAGATTTACGAGGAAGTAGGCAAAGAAATCTCCACCGATCTTCCTTACATTTTCATGTACCAGTATGGCACGCCGCAAGGAATCGGGCCGCGAGTCAACTTCGCCGAGGAAGATAAGCCGGAGCCGTCGCTCGCTTACGGATACATGTACCGCATGATTAATTGGTGGGTTGAATGACGTAACGGATACAGCTAAACAACACCGGTGAAGGGGAAGGGGAGCTTGCCCCTTCCCCTTCAAGCTTAGGAGGATAATAAATGACCGAATATTTAATCCGGCGGATACTGCAGTCCGTACTGGTGCTCTTTCTCGTATCCATTATTACGTTTGTGCTCATTCATGCGGCTCCAGGCGGGCCTACGCAAGTGTTTCTGTCACCGGGACTGTCGCAGGAGGCAGCGCAGATCCAAGCGAAGAATCTTGGCTTGGACCAGCCAATACCGGTCCAATATATGCGCTGGATGGGCAGTCTGCTGCAGGGCGATTTGGGACATACGTTCAAGAACAATCTCCCGGTAGGGGAGATCTTATGGCCGACTATGCAAAATACGCTCATTCTCATGAGCGTTGCATGGTTGTTCTCGCTTTTGATAGCGATTCCATGGGGCATATACAATAGTACCGTTGAATACGGACTCTCTGATCAGACCGCCTCATTCATTTCTTATCTTGGTTTCGCCATGCCTACATTCTGGTTCGGGATACTGCTGCAGGAACTGTTCGCACTAGAGTTAGACCTGCTTCCGCTGTCCGATATGTATACGATGGGCAAGGAAGGTCAGATCGGGGATTTATTTATGCACTTGATTTTGCCCGTTACGGTGTTGACGCTAGGTTTCTTGGCTTCCTATGTGAAGTTCTCCCGTTCAAGCATGCTGGAGGTGCTTAATCAGGATTATATCCGCACGGCCAGATCCAAGGGCATGAAAGAGAAACGAGTCATTTATAGACATGCCTTGCGCAATGCGATGATTCCGATCGTCACCATCCTCGGCTCGGATTTGGCCATTCTCGTGTCCGGAGCGGCCATAACGGAAAATGTGTTCAACTGGCCGGGCATGGGACGTCTCTTCGTGGAAATGGCCTTGGCGCGGGAATACTCGGTATTGATGGCCATTACGCTCATTACGGCCGTTATCGTCATCATCGGCAACCTGCTGGCTGACATTCTGTATGCGCTCATCGATCCCCGGGTTCAGTTGGCGCGCAAGGGAGGGGCATCGGCATGAGTGTAACGAAGCTGCAAAGGAAGCGACACAAGCCCACTCCTGGTTCCGAACCGAAGTTAGAGCCGCCTGTAGAACGATTGTCGGATAAACCGATTGGGATTTGGAAGACGGCATTCAAAAAATTCATGAGCAATCCGTTTGCCGTAGTTGGGCTTGTCGTCCTGCTGTTCTTTATTATTATTGCTTTATTTGCCCGTGTCATCGCACCATTCGATCCGGCTGCCATAGACTTGATCAATGCGAATTTGCCTGCCGGCAGTGAAAAGCACTTGTTCGGAACGGATGAATTGGGCAGGGATGTGCTGTCGCGCTTAATATACAGCAGTCAAGTCTCGCTTCTCGTCGGTTTTTCCGTCGCCATCATTACTGTTGTGATCGGTTCGTTAATTGGCGCTGTGTCTGGCTACTTCGGAGGATGGATCGACACGTTTTTCATGCGTCTAGTAGACGTCATGTACTCCGTGCCGACTTTGTTTCTCAACATTCTTGTGCTGTCCATATTCGGTTCCAAGTTCAGCTACATGATATTTATTATGGCCTCTACCAGTTGGATGGGGACGGCACGCCTCGTACGGGGCAACTTCCTGCAGTTGAGGGAAATGCAGTACGTGGAAGCCGCCAAGGCGATTGGCGTGTCCAGCTGGGGAATTATCGGAAGACATCTGCTTCGCAACACGACCGCGCCGATTATCGTCAGCGCGACGCTGATGGTGGGCGGTGCAATTCTTGCCGAATCGGCATTGTCTTATCTCGGCCTGGGGGTGCAGGCGCCCGAAACGAGCTGGGGACTGATGCTTAGCAGCGCTCAGGAATTCATGCTGGTCGATCCGTTGCAGGCGATCTATCCGGGATTATGCATCCTGATTGTCGTGTTGGCCGTCAACTTCATCGGTGATGGCATACGGGACGCTTTCGACCCAAGCAAAAAAGTGAGAATACCCCGGAGGAGGTTGCAGGAATGGCGGAAAAACTTCTCGAAATCCGGAATCTGACTTCGGGCTTTGTGACGGAGCAAGGAATCGCCAAAGCGACTGACCGGATTACGCTTTCCGTAGAGAAAGGGAAGACCCTTTGCATCGTGGGAGAGTCCGGCAGCGGCAAAAGCGTTGCATCCCTCTCGATCATGCGGTTGGTAGACTATGCCGGCGGTGCGATTTTTGAAGGCAGCATTGGTTTTAGCGGCGAAGAATTGGCTTCTATGAGTCAAAAAGAAATGATCCGCATTCGCGGCAACCGGATTGCGATGATCTTCCAGGATCCGATGTCTGCGCTCAATCCGGTGTTCTCGGTCGGCGATCAGATCGCGGAGAGCTTGCGGCTGCATCGCGGGGTGAGTCGCAAAGAGGCGTGGCGGCAAGCTGTCGATATGCTCCGCATGGTCGGCATTCCCGACCCGGAATTAAGGGCCAAGCAGTATCCGCACGAGTTGTCCGGCGGCATGCGGCAGCGGGTCGTCATCGCGATGGCGCTCATATGCAAGCCCGAGCTTCTTATCGCGGACGAACCAACTACGGCCCTGGACGTCACCGTACAGGCCCAAATTCTTGATCTGCTGCAGCGCTTGCAGCAGGAACTGGGCATGGCCATTGTGCTAATCACCCACGATATGGGCGTAGCCGCCGAGATGGCTGACCGCATCGCGGTCATGTATGCTGGCAAGATCGTTGAGGAGGGCACGGTAGGGGAAATATTCGATCATCCGAGCCATCCGTATACCATCGGACTGCTGAAGTCCATTCCCGGATTGGAAGGAGCGCGCGGAGAAGAATTGTACACGATACCCGGCACCATTCCGGGAATCAATCAATTGCCGTCGGGCTGCCGTTTTCACCCGCGCTGCGCGAAGGCAGAGGAGAAGTGCCGGCAAGCGGAGCCTTTGCTCCGTGAATTCAGACCGGATCACCAAGCGGCCTGCTGGTTGTATGATTCCGGCGGCGGACTTGGCGGAGATGACAAGGAATCCGAGGTGAAGCGCGCATGAATGAATCCTATTTTATCGATATTCGCCACTTGAAAAAGTACTTTCCGATTAAGACAGGGCTGTTCAATCGGGTCGTCGGTCATGTGAAGGCGGTTGACGATATTACGTTAGGTATATACGAGGGCGAGACGTTCGGACTAGTGGGCGAATCCGGCTGCGGCAAGTCGACGCTCGGCAGAGTCGTCCTTCATTTGCAGAGGGCGACGAGCGGGGAGGTCTTCTTTGACGGGAAAAATGTACAAGCCATGAATTCTCAGCAACTGCGGCGGCTGCGGCAGGATATGCAAATTATTTTTCAAGATCCGTTCGGATCTTTGAACCCGCGCTTTCAAGTCCGTGACATTATCGGAGAGCCCTTGCGTGTCCATCAGCGCGCATCAGCCAATGATATAGATAAGAAGGTCGTCGAATTAATGGAGCTGGTCGGACTGGATGCGTCCAGACGCAACCGCTATCCGCATGAATTCTCTGGCGGACAGCGCCAACGTATCGGCATCGCCCGGGCGATTGCCCTGAATCCGCGCTTCATCGTAGCGGACGAAGCCGTCTCCGCCCTGGATGTCTCGGTTCAATCGCAAGTGCTGAACCTGCTTATGAAGCTGCAGAAGGAACTCGGGCTGACGTTCTTGTTCATCGCCCACGGTCTGAATGTGGTCCGGCACATCTCCGATCGCGTAGGGGTCATGTACTTGGGCAAACTGGTCGAGGTAGCGCGTACGGAGGAGCTGTTCGCGAATCCGCTACACCCTTATACGGCAGCGCTGCTGTCTGCAATCCCGAGGCCAACTCCGCATCGGAAGAAGGAACGAATCGTACTGCAGGGAGACGTGCCTTCACCGGCGAATCCACCGTCCGGCTGCCGCTTCCATCCGCGCTGCTCATTTGCGCAGGAGCAGTGCCGGAAGGTAGCGCCGGAACTGCAAATCGTATCGTCCGACAGACAAGTAGCTTGCCACTTTCCACTGGAGTATAGTGAAATGAAGGTTCTGATACATTAACAGACAACAGCCCCTCTTTCGATGCCGGAAGAGGGGCTGTTCGTTAGCAGGGTTAATGAGCCGCCTGCCGCATAAACCGTGGGAATTGCAGCATTGCGATAAGCAGAGCGACGACAGCAAAAGCAAGCAGTATAAGCACGTTGAGCCATATATCCTGCAAGTGAGCGCCATGCAGAATAACACTCTTCAAGCCTTGCTGCGCCCAATATTGGGGGGTGAAATGGCCGATGGTCTGCATGAATTTCGGCATCATTTCCGTGGGGAACCATAGTCCGCCGATGACGGCTCCGCCCATTGCAATGAGCTGGGTGAATGCGATGCCTTGATTCTCGCTCTTCGCAAAGACCGACAAGGCAAGCCCCAATCCAGTGACGCAAAAGGCCAGCGCCAGAATGATAATAATGACGGACAACATGTCACCGAGCTCCAGGCCATATACGAAGTGTCCGAAGGAAAGCAGGACTGCGCATTGAAAGACGACGACGAGCAGATATGGAATCCACATGCCGATGAGATAGCTGAGCGGACGCATCGGCGTGCTGGAGAGTCTTGCTGTCATTCCAGTATCTTTGTCGGAGATGAAGCGGCGAGTCATCGAAATAATGACGAAGAAGACGAACATCACCGTGTAGCCCGGCACGACTTGGCTGATCATATCGAAAGGTATTACATTTTCGGTCTTCTCCGCAACGTGAATCGGCGGCGTGAGAACCTGCTTCAGCTTCGCCTCATTCATGCCCGATGACGCCAGGGCTTGCGCAATGTTCGCATCCCGGTAGCTGCCAGCGATATTGTGCAGCACGGCTTGAATCGGAGCTACGGAGGAGTTGGCCGTTTCATCCCGATACAGTGTTACTTCAGCTGGACCGGTGCCCGATTGCAAGTTCGCTTCGAATCCTTGCGGCAGAACGAGCAACGCGGACAGTTTGCCGTCGCGGATGCTGGCGATCTGCTTCTCTAGCGAGAGCGTAGAGTCGGTCTTCAATTCGAATCCGTCTATACGCTCGATCGACTGCAGCAGCTCCTTGGACGCCGCGGTATGATCCATGTCAAGATATTGTACTTTGATAGTTGAACTGCCGGCGCTGCCGAAGACGGATGCGAACAAGACGATGAATAGAATCGGCAGAACGAGCAGCCAGAAGAAGGTGCCTTTTTCTTTCAACAACAATCGGATTTCTTTGCGAGCTATGCTTTTAATCACGATACAATCCTCCTAAACATTTCGGGTGTTTGCCACCTTCTTGGTGCGTAAAAGTTCACTTTGCGAACTCGAATCAGCAGTCTTGTTATCCTTAAGCATCCCGCAGCGACGTGCCCGTTAAATTCAAGAATACCGTTTCAAGTGAAGGGCGGACGACTTCCAGCCGGGCGACGGCACAGTGCGACTGCAGGCATGCATCCGACACGCTGCGCATCGTACGCAGCACGTCGTCGGTTTCGATCTTCCAACCGCTTCCATGAGGGGCCGATGTACCCGGCACAGACGCCAGATCCGGCGCGGCAGCGCCATCTGTCTCCACATATACCGATTGCGTTCCGTACTGCGCCAGCAGCTCGTGTAATGAACCATTGGCGATGACGGAACCATGGTCGATAATGGCCACATCCTCGCACATCACTTCGACTTCCTCCATGTAGTGCGTAGAATATAAGATGGTCACGCCTTCTTGATTCAACTGCCGAATCATTTCAAATATATGATTGCGGGACTGGGGATCGATGCCGACGGTCGGCTCGTCGAGAATGATGAGCTTCGGGCGGTGCAGCAGCGCCGCTGCCATATTGACCCGCCGCATCATGCCGCCGGAGAACGTGGATAGCGCATCGCGGGCCCGGTCTTGCAGACCAACCTGTTCCAACACCTCCGATATTCTCTGCTTCAGTGTGGCTCCTTGCAAGCCGTACATTTCCCCGAAAAAGATCAGATTGTCATAAGCGCTCAGCTTCTCATACAACGTAATGTTTTGTGGGACGTAGCCGATGACCTTGCGCACATCCCCCGCGCGCTGGACCGCATCGATGCCGAATACGTGAACGCTGCCGCTGTCAGGGGCAAGAATGCCGGCTAATATTTTCATCGTTGTTGATTTGCCCGCTCCGTTCGGGCCAAGCAATCCGAAGCAGGTCCCGGTCCGGACTTGAAACGATATGCCGTGTAATGCGGTCTTTTGCCCATAAGATTTTTGCAGTTGAGACACCTGAAGTGCATATTCCATATCAATAACCTCTCCTTTATTTACAGGACGACATCTTTTTTTAGCGTGACGGTAGAGCAGAGCAGTAAGATTACGGCCAGACCGACTGAAATGGGCACCGCGATCGCAAACGCGTACGGTCCAAACGGAATCGAGCCTGTTTCTATATGTGTGTTCCAGTATTCATGCGGCAACCAAAATATCGCGTTGCCTGATAAGCCATATATCATCCAGAGCAGCGGGGTGAGCGGCTTGAGACGCGACTGTCCAGCGATGAAAATAAAGAGACCGAATGCGTTCATGAACGGAATGGCAGCGAACACGAACAAATACCACACGGACGAACCTGACATAAACGATAATAAGCCGGCTACTTCAAACGATCCTTGCCAGATCGTCGCGTAAACGTAAAAGAAGAGCGTCGCGAGCCAAGCGGCGGTGAAAATGAGAAAGACGACGCAGAGACTAGCCGCATACTTGGATAGAATGAGCGTGCTGCGGGAATAGGGGAGCGACAGCCACCAACCCAGCGTGCCGTTCTTCCATTCCCGCTTGACCATGCTATAGGTTAAAATGAACGCCATATAGGGGAAGCCAAAGGTGAAGAATAACAATCCTATAGGCCGGAATTTGTCAGCAAAATAAGCGGTGACGGCAAGGAGCAGTACAATCCCTGCGGCGAGATAGAAAAGCCACCATTTGGCGTGATCCTTTTTGCTCTTGCGCCGTTTCAATTCATCCTTCACTAAATAAAGTAAAGCATTTGTATCCATATGCAATTCCTCCCGACTCTAACGGTACAGTGTGCGGTAGATGGATTCCATGGAACCCTGCTCCGCGCGCAGCATCTCGACATCTCCGTGCAGCAGCACTTGACCGTTATCCATAAAGACAACGTGATCAAACAGACTCTCCGACTCGTGAATCTCGTGGGTGCTGATGAGAACGGTCTGCCGATTGTCACTTAAATTGTCTATAATCGCTTCAATAATGCGTTCGCGTGACAACAGATCGATGCCTGAAAACGGCTCATCAAGCAATAATAGAGGCACGCTGCGGGCCATGCAGATCGTAAGCATCAGTCTTGCTTCTTGCCCACGCGACATGCCGTGAACTTTCATCTCGGGGTCCAACCCCATGAATGAAATGAGCGATTCTGCCCGCTGACGCTCGAACCCGGGAAGAAGGTGTTCCGCCCAGTCGAGAGCTAACATGACTGTATGTCCTTCATACCATCGTGCCCGATCGGGCAAATAAGCGATATCTCGATTCGTCTGCCATCCTGGCGTGCGTCCAAGCACATCGATAGTTCCATGGTCCGGCTGTATCAAACCGGCTATCATGCGAAAAAAGGTCGATTTGCCAGCGCCGTTCGATCCCAACACACCGACAACGCGTTCTTGCGGTAAATGTATAGTGAAATCGTCCAATGCCCGCTTCTGTCCGTATCGCTTCACTATATTCTCGGCCCGGATTGCGATTTCGCTCATGAGGGATTTCCTCCTTTTTGCCGAATCAATTGCTGAATATCATCCCATGTAAAGCCTATGCTGTGCATCTTCTCAAAAAACTCCTGTACGGCTTCTTCCGCCAAGTTATTTCGGATCGTTTCCACAGTGTCAGCATTCGTCGTGATGAACGTGCCTTGTCCCCGTCGCGTCTCGGTCAATCGATCCCGCTCCAGCTCTTGGTAAGCACGCATCACTGTGTTCGGCGTTATCTTCAACGCTTGCGCCAGCTCCCGGACCGAAGGAATCTTCTCACCCAACGCAATCTCCCCCTTCGCAATCGAACTTCGAATCTGAGTTAACACTTGCTCATATAATGGCTTGCTTAAGTCAAGCTCAAAGCGCATTCCACCAATGTGAACTTCATTCAATGAGCACCCTCCTCGCGCAAAAACCTTTCTTGTATAAAGTGTATTATATCACTTGATACACTTGATACAATAGGCACACGAAAAAAAGACAGTTTCCGATACGGAAACTGTCTGAAAGGACTGGCTATTGCTGAGCAGTCTCTAGATTCTATAACGAATGGACAGACTTGAACATGTTATTTCTTAAGGCAGGATGGTGTTTTTATTCAGGCTGCTGCTCACGCAATCGGGCCATCTGCTGCCATACAGTGCCGACGGCATCTTCTCCGGAACGAATGCGCTCCATCGCGATGCGGGCCTGCAATGCGACTTCGAACTCCGCATCCTGAGCGGCCGTTTCGAGCACAGGCAGCGCCCGATCGTCTCCGGCTTCGTACAAGAAGCGGGCTGCACGCCAACGGACAAGCTTGTTCTTGTCCTTCATGGCTTCCATCATCGGCTCAATAGCGGACGGATCGCCGATATCAGACAACGTGTCTCCCGCTGTGCGGCGCACGCTAACCGAGGAATCCTTCAAGGCTTGGAACAGCAGCGGCATGCATTCCGCTGTCTTCAATTCGCCTAAATAGACGACGGCAAGACGCCGAATCTGACTTTGCCCGTCTTGAAGAGCTTGTGCGATGAATGGCAAACGTTCCGCTACAGGCTCCATCCGTTCCAAAGCGGCGTATCGCACACGCCAATCTTCATGCTGCATCCGTTCGGTCAATTCCTCATCTGTTAATTCGCGGCGCTCTTCGACGAATGGCACGTCTGTTTTGCCGGCGGCAATTCCTTGCTGCACCAGAGAATCGAGCCGCTCATCGGGATAGGCTGCCTCTAGCTCCTGTTCCACTTCACGAGCGATATCGGGCAGCTCGCCATAGCGAATCCCGTAGTCGCTCAGCTTGCGTTCTTTAATCAAGGTGGCGCTGGCGACTTCCGTCACAGCGCGCACGAAGCGCTCGGACAGGCCGACGCGCTCTTCTTTTCCATCCGCTTGCACGCGAATTTGCATCGGAATGGCGCGGAAATATTGCACATACACTTGAGCTTCCCCGAAGGATGTCCATGATGCAAGGTCGCCCTCTTGTCCTTCAGCGGCTTGCGGTTCACCGAAGATATCGCGCACATCCGCTAAGATGCGCGCCCAGTCCGCATTGGCGAAGCGGTCCAGCGCAATAAAGTCAGCTGTATGAAATACGCTCTTCACACCCTCGATATCGAGCAAGCGTCCGATGATGGCGGGGGCGGAGCGCCGGTTCTCCTCCGTATAGGTTCGACGAATGCCCGCTGGCAGCGTCTCATCCAGATGAAGCTTCATCGAATTCGGGCTGGGCGTTGGTTCAATTGTGATCAATTTCATTGACGGCACCTCCTGCATGTGTAGTCTTGACTATATTGTACCGCAACGAACCTGCAGGAACAATGAAGTGAAACGGGATGCAATTTGGCAGAAAGACGGTTGGAACGTAAGAAAATGAGTTATAAATATAAGATACAGGTATATGTTCAAGCTGCAAGTCGATTCATTCGTAATGCTGCTGTAGTCCTGCCCCGTAACAGAAAATTGGCAACTGAATTTCAACAACAAGAGGCTAGCTGAATACGATAGGGATTAGCCAGAGTACCCATAGTCGAATAATGGCTCAAACGGTGCTGAGCCATTGCTGCAGGACGATTGGAGCTTAGTTGTTGGGGGAAGTCTGACTCTGGTATGCTAGAACAAGAAATTGACTTCATCGCATCTACAAGGGATTGAACATTAGCCCCTTGCCATTCTATCCGAACTTTCTGCAAATGAGGTGGTGCTATGAAGCGCTATTATGTCAATATGGACGATGTGACAACGGAAAAGGCATGGAAGCAATTTCGGCGCTGGCGTGCCGAACGAAAAGTACGGCTTAAACAGAAGGATTATTCTTATGTGGTTCCGCAAGCGAGACCGGAGCTTGACCGGCTGCACGCCAACCGGACAGACACGACTGTCACTTGGATAGGACATTCGACCTTTTTGCTCCAAACCGGTGGTTTAAATATCGTTACGGATCCGGTGTGGGCCGAAAGCATGGCGATGGAGAAACGGCTGGCCCCGCCCGGCATTCCGATTGACCGCATACCGCCGGTGGACGTCATCCTCATCTCGCACTCGCACTATGATCATATGCATCTCAGCTCGATTCGGCGGCTTATGAACCCGAAGACGATGTTAATCGTTCCGGGAGGACTGAGAAGTAAAATGGTGCGTAAAGGGTTCTCGCAGACGATTGAGCTGGATTGGTGGAACGACATCGTTCTTGGCTCGGTGCGCATCACGTTCGTCCCGGCTCAGCATTGGACGCGCAGAACGTTGACGGATATGAATCGCTCACACTGGGGCGGTTATGTAATAGAACGGTTGCAGACAGAAAAACCACGCGAGCCTAATGGGCGATCCGACAATGCTGCTGCGGTGGAGAACACGATTTATTTTGCAGGGGACAGCGGGTATTTCCGGGGGTTTGAGCTGATTGGCAACCGCTTCGATATCGATCTAGCCTTGCTGCCGATAGGAGCGTATGAGCCGGAATGGTTCATGTCGCCGCAGCATATTACGCCGGAAGAAGCGCTGCAGGTGTTCGAGGACGTGAGGGCGAAGGTAATGATCCCGATGCATTACGGAGCCTTCAAGCTGGCGGACGATACGCCGAGGGAAGCGCTTGACCGCTTGGAGGCCGAACGGATCAGACGGAATATGGACCACAATAGGGTGCGGCTCCTGAGCCTTGGCGAGACATGGAGTTCTTCAGAAGCGAGCGCAGCGAACAGAGAAGCGTCGCATAATATGGGCCGTGCCAACGCTAGAGAGTAAATGCAGGAAAGAATATAAATGCACGCAAGAATATAAGTGCATGAATAAAATATACGATTGCTATTCAAGAAACAGCCTCTGTAGCAGGTTGTTTCTTTTTTTTTATTATTCTGTATCTTCTCGAATGTCAGGGTGTTAGAAACAGAAAAGTGATGGAACAGTGGATCCGGCTGTTTTTAAGCAATTGCTGCGGAATGAGTGTCAAAGCATTGGACGAGGTATAGGCTGCTGATTCATTGTATAAAATCCAATGCAGGATGAGACGAGGGGGATGCCACGGACAAGTATGGTCACGCCTTCAGCCCTACTTTTCTTCTAGAGTGGATCTGGGGCGAATGAGTTTCGTGGAAATAATCATTTTTGGAAGATTAATAGTTCAACTTATATAGATAAAGGAGACGGTATTCCAGCTTAAGGCAGGTTCCAGGGATGCTTGTTGGAGCATCCCTGGACCACCGATGACGAGCGCATGTTTTTGCATTCAATGCGGCTCCTCTTGGATTTATTGATTTAGCGCCGCTTGCTGGAAGTGTTGAACGTCTTCGTCAGCTTCTTAACGCTGTTCGCTTGCTGACGCTTGAGTTGGGCTTCCTCCGAGCGGCGCATGTAGGCGATTTCCCGCTGCAGCTTATGATAGCCCTTCAGGCGCTCCGCTTCTAATTCCCCCAGCGCGATGGCTTGCTGCACGGCGCAGCCAGGCTCGTGCCGGTGGGAGCAATTGGAGAAGCGGCAGTCTGACGCCAGCGCTTCAATATCCTCGAAGGTGTGCGCCAGCCCGCTGCCGCCGTCTACGGCAATCATGCCGACTTCGCGCATGCCGGGCGTGTCAATGAGCCAAGCGCCGCCGGAGAGCGGCAGCAGCTCGCGGTGCGTCGTGGTGTGACGGCCTTTGCCGTCGCTCTCGCGCACCGTCTGCGTTGCCATGTGCTCTTCGTCTGCAAGGGCATTGGCGAGCGTGGACTTGCCGACGCCGGACGAGCCGACGAGGACGACGGTCGTCCCGGGCGCCAGCAGTGCTTGCAGGCGGTCGAGGCCTGCGCCCGTATGCGCCGACACCGCGAAGACGTCGGCGCCGGGGACGGTGCGCATCGCTTCCGCCGCGAACGCAGCCGGGTCCTCGGCCGCGTCGGCCTTCGTGAGCACGACGGCTGGCATGGCGCCGCTATCCCACGCGAGCGCAGCGTAGCGCTCCAGCCGCCGCGGCTCGAAGTCGCTCGTCATCGCTGTGACGAGCAGCGCCACATCGGCGTTCGCGGCGACGACCTGCGCGTCCCGCCGGTTGCCGGCGACCTTGCGCGCGAACAAGCTGCGGCGCGGCAGCACGCCAGCAATCGTCGCGCGGCCCTCCGCCTGGCGCGGCGCTATGGCGACCCAGTCGCCGACGCACGGCCAGTCGCTCAGCGTGAGCATGCCTGCGCGCGCTTGTCCGGACAGCTCGGCGAGCCATTCGCCGTCCGCGCTAATGACGCGGTACAGGTGCTTGTGCGCGAGTGACACGCGCGCTGGCACGAGCTCACCGGCAAAACGGCGAGTGACCGCTTCGTTAAGCCCATCGAGCCACTGTGTCCACGTATCGGACCACGCGTCATTCCAGCCAAGCTCGGAGAGCTCCTTCACGGCGCAGCCGCCGTCTTGCACTTGCGGGAAGCCGCCGTCAGCCTGATCTGACTCTTCGGCTTCCGTATATGGAATGGTTTCGTTATTAATGATGTTGATTTCCTGCGATTGATCTTGCTTGAGATTCTGTTGTTTTTTCCCTTGATTCAAGTCTGTATTCTCCCTTGTTTACGGCCTGAGGCCGCGTCGAATGAACTTGCATGGTCACCTTCCAACGACATTGCGCCACGGTCAAGTTCGGGAACAGAATACAGTTCAACGACACTAGCGTCGAAGTTTGCATAATTGCGGATGCGCTAGGCGTCGAGCAGTTCCTCCCGAACGTTATATGCTGTTGCCATATTACATCCCTCGCTTTCTAAATCAGATAATCACATTATATACGGATAATCCACTAAATGGTAGATAGGAAGTTGACGATATATATGCAACATCGAGGAACACATACAGACGCACATATAGACACATAGACGAATATCGTGGATGTCGTGCAGATAAATACTGTTAAAATCGCAAAATACAGATAAGTGTGCTATAATAACCGTTTGAAACCATTATAGTTAAAAGGACGGGAATGCCATGATTAGTACAACCGGCGTTACGCTCCGCTACGGCAAACGCGCGCTGTTCGAGGACGTGAACATCAAGTTTACGCCCGGGAACTGCTATGGCCTAATCGGCGCGAACGGTGCGGGGAAATCGACATTTCTTAAAATATTGTCCGGCGAGATCGAGTCGACCAATGGAGAGGTGCACATTACACCGGGAGACCGTCTGTCGGTCTTGAAGCAGAACCATTACGAGTATGATGAATACCCGGTGTTGGAGACGGTCATTAGAGGCCATCAACGCCTGTACGATATTATGAAGGAAAAAGACGCCCTCTACGCCAAAGCGGATTTCAGCGAGGAAGACGGCATGCGTGCCGGCGAACTCGAAGGGGAATTTGCGGAATTGAACGGCTGGGAAGCGGAGGCAGATGCAGCAGAGATGCTGATTGGCCTTGGAATTCCGAAAAATATGCATGACAACAAGATGGCAGAGCTGGAAGGCAACCAGAAGGTTCGTGTCCTGCTTGCTCAAGCGTTGTTCGGCCGCCCGAACATCCTGCTGCTGGATGAGCCGACGAACCATTTGGATTTGGAGTCGATCAATTGGTTGGAGAACTTCTTGATGGATTACGAAGGCACTGTTATCGTCGTATCCCATGACCGCCATTTCTTGAACAAAGTATGTACGCACATCGCGGACATCGACTTCGGCAAGATTCAGCTCTATGTGGGCAACTACGACTTCTGGTACGAGTCAAGCCAACTGGCCCAGCATATGATGCGCGACCAGAACAAGAAGAAGGAAGAGAAGATTAAAGAGCTGCAAGCGTTCATTCAGCGCTTTAGCGCGAACGCATCCAAGTCGAAGCAAGCGACTTCCCGTAAGAAGATGCTCGAGAAGATTACGCTTGACGATATTCGTCCATCGAGCCGCAAATATCCATTCATCAACTTCAAAGCAGATCGTGAAGCAGGCAAACAGCTTCTGACTATCGAAGGCTTGACGAAGACGGTGGATGGCGAGAAAACGTTCGATAATCTTCACTTGGTCGTTAACAAAGGGGACAAAATCGCGTTGGTCGGACCGAACAGTGCGGCGAAGACGACGTTGTTCCAAATTCTTATGGGCGAGCTGGAAGCAGATGCAGGTACGTATTCTTGGGGCGTGACCACGTCGCAGGCCTATTTCCCGAAAGACAACGCAGCCTACTTTGACGGTGTGGAGACGAGCCTTGTCGATTGGCTGCGCCAATATTCGAAGGATCAGGATGAAACGTTCTTGCGCGGATTTTTGGGCCGCATGCTATTCTCCGGTGAAGAAGCACTGAAGAAGGCAAGCGTGTTGTCCGGGGGCGAAAAGGTACGCTGCATGCTGTCGAAAATGATGATGACCGGTGCAAACGTGCTTATTTTGGATGAGCCGACGAACCACTTGGACCTCGAGTCCATCACGGCGTTGAACAACGGTCTTATCGACTGCGACGGAACGATTCTGTTTACATCGCATGACCATCAGTTCGTACAGACGATCGCGAACCGCATTATCGAGATTACACCGAACGGCATCATCGATCGCGTGACGACGTTTGACGAATATTTGAATAGTGATGAAATTAAGGCGTTGCGCGAGCAGATGTACGCGTAAGCTAATAAATGTTATAGGACAGGGAGTCCAGACCTTCTGAAAAGGAGTAGGTCTGGACTCTTTTTTTGTCTTATAGAATGAGTCCTCACTTTGACCTTCCCGAAAAGGGTACATCTGTGTGCTCCTTTGCGTCACTCTCCCATCTATTCAGAACAGCTGCAACCCCTTCTCCTGCAAACGAACTGAAAATAAAAATGCTTGTCCATAACTAAAAGACTTCATGGTCCGGTCCTTATCTCCGTTCTCCCGTACAGTCAGGAAGGGGAACATCGAGGCGGAGGCACATGTCGTTTCGTATAGATACATATGCCACGAAGCCGGTTGCTCAGCATGGAAGCTAACCTCGCAGTGTCCGGAGAGTTGTGATTGGGCACACCGCCTCCTGATGTAAGGGGAGAATGGAGCAAAGGTGTGGATGAAGCAGTACGTCTGCCCAAGAGGCCGGTTTGACTGGCAGTGTCGAGAGTCGAAATGGTTCGTCCGGCCTTCTGACGGAGGGGGAGAACGGAGCAAAGGCGTGGATGAAGCAGTTCGTCTGCTCAAAAAGCCAGTTAGGCTGACAGCGTCGAGAGTCGAAATGGTTCATCCGGCTTACTGATGGAAGGGGAGAATGGAGCAAAGGTGTGAACGAAGCAGTTCGTCTGCCCAAAAGGTCAGTTAGGTTGGCATCGTCGAGAGTCGAGAAGGTTCGTCCGGCCTTCTGACGGAAGGGGAGAATGGAGCAAAGGTGTGGATGAAGCAGTTCGTCTGCCCAAGAGGCCGGTTTGACTGGCAGTGTCGAGAGTCGAAATGGTTCGTCCGGCCTTCTGATGGAAGGGGAGAATGGAGCAAAGGTGTGGATGAAGCAGTTCGTCTGCCCAAAAGGTCAGTTAGGCTGGCGGCGTCGAGAGTCGAAATGGTTCATCCGGCTTACTGATGGAAGGGGAGAATGGAGCAAAGGTGTGAACGAAGCAGTTCGTCTGCCCCAAAGGTCAGTTAGGCTGGCAGCGTCGAGAGTCGAGAAGGTTGTACGGCCTTCTGACGGAAGGGAAGAATGGAGCAAAGGTGTGAACGAAGCAGTTCGTTTGCCCAAAAGGTCAGCTAGGCTGGTAGCGTCGAGAGTCGAGAAGGTTGTACGGCCTTCTGACGGAAGGGAAGAATGGGGCAAAGGTTCGGATGAGCGAATCACGTTCAATCTAAACGTGACACTTGGGGGCGCTGTTTTTGATTCCTAGCAATGTCAAGATGTGAACGGCTACGGTGAAGCGGCTGACTGAACGACAATCGCCTATCCTCTCAACCCGCGTGATGCCGGGTGGCATAAGGATAGGCGATGTTGTCGTTAATGCCGATGCAGGTGGGGGTGGTTACGTGGTATGGGCAGGGCGGAATGCGTATTGAAAGGCGTGCAGCAGCTTCTCGAACGCCCGCTTACGAATGTGTCCGTAGGTGACGGCGCTGATCGGAGGATCGAAGCTGAAGCAGTACACTTTCGTGTCGGTCATGCGGGCTGCCTTCATATAGCGCTCGCGGATAAGCAGCTGCTCGTCCGGCTCCAACTCGTTAACAATCGATTCAACCAGTTCGCAGAAAGCAAGGCATTCGCTCGCCTTGTCTGTATTATATACAGCAATCGCAGCCGTCGGGTCTCCGATCCGGTTCGTAGCCCCATTCTCTCTTGTCTCGTAATTCGCCGTAATCTTCGCTTCGCGCACCGCAAACTTCATTACTTTGCACATTCTGTATTTAGCAAACACTTCCTCGATGCGGGCTTTCGCTTGTTTGGCATCCATCGTTTCCATGTGAGGTATCTCCATATATTCCATCGGTATCATCAAGCAAGTCCTCCTTCATTTCGACTCTTAGAGGTTGTTCAAAATGTCGCCTTTGATCACGAAGCATCCCGAGAGGTATTTCGGTATCGAAGCTTGCATTCACTCGTGAAGAGTCAAACTTGTAACTCTGCTCCTCCTTCGAGGTATGCTTTCGATGAAGTTTTCTTGCGAAAACTTGGGCTTCTCGGTACTGAAAAGTGTCATTTTTGAACACGCACTCTTAGTAATAGTTGCTTAAAATATCCCTTGTTGCTCATCCATCGTCCCGAGAGGGAATACGGCATCGAAGCTTGCGTTCGCTATAAAGAGCAAATGCTTCCGCTGTCGTTGTCTAAGAATCATGCTGGGCGCTCATGCCAGACATGCAAGAAAATGCTTGTAAGATGAGTCGCTTCCATCAATGAACAGCAATGCTGAATCTTCTTCGCGAATGCTTCCTGCAGCACGTTTTGCGCGCATGCGCATCCTTCTCGGTAGTAACAAACTTCCTATAGAACACAACGACTTGAGGTTGTTTAAATTGAACACCGTGGCAGGTATACCCATTATACCACAAAAACAAGAACATTTGTTCTTATAATAATATAAAAAGAAATCATCAAAAAACTAATAATTCCCTTTAAACCAAACGTGTGTTCGCCGTTCTATACTAGTAACGTGGACATCGTGAGCACAGAAGCCGCATCTCCAAGACAGCCCGTAAGTTTTCAAAGAAGCGGGTCGTCGGCAAGCAGCGGCAGAAGGATGCTTCAGGATGATTCCAAGGAGGTGATGGAATTTGATTGCATATCGGGATATCGTTCAACAGTGGATCATGCCGCTGGGTCAGGCGTTGCAACTGCCTGTCATAAGCGTGGATGCGCTCCAGCCGGACAGCTCGCTGCCGCTCATTGCCTATGATGTCGCCTCCCCGTACATCGATTGCACGCCGAATCAATCGGAGCATCAGGGCGCTGTGGACAAGGTGGTGGAAATGGAGTGGCTGCTTCTTATCCGAGCGGGCGATCGGATGGAGATGGTTGAACGATGCCGGGACATGCTGGGCTGGCTGTGGACCGATGGACTGGATTGCCTCGAGAGCATTCCGGCCGCGATGGTGCATATCAGTCCGGCGCAATGGAAGGCGGAGCCGCATACGGGGCTTGGCCTTCAAGTCAAGCTGCGCATGAAGGACCGCTTCGAACGGACGGTGCCGTCCGTAGCAACGATTCAGTTGAATCCAATGAAATCAAAGGAGTGAAGGGAAGATGACATTGCAAGACGTGCAAGTAACGATTGATTTGCAGAAGCCGACGGGACGATTGTCCTTCGCCATGCCACTGATTCTCGGGAAAAAAGAGGGCGGTTCCGCCTACAAGGAATATGGCGATCTGGAAACGGTAAAGGCCGACTTCGCTGAGGCGACGCCAGAATACAAAATGGCGCAGACCCTCTTCGGCCAAGGAGATCGCTCTCCGGCCCGCATTGCCATTACGGCACACGACGAGCAGGAAGCGGCGGTGGACCGCCTGCGTGCCGTGTTGGATATGGGGTGGTACTATTTGCTGTCCGCGGACAATGGTCCTGAGACGGTAGAAGCCCTTGCGGCCGAGCTGGAGAAGGAGGATTATCGCTTGTTTGTCACTCGGGTTGCAGACAAGACGAAGCTGCAGGCGTTGAAGGCGAAAGGATATACGCGCACCGCGGCATTCTATCATACGGATGCCGATGCGTATCCTGATGCGGCGCTCGTGGGCGCGGTCGGTTCCGCGGATGTTGGCTCCGTTACCTGGAAGTTCAAGGCATGCACCGGCATCGCGCCGCTCAAGCTGACGGCAAGCGAGCTGATGGAGATTCATGACGGCGGAGCTTTCACTTACGTGAACAAGCAAGGCGAAGCCCGCACGTCGGAAGGCAAGACCGTATCCGGCGAATATATCGACGTCATCATGTCGCGAGATTATGTCCGCGCCCGCATGGAGGCGCAAATTCAGCAGCTGCTCAATCAGTCTGACAAGGTGCCGTATACGAACGCAGGCATTGCACAGATCGAGAGTACGGTCGTCAATGTGCTCCAGGAAGCGTTCCGCATGGGCATCATCGCCGCGGATGACAGCGGCGAGCCGTTGTTCGGCACTTCTTTCCTGCTGCGCAATGAGGTGGATCCAAGCGATCGAGCCAACCGTGACTATCGGGGCGGGTCGTTCTGGTTCGAGATTGCCGGCGCGGTCCATCAGGTGCGCATTAAGGGTGTCATCCGCTTCTAAGCGGGAGCGGTAGGGAAGACGTTTTACGAAATTATTCATTATATACGGCTTGGACAAGCCAAGCTGTTGGAATTCATTGAATTATATCCGTACAGGAAAAGGAAGGTGCGATAGCAATGAGTATCGGCATTTATGATGCAAAGCAAGTGTCCGTTATCGTGGATGGCAAGTATATTACGGGATTCGGAGAGAACACATTCGTCTCCTGCGAGAAGGATGAAGAGCAGTCCGTGGCGCACGTTGGCGCTCGTGGCGAAGTTGCCATTGCTCACAAAAACAATCCGCTCGGCACGGTGAAATTAACGCTCATGTCAACATCTCCGCAGTTGGAGCTGCTCCATCGTCTCGCACGCGAAAAGAAGATATTCGACATCTGGGTCGTGTCCCATAATGAACCGCGCGAGCGGATTGGCGGCACGCAGGCCATCGTGAAGAAGCTGCCGGCAGCGGCATACGGATCGGAGCTTGAGGATCGCGAATACGAGATTCAAGTGCTGGACTATACACATCAGGTGATGTAACGAAAATACGACTGGGAAAGGGTGAATCAATGTGAGCAAGCAAACGACAGTAACGCTGGAGGGCGAGGATTACGTCCTGCAGCATCCAGGCGCGCGTGCCTTGATGCGGCTGTACGACGTTGCCCTGAAGGCAGACGGCGGCTGGAAGCTGGAGTCTTCGATGGATTTCTTCCTCCAGCATGTGATCGTATCCCCGCGCCTCAGCTGGGAGGCGCTCGAAGACAAATCCGACCTCTTAACTCCGCTCTGGCTGGAATGCGCGCGGTTTTTAGGGATGGTCGATACACCCTTGGAGCCCGAATCATCCATCGTATAAACGTTCCATTTCCGCGAATCCGCTCCGGCAGCTATTTTGGCATGTCGTGTTGAATAGCCGGGGCGGCATTACGTATGCGGAGGCGGACGCCATGAGCATCGAGGAGCTATGCGAAGCCGCCTCCGCCATGGAGTGGATGTTCGGGAAAGGAGGGAACTAAGAAATGGATGCACAGGTATCTACAGCCATTCACCGCGAGCTGAGATCGATGAACGGCAGGTTGAGCGATTTGAAGCCGGTCATCACCATTCTGAAGGATGCGATGCGGGATCAGACGGAGCAGCTGAAACGGCAGGCCAAGCTGGCAAGCTCGCTGTTGGCAAGCAATATGTCTCGACAGGCGAGCTCAGCTTCTCTGGCCAGCGCCAATAGCTCGAACATCGCCCAAGCCCAAGCTTCTGTCAAGGTTGTCGTCGGGCAAAGCTCGGGAGCAGTCCCCGCGGGAGCGAAGGACAAGCCCGCCAAATGGAACGATCCATTTATGAAGTCGGCGCCCGTGACGTTGACGCAGGATATGAATGACATGTTCAAGCCGTTCAAGGACTTTGCAGACAACGTGAAGTGGGTGAAGGACAAGTTCAAAGGAGGCGGAGGCGGCTGCAAATGCTGCTGCTGCGCGGGAACCACTGGCTCCGGCAATATGGGCGGCATGTTCGATTCGGGCAAGGATGACAAAGGCAAGCGTTCCGGAAAAGGAAGCGGAAAGAAGGGCTCCTCGGCGTCCCGAGAGGGCAGCGACCAAAAGGAAACACCGCGGCGAACCGACACTTATCGCCGGCGCGGATGGAGAGGCGGCAATAAATCGCCTTCCTCGATGAGGCCCGTTGCCGAAGCTTCATCCGGCACTGGAAAAGGCGCCATTAGCGCTCCTGCGACAAGTGCTAATGCTGGAGAGATGGGCAAGGCGGCTCACGCGGAAGGCAGCCCGATTGGGAAGACGAGAAAACAAACACACGGCAAGACAAAGAGGCCGCCGCAGATTGGCAATGGCAGGTTCGGCAGGCGGATAGGTCTCGGACTTCTTGGAGCAGGTTTAAGTTTGTTTGGAGGGTTCGGAGGCAAGCAGAACGACGAGCCGTCCGAGGCTCCCGCAGTCAGATCTCTGCCAGGAGCGGGAGGAGCGTTGGGGGCAGCCGCAACGGGAACAGCGATGGGATCGGCCGGCTCTGGCTCCGAAGCGCCTGCACCGTCCACGGTGCTCGCCGATGCCGCGACGACCGCGCAGACGACGATGGACATGGCGCATACCGCGCAATCCGTGCGTACGGCTATGAACCCGATGCCGAATCCAGTCCAGCAGGCAGCCGCCTCGGCCCAGACAATGGCCAAGACGACCGCGACCGTGCAGAAAGCGGCATCCGCCGCGAAGAAGACGAGCTGGTTCGGCAAGCTCATCAAAGGGGCGAAGGTGGCCAGCAAAGCGACGAAGCTGCTACGGCTCAACCCTGCGGGATTTTTGGGAGGTCTGGTGCTGGATGCCGGTCTATGGGCCGCAGAGAAATATTTGCTGCCGAAGGATGAAGAGGACGAAGAGGCTTCTGAACAGATCCCGTCAACCAATCGGATCATTCCGAAGATGAAGCCGCCGGCAGCTGCGCTGCGCGCCCAGAGTGGAGCGCCCATGTCTTCCTTGTCCGCTCCGGTATCACCTCGGCCTTATTCGGATATGACCGGAACGGGGAACGGCATCACGGCCGCTCCGCCGCTTAACATTCCGGGTCCGCTGCCGGGCGGGGGCGGGTCGATGGATGTGAGCGCGAATAGCAACGTCGTCATGAACCTCAATGTAAACGGTTATATCGACATGCGCATGATTGAGGAAATCAAGCGCATCGCACGCGATCAGTTCGACGCCTCGTTCCGTTCGTTCGAGCGCAGCATTTCGAGCAAAATGCCGCAGCCGCAAACTACGAAGGAAGGGGCGATGTCCTATTAAGACGAAGTTGAGCCGCTTGGGCGGAATCGAGCTATTCGTCACGTCGGAGGAGCCGGAATACGCGGTTCAGGTTAGCAGCCACAACATTGAAAAGGGCGGCACGATAACGGATCACATTCAAAAGGATACGGTCAGCTTGCATCTGGAGGGGCTCATTCTCGGGCCCCAGGCGTCGAATTACCGCCATCGCCTCGTGAAGGCGATGAACGCGGGCACGCTGCTGCAATATACCGGACGCAACATGCTGCTGAACTGCGTCATTACGAGCCTGCGGACGGCGCATGACAGCTCGATCGGCAACGGCATGAGCTTCTCGCTGACGCTCAAGCAGATTAATGTCGTAACGATCCGGTATACGAAGCTTCCTCCGAAGCGCAAAGCGGCGGTGAAGCCGAAGGTCCGTTCGGGCAAACGGAACACGTCATACCGTCCAAAGCCCTGGTCGCATATTGTGCGTTCGGGACAGAGATGGGAATCTATTGCCAGCTATTACGGCATTGGCGTGAGGCAGCTCCGCGAATGGAATTCTCACTTGGATCCCAGTGTGCCGCCGCCGATCGGCATGATGTTGTCCATCGGGCAAAATGCGACAGAGAAGCAGAAGAAGGTGAATCCAAATCTGAAGTATGCGTATCGCAGCTATACCGTTCAACAAGGAGACTCTTGGTATTCGATCGCGGCCAAGTTCAGCACCTCGGCTGACGTGCTGCGGGGCATGAATGACAATATCAACGCTTATACGACGCTGAAGGCTGGCATGGTCATTCGGGTGGCCTGACGCGGCAGGAGAAGAGGAAGGCACCTTTTGGCAGAGAGGAGGAAGATGGATGGCGGTCATTGTCATTGACAAGGAGCTTGTCCCTTATTCGTTCGACATGGATTTGGGGGAACGGACATATACGTTCGAGGTGCGTTACAATGCGCGGCATGATTATTTTACGGTTGATTTGCTGGAAGGGGATATTCCCCTTGCGCTTGGCGTCAAGCTGGTGTGGGGAGTGCCGTTGTTCGAGAGCATGGAAACGCCTGATTTTCCGCTGGAGTTGATCGTGCCTTACGGCGACAACCCGGAAGAACACGTCACTTGGGATACGCTCGGTCAGTCCGTGTCCATGCATCTGGGAGAAGACGATGGAATATTTGTATAAACGCAATTGCGAAGTGCTTATTGGCGGTTACCGTTTCACATATGAGGATCTATCGCTCCGGGTCGTGGCTGATTTCGATGATGACAAGGAGCCGAATGAATCGACGGTCGAGCTCTATAATCTGTCGAAGCATACGTTGGCCAATCTGAAGACGGGCATGCGCGTCATCGTCAATGCGGGCTACGGGACGGATCTTGGGACGGTGCTGCAGGGCAACATTGTCGAGGTGCGCACGAAGCGGGAGCAGATGGACCGGGTGACGACGATTCAAGTGAAGGATGACTTGAAGGTGTCGGTGTATGACATGGTGCATACGTATCGGCCGGGCAGCAAGGCGAGCGAGATTATTAGGGATCTGTTGAACCGGGCCCAGATTCCGCACGGCGAGCTGCGCATGCCTGCCGACCACACCTATGCGAAGGGATTCGTGGTCAAGGGCGATCCGCTGAATGCGATTCGGCGCGCCGCGGCGGCATGCGGCTTGGGCACGTATACGATGCAGGGCAAGCTGTATTTTCAAGCGGCAAATATGGTTGCGACGAGCCGCACGTTTGTCGCGTTGTCTCCGGAGAGCGGGCTTATCGACAGTCCCGAGTCTTTTGAAGAGGGGAAGTCAAAAGGAGTCCGAGCGACTTCCCTGCTCAATCATCGTCTGCATGCCGGCGCACAGATCCGGCTCGTAAGCGAGGATTTCGAGGGCGTGTATAAGGTGAAGCAGGGCAAGCATACGATTTCGGGCGAGCAGTTCATCACGGAAGTGGATTTGGTCAAGGAGTGAGGCCGCGGAGTGATTACGCGGTCGTTTTGCTGGCAAGTTCGTTTTTTAGAGAGGGAAAGGAGGGGACGCCATGGGAGCCAATCGCGCGGTCGGCGCATTGGAGGCATGGATGGATCACAGGCTGTCTGGCATGGCGGGCGCGCAGCTCGGCACCATTATTCGCATGGGAGCGGCAGACGCCGATGTGGAGCTGGACGGGGAAGCCGGGTTGATTCGCTATCAGCTGCCCGTTGTGCAGCAGGCATCCGAGGTTGTCTTGGAAGCTGGAAGCCGCGTTCTGGTCGTTTTTACGGAGACGAATGGCGGCGGGGGCGTTATCGTGGGAAAGGTGGCAGGCGAATGAAATCTTGGGCTTTGAAAGACGGGGATATTCAGGTGTCTGACGGGCAAATCGCTTGGATTGATGGGCGCGAAGAGCTGGCGCAGTCGGTGCGGGTACGGATGGGGACTCGTTTGGGCGAGTATTTTTTTGCGCCTGACATGGGGTTGGACCATGACCAAATGATGGGCAAGCAGGTGGACGAGGATAGCATCCGGGAGGCGGTTATGCGTTGTCTGGCCGAGGAGCCCCGCATTCAGTCGGTGGAGGAATTGGAAATAGACTGGGACGAGCGTGCGCGGACGGTGTCTATGCGCCTCGTCATGATGAGTGCGGATGGAGAGGAGGTTGAGTTGAATTATGCTGACGGAAGCGGGTTTGAAGCGCAAAACGTATAACGATATTTATGAGGAAATGGTATCTGAGCTGGGCAAACGGCTCGGGCAGGATATCAACACGTCGGAGACGTCGCCGTTGGGCATGATGCTGCAGGTGTTTGCGTGGCATTTGTCGGTGCTGTGGGAGGACGTGGAGCAGGTCTATCACGAGTCGTACATTCAATATGCGACCGGTGTGCAGCTGGATGCGTTGGCGGTGTTCTACGGGCTGCGGCGCAAGCTGGAGCAGCCGGCCCACGGTTCGATTGAGCTGAGCGGGACGGCGGGCTATACGGTTCAGGCGGGGCTGCAGGTTGGGACGAAGGCGGGAGTCTGGTTCACGACGACAGCCGCATGCACGCTGGATGATGCAGGCCGCGGCACGGTAAACTTGACGGCGGTGGTGGCTGGAATATCCGGCAATGTTCCGGCCGGATCCATCACGGATCTGATGAATCCGGTGAAGGAGCTGACGGGCGTGACGAATGCCCGCGGCATGATCGACGGACGCGAGCGGGAAAATGACGTCGAGTTCCGGGATCGTCTGCGTGCGGCGCGGGATGGCAGCCATGCAGCGACGATCGATGCGATCGTATCCGCGCTTCTGCAGCTGCCAGATGTGAAGTCGGCTTCGGTTCGCGTGAATAATACGATGGATACGGATGCGGAAGGCATTCCGCCTAAGTCGGTCCGCGCGTACGTGTACGGCGGGCAGTCGGAGCAGATTGCGAAGGCGATCTTCGACAAGAAGGCGGCGGGAATCGGCACGGACGGCACGGAAAGCGTACAGGTTCGCGACGTGAGCGGGAGCGAGCATGAGGTGAGGTTCAGCCGCATGACGATGCTGGACGTGCACGTGGAGGCGGCGGTGTCGGCCAATCCGACGTTCCCGGCGCGCGGCATGGAGGACATTGTGACGGCGATTGCACAGTACATCGGCGGCATTGGCGCCGACCAGCAGGATTACACGGGGCTGGCGCAAGGCTCGCGCATCGTGTACAGCCGTTTGCTGACGGCGGTGCAAAATGTGATCGGCGTCGAGGAAGTGATGGACTTGAAGGTGAAGCTGGCGGATGGCGAATATGTGAGCGGCAATGTGGACATTCCGCTGTATCACGTGGCGCGGGTGGCGCCGGAGCGGATCAAGGTGGCGGTGACCCATGTTTAAGCTGAACGACGTGATGGCTATGTTGCCTGATGTCATCGCGAAGGAAGGCAGCCGCTTCGCCATTCTGGTCGATGTGTGGCTGCAGCAGATAAATGAGATTGGCGCGACGGTGCAGCGTATGTCCGCTTGGAAGAGCATCGAGCAGGCGGAGGGAGCGACGCTCGACATGATCGGCGGCAATCTCGGGCAGCCGCGCGGCCAGGCGACGGACGAGGTGTACCGGCTGCTGTTGCGCTCCAAGCTGGCGCGCATGAACGCGAGCGGCAACCTCGATTCGGTCATCGAGGTGCTGGCGCTGGCCTTGAACGCGGAGCCGGGCGAGTTCCGCTTGTCCGAGCGGTACAACGACCCGGTCAACCCCGAGCCGGCGGCGATTCACGTGAACGAGGTGCCGTACGAGAAGCTGAGCGGCATGGGCTTGAGCCCGTCGCAGTTCGTCTCGCTCGTCGAGCGCCTCGTCGCCGCCGGGGTGCGCGTTGGTCAGGTTGAACTGACCGGCACCTTTGCGCTGTCGTCGGTGTACGATTCGCTGGAGCGGGACGAGCATGGCCTCGCCGACGAGGCAATGACCGTGGGCGGCACACTCGGGGATATGTACGTGCCGGGGAATGATTATGCGATACCGATCTAGCGGTGCTGGAGCGGGTATGGTATCGACGGCATACTGCCGTCATGAATAAATGAGGAGGGATTACACGATGGCATTTCAAAAACCGCTTCCCGAATGGAAGAAGCAAGGCATCCGCCCGCCGGAGTCCAAAATTACCGAAGGCTACAACGTCATGGACAAGCCGCCGGCGGCCTGGATGAACTGGCATATGAACACGACGTATGAGGCGCTGGAAGAACTGCAGAATAACGCCGTTTCGAAGGAAGACATCACGCAGGTCATTGCCGACAAGACCAGTATCGTTGTGACATCTTCACCGCCGCCGGTTCCCGAGCGGAAAAAGGGGACGTTCTACTGGTGCATCTCCGATCTGGCTCCGCTTCCCCCGGCAGATGGAACGATAAAAGTATCGCCTACGATGGGGATAAAACTGAAATAGGAGGATACGACGTATGGCTAACATCATACAGATTCAACTTCTAGATGAGAAGAATGGGCAAGTGCTCGAAACGGTAGTGCCTGAAACGGAAGCACGAGCGGTATTGATGCAAAGCGGACAAAATCTACAAGCGTATCTTGAGAATTTAGTCCTGCAAAAAGGTCCACAAGGAGCTGCGGGTCCAAAAGGCGATAAGGGTGACAGGGGTGAAACGGGCCAACAAGGGCTCTCAGGTCCAAAAGGTGATAAAGGCGACAAAGGAGACGTGGGGGCACAGGGACCAGCAGGGCCGAAGGGCGATAAAGGTGATAAGGGTGAGACGGGTCCACAAGGGGCTGTTGGTCCAAAAGGAGACAAAGGCGCTGCGGGAGCAGCTGGGCCAAAAGGTGATACCGGAGCAGCAGGGGCGCAAGGACCGAAAGGCAACGACGGCTCTAAAATGCACAACGTGGTGGCAGTACCAGCAGCTTCGCTCGGCGCTGTGGGCGACTGGGCTCTGAATACGGCAAATGGTGACGTATATGAGAAGACGGCAGCTACAACTTGGACAAAACGTGGCAACTTAAAGGGAGCAACGGGAGCTCAGGGACTCCAAGGTGCCCAAGGCCTGAAGGGAGGCACAGGTGCAACAGGAGCACAGGGACCGAAAGGCGATAAAGGTGAGCCTGGCGCTCAGGGAGCGAAGGGCGACACTGGGCAAAAAGGAGTTCAAGGTCCGAAAGGAGACACGGGTGCAAAAGGCGATAAAGGGGAACCGGGTGATAGCGTGAAATACGGAACAAGTATTGGCGCAGCGCAACAAGTTAAAATCTTCTTCAAAAAGCAATAGGAGGTGCGAAGAGTGGCTGAAAATAGAAATATTTTGATACAGGACGACCAAGGGAACAATTATTATCCGCATGGAAAAGCAAAAACGACTTTCTTTGAAGACGGGAAAACGTTGGAATCCCGTGCAGCTGCTTGGGACGGAAAGGAAACTCCCGCGGGAGCACAAGCAAAGGCAAATCAAGCAGAGGCGAACACGAAGGGGTATGTAGATGGGTTGCAAACCTTCACATTTACACAAAAGACATCAAAAAATGCGGACTTGAACGATTTTAAAGAAACAGGTATTTTTCAACTCGGAGCTTCCATAAATTACCATAACATCCCGCAAAATGTGGATTGGACGGTATTAGAGGTTAGGTGCGCTCGAGGGGGGTACATTATCCAAACACTCACATCGGTCACGTCTCAACGCATCATGTACCGCACACGTACTGAGACTGAGACTAGTTGGTCAATCTGGCGGGACGTACTCACAACCCTCCATTACGAAGAACTAAAGCAATCTGGCGTTGACGCGAAAAACAAAGTCGCGGGTGCCATCAACGCCAAGGGAGTCCCGGCATCCGCGAATGATACGTTTGATCAGTTGGCAGGGAAGATTGGGCAAATTAAAACTGAAATTGTGCCAGTGGAACAGGGAGTGTCATTCGAGCAAGTGCACGCTCCAACAGTGAGGACTGACGATAATACTAGAGAATACATTTATACAGTTGCAACGATTGGGAGCATGAAAAACTATTTTATATTTTCTGGAAGTATTTACCTTGACTCTGATCCGCAACTTAACAAAGATAGTTCCGAAACGCGTCTTGCAGCATATCTCGAAGACCGGAATGGCAAACAACGGGCAATCAGTGCCATGGAGTACAACCGAATATGGAGCTATCGATATGCACAAAATATTATCGTACAAGGTAGAAAGATTTATTACACAGCTACAAGCTATTATCAAGGCAGCAGCGATGCGAAAACTGAAATTATTTCAGGTTCAATACCTGATGATTTCGATACAACTGGCCCTGTGTCAATGAAGTTGCGTTATCAGTTTTATCCTAGTAGAAATTATACTTATGAGACAATCCTCAAAGGGAGAGTTAGTGGTAAAATAACTGCAGGCTAGAATGTGGAAGTTAGAGGTGTCTGACCTATAACCCTAACATTAATTAGAGACATGCACTTAACTGCTATAAAATGATGAATTTTAAAACGTATGTTTGTATAGTTTTACCGGCCTCGTTGCTTCTGATTCGATCCTACATCAGGTAGTACAATCACTTAATTAAATTGCATATTATCATAGGCATAGCTAACCTACAGTGCTTTTCCAAGTGAAAGGCGCTATTTTTATGCCCTCGGCTGCGGCCGGGGGCACTTTTATTCTCGAAAGGAGGAAACATAATGGAACGAATCGACGTGCTGCTCAAAGTAGGCGTAGCGATGGCAGCGGGAACCACATCCTTGCTGTTCGGCGGATGGCCATTGTTGCTGCAAGTATTGGTCATCATCGCGGTAGTAGATTACGCCACTGGCGTGATGGCCGCAGGAACGGAGGGCAAGCTGCGCAGCAGCGTTGGCCTCATCGGCATTGCGCGCAAGGTGTTTATTTTCCTGATTGTCGCGATTGCGCATCAGATCGACACGGTATTGGGGGACCAGCATCTGCTGCGAGATGCGACTATCTTTTTCTATATTGCCAACGAGCTGCTATCGATTATTGAAAACGGGGGGCGGATGGGTGTGCCGCTGCCACCGGCAATTCGTCAAGCGGTCGAGGTGCTGAAAGGCAAAGGAGGAATGAATGATGAGCATCGAGGTTAAGCAGCGCCTTCTGCCTGATGGAAGGCCGAACAAGCCAAGCCGTCCGATGAAGCCGATGTACATTACGGTGCATAATACGGACAACACGGATCCGGGGGCGACGGCGGAGGCGCATGCGCGCTATATTTTGAACGGCAGCGGCGGAGCGCAGAAAAGCTGGCATTACACGGTGGACGATTGCTCCGTATATCAGCATTTACGTGATGACGAGCAGGGGTGGCACGCGGGCGATGGAGCGGGTCCCGGCAATGCGCTATCCATTGGCGTCGAGATATGCATGTACGCTGGGATGGACGAGCCTAAGGCATGGAGCAATGCGGCTCAGCTGATTGCGATGCTGTCGCAGAAGCACGGCATTCCGCTGGAGCGCATCGTGCCGCACCGCCATTGGAGCGGGAAAGCATGCCCCTCCCGCCTCCTGCCGCAGTGGCAGCAGTTCATGGCGCTCGTTGAGCAGTGTCTGCGGGAGCATGAAGCCACAGCCCGCTCTAACGAACCGCACAACGTTCCCGTCCGCCAAGTTCACATCGAGCTGCAAGGAAATGCTGCCTCAACTTCATCGATAGCGATGACAGGCTACCTCATTGACGGCAAAGTGTACGCCCCTGTCCGCGAACTGGCCTCTGGCTGCGGGCGCAAGGTCAAATGGGACGCACAGCAGTTGAAGACCTACGTTATCTAATTACCTCGGGTATACTTGTCCTCCCCGAAGCACATCCTATCTAGATGGGGCGTTGTTGCCCCCTAGCAACTTTTCTTAGCAGACTCAACTTTTCTAACCAGAAGCAACAGGTTTTTGCCGGTTCAAGAGTTGTTTCAGGGGTCAACACTGTTTCTCTAGACCCACACGGAATCGGTCTGTTAAGATAGGGATCCGAAAAAATGTAAATGAAATCATGAACATAAAAAAGTTAACCTTTCAGCTATTGTGAATTGTGAGGGGAAGAAAACTTTTTTATATCCTATATCGTTTTCGGGTAAATGGTGCGGGGAGGGTATAACATGAGCGCAGACGTATATGCGGACATGAAGCAAGGGGAAAAGGGAGCATGGATTAGCATCGCTGCCTATATTGCCTTATCTGCATTGAAGCTGACCATTGGATTCTATTATCAGTCGAAGGCGCTGCAAGCGGATGGTTGGAATAACTTGACCGATATTGTTGCCTCCATGGCTGTTCTCATAGGCTTAAGAATCTCCCAAAAGCCGCCGGATCGCGATCATCCATACGGTCATTTGCGCGCGGAGACGATTGCTGCGCTCATTGCCTCATTTATTATGGCGACTGTCGGCATACAGGTTATCCTGTCCACGATTGGATCCCTATTCAACGGCGAGTCATCGACGCCCAATCCGATTACCGGATGGGTGGCTGTCGTGTGTGGAGCGGTCATGTTCGTCGTGTACCAGTATAATAAGCGGCTGGCGGAACGTATCCGCAATCAAGCCTTGATGGCGGCTGCACAGGATAACCGTTCTGATGCGCTCGTCAGCATCGGGGCGGCGATAGGCATCTTCGGCTCCCAGATTGGGCTGCCTTGGCTTGATCCGTTAGCGGCTTTGTCGGTTGGCGTATTGATTTGCAAAACGGCATGGGATATTTTCCGCGAGACGACACATACGTTAACCGACGGCTTTGATGAAGCGCATCTGGAGCGGCTGCGCAAGACGGTGGCGGGCACGGAAGGCGTGCGGGCTATCCGTGAAGTGAAGGCGCGTCTGCATGGAAGCCTTGTCCTCGTGGATGTGGTCGTGCAGGTCGATCCGAAGCTGAGCCTTATCGAAGGCCATCAAATCTGCGATGATATCGAGCAAAGCATGAAGCGCAAGCACAATATTACGCATGTGCACGTGCATGTGGAGCCGATGGATACGGGAACGGCGACGAATTCGGGAAATCTGCAGGGACGAGCGGCACATTGAGGACCACATCATCATATAGATGAAAATGAAAAGCGTGCAGGAGGCTTCTGATTGCTGTCAGAGCTTCTTGCACGCTTTTTTTGCTGTGGTTGACTTGCCCATGACAAGCTGCGACTTCCGCAGGTTCAGCAATTGCTGCCAGCCATTGAATTTACGAGAGGCGCTTCACAGTGAGCAGCTCTTCCTGTGGCAAAGCCAACGCTTGCTGAGAAAGCTCGAGCTTCAGCTTGTCAAATTGCTCGACATCCTGCGTAGTCATCGCTTTGCTGCGGCCTTTTGCCAAGTAGTCGTAGAACTGAAGCGGAAGGAAGTTGTCCTTCAACGCGACTTCAACAGCTGCGCCTTCTGTGGTCGAGATAACAAAGGCGTAGGACTGGGTGCGATGCGGGTCGTATTGAGCTGCCGGGTAATGGACATCCACCGTGTAAGCCCCGCGTGTAACAGCACGAGTAACGAATTCAAACGCATCGCGAAATCCGGGGCCTGCATGGCCGGATAGGACGCTGAGCATGCTGCGCTGCGGCGGTTCCGTGCCGAACAATTCACGTATGGCGGCTTGCTGCACGCGGAAAGCAACAGCGATAGCCATGAGGGCCAGTCCGCCATGGTATTTTTTAATATCTTCAAAGCTGATTTCGATGTAATCCTTGTTGTCTCTAACTCGAATAACAGACATATGTCTAGCCTCCAAAACGTACGCATCCCAAAAAGGGCGTAGCAAGTATGATTAAGCGTTACAATTCAAAATTAAAGCGTCCTGAGCACATTCGCAAAAAGCGGTCTCGATTTGGGTAAGCGGCTTGCGCTTCCGATGAATGAATCCGTTGCGTCGTTCGATGCGCAAACCGTATACGGGCTTCGTTATGAGCTCGCCTGCATCTAGTGAACCACGTGCGGCATAGTAGGGAATAAAGGCAGAGCCCAATCCAGCCTTAATGGATTCCTTGATCACCTCAAAGCTGCTCATATGGATCGTATCTGGCTGTATCCCCAACTCATAGATCGGAGATAAAATACAATCCTGCAAATAGCTATTTTGCGGCAGCAGCAGCGTTGTGCGGGCAATATCGCGAGCATACAGCATCTTCCGCTCCGCCCATGCATGATCCGGCGGAAGCACGAGCACAAACTCATCTTTAAACAGCACAAAGGAATCAAATTGAGCCTGAACATATTTGTCTTCCTCATAAATAGGCAGGAAAGCCATATTGATTTTTTCCTCCATAAGCATGTTAATTAAATCTGTATATCGATACGTATGGAGTTCAAAATGCTGCTGTGGATAGCTGTGGTGAAACCGCCGCAAAATATCCGGCAGCACGTATACCCCCATATAGTTGCTGGCATATAGCGAAAGCACAGGGCTCGAAAGACCCGCGTTCTTGATGCTCAGCGAAGCCTCATCAAATAGAGCAACCATTTTTTTTGCATACTCGTGCAATACTTCCCCCTGTGGTGTCAAACGCACCGATTTTCCCGAGCGAATCAACAGCGTTGCCTCGAATTGCTCCTCCAACTGTTGAATGTGGCTGGTTACCGTCGGTTGAGAGCAGAAGAGTCGCTTCGCCGTTTCGGAAAAAGACCCGCATTCAGCTAACGTCAAAAAAGTTTCCATTTTATCGAGAACCTTCATGAATGCAGCCTCCTAAGGGGGAATGAGAATAGTAGAGAGTATACTAAATATGATATTGATAATCAATATCAATTAAAACAATAAACCTATCGTTCTTTTTAATACATCTATTAGATTTTAATATGAAAGCGGAATCAAATAAGCTATGCCGCTATTATTCCATATATTACTCCTGTTATTGATATTGATTTTCATTATCAACTAATTTATCTTAAATTTTGTACGTTACAGCTTGAGTCGAGAAAAGGAGTGTTATTTCCATGCGATTTCGCAAAATATCATACTTAGTCTTACTATTAACGGCATTCATTTTACTGTCAGGATGCAGTTCATCGAATACATCTACACCGATAGAAAATGAAAAGGCGCCGCAAACCTCAACAGCAGAGGCGCAGCCTTCAATCCGAATCGGATGGCAGGACAGCGGCTATCCATCGCCGTTTGCTTTCAAGTCGTCAGGCCCGGGCGGGTATTTGCGCAACAGCTTCTTGTTTGACACCTTAACCTGGAAAGACGGCACAGGGGTTATTCCATGGCTCGCTAATTCGTGGAAGGTGTCTGAGGATGGATTGCGGTATACGTTCACGTTGGAGCAGGATGTGAAATGGCATGACGGAACCGCATTGTCCGCAGATGATGTCGTGTTTACATATGAATACGTAAAGGAACACCCGTTTCCATGGACAGGTGACATTAGCCAAATCAAATCTGTGTCCAAAACGGGAGACAGCACGGTTGAGTTTCAGTTGAATAACAAGTACGCTCCATTTTTAAGCGATCTGGTGGGGATCGTGCCGATTATTCCGAAGCATGTATGGGAAAAAGTAAGCGAGCCGATCTCTTATCGCGATCCGTCAGCACTGGTCGGCACAGGTCCATTTACGCTAAAGCAGTATGATGAGAAGTCGGGACAATATTGGTTCAGCGCCAATGATAACTATTTCAAGGGAAGCGTGAACGTAAAGGATGTTGCATACATGGATGCGAAAAACAAAGTGCTGTCCCTGCAGAAAAATGAAATTAATGCGGCATCGACTTTAAACTATCGGGAAGCGGAGCAACTTCAGAAGGAAGGCTTTCATGTTATGAAGAGCGAGCCGGCAGGCAGTGCGGTCCGCGTCGTATTTAACCATAGCCATCCGCAATTAAAGGATAAGCGATTGCGCCAGGCATTGGCATATGCGCTTGATCGTACGGAAATGGCTAGCAAAATTGTGGGCGGGACACCTATTCCGGGCAGCGGTGGGATTATTCCACCGGATTCGCCATGGTACAACGACAGGGTTAAGACCTATGAATATAACACGGCCAAAGCTGAACAAATGCTCGACGAGCTTGGTTACCGCAAAGACGGCAACGGCGTACGCCAAGACTTGAAGCTGAGCCTGATAGTCTCCTCAACTTCCAAAGAAGCGCAAATGATGAAGGAGATGCTGAAAAAGGTCGGTATCGAGTTGAACATTCAACAGGTGGATGGGGCGACGTTCACCTCTGCAATGGGTGAGAACAAATACGATATGGCGCTAACTGGGCATATCGGGTTGAGCGGCGACCCAGACTTCTTAAGACTATGGTTTTTAGGAAAAGCGAGCAATTCATTTGCAGCCAGAGGCAGCTTGTTTGACCATCAACAGTTCCAGCAGCTAGCGCTGGAGCAGCTGCAAGAGCTGGATACTGCGAAACGAAAAGAGATTGTAGGCGAAATGCAAATGATCTTGTCAGAGGAATTGCCGACACTCGTCTTGTATCATCGTCCATTTTATTTCCTTTACAAGGCAGCTGAGTTTGACCGTTGGTTCAACACCTATGGCGGTATAGCGGACGGCATACCGCTATGGGACAACAAGGCGGCATTCATCGATGCGAAGAAGTAAGCACACTGTCACCTATTTGTATGTGCTGTTCTTTGTACTGCTTTTGAATTTTGTTCTCCCTCGGCTGCTGCCGGGGGGGCCTATTGATTTTTTGGAGGGCGGGGAAGACGGCCCTGTTTTTATCTCGGATGCGCAAAAAGTAGCGATGAGGGACTACTATCATCTTGATGAATCGGCATGGATGCAACTTGCGGACTACGTGAAGGGGATATTCACCTTCGATTTCGGGCAGTCGTTTACCTATAAAATGCCAGTCTATGAAGTGATTATGAATCGTCTCCCGTGGACGCTGCTCATCGTTGGCGTGGCAACCGTGTTGTCAATCGTGATCGGCATAGTTGCAGGATTGCTATCTGCATGGCGGCATGCAGGGGATCATGATCGCGGATGGTTTCTCTCTATGATTAGTGTCAGCACGATCCCGGATTTTTTGACAGGGATGTTATTCGTTCTCGGATTTTCGGTGAAATGGGATTGGTTTCCTCTCGGTGGTGCGGCGACGCCTTTTTATACACCTAACGGTTGGTGGGACCTTTTGATAGACGTGTCTTGGCATGCAGTTCTGCCTGTCGTGACCTTGACGGTGGCGAATACGGCCAGCATCTATTTACTGATGCGCAATGAAGCTATCCGGGTGCTGCGCGAGCCGTTTATTGAATTTGCATTAGCCAAAGGTGTGGGCAGCGGCACTATTTTGTACAGACACGTTCTGCGAAACGCCATTCTCCCTATTATAACGATGGTTGTTGTCCGACTTGGCGGGCTGCTGGCCGGATCGGTACTCGTAGAAACCGTATTTTCGTACCCGGGCATCGGTAATTTGTTGCAGGAAGCGATTTTGGCGCGGGATTACCCGCTGCTGCACGGACTTTTTGTGCTGATGACCGTTTTTGTATTGCTGCTCAATATGGCCGCAGATAGGATATACCCGCTGCTTGACCCTCGAATCCAGACAGGAAAGCAGGGGGGAGCGTGATGAACCGATCAAAAAAAGCAGGCAGCGTTATCGTAGCATGTTTTGTTGGATTAGCTCTCGCAGGGCCTCTGCTCGCAGGTGTAGAGCCCTTTGCATTTGATGGCGAACGACTGCTCACTCCATCGAGTGTGAATTGGCTCGGCACCAATGCGCTAGGCCAGGACGTGTTCAGTCAGCTCAGTTACGGGGCACGTACGACGCTCTTAATCGGGCTAGGCGTTGCCGTTCTGAGCACCACGCTAAGTGGTGTGCTTGGACTTATGGCGGGTTATTTCAAAAGGCTTGATCCATTGATTAACGGATTGGCGAATGTGCTGCTTGTGCTGCCTTCTTTGCTCCTTGTACTTATTGTAGCCGCCTTTACATCAGGTGGCGTCTGGCAGTTGATTGTAACGCTTGGCTTGCTTACTTGGCCCGGATATATGAGGCTCATTCGAGCCTCTGTGTTATCGCTGCGTGAGCGGGAATTCGTGAAGGCGTCACAGTTGTTTCATGGAAAGCCAAGCTATATTTTGCGAAAGCACCTGATGCCCTTTATCGTTCCACTCTTGCGAACGAAGTTCATTCTATCGTTCCGTCAGGCGGTGACGATGGAGGCGAGCTTGTCTTTCCTTGGTCTGGGCGATCCGAACCAACCGACCTGGGGAAAAATGCTGGAGCAAGCTTTCCATCAAACCGAAACGTGGATGACAACAGCTTGGCAGTGGACGATTGTACCGCCTATGCTGGCGCTCCTGCTCGTAACGATTGGACTTGCTTTATTAAGCGAAGGCGAGCATCAGCAAGGGAACAGATTGCTGCGTTCCTACAGCCCCAGCAGCAGGGTCAAGCTGCTGCTTGCTTCCAGTGAAATTGCTGCGTCTGTGCCATGTGCGCATTCCAGTGTCAAGGCAGCCGAGCAAACTCAACGTACTGAACATTGTACTGCGACTCATGCTGGATCGGATAACGCGGTTGTGGTTCACGATTTAAGCGTGGTGCACAATGGGCGTACGATTTTGCAGCCGATGTCTTTTTCTATCGCAGCAGGAAGCGTCACGGCTATTATTGGCGAGTCGGGTTCAGGCAAAACGACGCTGGCTCGGGCTGTATACGGCTTGCTTCCGGATGATGTGATGAGTGGAGCGGTGTATATTCGTAGTGGCGGCACAAATGGCTCAAGCGAGACAAGTGGCACAAGTGACACAAGTAACATCTGTGCAACGAATGGGAGCAGTGCTGAACGAGGTATAAACCGCTGGGTCGACGCTGCATTTATTGTTCAGGACCCGCGACTTAGCTTCAATCCACTGTTGACTATTGGTCAACAGTTCATGGAGGCGATGCAGGGGACGGACGCATCAAGCATCACTGTATCGGAGAAACGGCTTGCCGCCAAGCAGGCATTGCGAGAGGTGCAGCTTTCTGATCGGCTGCTGGACAGCTACCCGCATGAATTAAGCGGAGGTATGCTCGGCCGCGCATTACTAGCACTGGCGCTAATTAATAAGCCAAGTCTGCTGATTGCTGATGAGCCGACAGGTGCGCTCGATCCTATCGTGAAGTGGGAGATTCTTAATTTGCTCGTCACTAAGGTTAGAGAGCATGGGATGACGCTGCTGCTGATTACGCATGATCATCAGGCGGCGCTGCGGGTGGCTGACGACATGATGATCATCAAAGATGGTCAGCTGCTGGAGCACGCGCCTGCGGAGCAGTGGCTGCACCATCCTGCAACGAGCTACAGTCGTGAACTGCAGGCGCTTATGCCATCGATAAGACGAAGACATATAAGTGAAGAGTTCAAAAAGGTCGGTTTTCAGCACCGAGAGGGTTGCAGGAACTTGAAGAAGGAGCAGCGGAATGTAGGCCGGACTACATGAGCAGCGGACTTTTTGAACAACCTCTATAAATGAATGAGGTAAGGAGTGCAAGCGATGCTCGAGCTGAAGCATATTTCAAAGCGCTTTGGTCAGTCCAAGCAATTTGCGGTTCAGGACGTATCGTTCTCGATTCCTGAGCATGAGGTATTTGCGTTAGTAGGAGAAAGCGGATCTGGGAAATCGACACTGGCCGAGTTTATTGTCGGATTGCAGCAGCCGACAGAGGGTTCTATTTTCTGGAGAGGAGCTCCAATACAGCTGCAAGCGCACTTGCAGCGCCACGAGCAGTCGCGGCAAGTGCAAATCGTATTTCAAAACCCAGATCGCTCCCTCAATCCGTATTGGAAAATCAAAGACATCATTGCCGAGCCGCTTATTTTGAACAAGTGGACGAAGTTGGCGTCACAACGGAAAGTCGAGGAGCTGCTAGAACGAGTTCGACTGCCTCATGAGCTGTTAGAGAGACTGCCTACCGAATGCTCAGGCGGGCAGAAGCAGCGAATTGCCATTGCGCGTGCATTAGCGCTGGAGCCTGAACTGCTTATTGCCGATGAAATCACATCGGCGCTTGATCCGATAACAGAACGGGACATTTTAAGCTTACTGTCTGAATTGAAGCGGGATCATAACATGTCTTTCTTATTTATTACGCATCGACTTGAAACGATTCGCGGCTTCGCAGATGCTATCGCTGTCATGAAAAACGGCATGCTGCTTGAGATGGGAGCGACAGAGGACGTATTGCAGCATCCCGCTAACGCGTATACCAAATCACTAATAGAAGCTTGTTACGATGACTATGCTTAGGGAGGTTAGTTTATAGCACCATGACGACGCCCATAAAAATTGCTTTTTTAGATTCCTATTCGGACAGTCCCTCACGAGTGTATCGGCATGAATTGTACTGCAATCGGCTAGAGCGCATGTTCTTGTATGATATGACGATTGATAGACTGGCACCATACGGTGCCCTAATTGTGCCTAACAATATAGATGAGGAATTTTTGTATCAACATCGTGATAGTATAGCGCAGTTTTTGGAGCAGGGACGAATTGTTGTTTCTTTTGCCCAACTATTTTTGCCATGGCTGCCCGGAAATAGCTTGTGGATTCGAAGCTCACTAGACACGAATGCACGGACCATACTTGCTCATGATGAGCATCCACTCTTTCGAGGTGTAACGGAGTACGACCTGAATTATCGACGCGGTGTAAAAGGCTTCTTCTCGCGGGGCTATTTCGAGGCGCCTGCACATGCAGAAATTGCGTTATGGGATAATTCGGGTCAGACGGTTGTTTATATTGATCGTCATACGACCAGAGGGACGATTTTGGCAGGTGCAGGTACCGATCTGCTAGCATACGGATTGTCCGACACGACAACAGCTCGAAGAATGGGTCAGCAGTTGTTGGCTTGGATCGATAGAGAGTATAATTTCGTGTTCACAACCTCTATAAGGAGTTAAGACGATGAAGACAGCTATATTATACGGCGGTGTCAGCTACCAGCATTATTTTTTTACGAGAAAGGAAGGAAAGTACCGCCAGCGGTTTACCGATATGATTTACATTTTAGATCTGCATCAAACCGAGCTGCGACAGTACGATTACGTGATTGTGCCTACCCGCTTAAATCAGGATATGCTGTGCGAGCATTCGGAGCAATTCCGTCATTACTTGGATCAGGGAGGACATATCATTAGCTTTGGAGAAATCGAGAAACAGTGGCTTTCTCCTGTTAATTGGAAATTTTACCCGACTAATTTTTACTGGTGGGTCAATCAAGGCGCTGATTTGCCGTTGTATCCGGTCGATGCTGAACATCCGTTATTTCAAAAGATTTCGGTCAATGATGCGAAGTGGCACTATCACGGTGTATTTCGGTTAGAAGCTGGGACGGGAGCGGAGCCTGTCCTCGTTAATGAACTGGGAGAAGCGATTATTTGCGTTGATCGTCAATCGCATAAAGGAAATATGTATATAACGACTTTGGATCCAGACTATCATTTCGGACAAGGTTTTATTCCAAAAGTAGAAACGTTTCTGGATGGCTATCTCGCTTGGATAGAAGAAGATATAATGCAAGGATCACGATTAAATAAATAATTTTCTTAACAATTAACCTGACAGGCTGCCGAGACTTTCTCGACAGCCTTTTATTAACCCACTGTCCAAGCTGAGAAGCCGCATTGCCAAGAACAGTAAAGCATGGCTAAAGGTAAACCGGCCCCCGGTCAATCCCAAAACAATTTCCTAATCCACCATCCATCCCTTACTCCCGATCACCCATAACCTCAGCCACAAAATCATGCGGCTTATCTAAGCACAGCGCAATCTGCTTCATCTGGCGCTTCATGCCGAAGCGGCTCGTCACCGTGACCGGACGGTGGAACTGAAGGATGACGTTCGGCGTGCCGAAGACAGGCACAGCCGTATCGCGCACCAGCTCCTTCGGCAGCGGCTCCTTCGTCATCCACACGCTATTGATGTCCTCGCGTTCCACATCGGCCCAGATCTCATGGGCGAAGCGGATGCGCACGTCCCGATCGGTGACCAGCACCGGGTTCAGCTTCATCAGCCGATAATCTGCAATGAGGGCGAGGATGAAATATACGTTGGACAAGGTTAATATCCATGCCGCGAGCGCCGACCATTGGTGAATGAGAAAATGAAATCCAGCCCCCTCCAAGACAAGCACATGGATGATGCCGATGACGATGACGAGCATGCTGGACTGTTCCAAACCGCTAAAAGCAGCGGCGCGCTCTGGAGCATAAGGTTTTTTCCGCCAGCTGAACAGCGCGTGATAGAAGACTGAGGCTTCGTGTGTAAGCAGTGCGCCCGTCTTCTGCGAGCTTACCGTATCGGCGAAGGCCGAGCGCAGCGCATCCAGCGCGGCTCCGCCTTCCGCAATCGAGTTCCGGTACGACCGCTGCACTCGCACCAATTGATAGAGCACATAAGCAGCCAAACTGATGCCGCACCCCAAGGCTAAGGCGTCGAGGAGCTGCTGCAATTCTGTGCCTACAGGTGGAACGAACAGGCTCATCGCTGCATAGCCAGCCAGTCCTGCTGCAAGTGAACGGACGAAGGCGGCTCTCTTCAGGGAGTCGGCACGGCGAACGCGGAACCAGAAATACAACAAGGGCAGGATGACCATGAAATCCAATGCGATTCCGACCGATAACAGATTCGGAACGGTGGAGGAGGAGAAGGTGAGAAGCAGCGCAACATCCGCCGCAGCTACCAATAGCATAGCCAGTACCGGCCAAAAGACGGGAAAACGCTGTATACGAATCATGGAACACGCTCCTTTTTAGATGAAGATACTTCTATAATATACCACGTGCTCTTGGAAAATTGTGTGAATATTTTCTTTTATATGGTTTTCAATGGTTCTATAGAACTAGATTTAGTTAGAATTTTGTCGAATTTTAAGAGAATAGTCCGATAGCAGCATGAATGAAAGTCTATATATAATAAGGGCAAGCATGATTTGGGATGTCATTACAAATATAGAATTATGATTAAAATAAACTAGTATTTGACATCTTGTTCATATGAACATTAGCTCAATATTCGGTTGCACGTCACAGCAATGTACGAACAACAAGGAGGCTTCTCATGAAGAAAAAATTACTGTTAGGTTTACTAATGTTTACGATGGCAAGTCAGATGATGATGACACCACTGCACGCAGCGCCTGCGCCAGAGGCGAGCACGGATGCTGAAATAACGAGCCAAATTCCGCAATTGGATGAATATTTGATAGAAGAAGGCGATCCGGATAGCGATGACGACAACAGCGGCTTCCTTCTCGATTCGGAAGTGACCTTGATTGATCCGGTTACATTGCAAGCGTCACCTGCGGCTAAGCAGTTGAACGAGCAAAAAACGGGGAAAGTCGTTTACGGCGTTAATTTACGCACAGAACCATCCACCTCTGCCACCATTATTCGGATGGCGAAGAAGGGCGAGCATGTCGTCATTTTGGACAAGCATAATAACAATTGGTACAAGGTTCAGGATCAAAACGGCACCGTCGGGTATATGAGTGCTGATAGCAAATACATAGAAGTGGAGGCTACCCCATCCACAGCGCCTTCTGGTTCAGCGGCAGACGCTTCTGGCGAAGAAACCTATGTTATGGCCGCCGCCTCTTCCAGCAAGTCGGCGAAGATTGAGAAAGTGATTAAGACGGGCAAGAAGTATAAGGGGACACCTTATGAATTCGGTTCGAACCGCAACAATACGAAAACGTTCGATTGTTCCGACTTTGTCAGACATATTTATAAAGAAGCATTGGGCGTCGTGCTTCCGACGGATTCCCGCAAGCAGGGAGCCTGGATTAAGTCTCATTCCACGGCCAAAACTAGCATCAGCCAATTGAAACGAGGAGACTTGATGTTCTTTATGACCTATAAAGGATCGAAAAAATCCAATTATAGCGGCATTAATAAGTCCAAGCAGCGCATCACTCATGTCGGCGTGTACTTGGGCAACGGGCAAATTTTGCATACGTATTCCAAAAAGTCGGGTGGCGTGCGCATCGATAACATCAAGAACACGACGTGGGAACACCGCTTCCTGTTCGGCGGCAGCGTCTTATAGAGTGAACGCCAAAGGTTATTATATCGTTCCTATCATTATCATATTACGTACTCTGGAAGAGGCCCTTATGTGGTCTCTTCCTTCTATTAGAAGAGGAGCGCGAATATCACCAAGCGGCATACGAGAAAGAAGGCTGCACCCGATGAGCGTGTTCTGCTCACGGATACAGCCTCTTCCGTCAATTATTGATATTTGGGAGGCTCGTTCTTCGTCTCATCGATTCTCGGCATCGTGCGGTATTTCTTCGTCTTCGACAGACGGACAGCAATCCACGAGCTGATGGCGCTTAACGGCAGCAGCAGCACGATCGCCGCAATTTTCATCGTGTCATCCTGCGCCAATGCGAACAAAATAACGCATGCCATGAGCGGCAAGTAGTCGATAGAGCGCACGACCACGTGGCGTCGGCCCCATTTACTTTCCGCGGCCCCGAATAATATAAATCCAAGAAAGATGACGGCAATGAACAATCCCTTGCTGCTTATCCAACCGAGCGTCTTGGCGAGCAGCCCAAGCGCAATCAGCACATTGCCCGCAAATCCCATTACTGAAAACATCATTATGCATCCATCCCTTACCTTTACATCGTTACGTGAATAAGATTCGATTATTGCAGCAATTCCAATACGGCTTGGGCGCATTTGTCCGGTTCTCTGAAAATGAGCTGGCCTGATTGCCGCTTCTGGCGCAGCGTCTCATAATGAAGCAGCAAATCATTGAACCATTTCGCTACCGTGTCTTTCGATTCAATGAGCTCTCCAAAACCATGCTCTGTAAAATAGTCGCAATTCTCTTCCTCTTGCCCTGGTATCGGCGCGTAGAACAGCATCGGAATGCCTTTAGTCATCCCTTCCGTGCACGTCATGCCACCGGGCTTCGTCACTAACAGATCGGAAGCATCCATTATTGTTGACACTTCTTGCGTGTATCCAAAAATATGTATGTTCGGATGCCGGTACATCGGATCCTGCTCCATGCGCTGAATCGCCTTCTGATTGCTGCCCATGCAGAACAAAAGCTGCACATGTTCGCACCAAGTCGACATATATTGCAGCAGCTCTTCATCCAGTGCCAATCCCCAACCTCCGCCCATAATCATAACGGTGGGGAGCGGCTTCAGGCCAAGGGTTTGCTGTGCCTCAGCTTGGGGGCAACGCTGCCAGAACTTCGGATGAACAGGAATTCCCGTGACCACGATGCGATCGGAAGCAATCCCGCGCATAAGCAGCTTCTGGCGCACCTCAGGGGCAGAAACAAGATATTGATTCACCTCGGGATTCAACCATGTGCCGTGGGCGTCGTAATCCGTTATCAATGTATATAAAGGAATGTTCAATCCAGAACGCTTAAGACGCGATATGACGATATTGGGAAACGGATGCGTACAGACGACGGCATCCGGGCGCAATTGTTCAACGACATGGGAAGCTTGTGTGTAGAATATGCGATGTAAAGCCAACTGCGTAAATCGGTTCAGCGATTTCTTATATTTTTTGCGATACAAAAGTCCGACCAATTTCGGCTGCGCGCTCACCGTCTTGCGATAAGCGGCAAAAATCAACGGACCTACCGTCGGATTCAGGAACTTGCCCAGTTCAATGACTCGTGTCTGAACATCGGGGGCAAGCTGTCTAATACCAACTGATAAAGCATACGCAGCCTGCGTATGGCCCGTGCCGAAACCTTCGGACAGAAGAAGGATTCTTTTTTTTCGCATGTTCTCACCCATATCCATTATAACCGGAATGTCTACAGGAAGCATCAGCCAATAAGACGAATCGATCTAAGGATTTACCTTCGTGCTGCTAGCAAATGCGGTTGAAATTCGGATTATTATATGTTACATTTTTGAGTAAAGACAGTGTGACCAAAATATCGAAATGGTCAGTTAGTCATGTGTCTGTCGAAGAAAGGAGCCAGAGGAGATGTCCATAGACCGCCGAAAACAGATCGTTGAAGCGGCAGCGCAATCCTTTGCTTTGTTCGGCTATAAAGCGACGACGATGGATCAAGTTGCCAAGATTGCCCAAGTGGGCAAAGGCACGATATATACGTTTTTTACGAATAAAGAAGAGTTGTTTGATGAAATATTACAACAGCTCATTCATGAAATGAAGGAGATTGCTGATCGGGAAATTCAAGCGGACAAGTCGTTCTTCGATAACCTGTACCGCGTGCTCGATCGGGTGTTGGATTTCCGCAGTCGACATGAACTGGCAATGAAGCTCTCGCAGGAGGTGCGTGACTTCGGCACTCCGATGGCTAAGGATGCGCTCCTTACGCTCGAAGGGGCACTGCTTGAATATGTGGAACGCCAAGTTCGTCTGGCCATGGAGAAGGGCGATGTGAAAGATGCCGATCCGAAGATTATCAGCTTCGTTATGCTCCAATTGTATAAAGCGCTGTCAACAGAGTGGAACAAGCTGCATGAACCTTTGGATAAGGAATCGATTAAGTCCTATTTCCAACTCCATTTCATGGACGGGCTCGCCACGGACAAGTAAGCGGCTTAAGCAAGAACAACCTTCCAATCCGAACCGAATTGCTCGGCAGGATGGAAGGTTGTTTAAGTCTGTGCTTATAGTTGCTAATTACTGGTTCAGACCATTTGAGCGACATGTACTTCATTGCTTATATCCCCGGGCCCCGGGCAGACAATACCATAATTTATTCTTTGCTCTAAATAGGTAAATAGACTCAAATTTATGTTTCTTTCACTGAAGTTGAGTGTATAAGGTAACAATTTTGGCTTCAATAACCGTTATATATCTATATAAAAATATGTTAGAGGCAGTGTAAAGGGAAGGGAGAAGATAGGGTGAACGCAACTAGTAAGAGAACATCGTGGTTCAGCATGGCGCTTGTTTTTACGCTTCTGTTCGGCTTGTTGCCGTTTTATGGGGTAGCGAACGCGGAGGATACCGTGACTGGCATCGCTTTTGAATCCGACGTTTCCCCTGTACATGTCGTTGTCGAAGGACAATCTGTACAAATGAAGGTAATCGCAACGATTAAAGATAAGACAGATAAGAAAGATGTTACGAGTCTGGCTACTTGGAGCTCTTCCAATCCGAGCGCAGTTAAAGTTGATGCGGGCTGGGTAAGCGGCGCAGGCAAAGGAACGTCAGAGATTACCGTAAAATATCAAGGCTATACGCTGAAGAAGACGGTTGTGTCCAGCTATCAGTTCGATCAGTTGAGCGTGCGCATGGTGGAATCCGGGACTGAAGTGCCCAAGGAGATGAATGCGCTGCTGGGTATGAAGCTGAAATGGAAGGCGTTTGCCTTTGATGAAGCAACCGGCACGGAAAATGACGTGACGGCCGACGCTACGTGGAGCTCGTCCAAAACGGACGTCGCTGACATCGATAAAGGCGTTCTTACCTTGAAAACAAAGGGCGAAACAGAAATTACGGTTAAGCATAAAGGACTTAGCAAAAAAATTAAGTTGAAGGTCGATTTGCCGTATGAGGAAATGACGCTGTCTCCGGACAAGCTGGTTGAATTCGATTACGGCGCTGATTCCCAGACGGTAATCGCGCAAACGAAGACCAAAGACGGCACGCTTGAAAATGTGACGGATAAAGCCGAATGGAGCAGCAGCGACACGAACGTTGCAGAAGTAAAGTCCGGTGTCGTCAAGCCGATTGGCGTGGGAACGGCGACGATTACAGCAAGTTATCTCGGCGCTTCCCAATCCGTCACGGTCGTGGTGCGGGCTTCTTATCAGGCGATGCGATTGACGCCGGACAAGGCGCAGCATATGATGCTTGGCGATGGGCCGCTAACGGTTCAGACCTTTGTGCTGAACAGCGTTGACAATCAGCAGGAAGTGACGGATCTCGCCGAATGGACATCGAGCAATGTGATGGCCATAACTGTGGACCAGGGCAAAGTGTATGCGAAAGGCGCCGGCTCGTCCACAATTACCGCGAAATACAAAGGCTTGACCAAGTCCATTGAGGTGACGGTTCACCCGACGATCGAGAAGCTAGAGTGGGCGGATGTCGACAAGGATAAAGACAAGGGTGAAATTCGCAAACAAAATATATATATGGAAGACGTACAGGATTTGCCGAAAATTAACGCGGTGACGTTAAACGGTGAAACGATCGATGTCTCGGGTCTGGCTGATTGGACATCCGGGAACTCAGATATTGTCTCCATTAAAGACGGCAAGATGAAAGCGGAGAACCGCGGCGTCGTCACATTGACGGCGAACGTGCGCGGCCAGACGCTGGCGACGGAAGTGACCGTGCAGCGCAAAGCGCTTGTGCTGCAAGCCAATGCGACCGAGTTAAGCGTAGTGACAGGACGGGAGCAGGCGGTTCCGGAAGTGACGGTCATCTACATCGATGGCGAGGAAGAGCGTGTCACCTCCGATATGAAGTGGGAATCGAGCTCGCCGAACCTGTTGGTGCGTGACGGCAAGATCAAAGGGCTCATCGCTGGCAAAGTTACATTGAACGGCACCTTCTCGAATGTGAAGCTGTCGCTGAAGGTGACGATTGATGAGGAGATCATATCGTTTGATATCGTTCCGCAGACTATTACCACGAATGTTAAAAAGTCTCAGTCGGTCAAGGTGACAGGGAAATATAAGAACGGCAAGACGATTACTCTTGGATCGAAAATCAAATGGAAGATCGAAAATGAAAAGGTGGCAACGGTTAGCGGCTCTACCGTCAAAGGAGTAGCCATAGGCAGCACGAAGTTGATTGGCGAATATCAAGGTCAACTGCTTGAAGTTCCGGTTCATATCAAGCCGCGCTTGTTGAAGCTGGAGGCGACTCCGAAGAGCGTGAAGATGGGCGTAGGACAAAAGGCAAGTTGGAAGGTGCAGGCGATCTATGATACGGGGGAAGTAGCAGATGTAACTTCTCAGGTCACTTATGTGCCTTCCAATACGAAGGTCAAGGTAGAACGCGGCAGTGTTCAAGGTGTGGCGAAAGGCAGCACCTCCGTCAAGCTGACATTAGATGGAAAGAGCACATCGCTGCGCGTAAGCGTGAAATAAATAGGAATGGAACTACTGATGAACCCGCATATCCGTTAGGATGTGCGGGTTTTTCTCATGAAATTCGGAATGGAAGATGTCTTCTGCAATGGTGTCACTTTTTCCTTCCCGGAGAAAGTATGCCCGTTCGATCCTTTGTCTCACTCTCCCCTCTATTCAGAACAGCGGCCCCCCTTCCCCTGCAAACGGGTTTCTATCGTAGAATCAAAACACGAGCTGAAAATAAAAATTTATGTTCTTAGCCAAAGACTATGATGCGAGGCTTCCGTTCCATGGTCCTTATAGTCATTCTCCCATATAGTCAGAAAGGATAACGTTGAGGATGAGGTACATGCTCTGCCATCCAGTCAGGAAGGATAACGTCGAGGATAGGTACATGCCGTTTCGTATAGACACCATGCCATGAAGCGGCCGATCATGATGGCAGTAATCTCGTCAGCATCCAAAGTTGTCATTGAGCGTACCGCTCCTGAAGGAGATTGGGCCTACCGCTCTTTGATGGAGATTGAGCGCACCGCCTCCTGATGGTCATTAGGGCGCACCGCTCCTGAATGAGATTGGGAGTACCACTCTTGGTGGTCATTGAACGCACCGCCTCCTGATGAAAGGGGAGAATGAAGCAAAGGGGCAGATGAAGCGAATCCCCTTCAGTCTGAACGCGCCACTGCACGAACGGAACCTTAGGTTATGAAAACTTTCCGCTCAATCTTGAACCATACTCTTTCATGCAAAATAACGAATAAAAATACATATATGCGCGATCATACTTTTTGTTCTATTCTTGATCGACCTTCGTTATATGTATAAAAGTGCAAAAAAAGAATCATTATTTATAAACGATAATCGTTCAGTATACACGGATTGAGAGCTGGATAAGCTCTTTACAATAGCTAAACCTATCCAATAATTAAAATTATCATATGCATAAAAATATTAAATTGCCATGATATAAGCACGGTGTTAAAATGATAAAACAATACAAATGAATAATTATAAATTCATTCCAAGTGCGTGAATATCGATGCTAAGAAAGTTCAATTTATATAGAAAGGTTGCATTCCATGAAACAAAACGGCTTACCTCCAAAACAAGGTCTATATGATCCGCAGTATGAAAAAGATGCATGCGGAATGGGTTTCGTCGCACATATCAAAGGACGTAAGTCTCATGATATCGTTCGTCAGGCGCTAAGCGTGCTTGTCAGCATGGAGCACCGCGGCGGACAAGGCAGTGAACCAAATACCGGGGACGGTGCAGGCATTATGCTGCAGATTCCGCATCGCTTCTTTGCGAAAGAAATGAAGGCTCAGCATATCGAGCTTCCTCCATCCGGCGAATATGGCGTCGGGATGCTGTTCATGTCTCAGGACGAACGCATCCGCGAACGTCATGAGACGGTGCTCCGCCGCATTGTCGAGGCAGAAGGCCAGACGTTCATCGGCTTCCGCACGGTGCCGACGAATGAAGAAGGGCTCGGCCAGTCCGCGAAGGCGGTAAAGCCTTATGTCCGCCAGCTATTTATCGGCCGCAGCGCCGATCTTCAAGATGAGCTGGCGTTCGAACGCAAGCTGTATATGATCCGCAAGCTGGCGGAAAAAGAAATTCGTTATACGCAGGAAGACGGAGCAGATTCGTTCTATGTTCCGAGCATGTCGTGCCGGAAGATTGTGTACAAGGGCATGCTGACGACAGAGCAGGTCGGACGATTTTACTTGGATTTGCAGGACGAGAATCTGGATACGGCAATTGCGCTTGTCCATTCGCGCTTTAGCACGAACACGTTTCCAAGCTGGGAGCGGGCTCACCCTTACCGCTATATGATTCATAACGGAGAAATCAATACACTGCGCGGTAATGTCAACTGGATGCATGCGCGTCAGACGTTGTTCCAATCCGGCATCTTTGGCGAGGATCTGGCGAAGATTAAGCCAGTCATCGACCACGACGGTTCGGATACGGCGATGTTCGACAATACCTTCGAATTTCTCTATTTGGCAGGTCGGCCGCTGCCGCACGTCGCCATGATGATGGTGCCGGAGCCATGGTCGAATCACGACAGCATGGATGAGACGAAGAAGGCATTTTATGAATATCATAGCTGCTTGATGGAGCCGTGGGACGGTCCGGCGGCGCTGGCGTTTACGGACGGCGTGCAGATTTGCGCGACGTTGGATCGCAACGGTCTGCGTCCTTCGCGCTATTACGTGACGAAGGATGATTTGATTATATTGAGCTCCGAAGCCGGGGTATTGGATATTCCACCAGAGCATGTGCTGTATAAAGATCGTCTCCGTCCTGGGCGGATGCTGGTTGTCGACACGGAGCAAGGACGCATCATTTCGGATGAGGAAGTGAAAGCACAGATTGCAGCCGAGAATCCCTATCGGGAGTGGTTGGATGAGCATCTGATTGACTTGACCGATTTACCTGATGCGCCAGAAACACCGGAGCCGAAGCACGAGAACGTGCAGCAGCAACAGCAAGCGTTCGGCTATACGTTCGAAGAGCTGCGCAAGATTTTGGAGCCGATGGCAACAAGCGGAGTAGAGCCGCTCGGTTCGATGGGATATGATGCGCCGCTCGCTATCTTGTCCGACCGGCCGCAGCGTCTGTACAACTATTTCAAGCAATTGTTCGCTCAAGTTACGAATCCGCCGATCGATGCCATTCGCGAAGAAATCGTGACGGCGACGGGAACGACAATCGGGCCGGAGCGCAATTTGCTTCTGCCAGAGCCGGAGAGCTGCCGTCATATTAAGCTTGCGACCCCAGTGCTGTCGAATGAAGAGTTCGCGAAGCTGCGCCATATCCGGCGCCCAGGCTTCAAGTCCATCACGATTCCGATTCTGTTCCTGGCAAAGGAAGGAGCGGAAGGCATGCGTGCGGCGCTGCAGACGATGTGCGAAGCCGCAGACAGGGTCATCGGCAAAGGACATAACATTATTATTTTGTCTGACCGTGGCGTGGATGAGGACAATGCGGCGATACCGGCATTGCTTGCGGTATCGTGCCTGCATCACCACCTGATTCGCCAAGGCACACGCACGAAGGTCAGCCTGCTTCTCGAATCCGGGGAACCGCGTGAAGTGCACCATTATGCGCTGCTGCTCGGCTACGGCATCAGCGTCGTGAACCCGTACTTGGCGTTTGAGACGCTGGACGATATGATTCGTCAAGGCTTGCTGGGCGGCATTACGCATGAGAAGGCGGTAAAGAATTACATCAAGGCAGCCACGAAAGGCGTGGTGAAGATATTGTCCAAAATGGGCATCTCCACCGTGCAATCGTACCGCGGAGCGCAAATCTTCGAAGCCGTCGGCTTGAAGCAGGACTTCATTGATGCCTACTTCACGTGGACACCGTCGCGTATCGGCGGGATCGGCTTGGAAGAGATTGCGAAGGAAGCGCTGATCCAGCATTTTCGGGCGTTTGCGCAGCAAGCGGGGCGTGATCCAGAGCTCGATTCCGGCGGAGAATATCAATGGCGCAAGGGCGGGGAGGAGCACCTCTTCAACCCGCAGACGATTCATACGCTCCAACAGGCATGCCGCACGAACGATTACAAGTTATATAAGAAGTATTCCGCCTTGGTGCAAGGCGAGTACAGCCAGAACCGGACGCTCCGTTCCCTGTTCGAATTGAAGCCTGCCGGACCGTCCGTTTCCATCGAGGAAGTGGAATCGGTCGAGTCGATCGTGAAGCGGTTCAAGACCGGCGCGATGTCGTTCGGCTCCATCTCGAAGGAGGCGCACGAGAGCTTGGCTATAGCGATGAACCGCCTTGGCGGGAAATCGAACTCGGGAGAAGGCGGAGAAGATCCGGCACGCTTCGTGAAGGATGCGAACGGCGATTGGAGACGGAGTGCCATCAAGCAAGTGGCGTCGGGACGCTTCGGTGTGACGTCGAATTATTTGGTCAATGCGGAGGAAATCCAGATTAAGATGGCGCAAGGCGCAAAGCCGGGCGAAGGCGGACAGCTGCCGGGACGCAAAGTGTATCCTTGGGTCGCGGAAGTGCGCGGTTCAACCCCAGGTGTCGGGCTCATCTCGCCGCCGCCGCATCATGACATTTATTCGATCGAAGATTTGGCGGAATTGATATATGATTTGAAAAATGCGAATCCGCGCGCGCGCATCAACGTCAAGCTCGTGTCCGAGGTCGGCGTCGGCACAATTGCTGCAGGGGTGGCGAAAGGACGCGCCGACGTCATCCTGGTCAGCGGATACGATGGAGGCACCGGGGCGTCGCCGCAAGGATCAATCCGCCACGCGGGACTGCCGTGGGAGCTTGGACTAGCGGAGACGCATCAGACGCTCATTCTGAACAACTTGCGCGACCGCATCGTGCTGGAGACGGACGGCAAGATGATGACCGGCCGCGACCTGGCGATTGCCGCCCTGCTCGGAGCGGAGGAATATGGCTTCTCGACCGCGCCGCTCGTCGTCATCGGCTGCGTCATGATGCGAGTCTGCCAGCTTGATACATGTCCGGTCGGGGTGGCGACGCAGAATCCGGAGCTGCGTAAAAACTTCGCAGGCGACCCGCAGCACGTCGTTCACTTCATGCGCTTCATTGCGGAAGAGCTGCGTGAGCTGATGGCTGAGCTCGGATTCCGCACGCTCGACGAGATGATTGGCCGCTCCGAATGTCTGAATGTGAAGGAAGCCGTCGACCATTGGAAGGCGAAGCACCTCGATCTGTCGTCACTCTTGCATCAGCCGGAGCTGCCGGAAGGATCTGCGCGCATTCGGGTGCGCGCACAGAATCATGGCTTGGAGGAGACGCTCGACATGAAGGAGCTGCTTCCATTAGCCGAGCCCGCGCTTGCGCGTCAGGAGCCGATCGCAGGCACGTTTGCCATCTGCAACGTGAACCGCGCGACGGGCACGATTGTCGGCAGTGAAGTGACGCGCCGTTATGGAGCGGCCGGCTTGCCGGAGGATACGATCCGTTACACGTTCGTCGGCTCGGCCGGACAGAGCTTCGGCGCCTTCGTGCCGCGCGGCATGACGCTGGCGGTAGAGGGCGACTGCAACGACTATGTCGGCAAAGGCCTCTCGGGCGGCAAGATCATCGTCAAGCCGTCACCGCAAGCGACATTCGTGCCGGAAGAGAACATTATTATCGGGAACACGGCCTTCTATGGCGCAACCAGCGGAGAAGCATACATCCGCGGTATTGCCGGCGAACGCTTCGCCGTCCGCAATTCCGGTGTCCATGTCGTCGTGGAAGGGGTCGGCGATCACGGCTGTGAATATATGACCGGGGGAAGTGTCGTCGTGCTCGGTACGACCGGCCGCAACTTCGCTGCAGGGATGTCTGGCGGTATAGCCTATGTGCTCGACAGCGATAATTCCTTTGTAGACCGCTGCAATCTGGAGATGGTGCTGTTGGAGCATGTGGAGGCTGAAGAGGAAGCCCTGCTGGTGAAGAAGATGATCGAGCAGCATGTCCACTATACGGACAGTGCGCTCGGCGTGCGTCTGCTTCGCGACTGGGAGACGACAAGACGGCAACTGGTCAAAGTCATTCCGAAAGATTATAAACGGATGATGGAGCAGATCGCGAAGATGGAAGCGAAAGGAATGACTGGCGAGGCAGCCTTGTTGACTGCTTTTGAAGCAAATATGCGAGATTTATCACGTGTCGGCGGAAACTGATTTATGATACGATAGCCTTAGTCTGCAGCTCGGAAATTTCTGAGCTCAGACTAAGGTTTTTTTTATAGGACCTTGACTTTGGGAGAGACAGTTGGTGATAGAATGAGGCATTCGCCTTTAGGGATGTTTCGCAATTATACACGGGAAATGAACGTCTTTATATGGGCCAGCATGATCAATTCAACAGGCGGCGCGCTCATGTGGCCGCTCACTACCTTGTTTGTGCATACACAATTGAACCGCTCGCTGGCAGACGCCGGATTTGTCATCTTCATGCAGATGCTGGGCGGGGTCATCGGGCAACTGTTAGGTGGAGGACTATACTATCGCATTGGTGTGCGCCGGCTTCTGATCGGAGCCTTGGCAGCGTCGTCCGTTCTGCAATGCACGCTCGTCATTACCGCACATGCCGATTGGTGGCTGTATGTGACGACGATGACCGTGTTGGGCTTGACCAACTCCATGTCGATGCCAGCCATTCAATCCTTTATCGGATTTCGCTGGGCCGATCGAAGGGAAGAGCTCTTTAACGTTATTTATGTGGCGAACAACATCGGTGTTGCGCTTGGAACTGCGATGAGCGGCGTGCTAGCCGATATTTCCTTCAATCTCACCTTCGTGTTGAACGGTGTAACCTCGGCTGGCTTCGCCATTTTCTTTCACCGCTTCCTGCGCGGCATGCAGGAGGAGGGGCGGGCGGGAACTCATCCGTCTGCTCAAGAACAAGCGGGGACGGAACAAGCCAGGAAGCAAGCTGCGGCGCCGGATCTGCAATTGCCCGACAGCGGAGTGCTGCCTGAACGAAGCATATGGCAGAAGCTGGCGGCGTACCGGCTATATTTGTTCATGTCGATCGGAGCCATGTTTGTCTGGCTTGCGAATTCCCTCTGGGGAACAGGTGTTGCTCCGCATATCGCCGATCACAATATGAGCTTTTCCATGTATAGCTTACTGTGGACGTTGAACGGCGTGCTTATCTTTATGGCGCAGCCTATTATATCGTGGTTAAAACGCACGATCGCGAAGCCATTAACGGCACAGTTGACATGGAGCGCCGTATTTTATGGACTAGCCTATCTAGTTATATGGTTCGTGCCGGTATATGGTGGATTTGTGCTCGGCATGGTGCTGGCTACACTTGGGGAAATGCTGGTATCTCCAGCGGTTCCTGCGTTTCTTGCCGCTCGTGCCGGACGGGAGGCGCCGTTCTACATGGGGGTCGCTGGAGGAATCACCTCCGTCGGCCGCATGATTGGCCCGTATGTGCTAGGGATCATGTATGATCGGAGCGGGTTGAATGGGGTAGCCGTCATCTCGACTTGGATTGCCGCCATCGCGGTGATGTTCTTCGTCCTTCATGCATGGGTGCAAACGAAAGAACAAAAACAACGAAACACGAAAAACCATTCATTTGACACATATTCATAACAGTAATATGATATTCGACAAAAATAGAAGAAAAAATAGGCGCACTTCGTTTCAGCATCCGACAGTATACCTGACTTGACTGGGCTATAATAATGATGTCGCAAAATAATGATGACGAGCTCTAACGATATCTGCGGACAATCTGAACGAAGTGAGGTACGGGATTATGATAGAGAGTGGGCAAACAGAAGCGATTCATACGATGGAATTCATCCATGCGAATACGAATTGTGATAAAATATCATTAGATATCATTTACGTTCTGCAGCAGTTAGATATCGAGTTAGAGCGATGCCCAGAGGATATAAGACGTATGGCGATTGTACATACGATAAAATAAAGCGGGCGAACACAACAACACATCCTCCGTACGGACGACTGTTCGACGGGGGATATTTATGATCCAGACTGAATCATTGCACGTTTACAAAGCTCCTAGGGCTATATCAAGCTTGAGTGTTTGCCGTTTACAATTCCTTGAACGGAACAATTGTGGTATATTCCGCGTATATACTATAAAACAACCACAATTTTCATATAATGGATATCTTCATTGAATTAAGTGAAACTAGGCACAACTGAATGCCATTGGAATGGGAGAGAGGGACTACAGGAATTCCTATGAAATACAATAGCCCCCGAAAATTTAAGCGTACTAATTATTCAATGCGGGACGGGAGCTGGGCAACATTCAGTCGTGCGAGAAGTGTGCCTGTAGATGTAATGAACATGACGGAAATGAAATCGACATCGCCAGAGAGCCTGGGTGCGGTACGGAGGTAACACTTCGAATTCAACACGCGGAGGGAAGGCAATGAGAACGATTTTGGTCGATGACGAGCGTTTGGCGCTCGTTCATTTAAAAAAACTGTTGTCGGCTAAGGGGAAAATAGTTGTGGAAGGTACCTATCAGGATCCGCAAATGGCCTTGCAGGACATTCCTGCTTTGATGCCAGACGTCGTATTTATGGACATCGACATGCCGGAGATGAGTGGGATCGATTTGGCAGAACAGGTGCAATCCATACTTCCGTCGGCTCAGATCGTCTTTATTACGGCCTATGACGATTATGCAGTGAAAGCATTCGAATTGAACGCGATCGACTATGTATTAAAACCGGTGGAAGCCAAGAGGCTGAACGTTACTATAGAACGATTGGCGGAACGTGCAGCCGTAACGACAGGTCCAGGGGATGGTCCTTTTATCCGCATGATCCGCTGCTTTCAAAATCTGCACATCGATATCGGAGCGGCGTCTCACCAGCATTTGCGCTGGCGGACGGCGAAAGCCCAGGAGCTGTTCACTTACTTGCTGCATAAGCGGGGAAAGTCGGTACGGAAGGATTCGCTCATTGAGCTGCTGTGGCCCGATGTGGATGCCAAAAAAGGGTATACGCAGCTATATACGACCATTTATCAGGTGCGCAAGGCGCTGGAGCCCTACAAGGAGCAACTGAAAATCGTAAGCTGTGAGGAAAGCTATATGCTTATGATTCACCAAGCGGATATCGATTGCGTACAGTGGGAGCATGAAGTGCAAAGCCTACCCCCGGTGTCCAAGCACTCGGTCAACAAATACCGTGAACTGCTGCAGCGGTATAGCGGAGACTATTTGGCGGATTGTGATTATAGGTGGACGGAGGGAGAACGTCAGCGGCTTCGTTCTTTGTGGTTGCATTTGGTTACCCAAATCGCGGACTATCTGGTTGCGGACAACGATTTTCCGGCGGCCTTGGAAGTGTATCACAGACAGGTGAACGTCTATCCTCATATTGAATCGGGGTATTACATGCTGATGCGGTTATATGCCGAACTGGGCGATCGCAATGCGGTAGAAGAAATGTACGCCACACTATGTGATATGACGATGAGTGAATTTGGAATGCAGCCGAAAGTGGCGTACCAAGCTTGGTTCGAGCGCTGGAGTGCCAATTGGAAGAGAAGCGCCCTTGAGCACAAGGTGTAATACCGTGGTCAAGCTCCTATTTTGCGGACATGGAAAGAGCTCTAGCCTGTAAGCTGACGTTGGTATACAACCGGCGTTAGCTTTTTTAATTTAACTTGATCTTCGTTGTAACATCACCTCAGCTCCTCGATTCGTTGCTGTTCAGATTTTGTGCATTTGGAATTGGTATTCTATATGTTACCATGTCGGTGATACGGCAGTAAGCTATATTTCCACAACCCGCTTAGTATGTACACCAGAAGTCTGCAAGGGGGACGCGAAATGGAAAACACATATCTCTTGGCTGTATCCTGCTTCTACTATTATAGCCTTCTGTCGCAGTCGCCTCTTTCGATTATTTCCTTGGACAACAACTCCAATCTGATCAATAGCGCGGCTAGCAGTCTACATCAGTCCCATTTTAATAAATATGATTCTAACGGTGCAGGACAGGGCCTTTGCTGAACGATCTCCCTTGACATGAAATGTGGCTCAGCCTTCACTTATACGATGGCGGAGGAGAGAAAATGAAAGACCTAGCAATCGAGCAGCCTTTTGACATGGCAGGAAATGGCAATTCTGTCGCCGCTGAATGGATGCTGCCGATGAAGGTGGATTACGGCGGAGGCGCCCGTATTCTCGTCGTGGAGGATGATCCGGTTAACATCCGCGTCATTTTGCATACGCTGATGCATGAGAAGTATAACATCACCGTCATGGGAAAAGGGGAAGAGGTACTCGCAGCATTGGACGGGGGGGCTGCGTGGAATTACGATCTCGTTCTCCTCGATGTCTTGCTGCCCACGATTTCGGGATATGATATATGCCGCCGCTTGCGAGAACACTCGAATCTGTTTGATCTACCCATCATCATGCTGACCGCACGCAATCAAGCAGGCGATGCGCTGGCTGGATTCGAAGCGGGAGCCAACGATTATGTCTTGAAGCCGATGGACGGCAGTGAATTGAGAATGCGTATTCGGACGCTGCTTAGCTTGAAGCAGGCAGCAGAGGAGCATGTTCACCTCGAAATGGCGCTCTGGCAAGCTCAGATGAATCCCCACTTCATATATAACACGCTCAACTCGATAGCTTCATTGAACTCGGAGGCACCAGATCAGGCTCAGGTGCTGCTGATTCAGTTCGGAAATTATTTACGGGCTAGCTTCCGTGCGCATAACCGTGACAGATTCATCCCGTTCGCCAAAGAATGGGCGTTAGTTCAATCTTACCTATACATTGAACAGGTCCGGTTCTCCGACCGCCTCTCGGTGGAACTGGATGTGGCAGACGGACTGCAATTCGAGCTTCCCCCGCTGACACTGCAGCCAATTGTGGAGAATGCGATACGTCATGGCATTATGAAGCGGAGAGAAGGAGGTACCGTAGCAATCGCTGTCAGACTGACAAGCGAAGAGGCGATTATTACGGTAGCCGACAACGGCGTAGGCATGCGCCGGGAAGTGATTGAAGCGGTTCTAGAAGCCCGTACCCGCGGGGGAATCGGCCTAGTTAACACCCATAAGCGCCTTACGTATTGGTACGGTCGTGGGCTCTGCATCCGCAGCGAACCGGATCAGGGGACGGAAATAACGATGCGCATTCCGGTTCGTTCAGACAATACTCAGAACGGCATGATTAGAATGATGGAAGCTGGAGGGAACCATAGTGGGATTATGTGACAGTCAGAGCGATTCCGGCACATCTATGATGCAGAGGATCGAGAAATGGAGAAGGAAGGTACAGGATTCGGGGCTCAATCCGGCATCGATTCCGCAGTTCAATTCCGTGATGGGGCAGTCGGAGTTCGTATGCAAACGGATTTTTTATGACGAAATGTTAACCGTCGTTCGCTTTTTCACGGGGAAATTGCTTACGCAGCTCGCCGGAACTCCAATTGTAATCGTGATCTCGGATGAGAACGGCTGCATTCTCGAAATGGCAGGAGACGGGACGATGAAGCAGACAGTAGCTCAGCTCGGCATCGTTGCGGGAGTGCGGTTTACTGAAGAAGCATGTGGAACGAATGGCATTACTCTTGCCTTAACATATGGCAAGCCGGTGCAGCTTGCAGGAGAACAGCATTTTCACCATTGTTTTCACGACAAAGTATGCTATTCCGTCCCCTTTGGCACCTCGGATGAGGACAACCTGCTCGGCACTGTGTCGATTATGACGTCCATGGAGTATGCACATCCCTATTTCATGGCGGTGCTCAATACTGTAGCTGACTCGATTGAACGCGAGCTGCTCTTGCGGAGCCAGAACCGCAAGTTGAATATTTTGAACCATATTATGATGGATACGACGCGCAATGGCATCATCATTACGGATCGGCACGGTCGCATTACTGAATTCAATTCATACGCGGAACAATTGACAGGGCTATCCCGGAACGCTCTTATACAGCAGCCGGTATTCGATATCAAGCCAATGGGGCCTTATATCGATGAGGTTATTCGCACCGGCAAGACCTGCGAGGATATTGAGGTAGTCGTCTGTCACACCGCAACGGGGGCAAGACAGGTGTGCCTGTTCAATGCGCTTCCCATTTTGGACGAGCACGGCAACAGAACCGGGGCGTTCGGGCAATTCCGGGATATTACGGAAAGAGTCGAGGCGGAGGGACGCTACAATTACTTGGCTTATCACGACGACTTGACGGGCCTGCCGAACCGCAGGCACTACAAAGAGCATGTGGCCCAGCTAATCGCAAAAGCGAAGAAGGATAAGCAGATGATGGCCGTTCTTTACTTGGACTTGGATCGCTTCAAGCAGGTCAATGATACGCTCGGACACAGTAAGGGCGACTATCTGCTGCAGGAAGTAGCTGCTCGAATGCGGACCTTTTTGCCTGCGGAGATGATGATGAGAATGGGCGGGGATGAGTTCATTATTCTGCTTCCGAACATCAGGCGCTTGGAAGATGCTCAGAATACGGCGCAGGAAGTGCTGCAGTTGTTCGAAGAGGATTTTATGATTGCTCATTACCAGTTCCGTCTAACGACGAGCATAGGCATCGCGATCTTCCCCCATGACGGCCTGGATGCGGAGACATTGCTTACACATGCCGATATGGCGATGTATGAGGCGAAAATGCTCGGCAATGGATATGCCGTCTATTCTCCGGCCATGGCCCGCAATTCTCCTGAAAAGCTATCGATGGCGCCTGAACGGAGACGCGCACTGTAGCAGCGTGAGTTCATTATGTACAAATTCATGAATGAATATTAGTGAAAAAATCAATGCCTGCGCCGCGGGAAAACGAAAGGAGTGCAATGAATTGAAGCGTAAGCTCATGCGAATCGGGAACAGCTTCGGTGTCATTTTTACTAAGGAGATGTTGGACAAGCTGGATGCGGAGTGCGGTGATACGTTGGATGTGGAGATTAGTGAACGGACAGGGGAAGTCATCATCAGAAAGTCTCCCACAGGCGGCAATCAAAAACGGTTTCATGAGTTAGGCAAGGCGTCTATATGAAATATTTAAAAACGAGAACATAAACATGCACTCCGCCACAATCCAGGGAGTGCATGTTTATTTATTTCCCATACAGTTCCGGAATGTGATAGAAATGATGCCCGGGCTCGGAATGCGTGAGGAATCCTTTTCGTTCGTACTCGAGCTCTTTCTGAACCGTTTTTGGCTTGAGCTTGATGTCGTAGTAATCCATATAATGCTCGAAATAAGGGAAGGCTTGCACTGCGTTGCGATTTTTTGTTCCTGCGCTGTAGTCCCATGCTGCCACGCCGTAGCCGTCGAGCGAGAAGACGCCGGCAGCCGCCTCGTTTATACGGAAGAACTTGCGCAATACGTTCTCGGACAGCGAATCATAGTCCATTTTGCTGATGGACAGCATCTTTGTTCCGTAAATTTCTCAAGGCTAAGGTAACAGAAATGAAAACCTGCATTAACCCGGAAAGAACGAAAGCCCTGCTCGATCATTACCGTCAGGCGGCGCCCGGGATTACGCTGCGTCCGCCGGATATCGGACATCTTCCCGGAACGCCGCAGGAGTATGCTCGGGAGTGGGAGCGGCTAATCGGACTCCCCGAACAGAACGAGAAGCGCTTCTTCACTGCACTGGAGAATCCGTTGCCGGTCTACCTAGGTGAAGTGAAGCGGGAGAATGGGGAGTGGCTGTTCGTATGGTCGAACTCATACGATTTGCAAGGGGACGATATAGCCTACCACTTTCAAATTAGCCAAACGCCGGACTTTGCGAAGCCGGTAGTGGAGCAGGTGCCGTGTGTCTATGGCCGGGGGCGAATCGAGCAGAGATTGAATGGAATAAGATGAGAGAGAAGAAGGTTAGAGATATGCGGGATCGAAAGAAGCTTCGGCACGAATTGAAATTTTATATCCATTATCATGAATTTATGGGCTGCGGGAACGGATTAAATCGTTGTTGCTGCTGGATCAGAACTCGGTTGACGAGCACGGGTATCATATCCGGAGCCTATATTTCGACAACATCTATGAATCTGCGTTGCACGATAAGGTCGATGGCATTTTGAACCGGCGGAAATATCGCATTCGCATTTATAACAAGAGCGATGCCGTCATCAAGCTCGAACGGAAGAGCAAGTGGAACGAATATGTCGCCAAAGAATCGGCTCCGATGACACGCAGTGAATTTGAACGGCTGTACCGGGGTGACGCTGAATTTTTACGGGAAGCGGATTCGGAATTGAAGCTGGGGCATTCAATAAAATTGCGTGGGTGGACATGTTTTGGGGGATGGTCGCTTCGTTCCTCATCGGATGTTCATCTACTGGACTTATAAGAAGTGCTTCCGCGGCGTCGTCTACAATCATAGCTACAATGTCACGTTCGTATTGATGTCGATTATGACGCTTATCATCATGACGATCAGCACTAATATCGTCCTGTCTTTGGGCATGGTCGGCGCATTGAGCATCGTGCGCTTCCGCACGGCCGTTAAAGATCCGATGGACATCGTATATATGTTTTGGGCCATATCGGTTGGCATTGCGAACGGAGCAGAGATCTACCCCGTGTCCGTATTCGGTTCGCTGGCTGTAGGAGCAGCAATCTTCTGGCTGTCCCGCCGCAAGGTGAGGGATGCCCCTTATCTGCTTATTGTCAAATATGAGGAACCGGCTCAGGACGAGGTGCTCTCGCGCTTGCGCAAGTTGAAGTATGTGCTTAAATCGAAGACGGTGCACAAGCAAATGACCGAAATGACGGTCGAAACCCGACTGCGCGATGACAATACCACTGTCATCAAGCCATTGGATCCCCCCGATCTAACGAGACATCGGGGGGGGGGATCTTTATGCTTGCAGCGCGTAGAAATATAAATTATGCCCCGAACTACTCCTATTGGGAGTGGCTAGGGCGTTAAATGCTTAGGCTAGTTTTTACGTTGATGCGCAGACCTAAAGCCGCATGGACCGTTCCGCCCGCACGAAAGCAATGAATCGACGCGCTTCTTCCTCCGTTAATTCACGACCGTCCACAGTAAGCCGGAACTTTTTGAGCAGCTCCTCATCCGACAGTTCAAGCCCATCTGCAAACATAAGTACCTCTTGCGTTGCCTGCGCATTCGGACTGGACAGACGCCCGACTAAATAATCGATGGAAACCCCAAATTGATCCGCTAGTTTAGTCAACGTTTCAAAGTCAGGTTTGCGGCGATCCTTCTCGTAATGAGATAACGCAGCCCGCGTAATCCCCAGCAATTCAGCCAACTCTTCTTGAGTCCATCCTTTTCCTTCGCGCAGCTCCGCGATACGGATTCCGGTGCTCATTTGAAATAAACCTCCCTTTTCAATCCAAATCCAATCATTGTGAAACAAAACGTATCGAATGCACAAAACAAACCTGAGAAAAGGATTGACATGTTACAAATCGTATCGTAAAGTAAAGAAGTGATTCGATACATAATGTATCTAAAGGAATGATGATGTAACATCAAGTATCATTATGCCATGCTGCAATGAGTAGTAACATCACTTTATATCAAGAAGAGGATGAAGTTATGGAGCATAGTGAGCCTAAAGAACAAAGAAACTATGTACGGCTTCATATGAATGAGACCATCATCGCAAGGATGTCCATCGAGCAAGTAAACGGTGTGTCCGTAAACAGTCGATCCAAGCCTGTCCTCATCACTGAACTTAGTCCGGGCGGTCTGCGCATGCTAACGCACTTGGAACTCCCGTCGTCCTCCCATTATTTGCTCGGTTTCCAATTGATGATCAAGCAGGTTGAAATGAAGCTGAATGGTCATGTTGTATGGAGGGACGCGGACGAAAGCCAATTTCGCTATGGCATCTCTTTACGTTTAACAGCATCAGAGCGTCGGGCGCTCATCTCCCTATTAAACATGTACCTCACGACGCTGTGTCCAGACCAGCTAAAAATTCACGAGCTGTACAAGTCAATGTCTCTCTATTATTTGCATACTAGCAAACAGCACCTGGACCAGAGCATATGAAATCCAAATTCCAGTCTATTTTACCACATAAAAATTTTGTAGTTCAATCATACTCGTCAAAGAAATCCATTATACAGATGATGCCGATTCGGCGCCAAGCGCCTGCCCAGACGGAGTGTAAATTATGATCGATATTCATTGTCATCTGCTGCCTGGAATGGATGACGGACCGGCCCATGAAGAAGAGGCGCTTCGCATGGCTCAAGCAGCTGTTCGAAGCGGAATTCATACGATTATAGCGACTCCCCATCATGCTACGAGACGCTATCGTAATGCCTCCGACCATATTAAGCAACAAGTAGGGGCGTTTAGTGAGCTGCTGAAGGAACGCCTTATTGAGTTGCGTGTCTTTCCCGGACAAGAATATCGGCTGAATGGCAACTTCGTTGAAGATTACCAGTGCGGTTCCATTCAACCGTTAGCTGATGGGCCATACGTGCTTGTCGAATGGCCAGCGCAAGAAATCCCGGTCTATTTCTCCAAGTTCCTCACTTATATGAATCAATATCAACTACAAATCATTGTTGCCCATCCTGAACGAAATGCAGCCATTATGAAACGTCCAGAACAGGTGTATGACTGGATTGAGCAAGGTGTTCTGTTCCAAGTGAACGCGCAATCCTTATTGGGTGGATTCGGAACAAAAGCACAAAAATCAGCAGTGCTGCTATGTAAAAAGCATTGGGCGCATTTTCTTGCTTCTGATGCCCACAGCGTACTGAAACGAGGCTTCTTCCTGCGCGAAGGTTATGCGGCGCTGCAAGAAATCGGCGGACTTTTTTATGTCGATACGATGAAAGAAAATGCCCGTCGGGTACTGCATGGCGAGCAGGTGCTTCCGTTTCGGGCGGCCAGTCCGATGAAGGCGATACGTTTTTTTCAATAAGGAGGACAGTAAGGCAATGAAGGAATGGGACTTGAAAACGATGCTGCGCATGCTGAGGAAGAAGTTGTGGCTCATTTTACTTTTTACATTGATTTGCACCGGCGGAACATTGTATTACAGTATGGCTCTGGTGACACCGGTCTATGAAGCATCTACGAAACTGATTGTAAACAAAACGAGAATCGTCGAAGGGGAAAGCACACTCAATCTGAATGATTTGGAAGCTAATATGCAATTGATTTCCACATATAAGGAATTGATTAAAACCGACTGGATGATTAAAGACGTTCTTGCGAAATACTCCGAGCTTAATATGAACAGCAAAGCATTGCGCGACAGTGTCACGGTAAGCTCTACGAATAAGACTCAAGTGATGACCATTAGCGCCATAGCCCCTTCTTATGAGCTTGCCAGTAAAATCGCAAACGGCATTGCGGAACAATTCATGAAAAAAATACCCGACTTAATGCAAGTGGACAATGTAACAATATTAAATCCGGCAGACCCTGCGCTTGAGCCGGGACCGGTGAAACCGAACATCATCCTAAATGCGTTGGTAGCCTTTATACTTTCGTTCATGATAAGCATCGGGACGATCTTCGTACGAGAGTACTTCGATGATTCCATTCGCGTGGAAGAGGAGCTGCAGCAGCTGCTGTCTTTGCCGACCTTGGCCGTCATTCCTAAAATAAACCGCAAATCCTACAAGTCAGCCAAACATCGTCAGACTTCGATCTCATACACAAAGGCAGGTGAGGCTACTAATGCTTCGACAAATGCGTAAACCGGCATTCATTACTAGAGACTATCCTCACTCTTACGTTTCCGAGCATTATCGCCAATTAAGGACAAATATAACCCAGTTGCTGAATGAAGGACGCATGAAGAGCATTGCTGTCACGTCGGCGAACCAAGGAGAGGGCAAGACGACAACCGTAATTAATTTGGCGATCTCGTTTGCAATGGGAGGGAAACGGACCGTCATTGTGGATGCGGATTTGCGGCGGCCTTCTGTCCATCAAGTATTCAATGTAGGTAAAAGCTTGGGACTATCCTCGCTTCTAAATGACACGACCGCTCTGGATCAAGTGCTGCGGGAAACGGAAATTGAGCATTTATGGGCCCTCCCGGCCGGCGCAATTCCCGATAACCCGGCTGAGTTGCTCTCTGGTCAGCCAATGAATGAATGTCTGCAGCAATTGCAGTCAAGGTTCGATGTTGTGCTGGTCGATTGCCCGCCGGTATTGCCCGTAGTTGATTCCAAAATTATAGCAAATAAATGTGACGGAGTCGTGCTGGTCGTCTTGGCCGGCAGGACGAAAGTGCAAGCGATAAAAAAGGTGAAGCAGCAATTCGAAATCGTAAAAGCGAATCTGCTGGGTACCGTTCTAAACGGTCAGGAGAAATATAAATCGGAATGGTATGACTACTATTAGTCGTGCTCAAAAGGGTCAGTCCACTAAGGGACTTTCGTAAACTTTCGTAAACTTTCGTAAGGTAATGCCTACTACACCTATATCATTGTAGGCACTCGGCCATGCTGTGGGTAAGCTTGGGGCCTTAGACGTTCGTCGTCGAGGGTGTGGCGTGAGGAGGGGTTTGATGCCCCAGTCTGCATGATGACGGCTTGTCAGGCAAGGTATGAAGTTAAAGCGATTTAACGCCGTACTTTGTTTTACAAGCATTCTTCGGATCGATGCAAATACATTAGATTGTAGGTGTTGAAATTTGTCCATATTGGCGCTCCCTAAAAGCAAGCTTTTCAAAAATGCAGCCGTTCTAATGTCGGGAACCGCGCTGTCACAGGGGATTACGATTGCAGCGGCCCCATTGCTAAGCAGACTCTATACGCCGGAACAATTCGGAGTTTTTTCAATATATACGGCATTTGTCAGCTTGTTCTCCGTGACAGCGTGTTGGAAGTATGAAATGTCTATTGTCGTGCCTGAGCGGGAAAAAGAAAGCGTGAATCTCGTAAATGTGTCGATGATTGCGCTGCTGCTCACAACGTTGTGCACTGGTCTTCTAATGGTTATTATCGGACCGTATATCGGCAATTGGTTTGACGTCCCCCGCATGGATGTAGTGTGGACGGTATGGCTGCCGCTTACCGTATTTTCTATCGGAGGCTATCAATGCTTAAGCTATTGGTGCACCCGGAACAAAAAATATAAAAGACAGTCCATATCGCAAATCTTTCGTTCCACGGGTGTTACGGGCATGCAAATGACGGGCGGTGTGACAGGGTGGGGGGCGATTGGGCTTGTTCTCGGGCAGTTCGTAGGTCAAATGATCGCTACGGGAGTGCTGTTCTTCCAAGTATGGAAAGAGGACAAAGCAAAGTTCATTCAAGAAACGCACGTGGCGACGATGAAGGAGCAAGCCCGTAAATTTAAACAGTATCCGTTGTATAACATGCCGCAGACGATATTGAATTCGGTGGCTCAAAACATGACCCCCTTCTTGCTGGCCGTGTTCTTCGGACCGGCTGTCGTTGGGCTGTACGGATTATCTCTTCGCATGCTGCAGCTTCCCATTCATGTCATAAGCGAATCGGTTCGCAACGTTTATTTTCAACAGGCATCAGATATGCAAAATCAAGGAATGCCCCTATTTGGTTTATTGAAGAAGACGACCTTGGCGCTGATTGGCGCCGGTATTATCCCTGTGCTCATTGTTGTAGTGTTCGGGCCGCAATTATTCGCATTCGCGCTCGGAGGAACGTGGTACGAAGCAGGCGAATATGCCCGGTGGATGGTTTGCTGGTGGTTTGTCAATTTCTTTATGCCGCCTGCCTTTGTAACCGGCCAGCTCTATAATTTGCAGAAGCATTTGCTAGTGTATGAGATTATCTCGCTTCTACTTCGAGTGGCGGCCTTATTCAGCGGATTTGTATATAGCAGCCCGCTGCTGAGTATCGCGCTATATAGCTTGGTGGGAGTTGTGATGAATATGGGTTTGGTTGCGTCTATGCTGATCGTCTCGCGTAAACGCAGCTTACTTGCAGAGAAAGGAAGAGAAGAAGTTGATGGTGTTGAATCCGCTGAAAAAAGGGTTGACTCGAATTCGGATGTATAGACAAAAAGATGTGTTTGGCAAATATAAAACGCTGCATCAACAACAATGGCTCGCGCCTGAGGAATACGAGCAATATGTGCATGCGAAGATGAGCGCATTGCTTAAGCATGCTTGCAAGCACGTTCCCTTCTATCGCGACAACATCGGTGTGAACGAACTTATTCATCACAATGTCATCGATTGGCCCCGTTTTATGCAAATTCCGCTGCTGACGAAAGAGATCATACGAGAACATTACGGGCAATTGATATCGGAAGATATACAGGAGCGGAAATGGTTCGAAGAAACTTCCGGGGGATCAACGGGAGAGCCGATCCGGTTCATTCAAGACGAGGATACGATGTCTTGGATGCTGTCGTTGAAATTACTCTATGACCAGTGGACGGGTCGGGTGCCGGGAGACCGGCAAATACGCTTATGGGGATCGATGCGCGACCTGCTCATCGGCAAAGAAACGATGCGAACTTATGTTGGAAGATGGATGCGTAATGAACGATGGATTAATGCGTATCGCATGGATAAAGAACGGGTGAAAATGGCGGTCCATAGCATTAATGAATACAAACCGAAGCAAATCCTGGCCTATGTGGAAAGTATATATGAGCTGGCTCAATATATCGAACATCATCAAGTCTCAATCCATCATCCTCATTCGATTATGACGACGGCTGGCGTATTGTTTCCGCATATGCGGCAAACGATTGAAGACGTCTTCCAGACCAAAGTATACAACCGGTACGGATCGCGCGAAGTGGGTGATATTGCCTGTGAGTGTGAGCAGCATAAGGGATTGCACGTATCTGGACTTACCCATTATGTAGAAGTGCTGCGGGAGGATGGGACGCCAGCCGCACCGCATGAAGTCGGGGAGATTGTCGTTACGCCTTTATGCAACTTTTCCATGCCGCTAATACGATATCGTATCGGTGATCTGGGCGTCTGGTCTGATGAGAGCTGCACCTGCGGAAGGCCGTTCAAACTGCTCAAAGAAGTTACCGGCAGAATATGCGATACATTTATTAACGCGAACGGAACAAAAATTCAAGGGACCTATTTCAGTCAGCTCTTCTTCTACCAAGATTGGGTCAAACAATATCAAATCATACAAGAAACGGTTGAACGAGTGAAAGTTTTCGTTGTGCTGAAACATCCCGAAGTCGGCTTAAGCGGATATGAAGCTGAAATCCAAATGATTGACGATCAATTCAAGGCTGTGCTTGGTGAAGGCTGCGATATTACATATGAGCACGTTGAGGCTATATCTCCGCAAGCTTCAGGGAAATATCGCTACTTGATTTCCCATGTGATGGCATGACCAAAAGGAGCTGGATATGAAGAAAAAAGTGCTTTTTATTACTCCCAATTTGCATGGCGGCGGTGCAGAGCGAGTCGTTGTCAATTTATTGAAGCATATCGATCGGGATCGAATCAGCCCGTGCTTTATGACGCTGTCTTTGCACGGGCCATTTGTATCCCACTTGCCGGAGGATATAGCAGTTACCGATTTAGGCATTTCCCAAGTGCGTTACAGCGTGATCAAACTCGTCAATGAAATCAATCGTATTCAGCCGGATGTCATCATGTCTACGTTAATGCATTTGAACATCGCGTTGTTGGCGATTAAGCCGTTCTTGAAGGGGAACCCGAAAATCATCGTACGCGAGGCCAATATGCCCAGCCAGGAGTTGAAGCGCCGCGGCAAGCTGCACCGGCTATTATACAAATGGTATTATCCTAGGGCCGATCAGATTATCGCCCTGTCGAATGATATGAAGAACGATATTTTGCAGTCTAATGAACAGATCCAATCGCAACAAGTTACGATTATTCACAATCCGGTCGTACTGCATGAAATTCGGAAGTATGCGCAGGAACAGGTCAATCATAGGTGGTTATCGGATAAAAAAATGCCGGTCATCTTAAATGTGGGACGTTTGGAAGAGCAAAAAGACCACATCACATTGCTCCATTCATTCGCAATCGTTCATCAGCGCATGGATTGCCGGATGATTATTTTAGGTACCGGCAGTCAATATGAGAGGCTTAATGCGCTGGCACAGCAGCTTAACATTAGGGAGCATATCGATTTTGCGGGCTTTGTTGAGAATCCGTATATGTATATGAGACAATCTGATTTGTTTATTTTATCTTCCAAATATGAAGGCTTGCCGAACGTCTTGCTGGAAGCAATGGGGCTCGGTCTTCCGATCGTCTCTACCAATTGTGCAGGTGTTCCGGACGTGCTGGAAGAAGGAACGTACGGGAAAGTGGTGCCGATCGGAGATGCCGAGCAATTGGCTGACGGCATTTATGCCAAATTGACTTCCCCTGATCCTTCTGACTTTATGAAGCTGCGAACCCATGCAGAAAAATTTGATATTGAACGAATTGTGGACCAGTATACGGATTTATTTGTTGCCATTTGAGGGGAGGAAAACAAGAATGGGGTGGCTGGCCGTACCTGTTGCGATACTGCTCGGAGGGGTCATCCTGGTCACTGAACATGTTCGAAAAAAAAGAAATGGCCCGTTTGACTTTTTGTTTGCTGTCAGCGGCATTTATTTTATGTGCTTCAGTGTCATCCCGATCTATTGCGCTTTTTTACTTCCTGAAGAGTTGGATAGCTGGAGTTGGATTCTTATGAACTCCTTCTCTTCAACCTCATACTTCTACGCATCATTGTGCAGTCTGATCGGGTATCTGTTCATCGTGGCCGGATATTCCGCATGCTCGCGATTTCGCCAGGGCCAGGCTGACGACATGCAGCGGGAACGACCCGATAAGAAGGAACTATTTCCAGAGAGCCGTATGTTTGCCGCTTCCGCTGTGATCGCCTGTATCGGCTTAATAAGCTTTGTCATTTATACGTCCTCCATCGGCGGATGGTCCAAATTGTTCGAGTATGCGATCTTGCTTCGTTCCGGCACCGATTTTATTGAATCGAAATGGTTGTTTTTCAAAAACTTATCGACGTTCATTATGGTAGCCTCCTTATGTTTTTTTGCGCTTGCGAAGGAAGCAGAGCGTTCCAGCATTCGCTCGTGGTCACGTTTATGTTTTGTGCTGACCTTCGGCTTGTCGATGGTGCTGCTGTTTCATAAAGCAGGAAGAATGGAGATGGTCTCCTATTTAATTACGTTCCCGCTGGTCAACGTCGTCAGAAATAAAGCATGGAATATCAAACTCATCTTCGGGTTTGGGTTTTTTTTCGTCCTTATCGTCTTGTTTGGAAAACAAATTTTTAATTATTTTATTTATCCCGAAGGCGTCGGGAACCAGATGTCCAACATCGGATCGGAAGCGGGCAACATTATTTCTAAAGTGTTGCTGGAGTTCTCATTCCCATATGTGACGTTAGCGAATGCCATTCAGACGTTTCCGTATGAGAACATGTATCGGTTCTTCGTGGACATCCCGCTTGGCGTGCTCCATCTGGTGCCGTCCCGGCTCATCCCGCTTAATCTCCCGGAGACGGTGTCCGAGCTGAATACGTGGATGTTCCAAACAAAAGGTACAACGCCTGTCGATTTCGTCTCCTTCGGTTACTTCAATCTGGGGATTGCGGGTGTCGCTATTCTCGGATTCGCTTTTGGCGGTTTGCTTATTTTTATGGAACGGATATTTTCGGCAAACAAAAACTGGTTTATTGTCATTTACCGGGTTCATTGGATACTGTATTTCGCGTTTCGCATCATGTACAGCGATCCGCAGATGGCCTATCAATCCGCCTTTACGTACTTGATCGGATTAGGACTTGTGCTCATGTTTACGAATATAAACCGGCACAGAACAGCAGCCAATAACGGCTGGAAGATGAACTTAATTCATTAATGAGGTTGAACACGCACTTAAAGGGGAGTTATATCGAATGTGTGGAATTGTCGGAGTTGTCGCTCGGAATGCACCACTGACTATGGCCAAGATGGAAGCAACGATTAAAGATATGACGGACCGAATCGTCCATCGCGGACCGGATGCGTGCGGATGGTGGGGGGAAGATGGAACCATAGGGCTCGGCCACCGCAGACTGTCCATTATCGATTTGTCCGAACACGGACGACAACCGATGCTCTCTCCCAGCGGCCGCTATGTCATCGTGTTTAATGGCGAGATATACAACTACAAGGAGATCCAGACTTGGCTTCAATCAAGCGCGCCCGAACTGTATTCCCAATTGCGCGGACATTCCGATACAGAAACGATGCTGGCAGCTATTGAACAGTTAGGGGTGTACCGTGCTGTGCATCGGTTTATCGGCATGTTCGGATTTGCACTGTACGATCGTAAGGATAGGAAATTGCATCTTGTCCGGGATCGGATGGGGGAAAAACCGCTCTATTATGCTATTGGACAACAGAATGAGTTTCTGTTCGGTTCGGAATTAAAAGCACTGCAGGCGCATCCCCAATTCGTGAAGCATGTCGACCGGGATGCCATTGGCTTATATTTGCAGCATTGTTACATTCCCGCCCCGTATACGATCTTTCAAAGTTGCTATAAGCTGCTGCCAGGGACGATATTGACTTACGATACGCAGTCTGGAGCGCATGAAATACAGTCGTATTGGACGGTGGAACAAGCGGTTCAGAAGGGTCAAGGTAACACAAGGGGGATGAGTGAGCAAGAGGCGGTGAAGCAGCTGGATGCGCTGCTGCGCCAGTCGATCCGGGGGCAAATGGTTTCGGATGTGCCGATCGGAGCTTTTTTGTCGGGAGGGCTCGATTCCTCGACCATCGTGTCCATCATGCAAGCGCAAAGCTCGCAAAAGGTAAAAACCTTTACGATAGGCTTCCATGAGGAAGGATACAATGAGGCGGTGCATGCGAAGGAAGTAGCCCGTCATCTTGGCACGGATCATACGGAGCTGTATGTTACGCCGCAAGAAGCTCTGGATGTCATCCCCAAATTGCCGCAACTATACGATGAGCCTTTTTCCGATTCTTCCCAAATTCCGACCTATCTGGTCTCTGAGCTCGCTCGCAAGCATGTGACGGTCAGCTTGTCCGGAGATGGAGGGGATGAACTGTTCGGGGGATATAAGCGATATTTCATCACGCAGGATATATGGAGCAAATTAAACAAAGTGCCGGCGTTCGGCCGCGTCGGCGCTTCCAAGCTCATTCACTCGATTCCGGTATCCACATGGAATCAATTGTCGCGTTGGTGGTCTCCACTCAGAAAACGGGCTACCACGCCAGGCACGGCGGGGGACAAAATGTACCGTCTGGCGGAACTGATGAAAGACAGCAACTTGAATTCCCGCCAATTTTACCGGTACATGATTTCGCATTGGAAAGATCATTCCATCGTCATCGGAAGCGGTGCCCTGAATACGGTGTTTGAAACGGTGCCGAATCATGTCTTTTCCGACTTCTCCAATGAAATGATGTATTTGGATATGATCAGTTATTTGCCGGATGATATTTTGGTCAAGGTCGATCGTGCGGGAATGGCCGTCAGTCTGGAATCACGCATTCCTTTTCTTGATCACCGGATTGTAGAGTTCGCTTGGCAGCTGCCCGTTAACTACAAAATCAAAGGCGGTCAGGGGAAATGGCTGTTGCGGCAGGTATTGAATCAATACGTGCCGGAAACCATCATGAATCGGCCGAAGATGGGCTTCAGTGTGCCCATCGGTTCATGGCTGCGCGGACCGCTGCGCGAATGGGCGGAGCACTTGCTGAGCGAGTCGAGGTTAAAGCAGCAAGGATATTTGAATCCGGCGCCGATTCGTCAGCGGTGGAAGGAGCATTTGGAGGGCAAGCGAAATCGGCAGTACGATTTATGGGATGTGTTGATGTTTCAAGCTTGGCTGGAGGAGCAGACGAAATAGGCTGGAAGCCCATAGTGTTATAACTATACCATTCTTCTTCCTCACTCATATTTTATAGCAGGAAGCCCGACTGCTTGGGTGTGAGGGGGAATCAACATGGGCTCGAACACGGATAAGCTTCAGTTGAATTTATGGAATTGTTTTTTTCTAAACCGCGGCCAATATAATGAAAATTTATTCAGGATCGATAATGCCTATGGCGTGATCGATACAGTCAAGCACGATCTCGGCACCGTGAACGAACGATTAGGCCCGCTGCAGAGCGGGATCGCTTCCGTTCAACAGCACATGGAAGAAATACGAACCAAGCAGGCAGCCATGCGTGACGACATGACGAAGCTTCAGCACGACGTGGCGGAGTTGGAGCCGGGCGGCACATTTCCCCTGCAGGAATTTATCGAGCGGGGAGTAAACGTCACCTGGTACAAACAAGATACCGACAATGATTACACGAAGGCTTTGGCGGAAGCGTTGAAAGTCGGGCGCAACATCTATTTTCCGCCGGGAAGCTATGAAGTGAACTTTCCGAAGCTGCCGGAGGGCGTTCTCATTTACGGTCAAGGCGCGGTAATCATTGGCGGATTGAGTCTGAGCAGCAATACGATGATAAGCGGAATCCAATTTGCCGGCAAGACGAATTCCGGCACGTATTTGAATCCAGGCGTGTGGATAACAGAGGGGACTGGAATTTCGATCGAGAATTGCTTATTCGATCAAACCCGGATATATACGGGAGATCCCCAGAACGGCAAGGTCATCTCGAAAATACGAATTCATCGCTGTTCGTTTACCGGGGACTATAATGGGTTTCAGGTCGATCCGCAAGCGATTGAGATGTATGGTGCTTACGACGTGCAAATAACCGACAATCTGTTTGATGTGGCCAACGCACACCGCTTCCTGAAGATTAGTACGGCTAATCCGAGTACGACACCAGTTGTTCAGGACTTCTATAGTCGGCGTGTAGTTATATCCGGCAACGTCATGAAGGGATCCATGAAGGCCAATCATAAGCAGGTCATCGATCTGTTCGACGGTGCAGTGGAATTGGTTATAGCGAACAATGTAGTCGAAATTGACGGTGAGCCTGATGTGTTTCTGGAATGCAAGCCAGACGGGGCCCAGGGAGCTTCGACCAGCAAACATCGTCAAATCGCTGTCACCGGCAATTCCATACAAGTTCGTTCCAAGCATATTATCAGCCTGCTGGGTGCCAACTCCCTTCCATTTGAAGACGGATTGCAGACGTGCACCATCGTCGGAAATGAATTGAAAAGCACGCATCCGTCCCCATCGGAGGCAATCGATGTTCGCGGGTTCAACCAGACGATCATCGCGAATAACAACATTTTTTTTGAAGGTGATCAGTCATACCTTGTTGCCATTTGGTCGGCATGCAACGATGCCTTCTCCATTAGCGGCAACGTCGCGAATAAGGGCTCGATCCTCATTGAGAGCGAGGCTCAGACGAAGGAAGGAACGGATTACCGGACAGACTGGGAGCAAGGTATAGTAAAAGGAAACATTTTGCGCAATTACAGATATTATGGCGGTATTAATTTGATGAAGCTGCATATGACTCAGTTGATTGTCGAAGGAAATGTCATGCAATCCTCTGACGGAGCGAAAGTGAATTCCGCCATCTACATCGACTCTGAATCCATTGCCAACTTGATCTTGATAGGAAATATGAACAAGGCGATGCAAGAGTCGTTCAATCGCGTGCTGCTCGTGAACGGTGATATCGTACGCAGTACCGAAACGGGAAACTCGTGGAATGTGCGGGAAACCGAAGGGACGGCTCCGCCAGTGGGAGGGGCATGGAAAGTCGGTGACACGGTTCGCAACAAAATGGCGGTCAGCGGACAGTATATCGGTTGGGTCTGTGTTGCCGCAGGCCGCGCTTGCAAGACGGTCTGGCAGCCGAACACAGCTTACAATGTGAATGCGCTAGTCAATGCAAACGGAAAAGTGTATAAATGTACAAAAGCCGGCACTTCCGGAAATACCGCACCGACCCGAACGTCGGGCGACATAACGGATGGAACGGTAACTTGGCAGTATATCGACGTATTAGCCGTATTCAAAGCGTACGGAATGATCGTGTAAATGGAGAAGAGCCTATAGCAGGCTCTTTTTTCATATTAAAGTACGAGTTCAAAAAGGTCACTTTGAATATACTTGGTGATCAAAAGGAGGCTTTTTGAACAACCTCTTAAAGAGAATGGGCGGTGGGATATACGGTGGAGAAAACCAAAATTATGTTTCTCATATCCGGCCTTCATGTCGGAGGAGCGGAAATGATGCTGTATCGTCTAACCGATGCGCTGAAGGATCGTTATGACATCATGATTGTCTCCATGCTTCCGGGTGGACCAATAGCGGACATGATGAAGCAAAGCGGATTGCAGGTACAATCGTTGCACATGTCCTCGAAGAAAGACGTGCTTGCATTAATCGGTCTCATCCGGCTGATTCGGACATTCAAACCAGATATACTGCATTCATTTATGTTCCATGCCAACGTTGTCGGCCGAATTGTCGGGCGGATGTGCGGCGTTTCTACTGTCATATCGAGTATACGCAACACCTTTTTCGGCTCAACCCCGATGACAAGGCGTTCCAGATCTAAGTTCCGCGATGCCCTGCTAAGGTGGACGGATCGCTATTCAGACGCAACGACCATTATCTGTCACTTGGCTGCACAACGAATGATTAATGAGCGCATTGTCCCGCCCGAGAAACTGCACGTCATTTACAATGGCATCGATGCTTCTCCTTTCGTATGCCCAGATGAAGAAGCGAGATCGAATGTTCGCCGGGAGCTGGGGATTTCATCTGGGCAGCTAATGATTTTATCGGTAGGGCGCTTACAGGAGCAGAAAGGGCATATGTACTCGATTCAGGCGGCGGCCTTATTGATGAAGGCGGGATTCGATTTCAAATGGTTCGTAGCCGGAGAAGGGGAGATGAGAGAGGAGCTGACAGCGCAAATTGGTGCAAACCATTTACAGGACCGCTTCTGTCTGCTGGGATTGCGCAACGATGTACACCGATTACTGTGGGGATCTGACCTTATGGTGCTCGCCTCGAATTGGGAGGGGTTGCCTGGTGTCATTATCGAAGCGATGGCCGCTTCGACTCCGGTCGTATGCACGGACGTGGGAGGAAGCTCTGAGCTGGTCGTTCCTGATGAAACTGGGTTTTTGTGCCCCCCACAGGATCCGGACTCTTTATTTGCATGCATCTTCCAATATGCTTCACTCTCTCCGCAACAACAACATCTAATGGGAGCCCGCGGCGGGGAAAGAGCGGTTCAGCTGTTTAATCTGGAAAGCATGGTTCAGCGGCATGAAGAGATATATGATTCGTATTCGAAGTCTTCACCTGAATCAGTTGAACACAACAAAGACAAAGTGCTGGAATACAGATAGTGCGTGTTCAAAAAGGGGTTTTTGAAACAAATAGGAGGGGAACTATGGTGAAAGTAGTGACGGGAGCAGCTGGCTTTATTGGCTTTCATACAGCCAAAAGGCTGCTTGATGAAGGAATGGAAGTATTGGGAATCGACAATCTGAACGACTATTATTCGCCGCAGTTAAAGAAGGACCGATTAGAGCTGCTGCAACAGTATGATCGGTTTCAATTTCATCAGCTTGCATTGGAAGACGGAGATGCCATATTCAAGCTCTTGGGCAACGGCCATATTCACACCGTTATTCATTTGGCCGCGCAGGCCGGAGTGCGTTACAGCATTGACAATCCGAAGGCGTATGTGGATTCCAATATCGTTGGCTTCATCCATATATTAGAAGCATGCCGTCATCATAATATTCCCCATCTTATCTATGCATCATCGAGTTCGGTCTACGGGGCTAACGTAAGCATGCCGTTCTCCGTGCAGCATCCTGTGAATCACCCGGTCAGCTTGTACGCAGCGACGAAAAAAGCAAATGAATTGATGGCGCACACCTACAGTCATTTATATGAGCTGCCTACGACAGGACTCCGTTTTTTCACCGTATACGGACCGTGGGGAAGACCAGATATGGCGTACTATAAATTTGCCAGACTCATTCTAGAAGGCAAGCCGATACCGGTATACAATTATGGCCGCATGAAACGTGATTTTACGTACATTGATGATATTGTTGAATCGATCTTCCGCTTAATAGGGCATGTGCCAACAGCCAACCCGGACTGGGATCGGGCAACTCCTGATCCAGGCAGCAGCTATGCGCCATACCGTGTATACAATATAGGGAACCATCAGCCTGTCGAATTAATGCGGATGATCCAGATTCTTGGAGACTATTTGCACCGCACACCAGACTTGAACCTGCTGCCGATGCAGAATGGCGATGTTTGCGAAACCTTTGCCGATGTTGCAGATTTGAGCCGTGTCATTCAGTTCGAGCCGCAATTTACATTAAATGAAGGACTGAAGCGATTTGTCGAATGGTTTATTCATTATGAAGCTAAGCAAAAAACAGGAGCGTGATCGCAAGTGAAGAAAGTGGCGCACATCTGCACGAATGCCAAAAGTCATCGTATTTTGGTCGATAAATTAGCTCTAATTCAAAAAAAGGGCTACGATCTGCATCTGATTTCGTCCAGAGAAGGCTATGATCCGGAGTTGATGAGCCGACATACGATGACCTTGCATTTTGTCCCGATGAAAGAGACGGTAGCGCCTTGGAACGACATGGTTGCCATTGCTCGCCTTGTTCATTTGCTGCGAAGTGAGCGTTACGATATTGTGCATACCCATAATGCCAAAGCCGGAGTCATCGGCAGAATCGCCGCTTGGCTGGCCGGCATACCGTTAATCGTCCATACGACACATGGTCTTCCTTTCTACGAAGGGCAGAGTCGTCTGAAAAATACGATGTATCGCGAAATGGAACGGATCGGAGCTTGGTTCTGTGACGCGATTGCGTCTCAAAATCGGGAAGATATGAGCAAGATTAAAAAATACGCGCCAAGAAAACAAATACTCTATGAAGGCAACGGAGTCGATTTGGAGCTGCTTGACAGCCGCCGCGGCACGATCAGCGCTGCCGATATTGAACAATTAAGACTGCAGCATAACATTGGGCCGCATCAAAAAGTGATTTTAGTCGGAGCTCGTTTCGAGCCGGTTAAAAATCACTTTTTTTTATTGGATGGGTTGAAGCGGCTCAAGGATGAGCTTCAAGTCGATTTTGTCTGTCTGCTAGCTGGCAAGGGCGGATTGGAGCAAGAGGTGGAAGCAAGAATTAAGCTGCTCGAATTGGATCGCCATGTGCTGCGGATCGGTTATCACACAGACATCTATCCATACATTCAAATGGCGGATACCGTCGTTCTGACTTCGGAAAAAGAAGGCATCCCGAGAATATTGATGGAGGCCATGTCGTTCGAGAAGGCGGTGCTGGCGACCGATGTGCTGGGAACACGGGAGCTGATTCGTCATAACGAGACAGGTGTCCTCGTTCCGTACAAAGATGTGAACCTGCTCGCACAGCATTTAGGGCTGCTTCTGAATGATGATGCGCAGCGGGCGCGAATAGGCCGCATGGCTCGCGCATCGATCGAGCTAGAATTCAACGAGGATATCGTCACAAGACGCATACATGCTTATTACCGCGATCTGCTATCCCGCACGAATAGGCCCCAATCTACTTCCGTATCGGTGTAAAGAAAAAGGAGGATACCATATATGAAACTGAAGAAAGCAATCATTCCCGCAGCAGGACTAGGAACCCGTTTTTTGCCGGCTACGAAGGCGCAGCCGAAGGAAATGCTCCCCATCGTAGACACACCGACCATTCAATACATTATCGAAGAGGCAGTCGAATCTGGGATCGAAGATATAATGATCGTGACAGGCAGAGGAAAGCGAGCTATCGAGGACCACTTTGACCGTGCCATTGAACTGGAAGAGACGCTGGAGAAGAAAGAAAAATGGAAGGATCTGAGTGAGATTAGGGAAATCTGCAAGCTCGCTCATATTCACTATGTGCGTCAAGGCGAGCCTAAAGGATTAGGTCATGCCATTTGGTGCGCGCGGAAGTTTATTGGTGATGAACCGTTTGCCGTCTTGCTGGGCGATGATATTGTGCAGGCCGATCAACCTTGCTTGAAGCAACTCATCGAAATATATGACAAATATGAACAACCGATTGTCGGCGTTCAGCAAGTTCCGGAGCAAGATATTTCGAAGTACGGAATCGTTGCGCCAAGCGGCATAGCTCTCGAGCCGAATGTCATGAGGGTGTCGCATTTTGTAGAAAAACCATTGCGCGAGCATGCCCCTTCTTCCTTTGCCATTATGGGACGTTATATTTTGACTCCTGAAATATTCAATATTCTCGAACAGCAGCAGCCGACGACCGGAGGAGAAATCCAACTGACCGATGCGATTTCGAAATTGAATTATGAGCAAGATGTGCTTGCTTTTAATTTTCAAGGAATTCGATACGATGTTGGTGACAAATTCGGATTCATTAAAGCAACCGTTGATTTTGCTTTGCAGCGGAATGATTTACGAGCGGATGTGCTCAAATATTTACACGAGCTGTACGAAAGAGAACTCGTCGGGAGCGGGAGGTAATCTGAATGAATAACATTTGTGTGATGGGTACCGGTTACGTTGGCTTGGTGTCTGGGACCTGCTTTGCCGAGATCGGACATAACGTCATCTGCTGCGATGTGGACGACAACAAGATCGCCAAGCTTCAACGCGGAGAAATCCCGATCTACGAGCCCGGTCTGGAAGACATGGTGCAATCGAATGTGAAGTCAGCGCGGCTGCGCTTTACGACCGATATTGCACAGTCAATCCGTGAATCAGAAATCATATATATCGCAGTCGGCACGCCGATGTCTAACACCGGGGAGGCAGATCTGAGATATGTAATGGCGGTCGCGCAAACGATAGGACAACAACTGAACGGATACAAAATCATTGTTACGAAAAGCACGGTTCCAGTAGGAACGGGCAAAAAAATAGAGCAGGTAATCCGAGAACATATGAAAGACAAAAGCATCAAGTTTGACGTCGTTTCGAATCCGGAGTTTCTGCGGGAGGGCACTGCCATTGGGGACTGCCTATCTATGGAGCGGGCGGTAATCGGCGCTTCCAATCCGGAAGCGGCAATGGCCATTGCGCGGCTGCATGAACCGTTTCATACCAAAATATTCATTACGGACGTCGAGAGCGCGGAAATGATTAAGTATGCGGCGAATTCGTTTTTAGCCGTGAAAATTTCGTTTATTAACGAGATCGCCAACATTTGTGAACGCGTGGGGGCCGATGTGACGGATATTGCGGTCGGCATCGGCTTGGACAGCCGCATCGGCGATAAGTTTTTGCAGGCGGGAATTGGTTACGGAGGCTCCTGCTTTCCGAAAGATACGGAGGCGTTGAAGTTTATTGCGGAACAGAATGGAATTGAAGCGCGATTAATTCAAGCCGCCATTGAAACGAATGACAAGCAGCGCATGGTCGTCGTCGACAAATTGATGGAGGGACTCGGAGACATTTCCGGTTATAAAATCGCTATTCTCGGATTGGCATTTAAGCCGAACACGGATGACATGCGATATGCGCCTTCTTTGACGATTATTCCTGAGCTGATGAAGCGTGGTGCTCATGTGGTCGCCTACGATCCAATTGCTCAATACGAAGCGCCCAAATGGCTTCCTGCCGGAGTAGAGTATGTCAATGGCGTGTACGAGGCGGTAACTGACAGTGATGCGGCCATCATCCTCACGGAATGGGACGAAATTAAGTGGATGGATTTACATAAAGTGATGCGACTGATGAAACAACCGATTCTGATTGACGGGCGGAATTGTTTCTCATTAGAGAACATGCAGGGCTTGGGCTACTATTATGCAAGCATCGGGAGGAAGGTCATTACAGCGGAAAAAGTGCTGGCCTAACATAATAAGGGGACCTTCTTGAACTCGCGTGATAGATATACTGATGAAGAAGGAGATCGCAAATGAATATCCGCAACACAAATGGTTGGAATCGGAAAATCGATCGCAGAGCGCTGCTCACTTCATTGGGTATGTTCGGGGTCGGAATGGTAGGCGGCAATTGGTTGTCGAAAGAGCTGGAGCTCGGTGATGAGGGCGGTGACGTGGTGAACGCTGCTGCGGCTGCAGGTTCCGAAGCGAAGCTTAGTTGGCTGAATGTAAAATCGTTCGGAGCTAAAGGAAACAACAAAACAGATGATACCGCAGCGTTCCAAAAGGCATTGAAGCAGGCAGGGGGCGGTGTCGTATATGTCCCGAGAGGAACGTATGTCATCTCTGATACGCTGCAGTTGAAAGGGAACACATCGCTCATTGGGGATGGAAAAGCTCTGTCGATTATTCGGATGAGGGCACGGGGAAAAGACGGGATTCGTATTATCGATGCGAATCAGGCTTACGTAGGCCACATTCAAATCCGTGATGTGCTCAATCCGGGAGAAGCGGAAAGCCATGGCTTCAACATCATGTCGGGCAAACATGTCGTGTTGGAGCATTGCCAGGCCTTCAACTGTGATAATACGGGGATCCGAATCGGGTTCGATCATAGAGGCGTGACGGAAGACTGCAAGGTGCTTTTTTGCGAGGTGTCCAAAGTAGTTGAAGGCTCCGGCATCGAGGTTATTCGTGCCGATGGCGCCGTTGTGTTAGGCTGCACGGTTGCCGAATGTGCGCAGCACGGGATCCGTATATGCGGGGCAAAACGGGCCACTGTAAGTTACAATACGCTGTCCTATAACAACCAATCGGACATCTCGATCCAGGGGTTCGGGGACGGTCAAGACGTGTCGCATCGTGCCGAGCGGTTTTTGGTCTCCCATAATCAGTGTAAAGGCGGCGGGCAAAATGCCGGTATTATGCTGTTTAATTATGCGAATAACGGTGTCGTGTCCGAAAATGTCGTGCAAAACAATGTCGTGGGCATTGAAGCCTATGCGCCTAAGCAGCGGGGCAATTACGATGTGAGCTTCACCAACAATGTAATTATGCAGTGTCAAACCGGGATTCGTGTATTGGGAACGCAGAAAAGGTTGTATTTTAAGCAAAATGCAATTATGGACTTTGGGTTAAATGAGCTGGCTAAAAACACCGCGCAACTGACAGGGATCGATATTAACGGTCTCGGCGAGTCTCTCAATCATATATTTGTGGAGCATAACTCGATCACGAACGCTTGGAGCGAAACGGTTCAAATTGCCGTTAAAGTAAGAGAGCTCAAGGGCAACGCACAAATATGGATACGCCACAATCAAGTGGCGCTCCGCAAGCCGTTATCGGCCGGTTGGCTGCAGCATTTAGGGAATGAAGGGACGATCATTACGCGGGTAGGAAATGAAGAATCGAATGTAATGATTCCTATCGAAAACGTATAGAGTAAAGGACACTTTGAACAACCTCTTAGAGAACACCTTTTTGTGGTGACAAGCATATGATAATCAATATTGTGAGCATCACAAAGAGGTGGAAGAATGAAAGTTACTCATACGAAATTGAAAGAGGTATACATTATAGAACCGGACGTGTTCCAAGATGATCGCGGCTTCTTTATGGAAAGCTATCATGCGTTAAAATTGGAGCCGTACGGCATCATCCATTCGTTCGTGCAAGATAATCATTCGTTGTCGGTGCAGACGGGAACGCTGCGGGGGCTGCATTACCAATTGGCTCCGCAAGCTCAGGCCAAATTGGTGCGGGTGGTGGCAGGGGCCATCTACGATGTCGCGGTGGACATTCGACCGGGATCGGCGACGTTCGGACAATGGGTCGGTGTGGAGCTGAGCGCCTCCAACAAGCGGCAGCTGCTCATTCCGCATGGTTTTGCCCATGGGTTCTGCACGTTGGCGCCCGACACGGAGGTTCTGTATAAAGTAGATGCGTATTACGCTCCCGATCTGGATCGGGGAATTACATGGAATGATCCGGTCATCAACATCGCTTGGCCTATCCAGAGCCCGATCATGTCAGAGAAGGATCAGAAGCATCCCTTGCTGTGTGCCGCCGAACTGCCAAACGTAAATGGTGTGTTCCATGCGCCCACGGACGCTGGAAGCGAAGGCGAGCGCCTATGATGAATTCTCCTGCTGATAAAATACTTGTGACTGGCGCCAAGGGACAGCTAGGCGCCGAAATGATGGCCCTCCTTCAGCGGAAGGGGATAGTCGCGGTCGGTTACGGACGGGATGGACTCGATATTACGGATGCGGAGCAAGTGATGGACGTGATGCTGCGGGAGCGCCCGACTCATGTCATTCATGCTGGAGCTTATACGAAGGTGGATGATGCGGAAGGCGATCGGGATACCGCTTACCTGGTAAATGCGTATGGAACCCGCAATGTTGCGGTAGCAGCAGCGCAAGCCGGGTCGCGGCTCGTGTACATTAGCACCGATTATGTATTTGACGGACGGGCGGCGCATCCATACAACGAGTTCGAACCCGTGCGTCCGATAAATAGGTATGGGCGCTCCAAGTGGGAAGGGGAGCAATTCGTGCGCCAGCATCATTCCCGTGCATTCATCGTCCGCACCTCATGGGTATTCGGGGCTTATGGGGAGAACTTTGTGAAGATGATACTCCGCAAGGCGCAGACCGAGTCAGAGCTGCAGGTCGTTCACGATCAAGTCGGCTGTCCTACTTATACGCTCGACTTGTCAGAGGCGATCATTCGTCTGCTCGCGACCGATAAATACGGTACCTATCATATAACGAATAGCGGTACATGCTCATGGCATTCGTTCGCCGCTGCCATCGTGGCGGAAGCAGGCTTGTCCACGAAGGTTCGCCCTGTCGGAACATCGCAATTTCCGCGTCCGGCACGCCGTCCGGGATATTCGGTGTTGGAGCCAATGGCGCTGCGGCTGAACGGCTTTCCCCTGCTGCGGCATTGGACGGAGGCGCTGCAGCATTTCGTGAAGGAGTGCATGGAGAAGCCGCAGAGCGATTACAACGGGAAGAAGTAAAAGAAATATTACCGGTACCCGGAGGGGTTATGATGAAGCAACTATGGAATCGTTGGCGGCCTTGGCACAAGGTCGCCTTTGTGATGTTCGGCACCCTTCTGATTGCCGGGACGGTGGGGTGCATTACGGTATGGTACATGCTTAAAGAGACGGCAGATACGATGTATGAGCCGCTTCCTTCCCGCGAAAGGCCGTCGTTTCTGACATCCGATGGGGCGAATTCCGGCCGAACGGACCTTCCTAAGCTGTCCGCAGGTTCGGATGCTGACCGCAACCGCGCACCGCTATCCGTGCATGACGGCGGTATGCCCGATTTATCCGCCCAGGACCCATTCACGCTGCTCCTCATTGGAGTCGATGAACGGGACGGGGATCGCGGCCGCTCTGATACGCTTGCGTTCGTTACGGTTCAGCCGAAGCGGGGAACGGCATCTATTCTGAGCATTCCGCGGGATACGAGAACAAGGATTGAGGGGACAAGCACAGAGGATAAAATCAATCACGCCTACGCCTTCGGCGGTGTGCTGATGACCGTAGCGACCGTGGAGAAGCTGCTTCAGGCGCCTGTCCACTTTTATGTGAAGACGAATATGGATGGCTTTACGGCCATGATCGACGCAATCGATGGCGTGGATGTAGCGAACGCGTTTGACTTTGATTTGGATGGAGCCGTGTTTCAACAAGGGAATATTCATTTAAGCGGCAGTGATGCGTTGAAATTTGTCCGCATGCGCAAGCAGGACCCGGATGGTGATTTCGGCCGAATGAGCCGGCAAAGGCAAGTGCTGCAGGCGATGCTGCATAAAGCGGGCCGTCTCAGCTCGGCTGCCAGTTGGGGCACTCTGCTCGACCACGTAAAACGGTATGTGCGCACGAACATCCGGTTTGAGCAGTGGTCCGATTTATGGCTTCATTATCGCTCGGAGATTAATAATGTGGAGCATGACACACTGCAGGGCAAGGGCGCGAAAATTGGCGGAATTTATTATTTGCTTGTCGATGATCAGGAGAGGCAGCGGGTGAGGAAAAATATTTATAAAAATTTGGATGATACACCTTGACAAATGTATTCACAATACTTTACATTTATGATACGAATTGTAACGTGAGAGCGGACAATCGATGCAAAGGGGAGTGCCTAATGAAGACGGACATGCGGCAAACCGAGCAAGCGATATATTGTATTGGGTGCGGACAGATGCTCGACGAGGAACATTCCATGCTGCATTTTCGAACAGGATTTTATTATGGACGTATACCATTAGGCGCGTGTCAACCCTGCATAGCAGCCTATACACCGTTACAAATGCTATGGAGAGCGGTCATGTCGGAAACGGCGTACGGCTATCCGAATTAAGCATCTTTCCTACCGGTAATTCTTCTTCCTCTATATATGGAACGAGAAGCAAGCGCTACCCCGCTTGCTTCTCGTTCACCTTTTTCTCCTCTGTTTCCGAATTGCTTCCTTCCGCCTTGCGTTTTCCTTTGTGGGCGCCCGAATGATCTTCAGTAGGGGCCAGCCGCTCTACGAGACTGGTTCCGTTCAATATCCCACCTTCTTCGATAACGAGCAACCCGGATTCGCAATTGCCGCATACTTGGCCGGTTGAAGTGATAAGCAGCTTGCCGGAAGTATGTATGTCGCCGACGACGGTACCGGCAATGACGATGAAGCTGGCGGACAGCGTGGAGTGCGCTTCACCGCGTTCACCGATCGTGATGGAGCCGCTGCTTGTAATTTCCCCTTTGAATTTTCCGTCAATGCGGATATTGGATTCACAATGGATGTTACCTTCGAATGCTGTGCCAGGCCCGATAAAAGTGTCGGTTTGCTTCGGCTGATACGCTGCACGACGACGGAACATGTGTGATACCTCCTTATATGGCGCAGTTAATATTTCTCTCTGCTGCCTGACGATAGCTGCGGCTCCTTCGGCAGGACAGGCCGGCGATTTAACGGGGAAGGCTGACTGGTTGAAGAAGAAGCGGATGTCACGGACGGGGCGCTCCCTACGAACGGAAGCGGGTCAATCGGCTCGCTTTTCTGCACAACCTGGAAGTGAAGGTGAGGCCCGGTACTGCGCCCCGTACTGCCAACCTTCGCGATTTCATCCCCTTTTGCCACCCGCGATCCTGCCTCGACATCGATACGCTGCAAATGCATATACCAAGTGTCCAGCTGATTGACGTGGCGGATAATAATATAGTGGCCGCGGCCTGAATTGAATCCGGCTTCAATGACATCGCCGTCTGCAGCGGCATATACCGGGTCGCCCATCTCGCCGCCGATGTCGATACCTGCATGGAAGGCGGCTCGCCTGTTGAGGGGGTCCTGCCGGTATCCGAAGCTGGATGTGATGCGGCGTGACGTCGTCGGCCAGATGGACGGCGTTCCGTCTATCGTCGTTTGTTTCGTAAGCGCCTGCTTCATTGTAGCAGGAGCGCTCTGCTGTACTGTGGCGAGCATGTGGCGAACCTGTTCCAGATCGAAGCTGGAACGATGGGCAAGATCGATAATCTGCTCTGAGCGCACCTTTTGTTCCTCGCCGCCGACTTGAACGCGCTCGTTCCAAGCGGTGTGCCGAGCCGTATAGGTTGATGGACTATCTTTTTCCGTTCGGACGTCGATATAGCCCTCGACGAACTGCTGCATCTGCATCTCTAGATTACTCATCTGTTCCACGCGGTCTTTGACCGATTGAGTCTCGGAGGAGAGGCGGACGATCTCGTTCTGCAGCACACGAATCGCCTCATCTTTATCCTTCACGGTAATGTTCAATGCTAACGATTGATTGGAGAGCTGGCCTTCCAAATCGCGAATGTGAGCGGCCGATTTCCACTGCATGCTTAAAATAAGACCGGATATGGACAGTACAGCGGCAATCGGAACGGAGACAATTAGCATTTTCGACATATTCAATTGTCTGACCGTCTGTTCCGCGTCGCGGATGACAAGTAACGTCATTCTTCCCTTCCACCAACGCCGTTTCATCATATCACCTCGGCTTTAGCGTCAACTGCAAGTTTACTCTCTATTGCACTCTATTCAATTGTCTCTCCAAACATACCTTTTTATTTCGTCACTCTTTTACATCAGCTGTCTCTGCGGCGTCCTGATCAGCGTTCCGCTGCTTATAGATCGAGTGGCCGGATGCCAAAAACAGCTTTACACGTCGATTTCCGTCCTGATTCTGTTCCTCTTGCTTAACGACGTAACCTTCCCCCTCAATATCTACCTTCCATTCGAGCAATTGACAGATAGCGAGCGCATCGCGCAACGGCAGACCTGATAGGGAAGGCAGCTTGATTCGTTCGCGCTTGTCCGTCACCAAGTAGACTGCTTCCTCCGTGAACAGCTTTGTCCCTTCTGACGGATATTGCTCAAGCACCTTCGAACCGTTGCCCAGCACGACCGCATCGAGACTTTCCTGCTTAATGGATGCGACGGCAGCCTTGACTTCCTGCGCGATGTAATTCCCAGTGGTTGCCTGCGGCTTCGGCCCGCTCTGGTTCCCTGCGCCCCCGGCAGAATCGGCTGTGCGCGACGTGTCTGCAACGTTCTTTTCCGGCTTGACGCCCATATACTGCATCGTGCGCAGCATCGTGTCGCGGAAGGCGGGCATTGCCACACGGCCTCCAAGGGTATAGTCTCCGTTCATCTGCGGCTGATCCACGACAATAGCGACGACCGCCTTCGGATTGTCTGCGGGCGCATAACCGACGAAGGAAATGAGCCAAGTTGTTTTGGAATAGCCGCGTCCCTCTGGAATCTGGGCCGTCCCCGTCTTGCCAGCTACACGATAGCCGTCGATATAGGCAGGCTTACCCGTGCCATTAAGGATGACCTTCTCCAAGCGTTCGGTTACTTCTTTGGCCGTGGCAGCGGACACGATGCGCCGTTCGCCGCGCGGTGAAGAGGCAGGAGTGTGAATGATGCTCGGCTGCTTCCACGTCCCGCCATTCGCAATCGCTGCATAGGAGGTGGCGAGCTGGAGCGAATTGACGATAATCCCGCCTTGACCAAAGGTTGCCGTAGCGATTTCGGAAGGCCGCTCGAAGGCAATGATTGGTTTGGATTCGCTGCCTAATTCGATACCGGTCTGCTTCGCGAAGCCGAAGCGGGTAATGTAGTCTTTAAGCTTGTCCGCCCCAAGCTGTTCGAGCCCGAGCTTGATGAAGGCGACATTACTTGACTTCTCCAGTCCTTCCTGATAACTGATGTAACCCCATCCTTCAGTTTTGACATCGTGAATGGGGCTCCGGCTCCCTGACACGGTGATGTGTCCGGATTTGAAATGATCCTCCGCCCGGAATACACCTTCCTCGATAGCCGCGGCTAACGTGACTAATTTGAAGGTGGAGCCAGGCTCGTACCCGAAGTGGATCGTATGATTCGTCAAGGCGCCGATGTCGGGAATCTTCCAGTAGCTGTTCGGATTGAAGTCTGGCATGGAGGTCATGGCGAGCACCTCCATCGTGTTCGGATCCATGACGACGCCCATCGCTTTGTGCGGGCGCCATTCTGCCATCACCTGCTTCATTGCATCATTCAGAAAACGCTGAATTTCAATATCTATCGTCAACGTTACCGATTCTCCGTCCGTCGGGTATCGGATCGTCTCCTTGCCGCTTGGAATGGGATTGCCTCGGTTATCCTTCAGGAACTCCACCTTGCCGTCTTGGCCTTGGAGAAGAGCGTCGTATTTTGCTTCAGTTCCCGAGATCGCTTCGCCTTCCTTGTTAATGTAGCCGACAACATGGGCGGCTAATTCATTATAAGGATAGTAACGCTTCGTCGCTTTTAGAAGGCCAACGCCATAGTCTGGGAAATGCAGCCATTCGCCAAAGTCGTTATATTCCCCGAAATGCTCCTTGAAGCGATCCAGTTGGGTATAATCCATATTCCAGCCTTGTGTGTGAACTTCCACTTGCTGCTGCTTCGTTCGCTTGATGAGATCTTCCAGCTCGGATCGCGGCTTGCCAATGAGATTATGCAAGCCGCTGGCCACCTTGTCTTCCTGCTTAAGCTCTGCAATCTCTTTCGGAAACAGCACGAGGTTATATGCGGAGGCTTCCAGCGCCAGAGGCTTGTGATTGCGGTCGTAGATCGTGCCGCGCTTCGCCTGAAGCACTTCGCTGCGGGCCCAGGTTCGCAGGTTGCTTTCCATGTAAAAGTTATAGTTTACGACTTGAATCCAGAATGTGCGTATGATTAATACGATAAAGACGCATACCATGAGCATACCGAGAACGATGACACGCAATCGTATCCTCTGATTCATTGGTAAAATCCTCCTTGCCCGATTCGAATGGTAATATTTACTTTACCTTGATTGTTATTGTAGCGCAAGGCATAGAAGGCACTGCAAAGGCTAAAAGAAGTGTTCAAAAAGTCCACTTTTGACCGCGAAGATTCATGACCGGATTTCCGTTTCGCCCCGCCCCAAATTATGATATAGATTAAAATATGTAATTTCTTAACGAGTTCGGAGGTTAACCTTATTATGATATGGGTCGTAGTGGCGCTGCTCATTTATGTTTTTCAAATCATTACGATCGTGCTATTGGAGTATAAGCATCCTTCCAAAGCCGTTGCATGGCTGCTCATCCTGTTCTGTTTTCCGCTCATCGGCTTTGTGATGTACTATTTTCTAGCCCAGGAATATACAGCCCGCCGCCGGGTAAGGAAGCGGGAGCTATGGGCGGATGATATGAGCAAGCGCGACCAGGTGCAGTTTCGAGAGATACGAAATGTATCGGAATTGAATAACCGTGAAATGCAAGGACAAGCGAGGCTGTTCGCTTTGATTTCTTCGTTGTCCGCGAGCCCGATTACAGGCCGCAACCGAACGAAGGTGCTGACGAATGGTCAAGCCACCTTCGAATCCATGCTTGAGGCGATTCGTGCGGCGGAGCGCCATATCCATATGGAATTTTACATTTTGCGGGATGACGGCATCGGAACGATGTTTCAAGACGCTCTCATTGCCAAGGCGAGAGAAGGCGTAAAGGTGCGCATCATTGCGGATGGAGTGGGGAGCATTGAGCTGCGGCACAAATTTTTGCGCAAATTTCGGGAAGCAGGCATAGAGTTTCATTGGTTTTTGCCGTTGTCGGTTTCCTTCTTCCGCCGCCGCTTGAATTACCGCAATCATCGCAAAATTCTAGTCGTGGATGGAAAGACAGGCTTTGTGGGCGGCATTAATATCGGAGACGATTACTTGGGCCTGAACCGCAAGCTTGGCTTCTGGCGGGATACGCATCTGCGGGTAGAAGGGGATGCGGTATACGCATTACAGGCCGTATTTTTGCATGATTGGTCGTTCGTGAAGGAAGAGGCATTGACCCGTTCGGATATGTTCCCGGAACATCATTGCTCTGGACAGGAGCAGGTGAAGATGATCTCAAGCGGACCGGATACGAACTGGGATGCCATTCAGGAGCTATTTTTCGGGGCATTGAGTACGGCGAAGGATAGAGTATGGATTATAACGCCGTATTTCATTCCCGACCCCAGCATTCAATTGTCACTCAAGACGGCGGCAGTGAGCGGCATTGACGTGCGTATCATCATTCCAGGCAAGTCGGATTCGAAGATTGTGGACTGGGCTTCCTTATCGTATGTCGAGGAACTGATGCAGGCGGGTGTTACTTTCTATCAATATCAAAAAGGCTTTGCCCATGCAAAGACATTCATTATGGATCGTACGCTCGCTTCGGTCGGTACGGCGAATCTGGATATGCGGAGCTTCTTCAGCAATTTCGAATTAAATGCGGTGCTGTTTGATGAACACGCAATCGATCGTTTGGAGGAAGACTTCCACCAAGACTTTGCGGATAGTGTAGAGATTGACTATCATGCGTTCGCGAGACGCTCACGCTGGCAGCGGACTGCCGAGGCTTTTGCCCGGTTGCTATCGCCGCTTCTCTAAGAGGTTGTTCACAAAGTCCCAAGCGGCCTTTTTGAACACGTACTTTTAAGAAGTTGTTTAAAACAGGATGAGTCATCGGGGACAACCTCTATCGGAATTTTATGTTTGCTTCGTAAGCATTTGGGCGGACAGGGCCTGTAAAACCGCCTCAATGGGCTGAGGCACGGCCTGTTGAATGAGATCGCCGATAGCTTGCAGTCGTTCCGCCGCATTCAACAGATTGAACTCCCGCGGCTTCGGATTGCGATGGACCTCGTCCCAAGTAAGCGGCATCGATACAGATGCATAGCGTGTCGCCCGCGGTGTGTACGGTGCGGCAATCGTCCTTCCGGCATCGTGCTGCATGTAGTCAATGTAGATGCGATCGCCCCGGTTTTTTTTGAAGCGCTCAATCGTGAACAGCTTCGGGTGCTGTTCACATAGATAGGTGGCGAGCAGCAGCCCCAGCTCTTTTAACTGGGTGAAGGAAGGACCTTTCTTAATAGGTATGACCAGTTGCACTCCAGTGGCGCCGGATGTCTTCGGGATGGAATGAATGCCGAGCTGCTGAAGGAGCTGACCGACGATCGCGGCTGCCTCCATAATTCGCTCCTCTTCCTGTACGGAAGGATCCAGATCGATAATCCACTCGGAAGGGAATGGATCCTGCACCCGATGAAGGGAAGGATGGTACTCGATGCAGGCCAGATTGCCAAGCCAAATAAGCGTGGGCACATGCTGCAAGACGACATATTCAATCCCTTCCTGAACAGCGGTGTGTACGAATGCCGGTGTCGGGGCAGGCGCATTTTTTTGATAAAAAAAATGGCCGTCCACGCCGTCTGGATAACGAATCGTCGTTAAATAGCGATCTCGGCAGGCGGGCAGCAGAAAGGGGCTCAAGCGAATGAGCTCCTGGATGAACCGCACTTTCGTAATCCCCATCTCTGGCCAGAGCATCTTGTTCGGATTCGTAATGACAAGCTCATGGCCGTCTACATTCAACGCAGTAGACGCTTGTTTTCCCATTGAGTGTTTCCCTCCCGTTTCCTGATTCCTGTGACCCAATTGACCCTATTAGAGGTTGTTCAACAACGGAAAAATTTGAATTCGCGGATGTCGCAGCTGCCCTGCCGGCGTGTATTCGAGCGCAGACACACGAATAGGAATCGGCTGCTGGAACCATACGATCGGTTCGCGCATCAAGGAAGTTGGAATGGATCCAACGGCAGGGCGAGACGCTTCATATTGAACGGCCCAAGCGAGCAGCAGTTGCCGGTGGGTCTCGTCCAACCCAATGGAGGCTTTTCCGATATATTGCTGCTGCTCGTTCGTCAGCACGACGCTGGCGGGGCGCTTGCCGTTCAGCAGGAAGCCGACAGCCCAGCCATCAAGCTGCACGTCCTTCTTATGCTTGTACCAATCGCGGTGCTGCTTGCCCGACACATAGGGGGAAGCTTTGCGCTTGCTTACGACGCCTTCCCATTCATGCTGCTGCACCCATTCCCAGAGCGAAGCTCCATCGGAGAATGTATCTGCGACGAAGCAGTGGGCGCTCTTCTCCGGAATGAGCTCAGTCAGCATATGATGCCGCTCCTCGTACGGAAGTGATCTCACGTTCTGCTCGCGGATGCCGAGCACGTCAAAGACGACGTATGTGGCATGCAGGCCGGTATGGAGCGGATTCTGGCTGCGCGTCCGCTCACGCTGCAGCACGAGCGGGAATGAAGGCCGGTTCAGCGTCGGGTCGAAGACGACGACTTCGCCGTCAAGCAGCACGGATTGTCCGGCAAGCGAGGCGCATCGTTCCAGCGTGACCGTCACTTCGCCAAAGATTGCGGTTTTCTCCAACAATCGTTTGGAGAACAAGCGCACTTGGCCGCGATGGCACTGCGCTATGATACGGACACCGTCCCACTTCAGCTGATGCAGCCAGTCAGCACCCTCCGGGATGCGGTCCACAAGCAGCGGCGACATCGGCGGCGACGGAAGCGCAAGCGAAGCGGGAAGCGTTGGCTCTAATCGCGAATGGCGCGCGGATTCGCCGGCAGCGTCATTCATAGCCTACTGTGCCGCTTCATCCGCTTGCTTCTTCGCGGTCTTGCGCCGCGAGCGGCGAGCGGCTGGCTTCGCTTCTAGCTCTGCTTCCGCTGGCGCTGTGCCAGTCGCTTCCGCCGGAAGCCCTGCCGCCGCCTTGCGGGAAGTCCGCCGGCGCGTCGTTGGCGCCGCTTCCTTCGCCTCGCCCGCCGCTGCGGACGGGTCGGCTGTGGCCTTCTTCCGCGGCTTGCGCGACGCCGGCGCAGGTGCCGCCCCCGCACCGGTGCCCGAGGCGGTTGCCACTGCACGCCCAGTGCCCGGATCGGTGCCGAGCGGCTGCTTCATCGCATTGATGCTCGCCTGCAAGGCGGCCATCAAGTCGACGATGTTGTCCGCAGGCTGCACGGATGGCGCGGCGCTCACTTCTTGTCCAGCAATCTTCCGCTGTATTTGATCCAATAGCCGTGCCCGATATTCATCCGTATATTTTTCAGGTTCAAATTCGGTCGATAATTGGCTAATCAGCAGCTTGGCCATGTCGAGCTCCTTTGGATTCACCTCCACATGCTCAGGGACGTTCGGAACCTGAGATAAGGCACGGATCTCGTCTGGATAGAACATGGTCTCCATGACAAGGCAGTTGTCGATGACCCGAATCGCCGCCAGACTGCTCTTGGCACGAATCGTTACTTTGGCGATGCCAATCTTGGCGGTCTCTTTCAACGCTTCCCGCAGTAGCTGGTACGCATTCGAACCGGCTTGATCAGGGGACAAATAGTACGTTTTCTGGAAATAAACGGGATCGATCTCCTTTAAATCGACGAAATCCAAAATGGTAATGGCCCGGTTAGCATCTTCCTGCAACTGCTCCAACTCGTCCTTGTCGAACAGAACAAACTTGCCCTTCTCATATTCATATCCTTTTATGATCTCATCCCAAGCGACTTCTTTGTCACAGACGGGGCAGCTGCGAACGTAGGACAGCGGGCTTCCGCATTCTTTGTGAATCATGCGCATTGAGATGTCTTTGTCTTCAGTGGCGGTATGCATTTTGACGGGGACGTGAACAAGCCCGAAGCTTATGGCGCCTTTCCATACTGTATGCATGACGGTCCCTCCTTTGTTGTTTCACTGGGTCTGGTACTTGCCTTCTTCCGTGATATTGCGTGTTTTTACGTGCATTACTCTGCTTTCTTCTCAGTATGCGACCGATTTCTCGGATCTACCCATGCATGAAAAAGGCAGCTTTGAGTCACGTTAACAGCGACACCGTAAGGAGGAAGATAACGATGCATGTTAGTCGTGCGAAGCAAATTATCGAGATGACGGATACAGTGCCTGTCCGCTTGGATGACGAGCATCCCGTCTGGATAGAGAGTGTGGACGAAGCGAACGAGATGGCAACGGTTCAAGTAGGAACGAATCCGACCAATACCCATACTGTATCCGTGGGACGTCTGGTGGAAGAGAAGAAAAAGTGAATGATTGAACCGCATGATGGCGTCTGCAGCTTGCAGGCGTCATTTTTTGCGATGTGAATGATGTGGAAGCTTAGGGACAAAGCGGTTGGCAGCTTAGGATTTGTGATATAATAATGAATCAGTTACTAGAGGATGCGACTCATAGATTTTGATGTGGCTTTGTATGGAGGGAATTATGAATCAATCAGCGGAATTTGCCTTCCGATCCACGAGTGAAGCGGATACGGAGCGGTTAGCCGAACGGCTTGCCGCACGATTTCAACCGGGTACGGTTATTGGGCTTGATGGCGATTTAGGAGCGGGCAAGACCCGGTTCTCACAGGCGGTTGCCAAGGCGCTGGGCATTACGGAAATTGTGAATAGTCCGACGTTCACCATCATTAAAGAATACGAAGGCGTTGAATTGCCTTTATATCATATGGATGTATATCGAATATCGATGGCGGAAGCGGATGAACTGGGGCTGGACGATTATTTTTACGGTGATGGGGTATCGCTTGTGGAGTGGTCCAGCATTATTACGCCGATCTTGCCCCCGAAGTATCTTCACTTATTCATTCAGGCGGACGGCGAACACGAGCGCATTATTCGGCTGACAGCCTACGGTGAACCATATGTGACGTGGGTGAACGAACTTAAACGGATGGGAGTATAATCATGGCGGAACAACAAGGCATTCACAACGAACAGGTACTGGCTCTGGACACAGCTACGGCTATGATGACCGTCGCGCTGCTTAGACAAGAGCAAGTCGTCTGTGAGCATGAATCGCAAGCGGAGCGCAACCATTCCATTATGCTCGTGCCTGCCATTCAATCCATGATGAAGGAGCAAGGCTGGACTGGGAACGAAGTGGATCTGGTCACGGTTGGTGTGGGGCCTGGATCGTATACGGGCGTTCGCATTGCTGTAACGGCGGCCAAGACGATGGCTTGGGCGTGGCGTAAGCCGGTGATAGGGGTATCCAGCCTCCATGCGCTCGCTTTGAGCGGGGTGGAGCTGTGCTGTAAGGAACGGTCGCAGCAATGTGCGGGGCAAGGAATGACAGGCGACTGGATATTTCCGTTAATGGATGCACGACGGGGACAGGTCTACACGGCACGCTTTGCTGCAAGAGACAGGGCAACAGAGAACGGATGTCCTTATGTACAGCGTGAGCAGGAAGACGGTATCCGTCTGTTCAGTCAACTCGCAGAAGAGACCGAGCAAGCTTTGCGGGAGAGCGTCGGTGAGCAGGGTACCAAGTTGGCTCATTCCGTGAAGCGTGTATGGTTTGTAGGTGAGGTAGATCCGCAGCGAGAGGCGATCGAGGCGCTGCAGGCACAATTCGGCGAAAGGATTCAAGCGGTGGCCTGCACGATGAAGTCACATTGGATCGGCAGATTGGGGCTGCAGGCATGGCACAGCGGCGAATGGACAGACACACACCGAATCGAGCCGAATTACACGCAATTGGCAGAAGCGGAAGCGAAGCTGCTAGCCAAGGAACAAGCTGCCGCGAGGGCGAACAAGTAACCGTAAAAGGAGCGCGATCCGGATGGGACAAGCTGAACGGAGAGATGAGCAAGCCGCGTCTGAAGGACCAATGGATACCGATAAGCAAGGTGCAACGGGAGATAAGCGTCGTGGTGGCAGAGAAGAGGTTCCCGTCGACTTTCGTTGGATGGTTATTGAGGACATTCCCGGCGTCATGACGGTGGAGCATGCCTCTTTTACGATGCCGTGGACACCAGATGCCTTTCGCAACGAGCTGACGCAAAATCATTTTGCTAAATATGTCGTCATGATTTTCGAGGAACGTATTATCGGTTATGCCGGTATGTGGACGGTTCTTGATGAGGCGCACATTACGAATATTGCCGTTCTTCCCGAATTTCGGGGTCATGGACTGGGCGAGCGTCTGCTCTTAGAGCTGGTGGTGCGCGCCATGGCGCTTCAAATGCAGAAGATGACCTTGGAAGTTCGTGTATCCAATCAAGTGGCACAGCAGCTATACGCCAAGTTCGGATTTACAGGCTGCGGGATTCGAAAAGGTTACTATTCAGACAATCAAGAAGACGCGTTGATTATGTGGACGGATTTGGCATAGATGTTGGCGGTGAAAATTCCATCTTCTTTCAATAGCGTCGAATGACTAAAGCAGGTGAATTTATTGATAAATTGTAGTTCTGCACCATCGAAATCATGCATTATTCTGGCCATAGAAACGAGCTGCGACGAGACGTCGGTAGCGATCGTGCGTGACGGACGCGAAGTGTTGTCCAATATGGTGTCGAGTCAAATCGACGTTCACCGCCGCTTCGGCGGCGTCGTACCGGAGATTGCCTCCCGCAAGCATGTGGAGACGATAACGGTCATGCTGGAACAAGCGGTTGACGAAGCGGGCATTAGGATGTCGGATGTGGATGCGATTGCTGTAACGCAAGGTCCAGGCCTTGTAGGCTCGCTGCTCGTCGGCATTGTCGCCGCGAAGGCGTTGGCCATGGCGTTGGATATTCCGCTCATCGGCACACATCATATTGCAGGACATATATATGCCAATCAACTTACGGAACAATTGGTATACCCTTGTATGGCGCTTGTCGTGTCCGGTGGACACACAGAGCTTGTCCATATCGAGAGCGAAGGGCAGTTCCGCGTAATTGGGAAGACTAGAGACGACGCTGTTGGCGAAGCCTATGATAAAGTAGCACGGGCCGTCGGATTTCCTTATCCGGGCGGCCCGCATATCGACCGCTTGGCTGGCGAGGCTGACGATGTTACTGAGCTGCCGCGCGCTTGGCTGGATTCGGATTCCTATGACTTTAGCTTCAGCGGCTTGAAGTCTGCGGTCTTGAATGCGTTGAATCAAGCGAAAATGCGCGGTGAACTGTCGATTCATGCTGCGGTAGCACGCGGATTTCAGGAATCAGTAATCGACGTGCTGACGGGCAAAGCGATGCGTGCCGTACAAGAGTACAAAGTGAAGCAGCTGTTGCTCTGTGGCGGCGTGGCGGCGAATCGCGGTCTCCGTGCGGCTTTAAGTGAATGCTGCAAGGCGGAAGGCGTACCGCTTCTCGTACCGCCATTCGAATACTGCAGCGATAATGCGGCGATGATTGGCGCTGCCGCCTATTTGAAATGGAAGAGCGGACAATTCACTTCGCTTGATTTCACAGCAGAACCGCAGTTCTCCCTAGAAGGCTGGTCTACCGATAAGTAAAAGTTGTACATTTTACTGGATTATTTTCCAACGGATCTTACTTAGACCGCAGAGAATGATTGAGTACAACATATATAGTTCCGACTTTTATTAGCTAAGTGATCAACTATTTGTTCAAAAGGTATTGACTATGCTTGCAATGGACAATATAATATTCAACAAACCTAATCCTTCCATGGAATGGGAATATCGGTGAAACGCTAGGACCAGGAGTAGTAAGGTATAGACTTGTCTAAGAGAGCTGCGGGATGGTGCGACGCAGCGGCAGTTGACCTGAACTCGCCTGCGAGCGGAATGGTGGAATCGACTATGAAGTACGCCATTACGGAGCCCCCGTCATCGGGCGCGCACAGCGACGAATGTCCGGACATAGGCCCGACGTTGTGCGTATGAAGCGGATGGCTGCTTCATCTTTCGCGAAGATGAAGGCCCATCAAGTAGAGTGGTACCACGGCAGAACACCTGTCGTCTCTAATCGAGACGACGGGTTTTTTATTTTCAGAAACATAACTCGAAATTAAGACATCATTTGGAACGAACCTATAGACATGAATAAGATAACACGATGAACAGGAGTAGTAAGACAATAGACGCCTTGTCAGAGAGCTGCGGGATGGTGCGACGCAGCGGCGGAACGGTCTGAACTCGCCTGGAAGTGGAGCTGCTGAATGCGAAGCTGTATGGTCGATCGATTTCGAGCTACAGCGAAGTGTTAGGCCGCTACGGTCCCTCCCGTTACAAGGATCAAGCGGAAGCATGGCAACGTTACGTTTACGTTCGCCATCGCCTCAATTGGAGTGGTACCGCGGCAGCATCCTGTCGTCTCTATATTTTAGAGACGACAGGATTTTTTTGTGGAAATGGAAGCGTATGTGTACATCAATAATTAATGGATACTGGAGGATGAATACAATGAATAATGAACATCACTTTCATAGCATGAACGGGAAGAGAATCCACATATTCGATACAACGCTTCGCGACGGAGAGCAAGCGCCTGGCGCTGCTTTGACGCTGGATCAGAAGCTGACGCTGGCGTCTCAACTGGCACGGCTTGGAGTAGATGTTATGGAGCCGGGCTTCCCGGTATCCAGTCCAGGCGAGTTCGAAGCGGTGCAGCGTATCTCGCGCATGCTGCCAGAGGTGGAGATCTGCGGCTTTGCACGGGCGGTGCGCGGCGATATTGATGCGGCAGTGCGCGCAACAGCGGATGCCGCCTCTCGCCGCATCCATGTCTTCGTCTCCGCCTCGGATATCCATCTGAAGCACCAACTGCGCAAATCACGGGCAGAGGTAAAGCAGATGGCGCGGGAAACGGTCGCTTACGCAAAGCAATTCGTCGAGCGGATCGAATTTACGGCCATGGATGCGACTCGCGCGGATGTGGATTACGTCGTCGAAATGGTGGAGGCGGCCATTGAAGAAGGGGCGACCATCATCAATCTCCCCGATACGGTCGGTTACGCACTGCCTGAAGAATACGGGGCCTTATTCCGGAAGGTGCGTCAAGGAGCACGCGGAGCGGAGCATGTAACCTTCAGCGCGCACTGCCATAATGACTTGGGTCTGGCCGTGGCAAACAGCCTTGCCGCAATCCAGGCGGGCGCCACGCAGATCGAAGTGACTGTGAACGGGGTCGGAGAACGCACGGGGAATTGCGCGCTGGAGGAGCTCATCATGGCGCTCGACACAAGAGGCGAAGCTTTGCAAGCCGACACGCAAATCCGGCCCGAGTACTTGTATGAGACGTCGCGCATGGTCAGCCGTATGATGCATTTTCCAATTGCCTTCAATAAGCCTGTCGTCGGACGCAACGCCTTCCAGCACGAATCAGGCATTCACCAAGATGGATTGCTGAAGCATCGCAGCACCTATGAAATTATGGATCCGGTGAAGCTTGGCATTCCGCATCATATGATCATTCTCGGCAAGCATTCAGGTCGACATGCGTTGAAGCATCGTGCTGCTCAATATGGAGTGCAGTTGGACACGATAGAATTGGATGAGGTATACGATCGCTTTAAGGAAATAGCAGATAAGCAAAAGGTCGTCACGGACGATCAATTGCTGCAATGCATCGGGGAGACGCTGCATCAGCAACTGGAACCCATTCAACTGCTCGATGTGCAGGTGATCGCGGGCAGTTCTCGCGCTCGTGTCGCTTCCGTTACGGTCAAGGATCAAGCGACAGGGCTGGAATCTACTTATGCGGGAGTTGGCAGCGGGCCAATTGAAGCAGTCATTCGGGCAATCGCGCAATCTGTGCAGGCACCGGTCCAATTTGAAGACTTGGAGCTGCATTCCCTGTCTTCTGGAGAAGAAGCGTCGGGCGAGGCCGTCGTCGCGGTGTCCCTGCACGATCATACGTATCAAGGAAGCGCCATGAATCAAGATATTGTGCTGGCTGCTGCGCAAGCCTATATCGCGGCATGCAATCAAGCGCTTCGCGCCCAAGAGAACAGCGGGGATAGTGAGATCGAAGCCGTTCCAGCAGCTGTTCAAGCGCATGCCAAAGAGATATCCTAAGCCAGTGTGGACAAAGTTATCCACATATCCTGTTGAAAATGTGGATATAACGCTTACAGCCTTTCAGGACTTAAGTTCTATTTGCCATGAAAAAGGGGATAGATTTTGCACACAAAAGTGGTTTCCCTGTGGATAATGTGGATAAATCGGTGGATAATGTTGGTTTACAATAAATAAATACTGGTGCACCAATAAAAAAAACGAAGTTGGCTTGCAAAAAAGTTCTCATTTGCATGGGGCGATTTTGTGCATAACCTGTGACTTTCATGAACACATATTTTTCGTCAGAAGCAAGCATGAAAATCAGCATGCGTCATTCCATCAATTGTCCGACACAATCAAATATCCTGCACCGCTAAGAAAAGGAGATTGCATTGCCATTACCGCCCCTTCCAGTGGGGTTGAAGAACACTTGCATCATTTACTGACACGATCAAAACTGGCGTTCGAGGATTTGGGGTACGAGGTCATCGAAGGAAATACGATTTGGACGAATGATAAATGCGTTAGTTCTGGCAAGGAGCAAAGGGCGCGCGAACTTCAAGCCGTTCTGTCAGATGAGAAAGTGAACGCTGTTATTCCGCCTTGGGGTGGGGAATTCCTTATGGAAATATTGCCTCTCTTGGATTGGGATTCATTGAAAAATCAGCAGCCTAAATGGATTTTGGGATACTCGGATATCAGCACGTTCAACTTCGCCTATACGTTGCGAACAGGATGCGCTACGGCGCATGGAGTGAATTATATCGAGCTCGGTTCCGGCAATTGGGATGAGACTACTGCCCGTTGGGAGGACGTTTTGAACACGGAACATAACCAAACCGTTGTTCAGTCCTCCTCGGCTTTCTTTCAGTCTTTCTGGGACTTCTCCACTCCCGGATATCAATTGGATACCCCGACAAGTTGGAAGACGCTCGGCCAGGAAGAGGATTCAGCTTGCGGGCTTCGTTTTGCAGGGAGACTGTTAGGCGGTTGTCTGGATACCTTATCTATCCTTGTCGGCACACCATTTGCGCCAATAAATGAGTTCTCCCAAAAATATTGCAAACATGACGGGATCATATGGTACATGGAAAGCAGTGAAATGAGTGCGGCCGATATATACAGGCGTTTATGGCAGATGAAGCAATGCAGGTGGTTCGAAAATACGAACGGTTTTCTTTTTGGGAGACCAAATGGTTATGCGCCAACCCAAAATTTCGAACTGCAGGATGCGCTGCACCACATCTTCGATGATTTACAGATTCCTGTCATCTATGATGTCGACATTGGTCATGTTCCCCCGCAATTGACTTTGGTCAATGGAGCCTTAGCGGAGGTGTCCTCGGCTGACGGGGTAGGGAAGATAACGATGTCATTTTGTTAATAAGATGTAATGTGCAGAAGTGAAATATTTGGAGGGCCTAAGCTATGGGAAAAATACAAGACAGTGCTAAAGTGGTACAAAATGGGACTGATTTGTTTGACATGGTAGTGATGTAATCGCATTGGAAAATATGCAGTGGAATGGGGCGTTGTGGCGGCCAAAAGTCATTTAGACGGTATTTTTTCCAGTGGATCGGGCTGCTTTTCAGCGACTGCTGCGGAAAGCAAGCCAAACCACTGGATGATTTCCATTGAAACCTATCGTCATGAGATATAAGTTGGTGTTTCATTGCAGAAAATCAATAGAGGAGAGACAGTGTAGAACTGTCCCTCCCATCAGCCAGACTTGTGTCTATTCTTCCATCAGTTGCTCCCATTCCGCATACACGGCGTTCAGCGCGGCTTTGTTCGCGTCCAGCTGCTCTTGTATGGATTGAACACGCACATAGTCGTTGTACACATCTGGCTCGGCAAGCTCCAGTTCCCGTTCCGAGATTTCCGCTTCAAGCTCCGCAATCTGCTGCTCTAATAGCTCCAGCTTCCGCTGCCGCGCGCGTTCTTCGCGCTTGGCCAGCTTGTCCGCTTCAAATGCCGCGGCTCCGCTCTTGGCATCATCCGCATCATCCGCTGCTTTTCCGCTTTGAAACGTCGAGGGTTTGCCCGTGCTTCCGGTCGGCTGCAAGGAAGCGCGTATCGCTTCATCTTCAGCTAACTCCTGCTTTTTTACTTGATAATCGTCATAATTTCCCAGGAAATGACAGGTTCCCGACGTACTCAATTCCACTATGCGTTCTGCCATTTTGTTCAAGAAGTAGCGGTCATGAGAAATGAACAGCACGGTTCCTTCATAATCCATTAGCGCGGACTCTAATACCTCCTTGCTGAACAAGTCCAAATGGTTCGTAGGCTCGTCCAGTATGAGCATATTGGCTTGCTCGAGCATTAGTTTAGCTAAAGCGACCCGGGCTTTCTCTCCACCGCTCAAGGAAGCAATCTTCTTCAGCACATCTTCACCGCTGAACAGGAAGCTGCCCAGTACGGTTCGAATCCGCACTTCTTCAAGGTGAGGATAAGCGCTCCATACTTCCTCCAGCACGGTATTGCTGTTATTGAGCGTAGTCTGCTCCTGGTCATAGTAACCGATCGAGACGTTCGTGCCCCAATGGAACTGTCCTGCTTGCAAGGGATGCTTTCCAATCAACGTCTTCAGAAGTGTTGATTTACCGATCCCGTTCGGTCCGATTAATGCGACCATCTCTCCGCGCTTTAATTCAAAGCTTGCATGCTGAAAGAGTGGCGGGTGATTCTCATAGCCGACAGCCGCATCCTGGACGTAAAGCACGTCTTTGCCGCTTGGGCGGCTAATCTCGAAACGGAAATTAGCCTTTTTCAAATCACCAAGAGGTTTGTCGAGGCGCTCCATTCGGTCCAGTGCTTTGCGGCGGCTTTGAGCACGCTTGGTCGTCGATGCCCGGACAAGATTGCGTTGCACGAAATCCTCCATACGCGCGATCTCATCCTGCTGCTTCTCGTACATTTTTAATTGCTGCTCATATTCGGCCGCCTTCAATTCCATATACTTCGTGTAATTGCCGGTGTAGCGCTTCGCTTGGTGGCGCTCGATCTCAATAATTGTCGTCACCATCGCGTCCAGAAAATAGCGGTCATGGGAAACAACCAGAACCGCACCAGGATAGGAACGTAAATACGACTCAAGCCAGGTGAGTGTATGAATATCCAGATGGTTCGTGGGCTCGTCAAGCAGCAGGAGGTCAGGCTGTTGCAGCAAAATACGCGCCAGCGCCAGTCTCGTCTTCTGGCCTCCGCTCAACGTATGAATAGGAGTAGACGGATCCATTTGGCTGAAGCCCATTCCATGCAGCACGCTGCGGACGCGTGTTTCCATCTCGTATCCGCCTTGCTGGCGGAACCATTCCGAACGCTCCGCATAACGGTGCAGCGTGTCTTCGTACTTAGCCTCGTCTTCAGCCAGCTTCGGATCTGCAATCTGATGCTCCAAGGCTCTAAGCTCTTGTTCAGCTTCCATTAAATGCTCGAAGACATGCATCATCTCGTTCCATATCGAACGCTCGGATTGCAGGCCGCTATTTTGCGCAAGATAACCGATGCGCGTTTCTTTGGACTTAAAAATGGTACCGCCGTCTGGCGTCATTTCGCCAGCGATCAACTGAAGAAGCGTAGACTTTCCGGCGCCGTTAACACCTACCAGGCCGATGCGCTCCCGTTCAAGAATTTGCATCGTAATGTTCGTTAATACGGGGGTAATCCCGTATTTTTTGCTCATGCCGTTCACTTGAAGCAGCACTTTATATCTCCTCCGTTTTGGACAAGTTAAGGTTAAAGTATGATTAGAAAAGTCCCCAGTAAAAAAATGAGGCAAGTAAAAGAAAAATGTCGAATTTGCCTTAAGGTATACGTCGTAATTTCAAAGGGGTTTTTAAACAACCTCCTTAAGTGTACTAAAAAAAGTGGAAAAGTGCGATAAGCCTTTCTTTAGGAACAACAGTATAACCTATGCGAGAGCTGCTTGGAGAGGAAGAAAAAGCGGGAATGGTGGCGGAAATGGAATAAGGATGGTAAACTAAGGTTGAAAATCGTGAAAAACAATGAAAATCAGTGTAATTGTACATAGATGGAAGAATGGAGCAATCTCTCATTAGGGGTTAACGTGAAGGGGGGATTTCCTATGTCGGTAGTTGAGTTGAAACGACAAATACGGCAGCGCTTCAAGCAGCGACGACGTAATGTCACCGAAGAACAATATCGGTCAGCCAGCTTGGCAGCCTGCCGCAGAGCTGCTGCACACGTTGCGGAGCTGCGCGAACAACGCGGCCGTCCGTTGCGAGTTTTCGCCTATCTCCCTTTTGGCAAGGAACTGGATATTACACAATTGCTTTATGCATGCCGTGCGGCGGGAGATGTAATATATATTCCTCGGACGGAATCAGCCGATCATTCCATGACGCTGCATCGGTGGGATGATCGGACGCAGTATACTACCGGATGCTTCGGGCTGCAGGAGCCGGTGCAAGAGACGGAACAGCTGCCGGTTGAGGACTGGCCGCAGCTTGATGTCATTGTCGTTCCGGGAATTGCCTTTGACCGTCAAGGAGGCCGTATGGGGCTGGGCGCCGGCTATTACGACCGCTTTTGGAATGAATTGATTAACGTGCGTCGGTTATCCTTGGTCTCCGAGGACGAAGGGAAACCTGCATCAGACATACTGTTGCCGATGCGAATAAGCTGTCTTTACGCTTGGCAAGTAACTGAAAGAGTACCGATGGAACCCCACGATATTACGGTCGAGTGTTTGATTACGGAAGCCGACGTTATTTTTTGCATATAGAGCAGGAATTTCAGGAAGGAACACGAACATGGATCAATTAACCCATTTTAATGAAGAGGGACGCGCCAAGATGGTGGATGTGTCAGATAAGGACAGCACCGCGCGGAAGGCGGTTGCCCGCACAGAGGTTGCGATGCATCCGGATACGCTGCAGCGTATCAAGGCTGGACAGGTAAGCAAAGGGGATGTGTTGGCCGTTGCGCAGGTTGCCGGAATTATGGCGGCTAAAAATACGTCGCAGTGGATTCCGATGTGCCATCCTTTACTGCTGACGGGGGTGAATATCTCCTTCACGGATAATGGCGTTGATACGTTAACGATTGAAGCTGAAGTGAAGACGTCAGGCAAGACCGGAGTGGAAATGGAAGCGCTGACGGCTGTATCCGCAACCGCACTCACGGTGTATGACATGTGCAAAGCGATGCAAAAAGATATGGTGATAGGTCCGACGATGCTCATAACGAAGAGCGGCGGCAAAAATGGAGATTATCGAGCGAATCATGCTTAACATAAAGTAATACATAGAATCGATTAAGGACAACCCGATAAGGGGAATTCGTGGAAGGAGGAACGGGCATGCGCTGGAAAGTGGCGATTCTAACAGCAAGTGACAAAGGATCGCGTGGGGAACGTGAGGATACGAGTGCGCAGGTCATTCGCGAGCTGGTAGAAGAAGAGCTTCATGGAGAAATTGTCGAATACCGTATTGTACCCGACGAGATGAATGATATTTCGGCTTCCCTCATTGAGATGGCCGATTACTTTCGAGCGGACCTGATCATTACGACGGGGGGAACGGGGCTGGCGCCACGGGATGTGACCCCAGAAGCAACGTTAAAGGTCGTGGAGCGGGAAGTTCCGGGACTCGCTGAAGCGATGCGGCTTGCATCGATGCAGAAGACGCGCCGGGCCATGTTGTCACGCTCAGTATGCGGTATTCGCGGCAACACGTTGATTATTAATTTGCCGGGCAGCCCCAAGGGTGTTCACGACAATATGATGGCTATCATGGATCAATTGCCGCATGCACTGGAAATTGTAAGTGGCAACTATGGCGATCACGAATAATGATCATATCTTCAAAATATTGTTACAGTTCTTGGTATTTTACGGATAACAGGTATGATATGATGTAGATCACAGGAAGCTTTTAGTGGTTGTTCAAAAAGCTGAAAAACGTCCTTTTTGAACACGTGCTCTACACTAATGCGACGAAGGGAGAATACGCTGTGTTAAATGGTATTGGAGTATCAGGTGTTCTGTTGCTTTTGATCATTGCATTGTTGTTGTTCGGACCAAATAAACTGCCGGAGCTCGGACGAGCATTCGGGCGTACGCTGCGTGAATTCAAGGCGGGCGCGCGTGATATTATGGGAGATGAAGAAGAGACGAAGCCTGCCCGTAAGGAAGTGCAATCCGTCGACGTGAATCAAGCGCCGGCCGCATCGGCTCCCCAACCTGCCGCCAGCACTGAGCAACAACGTCGTTTGCCTGAATAATAGCGGTTTGAGGCGCTATTATTTCTTTGTATGCGCAGGCATGCACAGTGCTTGCGCAAGCTACAACGTCATGAACAGGTTGGTGTAGGTATGTCGCAAATGACTGAAGAGACAGAAGATCAAATGACAATTGTCGAGCATATTACGGAGCTGCGCAAACGGATTCTTTATGTCGTAATCATGCTGGTCGTCGGACTCATTGGCGGATTACTGCTCGCTGACCCGATATACGATTATATGCGCAATACGGAACCGGCGAATCAATTTAATTTGCACGGATTTTCGCTATGGGATGGCATCGGCATTTACATGAAATTTGCCTTCATCGTGGCTCTTGCCATTACTCTTCCGTTTATTATGTATCAGCTATGGGCGTTCGTAAGTCCAGGGCTCAAATCGGAAGAGCGGCGAGCTGCGCTTCGTTATGTCCCGTTTGTGTTTATCCTCTTTTTGCTTGGCTTGTCGTTTGCGTATTTTGTGGTATTTCCGATGGCGTTTGAGTTTACGTCAAAAATTAACAAACATATGGAGCTGGCGGAGACGTACGGCATTACGCAGTATTTTACGTTTATGTTCAACATCCTGCTGCCGATGTCTTTGTTATTCGAGCTCCCAGTTGTCATTATGTTTCTCACGCGGATTCGACTCTTGAACCCGCTGCGCTTGCGGAAAATGCGCCGCTTTGCTTATTTTGGTTTAATTGTGCTCGGAACGATGCTGTCACCGCCAGATATTATCTCTGATATTCTCGTTTCTATCCCGTTGCTGATTTTGTATGAGGTGAGCGTATTCACTTCTTCGATAGTGTACCGCAAACAGCTGGCCGAACAGCAAGCATGGGAAGAAGAATTCGATGGTTCGTCGGATGCGACGACGGCTTGATGACAGTGAGCGCAGAACGATATATGATGAAAAGATGCAGGTTTAAAGGGATGCGGAGAGCATTTTTTTGAATCTGCATTCTTTGATCCTGAAATGAGTGAGTTCAATTGGTGACTCGTACTGCTGCTCGGACGAAGGATTTGGCTGCTGTAAAAGGGGATAAGATGCTCAAGGAACAAGGGATGGATGGAAGTGGAAGAGCAATCTTAAAAATTTTTAACCCGCTACCCTCTTGCAATCGAAACCTAAAATCAGTATCATAGAAATTGGTTATTAGCACTAGAGGTGCTTGAGTGCTAACACTGGATATCCGTTTTGTTTTTGGGAATCCGGTCCGTCGCCTTCAAGCGGCGGTGGATTCTTCACCTTATAACTTCTTCTTTAAAAGGAGGCTATTTTCATGATCAAACCTTTAGGTGAACGCGTATTGATTGAAGCAATCGCGAAGGAAGAAACTACAGCTTTCGGTATCGTATTACCGGATTCAGCTAAGGAGAAGCCGCAAGAAGGCAAAGTCATCGCGGTAGGCAATGGCGTATGGAAAGACGGCCAACGTGTGCCTTTAGATGTAAAAGAAGGCGACGTGGTTATTTTCTCCAAATACGCAGGAACAGAAATCAAATACGAAGGCAAAGAGTATTTGATTATGAAAGAAAGCGACATTCACGCAGTAATCGGCTAAGTAGCCGCATCTGCGCTAAGTTTGCTGAGTTGTCAAACATATGGATCTGACCAAGGTCAGATCACACGCACGAATCATACATGAACTAACAATAATTCGAATTGTATCGAGGAGGGTTTCACGATGGCAAAAGAAATTATGTTCTCTGAAGACGCACGTCGCGCGATGCTTCGCGGTGTAGACGCTTTGGCGAATGCCGTGAAAGTAACGCTCGGTCCTAAAGGCCGCAATGTCGTGTTGGAGAAGAAATTTGGTTCCCCGCTTATCACGAACGACGGTGTAACGATTGCGAAAGAAATCGAGTTGGAAGATGCGTTTGAGAACATGGGCGCTCAACTCGTTAAAGAAGTAGCAACGAAGACAAACGACGTAGCCGGTGACGGTACGACAACTGCAACGGTATTGGCTCAAGCGATGATTCGCGAAGGCTTGAAGAACGTTACTGCAGGCGCTAACCCTATGGTCGTGCGCAAAGGTATCGAAAAAGCTGTAAAAGCGGCTGTTGAAGACTTGAAGAAAATTGCGAAGCCAATCGAAGGCAAGCAAAGCATTGCTCAAGTTGCGGCGATTTCCGCGGACGACGAAGAAGTGGGCACTCTGATTGCGGAAGCAATGGAGAAAGTCGGCAAAGACGGCGTCATCACAGTAGAAGAATCCAAAGGCTTCAACACTGAGCTTGAAGTGGTTGAAGGTATGCAATTCGACCGCGGCTACATCTCCCCGTACATGATTACAGATACGGATAAGATGGAAGCTGTATTAGAAAATGCATACATCTTGATTACGGATAAGAAAATTTCCAACATCCAAGAAATCTTGCCTGTATTGGAGAAGGTCGTTCAACAAGGCAAGCAATTGGTTATCATCGCTGAGGATGTCGAAGGCGAAGCATTGGCTACTCTCGTAGTGAACAAACTTCGCGGCACATTCACTTGCGTAGCAGTGAAAGCTCCTGGCTTCGGCGACCGTCGCAAAGCAATGCTGCAAGATATCGCTGCATTGACAGGCGGCCAAGTCATTACCGATGAGCTCGGTCTTGAGCTGAAATCGACGACTGTGGACCAATTGGGCTCCGCTCGTCAAGTACGCGTAACAAAAGAAAACACGATTATCGTTGACGGCAGCGGCAATAAATCCGACATCGATGCACGTGTGAACCAAATCCGTACGCAATTGGAAGAAACAACTTCCGAATTCGACAAAGAGAAGCTGCAAGAGCGTCTTGCTAAATTGGCAGGCGGCGTTGCAGTAATCAAAGTCGGCGCAGCTACGGAAACAGAATTGAAAGAGCGCAAGCTTCGCATTGAAGATGCTCTGAACGCAACTCGCGCAGCTGTGGAAGAAGGCATCGTTGCTGGTGGTGGTACGGCATTGATGAACGTATACCAAGCAGTATCGGCAGTTAAATCTGTTGGTGACGAGTTGACAGGCGTAAACATCGTATTGCGTGCACTGGAATCTCCGGTTCGCACGATTGCGGACAACGCGGGTCAAGAAGGCTCCGTTATCGTTGAGCGTCTGAAAAATGAAAAAGTGGGCGTAGGCTACAACGCGGCAACTGGCGAATGGGTTGATATGATTGCCCAAGGTATCGTGGACCCTGCGAAAGTAACACGCTCCGCACTGCAGCACGCAGCTTCCGTTGCAGCTATGTTCTTGACAACTGAAGCGGTTATCGCTGACAAACCGGAACAAGATAAGCCTGCAATGCCTGATATGGGCGGCATGGGTGGAATGGGCGGCATGATGTAATCCATCAGCCCTCAGGTTTGATATAGCAAGAAATAAAGGCCCCGAAAGGGGCCTTTTTCTATGGAAAAGTCACTAAAAAGTAACAAAAATAAATTACCATAGCAAAATAGGTCGTTCACTTGCAATATCAGCTTAATTATTGAGTCTTTTGAATGGTGGATAATGTAAAAAGTATTGCAATTGTAGTACCGCCGCTAACGTTATCAAATGAATAAACCGTGGTTGGCACGCCTGTCATCGTAACATTATCTCCATCTAAAATATCGCCTGTTGAATCCATAAAAACACCAACAACAGAGTTGTCATTATCGTCTATAATGTGTATGCTTGCGATAGTTCCTATCTCCGTTTCTTCTTCTTCTATTTCTTCAACGAATCCACTGACGGTTACCATTTTATCTAAGTAAGGTTTTATATTTTTCAATAAATGGCGAGTGGTAATGCTTGCATCAACTTCAGCTTTTGCGGCACTTTTGCTTTCGGATGTAACAGCAGGAAATAATTCGTAATGATCAACAATATAGTTATAAGTTTTTTCATCAATTGCGGTATTTTCAGCTAAATGGGGAACTATTAAAGACATTGCATTTGCTGCATATGTTTTCTGAGAGTTCTCTTTTGCGGAAGCCTTTTCCTCCGTTTTTTTCTGCGCTATTGCTCCTTCCGCTTCTTTCTCAGCCAGCTCTTTTTTTAATTTCTCAGCTTCTGCCTTTAATTTTTCATTCTCTGTCTCTACTTCCTGCTGCTTAGCGGTATTGTTTGCATTATTATTCTTACTATCGTTGTTGCCGCAAGCCGAAATAATAGTGATAGACATCAAGATTAATAATAATACTTTTCGTTTTCGCATACCTCATTCTCTTTTCTTAGTCCCCATCGGCTGGGGAATTTGCTGAATACATGATGTTATTTATCATCGCATCCGCAACACTACACATCATTCTGATTTCTGATGAGCCTTGTATGTAATACTTGAGCTCGTTGCGAATCGAAGAACTATCGAAATGTTGATTCGGTCGTATTGTACCATGTTCATGGTACTATCTCTATGAAATTAGTGGAAAAATAGAAAAGCCTCGGAGTGATCCAAGGCTTTTCTTATTCCATGCGAAGCGAGAGCCTTTTTTCATGTGGAGTTACAACGTTTCTCAAATCCGCATATACTTCCTTATAGGTATCTCCCAAAAAGCTTCTCTACCATATCTTCATTTACTTTGAGATTACCTTGCCAAGCTGCCCAAGGCATTTCTATATCGGAACGTAATGGCATGTTCAAAGTGCGCTCTTGATTGTGCATATTGGCCTCTTGCCATTACGTTATTCTGCCGTATAATATAAACGAATGTAAGCGCTATCTTTCTGACTACTTTAAAACGGAAAGGATGAATGTTCTTGCACAATCGTCACATCAACCGTCGGAGGCGCACCGCTTGCGGACTATTCGCCTTCGCATTACTGTTTCCTTGCATTTCTGTTACCGCTCACTCGCAGACCGTTGCCGAATCCGCCGCAATCGTAGGGTCTGCTGCCGCTTCATCCTTGTATCCCGCCGCAAACGTTTATCCGAATTTACTGAACAATCCAAGCTTTGAAGAGGTGCGAACTTCGAATCGATGGAAGGACAATATTGAACCGCTGCATTGGAGCGAATGGACTCCTTCCGGTTCACCTGTCCTGTCCGTAACGGACACGGTTTACAAGGGGGAGCGAGCCATACGTGTGGATGCTGATGTGGTCAGCCGCGCTGCCGTGCTGCAGGATGTTAACGTCGAGCCAGACCGCAGCTATGCGCTGTCGTTGGCGATGAAGGCCGAAAGGGTGCGGACGGAAGTATCATACGGCGGCGTTTATGTACGGACGCAGTTCTTCGAGGCCAATGGCACCAAAGCGGGTGATGGCCCGTCTACTGTCAAGCTTAAGGGCGATACCGATTGGGAGCTCCATACATTGCCGATACGGATTCCGGGCAAAGCGACACGATTGCGGATTGAGTTGTTTCTCGAATCGGCTACAGGAAGCGCTTTTTTCGATGAAGTGCAGCTAAGACGGACAGATGAACCGGTCATTAACAGCCTGCTGCTCCAGCCGAATCCGGCTAGTGTGCGATCGGGGGAATCGATTCGCTTGACCCCAATCCGATTCCCGTCGGGAACGGAAGAAATTCCATACAAGTGGACTTCGCTTGACCCGGAGGTGGCCGAGGTGACGCAAGAAGGCGTTATCACTGGAATAAAGGAGGGAACTGCAGTGATTCGAGTGGAAACACCGAATGGCAAGGTGGAAGCCGTATCTAGGGTCCATGTGGAACCGGTTGATCGGAAGCAGGACTTCCGGAACATGCGGGACAAGTGGGTTAACCGTTTGACAGGCAACGCATTGTATCATCCCGGAGATCTCGATTTTGACAGCAAAATAGCGGAGCTGGATGCGAAAATTCGGAACGAGAGCCGATCCGGACTGTTAGATACAATGAACATGGCACCGGATCGGTTAAATTTGTGGGGAGAGGAACCTCCGGCTCATGTGTCTTCGGCGCCTTCCAGCAACATGGATAAGCTGAGAACGATGGCGGTGGCGTATCGTACGCCAGCTTCACTGTTCTACCAAAGCGATGAGCTAAGGCGAGCGATTGTCTCCGGTATGGATTTTGTCTATTCGCATCAATATAACGAACGGACCAAGACGTTTGGAAATTGGTGGGACTGGGAAATAGGCTCCGCACGCATGCTGGGAGATTTAATGGTGCTTATGCATGATGATCTGACGCCGGATCAGCTTCGCCAATATGCTGCCGCCATTGATAGGTTCGTGCCGGATCCGAAAATTAGGTTTACCGTAAACCCTGATATCGTGGAGAATGGCGCGAACTTACTTGACAAGGTGATGGTCGTCACGCTGCGCGCCATGGCTGTTGACAATAGTGCGAAGCTGCTTCAGGCGCGGAATGCGCTCGATACGGAATATCAATATGCCGCATCTGGGGATGGCGTCTATGATGACGGCTCGATTATCCAGCATGCCAATATTGCCTATACCGGAAGCTACGGCGCGGTTCTGATATCGGGCATGGCTGACGCATTCTACCTGTTCAACGGATCGGCTTGGCCGATTGAGCATGCGAATGCGGACATCGTGTACGATTGGGTGTTTGACTCCTTCGAGCCGCTCATCTATAAAGGCGCGATGATGGACATGGTGCGCGGACGCGCTATCTCGAGGGCGGCATCGGAAGACCATGTGTCCGGCCGTGCTGTTGCAATGTCGCTGCTTCGCTTGGCGGAAGGAGCGCCGGTGGAGAAACGCCAGCGCATCCGTTCCATGATCAAAGAATGGGCCTTGTCCGATACGACGCTGCAGCCTTATTTTACCGGTCTGAATATATACGAAATGAGCCTGGTAAAAAAACTGTTGTCGGATGAATACGTTGTTCCAAGAGGCGAGTTGGTTAAACATCAGTTGTTTGCCGCAATGGATAGATCCGTACATTTGCGTGAACGGTTTGCCTTCGGCATCAGTATGTTTTCCCCGCGCATTTCCGCCTTTGAATTCGGGAACGGTGAGAATGTGAAGGGTTGGTATACGGGTATCGGGATGACGTCGCTATATAACGGCGATCTGTCCCAATTCAGCGACGGATATTGGGCAACCGTTGATATGGGACGCCTGCCCGGCACAACAACAGACCATGTGCTGCCTGAACCGAAGGATTGGGCATCCTACTATAATCCGAAGTCGTGGGTGGGCGGAGCCTCGTTGGACGGCATGTTCGGCACAGCCGGCATGGAATTTGCAATGAGCGCCAGCACGAAAACAGGTTTGGAGGGCAAGAAGTCATGGTTCATGTTTGATAACGAAATTGTGGCACTTGGCACTGATATTCGAAGCATTGGCAACAGAGCGGTGGAAACGATTGTGGAGAACCGCAGGCTGAACGGGCAAGGCACTAACCGGATTATTGTAGACGGGAACGACATGCTGTCACAGCGGAATGGCGAAGAGATACTTGAGCGTGCTTCGTGGGCACACATGGAAGGGAATACGTCGAACTCTGACTTGGGCGTCGTATTTATAGATCCTCAGCCGATCCGCATTATAAGGGAAACGCGGATGCATTCATGGCGGGAAATAAACCGAAATCCAAATGTGCGTGACGATCTCCTGACGAGACATTACGGCAGCCTGGCCGTTCCACATGGCGTTGAACCGAAAGCGGGTTCATACCGTTATGTGCTGCTGCCGAACGCTGATCCAGAAGAGACTGCAGCGTATAGCAGAAATCCGGACATTCATATCCTTCGCCAAGATAGTCGAGTGCATGCGGTGTCCGATGGCAAGAGCGGACTAACCGGCGTTCATTTCTTTGCCCCTGCGGAGGTGGAAGGGCTGCGTGCGGAAAATCCGCTTGCATTGATGATGAAGAAGACAGATACCGGTGTCACCATAGCTCTATCCGATCCGACCCAGACACGGCAACAGCTAACTTTTTATTGGGATAAAGCGGATGATGAGCTTAAACTTGCATCATCCGATCCTTCCATTGAAGCCACTCGAATAGATAAAGGGTGGAAAATCGTCGTTCGCACAGAGGGCTCTCGTGGTAAAAGCCATACGGCTCGCTTTCAATTGCGATAGAGATATGCAATTGTGCGAAATGCCAGAAATATTCATTGATCGACTCGCTTCTCATATTATTTCCGTACACATCTCTAATTATGACAGTCAAGACGAGAAGCATTGGAATGCCAGGCGCAGGAATCAATCAGTGGCCGCTCATCATGGATCGATTGGCTCAGGCTGGATATAGCGGCCCTTTCTTGTGTAAAATATGGGAAACCGACACAGCACGTGACATTACATACATTTGGCATGATTTACAGCGGCGTTATGTGTTATATAAAGAAGCCAGTCGGGAACCATAAACGCAACGACGGAAATGGAAGCCCCTCTTTACTTTCCGTTTATATCCGTAACGTAATAGAGGCGTTTGAGCGCATCATTAACCGATGCTCAAGCGCCTCGAATTTACTTACTCTTTACTCTTCTACAAGTTCTTTAAAGGACTTGATTTTGCCATGTGGCGGATGAGGGGTCTGCTTTCGAATTTTATTAGCATTTTCTCGGCGGTGTTTAGGAATGGACATGATTGATTATTGCCTCCTTCATAGCATAAAAGTATTGTTCTCGTTCCGCTGAATTCTGCAGCGATGCAGACGACAACTTTCCAGATATACTCCTGATCCCGACTGATCCCAACGTGCCGTCAGGCTTCAGCGGACCGTGTCATTAATATGGTCTGTACGAAGCACACCTATCCCCGCCAAAGTCAGGTGTGAAAGGTCACTGGAGTGGAGAATAACCCCTTTCAACGAATCTCGAACAGACATTAACAAGTAAAGACCCAATAGATTATAATAAATAAGAATACATATCTTAATTTTTCGATACTCGCGCGTTTATGTGGGAAGGAGAGTGAGCTTGAATGGAATTCTTGGCAGATTCTAAGCGTTATGACTCCATGATATACAATCGCTGCGGCCGATCGGGCCTAAAGCTTCCGGCGATTTCGCTTGGATTATGGCATAACTTTGGCGGCGTTGATTCAACAGAGAACGGCCGAGCGATGCTAAGACGAGCATTTGATCTGGGGATTACGCATTTTGATTTAGCGAACAATTACGGTCCTCCTCCGGGATCGGCTGAAGAAATGTTCGGCAAGATGATGAAGCAAGATTTTCTCCCTTATCGCGATCAGATGGTCATCTCCACGAAAGCGGGCTATTACATGTGGGAAGGACCATACGGAGAGTGGGGTTCTAAAAAATATCTCGTAGCCAGTTTGGATCAGAGCTTGAAGCGTATGGGACTGGATTATGTAGATGTTTTTTACTCTCATCGTCCAGATCCTAACACGCCGCTGGAAGAGACGATGGCGGCTTTGGATTTAGTCGTGCGTCAAGGTAAAGCCTTATATGTGGGAATTTCATCGTATGATGCTGAGCAGTCAAATGAAGCAATCCGTATTCTGAAAGAACTAGGCACGCCGCTCCTGATTCATCAACCTTCTTATTCGATGCTCAATCGATGGATTGAAGATGGTTTGCAGGACGTTCTAGACGAGCATGGCGTCGGCAGCATCGCGTTCTGTCCGCTGCAGCAAGGCTTGCTGACGAATCGTTACTTGAATGGCATTCCGGAAGATTCACGCGCGAAGAAGTCTAGCGGATTCTTACAAGAAAGAGAAGTTTCAGAGGATGTCATTATAAAGGTGCGTATGCTGCACGAGATCGCAAGCAGCAGAGGACAATCGTTGGCTCAGATGGCGCTTGCCTGGGTGCTTCGCGGCGGACGTGTCACATCTGCATTAATCGGTGCCAGCCGCATCAGCCAAATTGAGGAGAATGTTAAAGCATTGGATAATCTCGCCTTTGCGGAAGAAGAATTAGAAGAGATTGAACGAATATTAGGCTGAAAACGTAATAACGTAATAACGTAATATAGGAGGCTAGTTATTAGCCGAATCTAAAAACCCTACATGAAAAAACATAAGAGAGATAAGGGGAAGAGGCATGAACAAATCAGTATGGAGATGGATGATGAGCGCTTGCTTGTTGTTCGGAAGCATGGCACCAGCAGCGTTGGCGGCGGAAGAAACTCCAGCCATTGAAAAACTTGGGGAACAAGAAAGTGCCACGATGGTGCCGTTAAGACAAGCAGTTGAATCTATCGGGGCTTATGTGAAATGGAATTCGGAAGATAAGACCGCCAAAGTCACTTATGGTGAACTTGTGTGGACGGTTCGCTTGAATGAAGATCGATCAGATGTGAATGGCCAGGAATTAAAGCTTGCGGCTAAAGCTGAATTCGGTACGGAAGCGCAGGGCGCTTTAGTAGTGCCATGGGATTCGGTTAAAAAGGGACTGCAGTTAAATGCGAAGTGGGTTAACGATTCAGTCGTTCCAGATGCTTCGGATTGGAAAACACGCGCCTCCCAGTTCGTCGTACAGTGGGGAAAATTGGCCGCACAGCCGCAGGCGGAAGCGCAATTGCAAAAATTAATTACGCCGGATCTGCGTGAAGCAACGAAGCAGATGTCGCTGTCTTCAAATACGAAGCTGCTTACCGGTATGTTCGGTTTACCGACCCAATTTGAGAATGCGGCCATGCAAGACAACGGGGTGCATCAAAACGTAAGTATCTTGTTCAAGACGGATAAAGGGCAGTTGTTGCCGCTGGAACTCCGTTATAATGATCAAGGACTCGTCGATGAGCTTTTCTTCAGTGCGGTCGGATCCGGCGGCTATCAAGCTCCAGCATATGATAATGCGAGTGCATATAAAGAAGAAAACATCGTCATCGGCGAAGGCCAGTTCAAGCTGCCAGGAACATTGACGGTGCCTGCAAATGGCGAAAGTGCATTTCCGGTAGTTGTATTGGTGCATGGCTCTGGGCAGAATGACCGTGATGAATCGATCGGCGCGGGCAAGATGTTCCGAGATATGGCTGTCGGTTTGGCTGAGCAGGGCATTGCGACGATCCGCTATGAAAAGCGTACGCGCGAATATCCGTTCCAAGCGACGGCTATGCCGAAGTTTACAGTCAAGGAAGAGACGCTTGACGATGCGCTCGAAGCAGTCAAATGGGCGGGACAAGATGAGCGTTTGAATAAAGAGCGTGTATATGTGTTGGGCCACAGTCAAGGCGGCATGCTCGTGCCTCGGATGCTTGCGCAAGACAGCGCAAAATCGATTCGCGGCGGCATTATCGCTGCAGGTCCGTCCGGTCCTCTCGAGGACTTGATACTGACCCAAATGGAAGGGCAGCTGAAACGCGCGAAGGAAGCGGGTCAGCCAGAGCAGGTCACCGCCCAGATTGAGGCGCAAGTGAACATGTGGAACCAACAACTGCAAGTCATTAAGAACGAGAAATACACAGCAGATAATTACCCGCAAGATTTGCAGCTGGCGATGGCATCCTGGTGGTTCGATTTCCGCAATAACTATGGCGGGGAAATCGCTAAGGATCAGAAGATTCCGCTCTTCATTATTCAAGGCGACAATGATGTTCAAGTCGGTAAAGAGCATCTTGATGGTTGGAAGGAAGCGCTGAAGAACCGTAAGGATGTGGAATTCAAGCTTTATCCGAAGCTGAACCACATTTTTGTCCCGTCGGATAAGCCTTCCACCGGAGAAGAATATGTTGTTCCGGGGAATGTGCCGCTTGATGTCGTCAATGACGTAGCGAAATGGGTTAAATCCCATTAATATGAGGCGATATGCACTGATATAAGCTGAATTAGAAGTAATTATGAAACGACAATAGAGTGAACTTGGAAGTGCACGGTCTTGGGCTGTGCACTTTTTTAGCAACCATAACAGGGTGAAGCGAGCGAGTAGCTTTAAGATTCAATTGCTTAGTTCCACTATCCCTTCGGTTCAGATGAAAATAAAAGCAAAAGCCGCTACCCTATTACAATATGAAGATATTGAATTAAGGTCGTGCATAGTACAAAAGCATAATTTTAATTACGAGTTAATATTGCGTTCATAGCAGGATTCTTGTTATAGACCTTAGCTTCAATATCCCCTTAGTTCAGAAACTACATAAGTTTGAAACAGGACGATACGAGTGCGTGATTTTGGGAGTACTTTTTCATCTTCAATGAGCAAGACCAGATGCGTTATGCGTCAGGAGATAATGAATATTCAGAAAAAGTTTTTCGACACGAAGTTAGATAAGCAGTTGCAGCAGGAACAAGCAAAAAGTACAGCCAGAACGCCCCCACAGCCACAGCTAAGAACGAAGAAAAAAAGTACAGCCAGAACGTCTCCAAGCTACCGATAAGCTCAAAGCAAAAAGCACAGTCAGAACGCTCAAACAGTCACTGCTGGAACAGAGCGTAAAACAACAGCCAGAACGATGAAAATTAATTCACAGCATGAAGGGCAAATATAGATGAAAATAGAATGAAAAAATGATGTGTGAGCATGTATCGGACTTACGTTTCGAGCAAGGTGCGGTGCAAACAACTTTGGTCATGCTGCTGTCGATGCGCCTGAAATAGAGGTCTTATCATATAGGGTGCAAGTCGAGGCAGGTGAAAACACCGCCACGCATAAGCACAATAGTTGCTCCCAAGCGGACGTATGATGGAGAGAGGTATTGAAGCGAAAGCAAAATTCATCCAGATATGTCTGAAGATATTTGGCCCCTATCCCGTGAAAGGTATCGTTCATCCAGCGCCATGCGCATTTGAAGGATTGATATAAGGGGCTGTTGCGGCGAATCCGAAAATTGTGTCGGATGATGGATGTCTCGGTAGCGGTTCTGGCAACATGCAGGTTGGCGAATTGTTCGCAATCGGAACGAAGAAGCAAGCCATCGGAGAGGCGAGTTGGCTCCACAAGCTTCATCTTGAGTTCGCCCACTTCTCCGTCTAGCGTGACAGATTCGGCAACGATCAGAGGGGATTCCCCCGGGTTAAGTTGTCTTGAAGGATGGCGGGCATAGAAGGTTACGAAGCCATGAACCTCCCCTGTCAGCGGCCGATTGGTGTCGGCGAGACTAATCGCGGCTCGGATCTTGTGAAGCATCAACCAAGCGGTCTTGTATGTAACCTCGATAATCAAGCTAAGCCGGACGGCGTTGATGCCGATATCGGAACGGGAGACAAGCCAGAATGCAGTGAGCCACTTCTGCAAAGATGTGCGGCTGCCTTCCATGATCGTGCCGGCGATAAGCGATGTCTGATGGCGGCAGGCCCGGCACTCATACAGAGGAAGCCTGCGTGTCCGGATAATGTAGGCATGGGCATGTTGACAGCGTGGGCAGACAAAACCATGTGGCCATTTCAACTTATATAGAAAAGAGACGCAAGAAGATTCGGTATGAAACTGACGCTGCAAATCTTCCAACGTAGCGATAGATTGCAAGGCTTCCACCTAAAATATCCTCCTCGTAGCTGTATTTCTAAATCTATCATAGAACGAATGTTCTTATATCCATTATAAGAAACATATGTTCGTAATTCAAGTTGGTTTTCTAATTATATGAAATTTATTTGTTTGCAGAGTAACGTTATGCTGTTCTGAAGGGAGGGGAGAGTGATGCAAAGGCTCGAATGAGCAGACCTTTCTTATGGAAGGGTTAGGTGATGCAAAGGCTCGAATGAGCAGACCTTCCTCCTGGAAGGTTAAGTGACGCTAAGGTTCGAATGAGCAGACCTTCCTCCTGGAAGGGTTAAGTGACGCTAAGGTTCAGGCGAATCATATTTTCTGATGGAAAGGGAGAGTGGCGCAAAGGATTGAGCTACATATAATCTTCTGGTGAAGCGGCGTAAAACGTAATGAGGCTAAAGATTACATTGGTCAAAATGTACTCTATAAGTCGGAGAAGACCGAAAGCAGCATCTTCGGTCTCTATTTCAGTCTTTTTACTATGGAAATGCATCTATATATGATGAAGCTGTTCATCAGTTGTTATGACAGTCCATGACAGCCGCATGTTATTTGTTTAATATTGTGCTTGATGCGGCATGGCATTATCCCGGCGTATCTGCATCATATGACGGGCGTATCCACAGCTTTTTTAAGTCAACGAATGTGAATGAATCGTATTGGATATGCTGAAGCATCGGATCGAACGTGCGTTGATGAAGCGGGTGATGCATAAATACGATGAGCATCTCCTTGTGCATGTACTGGACGACTTCATCAATGAGCTGCTCTCGTTCAGCGGCAGGAGCGAGCTTCATTTTTTTTAGCTTTTTATCTATGCTGGTCATATGATTGTCTGCGATAAATCTTCTGAAAGCGAGCGCATCATTGTAAAAAGCGCCCAAAAACGAAAGGTGCGGATCAAGCGAGGACACCTCTCCGGAAAATATTATATGAATGTCCTCATCCATGGAGCGGTCATACAGCTCATTGAAAGAGTAGGGATGGAGCATCATGTTCAAGCCGATTCGTGCGGCCTGCTGCTGAAACCAGACTGCCTCCGCCCATGCTTCTGGCAAATCCAATGTGTACACGTGCAGTGTCTCCCCGTTGTAGCAGCTATTCTGGAGCCATTGCTTTGCAGTCCCTAAGCTTCGTTTTATAGGCTTGCTCTTCCAAGGGAAGAAGTGAGATGCATGCACCAGTCCACTTCTGTCCAAATCCCGCCACATCTCATCCATCGCAAACAGCTCGTTGATAGCCAGCCGGAGCTCTCGATCTCTCATCAAGGGGACATGCTTCGTATTAAACATGACGAAACGAAAGCCATGCTCTATGCGATTTTCCTGCATCGCCGGTCCAGGCTGTCCGTCATCCATGGTGACGCGATACGCAATCAGTTGCGCTTTTTCCGGAGGTACCTTCCAAAATTGGACGGCATCGATAAAAGGCCGTTCTTTAAAGTAATCGTCGAACGCTTCCAAGACCACTTTGCTTTCTGTACATTCCGTTATTTTGTAGGCGCCCGTTCCTATGAAATGTTTGTCTTGTATCGGAGCATCCGCTGGTACAATCGTCATCGGCGCTGACGCCAAGTAACGCCCGAACAAAGGATTGGATTGACGAAGATTGATTCGGACCATGAGCGGGGACAAGCAGTGAATCCAAGCGATATCCTCCGCAAGCCATCGATTCGCGCACGATGCCTGCTGCAGCCGCTCTAAGCTGTATTTTACATCGGCACTCGTCAATGTACGGTGATGATGGAATAGGATTCGTTTTCTCAAATAGATCGTCCATGTTTCATAGCGATCATCCGCTTCCCATGCGATGGCCAGATGAGGAAGAAGTTCGTCCTTGTCCGCATCATATTGCAGCAGGGTGTCGCCAATCAAAGAAACGAGCATCTGATCGAACGTAATCGATGAACGCGCTGGATCGATGGCCGTCACGGGCTGTGTTATGATGGCGTGCAATACATCAGTGGCAGGGTCAGACGTCTGCAGCCCTAATTGCTCCTGTATGGGCTTGCGCAAATCGTCTATCCATTGCTGAGGAAAGGGGAGCTGTAATACATGCATTAGCCGCTTCAAATCTTTTTCATTTAGATATTGCCGGATTACGGCATGCAGTTCCTTGCGAAAATCGGTGAAAAACTGAACCTCCGAACGATTACCCCTGCCACGGCCAGGAGTGTAGGAACAGTTACGCTGTTCCGTCAGTTTTTTTAATTTACGTTTTGCGTTTTTGACGCTGCAGCGCCAGATGGTTGCCAGCTCGTGCAGCAGGAATGCTGCTTTGCGCTCGACTTCCCGATCATATAAATAGGCGCGGAACTCCAAGTATTCCAGTATCATTGGCTCACCTCCTAAAAGGGGACACTTAAGCATGGATTATACCCTTTTTTCCTCTTTTGACAAAGCGGATAATGAGAATGTCCACTTCAGGCAAATAACGATAGGAGGTAACATAATGTTTGCAACGAACCGAATCAAGCTAAGGAAAATGACTGAACAAGACATTGCTGTTTATCACAAGTGGAGAAATACGATCGGCGTGATGGAGTCGACAAGCCCTGCCCTAGACATCTATTCAATGGAGGAAACCGGGAGCTTCGTTCAACATGTCATTCTCGGCTCCACCCATTCAAAAACGTATTTCATAATGGACTCTGCTTCCGATCAGCCCATCGGAATTACTTCGCTCATTTCCATTGATTTTAAAAATAGGAACGCCGAACTGATTATTGACATTGGTGAACCGGATTATTGGGGGAAGGGATACGGACAAGAAGCGCTTGGTCTTTTGCTTCGTTATGCCTTCATGGAATTGAACTTGCACCGCATCTCGCTAAGGGTGTTTGATTTCAATACGAGGGCGCTTAAGCTGTATGAGAAGCTGGGCTTCCAGCAGGAAGGGATGTCCAGAGAAGCTTTGTTCCGCAATGGGGCATGGCACCATATTATTCATATGGGATTGCTGCAATCGGAATATAGCGAGTAAAGCGTCGAACCTCTCACGCCGAATAATACCGAATCTTCCCTATAGTGGTTCATATCGTGTACAATGGCATGTGGGAGGCTTATCAAGATGAAAAAACTTCTTAGGGACATTGCGTTAGTAGCGCTAGGTTCACTTATTTTTGCACTCGGCATTAATTATTTTGCCATTCCAAACCGGCTGTCGGAGGGCGGAATCATCGGCATAACTGTGGTGACGCACTATTTGTTCGAATGGTCGCCTGGAATCGTTAACTTTATTTTAAACAGTATTTTACTTGCAATCGGCTATCGTTTTTTTGACAAGCAAACGGTCATATATACCGTCATCAGCATCGTGTTAACCTCGTTGTTTTTGCATGTCACCGAACAAATCGGGGTGCAGATTAACGATGACACGCTATTGGCAGCCCTGTTTGCGGGATTGCTGGTAGGCATCGGTCTCGGCCTCATATTCCGTGCGGGTGGCACTTCGGGCGGTTCCGCAATATTGGCCCGATTGGCGAATGAGTATTTGGGCTGGAGTGTCGGCAAAGGGATGCTCATTATCGACATCGTCGTCATTGCAGGCTCGATATTCATCATCGGTCAAGAGAAAGCGATGTACACATTAATTGCCGTGTATGTCGGCGCGAAAGTTATCGACTTCATGATTGAAGGTCTGGATGAGCGGGTAGCGGTTCTCATCATCTCAGAAAAGCCGAATGAAATTTTACAAAAGGTGACGACAGCAATGTCGCGCGGATTGACGGTGTTAGAAGGACGAGGAGGATATACAGGTTCCAACAAAGAACTGCTGTATATCGTCATTAATAAGCAGGAGCTCGTTCAACTGAAAAAAATCATTTGCGAACTGGATGATCATGCTTATGTAACCGTCCATAACGTTCATGAGTTCATTGGCAAAGGGTATAAAGCGAGTCAGGTGTCATGAGCAAGTCTTTGCTATGATATCATAGCATCTAGAGGGAGGGTCAGGGTCGACCCTCTTTTTTTATGGATAACATTTTAAAGTTAGTGAAAGTGATAACTTTCACTTTTAAATAAAAAAAACTGTGCTACTATAATTATTGTATTGTGCACAGTATTGTTTCGCTGCGAGACTAGAGCATATTAGACAAGGGGTTAAACAACATGAAGAGTATTCAGAAAGCGGGTAGCATTCTGCTCATCCTATGTTTAGTCGTGATGTTGGCTGCATGTGGTGATGGAAACAAGGATGTTCAAGGCGCTGACAAAGGAACGGAACAGGGGACGACAGTCACTTCTATCGGAGAAGGCGATGGAAAACACGGTGCAATTAAGGTAGAAGTATCATTTGAGAACAATGAGATTAAGGATATTAAAGTGCTCGAACAGAAGGAAAACGAAGTATTGGCCGAGCCTGTTTATAAAGAACTGAAGGATACGATGATCGCATCGAATAGCGCGGATGCAGATGCGATCAGCGGTTCGACCATGACAAGCCAAGGTTTCATTGATGCGGTAAAGGATGCGGTGGCGAAGGCTGGGTTGACGCTCGTCGCGAAGAAGGCGGAAGGAAACAGCCAATCGGAGGAGCCTGCAGAACAGACGTATGATGTCGTCGTTATCGGCGCAGGCGGTGCCGGATTCAGCGCAGCATTGGAAGCGAAGCAAGCGGGGGCTTCGGTCGTTCTGCTTGAAAAAATGCCAAGCGTAGGCGGCAATACGCTCATCTCCGGTGGCGAGATGAACGCGGCCAATACGTGGGTACAGAAAAATCTCGGCATTGAAGACAGTGTAGACTTGTTCGCGAAAGACACGCTCAAAGGCGGAGACGATATAGGCGATCCGGAAATGGTCCGCGTGCTTGCTGAGAATGCAACTGCTGCTGCCGAATGGCTGAAGGATGAAATAAAGGTCAATTTCCTGGAGGATCACTTGTTCCAATTCGGTGGACATTCCGTAAAGCGTGCGCTTATTCCGGAAGGACATACGGGCGCTGAGCTCATTACGAAGCTGAAAAAGCATATGGATGAAGCCGGTGTCATTCTGAAGACGAACACGAAGGCGGACAAATTGATTACTGATGAAAGTGGAAAAGTCGTAGGAGTCGAGGCAACAGGAGCCAAGGGCAACACCATCACGTTCCATGCCAACAAAGGCGTCATCATCGCTGCGGGCGGCTTCGGATCCAACGTCGAAATGAGAAAGCAATACAATCCGGAATACGATGAAAAATATATGACGACCGACGCACCGGGAACGACTGGCGACGGTATTGTCATGGCGCAGACTGCAGGTGCTGCGGTTACAAATATGGACAGCATCCAGACTTATCCGGTATGCAATCCGAAGACGGGCGTTATCTCGCTTGTTGCGGACAGCCGCTTTGACGGGGCAATTCTGGTAAACCAGAGTGGTAAACGTTTTGTCGAAGAGCTGGAGCGTCGTGACGTAATCTCGAAAGGGATTCTCGCGCAAGAAGGCGGTTACGCTTATCAGTTATGGAACCAATCCATTGCAGATATTGGAAAGACGATCGAAGTTCATCAGGATGAGTACGATATGCTTGTCAAAGACGGTCTGTTGCATAAAGCAGACACGTTGGAAGAAGCGGCCAAATTTTTCAGCATCGACCCGAAAGCGCTGCAGGCGACAGTTGATCGCGTCAATCAGTTCGCCAAGGCAGGGAAAGACGATGACTTTAACCATCGCGCAGGCTTGAAGGATATGAGTCAAGGACCTTATTACATTCAAAAAGCAGTGCCTTCTGTTCACCATACAATGGGTGGACTCGTGATTAATAAGACGACAGAGGTATTGAATGAGAAAGGCCAGCCAATTCCGGGCTTATACGCCGCGGGTGAAGTGACTGGCGTCATTCACGGCAAGAACCGACTTGGCGGAAATGCGATTGCCGATGTTATTACATTCGGTCGCATTGCCGGTCAGCAAGTCGCAAAATAAATAGTATAGTAAGGGAAGCCGTGGCTAAAGCTACGGCTTTTTTCATTTAAGCTTGCACTTTTACAGTACGAATTGGAGAGCATGCGTGATGTTTTTGTCGAAGAATAGAGGAAAATGCAGGGTGGAGGCGAATTGATGTATCTGTAAAGAAATAATCATTTGGCTGGGCGGTATGGTCATGTGATGATTTCAGATTAGATTTCGTAATTGCTGGACATATATATTGGGGGTTACCCGTATGAAGTTGCATGTGAAGACACTGCTGGTCATTACCGTTTGTATGTCACTGTTATGGAGCGGCGGTAGCGAGGCCCATGCTGCCCCGCACCGTGTACAAGAGAAGACGGTCAATCGAACCAAGCAGGAAATTATAAATAAATGGCTGCAGTACAAGCCGATGGGCACGAGCTTTCAGTATATGAAGACAGCGGATATTTACGAGGTGGAGCCGCAGACAAGCACACCATTTGCACCGGGCAGGTTGAAGGCGGAATATGTATTGGACGGAGTGAACGCGACGAATTTCGTACGTTACTTGGCTGGGCTGCCAGATGATGTTGAGCCGGACTGGGGATTGCACACTCAACAGCAGGCAGCTGCGCTGGTCAATGCTGTCAACGACCGCCTGACTCATTATCCGACACACCCAGACGGCATGGAGGATGTATTATTCAAGCTCGGCAATGAAGGGACGCGGACGAGCAATTTATCGATGGGCAGACCGACCTTCTATAGCAGCATCATCCATGGTTATATGTCCGACAGCAGCCCGGGTAATATTGACCGGGTAGGACATCGACGCTGGATTTTGAACCCGGCTATGAAAAAGACGATGTTCGGAATCGCATATTCAATAGAAGGAGTCCCTTATTCATCGATGTATGCGATCAATAAGGGACGCGCGGAAGAAGTGAAATACGATTACATAAGCTGGCCTGCCCAAGGCTACTTTCCGGAAGAGATATTTGCGCCTGACGATCCTTGGTCTGTCTCCTTTAACGTCGATAGATATGATCGAACCCGAACGGAGCACATCCAGGTTGCTTTGACAAGAACGAGGGACGGGAAGCAATGGGTTTTCGATAGTAAGGATAAGAATAAGAACGGGAAATATTTTAATGTAGAAACAGGTCGCTACGGGGTACCGTTCAGCATTATCTTTAGACCGGATGGCATAGAACGGTTTCATAAAGATGATGCTTTTCATGTAAAAGTGAGCGGAGTATACGACAAAGCAGGCAAAGCCGTTGACATCGAATATGATACAGTCTTTTTCGATATGATTCCTGAAGTAACATTAAGGGCGTCATCGCTTCGTCTTGCGACGGGGGAAACAATAAAGCTCAATTATCGAACGACGTCCACTCATCTGCAGGCTGCGAATGTCCAATTCAAAATCGCTGATCCAGAGGTCGCCGCAGTGGATGCGGAAGGGTATATTACGGGGAAAAAGTCTGGCCAAACGCTGTTAGGTGTCGAAAATTATTTCCAAAACTACGACACGATATTGATTGATGTCGAGCAGCCGAGCAGCGATGACAACGTCAGTTCGTGGGCCGTGACCGACTATCAGAAAGCGAAGAGCAATGGCATCGTTCCGTATCAATATGACCAATCGTATCAGACGCCTATCACGAGGATTGGCTTTACTGAGTTGGCTGTGCGACTATGCGAAAATATTTTAGGAAAATCGCTTGCCGAGGGGCAATCGCCCTTTAAAGATATAAGCAGTATAGAAATATCAAAGGCATACGCCAATGAGCTCATCAGCGGAACAACCAAGGATACGTTCTCGCCATGGGACAACATTACACGCCAGCAGGCCGCGACACTGGTCCTTAATTTGCATACGGCATTAACGGAACGAACTGGAAGCGGCTCGCCCGACATCAACACGGCAAAGATAACATTTGCTGACGATGCAAATATTGCGCCATGGGCGAAGGACAACGTGTATAAGGCGGTTAGCTTATCGCTATTGACTGGAGTGGGTGAGCAGAAGTTTGATCCTGACGGATTGCTTACATACGAGCAGACATTTGTAATGTTGCAGAAGCTGTTCGACATGTTTGTGGAACAATAGCTATTGTATTGTTGTGCACAGACTCCCTACCCAAGCAATATATACATGATTCACTTTACTCAACAACGAGGAGGACTACACTACCATGGAATCACCACAACGTTTTGCCAGACCGCATCTTGCTGATTGTGTGCCTGACCTGGTCGCAACCGCGCGCGGAGATAAGAAGGCTACACTCGTTATTCAACATGCAAAATTGGTCAATGTTTGTTCCGGGGAAATTCAGGACGATATGTCCATCGGTGTGCAAGGAACACGCATTGCTTTCGTAGGTAAGGATGCGAGCCATATGATTGGAGACGACACGAAGGTAATCGATGCGGGCGGACGTTATGTCGCACCTGGATTGCTGGACGGTCATTGTCATATCGAGAGCAGTCAGATCACTCCGACGCAATTCGCGAGAGCGGTGCTTGTCAAGGGGACGACTGGCGGATTCTTTGACGCCCATGAAATTACGAATGTGCTCGGGCTGCCCGGCCTGCGGCTTATGCTCGACGAAGCGAGAGAAACACCGCTGGCGGCGTATATGCAAGTTGCTTCCTGCGTGCCGTCGACGGGACCGGAGCTGGAGACGAGCGGAGCGTCGATAGGTCCAGAGGAAGTGGCGGAAGCTTTCACATGGGGACCTGATATGATTGCACTGGGCGAAGTGATGAATTTCCCGGGCGTCGTGTTCAGCGATGAGAAAATGATCGGGGAAATCCAAGCGACCTTGCGTGCGGGGAGAGTCGCCGACGGACATTATACATGGCCGGTTGACGATTGGAGAATATCCGCCTATGCGGCTAGCGGCATTTCCGGCTGTCATGAGAGCGTCAAGGCGGAGGATGTCATCGAGCGCGTGCGCCGGGGCATCTATGCTAAGATGAGACGCGGCTCGGCATGGCATGATGTGGCCGAATCGATTAAGGCTCATACCGATCACGGTATCGATACACGCCGCATGATCCTGGTGACGGATGACCGCAGCCCTGAATCGCTGGTGGATGAAGGCCACATGGACTTTGTCGTGCGTCACGCGATCGCGCAAGGCGTCCGTCCAGTAACGGCGTTCCAAATGGCAACGATCAACACGGCAGAGCGCTTCGGTGTTGCCCGTGATGTCGGAACGATTACCCCTGCTTCGTGCGCCGACATCATTATGCTGGATGGTAATCTGGCGGATGTCAATGTCGTCATGACGATTGCTGCCGGACAAGTCGTGGCGGAGAAAGGCCGGATGGTCGTTGAGCTGCCGGAATTTGAGTATCCGGAAGAAGCGATCCGTTCGGTTCACCTTACTCGGGAAGTGTCTCCGGAAGACTTCGTCATCCAAGCGCCAGTGCAATCGGGAGAGCGGACGGCAAGAGCGATTCAAGTGCGGGAGAACCACGTCGATACGAAGGAGCAGCTCGTATCCGTACGCATTGAGGACGGCAGGGTTGCGCTGAGTGTGGAAGATGGCTTGTGCAAAATCGCAGTCATCGAGCGCCATAAAGGCACAGGCAATCAAGCGCTTGGCCTCGTGTCCGACGTTGGCTTCAACGTGCCGGCGGCGATTGCGACGACAGTCGCTCACGATTGCCACAATTTGATGGTAATCGGGAACTCGGATTCGTTTATGGCACAAGCGGCCAATGCCGTAGCCGATATGCAAGGCGGTATCGCCGTCGTGACAGCGGACAAGATCGTCAAGCTGCCGCTTCCGGTAGCGGGGCTGATGTCGAACGCGCCGTTCGAAGAGGTTGCCGAGCAGTCTCGCGCTATCAGCGAGGCTTTGTATGAAGCTGGCTGCACGATGAACTATGCGTTCATGACGCTGTCATTGCTTGCACTAATCGTCGTTCCCGAGCTGAGGCTGTCTGATATAGGGCTTATCAAGACGACGGAGCAAGGGTTCGTCGAAGTGCCGCTGTTTGTGGAAGATGAGCGATAATTATTCGGTTATGATCGAATTGAGTTGAATTAAACTGACACGGGCGACTTTCTGTATAGAGAGTCGCCTGTTTTGTTTTTGGGGTGCATGACGGGTCCCTTTTCTGTGCTATAAATAGTAGCTTGGAACGAGTGGAAAATGATTTTGGATTCAATTATTTGAATTCAATTATAGGTATAACAATATTACTAGTATTTGCCGATAAATCATATCGGGCTTGAAAAGCATTTAGAGATTACAAGCTAGGGGAATGAAACTGACTAATAAATCTTGAAAGGATGATTATCGAATGAAGAACATTTCACTATTTTTCAAAAGGGCGGTATGCGCGTTCATTCTATGCTCGCTCATCGTGACCGGGCTAGGTGTGGCTGCGCCAGGCGAGGCAGCTGCGGCGCCAACTGGCGACGCTTATGTTTACTATGTGTCAGATGGTGATTTGTACCGGGTCAAAAGCGATGGCGCCGGGGCGGAACGTCTGCTGAAAAGCTTCAACTTCCGGGGAACTGAACTGAAGCCAGCTGGAGATTACCTGTATTTCATGTATGACGCAACATCGACCACCCTGCTGCGTGTTGCAGTTGACGGATCGGAAAATATTCCAAAGCGTTTTTATGATAGTGCCGTTTACTTCGAAACGAACAAGGATTTCATTTACTATATGACTGATAAAGGCGCGATCTACCGTGCCCCGGCCAATGCTGCTGACGCTGCGGAAGCGAAGCTCGTCGCGGACATGGCAGATGTCAAACACCCGCGCTTTACTATCGTTGACGGACGCATCTATTATAATGCGCTCAAAAACGGACGTACAACCTGGGTAGCGTCCAAGGCAGCTGACGGAAACGGTCAGGTGCAGTGGATTGGAGCGGGAGCGTTCGAGGACCCATGGTTTGTGCGTACAGACAGCGCATCCGCTTATATTATGGTCAACACGAAGCCAGAGGAGACCAACTATTCCACCGATTGTATGGTGCTCTATTCGGTGCCTAGAAAAGGCGGGGCACCTAAGGCAATTAACCCAAAGTCGCCGCTTGATACGAACTCCGTCTATTCTGGCGGATGGGCGAACAAATACTATCTGTTCAATAAAGGAATCGTGCTTGGTACGGACGGCGATTATAACTATGCGAAAGCCAAAGGCCAAGTCATGACGATGGACGGCAAAACGATCCCATTGCATAAAACGGGAGTTTTGGAAATTGCCAATGTAGGTACGGACAAGCTGGCGTTTGTAGATGGAGCCGGCAAAGCATATGTAAGCACGTTCAAAAACAACAAAATCGTTAGCACGAAGGCGCTATCCGTAAACAACGTAGGTTATGTGCGCAATCTTCTGACGGATGGTAAAGTGAGAGCGACAATGCTGTTCGCCAGCAGCGGAGCTTATATGCTGAAGTCTGACTTGTCTCTTCAGAAAATGGTCGGCGTCGAGTGGGATTTGTGCTTGTACAAAGACGATGTATCCGGATTTTTCTATGTCAATGCGGGAGATAACGGGCGTCTGTATCATATGAACGACGATGGGAAGACAAGCACGAAGCTAAGCGATGAAATGATTGACAGAATCGTGCTGATATCAAAACAGTAGCTCATCTTTTGGTTTCATGCAAAACAAGCTTATGTCTGATGATTCCAGTTGGCTTGGGCTAATAATCGAATTGAAATGACGAAGAACGTCCCTCTCCATCATCAGATGGAGCCAGGGCGTTCTTTTTTTGTTGAAGGGGAGGTGCTGGCAGCCAAGACGTTGAATTTGTTGGAGGATACAAGGTCGTAGCTAACGGGGGAGCCATTATGGCTCCCTCGTTTAAATTTATATTGAATACAACGGCTATAATTAATGGTTTACAATTATGGTTGTTTGACATATAGTTGTTTAAACAACTATTAAAAATGAATGAGACAAGGAAGATGGGAATGACGACTAATGGCAACGGCTTAGAGCATTCAATCGGTTTCGCTATGGGCGTGACCTACCGCAAATTATCGAACCTGCTGCAGCAACGGCTGAAGGAATATGACATTACACCAGAGCAGTGGTCGGTTCTGTACCAGATAGGCAGGGAAAATGGCTTGATCCAGAAGGAAATTGCCGAACGTTCAGGCAAGGATAAGCCGACGACGACTCGAATTCTCGATCATTTGGAGAGGAAGGGGCTCATCTACAAGAAAACCGGAGAGAACGACCGGCGCTCGTTCTTGGTCAATATTACGGACAAAGGAAGGTTGCTAATCCAAGAGACGACCCCGATCGAGCAGCAGGTCGCTGAGGACATTAAGCAATGTGTTTCCCAAGAAGAATATGATGTGCTCATGGAGCTGCTTCTCCGGATTAGCAACCACGTGAATGAACTAACAGACAGAGAGTAGGAGAGAGTATCATGCAGTACGATGAACAATCAACGAAACTATGGACGAAATCGTTTATATCTTTAACGATTTGCGCGTTCCTGTTATTTTTGAATTTGCAAATGCTGCTATCATCTTTCCCGGCGTATGTGAAGAACGAATTCCATGCAGGGGATTTGACGGTCAGCCTTGTAACGAGCGTGTTCGCGGCTTCCGCGATTGCTACCCGTTTTTTGACCGCTGCGCTGATGCGGAAAGTGCAGCGCAATGTCATTTTGTTTGTTGGCTTAGCGGTAGCTGCCATTATTACCGGTATTTATGTTCTGGCCGAATCTATCGGCTCGCTGCTTGTCATGCGGATCGGTTATGGAGTTGGGTTCGGGATGGCGAGTACGATCATCCCTACATTGGTATCGCAAATTATTCCTGTTAAAAGGATGGGGGAGGGCATCGGCTATTTCGGACTGTCCACAAGCCTTGCCATGTCCATAGGGCCAATGATCGGCTTGAACGTGATGAAGCAGTCCGGCTTCAATACGTTGGCCATGCTGGGTACTGTGACTGTGCTCCTTAGTTTCCCGATTATTGTGCTGACGCGTTCGATTCCACCGGAGCCGAAAAAACGGGGTGGCGCACAGGCGAGCCCTCAAGCCAAACAACCTTTTAATACGAAACTGTTGTTACCCGCGCTGTTAAACGTCATCTTGTCGGTAACATACAGCGGCTTGCTCAGCTTTATTGCTCTGTATGGAGAAGCAGTGCGTCTGGAGCAGGTCGGCCTATTTTTCTTGTTTAATGCTGTCACAATCATTATTATCCGCCCGATCTCCGGTAGAGTGTTCGACAGCAGGGGACATGCGGCCGTTCTTATTCCTGCGGTCATTTGTGTCGTTGCGAGCTTGACGGTGCTTTCCTATGCAACATCGATGCCAATGCTCATTCTGTCCGCCCTGTTGTACGGACTTGGGTTCGGCGCTATTCAGCCGACCATTCAAGCTTGGATGATCCGATCGGTTCCGCAGGAACAGTACGGCATGGCTAACAGCATGTTCTACAATTCCACGGACTTCGGAGTCGCGACAGGCGCATTGATGCTGGGGGCTATTTCTTCCATGACAGGCTATGCAGTGATGTACCGGTATTCGGCGGCGTTTATGATTTTGTTCCTTGTTGTCTATGCCGCAGTTCAAATGATTACTGTTAAACAGAGTGGAAAAGCAGATGTTGCCACATAAGTGTTGCCAATGTACGGCGGCTCCGCAGGAATCATCCCTGCGGGGCCATTTTTAGAGAGATACCCCCGGCTTTTGCGGGAACCTCTCTAAGCTGCCTCTCACGTTCATTTATACTGAACCATCCCGCGGTTCCCACCTATGTATCGGTTTGTCCTTTTGTCCACTCTCCCACAGGCTCAGACTTGTAATTATGGACTCAGTTGTCTATGAAAATAAGGCTGTAGACGGTACAGGTTCACGACCAATCCTACCGCTTAAACCATTTGGAGAGGGACTAGTATAACGTCAATGATGATAAGGAATCGAGTTGCCGAATGGTTATTTGATACTGTGCTTATATTCTGAATAGTTGGGATAGTGGATAAAAGGGCTATTGGGCTGCCCAGCTTATAAAAATAACATGTAAACTCCCTTTCCTGTTAGTAACTCAAAACCGAGATTGGTGTATAAGGCACGAGCAGGAGCATTATCATCGTCTGTTTCAAGCTGTAAGCGAGTAGCTTTTCTCTCATTGGCTAAGTCAATGGCATGTTGCAACAATCTCCTACCTACACCCTTGTTCCTATATTTCGGCGACGAATATAAAGCTTCTATACGTAAAACAGCATAACCTTTGGATAGTGAAAAACTCCATGAAAGGACAATAAGCCCTACATAATCCTCGCCATGCTTAGCTAAATAACAATGAGCCAAATTAAAGCATAAGAACCGATTAAGAATTTGCTCACACTCTTCCATCTGTTCTGAAGAAAAGGCACCTCCATTGGATGAAGAATTTAAGTAACCACTAACCAAGCCTCTTACTTTAGGAATAAGAGATTCATTCAAGGGTACAATTTTAAGCTGCATTATCTCTCCCCAATACACGATAATTTATTAGTTTGACTCTAAATATCTCTGGAGATGATCGACAGGTATCGCGAGCCCTATGTCGATGGATTGGTCTCCCTGTTTCATACTTGAAGTGGCGAATACAACAGCGATAACTTTTCCATTCTGGTTGATAACAGGGCTGCCGCTGTTCCCTTTATGGATAGGAGCCTGTATCATGAGCGCGGGAAGCTCCCGATTGTCAAGAGAAGTCATTCCCAGGACAGTACCTTCATTGGCGATTTGGTTGAAAGATAGCGGGTTGCCTATGACATGGATTGGGCTGCCTGCTTGCCACGGTGTTTCTGTTTCCAATTCTAGTGTAGGCAAGTTATTCTCATTGTCTCTGATCTTGAGTATGGCGACGTCGAGTGCCGTGTCGCTAACGATGACATCTGCCGCATACGTCTTCCCATGAAGAAAGCGGACAGAGCCGAGCTTGTCATCTTTCATTACATGCTGATTCGTAATAATGAGGCCGCTCGTGGCGATGTTGAATCCGGTGCCCTTCCGATCGTTGGCATTTACAACGACGACCGCTTGTTTATATTGCTGAATCTGTTCATTCTGCGATAATTCTGAGTCCTTGTTCAAAAACCGGATCGCTGGCAGGTTGTAGATCTGTGGCAAAAAAGCGATCAGGTTGCCAAACAACAGGATAGCCAGTAAGATTGCTATTGCTTTTTTAAGCCATTTTCTTCGGGATGGAGTATGCTGCTCTTCTTCACTGTCGTCCTCCTGGTCCCATTCATCTTCTTCTCCTTCGTAGAAGGGCTGAGCCGTATCATCGGATGTCTCGGAGGGGACTTTTTGATCGTTCAGTTCATTTTTATGGATGGAATTCGCCTCCTCGCTAATCATTTCATTAGTGATGGGACTATGATGAAAAATTTAAATTGTGTGGATTACCGACTATTATATCAAACCTTTGCCAATCTTGAAGGGTGACCCGAAGGCTGCATACTTCGAAAAAGTGTCTATTTTTCGGCTTCATTTCATTAGTCGCCTTATATTTACGCTGCTTAAAACCGAATTAAGTTAAAGGAGCAGTCATAACGCATAATCCGAAATCGTGAGGAGAGAACATATGCAGCATTGTACGTTATACGTATCGATGAAAGATGATAGTAAAATTATAGAAGCCATCTTGGACACGTTTGGAGATAAACAAGTTCAAACTTCCGAAGACGGACATCAGGTGATGGTGATCGACAAGAAGCTGTTCAGCAAGCGGACGACGACTTTCTCGATTATGACCAAGGAAACCGGAGGCGAATCCTTCGCTAATATGATCCGTGGGATGTACGGCTATTATGATCAGATTGATACGCCTCACCAGACCGTAAAAGAGAAGCTGCTGCTGCAAATATCGGCCTTGACTGCCGCTATCGGGATTGTTGCGGACAAAGAGATAGATAATAAATCATTTGCTAAAATTTTGGAGGTAGCCGCCAAAATCCATGCGGTCATATTTTTGCCGACAGGAGATATGCTCGACAATCAGGGAAGGCTCGTACTGAATGTTGAAGGTGAATCGGAATTAGACGATTTTAGGCCAACCGTTACGGTAGACTTGATTGACGCTCATATCAAAGCAACACCAGAAGGAGAGGCAAGAAAGCGAAGAACAATGGAACTGCTCACAGAGCAGGGAATCCCGGTTATCGATCATCTCCCAGTCATAGTCGGGGATGACGATGCGCTCATTCGTCCCAAGGAAGAAATCGTGCAGAGGGCTATCGCGTTATGCATGATCGCCATGTATGCCGGCGGATTGGCGGAAGAAAGCGATCTGGCGAGGGAAAGAGAGTTCATTCACATGATTATGGAGCAATACGGGGCGGAGTCCTTTTTTACGGAAAATGAAAGGGACTTCCTTACCGACGATAATCCAGATCGCACGGACATGATTCAGTTTGCATGGATGTACGAATGCTGCTGGGTGCTGTTGTGGGCGTTAGGGTATGTGGAACAACTCGATTTTCCTGGCGATATATGCGATGTGCAGAGTGCAATCGATGTGCTGCGGAACGCAGGGGATTACGACACCTTTTATAACAATGCGGTTGTAAGAACGAAGGCAGAGATTCTAGAGCAGACCGATCGCATCTATCGGTACGATTGGGCCTGCGTGAATGAGAGAATTAACAATCGCCCCATTCCCGGCGGGTTAAACGACGAGGTTGTCGTAGAAAGACATCGGGCCTTCAACTGGCTTATCTGTTATATGGATGCAGACTGGGATCACGTAAGAACGGATACTTAACTGTTAGATAAAAAGAAGGAAAAGCTGCGGCCCTATGAGGCGGCAGCTTTTTTTGGTTGACTCATTTCAAATGTTCGATGATGGTGCGGTAAGCAGTAACGGCTTCGTAATCATGTATATTAAAAATGGTCGGATCAACCCCCGATTTTACGATAACTACATGTTCTTGTTGATTCACATAAATGTGTTGTCCGTAAATGCCGCGTGCGATAAATTCAGAACCGTTGCTGTCTTGCGGAATCCACCATTGATATTGATAACCGAAGAAATCGTCGGCTGCCCCTGGTTGTAAATCCGCCCGATCGGGAGTTATAGATTGCTTAATCCATTTTTCAGATATCACTTGGCGGCCATTCCAATTTCCATTATGTAAATATAGTCTGCCGAACTTCGCGTAATCCCTCAACGTAGCGTTAACGAATGTGAAGGCAATCTCATTGCCATGCAGATCGGTATTCCAATAAGCATCATGCTCCATGCCCAGCGGCTGCCATATTTTTTCCTCTAAATAGGCCGAGGCTTTCTTCCCGGTTGTTTTTTCAATTAACATGCATAGGACTTGGGTATCAACGCTTTTATATTGGAATTGGCCTGGCGCCTGCAATCGGGTTAGCTTCTGCACAAATTTCGGAATAGGCATTGCCGTCTCGCCAAACACATCATTCAAGAAGGTGTAAATCTCCGCATTCTCATCAGCGTAATCTTCATTAAATCGAACGCCGGAAGACATTTGCAAAATATCCTTTATACTCGCTCCATCAAAGCCGCTTCCGATGAGCTCCGGCAAGTACAATGTAACGGGATCATGAACATCTTTCATAGCCCCTTCATCAAACGCAATGCCCATTAAGGCGGATACCAACGATTTAGCCACGGACATGGACATCGCGGTCGATTGCTCGCTATAACCGTTATAATATTGCTCCGTCATAATGGTATCGTCTTTAATGACTAGAAACCCGGTGGCAAATACCTTTTGCAAATAATCGGCGACTTTGTTGTGCTGTCCATTTATTTCATAGCCAATCTCGGTTAAATTTTGTTCGTTTTTTTGAAATAAAAATTTGTGTGCCGGGGCTTGAATGTCGTTCTTAGGCAAAATTTTGTTCATATTTCTGAAATTCCACGCGATATGGTCTTCGTGCAGCAGTGTTCCTAATTTGGTGATATCGTATTGTTGATTCTGCTCGTTGTTCAAATTGATCGGAACCTCCATTTGTGATAATGATTCTCATTTTAGCTATTCTTCCATTGTACCCTACTGCTCTAAGAAGGAGAAGCAGAGATATTGAGTTTGTGCATCAAGCAGGAGGTTTCCGCTAAATGAAGAAATGTGTTAGCAGATGAAATTGCTTCACAACAACAAGGGAGGCATGTTAGAAATGGCGCAAGCACTTCAAGCGTTGGAAGGCTTCAGTACGTATATTGAGCAGCAAATGGATAAATGGAAGGTGCCTGGATTGGCGGTTGCGGTCATTAAAGATCAAGAAATTGTCATGGCGGAAGGCTTTGGCTTCCGAAATGTGGAAGCAGGGCTCAAGGTCACGCCGGAAACGATGTTCGCGATTGGATCGTGTACAAAAGCTTTTACGGCTTTGGCGGCGGGGCAGTTAGCGGATGAAGGCAAGCTAGATTTGGATGCGTCGGTGAAAACATACCTGCCTCATTTCAAAATGCACGATGCTGTTGCGACGGAGCGGATTACGGTGCGGGATATGCTCTGTCATCGTTCAGGGCTGCCGAGGCATGAGCTCATGTGGTACAACTCGACGTTCACGCGGGAGGATATCATTGAGCGGCTTGCGTTTTTGGAGCCTAATCAAGATTTCCGCGCGAAGTGGCAATATCAAAATATTATGTATATGGTCGCCGGATACCTCGTAGGGCAACTAGCAGGATCTTCATGGGAACAGGTGGTTCAAGAACGAATTTTCACGCCTTTGCACATGACCTCCAGTTGTTTGTCCGTAGAGGACATGCAGCTTCGACCGGATTACGCATTACCGTATATAGAAAAGGACGGCAAGGTGCTGCTGACACCCTTTCGTAATATTGATGCCATCGGTCCGGCAGGCTCGATTAACAGCAACATTATCGATATGGCGAACTGGGTCGGGCTCCACCTGAATAAAGGGAAGTTTGACGGCCGGCAGATCGTGACGGAAGGAAGCTTGGCTGCCATGCATACTCCGCATATGCCATGTGACCCGAGCGTATGGGGAAAGAAGGAGTTGCCAATAAGTTGCTATGGTCTCGGCTGGGGCATTGAACCCTATCGCGGGCATCATATGATTCATCATGGCGGTGGGATTGACGGCTTCACTTCGTTGGTATCCTTTTTGCCGCACGATAATATCGGTGTAGTCATTCTGACCAATATGTTCGGGACTAGTTTACCGAGAATAGCAACCTACAATATAGTTGATCGTTTGTTAGGTCTTGAGGAAATTGATTGGAGCAGACGATTTCAAGATGATACAGAAAAATGGAAGGAGCAGCTTAAGGAACAGCAGAAAAAGGAGTATCATGATAATACGCCATCTAATAGTCAAGCAGAATCGGTCCCTTTTCATCCGCTTATAGAATATACAGGAACTTATGAACATCCGGGCTATGGGAAAGTGATCGTTGAGCTTGAAGATGGCTGTCTGCGATTTATGTATAATTCGTTGACCTTGCCTATGACACATTTCAACGAGGATGTGTTCGAAATCTCTTATGAACTGTTTGCGGCGAAGGTGAAAGGCACATTTCATGCCGATCTGAACGGCAATATCTGTCGCCTCTCGTTGCCGCTGAACATGGAGCCGGGGACGAAGGAGATTGAATTTACGAAAACGTCGCCTGACAAGTAAACGTTTTCAATTACAATTAGGATAAGGGAGGAGATCTAATGCAGTGGGAATATGTTTGTCTACCATACGTCAAAATCTCAAATTATTATGAATATGGTACAGAAACCTTCTTATCGGGGAAACAGAATGCCATGAAAATGGAGTATATTAACGGACTCCTCCATTCTACATTCTGGATTTTGGAGAACTAGACGAACGTTTCGGAATTAATGGAATAGTTGGTTTGGATATATTGTTAAAAGGCAGCTTTGTTATTGATTTAGCTGAAATGAGTATTTCGCCAAAAACGTTAGACAATCGTTAAAGTAGTGTGAGTAGTTACTCACACTACTTTTCTTTGTATGGGACAAGGGAATGTTCCCCGTATCCAGCCATTATGGAACGTAAGATTTTCGTAAGAAATAAGAAATACAAAAGAAATGAATCAACTTTACAATAGGAAATAGTTAAAGATAGGAAGGTGACATACAGGTGCTGAAGTTAGTGAAATTGGAACTTAAGAAATCGAAATTGGGTTGGTATGTGAATGGAGCTATCATCGCAAATGTAATCATGGCGGCTTTGCTCTGTCTGATTGGGTATGTGGAAAGTAACGAAGGCCATGCTGCATTTAATGGTTTTCCGGAAGCTTTTGTCGTAATCGGCGCAATCGTCAGGGCCACATTTATAGTGTTTGCGGCTGTGCTCATTGCAAAGCTGGTCATAGAGGAGTATAAGAATAAAACGATTACGATCATGTTTTCATACCCAATCAGCCGCAAGAAAATAATTGCTTCTAAATTATGGATAGTAGGCGGGCTAACCTTTATTACGATCGTTATTTCCAACGTGTTTGTGGCGATTGTCTTTTTTAGCGTGAATGCGTATTTGCAGTTTATTCCCGGATCATTGACATTGGAAATGGTCGTTCAACAGGTCGTGAGCATGTTCGCATTTGCATTTGCCGCTGCGGGAACAAGCTTGATTCCTTTATATTTCGGGATGCGTAAACTATCGGTTCCAGAAACGATCCTATCGTCCATCCTGATTACAGCGACAGTCAGCGCGCACAATCCAGTATTTTCATTAGCTTCCATTATATATATTCCGTTGTCTTTGGCGGTAGTTGGCCTTGTGCTGGCAGCGGTAACGATTCGCAGGGTTGAACAGGTTGACGTTAGTTAATTTAGAGAAAAGAAATAAGATGTATAAGTATTTATTAGAGGAGATTAGGATGACAACACATCAAATTATGAAATGGATTTTAATTTTAAGTATTGCATCAATCATCATGAATGGCTTTCTCTATGCAAATATAGGAGATACAGAGATTCTAATCGGTATTTACTGTGCAATCGGGCTTGGCGTCCTAGGAGGTCTGGGTACGTTCATGACGAGAAATAAGTGAGTTGACTTCTTCGAGCACCCGAGCCTTAATTTCGACGAGGGGCATAGAATAATTTTTGCTGCAGAAAATAACTTTCGAGCCTATAGAATATCTCTATAGGTTTTTTTGTCGTGATGCGGCTTAAGAAATTTGTAAGAACGGAGTAAGAGAAAAGAGAATTTCGTTCTCTATTATTAATAATAGGAGTGAAGGAGCTGAAATTATTTTAATAGGGAAATAGGTGATTGTATTGAATGTGTTTGCATCGACTTCGAAAGTGTGTTTGCAATCTTTATGGATGATGTGGGAAAGCGTGTTTGATTTGTTCACCAGATTACGTAGTGTATCCGTATCCCAATATGGAATATGCAAGCTGGTTGTAAGGCGGCATCGTGGGAAAAGCGTGGAATGTAATGGCGGCCATTGGGTACATTCCGGAGATTGGGTGGGAGAGCTCCATCTTGATAATAGACAAGTGCTGCAGTTGTCTCGTTCCGTCGGGCCGGATCGGGCAGCCTTGATGACGGCTCGTATGTTGCGTAATTCACTTAAGCAGATAAGCTTGGCAATGGACAGCACGCCCGAACTAGCGAAAGTCAAAGCATTAACGGGCATCACCTTGCTCCATCGCGGAATAATATATGGACTGGGCTTTGAGCTGCACCCGATGAGATCCAAATGGTTCCAATGGTTTTCGACATACTATCTTCGTTTATTGCTAATGGTTTTGCACCCGGGTGGCAAGCGAAGAGTCAAGCAAAGCACAGAGAAGCTTAACCCGATGATGCTGATGATGACGAAGCAGGCTTTAATGGAACGTTATCGTAAAGAAGTGATTCCATGCAGAAATTAACGATTACTTTAACCATCCTATTCCTTTTATTTATTTTCATTTATATGGTGATTCCTTTTATTATTACGAGAATATGTGGCATGGGCGTGTTCAGAAAAGGAAAACATGGGGCACAGATTGCTTTTACATTTGATGACGGTCCTGACCCCCTGTATACTCCTAAGCTGCTTGATTTATTACAAGAGCATGGAGTTAAGGCAACCTTTTTCGTACTTGGCAGCAAAGCCGAGAAATATCCGGAGCTGACGAGGCGAATATATCGCGAAGGCCATCAAATCGGTATTCATAACTATACGCACCTGCCCAATTGGTTGATGACACCGTGGCATGTCAGACAGCAGCACGTCGAACGTTCGGCTGATATTGTGGAGCGCATTATCGGGGAACGACCTGCCTTTTATCGGCCTCCGTGGGGCATATTGAACGCAGGGGACCTTCTCTATTTGCGAAAGTCATATCGGATCGTGCTCTGGTCCGTTATGGGATGGGACTGGAAGCGAGCTGTGGATGCGGATCAATTGGCACGAAGATTAATGAAAAACATCAAACCCGGATCCATTGTGCTGTTGCACGATAGCGGCGATACGATCGGCGCAGACGAAGCTGCTCCGCAGCAAATGCTGGAAGGACTGCAGGACATTCTCAAGGAGCTGCGCTTGAAGGGATATCAATGCGTGCGCGCGGATGAGCTTCAGGAACGGAAATGTGCCGGTTATGGCAATGGCAAAGCTGTAGACATAGGACACGTTCATGTTAAAGTGGCGCTGCATCGCAATTATAAATAACACATGACATGGGGGAGCCTTCAGGATCCCTCTTTTTGCGTCTGGCTGCATGCAAATAAGCCGCGTTAGACATGGCCTTGCAACATGCGATGTACGGCGTGAACTTGTCACGCTTGTCATGCTAGTCTGCATATTTGGCCAAGAACCCACATAGACATGTTATCAGTGATGAGGAGTACACCGAATCGAAGAATATTCAATGTCAGAGGGGATGATCTCATGCGTCGGATCACGTGGATATTGGCCATCGTGATAAGTGTTGCGATTCTGGTAGTCGGATGCGGGAAAAAGGATGCAACCGCCGTGGTTCAGGAATTGGATCATGTGATGAGCAAGCTGGAAAGTTATGAAGGGATCGGCACGATGACGCTGCATTCCGGGCAGCAGCCGCTCGAGTACTTGGTGGAAGTCCGGTATCAAGATCCTTCCTACTATCGGATCGTGCTGACCAATGAAAAGAAGGACATCAAGCAGGTTGTGCTGCGCAACGAAGAAGGTGTCTTCGTGTTGACGCCAAGCTTGAACAAAATCTTCCGCTTCCAAAGCGATTGGCCGGAGAACCAAGGTCAAGTGTATCTGTATCAGACGCTGGTGCGCAGCATTTTGTCAGACAATGGCCGCCAATTCGCTACTGATGGAGACAGCTATGTGTTTGAAGTTGCCGCCAATTACCAGACTGACTCGCTCGTACGGCAGAAGATATGGTTGAACAAAAATGACTATGCGCCGAAGCAAGTGCAGGTTACCGACTCTGACGCGCAGGTTGTCGTGGAAATGAAGTTCAATCAATTTGAATTCGGCAAAAAATTCGACAAAGATTCATTTGATATGCAGCGCAACATGACCAGCATGAATCATGCGTCGATCCCGACCGGAGCCATCGATTCGAAGGACGGTGCTGGAGAGGCAGCCAAGGAAACGACAGCGCCAGTAGGCGAGTCGGGAACGAAGGAGACCGGAACGGATCCGGCAGTTGATCCGCAGAAAGAGTCGTCCGAGGAGCTTGGGCCATTCGGCTTCATCGAGCCATCTTATCTTCCGGAAGGCGTGGCGAAGAAGGACGATATGGAGATTACGGACAGCAAAGACCACTCGGTTATGCTGCGCTACACCGGCACATACAACTTTACGATTTTGGAATCGCGTCCGAAGGATATGGAAACGGGCCTGATATATGGAAAAACGCTTGATTTAGGATTTACCGTTGGTCATTTGACCGGGGATGAGCAGAAGACGTTCACTTGGATGAGCGACGGGGTGAAGTACCGGATGACGAGTGCGGATCTGCCGGAAGCAGAGATGGTGAAAGTGGCGCAATCAATGGTGGATCAGCCAGGGAAATAATGAATAGGAAATAGCCAGCCCGTATTCTGTAGACCATTTCAGAGTATGGGCTTTTGTATTTTTTTGTGACAGAGCTGGATTCAATTGGTAAGAAATCGGAACATATTCTCTATATATGCGGTTATTCCCTTAGTAAGGAGTGGAAAAGCCGTTTTTGCTTAGTTGACAGTCTCCTATCCGGCCTTTAACATAGGTTATTGACGATTGAACGGGAGAGATAGGGAACGGAGAAGGTGACTGACTTGGAAACGTACTTTCGCCCAACGCGTGCTGAGATTTCACTCGACGCTTTACATCGCAACATGCAGGCTTTTCGCGACGCGCTGCCTGCTGCGACCCGATTGAGCGTCTGTGTCAAGGCGAATGCGTACGGTCACGGCGCGGTCGAAGTGGCGCGTGCCGCAGAACGATTCGGTGTGGATTATTTAAACGTAGCTTTCCTGGAAGAAGCGATACAACTGCGACGTGCAGGTGTGCGCACTCCGATATTGATATTAGGCTATACGCCGCCTGAAGGGGTTTCAGCGGCTTACCAATATAATATTACACTCAATATTTTTTCCGAGGAATGTATCCGGGCGCTTGAGGCAGAGGCTTCATCGCTCAGTGCGCAGCACGGCGGACGAATATTGAAAATTCATGTGAAGATTGATTCCGGTATGGGACGCCTCGGCATTCGCACCCCGGGGGAAGCGATAAGCTGCATAGAGCGGTTGAACGCCATACCTGGCGTGGAGGTTGAGGGGGTATTTACTCACTTCGCCTGTGCCGATGAAGCGGACAAACGCTATTCCGAGCTGCAGACGACGAGATTTCAAGCTGTACTCGAGGCGCTTGCGGCACGACATATTTCGATTCCGATTATTCATGCAAGCAACAGTGCCGCAGCGATCGACATGCCGGGTTGGTCTTACGACATGGTTCGCGTAGGAGTCAGCATATACGGATTATATCCTTCCATAGAAGTGAACCGTTCCTGGATCGAGTTGGAGCCGGTGCTTACATTGAAGACGAAGGTCGTTCATACGAAGACGGTACCGCCAGGTGAAGGCATCAGCTATGGCGTTCACTACTACACGTCGAACGACGAGCGGATTGCAACGATGCCGATCGGTTACGCGGACGGGTATTCCCGCTTATTAAGCGGCAAGGCGAGCATGCTCATCCGCGGCCAGCGCGTGCCTGTCATCGGCCGGATCTGCATGGATCAATGCATGGTCTCTTTACAGCCGCTGGGCGAAGCCGCCATCAAGGTCGAGGCTGGAGAAGAAGCCGTGCTGATCGGCTCCCAAGGGCAGGAGCGGATTACGGTAGAGGAGATTGCCGAACATTTAGGCACAATTAACTATGAAGTTGTGTGCATGCTGGCGCACCGTGTGCCGCGCCTGTACATGGCGCAGGGGAAGCCGGTGCAGGTGTTGAATCCGTTGTGTGCAGAGCCGCTTGCAAAAGATTTTTCAGTAAAATAATGGGATTTAAGGGAATGGAACCATTTACCGTATGTCATTTTTTAAAAGATGAAGGATTTTTATGTCTAAAGCGCGAATAAGTAACTGGTATGCAGCTGTTTTTTTGCTTGCGTGTGCAACATACTCCATCTGCATCAGGCATATATATGCTTTTGTATAAATTTTCTACGGAATCGACATAATGGTAAATAGGCAGGAAAGGTTTTGGGGGTGCGAGGACAGGTGGCGAATATTCAGAACACCAAACGAATCATGATCAGCTTGCCCGACCAATTACTACAAGAAGTGGACGGCATTGTCGCTATGGAGAAATCCAATCGAAGCGAATTCATTCGACAAGCAATGAAATTATATTTAAACGAGCGAAAAAAACGACACATCCGTGAATCCATGCAGCGCGGCTATATGGAGATGGCCAAAATCAATTTGACGATGGCGTCTGAGGCTTTTTATGCGGAAGAAGATGCGGATGGCACTCTCGGCCGTTTGGTTAGCGGGGTGTAGACATTGATTGTAAAGCGCGGCGACGTATTTTTTGCGGATTTATCGCCCGTCGTAGGATCGGAGCAAGGCGGGGTTCGTCCCGTCCTCGTGATACAGAACGATATCGGCAATCGATTTAGTCCGACGGTCATCGTTGCTGCGATTACGGCTCAGATTCAAAAGGCGAAATTGCCAACCCATGTGGAGATTGATGCGGAAACGCACGGCTTTGACCGCGATTCGGTCATCTTGCTGGAGCAGATTCGCACGATCGATAAGCAACGGCTGACTGACAAGATTACGCATTTGGATGAAGAGACGATGCGCAAGGTCGATGAAGGGCTACAAATTAGTGTCGGTTTAATCGACTTTTAGAGGATGTCCAACACGTGTCTTTTGATCACGAAGCGTGCCTTGAAGCAGATTTAACATCGTATTTTGCACTCACCCTCGAAGTCCGGTGCTCATGTAGGTTCAACCTGCAATCCGCTCCTCCTTCTTTGGGTTTTTGCAATCTTCAAGGTACTTAAAAAGTTCACTTTTGGACACAGATCATTAACAGTTTTACGAGTTTTTTTAGGAGAACGAGGGCAGCCTCGTTTTTTTATTTTTGCGCGCAGCCTCCTCGAATCGGGCGAAGGCCGTGAAGCACTTGAAGAAGCAGCGCGGAAAGCCCTTTACTCTACACCCTTTCATCAGAATGGCGGCCTTCCCTCTCCTTCGAATCGAGAATAGGTTGGCTTCTGTACAATGGCCCTTAGCTCCACTCTCCCATACAGTCAGGAAGGGGATTGACGGGGATAAGGCATATGCCGTTTTGTATAGATACCATGCCATGAAGCGGCCGCTCAGGATGGCAGTGAAGCAGAATCGTCAATGGGCGGCCGCCTCCTGAAGGATGGGGAGAATGAAGCAACGGGGCAGGTGAGCGATTCACCGTCGGTCTGAACGCGCCACTGCACGATTATAGCGCATCGTTCATGATGAAAAGTTAATGCCTTGCTGTTTGACATGCTCTTTGACAGATATCGCTTATTTTACAAAGGCCTCGATAAAGGTTTTCTAATTTGTAAACGGACAAGCAGGTTCAGTATCACTGGCGTGTGACCTTTGCTCTGGAAAAACGGGCTCTCTTTTGCGACAATAGAATATAGGGTCTTAGGCAGAGGAAGTATGGTATCGGATAGCTGCATCACATAGCTATGGACATCGATAGAACCTGTACATTCGGTAGACGAATACGACACTGATTCGGATTACGGAAAGGAAGGAAACGATGGCAGTACAAGACACCGTAATGGAATTGACGGCGCTGGAGCCGTTATTGGAACAAATGAAGCAGGACGAGCCAAAGCGCTTATTGAAGCAGCTCGCTCAAGAATTATCACTCAGCTTGAAGCAGGTGGAGACGACGGTCGGCCTCTTGGACGAGGGGAATACGATTCCATTCATTGCGCGTTACCGCAAAGAAATGACCGGAGAGATGGACGAGAATCAGCTTCGTTCGTTGGAAGAGCGTCTCGGGTATGTACGAGGGCTGGAGGAGCGCAAGCGTGAAGTGTTGCGTCTTATCGCCGAGCAGAGCAAGCTTACAGAAGAACTGCAGCGCTCCGTTGTCGCAGCCGTAAAGCTGCAAGAGGTGGAGGATCTGTACCGCCCGTACCGCCAGAAGCGGAAGACACGAGCTAGCGTAGCGAAAGAACGCGGGTTGGAACCGCTTGCAAGCTGGATGATGAGCTTCCCGAAGCAAGGTGATGCGCTATTGGAAGCGGCGGCCTATGTGAATGAAGAGAAGGGCGTGTCTACGCCGGAGAATGCCGTCCAGGGCGCCCTGGATATTATCGCTGAGAGTATTGGCGACGAGCCGAACATTCGCGCTTGGGTGCGGCGCTTCACGATGGAGCACGGCGTGCTCCGCACCGAGGCGAAGGATAAGGAGCAAGAATCGGTATATGAGATGTATTATGAATATGTCGAGCCGGTCCGCAAGCTGCCCTCACACCGTATTTTGGCCATTAATCGCGGGGAGCGCGAAGAGATTTTGAAGGTAGCGCTTGACGTGCCTATAGAGCAAATTATTGCTCATATGGAGAAGAAGGTCATCAAGAGCGCATCTGTAGTCACGGACTTGTTGAAGGCGACGATTGAAGATGCTTATAAGCGGCTCATCGCTCCGTCCATCGAACGGGACGTCCGCAACGAGTTGACGGATAAGGCCGAAGAGCAGGCGATTCAAGTATTCGCCCAAAATTTGCGCAGCCTGCTGCTGCAGCCGCCGGTTAAGGGCAAGACGGTACTTGGAGTGGACCCGGCGTTCCGGACAGGCTGCAAGCTCGCTGTCGTCGATGAAACGGGCAAGATGCTCGAAGTGGCTGTCACGTATCCGACCGCCCCTCACCACAAGACAGCGGAAGCAGAGAAGATGTTCAGCCGCCTCGCCGATACATATGGTGCCCAGCTCGTCGTCATCGGGAACGGGACAGCGTCGCGCGAGACCGAGCAGTTCGTGGCGAACTGGATGAGCTCCCGCAAGGATCGGACACTGCAGTATGCCATTGTGAACGAGGCGGGCGCCAGCGTTTATTCGGCTTCCAAGTTGGCGCAGGAGGAATTCCCGGCGCTTGACGTTGCGGAGCGAAGTGCTGTCTCGATTGCCCGCCGCATGCAGGACCCGCTGGCAGAACTCGTGAAGATTGACCCGAAAGCAATTGGCGTCGGTCAATATCAGCATGACGTTGCGCCGAAGCGGCTGGAAGAGAGTCTGGGCGCCGTCGTGGAATCAGCAGTCAACCATGTCGGTGTTGACGTGAATACCGCCTCGCCATCATTATTATCGTATGTATCCGGCGTTAACGCGACGTTGGCGAAAAATATCGTCAAATACCGGGAGGAGAACGGGAAGTTTACCGAGCGCCGTCAACTGCAGAAGGTGCCGCGCTTAGGGCCAAAGGCGTTTGAGCAGTGTGTTGGCTTTATGCGTATTATCGAAGGCGATCACCCGCTCGACAAAACGCCGATTCACCCCGAATCGTACCGTGTCGTCGATCGGCTGTTCACCGAGCTCGGACTGCGGCTCAACTCCATTGGAACACCAGAGCTGGCGGAATCGCTGCAGCGCGCGGACGTCTCTGCCTTGGCGCAGAAGCTGGATGTAGGCGTTCCGACGTTGAAGGACATTATCGACAGCTTGCTGCGCCCAGGACGCGATCCGCGCGAGGAGCTGCCGCCGCCAATTTTCCGTACAGACGTGCTGCAGATTGAAGATTTGCGGCCGGGCATGGAGCTTAAGGGAACGGTGCGGAACGTAATCGATTTCGGCGCGTTCGTCGATATCGGAATTAAGAATGACGGTTTAGTGCATATTTCACAGTTGAGCGACCGTTATGTGAAGCACCCGCTTGATGTCGTCTCCGTCGGCGATAATGTCACGGTATGGGTACTTCAAGTGGACGTGAAGAAAGGACGCGTCGGTCTGACGATGAAGCGTCCGAACATAGAATAGCGAACCAATCATAGCCCCCGTCCGGAAGTGCGGCTCTTATGCGAGTCGTAGCGCTCACGGTCGGGGGTTTGACTTTTCATTTGTGACGGTCAGGCAGCTTTACTTCCGATTTCCGGGCTCTTCGTGCGTAACGAATGCATTTACGAATGCATTTACGAATGCATTTACGAATGAACACGAGGCTTCGAACGATAAAAAAACCAACACTCATTCAACAGTTTGATTTGACGGCGGTCTTTTTTATGAAAGGCGCGCATCAATTGATTGCACAACCATTGCGGCATGAGCATCCCTCCTTCAACCGGGGACGAGAGATTCGTCGTTGTAACGCTATCTTATGGGCAAATGCCGATTTTGGTGCAGGTCCGCTTGCAAAAAGCCGGGCGACCCGCCCAAATGGCAGTGTTCCGGCTAAATGCACTCGTATAGCGATGCAGCCTATGTATTCCGAGCATAGAAAAAAAGCCGCCGCTTCATGCGGCAGCTCTGTTCGTCTGCTGAGAAAAAGTATTGTTACATTGTTATAATGGCAGCTTGTCCGTACGTGGCCTAACCTTCGTATTCTTCTTCGTACCATTGCTCCATCTGCGCTTGCAGCGCCCGGATCTCCGTCAAGAGAGCGATAAGCGGATACTGATCCTCTTGAATGGAGGCGAAGGCGCGCTCCAATCGATTCACATAATCCAATCCGCTAATTATTGTATCTTCTTCCCGCAGCAATTCCAGATGATCGCATTCCGCGATCGCAGCAGGCAGCTTCGGAACACCTGAGGCGGTGAGCTTGCCAATCTCCTTATACAATCGCAGATTGAGTGCGCTCAATTGGTAGGCATAATCGGAAGGCATTTCGACAAATTCCAATGTCCCTTCACGTTGAAATAGAACATAGCGCATCTTCGGCATCCGTATTCCCTCTCTTCTTCCGCAATTCTACTCTTGACAGTGTACTGAACTTCCAGTACAAATTCAAGTAGGAAGTAGGGTGATTCACAATGCAGGAGTCGAACGAGCGATTGCAGGTCTGGATCGAACAGGTGTCGATCCGGGACTTCGGTAAACCGTTTCGTCACCGGGCCCGGTACAACGCCAGACTCAAGTCAACGGGAGGACGCTACTTGCTCAAGTCCCACGATATTGAAATCAATCCGAAGCAGCTCGCAGAGAACGGAGCGGAGGAAGTGGAGCGGATCATCAAGCATGAACTGTGCCACTATCATCTGCATATTGAGGGAAGAGGGTATCGTCATCGGGATAAAGAGTTCAAGGAGCTGCTGCAAACGGTAGGCGGATCGCGCTATTGCAAGGCTTTGCCGGGTACTGCGCCGAAGCGGACCGAGCCGTACCGCTATCGCTTGGAATGCGTACATTGCCAGCAGACCTATTTGCGTAAACGAAAGGTAGATGTGAAGCGATACGTATGCGGGCGCTGCCGCGGACCGCTGCGGCTGCTTGCCCTAGAGGGGCAAACAGCGAGGGGAAAGGGAGCAAGGGACACTGGGGCTAGAACGTAAGGCTTTGCGGCCTGCGTGCGGGGCATTATGGAACGGAGAAGAGGAGGAATACGTACATGTCGAAATGTGAAGGCAAGGTCATTGCGTTAACGGGGCCGCGTAAAGCGGAAGAAATGGCGACGATCGTCTCCAAGCAAGGTGGGACGTCACTTATTCGGCCGACACAGGGCACGATGTTCGAGCAGTTCGAGCATTTGGAGGCCGAGGTGGACAAGCTGATTTATGAGCCGATCGATTGGGCGATCTGGACGACCGGAATGGGAGTGGACAAGCTCGTCGAAGCCGCACGAGCAGCAGGGAAGGGGGATGCGCTGCTTGCCAAGCTTGCTCAGCTCCGCCATGCAGCACGGGGCTATAAGACGGTTAATGCGCTGCGTCGCTTAGGGCTCGCGGTGGACGTGCGCGATGATGACGGCTCGACGCTTGGATTAATACGCGCATTGCGATCGGGCGGCGCTGAACGCTTTGCAGGGACCCGCGCTGCCTTGCAGCTGCACGGAGACCCCGCCCCGGCGCTGGTGCAATTCCTTCAGGAGGCTGGTGCTGAATCGGTGGAATTGATGCCATACCGGCATACCCCGCCAGAGGATAGCGTGCTCCGGCAGCTCACCGAGGAACTGCTCGAAGGGAAGATCGACGCCGTGGCGATGACCAGCGCTCCACAGGCGCGGTTCTTGTTCGCGTATGCCAGAGAACAGGGGCTGACCGGGCAACTGCTTGAAGTCTTTAAGGAGCGGACCTTAATGGCTGCCGTCGGCAAAGTAACGGCTGCCGCCATCGCAGACGAAGGTGTGGAGCGAATTCTTGTTCCAGAGGAAGAACGGATGGGAGCGCTTATCGTTACGCTATCCCAATGGTTTGAGCAGCAGCATAGCTGAACCAGAATACAGTACGGGAAAGAATGAGGGAATAGGGAATTTCATTCCCGACACTTGACACCATTAAGTATTCATGATATATTAATAATTGTCTTTCCCTGATAGCTCAGTTGGTAGAGCACTCGGCTGTTAACCGAGTTGTCACAGGTTCGAGTCCTGTTCGGGGAGCCACTTTTTGGAGAGGTACCCAAGAGGCCGAAGGGGGCGCTTTGCTAAAGCGTTAGGGTGTAACAGCCGCGAGGGTTCGAATCCCTCTCTCTCCGCCATTTATGGAACACATAAAGTCCCGTGAGGGATTTTTTTGTTTATCACATATGTAAGCGTTTACTTCATAAGGGGGCGAACATCCCTCTCTTTCAATCCTTGCTGTGGAATTCGAAGGAGGAACGTTACGTTATGGCCAAGCGATGGTTTTACCGCTTATTGCTGTCGTATATGCCTGTATTTATTATTGTAGTCAGCTTCCTATTCTTTGTGTTCTTTCAGACGTTAAGCGAACAAAGCCGCAAAGATGCAATTCAGTCGAATTCATCGCTCCTCCTTCAAGCTCTTCGGGCCACGGACGCTTCTTTGAAAGATATTGACCAAATGGTCGTCTCCGAAGTGTTGAATGCGCCAGAGCTGGAACAATATTTTCACGGTAAGAAAAACAATGATGTCGCTTTACATATGCGCATCAAGAAGCTCATGAAACGGATCAGCGCCAGAAATCTGCTTATCGATACCGTGTATCTCGTCCGGTTTCAAGATGAAACGGTGCTTAGCAGCAGCAGCGCCTTCCCCATCCGCGAATATATGGACAAAGACTTCATCGATGCACACCGCCATATCCGCAGCAATGAATATGCTTGGGTCGGTGCGCGCCCCTTTAAAGAATATGACTTTCAAGATGGAAAGTCTGTCGTGTCGCTCGTGCGCCACGTGCCTTTAACCGGCGGAGGAGACGGAATGATCGTCGTGAACGTCGCCACAGCCTCCATTCAATCCTTAGTTCAAGAGTGGTATGCCTCCGATTTGAATGCCGTCAGCATCCGCGATCGATTAGGTGTGAATTTACTGGATGATGATACCGATAACCCTAGCGTTTCACCTTCTTACACGGTTGTATCGGACTATATGTCGCCTTATACGGGGTGGATTTTTGAGAGCGGGTTTCAGAAGGGGAAAGCTTTATTCCGTATTGAGGAATGGTTCAATGTATGGATGATTGGCGGCATGATGCTGCTCCTCGCCGCGATGGGTTGGATTGTGTACATCACCCACCGCCATTACAAGCCAGTCGCGAATCTGGTACAGCGGGTCAATACCATTGCCGAGACAACGTCCTCCCTGCAATCGGACCAATCGCGCTGGGATGAATTTGCCGTCATCGAATCCGCTCTCGATCGAATGTTTGCCGAGCGTGATGAGAGTGCGGAACGAGGCAAGAAGGATGCCATATTTCTGCGCAATTACGCATTTCGGCAATGGTTGGACGGCAGCTATGAAGAGCATCCGCTTAATAAGGAAAATAAATTGGATGTTCCGTTGGATTCAGAGCGTTGGTGCGTCATCGTCGTGGTCGAAATCGATCGGTATCTTTCGTTCACGAAAGCGTATTCCCGGCGGGATCGCTTCTTGCTTCAATATGCTATGAAATCGGCCTTTCATGAAATAGCCGCAGAGTATGAGTGGAAGGTGTGGGCCGATTGGTTGACGGGGGAACGGCTCGTCATGCTTTGGCAGCCTGCGTCCGATCAGACGGAGCCTCAGCATGCTGCCCGCAAAGTTGCGGATGTGATGGAACAGATGCTGCCTTGGATTGAAAATTATTTGAAATGGACATCTACGGCAAGCGTCAGTGATGTTGCCGCTTCTATCCATAACATTCCGCAAGCGTTCGCTCAGGCGCTGCGATCGTTAAGCCGCAAGATGACCTGCGGGATCAATCGGGTGCTCATAGAGAAGGAGCATCAGACAGTGGGTGTTGATGTGACGCCGCTTACCCGAGCGCTCGTGCATAGCGTTGCGCAAGGAAAGGGAGAGTGGCACGAACGTCTGCTGGAATGGATTCAAATGCTGCAAGCGGCAAGGTATACCCGTCAAGAGGTCGTACAGGCTTGCACACAGCTAGACTCGGAAATGAACAAGCGGATGAAGCTGATGGCGCGAGCGAGTGATTCTCTTCCAGATGCAACGAGTTGGATGGAGCAGATTGACGAATGCGAAACGCTGAAGGAGCTTGAACAGATGCTGTCCGAGCTGCTGAAGCAGGCGGGGCAACGGCTTGCTGCTGCAGATGCGGAGCATTCCGTCGCGTTGATACGTCAGATCCAGGCGTACATCGAAGCGAACTATGCGCATCCTCAGTTGTCGCTGGACCATTTAAGTGAACGGTTCCAAGTGCCGCCAAAAACGTTAAGCAAATCGTTCAAGGATGTGACTGGCGAGAAATTCATTGATTTCCTCATCCACATCCGCTTAGAGCATGCGAAGCGGATGCTTCGGGACAGTGATGCCTCCATTCAAACGATAGCTGAGCGGGTAGGCTATGGCGGAGCAGTATCCTTCAGCCGCGTATTTAAGAAAGTGGAAGGGGTTGCTCCGGGAGAATACCGCACGTCATCTCGGCGCAGGCTATAGCCTTGACACGCGACAAATAATTGAAAGCGCCGAATATCGGCATCGGGTTTCTGATCGAGCCCGGTGTTGGTAGCAACGGCGCTTTTTTTGTGATGATCAGGCGGGATTGCGAAACATATCAAGCAGGCGAAAATCATCTATTGTTACCAATAAACCCCTTGCCGGGAGCGGGTTAGACGGTGTGGCGAAATCCGTTAAGCCTTAAGAAAACGGTTGATTGTAATGGCATCATTTCGTCTTTTATAATCAAGGCAACCCGGGAGGCTCGATACTATCGACGCCGCAAATATGAACTGGCTCAATAATGAATCCTCTTTTGTAATCGGTTGCAAAAGGGATGAAGGAGGAATGAACTATGGCAAACGTCACGCCCGGAACTGCCTCCCGCCGCCTGACGACATCGCGCTTCGCGTTTGCCGACGGTGCCGGTAAGAAAATGAAGAAGCATTGGCAACTATATTTGCTCGTTTTTCTGCCAATCGCTTACATTATCATTTTCAAGTACGTTCCGATGGGCGGAGTGCTTATCGCCTTTAAAGAGTATAACGTCGTAAAAGGGATCTGGGAGAGTCCGTGGGTAGGGTTTAAATATTTCGAGCAGTTTTTGAACTCGCCCTACTTCTGGAATTACATCCGTAATACCATCGTGGTCAGTCTGTACGGATTGTTAGTCGGATTTCCTGCCCCCATCCTATTGGCACTGTTTTTGAATGAGATTAAGAACGGTTTCTTTAAGAAGACCGTGCAAATGGTTACCTATGCCCCTTATTTCATTTCTACCGTTATTATGGTATCCATCATCATCGTTGCCCTGTCTCCGAACGTCGGCATGCTTAATAACATTTTGCGCCTGTTCGGGTTCGAAGGCATCGATTTCATGGGAAGGCCGGAGTTGTTCAAATCGATTTATGTCTGGTCTGACGTATGGCAATTTACCGGTTACGGCGCAATCATATACATCGCGGCTTTATCTGGAGTCAATCCGGATTTGTACGAAGCTGCCAAGGTAGACGGCGCGACGCGCTTCCAGAAGATTTGGAATATCGATTTGCCGAGCATATTCCCCGTCATGGTCATTTTGCTCATCTTGAACGTGGGCAGCATGATGAGTCTCGGCTTCGAAAAAATGTACCTCATGCAAAACCCGCTCAATTTAGAGTCTTCCGAGATTATTTCAACTTACGTATACAAGGTCGGCTTGTTAAATGCGAATTTTAGCTTCTCAACAGCAATCGGACTATTTAATTCCATCATTAATCTCGTACTCATCGTGACGGTCAATGCGATTGCGCGCAAGCTGTCAGAGTCGAGTCTGTGGTAAAGGGGGCAGCATCCATGAATAAACCCGCTATTCGCGAGTCGCTTCCTGACCGCCTGTTTCTCATCTTTGTGTACGTCGTATTAAGCGGCGCGCTGGTCATCGTTTTATTCCCGCTGCTGCATATTTTGAGCGCTTCGTTCAGTTCGCCGCAGGCTGTCAACTCGGGTCGCGTATGGTTGTTCCCGGTTGATTTTACACTGGCCGGATATAAAGCAGTTTTTGCGAATCCGAATATTTTGACCGGTTACGGCAACTCGCTCTTCTACGCCGTGGCTGGCACGTTCGTGAACGTCGTCATGACCGTACTCATCGCGTATCCGTTATCTCGTCGCACGTTCTACGGACGTCACATCATCATGATGCTGCTCGTCTTCACGATGCTGTTCGATGGCGGTCTTATTCCGAACTATATGGTTGTGAAGTCGTTAGGAATGATCGATACCCGCTGGGCCATGATTATTCCAGGCGCATTGGCTGTCTTCCAGGTCATTATCGCCCGTACGTTCTTTCAGACGAGTATTCCGGAAGAATTGGCTGAGGCATCGGAGATTGACGGCTGCAGCGACGTCCGCTTTATTACAAGTGTCGTGCTGCCGCTATCGAAACCAATTATCGCTGTCATGACGCTAATGTACGCCGTTGGCCACTGGAACTCTTATTTTGGCGCTCTCATTTATTTGAAATCGCCGGATATGTTCCCGCTGCAAATCGTGCTGCGGAATATTCTTATCCTGAACACGGTCGATCCGACGATGATGGCGAACGTGGATGATATGCTGCAGCTGCAAGGCATGTCAGAGCTGCTGAAATATTCGCTTATCGTGGTGGCGAGCGCTCCGGTGCTGATGATTTATCCTTTCGTGCAAAAGCACTTTGTAAAAGGAGTCCTTATCGGTTCATTAAAAGGTTAATCTCTGCCAGATTACAACTCAATTCGAGAATATAAAAGGGAGGGTCTTGTAAGATGAAATTGAAATGGACGACGATGCTTGCGGTATTGCTGTGCGCCTCACTGCTTTTGGCGGCTTGCTCCAGCGGTTCGGGCGGCTCTGGCAAAGAAGAAGGAAAGGGAAATGCCGCCGCGAACGAAGTGGCGAATGCCGGTGAACTATTCAATCCGGTAGGAGAATATCCGATTGCAAAAGAGCAGATGGCACTTAAGATGTTCGCGCCGCAATCGGCAGCGATAGAAAATTTAGAGACGAACGAATTCACAAAATTTGTTGAAGAGAAAACAAACATTAAAATTAAATGGGACGTTGTGCCAGAGGGTGCCATTGAAGAGAAGAAGCAATTGATGATGGCAAGCGGAGACTATCCGGAAGTCATTCTCGCCGGCAACTTCTCCAAGGCAGACCAGATGAAGTACGGACAGCAGGGCGTATTTGTTCCGTTGAATGATTTAATTGATAAATATGCTCCGAACATCAAGCAGGCCATGACTGAAATTCCGTACTTGAAGGATGCGATGACGACGCCAGACGGCAACATTTACACGATCCCGAAAGTGAACGAATGCTATCACTGCACCTATGCCTCGAAAATGTGGGTGAACCAGAGCTGGCTTGATAAGCTTGGATTGAAAATGCCGGAGACGACGGAAGAGTTCTATCAAATGCTGAAAGCGTTTAAAGAGAAGGACCCGAACGGAAATGGCAAAGCAGATGAGGTTCCGCTAACTACGGCAGGGAAAAAGGACATGTGGGGCGGCGGTTTGGATGCCTATTTGATGAACGCTTTCATTTATAATGATGCCAATACGTATATGTATATGGATAACGGTGACATTAAGTTTTCGCCGAATCAAGAAGCATGGCGCGAAGGACTGCGCTTTATCAATAAACTGTATGCTGAAGGGCTTATCGATAAAGCTTCCTTCACCCAGAACGCAGATGCCGTCAAGCAAATCGGCAACAAGCCTGACAATGTGATGGGAGCCGTGTCCACGGCGCTTATCAGCTATATATACAATCCGAACGAATTGACGCCTCGCCATAAAGAATATGTAACGGTTCCGCCGTTGAAAGGACCGAATGGCGTGCAGCTGACCGGATACTTCGTCGGCGCTGGCAACGGACAGTTCGCGATTACGAACAAAGCGACACCAGAGCAGCAGATTGCGGCGATTCGCTTTGCAGATTATCTGTACACCGAAGAAGCAACGGTGTATACGAGCATGGGTAAGGAAGGCGATGGCTGGCACAAAGCGAAGGAAGGCGAGAAGACGGCTGACGGTCAACCTGCACGCTTCAAGCAAACGCCGAAGCCAGGCGTATCGCAAGTCCAGAACGGAACTTGGCAGGAGCTTGGCATTATGAAAATGACGAATGAATTACGCGATTCCTTTGCGGTGCCGGATGATATGTTCGCGGAAGACGGCTATGGCCTTCGCCTGCGCAACGAGTCGAAGAAATATGAACCGTTCGCGAAGCCGGAAATGGCTTTCCCAGCAGACGTATTTATCGCAGCCGAGGACGCTTCTTTAGTAGCTCAACTGCAGACGTCCATTAGTGACTATGTCGAGTCCAACATGGCTCAGTTCATTACCGGCAGCAAAAGTTTGGATAAGGATTGGGATGCGTATGTGAAAGGCTTCGACGGCTTGCAGCTGCCGAAATATTTAGAGATTTACAGCAACGCTATTAAAAAATAAAGGTTGCTTTCTATACTATCCGCCGGTGTCATGCTGCCGGCGGATAGCTGCTTGACAGCGCGCACATTTTCATGCTTCCATTTGCTTATTGATGAAGGATTTAACTCCACTATCTCGAAGTCATAATAGGTTCTTGCATGGTGCAGAACGACTTATAATGTTATCGAAAACGCTTGTCGCAACTGTCTGACCACATTACTAATTTGAAGTAAGGGAGAGGGCGTTATGACGAAGACGAAGCTGGCTTTGCCTACCCCGCAGCAAATGGCGTGGCAGGACTTGGAATTGGGGATGTTTTTTCATTTTGGGATCAATACGTACTGTGATCAGGAATGGGGAGAAGGAACTGATTCCCCGGAATTGTTCAACCCGGCGCAGCTGGATGCGGGGCAATGGATCCGCACGGCCAAGGTGGCCGGATTCAAATATGTCATCCTGACGGCCAAGCATCACGATGGGTTCTGTCTGTGGCCGACGAAGACGACAGACTATTCGGTGAAATCAAGCCCATGGAAGAACGGTCAAGGCGACGTGGTGCGTGAAGTGGCCGATGCGTGCCGGGAAGAGGGCATGCTTCTAGGGTTGTACGTATCTCCTTGGGACCGCAATGCTGCGTGCTATAGCGATCCTGCTGCTTATGATGACTTTTATGCGGAACAGCTCACAGAGCTTTTGACGGGCTATGGGTCGTTAGTGGAAGTCTGGTTCGACGGAGCGGGCTCGGAAGGTCGCCAATACGATTGGCCGCGCATCATTGGTCTTGTGAAGCAGCATCAACCGGATGCGATGATTTTCAATATGGGCGCGCCGACGATTCGTTGGGTGGGGAATGAAGATGGAGTCGCTCCGTATCCGTGCTGGAACACTGCTGAAAGCGCTCGCGTGAGCATGTTCACGAGCGACATGAACACGTGGATGGAAGCCACGCCGGAATGGGTTCCTGCGGAATGTGATGTGCCGATTCGGGCGAGACATTGGTTCTGGCACCCGAATGATGAGAGCAGTCTGCATTCATTAGACCATCTGATGGACTTGTATTACCGCTCCGTTGGCCATGGGACAACCTTGCTCCTGAATGTCTCGCCAGATGACCGCGGCCTGCTGCCCGATTGTGATGTAGAGCGCGTACAGGAATTCGGAACGGAAATCCGCCGCCGATTCGGACAATGTATTGCCGAGACGACGGGCGCAGGAATGGAAGTTGTACTCGACTTGGGAGAAAAACAGGCGATCGAGCATGTCATTGCGATGGAAGGTATTGCGTATGGGGAGCGAGTCCGTGCTTATGTGGTGGAGGCCCGGGTTGACGGGGAATGGAAGACGGTAGCGCAGGGCAGCGCGATTGGGCACAAGAAGATCGATCGGATCGAACCGCTCGAGACCACTAGTATCCGCCTGCGTATAATCGAATGCATGGAAGAGCCAATGATTCGCCGCTTGGCCGTATATTGATCGGTAAAATAATGAGTCGGAGAAAAAAGAAGCAAATCGATTACAGAGGCAGGAATGCTGCCTTACGATATCGAATATAAGACAGGGCAAGGATTTACTGCGAATTCATTCGTGGTTATTCCTTGCTTTTTTTCATACACTATGAGAGCTTGAACTGGATTTATCGTATGTCCTAGTTCGTGAATATTGCGTAGTGTATTATTGAACAGGGGTTCTATGTCATTGGATATAGGGTAAGAAAGAGTATTGCAGGAGGTGAGCGGCGTGAGCGATAAATTATCATCAGATATCAATCGTGACGACGGCGACAACATGAAAGAAAAGAGAAAAGCCCCCTCTGAACCGGAAGATATCCTCGAGGAAGCGGACCGCATATTAGAAGGTACGACAGAAGAGGTGAAGCGGGAGCTGCGTTATTGGCAGCCGTACGACTTGGCCGTCGTCTATCGCGATGCGAAGATGACGAAGCGATCTCACTTGCTGAGTGCTCTGGAAATCGATCAGTTGACGGAAATGATCCGCGAGCTGGACCCGGATTTACAGCTTGAAGCGTTTCAGATGCTCGGGCGCGAACGCGCCGCCGAAGTGCTGAACCGGATGGATAATGACGACGTCGCCGATATGATGGCTGCCGTTAGTCTGGAAGCGAAGGAATTCCTCCTCTCGTTGATGGAACGGGAAGAGAGCGACACGGTGCGTCACTTGCTCACCTACGAGCCGGAGACGGCGGGCGGTCTGATGACCAACCGTTACGTGTGGTTCTATAACCGCTACACGGTGCGGGAAGCGGTGGAGAAAATTAAGGCCTTCGCAGAGCTGACGAAGCACGTGCATTATTTCTATGTAGTAAACGAACAGAAGCGTATCGTCGGCACCTTGTCCTATCGGGAGCTGGTGCTTGCTCAGGAGAATGAAACGATACAGGAGCTCATGAACGAGAAGGTTATTTCCGTAACGGCAGACACAGACCAAGAAGAAGTGGCAAAGCTGTTCGAGCAATACGACTTCCTGTCCATGCCGGTCGTGGATGCGGATGACAAGCTCATCGGTATCGTGACCGTCGATGACGTCATCGACGTCCTGCGGGAAGAGGCGCATGAGGATATTAACAAGCTATCAGCAACCGATAAGACTATCGATTTTCGCACGAATGCAGTAACCGCAGCACGGCGCAGGCTGCCATGGCTCATTATGCTGCTCTTTCTCGGGCTCGTCTCCGGCAGCATTATAAGCCGGTTCGAAGAAACATTGCAGCAGGTGGTGGCGTTAACCTTCTTCATGCCCATGATTGCCGGAATGACAGGGAATACAGGCACTCAATCACTAGCTGTCGTCATTCGTGGATTATCTTCCGAAAATATAGACAAAGCTATCGTTCGACGTCTGTTATGGCGCGAACTGTTCGTAGGACTTATTATCGGTATGGTATGCGGCGGATCCGTGGCCTTGGTGGCGGGAATATGGCAATCAAGTGTAGCGCTCGGCCTTGTCGTCGGATGTTCCTTGTTTCTCACTGTCATCATCGGGACGATGGCCGGGACTGTCATTCCGCTCATTTTGTACAAATGCAATGCCGATCCAGCCGTAGCGTCCGGGCCACTGATTACGACGTTGAATGACATCTTTTCATTAACTGTTTATTTCGGTACGGCGACGGTATTTTTATCGTATTTAGTGTGACCGTTTGAGGAAGCGCAGGTAACGCGGGTGGTGTCTTATCAGCACAAAAACATTTTGCCAATTGGTAAAAAAAGTTTTGAAAAAAAAGCTTGTCAACGTTCATGCCGTTTGTTATACTCTTAATTGTCGCCGCAGAGGTGATGATGAAAGTGTGACCATGGCCCGTTGGTCAAGTGGTTAAGACACCGCCCTTTCACGGCGGGAACACGGGTTCGAATCCCGTACGGGTCACCATTTCTTTTACTAGAAATGAATCATGGCGAACAGCAATGTTCAGTCAGCATGAGAGCCATTAGCTCAGTTGGTAGAGCACCTGACTTTTAATCAGGGTGTCGAAGGTTCGAGTCCTTCATGGCTCACCAGTTATTCTGGAGATGCTGGTAGCATATTTCCCTAAAATGTGCGGTAGTGGTGGAATGGCAGACACGCTATCTTGAGGGGGTAGTGGGCGTACGCCCGTGGAGGTTCGAGTCCTCTCTACCGCACCATAACCAAGCAATCGTAAAGCCTTGATGTTAAGGCTTTTTTTGTTTTTGGGAAGAAGTGCGGGATGGGGTCCCAACTCGAGACAATTTGATAAGACGGAAATCAAATAAATGTCGATCGCGAGCAGCGGGGGCATTGCCCCTAGGTTTTATCCCGTTCCGATCGGGACCATTAGGACGCCTTACATGTCTATTCGTAAATGCTGTCAGCGTTTTCGTAACGCAGCTTCTCGGATTGATGGTCTTAGTTGTTTTGGAAACCTCCGTTGCGGAGGAACGATCCACTTTACAAGAGCTTCAAATGATGATATATTAATTGTTGTCCCCTTCATGAGGGATTAGATGTGCGGTAGTGGTGGAATGGCAGACACGCTATCTTGAGGGGGTAGTGGGCGTACGCCCGTGGAGGTTCGAGTCCTCTCTACCGCACCATACATACTGAATGTTAATCCCTTGCGTCTGCAAGGGATTTTTTGCATGCACATATCCTTCTGTATACCGTGGAAAAAGTAAAATAGACCTCTTCCTTGGAAGGATGGTCTATTTCTTGTTTGCATGAAGTTGTCAGCTGCCTAGTATCTTCTATACATGCCTAGAGACTTGGGGTGCGTATAATCGAAGCCAAACTTCTTGTATAAATGATCGGCGGGGACATCCGCTAGCAGGCTGACATAAGATTTATCAGGCGCATTGTTCTCTAAGTAATTGGTGATTTCCGTCATGATCAGTTTCCCCAACCCTTTGCCTTGATAAGAAGGGGCAACCGCGATGTCTACAACTTGATAAAAGCAACCGCCGTCTCCGATGATTCGGCCCATGCCTACGAGCTCGTCTTCATGTCTCAATGTGACTGCGAAGATGGAGTTTTTCAAAGCGATTTCGGCTCCTGTTAAGCTTTTGGCACTAAGACCGGCAGCGACTCGCAAAGCGATATATTCCTCTGGCGTAGGCGCTTCGTGAAAAATATGTATGTTTGGACTCAATTGAATGAACCTCCTAAATAGATATGAATTCTGTTTCATTATACAGGATTTTTTTGTCAATACGCTACTATAAACACTAGCTTTAGATCATGATGATGCAAGGAAAATATACAAAGCCGCCAACGGATGCTGGCGGTTTTCGTTCCGCTTCGTATCCGGGGTTATCGCAGCAAGGACAGCAAGGCGATAATTTCTACCAGCCGGATTATGCGGTTTCTTCTGCGGCGTCCGGTAATAGAACTCAACACCAGAAAATCGGTGCCGACCGAGGTCAGTCTTCCAGTAAAAGTGCCTTTTCTGGTGGTGACCCGCACATTGTGTCCACGAAGACGAAGAGCTTTGTCGCGAAATGTCATGCTTCACATCCCCTTTTCCCATAAGATAATATAATTGAATACACGTTATCATATGTGAGTTATTGCTCATGCGAGTGGGTGGACAAACTACAGGCTGGCAGGGCAGAAGCGCAAATTTGATGGATATGGGCATTTAAAAGAATCTTTTTGTCACAGCAGGCCATACAATAACAACGCAAGTACACATTAATAACGGTGAAGGAGGACATTAAATGAGCGACATTGCTGGAAGATGTGGTGGTTTCTTTACTTCTACAGGCGTAATTTTGGTTCTCTTCATTTTGTTGGTAATCGTATTGCGTTCCTGCTGGTTCTAACCATACACTGGGGAAAAGCCGGGATGTTGATTCCGGCTTTTTTGACATGAAGGAATGTTTAAGTTCTATGCAGTGATTTTTTCAGCAGGTTTGCGAGCGATGATGCGAGTGTCCAGTCTTTTGAGCCATTCTCCCTTTGATTCAGAACTAACGTAGGTCAGACACAAAGGATGAACTTGCCCAACACTGGAAAACATACTGTTCTAGAAGAGTAGCCAGGTTATTAAGGCTAAACGAATCAGTTTCTGATGGGATGGGACAAGGGGGGGAATGCTTGTGCGCCACATCTTCTGACGGGATGGGAGAGTGAGGCAAAGGGCGAAGCGGAAGATAGAAACATCTAGTAACATCTAGTGCCTCATTAGACGAGTCCTCCACGTGTCTCTAGGAAATTGTAAGCGCTATCTATATGTTGCGCTATACCGCTGCTCTAACCATGGTGCAGGGGGGCGGCGCGTGCTATCATCCGATCTGGCACATGCATATGCCCATTTATGGTGGCATCCGGAACATACTATAGGATACGAGCATGCGCTCATTCATGAGATTGAGCGCAATCGAAGGCCGCCTCCTTTTCAGTCAAACGGACAGTAGACGGCCCTTTGTGCGTTTATACGGACACTTTAGTTCGTCCGACGAACAATTGAATGACCTGATTGGCCGCGCCAAGCACGGTCGAACGCTGCTGCAGCGAGGAAAAATGAATTTGCAATCCATGCTGATGCGATTGGAGTGTACGCTGTTGCACCGTCCGCAGAAGCGGCTTGCGGATCCAACGTTCGGCTTGGGTGAGCTTGTTGCCGATAATGACTAGCTCTGGGTTAAACGTGTTAATAATATTGGCGATGCCGACGCCCAAGTACTCACCAATCTGATGCAGCGTGTGAAGCGCGTTCGGCTCATCCTGCTCAGCAGCTTGCATGATTTCTTCCAAGCTATGATAGCTCACGTTCTTGCCAGCTTCTGCAATCGCCTTCTCCGAAGCATACAGCTCCCAGCAACCCCGGTTGCCGCAGCTGCATTTGCGGCCGTTCGCTTCAATCGTCATATGCCCCATTTCGCCAGAATAGCCATATGCGCCCTTGAACAATTCCCCTCCGATAATCGTTCCGGTACCGATGCCGGCCCCTGCGCTGATATAGACGAGATGCTGCGCTTTCTCGCCTGCGCCGTACTCCCATTCGCCGATGGCGCCTGCGCGGGCTTCATTGTCGACAGTGACGATCGCCCCGGGAAACCGCTCCTCTATAGCCCGTTTCAGCGCAACATTCCTCCAGCCCAAGTTCGGCGCGAACAGGACGTTGCCTTCTTCATCGACCATTCCCGGCGCCCCGATGCCGATCCCTATCGTGCCGTAAGGCGCGGAGGGAGCTTGGCTGCGAAGCGCAGTGATCGTATCGCATAGGCTGTCGATCACATGCTCCGATTCATTGCTGCGGATAGGAATGTTGGCTTCCTCCAGCACAATCTGTCCTGATAAGTCGCATAGGATTGCCGTGAAGCTTCCTATGCCTAATTCGATGCCAATGGTATAGCCCGCATGGCGGTTGAACAACAGCATGAGCGGTTTTCGCCCCCCACTGGATTGTCCCGGACCGATTTCGAGCACAAGCTGCTGCTCTAACAATTCATTCACCAGATTCGAGACGGTCGCCTTGTTGAGACCGGTCATCGATGCAACCTGCGCACGCGAGATAGGGGCATGAAGCTGGATAGCTTCGAGTGCGATCGAGGTGTTTATTTTTTTTACGAGAGCTTGATCACCGGTGACCTTCATCTTGATACCTCATCCTTTATCGATACAACTTTATTTATGCTCTAAATTTACAATGTCAATGATTATTAGTTTAGGAGGGATTGCTCATTTAAGCAAGTTTTTCATAATTAGGCTGTGACGGGCGCAGCGAGATGATGGGGGATAAGTCAAAATTATAATATTTTTCCTACTTAGTTTAATGGATATACAAAGTTATTAAATTATGCTAGGATGAGGGTAAAGTTTTAATTCAAGAGGAGGCACCTGCAGATGAGCTACTTTGCAACCGTTAACAAGATTGAGTATGAAGGCCGCCAATCGTCCAATCCTTTCGCGTTCAAGCATTATCGTCCAGATGAGATCGTGATGGGCAAGCCGATGTCAGAGCACCTGCGCTTCGCGATGGCCTATTGGCATACGCTGACCTATGGGGGAACGGATCCGTTCGGAGACGCCTTGATGGAACGCTCCTGGAATCGCCTGTCGGGAATGGATTTAGCGAAAGCGAGAGTGGAAGCCGCATTTGAATTTATGGAAAAAGCAAATATAGACTATTTCTGCTTCCATGATCGTGACATCGCTCCGGAAGGCGATTCGCTGCGGGAGACGAACCGGAACATTGACGTGATTGTCAGCATGATGAAGGAGTACATGGCATCGACCGGGAAGAAGCTGCTGTGGAACACGCAGAACATGTTCACGAATCCGCGCTTCGTGCACGGTGCGGCAACGACGTGCAATGCGGACGTCTACGCGTATGCTGCTGCGCAGGTGAAGAAAGGGCTGGAAGTCGGGAAGGAGCTCGGCGCCTTGAATTATGTATTTTGGGGCGGGCGTGAAGGATATGAGCTGCTTCAAAACACGGACATGAAGCTCGAGTTGGATAATATGGCGCGTCTGTTCCATATGGCTATCGATTACGCAAAAGAGATTGGCTTTGATGCCCAGTTCCTAATCGAACCGAAGCCGAAGGAGCCGACGAAGCATCAATACGACTTTGATGCGGCCACCACACTCGCTTTCTTGCACCAATACGGCCTGAAAGAACACTTTAAGCTGAATCTCGAAGCGAACCATGCGACATTGGCCGGCCACACCTTCGACCATGAGCTCCGCGTAGCTCGTATCAACGGCGCGCTGGGCTCACTGGACGCGAACCAGGGCGATCTGCTGCTCGGCTGGGATACGGATGAATTCCCGACCGATTTGTATACGACGACGTTGGCGATGTATGAAGTGCTGATGAACGGCGGATTGGGACGCGGAGGCATCAACTTTGACGCGAAGGTCCGGCGCGGCTCGTTCGAAGCGGAAGATCTGTTCCTTGCCCACATTGCTGGAATGGATGCGTACGCGAAAGGCTTGAAGACAGCGGCCAAATTGCTGGAAGACCGCGTGTTCGAGGACATGATTGCCAATCGTTACTCTAGCTTCCGCGAAGGGATCGGTCAGGATATCGCTTCAGGCACGGCCACGCTCAAGTCGTTGGAAGAATATGCGCTGAATCATGATATCCGCAGAAATGTGTCCGGACGTCAGGAGCATGTAAAAAGTATCTTGAACATGTACCTGTTGGCCGAGTAGCCAAGGCATGGCGCGATGAAGCGGGAATCACGGATGTGGAATTCGCGATCGATAGCTGGAAAGGAGAGACCGAGATGAAATACGTCATTGGGATCGACCTAGGGACAAGCGCTGTCAAGGCAATTCTCGTGAATATGAAGGGAACCGTCATAGCGGAAGCTGCGGAAGCGTATCCTCTCATTCACGAGAAAGCGGGCTACAGCGAGCAGAAGCCGGAGGATTGGACTGACGGAACGGTAGCCGCTATTGCGCGATTGGTCAATGAAGCGGGCGTCGCGGCCGCAGATATAGACGGGATCAGCTTCTCCGGGCAGATGCACGGCCTCGTTCTGCTCGGCGAAGACGGCGCTCCGCTGCGTCATGCCATCTTATGGAATGACACCCGCACGACCGAGCAATGCCGCCGCATTACGGAAGAGCTTGGACCGCAACTGCTTCGGATTGCGAAGAATCAAGCGCTAGAAGGATTCACGCTGCCGAAGCTGCTCTGGGTACAGCAGAATGAGCCGGATCTGTTCGCCCGCGCGGCGGCATTCATGCTGCCGAAGGATTATGTCCGCTACCGATTGACGGGACATATGGCGACGGATTATTCCGATGCGGCCGGCACGCTGCTCCTAGATGTGACTGAGAAGCAATGGAGCACCGCAATTGCGGATGCCTTCGGCCTGCCGCTATCGCTGTTCCCGCCGCTCTTGGAGTCGTCCGACTGTGTCGGGACGCTGCTGCCGGAGATGGCGGGAAAGACCGGCTTGTCCCCGCAGACGAAGGTATACGCAGGAGGCGCGGACAACGCTTGCGGCGCAATTGGAGCGGGGATATTGCATCCCGGCACAGCCATGTGCAGCATCGGAACGTCCGGTGTTGTGCTCGCCTATGAAGAGAATCGCTGTGCAGATTATGAAGGCAAGGTTCACTTCTTCAATCACGGCCTCACGAATGCTTATTATGTGATGGGCGTGACGCTTGCAGCCGGATACAGCTTGCAATGGTTCAAGGAGACGTTCGGGCACGGCCTGTCCTTCGACGAGCTGCTGAATGGAATCGAAGACATTCCCGCCGGTTCGGGAGGTCTACTGTTCACTCCGTATTTGGTAGGCGAACGGACACCACATGCGGATGCAGTTATTCGCGGAAGCTTCATCGGCATGGACGGATCGCACACGTTGCAGCATTTTGCCCGCGCCGTGCTGGAAGGCATTACGTTCTCCTTGAAGGAATCGCTTGAAATCTTGCGCGCATCCGGCAAAGAAATATCCGCCGTCATTTCTATCGGTGGTGGAGCGCGAAATGAGACATGGCTGCAAATGCAGGCCGACATCTTCGGCACGGAGATGGTGAAGCTGAAGAGCGAGCAAGGTCCAGCGATGGGAGCGGCCATGCTGGCGGCTTATGGAGCGGGTTGGTTCCCAACGCTGGAGGTCTGTGCGGATGCATTCCTGATGGCGTCCGAACGCTGGAAGCCGGATCCGAACCGAAATGAAATGTATGAGCAGTTGTTTGATGTATACCGCCAGGTGTATGCGAACACTCAATCGTTGAATGAGGGACTGCTCCCGTTCCGAAGATAGATGCTTGCCGTAATTATGAGAATGCGTACCAATTAGATAATTCGGCTGCAACCGCCGTCCGATGCCATGCCCCGGCTAGGCGGATTGGCTGCAGCTGCTGTATTCACATTTCGTTACAGAATAGAACGTCAAGAAGCCAATCGGATGCCGATTGGCTTCTTGGTGATCGTGAAGGAAGTGCAAGTGCTATATGGTCGAATTCATGGAGTATGCGTGTAACGAGTTATGCATCGATACGATGAATACATATTGACCGCATTGAGATGATTCAACGATGACAGATAGTTTAGTTTCGGGTCAGCCTGCGGAGAGTGTTGGGATGGATAAACTAGAGGGATTTAACCCATATTATTACTGGATAGTACAGATTATGAACACTATAGGAAGAATTGAAGATGTTAAACAACGATACAGTAAAATGTATATCTGCTTATAGCAGAATGTGCCCGATTATTCATACCGCCGTTTTGTTCCTGCTTTTGATTATGCTACTGCTGCCGTCCAAGGCTCAAGCCGAACCGCTGCCGATTATGTCGGAGCAAGAGGCGGTTCATCTCGTCGTCGATCCTTCTAAGCACGTGCTGACTCTCTTCGTTCACGGCAGACCAGTCAAGAAATATCGGGTAGCGCTCGGAAATCCTGCTACTCCATCGCCGGTTGGACAATATGAGGTCGTATTTAAAGGGAAACATTGGGGACCGGGCTTCGGCACGAGATGGATTGGGCTGAATGTGCCGTGGGGGATTTATGGCATTCATGGGACGAACCGTCCCGATTCTATCGGCTATAACCGAAGTCACGGCTGTGTGCGCATGCGGAACAAGGATGTGGAAGAGCTATTTGAACGAGTCCCCATCGGAACGAAAGTAACAATGCTGGGGCATGTGCTGGGCGGACTGTACCGGGAGCCGCGGAGACTGGCCGAAGGCGACGCGGGCGGGGATGTGCTGCTCATACAGAATCGGCTGCAAGCGGCCGGGTTCTATGAAGGAGAATGTCACGGGAGATTTCGCGGGGCAACGACGACCGCATTGAAGCGATATCAACGGATGCAGGGGTTTCCAGTCGACGGTGTAGTCTCTAAGGAGATTTATCAATCCTTGGGGCTGTGGGAATGATGATTGCCATTACATGATGATTGAACAAAGCAATCCCTTGCTCGCTAGCAAGGGATTCGTTATTTCCCACTAAGGAATGTTTAAGAACGGTGGAGCGTTAAAGCGAAACCGAAATATCGTTTATGGCGATAAAACCAACCTTTAATCGCGGCCGCTCATCTTCAAAAGGCCTCGCTAGAGGTTGTCTCACTGACGGTAAGCGGGCTTGCTCAGCAATTCGGGGAGCGTCACCATTTTAATACCCTGCTGGTTCAATTGCTCAATGATGAGCGGCAGCGCCTTGACGGTGCCGGATAGATCTCCGCCTTCTCCGCCAGCAGCATGCTGCAGCACAATAGCACCGGATGTAAGATGGCTCATAACGTTTGCTTCTATTTGTTCTGGAGTCAACCCTTTCCAATCGAGCGAGTCGACATTCCAATTCACGATGAGCATGTCTTGGCTGGCAAGCCATTTGATCTGTTCCTCGCTTATATTGCCATAGGGGGGGCGGATGTAGCGCATCTGCTGCCCGGTAATCCCGCGGACGATATCTTCGGTTCGAGTCACCTGGTGACGAAAGCTTTCGTCAGACAATTTGGGCAAGTTGGCGTGATCGTAAGAGTGATTTCCTATTACATGTCCTTCGTTTACCATACGCTGAACGATTTCTGGATATTTTTCTGCCCGGTTGCCTACGACGAAAAAGGTAGCTTTTACGCCGTATTGGTTCAGCACATCCAGCACCTGGGGAGTGAAATGATTGTCAGGCACGTCATCGAACGTCAAACTGATGCACTTCCGATCGGAAGGTCCTTGCAGCAGAAAATGCGAACGGTATTTCTTGCGCAGCTCCGCTAAGGACAGGGGCTTGGGCTCGCGTACTTGGCTTTCCTGCCCGCCGGCGAGCTGCGGGGTTTCCTTAGCTGCCATTTTGATTTGCCTTTGTTGAATCGTGTAGCCTTCTTGCGAATGTTTGGCTGCAGGTGATTTACCGGATGGAGTGCATCCAGCGGCCAATACCGCAAACAGAACCAATAACATGATTCTCGTGTTCATTGTGTCCCTCCGCACATTCTGTTTTCATCGAGTAGACAGATATGGCTTTATGTTTTGAAGGGGACACGGTATTTATCCAATCGTATGAACAAAAGTTGGATGAAGGGCAAACTATTCGTATAGTGCGTCCTTCAGCTTGGTGGACATGCCAGCGCGTGACTTGCCCTTACCGGCAGCGTGCAGCGATTTGCGCAATCGCTCGTTGTCTTTCATTAACTGCTCCATCTCCGCCAACAATTCCGCAACAAGCGCGGAGGCCGCTTCATCTGCTGTGGGGAGAATCTCTGCTTTTCGGCGTATGTATTCGTTCAGTTTTGCTTCGTTCATAGGACAAGACTCCTGTTCGTATATACAATCAATAATTTGTCTCACCTCTTTATTATAAGGGAAAATAAAGAAGCCGTCATATACGACGGCTTCTAGCTGTTTAGAAACCTTGTTAAGGTTGAAAACGAAGCAATTACGGGTGGAGAGTATCCGCTGGGGAGACCTGGAGATCGCCTTTGAATCCGAGTCATTCCCACACAATCTCTTCCCAACAACTTGGATTTAACAGCGACGGAAGCCAATACTCCCATCATGATTGTTTCCTTTTCACTTTATTTTGGACGATGAGGTTTAACGATGGTGCTGTTAGTTGAGGTTCTACTGCATCCACTTTGCTTGCACAATGTTCATATCAAGCACATGCATTGTATCCATGGCATAGCTTCCAGAGGTGACGAATTTCTCTGAACCAGATTCATATAAAATGTATAGCGAATCATCGATAACAGCTAGTTCCTCTGCCATCGGCGGTCCATCCAGCTTGCCCGCCAATGCTTTACCGTCGAGAAACCAGACCGGCACGGAAGCTTCTCCGAGCTTCACCTCTGTGTGCGGGGCTTCCTTACGCGGATCGGAGTAGAACAGGACGGTGCTCTCGGCATTGCGCCCGAATGAATCACTTAATATCCAATGACCTTTCCACAGACTCATGCCTTGGATGCGATTCGGAATGGATAGGATTGCCTCAGGAACTGGAGATTCCGCTCCAGCAGCTAGCTTCGGCGGCAGGCCGGTCTGGGCATCGATCGCATATCCTTCCATCCAAGCGCGGTATTCCTCGCCGTCGCGGTTCTGCAAGTAATGGGACTTATCCGTCGGATATTCGGTACCGTGGGCGAATTCTCCGACCCATAGCAATCCGTCTTCATATGCAACGTTCGAAGCGCGGACGCCCGTTTTCAGACTGCCCTCGAACACGACCTTTCCGCCGTCCTCCGCCTTGTTGAGCGCTTCGATCGACACATAGCGCGCTTTGCCGCCTGAGGCGATCCACACATAACCCGGTGTGACGGCCGCGCCGCCTGCATGCCCGGTATAAGGCTTATTATTCCCTTCATACAGTTCGAACGATTTCACCAATGCGCCGCTCTTGGCATCCAGAAGCGCGAGTACGCTGACTCCGCCCTTCTCCCGATAGCCCGACATTACGAGCCAGCCTTCGTCAGGCGCATAGGCGAGCCCTTGCGGAATGACCTGCTCATGCAGACCGGGAATAATCGGACCAAGTGTTGCCAGCTCCAGTATCGGCTGGAACTCTTTTTTATCAATGCGCATCTTCTTCTCGACTTCTTGCTGCGTCAGCTTTCCATTCCGCTCGGCTGCCTGTGCCGTCTTGATCAGCGGAGCGGCTGCTGTCCCAGTGGAAGATGACGCAGGCTCCTTGGCTCCGCCGGAGCCGTTGCCGCATGCGGTTGTCCAGAGCAGAAGGCCAAGCAGGAGCAGCCCGCACGCGCTTTGTTTCCATCGTGCTTTATTTGATGTACACATGCCATCGCCTCCTGTATTTTTCAATTATTTAAATGTCGAATTGGCTAATGCGGCCACAATATGCTTCTGGGCGAATGAAAACACGATGACAATCGGCAAGATGACCATGACGCTCGCGGCACTCAGCATATGGAAGGTCAATGCCTCATCGCCTGCGACGGAGTCGCGCATCATTGCCACGGCGACGGTCAGCACGCGCATATTGTCGGAGTTCGTCATAATGAGCGGCCAGAAGTAAGAGTTCCAGCTGCTGATGAATGTCAGTACGATCAGCGTCGCAATTGTCGGCATCGCCATCGGAACGAGGATGCGGTACAATTGGTGAAATCGTCCTGCGCCGTCCACGCGCGCAGCCTCCAGCACATCGTTATTCAATGATTTGAACGACTGCCGCAGCAAAAAGATACCGTAGGCAGACGCCCCGTGAGGGACAATGAGCGCCAAATATGTATTCAACCAACCGAGCTTTGACATCATCACATAGACCGGTACGAACGTGACTTGCTCCGGCACGATAAGTGCGGCGAGCACAAGAAGGAACCATTTGTCGCGGCCCCGGAAGTTCCCCTTGGCGAATGCGAAAGCTGCCCAGATGGCGACGTTGATTTGCAAGAACATAATACCGAACGTCTGTATCGTCGTATTCAGAAAATAGCGCCCGAACGGCGAAGCTTGAAACGCCTCAACATAGTTCTGCCAGCGGAACGACTCCGGCCAGAAGGAGGGAATCGCCAGACGCAGCTCGTACGGAGTCTTAAGTGAGGTGACGACAAGCCAATAGGTTGGAAAAAACATCAGTATCGTAATCAAGATGGCTGCTGCCAACCGGATGGAAGATGAGATGGATTTGGACATCCGCTAAGCCTACCCTTCGTAATGAACTCGTTTTTTGGAAATCCACAGTTGAATGACGGTCAACGTAATAATAATGATGAAGAAGATGACGACAAGCGCCGATGCACGACCGGTGCGGAAGTCGGAGAATGCCATCTGATAAATCCAGAACACCATCGCCTTCGTCGCGTTGAGCGGTCCGCCGTTCGTCATAATATCGATCGATTGGAACACCTGCATCGAGCCGATAAAGTTCGTAATGATGAGGAACAACGTCATAGGAGACAGCAGCGGCAGCGTAATGAGCCGGAATTGGCTCCAGCGCGTGGCGCCGTCAATGCTGGAAGCCTCGTAATATTCCATCGGAATGCTGCGGAGCCCAGCGATAAAGAGCAGCATCGCGAAGCCGACGCCCTTCCATAGTGAAACGGTGATGAGCGCAGAGAGCGCGGTATTCGGATTCGTCATCCAGGCAACGGGATCGAACCCGGCCAGATGCAGAATGTAATTCGCCAAGCCGTATTCCGCGTTGAAGATCCATAAGAAAATCATGGCGGCGACAACCATCGAGATGTAATACGGCATGAAGACGACGGCGCGCAGGAAGTTGAATATTTTCGACGTGGAATTGAACAGCAGCGCCAGTCCAAGACCGATGACAATCGTGAAGAACACATCGAATACGGTATATTTGAACGTGACGGTCAATACTTTCCAGAACTCTTCGCTTGATAACAGCTTCGTGTAATTCTCCATGCCGACAAACTTCTTAATCGGACGTGTCATGTTCCAGTTCGTCATGCTAATGTATATCGAATAGATAAGCGGGTAATAAGTAAACACAAGCAAGAACAGCAGCGCCGGCAGCGCGAAGCTGAAGTCTTTCCACTTCTCGAAGAAGCGGTACCAGGACCAAGGCCGTTTGGTAGATAGCTGGGCAATCTGTACAGCATGAGGTTGTTCGGAATGTGCATTCATTTCGATATTCGCCCTCTCCTTAGATCGGAATCAACTAAATAATAGAAAGGCCAAGCCAAAGCCGCACGCCCTGTGTCCATATTTGGGAGGGATACAGCCTTGCTTGACCGCAGATAATGGTGAACTTTTGAACACGAAGCATATCTGGAAGCTGAATCGACATCGAATCTTGCATTCACCTTCGAGGTCCGGTGCTCATGTAGGTTCTGCCTACACTGCGCTCCTCCCTCTTCAGGTTCATGCAACCTTCTCGGTGTTGAAAAGTTCATTATTTGAACACGAAGCATATCTGGAAGCTGAATCGACATCGAATCTTGCATTCACCTTCGAAG
>NZ_JAJNBZ010000003.1:68652-124070 GCF_021369635.1 Paenibacillus profundus | reverse complement strand
CCATGTAGGTTCTGCCTACACTGCGCTCCTCCCTCTTCAGGTTCATGCAACCTTCTTGGTGTTGAAAAGTTCATTATTTGAACACGCTTAATTGCTGTCTTCCAACACTTTGTTGATTTCTGCTGCCGCTTCCTTCATCAAATGAGCCGGGTCCCCGTGTTCGAGCACCATTTTTCCGACCGCTTCAATATAGAAGTCGCTGAACTCCGGATACAACGGATGCTGGATGCGAGGCTGAACGTTATCGAAATTCTCGAGCACCACTTTGTATTGCGGCCAGCGTTCTTGATAAGCTTTGCCTTCCTCGGTATCGACGACTGACTTATGTGTTGGCAAATAGCCGACTTTTTCCGCCCATTTAATGTTGTACTCTTTGCTCGTCATGAACTGAATGAACTTCCACGCCGCTTCTTTTTGATTGTCTTTGGCACCGCTCATCATGACGATACCAGCTCCGCCGATATTGGAAATGCGTGTTTTGTCGCCAGGGAGGAAGGAGACACCGACTTCAAAGTCTGCATTTTCCACATACGTCTTAATCATGGCGGAAGTGTGTTCGATCATGGCGATTTTACCTTCCAGGAACATTTGGCGCATCGTGCCAGACGCTCCTTTGCCGTATCCGATATGCATGGCGCCTTCATCCACCCAACGATTGAAGTTCTGAATGTAGCGCAGGCTTTCTGGCGAATCGATGCTGGCTTGCGTCATATCGGCGTTCAAGACGGAGCCGCCGCCGTTGATCATCCATGGGTCATAATACCAGTTGTCCCATCCTGGAACGGAAAGAGCATAACGATCGGTTTTTCCATCTTTTTTCACAGTAACCTTCTTGTTGAACGCTTCGACTTCGTCCCACGTTTGCGGCGGCGTGACGCCGAGCTTGTCGAGCATCGTCTTGTTGTAAACCATGACGCTCATGCTCACGATAAGCGGAAATCCGAATTGGCGGCCTTCGTAAGCATAGGCTTTCGCCATGCCTTCGGAGAAGCTGGACATGTCAACCTGATCACGCTCGATATAAGAAGTAAGGTCTTCAAAGATTCCGTCATGCGCAAACATTGGCAAGGAAGAGACCTCAACGTTCGTTACCGCAGGAACATCGTTCGCTGCGACTGCAGCCAGCAGCTTCTTGTGCAGATCGCCATAGCCGCCTTGATAGACAGGTTCAACCGTAATGTAAGGATATTTCTTATGAAATTCTTCAATCATGTACGTCAAGCCCTCTTCTTGGGCTTCCGCATGAGAATGCCAGTATTGGATTTTGACGGGTGTCTTGTCTTCTTTCTTTGCTGCCGGAGCGGCAGCTTCCCCTTGGCCTTTGGCCGCATCGCTTGTGCTTTCCGAGGCGGAGCCAGTAGAGCATCCGACGACAGCGAGGAACAGCATGGAAATAACAGTTAGCATCGTAAACCAACGTTTTTCTTTCATAGATACATTTACACTCCTCATGAATGGGTTCCTAATGTAGGGTAAAGAGTGAGCTAACGACAAATTGGATTCTTTAGTAAAATCATCGGAACTGTGCACATGTCCCATTGTAAAACGTGATTTTTAACATAGCGTTAAGCTAGTAATAAGGAATTGTAAATAGTGCCATTAATTTTGCAGGGCTATTATAGAAATGCCTACTTCATCCTATGGGTATGCGCTTTCAAAAATAACTCGAATATTTGCAACATTTTAATAATCTATGAAAACGAAACCGCCTAAACTTTTCGTGTGCTAAAATAGGGAATATTCTTAATTCTGACACGAAAGGGACTATGAACAGCATGATGCGCATACGTGTACAAGATAAGAGCATGGGATTTCTTCTGAGCCTCGGTGCGGAGGCAGGCAGATGACTTCCATGGAATCCTTGAATCATAGTTTCTATCGCAAGAGGCAGCTCCGCCATATGTATGTCTACATGTTTATGCTTTTTACGCCGGCGGCGGTCTTTTCTTCTTTTTTTCCGTTATATTACAAAGATATCGGTTATAGCGACGCCATGTACGGATTGCAAAACGCGGTGCTTCCCATCGTTGGCATGATCGGCAATTATTTAATTGGCTATTTGAGCGACAAGTTCGCGGCCATGAAGCCTCTCCTGTTGGCCCTCTTGCTTGCGTTGATTGGAGTATTGTTTTTCGTCTTTCATACCTCGGAGCCGTGGACGGTGATGGGACTCATTTTTGTTTTTCAATTTCTGTGGGTTCCAGCCACGTCGCTGACCGACAGCATGGCGATGCTTGCGGCGAGACGGCTGGGAGATTCCTATGCGGTCATTCGCGGCTGCGGCGCGGCAGGGTTTGCCGTATCGGCGGTTCTTATCGGATGGCTGCTGGAGCGGCTGCCGGGACATGCATCGATGGGATGGATCGTGATGGTTCTGGTCGGTTTGACCGGCTGCGCGCTGCTGCCGCTGCGGGATCCGAGACGGGACGATACGGAACGAAATGCAACTGAAGCGCTTGCGGCAGAGGTTAGTGAAGAGAGTGCGGGCGGATTGTCGACTCGGAAAAAGCCACAGGCAAAAGTGAACATGAAAGAGTTCTGGAGCTACGTCTTCACGCGGCGCTTCGTATTATTCATGGTCGTGCTCATCATTTATAATATGACGCTCATCTTCAACGACCAATATTTTAGCTTCATGATCCGGGATATGAACGGAAGCTCGCTTGACATCGGTCTCGGGTGGATGCTGCCGGCGGCGACGGAAGTGTTTGTCTTTTTATACTTGGGCCGTTCTGGCCGGCAGTTCCGGCCGCTCTTCATGCTGGCGTTGTCCGCGGTCATTATGGCTGCACGCGCGCTCGTCATCTACACAACCGACGTCTTGCCGCTCATCTTGTTTATGCAGGCGGTTCAAGGAGTAGGCATTGCCCTGTACTTCATTTATTTGGCGGAGTATATGATGGATCTTATTCCAGACCGCTTCCGCGCAAGCGGCCAAGCGGTTATGTCGGTCATTATGAGCATCGGGGCGACGATGACGGGAAGTCTTATCGGGGCTTTTATATATAATCAACTGGGAACAAAGGCTCTGTATTTAGGCATGGGGCTGCTCCTGCTCGTATCCGCCGCCGGATTTATTGCCGCGGAACGTCTGGAAGGGCGGCATGGCACCGTTTGCCCAGAGACAGATACCCACTCTGCATGAGGCGAGCGCTCATCGCATGCAGAAGGTTCATTCCGTTATATTCAAATCTGATATCAAAGCCGTTCTCATCGTCGTGCTGCGACTGGGAACGGCTTTTGTGGATTTTGTGTACCTTTAAGACCGCTCTCTCAGTGACTCCCTCTGAACGACAAACATGAATTCCGAATGAGAGAGCAACATTTCAAACATCACCTTGTGCTATAACTAAACATGAATTCCAAACAAGGAGATGAGGGCATGAGTAAGTTGAAGGGTAAAATCGCTTTAGTAACCGGTGCAAGCCGGGGGATTGGTCGTGGCATTGCGTTACGTCTAGCACAGGATGGCGCATTCGTCGCCGTGCACTATGGAAAAAGACAAAATGAAGCAGAGGAAGTGGTTCATAAGATTCAACAAAGTGGAGGTTCCGCATTCACGATCGGTGCTGACTTAAATGCCCTTAACGGCATTCGTGATTTATATGCGACATTGGATGAAGCCCTTCGGAAACGTACAGGCGATAATCGGTTTGATATTCTTGTGAATAACGCTGGAATCGGGCAAATTCTAACCGTTGAAGAGGCAACGGAAGAATCTTTTGACGAGGTCATGGACATTAATGTCAAAGCACCGTTTTTTGTTACCCAGCAAGCCTTGCCGCGCCTGAAAGATGAAGGCCGTATTATCAATATCTCATCGTTTGTTACACGAGTGGCCTCCCCTACTGTTTTCACCTACAGCATATCGAAGGGTGCGGTCAACACACTTACGCACGTCTTGGCTAAGCAACTTGGGAGCCGTAATATTACGGTGAACGCTATCCTGCCTGGCATTATTAATACAGAGATGAATGCCGGGACGTTGCAAGATCCCAATGGACAGAAATATGCCGCTGGTCTTTCCACCTTCAACAGGTGGGGGGAGCCTGAAGATGTGGCGGATATTGCCGCCTTTCTTGCCTCATCGGACAGCCGTTGGGTAACCGGGCAATTGATTGATGCAAGTGGCGGATCTCATCTATAAATGAACGGGCACGTTAGTTGTATGAGTTCTACCAGAAAATCGGACTCCTTTATGAAATGAAGAGTCCGGTTTTTTGATGTTATAACCTGGCATAAGGGCCTCTCTTGATTTCAATCCGGTTCTATAGGGGCATCTTCGGGAATGGGGGTGGATGGCTCCTCGGCTCCTTTTAGGTGATAAAAGAAAATGTCAATACTTTCAAGCAGCAGCCTCACGGCCAGAGCAAGGAATGTCTCCACTGCCCGTCGTCGCATAAGTGATATTGAATACGGACGTGAGCGTCATTGCATGAGGCTCCTTCACTTCATTCTTAATCGCTAGATTCAGCCATTGCAGGAACAGCGCCCCAGGACTTTCCGGCAGTCGTGTCACATCAAAGGGCGGAAAAGGCCCAGACAACGATTTTAAGCTTCTTAATAGTTCATTTGGATTGTTCATCTGCACCATACCTCCTTGTCCTTCTCAATATATCTATTAATAACTCAAAATAGCTCGATATCCCCCCGTACCGAAAGATCAACGTGACTCTGGGCGTGTTTGTCAGAAAAATGCATGTATCCCGGTCAGTATATAGTGAGGCTGCTGCTGACTCCCGCTCGTGATTGTCATAGATCTGCGGTTGCCAGTCCGTCGGTATGTGAAGCACTGCGATTAATCATAGCCCGTCTCCTGAGGCTGCACTTGCCGAACTCGCGCAGAGATGGCAAATGGCAGGTACATGAGCAAGAACACCAAGCATGCGACAACCTCCAGCGACAGCAAATACCATGGATACGGTCCAAGCACATCCAGAAGCGAGGCCGTCTCAGGCTTGCGGGCGAGGAACATGTAATTGCCGCCGGTCATTGCGTTCACGGTGCCGACTGCAACAAGGAGCAGATTGAGAAAGCCCATGGCAGCGAATACAGATTTGAGGGTAGGACGGTATCCTTCCACCCAGAGCATGTACAGCACAGCCAAAATAATAGCGATATGCGCCGCAAAAAACTCGATGAATCGGAAATGAGGATAGTCATAATCAAGCGCTGGGGTGAGCAAGGCCTGCAAGGCTCCGCCAATTCCAACGAAGTATACGATCTGGAACAAGCGCCGGCTTTTCCAGATGAGCATGGCAACTGACAGATATAACGATATGGTGCACAGTTCAAGCGGCAGCGTATCCTTCACGTCGTATTGCCCATGCCAGATGTACCACACATTCAACGACAGCTCGGACAGCACGAGTACTGTCACCAGACTGAAGCGGACGATGTTCCCCGCTCGTTTCTCCCGCAGACTGTTCCGGAACGTATATAGACACAAGATAGAGCAGGCGAACAGGGCCAGGACGAAGAGATGAGTAGGAGAATAGGCAGTGAACAGGGCCGAAGCTTGTATATCGAATAGTCGAACCATGGGAAGATCCTCCATATAAAAACTGGATTTATTATACCACACCGAGGAAAATCGTCACGCTTTAATTTTGATGACAGAAGGGGGCGCTTTGCAATTAAACCTAGAATTTAGGCACTTAGTATTTATGCACTTAGAAATTATGCAAATGGATTTTAGTTTAGAAAGGTACCTTGTATTGTACAGTAGTGTGTGTTACTATGTAGAACAACAAGCCATGGAACTATTGACCAGATAAGTTGAAATAGATGTGAAAGGAGGCGAAACGGTTGAACGTTCAATTCAAGAAAGGGGCCTTGGAGCTATGTGTGCTTGTGCTGACCTATGAACAAGACCGCTACGGCTACGAACTCGTTCATCGCATTTCAGAGAAGTTCCTCGTGGCAGAAGGCACGATGTATCCTCTGTTGCGCAGACTGACGCAGGAAGGTTATTTTTCGACGTATTTGAAAGAGTCGCCGGAAGGGCCGTCCCGAAAATATTACAAGCTGACCGAGACGGGCGAGACTTACATGCGCGAGATGATGGCAGAATGGAGCCGCTTCTCGGAAGGCGTGGATGAAATTATTATGGAGGTCATGAAAGCATGAGCATGCAGAGACTGGAATTTTTAGTGAAGCTGGAACGGTTGTTGGAGGGAATCCCGGATTCCGAACGCAAGGAAATAATGTCAGATTTCGAAACGCATTTCGAAGAGGCGCGTGAAATGGGCAAAACGGATGAGGAAATCGTGCGCTCGCTTGGGAGCGTTCAGTCGATTGCAGACGAGATCATCGAGCAGTATCGCCCACATGCGGCTCCATCGGGCGGTTCCGGTGAAGAAAAGCCCGAATCTGGTGAGCGGAAAGAACCATTTCAAGCGGGCGGTTTGAACTTCGATTTGCCGAACTTTGGGCACAGCTCACCAGAGCGGGATCTAGCATACGGGCATGTGGGAGCGGCGATTCATGCGGCGAACATCATGACCGACATGGCGGACGTTTTTACCGAATCGTATGACGGCGATACCTTTGCTTACCGATTCGATAGTTCCGACCCGGAGCAATATGAGGTGATAGAGGAAATTAGCCACGATACCTACAACATTAAGGTCATGCTGCGCAGAACCGGAGCGAAGCGATTCTTTTCGTTCATCTCATCGGCCGGCGCCGATCTGCATGTCCGTGTGCCGCAATCGTTCCGCGGCAGCATGCGGCTTCATTCCAACTCGGGTGATGTGAAGCTGCGGTATTTGCAGAACGAACAGCTGCATATCCAAGTGAATTCCGGCGACGCAAGCATCGAGAACAGCTCGATCGGACTGCTGCGTATAGACGCTAAGTCAGGGGATGTGGAGATGGAGAATTGCCGCTTCGGTGTACTGGAGGCCGAGGCGCTATCGGGAGATTTAGCGATGGAGAACGTGGCGGCGCAACGGGCTCACCTCAAGTCCACATCTGGAGATATGGAGTTGGAAGATGTTGAAGCGGGAGAGCTCGTGATGGAACTGCTGTCTGGAGACTTGAACGTACGGGATGGACGTGGCGTGAATTGGAGCTGCAGCACTGCCTCCGGTGACGTGAAGCTGGTACGTATCGCGGCTGATGTGGAAGCGGCTTCGGCTTCGGGCGATGTGGCCGTGCAGGACATCTGCGGCACGCTGCGAGTGGACGTGAAGAGCGGGGACATCCGCTGTGCCATAGGTCCCGATACCGGCGCATGTTACATCGACAACGTCGCCGGCAGCATTGATGCCCGCCTTGCGTCCTCCATTCGTCAAATGCAGTTGGAAGCGTCTGCCCTGTTAGGAGACTTGTCGCTCAACGTGCCTCTGCTGCAACGGCGAAAAGGATCGGATGGCTTTTTCGAAGGCGGCATCGGAGAAGGCGGTCCGCTCGTCAGATTATCCACGAAGGTCGGAGACGTCAACGTAAAAATGGATTAAGAAGAATGAGGAGTGAAGTACGTGCAGCATGATTATTATTCCGTCGAGAAGCTTATTGAGATGGAGCAAGGACAGGTAGAACGTCAGTCGCGTCACATGCGGATGCTGGGACAGACGAAATGGCTCCCGGCAGAAACGGGGTTGAACGATTTGCGTGACAAGGCGCTTTTCGTGCTGCGGGAAATGCTTGATTCCGATCAGGAAGAGGTTCGGCTCCGTGCGGCTGAAATCATCATGCGGCTCCAGCCGGGCAAGAAGCGCATCTTCCGTCTCGGTTCATGATACAGGCAAAGGCTGCCCCCTAATCGCGGTTCGATTGGGAAGCAGCCTTTTATGTTTTAATAGGAGTTCAAAAAAGGATCTTTTTGAACAACCTCCTCTACATCAATGTTCTTACAAGCAAATAGAGATTCAAGCCTGCAATAATGATGCCGGCTATCCAAGCGAGACTGTTCATCCAGAGTGGGGATACGAAAGCTCCCATCTTTTTCTTATCGCTCGTGAACCGGATGAGCGGAAAGACCGCAAACGATAATTGCAGCGATAGAATAACTTGACTCAATATGAGCAGTTCTGCCGTTCCTTGCTCTCCGTAAATGGCGATGACGATGACCGTAGGCACGATGGCGATAAGACGCGTAATGAGGCGGCGCACCCAAGGCTTTAATCGAATTTGCAGAAAGCCTTCCATGACGATTTGCCCAGCGAGGGTTCCAGTCAAGGTCGAGCTCTGGCCGGAAGCGAGCAGCGCTACAGCGAATAACACGCTTGCCATGCCCGTACCGAGCAGCGGCGTCAGCATTTGATACGCATCCTGTATTTCCGCAATCTCGGTATGTCCACTCGTATAGAATGTAGCGGCCGACAAAATCAAAATAGCGGCATTGACGAACATGGCCAGCATCAACGCAATCGTTGAATCGAGCGTTGCGAACCGAATCGCCGATTTCTTGCCCTCGTAAGACTCTTCATAGTTCCGTGTCTGTACGATCGATGAGTGTAAATACAAATTGTGGGGCATGACGGTTGCCCCGAGAATACCGAGCGCAATGTATAGCATTGCCGGATTTTTCACAATCTCGGCACTAGGAATGAATCCGTGCAGCACTTCTTGAACGTCGGGTCTGGACAAAATAAGCTCTGTGCCGAAGCACATCATAATCGTAGCAATCAGAACAACGATGATAACTTCAACATATCGAAATCCTTTGTTCTGCAGCAGCATCACGATCAGAATATCCAATGATGTAATAATGACCCCGATAATAAGGGGAAGTCCGAACAACAGCTGCAGCGCGATCGCCGAACCGATAATCTCCGCCAGATCGCAGGCCGCGATTGCCAACTCACACAGAATCCATAACGCGAAATTGACCGGCTTGCTGTAGTGGTCGTGACAGGCTTGCGCCAGATCTCTCCCCGTTGCAATTCCGAGTCGTGCAGACAATGATTGCAGCAGCATGGCCATCAGATTTGATATCAAAATGACGGATAAGAGCGTGTAATTAAATTGCGCGCCGCCTGCAATATCGGTTGCCCAGTTCCCGGGATCCATATAACCGACGGCGATGAGGTAGCCCGGACCGACAAATGCGAGAAACTTCCGGAAGAAGCTGCCCTTCTTCGGTACCGGCATTGATTTATACGCTTCGGGAAGACTAGGCTCATCCCGCTGTTGCTTCCATCCGTCTTGAACGTCAGCCGTTGGTTCATCATTAGCATACGGCTTCATAGTATAACCCTTCTTTCTAGCTGTATCGAGATAAAGTATATGTTATACCTATATAAATATTATACTCCCCAACTAACGAGTTTGCATCAGGCGAATAATGTTTCCTTGAGGCAAAAATAATCTTTTGTTCACATTTTCTCGATTGCAGATTATAATAAGTATAGAAAAGTTTCCTCTACTCAAAAAAAATGACTGCGGTGAAAATTAATCTCATTCTCAATGTATGCTGTTCCCTTCACGGGAACAGCATGTCGCATTTTTAGGGGGTTAACAACGATAGTCATTATCAATGAAGGAGGATATTACAGTTATGATGAAACGAACAACAATCCAATTGTGGTGTGAAAAATATGGTGAGGCTCTCGCAGCTGCAGGCACCTTAATCTTTATTTTACTGGCTTTAGTTACCGGAACGGTGTCGGAAATATGGTCTGTCTCTTTCTACCTGTTAGCTTATGTTAGCGGAGGCTGGTTAAAGTTAAAGGACGGGATTGTTACGCTGGTCCGAGACAAGGATTTGGATGTCAACCTGCTAATGATCGCGGCTGCGGTTGGTGCGGCCAGCATCGGGTATTGGTCGGAAGGCGCCGTGCTGATTTTTATCTTCGCTCTGAGCGGTGCGTTGGAGACATTCACGATGAATCGAAGCTCCCGCGATATATCCGCGCTGATGGAACTGAAGCCCGAGCATGCGAACGTGCTGCGGAACGGTGAAGAAGTGAACGTTCCAGTGGAAGAGCTGCAAATTGGCGATCTGATATTAGTTAGACCAGGAGAACGTATTCCGGCTGACGGGATGATAACGGAAGGAAGTTCGGCTGTAAATCAAGCCTCCATTACCGGGGAGAGTCTCCCTGTCGATAAAGTTCGGGGTGATGAGGTGTTCGCGGGTACGGTGAACGGCCAAGGGGTGTTATATGTGGAAGTGACGCAGAGCAGCGATTCCACCCTCTTTTCCAAAATCATTCGCCTCGTTCAGGAAGCGCAAAGCGAAATGCCGAAATCGCAGCGGTTCATCGAGAAGTTCGAACGCATCTATGCCAAAGTCATTATATTGGCAACGCTCGCGCTCATTTTCGTCCCGTTCTTGCTCTTCGGAGTATTGTGGGAGGACGTGTTCTACCGTGCCATGGTATTTCTCGTCGTCGCATCGCCGTGCGCTCTAGTCGCTTCGATTATGCCGGCGACATTGTCGGCTATCTCGAATAGCGCCCGCAAAGGCATGCTGTTTAAAGGCGGGGCGCATTTGGATCATATCTCGCGTATTAAAGTGATTGCCTTTGATAAGACTGGCACGTTAACAAAGGGAGAATTGTCGGTTACAGATGTTGTTCCGTATGCCGGTCTGTGTGAGCACGAGCTGCTTCAGGCGACGGCTGCGCTTGAAACGTTATCGACGCATCCCATTGCTAAGGCAATCGTGCAGAAGGCCGATGCGTGCCGAAGCGAAGATGACTTCGATGATGCATGGATGCGTCCGACCGACTATCAAGCATTGACAGGGCTGGGCATCGCGGCGCGCATGGGTGGCATGCGCTGGCGCGTCGGCAAACCGAAATTTATTATGCCGGCGGATGAAGAGAATGATGTGCACGGCGTGGTGCGCAGCCTGCAGCAGCAAGGCAAGACGGTCATCGTCGTTCAGCGAGAAGAAGAGATTGCCGGCATTATCGCACTGCAAGATCGCATCCGTCCGCAAGCGAAAGTAATGGTGCAACAGTTGAAGCGGATCGGCATCCAAGTGGCAATGCTGACTGGTGATCAGGAGCAGACGGCTGCGGCTATTGCGAAGGAAGCCGATATCGAATTGGTATTCGCCGAGCTGATGCCGGAGGATAAATTGGATATCGTGAAGAAGCTGAAGGCTCAATACGGCGAAGTCGCTATGGTAGGGGACGGCGTGAATGACGCTCCCGCACTTGCAGCCGCCTCCGTTGGCATTGCCATGGGGGCAACCGGCAGCGATGCAGCTCTGGAAACGGCGGACATGGTGCTGATGAATGATGATCTGGATAATATTAAGCACGCTATTTTACTTGGAAGAAGAACGCAGTCGATTGTTAAGCAAAATATCATTTTTGCTTCTGTAGTCATCTCGGCATTAATTATTACGAATTTCGTGTTCGGCGTTCCGCTTCCGCTTGGAGTAGTCGGTCATGAAGGAAGCACTATATTAGTTATATTGAACGGACTCCGGCTCCTCAAATCCTGAATACTTTTTCCTAAATTACAGGCTTCCGGATGAACAAGCAGGAAAATGCTGGCCTCATATCGTATCTATATATTGAACAAATGCTCCTCGTTAACTGGTATAATGAGGAGAGTTATTCCATAACCATGTAGGGAGGTTCATTCCTTGACATTGCAACAAGGCGATAAAGTTGTCATTATTGGGGATTCAATTACCGATTGTGAGCGGGCGAGACCGGTTGGAGAAGGATTATTCGGCGCCCTTGGCAAAGGATACGTCTCTGTATTCGATGCGCTGCTCCAGACGGAGCATCCTGAGCTTGGCATCAGAGTCGTTAATATGGGGCTTAGCGGCAATACGGTTATGGATGTGGAAGCTAGGTGGAACACCGATGTCATTCAACAACACCCGGATGGGGTAATCCTTTGCATAGGAATTAATGATGTGTGGCGCCAGTTCGACATGCCGCATGTGGAGGAATCCCACGTGTATGCGGACACCTACGAAGCTGCATTGGATCGTCTGGTGAAGCGGACGAAGCCTCAGGTGAGATGGATGGCGCTCATGACTCCGTACTATATCGAACCAAATCAGGAAGACGAGATGCGCCGTATGATGGATGAATATGGTGGTATCGTCAGGAGAACGGCCGAGAAGCACGGTACGTTTTTTGTCGACACACAGGCGGTATTTGACCGGTTGCTGCTCAATATGTACCCAGCCGCCTTAGCGTGGGATCGTGTCCATCCGAATATGATAGGACATATGGCTATCGCAAAATCGCTCATTAACGCATTGCCCGTGTCATCCTAATGTTTAATACTCCATCATTCAGCGTCCCGGTATAGGTTTTCTTTTGAATAGTCACAGTAAACAGCCGACAACCGGGACTTTTTCCCCGATAAGAGGACGGCTCGAATATGTCCTCATTTCCGTAACGAACCAAATCAAATGCAAGTTATACACCGCGCGATAAGTATATTGTAACCGCTTACTTTATCTGGCATGCCCATATTCCGCATATCGATCATGAATAGGAGGAATGAATGATGTCTGTCGTACAAAGTGGTCGGGTTATGAAAAATATGTGGGTGAATCGGGATATGGCTGAACTTGTGGCCGCCGTATGCGGTGCATCGGGTCGAGTGGATGCCGCAGGGAAAGACCGAGATCATCGGCTGTGAATTCCTTCCTATATATATTAATGATCGCTTTAATCAACCGATGCTGCAGGAGGATTGCTTGGATTATCGATATTTGCAGCCGCTCTTGGCTGAAGAAGGCAAGCAGCTTATGCATGTGAGGCTTATTGGCGAAGATGATCTCCAAGTGCGTCACATCCTCGATGAAATGCTGAAGGAATTTCGGATGAAGACGCCGCATTATGGTCTCATCATGAAGGCCAATCTGCTGAAGCTGCTCGTCATTATTAGCCGCATTCGCAAGGCGGAGCGAGAGGAGGGAGACGCTGCTCCCACGATACCTAAGGAAGCGGATCGTCTCAACCGTTGCCGCGATGCGGTGCTGGCTTTCGATTGACTTCGTGCAGAAGCATTATCGCGAAGAGATTCGTCTTGATCAAATATGCCGTCACGCCTCTTTGTCCAAAACCTATTTTTGTGATGTATTTAAAGCCTATACCGGGAAGACCTTTAACGAGTATTTAAATGATTTGCGGCTCCAGCATGCCACAGAGCAGCTCCTCAAGCCTGACGTTACCATCGCTGAGGCCTGCCGGGCGGTGGGATTCCGTGATCTGACCCACTTTTCGCGCATGTTTAAAAAGTGTATAGGCGTTTCGCCTTCTCATTTTCGGAAAATAAGCCGACGATTGTGAACATTTGACCTTAACCCTTCTGTTTCCCGTCATGAAGCGAAAGAGCCGTAAACACTTCAACGTTTTCGGCTTTTTTTGATTTGTCTAAATTGGTTACGATATAATGAATAGGCATATGCGCCTGGTATAAGTTTACTTGGCTTCCATAACCCAATGCCCCCTGCCTCATTCCTTTATTGAATTGCAAAGCATCATGAAGGATCAACGCCGCATTGTTGCGCGTTATCTCAACACTCATCTAAGAATTATCACATGAAAGGGTGATGCCGTCTTGTGGACGACTGACGGATTGTTATTTCTCTTCGGGGGCTTATTGTTAGCCGGGGTGATCAGTGCCAAATTCTCGAACCGATTCAATGTGCCGTCCCTTGTTTTTTTCATTATAGTCGGTATGGCCTTGAATCCGTTTATTTTTTACGATAATGCCAAGTTGACGCAGCTATTCGGGATTTTGGCTCTGATCATTATTTTATTTGATGGCGGGATGCAGACGAATTGGAGGCACATTCGCCCGGTTATTGGATCCTCCGTCGTCTTGGCAACATTAGGGGTTGTCATTACGGCCGTTGTGTTTGGCGTAGGCGCCGTCTATATTTTGAATATTGATTGGCGGGAAGGGCTGCTGATCGGCGCCATCGTCGGCTCTACCGACGCCGCGGCCGTCTTCGCCGTGCTGGGGACTCAGAATGTAAAGCAGAAGCTGACGTCTACCTTGGAGGCAGAATCGGGAACGAACGATCCAATGGCGGTATTTCTCACGATCTCATTCATTGAACTTATTCAAGTACCGGACATGTCACTGTGGAACATGCTGCTCTCCTTCCTATGGCAAATGGGCTTAGGCCTAGGTCTTGGCTTGTTGGCGGGGTGGATCGCCATCCAAATCTTGAACCGCATCTCACTTGATACATCCGGGCTCTATCCGGTATTGTCCATCGGCTTCGCCATCTTTACATACAGCGGCGTCGGTTTGCTGCATGGCAGTGGATTTCTAGCCGTTTACGTGATGGCATTAGTGCTCGGGAACGCCGATTTGCAATACCGGTTCACCATCGTCCGTTTCAATGAAGGCTTTGCCTGGATGATGCAGATTATGATGTTTATTCTTCTTGGATTGCTTGTGTTCCCACATCAGTTGGTGGAAGTAGCCTGGCAGGGGATCGTGCTTTCTATCATCTTGATGTTTGTCGCGAGGCCGATCGGCGTGTTCATCAGCTTGATTATTAGCAAATTCTCACTGAAGGAGAAGACGCTGATTGCTTGGGCGGGGTTGAAAGGAGCGGTGCCTATCGTCATGGCCACCTATCCGATGATTGCCGGGCTAGAGCATGGACAATTGTTCTTCAACGTTGTATTCTTTGTCGTCCTGACGTCCGCCCTCATTCAAGGAGCAACGATTTCACCTCTGGCCAAACGGTTGGGATTATCGGGGGATGCTCCGGGCGAAGCGGTGCATGCGCTTGAACTGGTGTCTGTCGGAAAGACGAATATGGATATGGTGAAGAAGACGATTGAGCCAGGTGCAAGCGTTGAGAATCGCCCTCTGCATGAATTGAAGCTGCCGGACGACACCTTGATCACCGCAGTTATTCGCGGAGAAGAGATGATTGCGCCGAAAGGGACGACGAAGCTGCAAGCCGGCGATGTGGCTTACGTGCTCGTATCGAAGAAACAGCGGGACGAAATTCGCAAGCTGTTTACGGAGAAGGAAGAAGTGCGTTGCGAGGCGTCTGATAACGAGCTTGAGGCAGAAGTGAACAATAATGAAGTGAAATAAATGATTCGAATGTTTGCATCATGCTGTGATCGATTTCCTTTAATTCAGCTATTTAATCAGGCACTATGAAATAGATAGGGTGTATGCGTTTTTAACCGCAACGCCAGACGGAAGATACGCTGATTGTATTTGTATCCCCCCCACCATCGCATGAGGCGTAGTTCCTATTTTGTCGACAAACGCACCTGTATAATAGCAGGTGTGTTTGTTCGTTATGAACATTTTTTCAGCATAGATGCAAAAAAATGAGGAAAATGTTGCATAAGCTATTGTGAAATAGGTCCATTTGACCGATATTATAATAGTGTATTGCAAAAGTAGCACAGCAAAGAAAGGTGAAGTTCATAACGATGAATTACGAGAAATTAAATGAAGCGTTCAAGCATTTGGGGTACCACCCGAACCGGTATATTCACGTTGTGGATGTAACCAGTCAGACCGTCGACTTTGATTACAGTGACAAAGAGCGGGTGGATCAGCTGGTTATTGGCGCGGAGGAGCCGATGACCGTCGAGGAGCTGCGTCATGCCGCCAGAGATAAGCTAGTCGGGGAACATCCCGATTTTCAATTTTACCGCGAGGTGAATGTAACGAAGCTTGATGTTGTGCACGCATTCGATCTGGGAGAAGAGTGCTCATAGCCGCGCTCACGATCTGGGAGCAGGTTATACATATGTAATGCCTGGCACCTTATCCTCTCATGAGAGGCTTCATGGGATAGGGTGCTTTAACTTACACAGCAAAGAATGATTCAGAGATAAGGAGATGAATCGGTTGAAGGGGAATCAGGGGAAACAACGCAAGAAGCAATGGAGTTGGAAAACGCTTACGTCTAAGATTGTCCAAAATCCGGCTCGTTCGGTCGGCGCGAAGCTGTTCCTTTTGTTTGTCGTCAGTATTATCGTGTTCGTATTTGGCGTAGGTATGTTTTCCTATATGGTGTCGAAAGATGCGATTGAGAAGCGCGTAACGAATTCAAGCTACCAGACGATGGTGCAGGCTACGCAGAAGATTGATATGCAGCTTACCCAATTTAACAATATGACGATGCAAATTATGTTCGATCCGAACCTTACCTCATCGCTGAAGACGATGCGCGGATTGAAGGTCGGAACCTACGACATGATTCAGATGACGGATGTGGTTCAGAAAACGCTTCAGACCTATAGCGTAGGCAATTCGCTTATCGAGAACGTGTACCTCATTCCGATTAACTCAGATCGTACACCGTTATCAGCTATGGGCGTACGACAAGGCATCCAGGATATTAAGAAGAACGCTTGGTTCGAAGAGGCCAAGAACAGCAACGGGCAATCAATCTGGGTAGGCACGATGCCGAAGGGTGTCGATAATTCGCCTGAGTCTACGTTCGGTATTGCAAGACCGATGCGTGATTTGAATTCCGGCGAAGCGGAATATATCATTTTCTTGGAAATTAAGTTGAGAGCGATTAGCGATTCCTTGGAAGATATCGATATCGGTGATGGTTCAACGATTCAACTCTTGAATCAGCAAGGGAAATATATGTTTGCCCAAGACGCGAAGGCATTGACGACTGCCGCGCCGGATTGGCTGCAGCCTAAGGCAGAAGAAGGCAAAAAGTCGTTAAGCGGGGGAACGACGGTCCGTTCAGATGACAGTGGTGACATGCTGCTCGTGTACGATCAGATGAAATCGAACAAGTGGGTTCTCGTAGGAGCAGTGCCTGTTGAGGAATTGGTAAAGGACGCGAAAAGTATCCTGACCTTGACCTTCATATCGATGGCTGCTGCAGCGTTGCTTGCTGCTGTTATCGGCTGGCTCGTCATTAAATGGGTGGCAGCACCGCTGGTGAAGCTGCGCAACTTGATGAATGAGGGGGCGGAGGGGAATCTCTCCGTGCGGGCAACGTCGAAGAGCAAAGATGAAATCGGTCAATTGGCGCAAGGCTTTAATATTATGATGGAGCAGATTACGATGCTCGTGCAGAGTACGGATGCGAGCGCGCGCGCCGTGCTGGAAACGGCAACGTCTTTGTCCGAAGCATCACGAACGACAGCCATTTCCGCGAAGGAAATCGCCGTTGCGACGGAGGAGATTGCGAAGGGAGCCACTTCCTTGGCCGTAGAAGCCGAGCGAGGACATGATCTGACGCATAATATGGCTTCGCAAATGAAGATGGTTGTTGGAGCGAACGAGCAAATGGATGCTTCTGCGCAAGCGGTGGCGGATTCAAGTGAATTGGGTGCGTCGAATATGACCTCTTTGATGGAGCGGACTACGTCGACCGGAGAAATGATGCGCTCTTTGGCTAATAAGGTCAACACGCTGAGTGAAAGCACGCAATCGATTCGTAAAATATTGGAAGTGCTTCATAACATGACGAAGCAGACGAATATTTTGTCTCTGAACGCTACGATCGAAGCCGCACGTGCAGGAACGGCAGGCAAAGGATTTATGGTCGTGGCCGATGAAATCCGCAGTCTCGCGGAACAATCACGTCAGTCCATCGATGTCGTCGGCCAAATTACCGAGCGTATCCAGCTGGAAATTACCGAGACAGTCCAAGCATTGTCTGAAGCGATTCCGATGTTCCAGAAGCAGGCGGAAGCTGTAAATGAGACGGATGTCATCTTTGGAACCGTTCAGAATCAGATGGGTGGCATGATTCAAGAGCTCAGCCACGTTACCGGTTCGATTGAACGGTTGAATGAAGCGCAATCCACGCTTGTTGAAGCGATGAGCAATGTGAGCGCGGTTGCGGAAGAAGCATCTGCTACTTCTGAAGAGGTGGCATCGTTAAGCACGGAGCAGCTGAATATTTCCAACCGGTTGGTCGAACTGTCCCAACAGTTGGAAGACGTGTCCGTAAGCTTGAAAGACAAGCTGTCGCAATTTAAATACTAGGCAACAATTAGCCGGATTCAATCCGTAACGAGAAATGCCCGTATTCCTGATGTGAGGAGTACGGGCATTTTGTTTTAGCGCAGTCAAAACAACGGGATATTGCACATACCATTAAAATATGGTACTGTAGGAATAACTTCACATTGAACGATTGTACGGAAGCACCGTCATCGAGCTAATGGCATGTTCTGCATGTCAGCTTGGTGGCGGTGCTTTTTTTGTGCTTGGAATTCGATGCGGTGAAGTGGAAAGGAGAGAAGAAAAGTATGAGCAGGTGGGATATCGTCATCGCTCATCAACATAAGCGCATATTGGACGGGGTTACGGATTATTGGAAGCATTCCAATTATGGTGAGTCACTTCATCTGCGTGTGTTTACCCAGCGTGATACGCTGCGTCATTATTTACGGTTGAAGCCCGGGATTCATATGCTTGTATCGGAGCCAGAGCTCCTTCAGGAATTAACGCAGGAAGATGTGAGCGGGATACTCGTTATGGCGTTATCAACAGATGACGGAGCATTAGAATTTACGTTTCCTTTTATTGTCGAGAATCCGTATCAGCCGCTTTCCCGATTATTTCACATCATTACAGAGCGTTGTCAATTAGAGCTATCGCAAGCCGCCGATCAATCATTAGCACACCCATGCCGCATTGTCGGGATTACCTCTGCAGGGGGAGGAGCAGGGAAGACGACCGTCGCGTTTCATCTTGCCAAGCATGCAGTTGGCTTAGGGCAGCGAACTTTCCTTCTGAATATCGATCCGATTCAAGAATACTCGCTTCTGCGGCAGCCACGGGGAGAAGCAGACGAAGCTTCTGCTTCCTTGTCTCAGCTTTTTTACTATTTAAAACGTGAGCAAGAGAGCGACAAGCGGCTTCCTGTGCCATTGGAGCAGTATACCGTTTCATTGCCAGCACTTGGGGCAAGCACGTTCGACCCGCTGCACATGATGGAGGAATGGGGTGTAATTGACCTCAAGCTGATGCAGCGGCTGCTTCACTGTATTCAAGCCAGCGGCCGTTACGATCTGATTATAGTCGAAGGTGGACACGAGCATCGGCCGTTTGAAGCCGTGTGGAGCATGAATGGTGAGGTCATTTGGCTGCTGCACGACGAGATGGGGCATATGCTCAAATCCCAGCTTATTTTTCAGGAATGGATGGATGCGGAAGATGAGACAGTTCGCCGGCGACCTAAGCAAATGAGATTGATTGTAAACCGCTACATGGGGACATTGATGAACCGCTGGACGTATCGTGAGGCGGTCGTTAGTGGATTTCTTCCATATATTCCTACCTGGAAACAGATTCACAGACCGGAACAATGGTTCCAATCGACGGTATTCGAGTCAACACTGGCGAATTGGGCGCACACTCACTTGAATCTGACAGGGCTCGATTCGTTAAGGAGAACGGCGCAATGACGAATGGAAGCGATACTGTATTGAGCGCGGCTCGTCAACCCGATGAGTTGGAAGCCGTCTATCTTCTTGTGCGTCAGCGGGTAAGGGACAGTCTGGAATGGGGAGAACCGCTTATCGATGAGGCACTGACGGAACGCATCGAGCAGACGTTGTTCGCTTGTGAAGAAGCGCGACATTTCACTTCCGACACGCTCTATCAGCTAGTCAGCAGAGTGTTCTATGCCTTCCGTGGACTGGATGCGCTGCAGCCGCTAGTGGACGATCCCGAGATTACGGAAATTATGATTAACAGCCATCACGAGCTGTTCATTGAACGGAGCGGCTGTATGGAGAAGTTGACGCTTGGCTTTGAAAGCCGCGATAAGCTGGAAGATATCATACAAGCTATCGTATCTCAAGTGAACCGGGTGGTGAATGAGTCTTCGCCCATCGTGGATGCGAGGTTGCCCGACGGGTCTAGAGTGCATGTCGTTCTGCCGCCCATTGCTCTGAAGGGGCCAACAGTAACGATTCGTAAATTTCCGGCTCAGCCGCTCACTATGGAAGACCTCGTGGACATCGGAGCGATTAATGGAGAAGCGGCATTGCTGCTGCAGACACTAGTTCAAGCAAAATACAACATTTTCATTAGCGGGGGAACGGGCTCGGGGAAGACGACATTTTTGAACGCACTCTCGCAATATATTCCTGACGATGAACGAGTAATCACGATAGAAGATGCTGCGGAATTACAGATTCGTACGGTTCCCAATCTGGTCTCGCTTGAGACAAGGAATGCCAATTCTGAGGGAAAAGGAGCGATTACGATCCGCGAATTGATTCGCGCTTCGCTGCGGATGAGACCGAACCGTATCGTAGTCGGGGAAGTGCGCGGCGCAGAGGCGCTTGACATGCTGCAAGCAATGAATACCGGTCACGATGGCTCCTTGTCGACCGGGCATAGCAACGGGACGAAGGATATGCTGAGTCGCCTAGAGACGATGGTCTTGAGTGGGGCACACCTTCCTATCGTTGTCGTGAGGCAGCAGATTGCATCGGCGCTTGATATAATCGTCCATCTCGCTAGAATGCGAGACGGCACGCGCAAAGTAATGGAAATAGCTGAAGTGCTTGGATTTGAAGAGGGAGACGTGGTGTTGGCGTCATTATATCGGTTTGAAGAACAGGGGGAACAAGACGGGGAAATAGCAGGCACTCTCGTTGCGTCGGAACATGCTATTCGACATAGGCACAAGCTGCAGATGGCAGGACTGGCTATACATCAGGATGGAAAGGAGTAAGTACATGGAGCAAACTTCTCACCGGTCTGAGATGAGTCTGCCACAATACACCGTTTATGTAATGAGCCGCAAAGAACGCCTCTTTGCGCTATGCGCAGGAGTATCGGTTATGGCGGGAATCGGCTGTTTGTTCTACCAGCATTGGTTGGCAATGATGGTGCTAGCCGTTGTCGGCACGTGCTACCCCCGTATCCGGCGGGTTACGCTGCTGGAGCGCAAGCGATCGCAGTTGACTCAACAGTTTAAGCAAGCGCTGTATTCTATATCTTCTTCGTTATCCGCAGGGCGTTCCATGGAAAATGCTTTTCGCGAGGCCAGGCATGATCTGAAGCTGCTGTACCCGGGCACGGAAGTGGATGTCATACGGGAGCTGCACATTATTTCAATGAGAATGGAGAATGGTGAACCGATCGAGCAGGCGATTATGGATTTTAGCCGTCGTGCGGAACAGGATGACATTTCTAATTTCGCCGACGTGTTCGTCACTTGCAAGCGAACGGGCGGGGATTTGATTGAGGTCGTCCGCCGGACATCGTCTGTCATCGGTGAGAAAATGGATATTATGCAAGAGATAGAGGTGCTGATTGCGCAGAAGAAGCTGGAGATGAAGGCGATGATTGCGGCGCCATTCTTGTTCCTGGCGTTCCTGAATCTGACTTCGCCTGACTTCATGGCGGCTTTGTATGAAGGAGTAGGCAGAGTGATTGCCACGGCCGCGCTAGCCTTGCTGATGCTGGGAGCATGGTTAATCCAAAAAATGATGAATATTCGTGTGTAAATAAGCAGGAAGCTGGTTGTTACTATTGAAGTGCGTGTTCAAAAAGGGGCTTTTTGAACAACTTTTAGAAAGCGAGGTGAAATAAAGCATGCTGCCGCGATGGATATGGGGGCTTGCTTGTATAGGGGGAGTGATTCTTTACTTGCTGATGAACCAGATAAGCAGAGTCCGTTACGACAAGCTGATTGCAAGCATGGGAATCGAATCGAAGACGGCCCGTTGGCTGTCAGCGCCGCTCCTGTGGCTGGAGAAGGCGCAGCCTGCCTTGGACACGCACCCTGCATTGGCTTCTCTGCGTCAAGCCGTGATGCAAATCTATGGGCCCGCCCATTCACATACGATGTATCGGGCTGTGATGGCGGAAATGGCGCTATATGTTTATGCGGCCCTGCTTGCCGCCCTGCTGATGCCTGCTGTTACCGATGGAAGCTTCACGAACATGATGGGAGGGTTGTTGCTCGGCATCATCTTGCCGTTAGCTCGTGCACGGGACGTCATCAACAAAGCGGAGAGCAAACGGCAAGAACTGCAATTGGAGCTGCCTGAGCTGCTAAGCAAGTTAACACTGCTGGTACAGGCCGGAGAGACGGCTCAGAAGGCAATGGCTCTCTGCATTGAACGCAAACGGGACCAATCCGAACATCCCTTGTATGCTGAACTGAACCGCATGATGAAGGATATGCAGAACGGCTATTCTTTCCCTCAAGCAATGGAGCAGTTCGCTAAGCGCTGCGCGATACAGGAGGTGTCGATGTTCGTCACCACGCTTCTTATTAATCAGCGCCGTGGCGGCACGACATTCGTTCTTGCGATGGAGGATTTGGGAAGACAGCTATGGGAGAAGCGCAAGTCGGTTGCCCGCAAACGGGGCGAGGAAGCTTCAACGAAGCTTGTATTTCCGATGATGCTTATGTTCCTCGTTGTATTGGCCGTAGTTGGGGCGCCTGCTTTATTAATGATGAAATAACAGATTCAATCCATTGCAAGAAGGCAAACAAACTGAAGAGAAAAGAGGTTATTGCGATGCAACGGCAATTCATAGGGAAGCGGTTGTGGCAGGAAGAGGATGGACTTGGAATGGTGGAAATCGTCGTTATTATTGCGGTTATCGTCGTATTGGCGCTCGTATTCCGTAAAAATATTACTGCATTTTTGGAAAAACTCATCGGCAAGGCGGAGAAGGAGACGGACAAAATTTTTAAGCCATAACGATGAGCAGGCGGAGTAATGTCAATAAAGGAGGGGAGCACTATAAAGAAGCTGCGGCAATGGATAAAGAAGATGTCGGCGGATAATGGAACGATGACTTTGGAAGCGTCCATCATCTTTCCGGTTGTATTTTACTGTACGCTTGCGATGCTATTTTTTGCTGTATTGATCTTTCAGAGTGTGCTCACTTCTCATGCGGCAACGCTGGCCTCGGAACGAGGAGCCGCTTTCTGGGATAACAGTTATAAAGATGGCAAGGACGGCTCCTTTCAAGCTGGTCAGCATGACGGGCTTTACTGGCGTCTATTCGATGACAAGCTGATAGACCGGCTATTCGCAGGCTTCTCTGACGCGACATTGTATGCAGTGACATTACCTTCACAGCATAATTCCGAACGGTTGCCCGAACGTAAATTGGAGCGCGCGGCCATGCTTCTGCCGAACATTTTTCAAGGCGAAATGAAATACGATAATTCGATGATAGAGCGTACCGTGACGACGACGTTAACCAGACCCCTGTATCAAGCAGCCTTTCAACGTTTGACAGGCAGCCGCGTATCTCCCGAAGGACAGGCCGTCGCTGCTGTGGTTGAGCCAGTCGAATTCATTCGTTCCGTCGAATTGTCCCGCTATATGTATACCAAGTTGCAAATATGGAATAAACAAGGGATTTCAGCGGGACAAGCCGCTGAAGTCGTTAAGCAAGCAGCAGTTCAGTAAGACGGTGCTTGAAATAATGACAAGAGGAGGAGAGCTATGAAGCGGGGCGGTAAATGCGGAGGCAACTTGAAGCGGTATTTAGGATGGGCAGATGCTCAGGGGTCCGTATCCGTGCTTCTTATCTTCATTGTGGCTGCAATATTTTTGTTTACGTCCGTGCTCATTGATTACGCCCGCATCGCCGCAGCCGAATGGAGAACCGAAGTGTTAGCGCAGTCGGGCATCCGTTCGGTTATGTCAGCCTACGAGCCAGTACTGCAAGAACGGTATCAGCTGTTTGCATACGGACAATCCGATCCTGCACTCATTATGGAGTATGTGATGCAGGATCAGAATGAGCTCAAATCAACGGGTGTGTTTCCCTGGGTGTCTTTACAGCTGGACAGCCATACGACGACAATTACCCGGCCCCTCGGCCGCTACGATGAATTTGAGCGGCAAATTCTGGATGATATGAAATACAAAGCTCCTGTTCAATTTGCCTTTGAGCTTTCTGGTAAGTTGAAGCCGATGTCAGGCGCACTGAAAAAAGCGGCTCAGACGACGGATCTGCTCGCCAAGCTGCAGAAGCTGGCAGACCGCCGGAACAAGGAGCTGGATAAGGTCGTTCGCTTGCAGAAGAAAACGCGGAATCATGCAGCTTCTTCCGCTATAGAGCGCACGATTGCCTCCGATGAGGCATCCATCATGCGGGATAATCCATTAGGGTCCACCCGTTCCGCTGCCGACATTGGTGCTCAATACGACGATTACGCAACGAAAGTGCGCTCGGACGCCTCTCTGGAGGAGGGGGAAGAGAAGCAATACGAGCGAGAGACGGAAGATTACGAGGACGATTCCCGTAAAATCGTCTATATATTGCGACGAATCGTATCCCGGCAGCACTCCGGTCATACGAATATGCTCCAACAGGCAGTCACTCATTTAAATAAAGCAAGTACATATAACGAAGATATGAAGAAGGTTATTGAGAAGGTTCGTTCCAGTCGCGCATACGACGGATATGACCGTGTAAGCCAAGCAGCAGACTCAGATACGGGCAGTATGCCGGATGATGCGCAGATTGTCGCAGCGATACAACAAATCAATGAAGCTGCCGATCAGTTGGTGCTGCCCGACTCGTTCGCGCAGGAATGGAATGAGGAGATTCAGCAGCAGCAGATGAAGATGGCCCAATTAAATGGCGCTGCGGATTCGTTTCAATCCACGGCCAGTCAGATTAATAATCAGTCCGTTTCCTCACACTCGTTGAAACTATCCGTGTTCCGTCTGTGGCAACTGTGGAGAGAGTATGAACAGGAATATATCCATCCCTCCAACAATCGCATCGATATGCGCGAGCAGGAATTGAGTCGGCATAGAGCGGCTGAAAACGAGCGCAAGCAAATGGAAAAAGAAGCAAATCAAAAGTTAAGCAAAGCGAATGATTTGCTGTTCATGCTTGCCAATCTGGACAGTCGCCTGCAGGCCCATCAACAGACATTTCAAGAGGTGAGAAGCAAGGCGGAAGCAGTGGCGCAGTTCAATGAGACACCTGCTTCTGAAGAAAGAATGGGGAATGTGAGCGGGGACGACGCGATTGATAAGAGCAAGCAGTCGATGAATTCGGTAACATCCCTGTATGACCAACTAGCCGAGGGACTGGAGATGGTGCGGGAGCGGCTGTATCGCAACGAGTATGCCTTTTTATATTTTACTTCCTACGATCCGACTAAGCTGCAGTCATTGATGAATTCCGGCCAGCCCGGGGAAGAGTTGCTGGGTTCGTTAAGCATTGACAATCAAGAGGTGGAGTATATTTTGTACGGATTTAACAGCCCGATCGGCAATATCGCGGCGGCTTATGGTGAAATCTTCACCATGCGGCTCGCTATACGGACGATGGAAGGCTTTGTTGAATTCAGTAAACTAGGCAATCCTCTGCTCATTCTAGCGGCAGCAGTAGTATATGGCATAGAGCAGGCGTTCCAGGACATGCTTCTGCTCATTACCCGCAATGAAATTCCGATATCACGCTTCATTCCGTCCGTGACGCTGACCTATAGTGATCATTTGCGATTGTTCATGCTGGCTCACGGAAGCCGCGAAGGGATGCTCATGCGCATGCTCGCCCTTATTCATCAAAATACCGGCGTAGATCCGTCCACTCGCGGTACTTACGGGCAGGTGGAGCTGACATTAAACATGCCGATGTGGTTCCTGCCGGGCCTCATGAGGTGGCTGGGACATACCGGCATATGGGACGGGGACATAGCGGATGGCCGCTTGTATTCGAAAAAAACCTCCGTCTTCTCTTACTAATGAGGGGGGAGAGATGCTGCGATATTTCTTTAAAATCATTCGAGACAGACGTGCCAGCATTACGTTAGAGGCGGCATTATTGCTGCCTATGGTGCTTCTGCTATTTTTATTCTTCATCTTTATGATTCAAGCCGCCGTAATCTCGACATCTCTCCAATCGGCTGCCATCAACGCAGTCAAGCAGGTGGCCGCTCATATGTATCCGATCAGTCTAGCGGCGAATCAACTGCCCGACTCGACCGAGCACGGAACTGCGGGGAAATGGTTGTCCAAGCCTCCGGCGATGACTATGAAAATGGCGGTGCGCGAATTCGGCTCGCGATTTGGTGATGCAATGCCTGAGCCGATTAAGGACTGGGTGCAGGATGGAACGGAATGGGCAGAGCGCCAAGCAGAGGCTGCTGGGGAACGGGGGCAGGGACGCATTGGCGAAGCGGTATTTAAACCTTTAATGACCCGATACGGCATTCAAGGAGTGCTTCAAGAGGAGCGCATTCGCATTACGCATCTTAAGCTGCCAGACATCATTAAAAAAGAGGAACCGTATGTCGCGATAGAAGTCGCATATGATCTGCCGATGCGAGTCCCGTTTTTGATGAAGAGAGTTACCATCGTTTCTAGAGCGTCCGAGCGCGTATGGGTTGGCGATGGTCCGCCACCGGGAGCGGATGGGACGGGAGACGAAGGAAAGGACAAGTCTGTTCCCGTATTGGTCAGTTTAACGCCGGAACCGTTGCTCCCGGGCAGGAAAGCGAAGCTGACCGCTAGAGTAGAGCCTAATGAACGTGTTGAGCTGATCGTATTCTACAAAAGCGGGCAAAGCCAAGCGAAGCATGTTGGATGGGCCGTTGCCGATACGGATGGAAATATATTTTGGGAATGGCACGTCTCGGGCAATACGACATCTGGAGCATGGCGTCTTGTCGTGAAGACGGAAGATGGCCGCAGTGCAGAGCGGATGTTTACTGTGAAGTAACGATAATGCGTCTTTGCTAACGAGAACGGCATTCTACAATAAGAGGTTGTGCAAAAAGCCCCCTTTTGATCACGATGCAATAAAGAAAGGTGGAACCGCATGATGTGGACGGTATGGTTCTGCAGCGTGATGCTGCTGGCCGCTTTTATCACCGATATTTTCACGCGCAAAATTCCTAACAAATTGACCATGACAGCCTGTGCTGCGGCAGTTATCGGACATGGCATCATGAATGGATGGAGCGGAATCGCCTTTAGTGTGGCAGGAGCGGCGGGCGGGTTCGGACTTATGCTGCTGCTGTTCTTGGTGCGGGCTGTTGGTGCTGGGGACGTCAAGCTATTTGCCGCGATAGGCTCATTCATGGGGATGTACTTTACGTGGGAAACGATTATCTATTCGATATTGTATGGAGGGGTCATTGCCGCGCTCATTCTTCTGGCAGGTCGAAACGGCAGAATGAAGCGGCTCTGCATTGCATTCATGCAAGTGATATGGCTTCGGACGTGGATGCCCTTGAAGCTTCAGGCCGCCCGCCAAGCGACATTTCCGTTCATGTGGGCTGTATTGCCTGCCGCGATTACGGTATATTACAGCCGGCTGTTATAAATTGCTATGATCTGGCGGACACGAAAGGAGTGGGGAACACATTGTATGGATATCAAGCGGATTTCGTTCATGAAGGCAAGATGGGGATGCTGCTGAGCCGTGAACATCCCATTCATTCTGATGAGCTGGATCCTCATCAGTTCAATATGCTGCGTCATAACGTCGTGCCTCATTTTTTGCCGCTTGAAATTCAAGAAATTGATTTTGAGGTAACCTTTTTATACGACATTAGCGGTAAAAAGATGCTTCACCAAGTGCTGCGCACGGCTAATATGACATCCATCCAATATTTTGAATGGATGCTGCAGCTGGTGCGGGTGTTGGAAGAGTGCCGGACATACTTGCTGTATCCCAATCACATATTGCTTCATGAGCAGTTTATTTATGTGGACAGTCATGCGTGGAACGGCAGTTTGTATGTACCTTATATTCCTACGCTCGAGCCGTTGCATCCGCAGGCTGGAATGGATGGATTACGCCGCTTGGGCATATTGTTGTCATCACATGTTAGCAATTGGAACGGGGACGGATTTCAGCGTCTTATTCAGATTTTGTCCCTGGAGGACAAGTCATTAGTAGATGTGCGCCGCTTGCTGCAGTCTCTTATCATAGGTTCTCCTGAGGAGAAGGATAATCCGTCTACATGGAAGGATAATGCCAATACAACTAATGATGTGCAGCAGGTCTCTTCTCCGTTTTACTTGCCTGATAAAGCTTCGAATTCCGTTGCCGATGATGCACGAAAGGAAAGTCCGGTAGAGCTGGCATGGCCTGCCACGGCAGAACGGATTAGAAAGGGCTCAACAGATGAGGCCGTGCAAGAAGATACCGCTTCTTCCGTCAAAAAGCATACTATCATCGTCACGGGGGCGGTTATCGTCGCAGCCGCATTGGGGTGGAGGTATAGTTATATGTCTTCGCCGTCGGCTGCCTCTTTGGCTGTATCCCTCATATGGAGCGTTGTTGTGGTTGGAATCGGCGGCGCATGGTTGTCCGGCTGGATTGCGAAGTGGAGCAACCGTTGGTCGAAGCGCAGAGGAGCCGCTGCTCCGGCTGAGGAACAAGCACCTGCTTCCACCTTTGACGTTATCTCCAATAAGGATATGGCGTTGCCTGACTTTTTGTCCATGGAGCTGCGGGGGAGCGCTTATTCAGCGGAAGCAACGAGGCAAGGAGATACATTACAGCCTGAATCGGTTCATCCAAGTGAGTATCATGCACAAGCAACGCATAGCGGAGCTGCTTATTACGACAGTTTATCGCAGTATACGTCGATGTTAAGTGAATCCCAAGGAGATGCTACCGTCATGTTGGGGCAGGATGCTGAACCGGCTCAGACGACAGCAGGCATTCAGGGTCCTCATTTGCAGAAAATGAATGAAGCGGGCAGCGTGCTGCCGGATCGAATTATACTGGCGTTGTTCCCCTTTACGATCGGCCGCGCGGAACAAGGCGTGCATCTTCGCGATGAAGGCATAGGTGTATCGAAGCATCATTGCGAAGTCGTACACACAGAAGAAGGAGGCTGTGCGATTCGCGATCTCGGATCGAAGAACGGCACAGAGCTTCAGGGAGAACTGCTCATACCTTACAAGCTGTATCCGCTTAAGGATGGGGACACAGTGGCAATCGCCCGTTCCGTGTACATATACCGGGCAGGATAGGGCTTGGGCATGAGGAGTGACATGCAGTAAAAAAAGAGCTGACCCCGGAATGCGGACCAGCATGTTCATATTACTAGTGGTGATCGCTTATTTGGGAAAGTGGTCTACGTTGCAGTGTGTCCTGCAGCGCGAAGTGCGCTCAACGCTTTCTCAAGCGTTCCGTGTTGGAAGGTGAAGCCGTGTTCCAACGCTTTGGCAGGATAGACGCGTTGGCCTTCCAGCAAGAGCATGGACATTTCACCGAATAAGAGCTTGAGCGCGAAGGAAGGAACCGGGAACCAATGGGGCCGATGATACACTTTGCCAAGTGTGCGGCCGAAGTCGTCGTTCGTAACCGATTCTGGCGCAGAGGCATTAACAACGCCTTCCATACTGGTGTCATGAACGACAAAGTCTATCAATCGCACCATATCTTCAATATGTATCCAGGAGAACGGCTGCATGCCGCTCCCAATCCGTCCGCCGACTCCAAATTGGTAAGGAAGCTTCATTAACGGGAAGGCGCCGCCATCGTTGGCAAGAATCGGGGCGATGCGCAGCTTGACGCAGCGTGCGGCAGGGATGGAATCGGCGGATGCCTCCCATTGATAGACGACGTCGGTCAAAAAATCATCCCCGGCAGCGGGACTCATCTCATCGAAGGTTCCCGTCTCCGAAGGGCCGTATACCGAAATGCCGGATGCGCTTACCAAGAGAGGCAGCTTTTGCGGCAGTTTGCGGGCCCATTCCGCTATCCGGCGGGCTGGGACGACGCGTGAGGCAACAATACGGTTCTTCGCCATATCGGTCCAGCGCTGATTGATCGTTTCACCGGCCAGATTGACGACGACATCGACGTCGTGGCAGTGTTCCGGAGCATAGGCCAATTCAGACCAGCTAATTATGGATATTTGAGGGTGCTGGTCTTCTATAACTAGCTTGGTACGGGAGCGGGATACAATGATGACTTCATGCCCTTGCTGCAGCCAAGCCTTATACAGCGTTTTACCGACGAGGCCGGAACCGCCGCATATCATCATTTTCAATCGTTATCCCTCCTTAAAAATGCGTGTTCAAAAAGGGGCTTTTTGAACAACCTCTTAAAGTGGTTGAAAGTCGACATCCTCAAATGTGGGGAATGGTCATTTCAACCTCGGATGTGTTCTACAGCGATTGACTGGCGTGATGAAAATTATTTGTTGAGCAGGTGCTTGAATGGCGCGTAATCGATTTCATTTTTGTCCAAAAATCGGACCAAGCTGCGGTAGTCACGCTTCGGTGTCGCAATGATGTAGCCTTGAATGCAATGATCACGCGTTACCTCCGAAGCGCCGCTCTCCACGGCGACCTGTCCGATCTTGGCTGCAATCGAATGGCGTGCGATATCTCGGAAAGCTTTGGGAACAGGCTCGACCAGCTGCTCCAAGAAAGCTTTGGCATCGTCGGTCCATAGCTCCCGGCTTCGTTCCACCCAGTAATTTTGCCAGTCCAGCTTCGATTTGCCGTCATTCATCGGCAGTACCTTCATGAACTTGCGGAACATGAAGAAGCCTCCGATAGCCATAAGCCCAAGCAGCACAAAGGTCCAGAAAGCTATCGAGTTCATGAACCATTTATTCGGCACGTCGGTTGTCAGCGGAAAAAAAGCGAATGTGTTAAGCATAGGTTCACCTCACAAGCATGTGGTACATTTTACAAGTAGTCTATTAGGAATTATACCGCATTCCTAGATTTATTTCGATATACCTTGTAAAATAAGGGGTAATGATCTGAGAGGAGTTGCCTTATGCTAAAAATAGGTTCACATGTTTCTTTTTCCGATAAAGGGCTGTTGACTGCGACGAAGGAAGCCGTATCTTATGGGTCCAGCTCGTTCATGATATATACCGGCGCGCCACAGAACACTCGACGCAAGCCGATTGAGACGCTCTATATTGAAGAGGGTAAAGAATTAATGGCACAGCACGGTATTGAGGAAATTGTCGTGCATGCCCCGTATATTGTTAACCTTGGCTCCTACAAACCAGATACCTTTGAATTGGCTGTTAATTTTCTTCAGGAAGAAATTCGCCGAACAGACTGCATCGGCGTACAGAATATTGTGCTTCATCCTGGCGCCTATACAGACAAGGATGCCGAGTATGGCGTGAACCGGATTGCGGAAGGCTTAAATGAGGTGCTGCGCAATACGAAGGAAACGAATGTGAATATCGCCTTGGAAACGATGGCTGGCAAAGGCACGGAAATCGGCCGCAGCTTCGAGGAATTGGCGGCGATTATTGATAAGGTGGAAGACAATCAGCGCTTAACTGTTTGTATGGATACATGCCATATTCACGATGCTGGTTACGATATCGTCAATGATTTGGACGGCGTGCTGGAACAATTCGATCGGTTGGTCGGATTGGATCGCATTGCTATCGTTCATATCAACGATAGCAAGAACCCTACAGGCGCAGGCAAAGACCGTCACGCTCCAATTGGGGCAGGATGGATTGGATTTGACGGCATCAAGCGAGTCGTTCATCATGAGGGACTCAAGGGGCGTCCGTTTATTCTCGAAACGCCATGGATTGGGAAAGATGCGAAGAAGCAGCGTCCGATGTATGAGGCGGAAATCGCCCTCTTGCGCGGAGATGCGGCAGAACGGTTCGGCGGAGAATTTTTTGAAGACGTAGAGCGTTTGGGTCATTTCTTCAAAGAGCAGGATATCGAACACCGTGCATTCGTTTTGGATACATGGAGTCTGCTGAAAAATGACGCCAAGGCAAAGAAAGCGGATCCGCGCGAACCGATGGAACGCCTTTATGATATGGTGGTCGAGTCTGATCTGTTCCCCAACCTGGCGGAAGAAGAGATTAACCACCGATTTACCGCGTGGTTTGCTGGACAAGCAGTGAAAGAATAGCAGCCGAGCGCAGCTACTAAGGCATTTTACTGGAGGAGTCACATTCATGACGCATCAACATACAATGGTACATGCCCGGCAGCAGGCCGGAGAACATTCACATAACCGCGCGCGCATGCTCATTTCATGCCCGGATCGTGCGGGGATTGTAGCGACGGTGTCTCGTTTTCTCTATGAGCACGGAGCTAATATCGTTCAATCCGATCAGTATACGATGGATCCGGAGGGCGGCATGTTCTTCATGCGCATTGAGTTCGACATGGAGCAGCTAGAGGAGCGCATGACTCTGTTGGAGTCGGATTTCCAAGCGATTGCTGAAGATTTTAATATGCAGTGGCGTATTTCACGAGTCAGTCAGAAGCAGCGCCTCGCGATCTTTGTGTCAAAAGAAGATCATTGCTTAGTCGAGCTGTTGTGGCAATGGCAAGCAGGTGATTTGGATGCGGACATTGCGATGGTCGTAAGCAACCACCCGGATATGAAGGACTATGTGGAATCATTTGGTATTCCGTATGTTCATATTCCGGTGAATCCGGACAACAAGCCGGAAGCAGAGCGTTTGCAGCTTGAAGCGGTGGAAGGGAAAGCGGATGTTATCATTTTGGCCCGTTACATGCAGATCATTTCACCGAAGTTTATCGAGCGTTATCCGAACCGGATTATTAACATTCACCACTCGTTCTTGCCAGCCTTTGTCGGAGGCAAGCCTTATCAACAAGCCTTCAAGCGAGGTGTGAAGCTGATCGGCGCAACCGCCCACTATGTGACGGAAGAGCTGGATGGCGGTCCGATTATCGAACAGGATGTCGAGCGCGTGACACATCGTGCTGACGTGAATGACTTAAAGCGAATCGGCCGCACGATTGAACGTGTCGTTCTTGCCCGTGCCGTGCACTGGCATACTGAAGACCGGATTCTCGTATATCAGAATAAGACTGTTGTATTCAATTAATAAATAGTAGTGGCTGTACCGTAAGAGCGTATCTTTCTGCTCGAGGGTATGGCCCTTTTTTGTGCTGCAACGAAGCGCAATGACGATGTGTTTTAAAGATAAGATAACGTTAAATCAAATGAAATTAAGTATATATGGTAAGTTGTTTTTTTCTTTGTCCGTCTTCGGGTGGGCGGCCCGCTGGATGTCTTCTGGATAATCCTGCAGCCATATACAGGGGTTAAGGGGTTAAAATCGAAAATTGTCATCATTGTCTAGTACTATGCTGAAGGCAATCCTTGTATGCTTGGTTATAGCAATTCACTGAAACCAAAAACACAAGGTGAACTGCGGATTACAATATAAAATGGCGGTTGGCTAGCTCAAAACATGGCATATCATATCAAGGAAAAAAATTTAATTCCTCAATCGAGATTAAGAAATGCTGAGACATTAACGCGGCTGGATTTTGGAACCCGAACCTTAAAGGTCAGGATGATTACGATGCTTTAATAGCAAAAAAAGATTGGGTAAAAGTGATAGATTACAAAAAACCTATTAACTTTGTAACAACTGGCGATCCAGTTAGCCACATAGCTTTTAATGGACATGTTGGTCAGACTCTGAAGGTAGTCAATCGAGGATATCATGGAGTGCACAGTATTTTGAGTTTTTATGGTAAGAGATATTCACCATCTGGAATATTGAGGATTGAAATAATATAAATCCACGCATTATATACAATAACAAACGCTCACTAACGTTATCCACGTCGGTGGGCTCTTTTTTTCATTCGAAACATGTTAGGTCACGGAAATAGTAGTTGGCTTCTTCGGAGGTATCTTCACGCAAAGAGTCGTATACTTCTGGAACAATCCCCGGATCCATAAAGCAATTCATTGTTAAGGGTTTTGAGAATGTAGGGGGTAGAAGGGAATTTATGAAGAATTGAAACACGTTTCATATCATAAGACATCTACAATTGGAGTCGGTTTGTAAAGTACCAAATAAATGGAAGTGCATACGCTCCGGTTCGAGCACTGGGCGAAATGGAACGGGAAGAAAAAGAAGGCATCCGTTCACAAAAAATAGGACATGGTGTATGCTGGAAATGAATCTGACGGTGAAGCAGATTCTGGAACCCTCTAAGAGCCGCTGAGGAAAGTATCCCGCGGTTCTTTTATAAATCCCCATTGTAAGCCTGAAGTGGCAATTACGAAGAGGGCGCTGGTGTGAGCATTTAGATGGTACCAGCTCTTAGATGAGCACGGGACTTGAAAAACATAATGTTTTTCAAGTTTACGTTTGGAAAGCAAAATGCTATCATATAATTATAAAAGGAGCCGTGCGGTAACACGACTCCAGTGCAATAGCCGCTTTTAAGGGCGGCAGGCTACGGAAGTAACACGAAATAGACCGCGTACCTTTCGCGAGGGCGGTCTATTTCTTTTTGTGCAGGTATATAAGCAGCGTTATGATCAACGTCAGTAACGCGAATATCCAAAGTCCAAATTGGAACATAACGGATAGTGCTTCGTATACGCTCACTAGCATCACCTCCCTTCCGGGAGATTAGCCGACCGCCCATAAAGCCATTCTATTGCCTATTTATCATACCATATTTTTCTTGAACGAGTGATTAATATCTCTTTGAGCGAAAAAATGAGTAAAGCCGTAGGATAAATCCCACGGCTCTTTTTGCACTACTTTATATTAGAGAATTCTTGTATCAGGAGATAAAGTAGCAACCACAGTAAGTTGTCCTGGTTTAAGTGCAGTCAGATTACCATACTTATCTAAATGAACAATATCAATAGGGCCGGCACCTATCCAGAAATTAGACCCAGATAGCGACCTCCCTCTCCAACTCTTAAATTCATACGGACAACGAGATCATCTGTTGCCGCAACAAAACTTTAGCAGGAGAAAAATTTTTCGAATAACCAATTATCTTTACCTAGGTAAAGATTTGGGATATGCATGCAGCAGAATTTGATGGTATAACAGGTTCAATTCGGATAGGGTGGATTATCATGACAGTAGAATGATGCTGCTTCCAGCTGAGGAGCGATGCTGCACGTATTTTTTACTACGTTAAAGTGGCATCGAAAGGTGAGTAATGGTACAATAATGCAAAATGGGGCAGAGTACAAGTTGAGCATTACGCATTCTCAATTCATCCTAAATATCAACTTGTGAAGAGCAGGAGTCTAAGGAGGAAATCAGCAATGACTGTAAATCAAACTAACATCGATCAGCTTTCGGTATCGGCTATCCGTACGTTGGCTATCGATGCAATTGAGAAAGCGAAATCGGGACATCCTGGTATGCCAATGGGCGCCGCACCGATGGGGTATCACTTGTTCGCGAAAGCGATGACGCACAATCCTTCCAATCCGACATGGATCAACCGCGACCGCTTTGTGTTGTCAGCAGGTCATGGGTCTATGTTATTGTATAGCTTACTGCACCTTAGCGGCTATGGTCTTCCGATGGAAGAGATTAAAAATTTCCGCCAATGGGGCAGCAAGACTCCAGGGCACCCCGAGTTCGGACATACGGCCGGAGTTGACGCAACGACTGGTCCACTGGGACAAGGGATTGCGATGGCCGTCGGTATGGCCATGGCTGAAGCGCAATTGGGCGCCACATATAACCGTGACGAATATAATGTAATCGACCATCATACGTTTGCCATTTGTGGCGACGGTGACATGATGGAAGGTGTGGCAAGCGAAGCGGCATCGCTCGCAGGCCATTTGAAGTTAGGCAAATTAATCGTGCTTTACGATTCGAATGATATTACGCTTGACGGAGAAGCCAATCTCTCCTTCAGCGAAAACGTACGCCAGCGTTATGAAGCGTATGGCTGGCATACGCTGCTTGTGGAAGATGGCAACGACTTGGCTGCTATCTCTCAAGCAGTGGAACTGGCGAAGACAGAACACAACAAGCCGACCCTAATCGAGGTGAAGACGGTTATCGGTTTTGGCAGCCCGAACAAGCAGGGCAAGGGCGGTCACGGCGGAACGCACGGCTCGCCGCTTGGTGCAGATGAAACGAAGCTGACCAAAGCATTCTACAATTGGGAACACGAAGACTTCTTCGTGCCGGAGGAAGTGTACGCTCACTTCGAACAGAATGTGAAAAATAAAGGTGTACAAGCCAATGAGGCTTGGAATAAGCAGTTCGAGCAATACGCGCAAGCGTATCCGGACTTGGCTGCGCAGTTCAACACAGCGATTAGCGGCCAACTGCCTGACAATTGGGATACTGACTTGCCAACGTACACATCCAGCGACAAAGCGGTTTCAACTCGCGTCGCTTCCGGTAACGCGTTAAACGGTCTGGCGAAAAACATTCCATTCTTGACGGGCGGATCTGCTGACTTGGAAAGCTCGACGATGACCCATCTGAACGACCTGCCTACGTTCCGCCCTGGCCAATACGAAGGCCGCAACCTGTACTTCGGTGTGCGCGAATTCGCGATGGCTGCTGCGATGAACGGTATGGCGCTGCACGGCGGCGTTAAAGTGTTCGGCGGCACGTTCTTTGTATTCACAGACTATCTGCGTCCAGCTGTGCGCTTGTCCTCCATTATGGGCTTGCCTGTAACTTATGTATTGACGCATGACAGTATCGCTGTCGGCGAAGACGGTCCTACTCATGAACCGATTGAGCAACTTGCATCCGTTCGTATCATTCCGGGCGTGACGGTTATCCGTCCTGCCGATGGCAACGAGACATCTGCCGCATGGGCGTACTCGCTGCAGAACACAAGCAATCCGGTAGTGCTTGTGCTGACTCGTCAGAACCTGCCAATTTTGGAGGCTACTGCAGAGGGTGCCCGCGAAGGCATCGCTCGCGGTGCGTATGTCGTGGCTGACGCTGCGGACGGCAAGCCGCAAGCGCAAATCATCGCAACAGGCTCCGAGGTTCAATTGGCAGTGCGCGCGCAGCAAGCATTGGCTGAAGAAGGCATTCAAGTTCGTGTCATCAGCATGCCAAGCTGGGATCTGTTCGAAAAGCAATCGAAGGAATACAAAGATTCCGTATTGCTTCCAGGGGTGAAAGCGCGTCTCGCTGTAGAAATGGCTTCTCCATTCGGTTGGGAACGTTATGTTGGCGACCAAGGCGACATACTTGGCATCTCGACGTTCGGCGCATCCGCACCTGGAGACCGCGTCATGAGCGAGTATGGCTTTACAGTGGAGAATGTTGTCAGCCGCGTGAAAGCTTTGCTGTAACGCTCAACGCTTGCAATTGAAATACTTCTCCACGCATGCTGTAACTGTAATGCTTGCAGAGATGTATAATCAGCACAGCATAATGTGATATGTGTAAGACCGCTACAACGGGCGGTAAACAGACTGATGTCTGATGCCCGTTGCAGCGGTCTTTTTTTTGGCTTGGCCGTTCGTGTTAATCAGCCGGCAAAGATCCGAGCATATCAGCTATATCGCGGTACCATCCGCGCGTATCTTTTGTCCCAAGCCCAACAGTATCCGCATGATCCCAAGATTCCATTAATCCGAGATAATTCCATTTCCCGATTTGCGGTTTCCCGCTGTAAGCAACGATTTGATCGTTTGATCCATTTCTCGGTCCGCTCATTGAAATCGTATTGACCAAACCATCATTTTGCCACCATTCATGATCGATTGTTACGCGCCCAGGGATATCAGAGGTATAAGAGCCCATAAAAAAGCTGGATGGGTGCAAAAAAGGATTCATGAATAATTTCGGCACATGCCGCCCCCAGAACGGCACTTCGAATGTTTTCTCCGCCGCCGCCGAGAAATAGTAGACGTGTGGCTGCGCCCTTGCCCGTTCGTTGAATTCTTTTGCGCCATCTGGACTTAGATCCCATTGGGAAATATCCTTAGAGGTTCTCCAAATGCCGCTGTTGTAGATGCGTGAGGAATAACTGAGAAACGACTCCTCAGGTAATCTTTTCAGACCCCATTGATCCAATTTAAAATCATAAACGGGATGCTCCAAATTACCGGCTACTGCGGCGGCCAATCCTATGATTTGTTGTGCATAGGGAGCGATTCCATCAATAAAATGCGTTAAACTGGTACCGTCATGCGGAGAGGCGATGGCAACAAGGCTGCTCACGAGCGATTCCTGTGTGTTACTGAATAGTGACGATAAACTGAATTCCGGGGTGACATCACGTTCCGAAGCGTCTCCGTCCTGAAGCAATTGTATTAACAAACGTGCGGTTTGTCCCCCTTGGCTATGGGCGATCAAATGTATTCGCTTAGGTATTCCGGTGTCCGGCTCGATCTCTCCCCACTCAGGGTACAACCCCTCATACGTTCTTCCATATCGCGCATGATTGTACAAGCTCGAGTGGGCCTCTCCATAATCCACGGTCCCTCCTTTAATCTGCGCATACAGCTCGCAGGCCCGATCCCAGTTGCTCGAAACAGGCCCTACCGCGGCAGTGAAGACGGAATAGCCGTAATGGCGTAAATCTTCTTGGATATCGCTGAATCCGCCCCAGTACTTAAAACCAAGCATCTCCTCCCTTCCCCATCCCCCAAACCCGTGTACAAGCACGATCGGATAATCATTTTGACTGCTCCCGTGAATCATATCCTGCAGCAGGCTCATGTCTGTAAATTCATTTTTGAATTCACTGGTTTGCACGTGGGCATTTAATAAGTTCGCATTTGATAGGGAGTAAAAAAGAATAAAGAATATAACACAAAGCGACAGTCTGCGGTTCATAAACAGGCCCCCTCCTTGTCAGAGTTTAAAAAACTCTGCTATTCTTTTCTGTGATTATGCTGCTAGAGTCATTCATACAGGACACCAGAGGAACGTACGTCTCGATGATGCGGCAAGACAGGCGATATTTCGAGGAGTATCTTCATTCGTAACTTTATTTCCTAATAACACCTCCTAATTCTCTTTATAGGAAAATATTACTATTTTAGTCTTGTGTTTACAACCATATTTGAGCAAAATGATATGGGAAATACCAAATAAAAATGATAGGCTTACAAAATACTCCCCAGTTATATCTAAATTTTGATATAGTAGAAGGAGATTTTTTAGATGAACATCTAGGGTAGAGCGAGGGATAGCAATGAAAATAAAGCAAAGCCAGAATTCCATGGGGGTGCTGGCAACGGGTTTGTCCTATCTTTTATGGGGTATTCTGCCCATTTATTGGAAATCGGTTGGATCCGTTCCTGCCGGAGAGGTGTTGGCTCACCGAATCATTTGGTCATTGGTGTTTATGCTCCTTATTCTTTTGCTTCTAGGAAAACTAAAGATGGTAGCCACAGAAATGAAATACGTGTTTACCCATAAAAAACAGGCCATGAGCATGATTTTGGCCTCGGTTTTGATCAGCATCAATTGGCTGGTTTTTATTTTTGCAGTAGAGAGTAATCAAGTGGTTGAAGCGAGCCTTGGGTATTATATTAATCCTCTGCTAAATGTCTTCCTTGCCACATTCTTCTTGAAGGAACGCTTAAACAAGGCTGAGTGGGTATCCGTTGCTATTGCGGCAGGCGGTGTGTTGTGTTTGACCTTGTATTACGGAACCTTCCCTTGGGCCGCGTTAACCTTGGCTTCCACCTTCGGATTTTATGGCTTGATTAAAAAGAAGGTCTCCATTGGAGCGTGGACGGGACTGACGATTGAAACACTCATCATGACGCCATTTGCCCTTATTTTTCTGTTCTTTTTCGACCACAGCTCCGTCTCTTTATGGGAAAGGGATGTATCGATTATCTTGCTGCTGATGGGGGCAGGCGTTGTGACAGCCATCCCTTTGCTGTTATTTGCCGCTGGGGCCAAACGAATTTCCTTCACGCTGCTAGGCTTTCTTCAATATATCGCGCCGACGATCATGCTGCTTTTGGGGTTGTTTTTGTTTCATGAGCCCTTTAGCACACCGCAATTGCTGGCGTTTATGCTGATTTGGCTCGCTCTTCTTATTTTTTCATTTTCCCGTTCAAGGGAAATCTTGCTAAGAAGAAGATTGAAAAGCAAGCTTGATATCCAGAAGATGTAAAAGGAAACCATACACAGGAATGAGCGCGTGACGGCTTCTTCTGAAGGAATGGGAGAGTGGGCATAAGGACTGATTAAAGAGAGGCATGCTGTGGAAGAGATGAATGTTGCAGCTTTCTGTGACATAAAACAAGGGAGTGGCGGATTTCCCCCGCTCACTCCCTTTCATCATGGACCTACTGCCGATAAGCAGCTTACTTGTTTTGCCCGATGGCATGTCCAATCCATTGCTCATACATTTTCACGACAGAGCACAGGTCTTTCTCGCCGAAGCCAGCGGTTCGTCCCATTTGGAACAAATTCTTGGCGGCATCGAGCATTGGAGAAGGGGACTGCATGTCCTCCGTCAAAACGGATGCGAGCTTCAAATCCTTGAGCATCAATTGCAGCGAGAATTGATTGTCGAAGTCGCCCGCGATGATCTTCTCGCCCTTCAGCTCGGCTGCTTTGCTTCCGGCGCTGCCATTCTTGACGACGTCCAAGAAGGCGCTCGGGTTAACTCCAGCTTTGGCGACGATAGAGAAACCCTCGGCCAGCGCGGCATTGTTGATGCCTACGATCGTATTGTGGGCGAGCTTCGTAATTGAGCCGCTGCCTGTAGGCCCCATATGGACGATTTTGCGTCCCATCGCTTCTAAGACAGGCATGGCGGCTTGAAGCGCTTCCGCGTCTCCGCCGACCATGAAGACGAGCGTGCCGTCGACAGCAGCCGGCTTGCTGCCGGTAACCGGCGCATCGAGGAACTGCGCGCCGCGCTGTTGGCAGTCGTCAGCCAAACGCTTCACGAGCACAGGAGAAATCGTGCTGCAATCGATAATAATCTGGCCTTCTCGAATGTTTGTCATCAGGCCATCTGTGCCATAATAGATTGCATCTATCGAGCGGTCATCGCTTACCATCGTGATGACGACATCGGCATGCCCGGCCGCTTCTTGCGGCGTGGAGGCCGCCGCAGCGCCTAGAGCTTGCAACGGCTTAGCCTTCTCTGGCGTACGGTTATACACCGTCACGGCAAATCCTGTTCGAATCAAATTCGCGGCCATCGGCGCTCCCATTGTTCCCAATCCCAATACTGCTACGTTATTCACACGGTTCACCTCGCGTTAGTGTAAACTGATTGTCTGATGATAGTGTACCATACTCGGAAGAAGCGCGGGGACACATCGAAGCGGCGGTATTTTTTTTGCCTGATAGCGCATTCATACTTGATTTTGTGCAATGCTATAAATATGTTTTATCGTGTAAACCTTTTCAATAAGATGCGTTCCCTTGTGTTTCCGTCCAAAATCCAGTATTCTAGGACTATATCTTGATTTTCGTGGGTTAAAGTGGCAAAGTCAACCAATACTCGAGGAGGGTGTACGATGACAAAAAAAGTGCACTTTGATTACAGCAAGGCGTTGACGTTCGTTAGTCAGCATGAAATTGATTATTTTAAAGAGCCCATTCGCTTGGCGCATGAGCAATTACATAATAAGACAGGCACAGGTTCCGACTTCTTAGGTTGGATCGATCTGCCTTCCGCGTATGACAAAGAGGAGTTCGCACGCATTAAAGCGGCTTCCGAGCGCATTCAGTCCAATTCCGATGTGCTGATTGTCATCGGTATCGGCGGGTCATACTTAGGCGCGCGCGCTGCGATTGAGATGCTTGGACATTCCTTCTATAACATGCTGCCGAAGGACAAGCGTAAGACGCCAGAAATTTATTTCGCTGGCAACAACATCAGCTCGACTTATATTACGCATCTGCTTGAGCTGATTGATGGCAAAGATTTCTCAGTCAACGTCATCTCCAAGTCAGGCACGACGACAGAACCAGCGATTGCATTCCGTATCTTCCGTGAATTGCTGGAGAAGAAATACGGCAAAGAAGAAGCGAAGAACCGCATCTATGCAACGACGGACCGGGAGAAAGGCGCGCTCAAGAAGCTGGCAACAGAAGAAGGCTACGAGACGTTCGTTATTCCGGACGACGTTGGCGGACGGTACTCCGTACTTACTGCTGTAGGCCTATTGCCAATTGCGGCTGCAGGCATTAATATTGACGAAATGATGCAAGGCGCGCAGGATGCAGCTGTAGAGTTTAACAATCCGGATGTGTCGGAAAACTTGAGCTACCAGTATGCGGCTGTGCGCAACGCGTTGTACCGCAAGGGCAAGACTACGGAAATTCTCGTGAACTACGAGCCTGCCCTGCACTATGTGTCTGAATGGTGGAAGCAGCTATACGGTGAGAGCGAAGGGAAAGACAACAAAGGAATTTTTCCGGCGGCAGTCGATTTCTCGACGGATCTTCACTCCATGGGACAATTCATTCAAGAAGGAACGCGCAACTTGTTCGAAACCATCATTCAAGTGGATAAGGTTGCTCATCACGTGACGATTAATGAAGATGCGGACGACTTGGATGGACTGAACTTCTTGGCGGGCAAGACGATGGACTTTGTCAACAAGAAGGCATTTGAAGGCACGATGCTCGCTCATACAGATGGCAACGTTCCGAACTTGATTGTAACAATTCCGGATATGACACCGTATTCGTTCGGTTATTTGGTATACTTCTTTGAAAAAGCATGCGGAATCAGCGGATATTTGCTCGGTGTTAATCCATTTGACCAACCAGGTGTTGAAGCTTACAAGAAAAATATGTTCGCCTTGCTTGGCAAACCAGGCTATGAAGCAGAGAAGGCGGCATTGGAAGCGAGACTGTCCCGTTAATCGGGTCGGCGCCAGTCAACACAGCTAAGATAAGCGACAAGCCGATGAAAGCAGTTCACCGTTATGGGGAACTGCTTTCTTGGCAATAAGAAGGTGAGTCCCTTGTTAGAACGTTACAAGACCGTGCGCCAATTAGGCAGCAAGGAAATAGTCATTAAGAAGTCGCGTTTCATTGGTTACGGAAAACCGGTAACTACCGAACAGGAAGCGATTACATTTATTGAAGATATGAAGAAGAAGCATTGGAATGCAACTCATAACTGCTCCGCATACATTATTGGGGAGCGCGATGAAATCCAGAAGGCGTCGGATGACGGCGAACCAAGCGGAACCGCAGGGAAACCGATCTTGGAAGTGATGAAGAACCAAGGCCTGAAAGATACGGCTATCGTCGTCACGCGCTACTTCGGAGGCATTCTGCTCGGGGCCGGCGGCCTGATACGTGCCTACTCAGACGGTGCCGTAGCAGCGATTGAAGCCGCTGAAGCGATAGAGAACGTATTGCATCAAGAAGTATTTGTCGAAATCGATTATACATGGCTCGGCAAATTGGAAAATGAGTTGCGAAATAAAGAAACGCGGATGGGAGAAACGCAATTTACCGATAAGGTGACACTGACGTGTTTGCCCGTCGTATCCGAGTGCGAGCAGTTTATCGCATGGATGACGGATCTGACGCAAGGTCAGGCTGTAATTCGGAAGGGAGACCCGCTATATTACATTGAAGGGGAATAAGGAGAACAACCGCTATGGCAAGAAAAGCAGTGGATCAAGAGTTATCGCGGGAGCGAATCTTGGAAGTGGCGCGCCATCTGTTCGTTACGAAAGGGTACCGAGCCATCTCCATGCGAAGTATCGGCCAACAATTAGGTTATAGTCATGGTTCGCTTTATTATCATTTTAAAGATAAAGCCGAGCTGTTTTACGCTCTCGTCCAAGAGGATTTCATGCGCCTGGGACGGCTGTTCGAACGTGTTGTCAACCAAGCTCCTTCCGATGGCTTGTCCAAGATGGAGCAAGTGATGATGGAGTTTGTCCGATTTGGACTGGAACACCCTCATCACTATGAGATTATGTTCATGACGCGGGATGAGGAATTGCTTGCCTATGCCCGGACGGAACAGGGGCGCTGTTTAGAGACGTTTTCAACCATCGTAAGACAGTCCCTGACAAGCAATATGCATTCCGATCAAGAGCGCCATAATATTCCGCTCAGTTTATTTCTTGCTATGCACGGATTCATCTCCTTTTATATTCAAGATCAAGTCACCTTTGAAGAGGTCAAACCGGCTGCATTGGCCCATGTTCGATTTCTATGCCGGAGAGCATTGGAATCGGCGCAATCGGCATAATACGATGGTGATTACAACGAACCACATAAAGTCTCCTCACGTTCTCATGCGGCTGCACATATAGTGGCAGCAGCCCAGCCACAGCCGTCATTGGTAAGGATGGGGCTGAATGAACGTGAGGAGGCTTTTTTATGATTGAATATGTGGAACAGGCGCTTCAAATTCCGGTCGGCGGGGGTTGAGCGTTCCCGACTCCGCAGCCTACTCCTCCTTTCGTACGTGGGAGTACGTTGCAATATTGTAAGCTGAATGTAATCCGAATCGCATGACTCTTTCGTTCACATCTTTTATGCTTATAAGGGGACGTGCATGTGTGTCCTGTCTCGCTATCCAGGCGGGCTTAATGCTCAAGGAAGGGGAAAGCGGGGCGCCGCGCGTCTTATATAGGCAAGATAAGGGACAAGGGGAGAAAAACGGATGAACAAAACAGCGGTGCTGCTCGCGGGAACCGTAATCATATGCCTTGTGCTAACGGGATGCGGACAAGCGGTGACAGATACGTACCATCAAGTAAGCGAAACAGTCAAAGCGTACGGTAAGGAGAAAGCGATCGACAAAAGCAGGATGCAGCAATTAGCCGTTAATGGATTGAAGCGGTATTTTGATCTCTCGATCGATATCGGACAGTGGAACATGAAGTATGGCTTCACCAGACGCATGGGAGGCTCCGGGAAACGCAAGGCATGCCCCGGTCATGTCATGTTTGTCGGCTTACCGAAACAAGCAGCATCCGCAGGGGGAATCGAACGTTTTTACGGTGAATTGGATTTGAAAACAGGTGACTTTTACGAACTCGGTGTATCGCGCAAGACGATGAAGTCGCCGCCAGCGAGAACGGAAATGAAGCGCTTGGAATCAGAAGCCCGTCATTATGTGGTGCAGCAGCTGCACGCCTCGGCGGGAGAATTGGAGTTGCTCTCTAGCGAACGTGCATTGCGACATGATATTTCACATGTTGTATTTAGAAATAAACGCAGCAACGCGACTTACGATATCGGCATCGAGCCCACACAGGGGCGGGTCGTATCCTTTGTCATCGCGAAGCGATAAAACCTGAGGATGTTTCATATCTTCGGGTTTTTTAATATCTATTTTCATACAATCCCATAAAATCATTGCCTTTCGGAAATCATATGAAAACGTGGAATCTTAATTAAATTGATTTTCGGAGGCCCTAATGGTTGATAATCGTGATGAACTTCGCCACAAAGCACGCGAGCTGGCGTTACAGCATGCACCAAAACGAAGCGACCGCTCTCGCACAAGTCTGTTGAAGCTAATAGAAGCAGATTTGGAATCGCTGCGAGCGTTTGCTAACCATCTGCAGCTTCATCCAGCAAGCTGCACCCAGCCTGCAGAGGATTGGCTGCTTGATAATATTGAATTTATCGGAGATCAAGTAAAAGGTGTGCAGCAGCACTTCACCGGGGCGCTGCTAGACAATTTGCCTTATTTGCGCAAGGAGCGCAAATATCGCATTCAATCGATTTGCGGTGAATATATCGCGCTCGTTGATGGCGTGCTGGATGAAACGTCTCTCGTTGAGTTTGTGAATGCCTATCAGGAAGTGTCGGTTCTGACCGTTGCGGAAGCGTGGTCAATCCCTCTTTTCCTGCGCCTTGCGCTCATTCATCAGCTCACGGATGTCATGCTTCAGGTGCAAGATAGAAGAGCAATCTGCATGGACGTCGAACGGCTGCTCGGACAGTTCGAACCCGGCGCGTGGAATACCGAATCGCTCGGCGCCAAGCTGGAGGAGGAGGGGCAGTCCTTCCCTCTATCCGGGGCATGGGCAGTCCATTTAATATCCCATCTGCGTGAGTGGGCCGACCATACCGCTTCCGTACGGGAATGGTTGATCTGCCAGTTCGAAAACGGGGGTCGGGATCTGGACCAAATTGTTACGTATGAGCAGCAGCTGCAGGCATCTTATCAACGGAAGGCAGGTCATCTCATCAGCGGCCTGCGGAAGAACGAGCGCTGGTCGTGGGAGGACGCATTCGTTCACATCAGCTTGGTGGAGCAAACCCTTCGTCAAGACCGGACAGATACGTATCCGAAGCTGGATGCGGGCAGCCGAGGAACGATCCGTCACCGGGTGGAAGTATTGGCCCGGCGGCTCGGGGTACAGGAGAATCTGATTGCACGGGAAGCGCTTGTGCTTGCGGAGCAAGCTCCTGCCATGCCAGTGGGAATGGCGGTGGAATCAATATCGGCAGAACAGGCGAGTCCAACGGAAACGTCGAGCGCATCGACTGTATCGACTGCCGATCTTATGCCACGGCGTTCGTTCTTGGCCTATTACCTATTCGAGCCCCGAGGAGTAAGCGAGCTCCAACGCTCCTTGAAGAAATGCAGCAAGCCCCGGCCGCTGCCTGGTAACCGGCTCTTGGGCCGTGGCAAGACATCCTATATGACGCTGCTCGCTTGTCTGTTTGCGGCATTCTGGATTGCCTTGGCGTTCATCATTGGCGGGGGGCAGGGAATCACTCCATGGGGCTGGCTTATCGTTGTGTTGGCCTTGGCGCTCCCGGCCAGCGAATGGGCGGTGACAGGTCTTCACTTTATTATCGAATGCGCCATTCGTCCGAATACGCTGCTGCGCTACGATTTCTCTGCCGGAGTGCCGGCTGAAGCCGCGACGATGGTCGTTATACCAGTCATTTGGTCTTCCCATGAAGAAGTGGACGAGATGGTGGACCGCCTTGAAATCCATTACTTAGCGAATCGGAGTCCCCATATCCATTATGCGATCCTGGGGGATTTTACGGACTCCCGTCTGGAAAGGCTTCCCGAGGATGACAGATTGGCCGCTTATGCCAAAGGGAAGATGGAAATGCTCTGTAAGCGATATTCAAGCTCGAATGAAACGACGTTTCATCTCTATCAGCGCAGCAGACGGTGGAATCCTGGCGAAGAAGTGTACATGGGCTGGGAACGGAAGCGCGGCAAGCTTGTGGAATTCGTCGAGCTGCTGAAGGGCAGCAACGAGACAAGCTACGACTATACATACGGAAATACCGCGGTGCTGCCGCGCATCCGCTACATTATCACGCTGGATGCGGATACTCAGCTTCCGTTGGAAAGCGCCCATCGCATGATTGGAGCCCTGCATCTGCCTTATAACAGACCCCGTCTGAATGAGCAACGCTCCCGGGTCGTTGAAGGATATGGGGTGCTTCAACCTCGGATCGGAATCCATCTGGAATCGGCTTTGCAATCGAGGCTTGCCGGTTTATGGTCCGCACCAGGCGTGGATCCGTATTCGTTCGCTGCCTCGGATCCGTATCAGGATGCTTTAGGCGAAGGGATTTTTACCGGGAAGGGCATTTTTGACGTGGATGCATTTGCGGAAACATTGTGTGAACGCATTCCCGAAAACCGGGTGCTGAGCCATGATCTGCTCGAAGGAGGATTTTTACGGGCAGGCTTGCTGACGGATGTTGAGCTTATCGATGATCATCCCGTCAAGTTCATCGCTTATCAGAAGCGGCTTCACCGTTGGGTACGTGGAGATTGGCAGCTGCTCGGCTGGCTTTTTCCCCAGATGGAGAGCCGCCGCGGCGAACTACTGCCCGTTGACTTGTCCTTCATTACGCGCTGGCAAATTATCGATAACCTGCGGCGCAGCCTGCTGCCGATCGCCTTATTCGCGCTGCTGCTCGGTTTCACCGTCCTTCCTGGCACGCCTTGGAGGTGGCTGGCCGTTGTGCTTGCGACGATGCTCATTCCCATCGTGCGTCAATTGGTGAATCTGCCTAGAACGGGATGGCATCCAAGGGGAATAGGGATGGCGGCGGCTCATGCGGGGCTCGTCTTGCTTGCCTTGCCTTTCCAAGCGGTGCTGATGGCTGATGCCATCGCCAGAACCTTGTACCGGTTATCAATCAGCAATCGCCGCTTGCTGGAGTGGACGAGTTCTTCGCACATCGAGCGCAGCAATCGGGAGAATGTACATCCGCCCCTCCTGGGGATGACGGCGGGTTATGTGCTTGTGCTGCTCGTAGCTGCTGCTTCCATACTGCAGCCGGATCCATACATAGCGGGTATTGGCTTGGCTCTATGCCTGCTCTGGGCAATGGCCCCGGTAGTCATCCGCTGGCTGGACCAAGCGGAACCGGAGGAGCGCGAACCCTTGTCCGTGCACGACGAACGTGATCTGCGGGAGCTGGCTCGGCAAATCTGGGCGTTCTATGAGGATTATACGGTGGCCGAAGACCATTGGCTCCCTCCGGATAATGTGCAGCTCGATCCGCTCAATGGGGTCGCGCACCGTACTTCTCCGACCAATATCGGATTCCTGCTGACTGCGTCATTGACCGCGCGGGACTTCGGATTTATTAACTCGGCCGAGCTTCTGGAGCGTCTGGAACGAACCATCCATACCGTAGAGCAGATGGAGAAGTGGAACGGGCACTTGTTCAACTGGTACGACACGCTTACTCTCAAGCCGCTCATTCCTGTGTATGTGTCCACGGTCGATTCCGGCAACTTTGTGGCCAGCCTCATCACTGTCAAGCAAGGGGTGGCGGAATGGCTGCTGAAGGAATTTTCGGGGAAATCACATTCTGAGCGCAAGCGAATCGATCCATATGGCAGGGATGATCTTCATTTTGAATTTGCGGCGGAACTGGAAAAGCTCAAGCAGGGGGCATCCGACGGGCCGGATCAAATACTGGAACGCGGCCGGGAGCTGTTAGAACGCTTGGAGGCGCTCATTACTGGGACCGATTTCCGACCGCTTTACGATCATAAGGCAAAGCTGTTCGTGCTAGGCTATCATGCCGCCAGCGGAGAGCGTGACGCGGTGTTGTATGACCTCCTCGCGTCGGAAGCGCGACAGACAAGCTTTGTCGCGATCGCGTTGGGGCAAATCTCTGTGTCCCACTGGATGGCGCTCGGGCGGGCCGCTCGCAGTCAAGGCGGACACACGACGCTCGTCTCCTGGTCGGGAACGATGTTCGAATATTTAATGCCGTGGCTCTTGATGCGCACCTATCCAAAAACAATATGGGACAGCACGTATCGGGGCGCAGTTCGTCAGCAGATGGCGTATGCGATGGAACGCGGTGTTCCGTTCGGCATTTCGGAATCGGGATATTATGCCTTCGACTACCAGAAGAACTATCAGTACCGGGCATTCGGTGTTCCCGGCCTCGGCTTCAAGCGGGGGCTGGAGCAGGATTTGGTGCTGGCGCCGTATGCGGCAGTCATGGCGCTTCCATATGCGGTTGCTCAAGGCATGGACAATTTGCGCTGGATGGAGAAGATGGGGGCCCGGGGAAAATACGGTTTCTACGAGGCGATCGACTGCACGCCGGAACGAATGCCGGACGGCAGCAAGGCCGAGATCATTCGCAGCTTCATGGCCCATCATCAGGGAATGAGCCTGCTGACCATCGCAAATATGCTGCATGACCATAATATGATCGAGCGTTTCCATCGGGATAAACGCATTCAGGCGGCCGAATTGCTGCTGCAGGAGCGGATTCCGGCCAAGCCAGCGCAGGTGCGCCTCGAGGCTGTGCCCCGCCAGCGCATTGCGCAGTCGGAGAAGCCACAGGCCTCACCGGTCCGCTTCTATCCGTCTGCCGCTACGCCAGTGCCGGAAGCAGTGATACTGTCCAACGGTTCGTTCACGACCGTGGTCACGAACAGCGGCAGCGGACAGCTGCGGTCTCAAGGGCTGGCCGTATCCAGATGGCGGGAAGACCCGGTGAAGGATGATTGGGGCAGCTATATGTACATTCGGGACGTGCAGCGGGACGAGTGCTGGTCGCCGACTTTTCAGCCTTGCCGCGTGCCATCATCTACTGCTGATGCGCATTTCTCGTTGGAGAAGGCGCTATTCAAGCGGACGGACGGGGAGATGAAGACCACATTGGAAATCGCGGTATCTCCCGATGCCGATGCGGAGATGCGCAAGCTGACGCTGTACCATGCTGGCGCAGACACCCGCACCTTTGAAGTGACCACCTTCCTTGAATTGGCGCTGGCGCGACCAGATGCAGATGCGGCCCATCCCGCGTTCACGAAGCTGTTCATCGAGACGGAGTATGATGCGGAAGCCCGTTGCTTGCTTGCGCGCAAGCGGCCGCGGAGCGAAGGCGAGCAGGCGTTGTGGGCGTTCCACATCTTTACGGATGGAGAGGCGTCCGACACGCCGGAAGTGGAGACGGACCGGGCTCGCTTCATCGGCAGGGGACATACGCTTGCCGCACCGAAGGGATTGCGTTCCCGCTTAGGCGGGGCGGTCGGATCGGTGGCTGATCCGGCGTTCATCATGCGGAGAAGAATTACGCTGCAAGCTGGTGAACGCATTGAGCTGTACGCCGTCACCGGGGTGGCCGAGTCGCGTGAGGAGGCGATTGCGCTTGCGCGGACTTTATCGCGGAAGGCAGAGGCGGAGCGGGTATTTGAGCATGCCTGGACCCATGCCCAAATTGAACTGCATAATATGCAGATGAGCCCAGCCGATGCAGCCGTGTATCATGTGCTTGCGAGTCGTGCGTTATATTCCGCGCCATTGAATATAGAGCAGGAGACGAGCATCGCGGCCAACACGAAGGCCCAATCCGGCTTGTGGGCATATGGCGTATCAGGGGATCGGCCCATCGTGCTTGTCACGATCGCTGATGCGATTCATTTGCCGTTTATCCATAAGCTGTTGTCAGGCCACGAATATTTGCTCCGCAAAGGGCTGTTTCTTGATGTGGTCGTGCTGAACGAAGCGCTCGAAGGATACCAGCAAAATGTGCAGGAGAGCCTGCAGCGCAGCATCGAGCACAGCTTGAACCGTTACCGCACCGATCACGGAAGCGCATATCTCGTAGCGTCGGCTGGATTGCCGGATGAGGATCGCGCTCTGCTGTTCGCTACGGCCCGCGTCGTTCTGCGAGCGGATGGGCCGAGCCTGAAGGCACAGCTGAAGGTGGCGGAGGCGAGCGATCTGGAAGAACACGCTCCGGAAGCACATGAGCCGGAAGCACACCAGTCGGATACGCATGAGTCGGATGCTCTTCAGGAGAATGAAAGCTTGACTGGTATAAACACAAGCAAAAACATAGCAGATGGATGGCGGGACAGGACATTAGTACGAGAGGATGAAATACAGGCAGAGGCGAATCACAAGCCAGTAAGCCAATTGAACGCGAATCCGGGGAAAACGAAGCAGCAGCGCCTTAAAGCAGTGAACACGCAAGCTGATTCCCCTTCATCCATGGTGACTAAGGGCATCGAGCGTCTAGATTCCAAGTCGCTCCTCTTCTTCAACGGATGGGGCGGCTTCTCTCCAGATGGCAGCGAATATCGAATGGTGCTCAAGGATGACCGCTTCCTGCCAGCACCGTGGATTAACGTCATGGCCAATCCACGTTTCGGATGCCTTGTATCCGAGCTGAACACGGGCTATACATGGTGGCGCAACAGCCGGGAATGCAAGCTGACCCCCTGGTCTAACGATCCTGCGCTGGATCCTCGGGGCGAGGCGTGCTATCTCAAAGATGAGCAGAGCGGCGAATATTGGCTCGTCGGCTCTCCCAACAGAGATGTTGGGATGGAAGGGGGAGTTCCATTCGGTGTCGCTCACGGCATGGGGTATTCACGCTATGCTCATGACAGCGGCGGCCTCCATCAGGAGCTGACTGTATTCGTGCCTGTAGACGATCCGATCAAAATTATGAAGCTGCACTTGCGCAACCCGTCAGACGAACAGCGGGAGCTGTCCGTCACGTACTATGCAGAGTGGGTGCTAGGCGTGAATCGTCATAACAACGCCTCGCATATCGTGAGCGAGTGGAACGGATCGGTGCAGGCCTTGATTGCACGCAATACGTACCAGGATACATTCCGCGATGCGACGGCCTTCCTTGCGGTGTATCCCGCAGCATCCGCACAGGATGAACCGTCTGCGGCAGCCGATGCCTCCATACGGGAGACGTCCTGGACGGTGGACAGGCAGGAATTCATCGGACGGAACCGGACGGCGGAGCAACCAGCAGCGCTCGATCGGGACCGATTGTCGGGTGCGGCCGGTCCGGTGAGCGATAGCTGCGGTGCCGTGCAGACCCGTTTTGCCGTCGAACCTGGCGGGGAGCGGACGATTTATATGTTGTTAGGCTGCGACGATTCCGTACAGGCGGCCGAAAAGTGGCTGCGTAAATACCGCGAACCCGCTGCTTGCGAGCAAGCCTATGAAGAGATACGGCAATTTTGGAGCGGGGTGTTGGGAACAGTGGCAGTGTCCACGCCGAGCAAAGAGATGGATATGCTGCTCAACAATTGGCTCCTATATCAATCGCTGTCCTGCAGAATGTGGGCTCGATCGGCCTTCTATCAGGCCGGGGGCGCATATGGCTTCCGGGATCAACTGCAGGACTCCCTTTCCATGCTGCACTGCCGTCCTGATTTGACCCGAGCCCAGATTATCATTCATGCTTCCCACCAGTACAAGGAAGGGGATGTCCAACACTGGTGGCACGAAGAAACGCATCGGGGTATCCGCACCCGTTTCTCCGATGATCTGCTCTGGCTGCCTTATGCCGCGAGCCGGTATTTGGAGCATACGGGAGATGACAGTCTGTTGGAGGAAATCGCTCCTTATTTGCAGAGTGAGCTTCTGCGCGAAGGGGAGCATGAACGATACGAGGAGACGGTCCTATCCGGCGAAACAGGAACGGTCTATGAGCACTGCTTGCGCGTGCTTGACCACAGTCTGGAGCGGTTCGGCGAACATGGCCTGCCTCTCATGGGCATCGGCGACTGGAATGACGGCATGAGCCTCATCGGAGCGGAAGGCCGCGGCGAGAGCGTCTGGCTCGGCTGGTTCATGGGAGATGTGCTGACCCGTTTCGCCGGAGTATGCGAGCGGCGTGGAGACACGGAGCGAGCGGCACGGTACCTTGAAGTCGTCGGCAAGCTAAAAATTGCGCTCAATGAGCACGGCTGGGACGGACAATGGTACCGCAGAGCCTTCACCGATGCGGGGCAATGGCTTGGTTCCGTGCACCAAGCGGAATGCCGGATCGACTCCATCGCCCAGTCCTGGTCGGTTATTTCCGGACTCGCGGAAGCAGACAAGGCCGCGTGGGCCATGAATTCGTTCGACCGTGAGCTTGTGGACCGCAATCTGGAGATGGCCTATATCCTAACACCGCCGTTTAACAAGACGGAACCGAGCCCCGGATACATACAAGGCTATCCGCCTGGCATCCGGGAGAACGGGGGGCAGTATACGCATGGGGTCATATGGAGCATTGTCGCTTGGTCCATGCTTGGCGACGGGGATAAGGCATTTGAGCTGTTCCATATGCTGAACCCGATTACCCATACGATGACTCCGGCCGAGATCAATCGCTACTACGGGGAGCCCTACGTCATGGCGGCCGATATTTATTCGGCAGAGCCCCATAAAGGGCATGCCGGATGGACCTGGTACACAGGCGCAGCGGGTTGGATGTACCAAGCCGGGCTGGAATGGATCCTTGGTATTCGCCGCCGCGGGGACAAGCTGGTTATTAGCCCATGCATTCCGAAAAACTGGCCGGCGTTCTCCGTCCGTTACCGCTATGGGGACGCGGAATATCAGATTCAGGTTAACAATCCAGCTGGCAAGTGCAGTCCGTCCCGTCCTGCTGAGGGTCTGACCAAGCTGGCTATTGATGGGAATGAGCTCAATTTGGAGCAATATTTTGGGGAAGAAGGCCCGTTCATTCCGCTGAGGGATGAACGGGGTGTGCATGAGGTCGAATTGACGTTGTAGCTGTGTAACTGCGAAATGAACAGGGGAGGTTTCCGTGCAATGACATGGATTCGTTAAGTCGCCAAGCGATAGAAGCGGCCTCCCGCCCTGTTTGTTTCTTTTAGCCATCCTTCGGGACGGCTTTTTTGTTTTTAAAGAATGATTTAGTTCTGTGAAGCTATAAAGTGTACTTCATCACTTTACCCTGCTCGAAGAAAGTATGCCTGTTCCCTCTCTTGCCTCACTCTCCCTTTTATTCAGAATGACAACCTTCCTTTTTTTTGGCTCTGTTAAAGTTAGTTATTGATAAAGTCTAAAAATAAGAGTGCTTTTATCCAGAGCACTCTTATTTTTTACTGGTGAAAAAACTGATTAACTGATTCCTCAGACTTCAGGTGTTCCTGTATCAGTTTCTTTAAGTCTTGTTCATTTTCAAACCCATCCAATTTATTGTTGTACCAATCTTGTAATTTCTCTTTTGTTACTGTGAATTCTTGGTCTGGAAATTTGAATGTAATCCAATCTACATTTTTGATTAAAGCAAAAAGAAATGTAGAGTTTGTTATAACAGTTTCTTTCATTTCTTTATCTACTTTTTTCGCATCAATATCTTTGTATTCCAAAGTAATTCCGTATGGTTCTTTCTTGGTCTCAAGTGAAATTTGATTCAACTCTTTGTTATGTGTCAATTCTTTTACGATATTCCCAACAGCACTGTTGTCACCCACATATGAATTCTTATATTGAAACAAATCTGTTTTTGAATCAGCATTTAGACTACATCCACTCAATAATATAATTAGCGATAACAATGAAATAAAATAAATGGTAAACCGCTTCACTATTTCCTCTTCTTTCATCTAATATTTTTCATCTAATTTTATCATATTCAACAAAATCCCTCAAATTACGGAGAATTTAGAGAGACGCAAACTATCATAAGTATCTGTCATTTCAAATACAAATGAAGTTAATAGAAATTCCTTAATATGTTATTTAGTGCTTTCGTTACTACGACTATCGACAAATAAAAACCAAGCAAGGTAATTATCAAGATACTTTGTGTCCACGCCTTTAAAGCGGTCTATCCACTGTTTTAGACGGGAATGGAGACCATTGACATTTTGTGAGAACACAAACTTGTTCGTGGCTTATTCCCCTATGTTTAGACTTTCCCCCACGCTTTCGAGTTTTGCGTTCAGTAATGCCTCATTGTGCCTTTTGGGAGTATAGAAAATAGGTCTCGTCAATTTCAACGATACCTTCAAAACGCTCAAAATCCATTTGTTTCAGAGAGTTTAGCAGTTTATGTCTCCAATAAAAAAGCGTAACCCAAGTAACCCCTACGATTTCAGCCGATTTTCGCAGAGAATATCCTTTGAACATACATTCTACAAATGTAATCCATTCGTTACCTTTTCGTGTGCGATACAAAACAGTGTTGGTTGTGTCAGTAAAAGTTTTGCAACAACATTTACAGCGATACCGTTGCCGACCATTATATTTTCCGAACCGAACAACGTGTTCTGACGAACAATGAGGACACTCAAATCCTTCTTTGAAGCGAGTTTCTCTCATTTCATTGATTAAACGACCACCAGCAGAGGAAGAAGGTTCAACATAGCGTTTAACCCATTGATATACTTGTTCTTTTTTGGTATGTGGTAATTTGTCGATATACTTTAACAAGTTGCTAAACGCTTTGCTCACCTTGATAACCTCCCCGAATACTTGTTCTCATACTGATTATAACAGGATTTCGGACAAGCATTAAATATCAACATTTACCTTTAACAGATCCTTTTTTTTAATAAATGCTGTAGGGCATCCGTGCAATGGTCCATATGTCCAATCTCCCCTGCGGTCAGGAAGGAGAACAGTGAGGATAAGGCATATGCCGTTCAGTA
>NZ_JAJNBZ010000003.1:0-68555 GCF_021369635.1 Paenibacillus profundus | reverse complement strand
TTAAACTGTGACATGAAGCGGCCGATATAATGACAGTTAACCAGAGTGGTCATTGGGACATGCCGCCATCTGAAGGAAGGGGAGAGTGGAGCAAAGTGGCTTACAAAGTGCTCCCTTCCTTTTCAAACAAAACAAAGCGTCGGGCATCCGTGCAATGGTCCATATGTCCAATCTCCCCCGCGGTCAGGAAGGAGAATAGTGAGGATAAGGCATATGCCGTTCAGTAAACTGTGACATGAAGCGGCCGATATAATGACAGTTAACCAGAGTGGTCATTGGGGCATGCCGCCATCTGAAGGAAGGGGAGAGTGGAGCAAAGGGGGGGTTGGAGCGAATCATCGTCAATCTGTCTCCACCATTACACGAATGGAGCAGTTCGTTAATGCTGCAGAGCCGTACCTTTGATAGATGGCACGTTAGCGATAAAACATAAAGTCTGACTCTAAGCGTAGCCGCTATCTTCGAAAGGTTTCAATAGATGTTTACTAATATGGCGAGGCAGGTGCTGGAAGCGGGGGCGATACGAATAATGCGGAATAGCTTGTCTAACGTGAATAACTATAACGCGAATAACGTAAATAGCGTTAAAGGTGTGAATGGTCTGAATGGTGTGAATAGCGTGGATAGAGTGGAAGCCTGTGTGTGCCGTGTGGCCTATCCATAAGCGGGGTGCTCCCTTGCAAAAAAACAACGAGTAGGTATTCACCTATCATAAGCATTTCGAATAAGTTGCATAAGGTTCGTTTTAGGGCGAAGGCTAGCCAGCCCCCTTATCTCATCCTACATTGGACCGCCCAATCCGGGTGTTTTACTATATATTTCCAATAAAACCTGCTTGAACCGCGGAAATCAAGGTAGATTCAACTTTTATACGATAAATAGTATGTCAGCACAAATGGTATGTCAGCACACAAGGACAGCAAATATAATTCTCCGATGGTATTGACGGCGGGTTCTAATTTTTGGTAAAATAACGAAAACAAAATACCAAGTAAACATGTAGGAATTATTAAAATAATATTTTGATATCAATGGAGGTAGAACGGGTGAACGTAGTGCTGCGACATAAAGGAGCCTTGTGGGGCTTTCGCACCACGCTGCTTTTATACGTGTTTTTGCTCATTGTGCTGCCCATCGGCGGAATTTACGTTCAATCCTTTGCCGGAGGGTGGGCTCATTTCACAGAAAGCTTGGCGGAACCGCTCGCTTGGCAGTCAGTGGCCTTAACCTTTCGCCTGGCGCTCATCGCAACAGCCATCAATGTTGCTCTTGGCACGATGTCGGCTTGGGTGCTGCACCGTTACCGCTTCTTCGGGCGGGCATGGCTGAATAGCTTGGTTGATTTGCCCTTTGCCCTGCCTACGGCGGTTGGCGGCTTAATGATTCTGCTGCTGCTTGGTCCGGGTAGTATTACCGGAGGTCTGGCTGAAATGCTCGGAATCCGGATCGTATTCGCGGAACCGGCTATCGTCGCCGCCATGGTCTTCGTCACATTTCCCTTTGTCATCCGCGCCGTGCAGCCGCTTCTCGAAGAGGCCGATCGGGCCGAGGAAGAAGCCTCCTATACGTTGGGAGCGTCCCGCGTACGTACTTTTATGCAGGTGCTGCTGCCGCAAATGCGTCCGGGCATCATAAGCGGAGCGATGCTGGCTTTCTCGCGCGCCATGGCGGAATTCGGCGCGGTCGTGCTTGTGGCGGGAAATATACCGGGCAAGACGTTGATTGCATCAGTATATATTTTCGGGGAGATCGAAAGCGATAACCCGCAAGGCGCCGCCGTTGTGTCTGTCATGCTCTTATCAATGTCATTTGTTGTATTGTGGTTCGTCAGCGTCCTGCAGGCACGGAGGTCTCAACTATGACTGATCCATTCTCCACTATTTCTTCTTATAACGATGCATCCAGATATGCGTCCGCACGAGGTTCGCGCACGCCGCCTGGTTCTGTGCCGGGAGCTCGCCAGAAGCAATCCATCATCCTCATTGTCCTTACTTACCTAATCTTTTTTGCTTTGCTGATCGCTCCTTTGCTGCAAATGATTGCAGGCGCGTTCGAACACGGACTTCACTCGTTCATTAGTGCGTTGACTCGTCCCGCTGCCATTCATGCCATGGCGATGACGGGCGCGGTCGTGGTAATTGTGACTGCCATTAATACAATTTTCGGCATTCTTACCGCACTTGTCCTCGTCAGAGGAGAGTGGCTCGGAACCAAGCTCCGTCATGTATTGAACAGCTTAATCGATCTTCCATTTGCCGTGTCCCCGATTATTGGCGGGTTTATGATTGTGCTTCTGCTAGGTCCTAATACGATTATGGGCGCCATGTTTGCGTGGGCCGGCATCGACATCGTATACGCATTTCCGGGAATGGTGCTGGCAACGCTGTTCGTCACGTTTCCCCTGATGGTCAGAGAAGTGGTTCCCGTTCTTCAGGAGATCGGAACACAGCAGGAAGAAGCGGCGTCTATGCTCGGTTCCTATGATTGGACGACGTTCTGGCGCGTTACATGGCCGTCTATCAGATGGGGCGTTCTCTACGGCGTCGTGCTGACCATTGCGCGATCGCTCGGTGAATTCGGGGCGGTCCTCGTTGTGTCGGGCAACATTATGAACAAGACGCAGACGGCAACGACCTTGGTGTATCAGGACGTCGAAAATTTCAATATTGCGGCCGCGAGCAGCGTTGCTCTCGTTCTGGCTCTTATCTCAGTCGTGCTGCTCTTAGTGATGGAATGGGCAAAGAAGCATAAAGAGCACAAGGCGCATCAAGCGCACAATGGGCAAAAAGGGGTGCATTAACGATGCATATCGAGGTTCGTCAGTTAAACAAATGGTTCGGCTCCTATCACGCTGTACAGGATGTGGGATTCTCCATTGAAGCCGGACAATTAATCGGGCTGATCGGTCCGAGCGGCGGCGGCAAGACGTCTGTTCTGCGCATGCTGGCAGGCTTGGAGCAGCCGGATAGCGGCGAAATTTCGTTTCAAGGCAAGCTTATGAACGATGTGCCCCCGCAGCAGCGCGGCATCGGCTTTGTGTTCCAGCATTATGCGCTGTTCAAGCATATGTCGGTGTTCGACAATATCGCGTTCGGCCTGACGATACAGAAGTGGCCGAAAGCGCGTATTCGGGAACGTGTAGCCGAATTGGTGGAGCTGACGGGGCTGAGCGGTGTGGAACGGCGGTATCCGCATCAGCTGTCAGGCGGGCAGCGGCAGCGCGTCGCCTTTGCGCGGGCATTGGCGCCGGAGCCTCAGTTATTGCTGCTGGATGAACCATTCGCGGCCATTGACGCGAAAATTCGTAAAGAGCTGCGCAGTTGGCTGAAGGAGCTCATTGAGCGGGTCGGCATCACCTCGATCTTCGTCACCCATGATCAGGATGAGGCGATCGAGGTGGCCGATGAAATAATGATTATTAATCAAGGGCGGGTCGAGCAGATGGGTACGCCATGGGACATTTACAAGACGCCAGAGACGCCATTTGTGGCTGAATTTATCGGTGAGTCGACGCTGCTGTCGAATGCACATACCTTGAAAGGGTTTGAGAGCATGAAGCCGGGCGAGGAAAGCAAGGCGCTCATACGGCCGGAATATATTGAAGTCGGGAGAGAGGGCGAAGTGCGGCTGCCTTCGGCAAGCGTTCAAGGCAAGGTCAAGGCGCTTCATTTTCGCGGCAGCGAGTGGATGGTGGAGGTGGATGTGGGCGGCATGAGGCTGAAGACATACCGATCGTTGGAAAGCCCGGTCCTTCATATCGGAGAACGTGTGCAGGTGCTTATCCATCGCATTTATTTATTCGATAAAGACCGGAGCTGGATGCAAGAAAATGCGCTCAAAGAGGACCCGTTGCCGGTTCTCATATAATGACGGATTCAGTAGGAGGCGTGCGATGAGTACAGGCAAAAGAAAATATGCAGTTGCGGCGGCGCTGCTTTTCTTCATCCTTGTATTGTCCGCTTGCAGCGGGGAATCTCCCTCATCCGCGCCGGAAGGGATGAATGCGGCTGCATCGGCACAGCTGAAGCAGGCGGTGGGGGCGGACGCAGACAGGGAGAAGGATAGCGTAACGCTTATAATCGGCGCCTACGCGGTGGCGAAGGAAGCTCTCGGGAGCATTCTGCCCCAATTCGCAGCCGATTGGGAGGCGAAGACGGGGCAGAAGGTCGTCTTCCAAGAGTCATACGAAGCGTCCGGCACGCAGGCGCGGTCAATTGCCGGCGGGTTGGAAGCCGACGTCGCACTGTTCGCGATGGAAGGGGACGTTGACAAGCTAGTGCGTGTCGGATTGGTGCCAGACGATTGGAAAGAGAAGGACGCTTACGGCGGCATGGTGACTCGCTCGATCGTCGTGATGGGAACGCGGGAAGGCAACCCGCTCGGTATTCGGGATTGGGAGGATCTGACGAAGCCGGGAGTGGAGGTGCTCTACCCGAATCCGAAGACGTCTGGCGGGGCGCAATGGGATATTAACGCAATCTATGGCGCGGGCTTAAAGGCAGCGGCAGAGGCAGGTCAAGAAGGGCCGCGCCATGCGAAGGATCTGCTGCTGCGCATTCACCGCAATGTCATTTCCATGGACAAGAGCGGCAGAGCATCGATGGCCGCCTTTGAGTATGGGGTCGGCGACGTCATCGTGACGTACGAGAACGAGATTTTGTCGCGCAAACGAGAAGGCGTAATGTATGGCATGGTGATTCCGAAGCAAACGATTCTTATTGAAAATCCGGCGGTCGTTGTTGAGCGCTATGCGAAGAAGCATGGCACCGAGGAGGTGGCGCGGGCGTTCGTTGCGTATTTGCGAGAGGCCAAGGCACAGCAATTGTTCACGGAAGCCGGCTTCCGGCCTGTTCAAGAGGAGACGGCCCATGCGACGGAACGGAAGTATCCGGTTCCGGAAGGGCTGTTCCGCATCGAAGATATGGGAGGCTGGTCCCATGTCAAGGAGACGCTGTACAGCAAGCGGGGCATATGGTACGAGGTGCTGGCTGGAGTGAAGTGAATACAACGAAACAGCGCAAGCGATGCCGGCCGTTAGGGTCAGATTCGCTTGCGCTTCTATAGGTTGCTGATCACGTAGCATCACAAGATGTTACTCGACATCGAATTTTGCATTCACTCTCGAAGAGCTTCTGCTTCCAAAGTTGCGTGTCGTTATTCGCGATAGAGCGGGATGTCTGTAGTTAATCGGCGTACGCCCAATTGAACGAGCTGATACGCGTCCTGCAGATCGCGTATTGTCCATACACCAAGCCCGATACCAGCCGCCTCTGTCGCTTGCACGATTTCCGGCTGCCGCAGCACGACTGCATATTGCAGAAGCAGCGTGGCACGGCCGAGCTCCTTCAAAGGGGCGAGGTCAACCGGCTCGCCGGATAACCAGCCAAGCTCGATATTCGGGTGCAGAGAGCGCATGAGCCGCAAGTTGTCCAGATGGAACGAGATGAACATCGTCCGCTCCGTCATGCGATAGTTCTCGAGTAAATGCAGCAGTCCACGCGCCTCACCTTCGGTGATGCGTTCCTTCAGCTCAAGCTGCAATCCGACCGTTCCTCCGCACAGTTCAAGCACTTCCTCCAGCATTGGGATACCGCACCCGGCAAATTCGGGCTTGAATTTCTTGCCGGCGTCCACTTGCTGCAGCTCTGCAATCGTCTTCTCGCGAATCGGGCCGGTTCCATCTGTCGTTCGATCCAACGTATCGTCATGGATGACCACGGGAATGCCTTCCTTGGAATGATGGACGTCAATTTCCAAGGAATCGGCGCCAAGCTCAAGCGAGCGGCGGAAGGCGGCCATTGTATTTTCAGGGTGCACCGCTGCGTAACCGCGGTGTGCCACAATTTCCACATTTTTAAATAGTGCATTGCTATTCATGTTTATCCTCCTCAAATGGCGAACATGATAGGGCCTAGGTTATCATGAATGTAGTAACATGGCGGATCCGTCGGTGAAAAATGCAAGCTGAATTGAAACCGATTATACTGGATCATAGACGGAAGAACAATGACGGATTCCGGACGATTACGTTATTATTTTGTAAAGCTGATTAATGCAATAGATGCAGGGGGAATGGGAAGATGGATTATAATCCGACAACGTCACGCGCAACGTCGGTTGAAGCAGACGCTGCTGCCCGGCATCAGCATCAGTCTCCCGCCGCCGCGGTGGACTGGAGCATTACGTTCTGGGGGACTGGGGATTCCATGGGAGTGCCGCGCGTGTACTGTGCGTGCGAGGTGTGCGAAGAAGCGAGACGAAGCGGAGTCAATCGCAGGTACCGCTCGTCCGTGCTGCTGGAACGGGGAGAGGATAAGCTGCTTATCGATTGCGGGCCCGATTGGACGGGGCAGATGGAGCGGGCAGGCATCTTTTGGCTGGACGAGCTGTTAATTACGCATGCGCATCAGGATCATATCGCAGGCTTAACTTCCTATGCGGACGCTTGCCGCTGGCTGAAGCGCAAAGGGCGTGTCATTACACCGACCGAGGTGAGCGATACGATTCGCATGATGTATCCGTGGCTAGAACGGTTCGTGACGTTCCAGAGCATCGAGGAGCCTTGGCGTTGGCACGAATGGTCCATCCGTCCGATCCGGGTGAATCATGGCAAGAATGGATATGCTTATGCGTATCGATTTGATCGGGTGAATGACGATGAATCTGCCGCGGGTTCGGGACGGAGACAAGCCTATCCGAATGACAGCGCCAATCCAGGCTTGCGAAGCTGGGTGTACGCCTCCGATGCGATCGGCTTGGGCGAGGAGGAGCTGAGATGGTTTCAGGAGCTCGACCTGCTTATTTTAGGGACGAATTTCTATCACGAGCAGGCGGAATATTCGACCCGGTCTGTCTATGATATGGTAGAGGCGTTCCGGCTAATAGAGGACATTCAGCCGCAGCAGGTCGTATTTACGCATATGTCCCACGATATCGATTTGCGGCATTCGTATCCTCTGCTTCCGCAAGTAACTCTGGCGCGTACGGGGATGCGAATTGGCAGATGAGCGGCAGGATCGCGACGACATAGGACGGAGCAGCACGAGATAGGCCGAAGCAGAGTAAAATAAGCGGAGGCAATTCGGGGCAAACAGAGGCAACCCGAAACGAAGCCAACAAAAACAAGCCGTTCCCCCGTGTGCACATTTTTGACACACTAGGGGAGCGGCTTGTAGTATCTTCGTCAAGCGTTATTGATTGGCTTGAGCTGGATGAAGCACGAACTTCTCGATGACATGGCGAACGCCTTCCTCGTTGTTGCTCAGCGTCACGTAGTCTGCGACAGCTTTGAGCGAGTCGACGGCATTGTCCATGGCAACGCCGAGTCCGGCAGCTTCAATCATATCATGATCGTTCCAGGAGTCCCCGATTGCGATGGTCTCTTCCAGACTGCAGCCGAAGTGCTGGGCAAGATGGCGCAGCGCGCTGCCCTTGGTGCCTTCACGATGCGTCACTTCGAGGAAGTTCGGCTTCGACTTCGTAATATGCACGTCTGGGCCGAGCAGCTCCCGCAGTTCCGGAGCGATGGAGTCCAGCCGCTCCGGCTCGTCAATCATGAGCATCTTCGTGGATGGCGACGCGAGCAGCTTGTCGAAATCAGGCTCGATCGTATACGGAATGTTCGACAGATTCGCATAGGCAATGAGCTTGTCATTTTCTTCACGGGCGTACAAATGGTCGTCAATGTAGAGCTGCAGGTGAAGCTTATGCTCGTCACAATAACGCAGCAGGCTGAGTGCGGCATCCTTCGGTACGGAACGCTCGTACAATACGTGTCCGTCGATCACATTTTTCACAAGCGAGCCTTGATACGTAATGAGCGGCACGTTCAATCCGGTCTGCAAGGCAATATTATGCGCGGACGCGTACATGCGGCCCGTAGCCAGCGTTACGGCGACGCCTTGGGCAATGGCCAGCTCCAGCGCTTGCTTCGTGCCTGGCGTCACTTCTTTGTCATCGGTAATCAATGTGTCGTCTACGTCAATGGCAATTAGTTTATACATCGTTTCTCTCCCCATTTCATGGGCTGTACGCTGCAGCCTCATATCATATTCTCTTTTTGAACATGTACACCTATTGTACCTCATGCGGGCCCTATTTCAATTCCGATGCCATCATACCCACAATCAGAGCAGGGACAAGAGAAGAAATAATCATTTTAAAAGATAAAAAAAGGAGTGTAAATTTAAAATTACGGTTGACAGAAAGTTATTTCTTTCAATATGGGTGGATAACGTGTTCTGGCCCATTATTTTCGGCGGTTCTTGGGATGACGCTAATGGCAAATTAACGGCCAATCAACAGGCCAACGTGGATGCTATTGCTTATGAGGCTAGTTACTATAAAGAATTCGGCATTGACCCGTTGACGAAGTTCAAGTCAGGTATGGGCGGCATGAACACTCCGCAGGACCCGATCATTACCGGGAAGCTGGCGATGATGATCGGCTGGGAGAACTTTTATAACGATGAGCGCGGCGCAGATGGTCCGATCGGGGTAGCTCCTTTCCCGTATCCGGCTGCGAAGCCTGAATTGAAAAATGCGGGGATGGTAAGCCCGGTGGCTATGTTCATCCCGGTGAAAGCGAAGCACAGGGAAGAGGCGTGGAAATTCATGCAGTACATTCTATCCGAAGAGGTGCAAATCGATTATTCCATAGATGGGCAATCGATTCCTGTCTTGCACACGGTGCTTGACAATCCGAAGTTGACGCAGAACGAAGCGACGAAGACGTTGTGGGATTTCTATGAAAGTGCGAAAAGCCCGAATCTGAACGGCTTCCCGAACAGCATTTATATTAATGAATATTTGCAGGCGTTGAACGAAGAGACCGAAAGAGCGCTGAAACTGCAAATCAGCGCGCAGGAAGCAATGGATAACGTGGTGAAAAAGATGCAGCCAGTAGCAGATAAAGCGAAAAAATAAACGATCTATGGAACGGCAGAATGAGTCCATTCTGCTGTTCCTCAATCTAAGGATTGGAGGAGTTGGGGATGGTTATAGGTAACCAGAGCGGCATCAAACGCAGAGAACGAAAACGTCTCCTCATCGGTTTGTGCTTTATTAGCCCATGGTTGCTGGGGTTTCTTTTATTTCAATTTTATCCGATTTTGTCGTCCTTCTACTATAGCTTGACCGATTACAACCTGTTTTCGGACCCGAAATGGGTAGGTGTGGAAAATTATTCAACCTTGATTCTGGACGATAAAGTATGGCTGTCTTTGTACAACACGGTATTTATGACCGTATTCGGCTTGATTCCGCAGTTGGCATTCGCCTTGGGGATTGCCTTGTTGCTCAATCGTGACATCAAGGGGCAATCGATTTACCGCACCATTTACTTTTTGCCGACGCTAGTTCCTGCGGTTGCCGCATCGCTTCTATGGATGTGGCTGCTGAACGCGCAGTACGGCTTAATCAACGAGCTGTTGGGCTATCTCGGATTGCCGCAGCCGAACTGGTTGTTGGACCCGAGCTTTACGAAGCCATGGCTCATCATGATGGGATTTTGGGGCACAGGCACGACGACAATTATGTATTTGGCCTCCCTTCAGGAAGTGCCGAAGATGTACTATGAAGCTGCGGATATCGACGGGGCGAATGCATGGCAGAAATTCAGACATATTACATTCCCGTAGATTTCTCCGATGACATTGTTCCTTGTCATCATGGGGCTTATCGGTTCCCTGCAGTTCTTTACGCAAGGCTACGTCTTCGCGGATAGCAGCAATCAGGCCATTGGCGGACCGGATAATTCCCTGCTGTTCTATGCCATTTATTTGTATCAGACGGCATTCTCCTTCCTGAAGATGGGCTATGCTTCTGCAATGGCATGGTTGTTATTCGTCATCGTCATGATTCTTACCTAGGTCAGACAATTTTTCTTGGGCATCCCGCATGAATTGACGGTGTCTGCGAAGATTGACGGGGCTTCCGAGTTCAGAATCTATGCGCAAATTATTTTGCCATTGGCTAAGCCTGCGGTATTGACCATCGGACTCTTCACGTTTTTGGGCGCATGGGGAGATTTCCAAGGTCCGTTGATTTATTTGAACGATCCGGAGCAATGGACACTCTCAATCGGATTGAAGCAGTTCATTCGGGAGAACACCGTAGCCTGGGGGCCATTGATGGCTGCCTCCACGTTGTTTACGGTGCCGATCGTCATTTTATACTTCTTCGTGCAGAAGAAATTTATCGAAGGCATTTCAATGACCGGTATGAAATAATGTCTGGCGCTGGTTATAAGGCAGTGCAAGCGGAGCGGGCATGACAACGGTCGGCGTGTGTCCCGTAATACGGCTACAAAAGCGTAAGGCGCGACTCAATCGCTCCGATAATCTCTATTAAATTCGTCGGGGGTTCCTTCTCCGGCGTTTTCCTTTTGTATAGTTTTAAATATTTAACTATATAAGAGATGATGACCAAATTTTAGGTTGCATTTTGTTGCAAATCGCTAGTTTTGCATATAATATAAAAGAATAAAGGAGAATACTACCTCCATTAATTATAAAAAGAAAGATTTATTCCAAAATGAAACTGCTCTTTATCGGGCAAGCGACAGATTTGCGTTCCTTCCGGAACGAACAGGAGGATTAGATGTGATTAGCGGCAATGAGACGGGAAAAACACTGCTTAACATTCGGAGTCACCTGAATGGATTGACGAAGACCGAACAGAAGGTAGCTCAATATATTATGGAAAATGCGCAAGATGTCATCTACCATTCCATTACCGAGCTTGCTGAAAATGCCGATGTCGGAGAGACGACGGTGCTGCGGTTTTGCCGCAAATTAAAGTTTCAAGGGTTTCAAGAGTTCAAGCTGTCCTTGGCGCAAGATTTGGTGAAGCCGACGGAGCATTTGCATCAGGCGGTGAACGAAACGGATGAGCCGGAAGTGCTGAGCCAGAAAATTGTGGCCACGCACATTAATACATTGGAGCAAACCCGTGAATTAGTCGATCCGGGTCAACTGGGGCAAGCCATTGAAGCCTTGATTGAAGCGAAGAACATTTTCTTCTTTGGCGTAGGATCCTCGGGCTTGACGGCAGTGCAGGCAGCGCACACGTTCTCCCGTATCGGGAAGTTAAGCAGCGCCAAGACGGATACTCATTTCCAGGCAATGCAAGCCGCTTTTATGAGTAAAGAGGACGTCGCGGTAGGCATCTCGATTTCTGGAAGCACGAAGGACACGATCGAGAACTTGATGATTGCGAAAAAAACGGGAGCGAAGGTGATTGCGTTAACTAGCAATGCCCGGTCGCCGATTACAAAAGTGGCGGATATCATCCTGCTCATTGTAGCACGTGAAAATCCGCTGCAAGGCAGCTCGTTGGCCGCCAAAATTTCACAGCTTGCCGTCATCGATATTCTGAACGTGGCTGTGTCGCTTCATATGAAGGAACACGCGTTGAAATTTAGAGAATTGTCTGCAAAATCAATCTCCGACAAACTGTATTAAATTTGCTTGGCAGCAATACGATTTATCGCCGTTAGCCTGTGCTATCCCGGGCTGAGCGGCGATACATATGTATATAAGAAGAATATATCCGCTATATATACTTATAAAAACGATAATTTCCGTTTTGTTCGCTTGGTAAAAGGGCATGAGGAGGGAGAAGGATTTGAAGGCGATTGGAATTGATATTGGAGGTACTTCGATTAAAGGGATCGTCGCCGATCAAGACGGGCGCATTGTCGGCGAGACGAAGCAAGCTACAGATGCTGCCATAGGCAAAGACTGCATCCTCGCCAATGTGAAGGATGTCATCTGGCAGCTGCTGGAACAGCATCCCGACAGCGAAGGTATCGGAATCGGCACAGCAGGCCGGGTCAATGTGAACACCGGCGAAATCGTATACGCTACTAATAATTTGCCAGGCTGGCAGGGAAGTAATCTCAAGGAAGAGATAGAGTCTGTATTTCATCGCAGGGTGTGTGTAGATAACGACGCCAACACGGCGCTTATTGGCGAGTGCTGGCTCGGGGCGGGAGCAGGCTGCTCCGACGTGACGATGCTGACGCTAGGCACGGGCGTCGGCGGGGCCAATCGGATTGGCGGCAAGATCGTAAGAGGTGCGCAGTGGAATGGAGGGGAATGGGGACATGTCATTTTGGTGCCTGATGGGCGTCCTTGCAATTGCGGTCAACGGGGCTGTATCGAGCAGTACATATCCGGCACTGCTTTTGTTCAAACGGCCACAGAGGCGGCGCATATTCAATTTCCGTCGGGCGTAGAGGTATTTGAAGCATATGAGAAGGGCCATTCTGCCGTTACGTCTGTGCTGAACCAGTTCATCGATTATTTAACTGTCGTCATTCATAATATCCATCTTGGCATTAACCCGCAGACGATCCTTCTCGGAGGCGGAATGGTCGATTCCAAGTCGGTGTGGTGGGACATGTTGGAAGAGCGGGTGGAGCGTCTGGGGCTTCACATTTCAATCAGTGCGGCCAAGCTGGGGAATCAAGCCGGTTCCATCGGAGCGGCCAAAATGGTGTGGGAAAGACTATAAGCGAAGTTCAAAAAGGCTTCAGGATCCTGGCTATGACATTCACATCCGTGATTGTTATATGCCTTGGAGCCGGATGTTCGAGGTAGGGCTCGTTACGGAAGCCGTTCAAAAGATTGTTAAGACTAGCAATGGGAGTTGGGGCGTTATGGAGAAGCACATATTGGAACGAATACAAAACAGGCTGATCGTATCTTGCCAAGCTTTAGAAGATGAGCCTCTGCATGGATCCGCGTTGATGGCGAAGATGGCGATGGCTGCTGAAGTGGGCGGAGCTGCGGGAATACGGGCAAATACGGCGAAGGATATTGAACAGATTAAGCAGCTCACGGACCTGCCAATTATCGGTATTGTGAAGCGGGATTATGACGATAGCGACATCTACATTACGCCGACCATGACCGAAGTGAAGGAATTGATTGACGTTGGCGTTGATATGATCGCTCTTGATGCCACGCGCCGAAAGCGTCCGAACGGAGAAACATTAGAGGAGATAATCGCCTATGCGAAGCAGCATCAGCAGACGGTTATGGCGGATATTTCTACAGAAGAGGAAGCTCTGTATGCCGCATCCTTGGGAGTTGATTGCGTGTCGACGACGTTGTCCGGCTACACTCCGTATTCTCCGCAGGATGCGATGCCGAACTTCTTGCTGGTCGAGAAGCTTGTCAAGTCTGTGCGCATCCCGGTCATTGCCGAAGGCAAAATCAACTTGCCATCGCAGGCGGCTCACATGCTGCAGCTTGGCGCGCATGCGGTTGTCGTCGGTTCGGCGATTACGAGGCCGCAGCTGATTACCCAAGCGTTTGTTGCTGAAATTGAACAGCATACCAAGTAAATTACGGTCACTTTCTTCTAACAACGATAAGACGTATACGTGGGTAAGCGAAGAGGAGGATGAGGCAACATTTATCAAGAAGTAATAAATGCTACTTAAATGAACTGTAATCAAGGAAAAGCATGGATGGTGAACGAATATTGAGATTATAAAAATGGCGAATCTGGCTTTGCGATTTATTTTGGAGTTATGCGCTCTAGCTTGTTTAGGATATTGGGGATTTCGAACCGGAAACGGATTGCTTATTAAAATCGTGTTAGGCATTGGCGTACCGCTGCTGGCTGCTATCGTTTGGGGCTTAGTTGTGTCTCCAAAGGCGACATACGATATCGGCGAGCTTGCACGATTGGCTGTCGAGATTGCCGTCTTTGGGTCAGCGGCAGTTGCCTTATATTATTCCGGACAAACCAAACTCTGCTTGATTTTTGTCGCGGCAGCGTTCATCAGTCGAATCTTACTATTTGCTTTCAAACAATAAACTATTAACCGAGAGTCGCTCAAACGAGCGGCTTTTTCTTATGCCTACATAATAATATTTTTTGTGGATGGAATCATTTAGGCATCTCATTGCAGTTAATTCGGAGAATACATTATAATCTAGGTAGAAACAGGTTAAATCGTGGTGGAAAGTTGCTAGCTGATTGCTAACGAACTTGCTAACGGACAGACCGAAACACATCCCTGTGGATAACTGAAAAACCACTTATATCAAGTCATACAAGAAAGCGCTGTAACACATCGCCTAGATGATAGGGCTAGTACAGTTCCATAGAGTGAACTGCTGGGCCAGACAAACGAACGGCCGATACTGGCAGCGCTGTCAATGTGAACTGTGCGAAAAGCGAAGAAAATGAGGTGATTCGTTCATGATCGCAGGCGAACATACCAATACGCTGCTGCTTACACGCAGTATGTATCCATCGTTGACGAAGACGGAGAAGAAGATTGCCGATTATGTGTTGAAAGATCCCGATTCGGTGCTGTATGCCACGGTTACGGATTTGGCGGAGAAGGCGGATGCCGGAGAAACGTCGGTACTGCGGTTCTGTCGCAACCTTGGCTTTAAGAGCTACCAGGATTTCAAGCTGTCGCTAGCCAAAGATTTAGTGACGCCCCTGAAGCATCAGGAAAGCCAAATCGAAGAGAACGATGAGCTCTCCATCGTGGCGCAGAAGATGACGATGGAGAACATCGCCTCGTTAGAGTATACGTTGTCACTGCTTAATATGAACGAGCTGCAGAAGGCGGTCGATGCCATTCTGAAGGCCCAGCGCTTGTTCTTCATGGGAGTCGGCTCATCTGCGATGACGGCGATGGATGCCCAGTACCGCTTCATGCGTCTCGGCTTCGTAGGGGAAGCGGTAATCGATCCGCACGTAATGGCCATGAATGCGACGTTGATGTCGTCTAATGATGTCGTCTTCGGTATCTCGACCTCAGGCAGCACGAAGGACTTGGTCGATACCGTTCGGCTGGCTAAGGAAAATAACGTGTATTTCATCTGTCTGACGAGCCATGCGAAGTCACCGATTACGAAGTATGCGGATTCGATCCTGCTCATTCGTTCGCGGGAAACGCCGCTGCAAGGAGGGGCTTTCTCGTCGAAGATGGCGCAAATTCACGTGCTGGACATCCTATCGACGGCCGTGGCATTGAAAGCGAAGGAAAAGACGTACCATGCGATTCAACAGACGGCGAAGTCCGTGCTCGATAAGCTGTATTGAGTCGACGTGAAAAATACCAACGGCCTGAATGCGAAGCGGGCGGCTGAACTGCACTATTGCAGCTGCGGGCATCGGGCGCAGAGAGAGAAAAAAGCGCTCCGCCGGTTATCCGGCGAAGCGCTGCTTCACTCTACTCCTGAAGCATCACCAAGCCGATGAAATCATCCTTGGATATATTCCCGAGATAATGCTCGACATTCATTTCTTCGAGCGCCTCTCTTACCGCCTGCTCTTCATAGCGGACGCCGGCCATCCGTGCCTCGATATCGCTCACCTCGCCGACACCGAAGAAGTCGCCGTATATTTTCATCGATTGAATGATGCCATCCGCCACGTCCATGCGCACGTCGACGATGCCCGCCGGGAACTTCTTCGAGTGCTCGACATTGAATTTCGGGGATCGGCCGTAGTTCCAATCCCAGTTCTGATAGCGCTCCTCTGAAATGCGATGAATCGTCTCCCAGTCTTCAGCGGTTAGCTTGTACTGCGGCACTTGGTCTGGCTCTACACCGAAGATGTGGCGGAGAATGGCTGCTTTGAACTGCTCGATGGTGAGCGGCTCGTTCAGGAACTCGGAAATGTTGGCTACGCGGGAGCGGACCGATTTTGTTCCCTTGGATTCAATTTTGATCTGACGCACCTTGAGCGCCGAAGCGACGTGCTCCATCTCCGATTGGAAGAGCAGCGTGCCGTGACTGAACATGCGGCCGCGTGTAGAGAACTGCGCGTTGCCGGAAATCTTCCGTTCGCCGACTTGAATGTCATTGCGCCCTGTTAAGTCTGCATCGACACCGAGCGAGCGGAGCGTATCGATGACGGGCTGGGTGAATTTGCGGAAGTTGTGGAACGACTGACCGTCATCCTTCGTAATGAAGCTGAAATTCAGATTGCCTATATCGTGATACACGGCGCCGCCGCCGGATAGGCGGCGAACCACGTGAATATGGTTGTCTTTGACGTATTCGGAGTTAATCTCCTCAATCGTATTCTGGTTCTTCCCGATAATGATGGAAGGTTCATTGATATAGAACAATAAATAGCTGTCTTCTTCCAGCGGTAAATGCTTGAGCACGAACTCCTCGATTGCGAGATTCATGCGGGGATCGGTAATGCCTTGATTATCGATAAATTTCATTGCTCGTCCGCCTCCTTATGATGTTATTGTAATCGATTTAAGAAAAAATACAAAATAGATTTGATATTGATAATCGTTATCACATATAATGGATTATAGTAAATACATGCACGGTAATAAGTGCTGAACCAAGGAGGACGAACATGTCCATTGCTTCTATTATTCGTGAACGTCGGAGTATTCATGAATTTAATGATAAACCAGTAGATCGAAGCCTGGTGCTTCGACTGTTGGATGATGCGGTGTGGGCGCCGAACCACGGGCTCCGCGAGCCATGGCGCTTCATCTATGCGGAAGGAGAGGGCAAATCGAAGCTCGTTAACGGCCTGATGACCATCTTGGACAAGACGAAGCTGAAAGATGCAACCGATGAGCAGAAGCAGAAGTTTCTAAATCACCTGAATAATGTTCCGGCCTATTTGATTGTCGTCATGCCGGAGGACCCGCGCCCGGCCATTTGGGAAGAGGATTTGGAGGCGGTCAGCTGCCTCATTCAGAACTTCCAATTGCTTGGCTGGGAAGAGGGGCTTGGCATGCTGTGGCACACAGGCGATTACATTTACAATAAGAAGTTCCGCGAGCTTGCCGGAGTCAATCCGGGAGAGAAAATCGTCGGCGTGCTTCGCCTCGGATATTTCGACGAAGCGCCTAAGGCCCGCCCGCGTACAGCAGCAGAAGAACTTTTCACTGTGTTGAACTAAACGGCTTCATGTATTCGATTATGAACAACAAAAGCGCAGAAGCCAACAGGCCTCTGCGCTTTTCTTTGCGCTATCACAGCAGTTTTGTGCTATAACCTCAGAAGTAATCGTTTTCATTTTTGTGGATGGTCCATGGCGTCCGGCTTCAAGTAACGATAATACAGCAAGAGCTCTACCGCATACTTAATAATCCATGCCGAGAGCAGCACGCTGACGAGAAGATGGGCGCATACAAGCGGAGACAGCAGCAGAGTGCGCGTGTCGGACACATAAATGAGATAGGCGGCGCAGCATGCGACTGCAAGCACGAGAAAGACAAGTGCCATCTGATTCGCTTGCAGCGAGACCATGCGTGCCACATCTTTATCTTCAGGCTCGTCCTTGGACATGAAATTGACAAAGTACATGACGGCTTGAACCACTACTGCAGTGCCGAAGACGTTGCGAGCCAGTGCCATCATTTCCGTACTGTACAGTCCGATATCTCCCTTGAGGCGGAACAGGACCGTTGCATAGTAGATGGTGACAATGATGGCGGCGCTGAGAGAGGCCCAGGATGTTTTGTGATGCACCGACATAATTATCCCTCCTCCGAATTACATGACGACTCCGGCCGAAATGTAGAGTGTACAGTGATTATACAACATTTAACAGATGTGTAATAGTGTGCGATTTTCCAATGTTTTTCGGCATTTCGTTGAAAAGGAAAAATCGTTTGACGAACGCCGGAACGTTACGCATAATGTACGAATAGAAACGATATAAGCGCGTGTTCAACAACCTCTAAAATGAGCGCCCCATCTTATCGACCCTTGGCTGATAATAACAGCTTCTGCAGGGGAGTTGCAAGTAGGGACACGTTGATATAAAGATAGTCGATTTCTGGACAAGGAGGCTGACATGTCTATGATAGAACGGTTCGGACACGGAGGAGATGTGTGGACGGCTGCGGATACGTTCGGCGTATCGAGTGAGGCATTTCTGGATTTCAGCGCTAACATTAATCCGCTCGGACCTCCGCCGGTTGTGGCGGAACGGTTGCAGCAAGCATTGGAGGGTATCGTTCACTACCCGGATCCGGGCCATCGGAAGATGAAAGCGGCGCTGTCTGCCAGGCTGCAGGTCCCACAGGAACGAATAGGCATCGGCAATGGCGCCGCTGAGTGCATGGCGCTTCTTCTGCTTGCGTTCCAGCCGCGGGTCGTCGGCGTCATTGCCCCCTGCTTCTCGGAATACGAGACCTTGTCACGGCAATTCGGGGCGGATGTCGTAACGGTGGTTGGACAAGAGGAAGCAGGATTTCAGGCAACGGAGGAACAACTGTATCAGCTCATGCTGGAGACCGATCTTGTATTCATCGGACACCCGAACAATCCTACGGGCATCGTCTATGACCGCGAACGGTTGGAGCGGGCAGCCCGCATGGCGGAGAAGACGAATACGCTGCTCGCTGTCGACGAAGCGTTCATTGATTTTCTACCGCAGGAAGAGAAGGTTTCACTGCTTCCGGTCCAGCATCAATATAAGCAGCTGATCATCATTCGTTCGCTGACGAAATTTTATGCCATTCCCGGCCTTCGCTTGGGCTATGCGGTGGCTCATCCCGAGTTGATTGCAGCGATGAGCGCGAAGCAGGTGACGTGGAGCGTCAACGGACTGGCGCTTGCTGCCGGAGAGGCTCTGCTCACTGATAAGCATTATGACGATTATGTTCGAGCGACGCGCGAGCTGATCGTGACGGAACGGACCTGGCTGCGCGAGCGCCTAGCCAGCCTCGGTATCAAAACGTGGCCCAGTGAAGCGAACTTTCTGCTCTGCCGGGCACCGGCGCTTTGGACGGCGAAGCGGCTGCAGGAGGAACTGGGGCGCAGAGGGATATTAATCCGCAACTGCGATATGTATACAGGGTTGAAGGCGGGCGACTTCCGGATTGCAATTAAAAATCGAACGTTAAATGAACATCTGGCGGTTTCAGTACAAGCTGTGTTACATTAAAAGGATGTTATTAGAGAGCGTTGTTACTAGTAAAACGGGAACAAGGGGGAGAACGATGCAGCCTTATCGCGACGGTGCGCGCGCCTATACAACCGAATGTATTGCGGACGTTCATGTCCGCTGGGGGCAGGAACATTTGACGGTCGATTTGCCGCAGCGGGTACCCATCTGGAGCAGTGCTGCCTACCATGGCGGCAGCTGGACAGGAAGCCGAATCTTGAATTGCATGGTACGCAAGGGCTTCGATTGTTCCGATCCGGTTAAGCATATGCAGGGCGTGTGCGAGCAATGGGGATATGAGCCAGATGATACCGTCGGCCTGATGACGGCCGCAAAAGTGACTCACGCGTCAGTCGCGGAGGAGCATGGGGACGGCTGCTCGTTGCTGTGTGTTACGACGGCAGGGACAAGCAATGCGGCTCGTGCGGGACTGCCTCGCCAAGTATTCTCGGCGTATGAACCGCTCAAGCCTGGCACGATAAACACGATAATCGTGTTGGATGGCAAGCTGTCTGATGCGGCAGTATGGAATGTGTTCATGACGGCGACGGAAGCGAAATGCGCGGCGCTAGCCGATTTACATATTTATGATAAAGAGACAGAGCGCATAGCGACGGGAACGACGACCGACGCGATTGCTTTTGCGGTGCTTGATAGCGGGCGCGATACCGAAGTGCATTCCTATGCGGGCACAGCAACCACGCTTGGAAATGCAATTGGGCGGCTTGTGTACAAGACCGTTACGGAAGCGGTTATGACTCAGCATGAAGATGACGGACGGTTGTTTCCATAACGCTCGAATCGTTGAGGCGCTGATAGCGCATGTTCAAAAAGAACCCTTTTCAGAACCGAGAAGCTCAAAGCATGAGCTGTCGAGTTAGAGCAAATGACTGCGGGTGCAACAATTAAGGTGGGGAAGTAATGATAGCGGCGTTCATCATCACAGCAGCATATATATGGGACAGGATTATAGGTGATCCTCGTTGGATTCCCCATCCCGTCATTATGATAGGAAGGGCGATCACGGCGCTGGAGCATGCTATCCGCAAGGCGGCATCATCGGAAGCGGCGCTTAAGCCGCTCGGCATCCTGCTCCCGGTCATTGTCGTTGGAGGCTCTTATGCTTTGACATGGGCGCTGCTATGGGGACTCCATGAAATTCATTTCTCTCTCGCATGGGCGGCCGAAGCGATTCTTATCGGCACGACGATTGCGACCAAAGGACTGAAGGATGCGGGGATGGCGGTGTATAAGCGGTTAGCCGCACGGGACATCGACGGTGCGCGGCGTGAAGTCGGCATGATTGTCGGACGTGATACGGATGAACTCGACGAGCCTGAAGTCGTGCGCGCTACGGTTGAAACCGTAGCCGAGAATATTGTGGATGCCGTCATATCCCCGTTATGTTACGCGCTTATCGGTGGGGCGCCGTTAGCTATGGCGTACCGGGCGGTAAATACGCTCGATTCGATGGTCGGTTATAAAAATGAGAAGTACGGCAACTTAGGCTGGGCCTCCGCGCGGCTGGATGACATTGCGAATTGGATTCCGGCCCGCTTGACGGCAGTTCTCATGGCGATATGCGCCTGGATGAAGGGATATGACGGGACGCGGGCTTGGCAGACAGCCAAGCGTGACGCGCCGAGGCACCCGAGCCCGAACAGCGGCTGGCCGGAGGCGGCTGCAGCCGGGGCGCTTGGTGTCCGGCTCGGTGGATATAATGTGTATAAGGGCGTACGATCGTTGCGTGCTTATATGGGAGACGAGGTCCAGCCTTTGCAAGCACAGCATATTCCGGCTGCCTGCAGTCTGCTGACAGGCAGTACACTGGGCTTCACAGTCATCGCTGCCGTGCTGCTATATGCGCGCGGGGGATGGCTCCTGTAGATGAATGGCGGATGAAGGAGTAAGAATGAAATGAGACTGACACGACAATATAAAGCTCCCCGTCAGAAGAGGCGCCGATCAGGAGCAAGCCCATCTGGAATGGTAACAAGAGGTGCGATGTCCAAACGGAATGTACGCAGAAAAAAGGGCGTACGAGATACCATCGTGCGATTCGCGATCGTGCGGCACGGATTGACGCAGGCGAATGTAGAACGGCGTTATATTAGTTATACGGATGATTCCATCCTGCCACAGGCTTCAGAGGAGCTGAGGCCTTTGCGCCGGGCATTGGCGCACCCTGCTCCGATCCTCTACACAAGCGATATGCGCCGCTGCCGCGAAACGATCGCGTACTTGCGGCCTCGCGACAGCCGAGAAGCATCTGTTGATACACGGCTGCGCGAGTACGACTTCGGCATGTGGGAAGGCTTGACCTATAACGATCTGAAGGAAGAGCCCCAATATCGAAAGTGGCTGGATGATATGTCGTCCGTGCAGCCGCCGCGGGGAGAACCGTGGCAGTCATTCTGCACGCGTACGGCACATGTATGGTGGGAGATACTGAGAAATGCGCGGGCGCAAATCCGCACCGTGCCGGAACAGTCAGGTGTGGCTCGCACCCGGAATCGTCCACTGCGAACGAGCAGGAACCGAAAAGCTCGGATTCGGACTGACCGCTTCGTGCAAGGTGCGTCTGGCCGAATGGCGCGCCCGGACGTGCTCGTGGTGACCCACGGCGGCATTGTACGGAGACTGCACACGCTCGCATTCCCGCGCAAATCGTTCTGGGAGGCGGCTGCGCCGATTGGCGGCGGTGTTATGATTACGGCGAAGCGTTGCGCGCGCAAATGGGTGTTCCTGCGCGCTGAGCGTTTTCCCTCTCTATAGTGGGGGCAGCCGGGGCGCGAGATGGCCGGATTGTTGATTTGTATCGGGAGACAGGTTGCCCTTGTGAGCAACCTTATTGCAAGAACGGAGCTTTTCCCCTATAATCTATTATCAAGTTCAATGCTTGAACGGACAAATGAATAGTGCAATTTCTTCAGGCCCTTGCGTGTACGGATACGATTGATCCGATCTAATATATGATCCATGCCCAAGGTTAATAGGGAAGCCGGTGAAATTCCGGCGCGGTCCCGCCACTGTGAATGGAGTGTTGCGCTCATGAAGCCACTGTCGATGCGGCGCCGGATGTACAGATGTTCGGATGCGGCGACGGGAAGGCGAGCGGCAACGTGCAGCTCCTAAGTCAGGAGACCTGCCTGAAGATAGACGAGCAATATCCTTCGCGGAAGGGACCACGTCTACAAAGTATGGCATGAGGCAATGCAAGACGCTGTCGATACCGCTGTTGCGGCAAGCATGGCGCTGGCTATGCCGTGTCGTACCTTATAGGCTAAGTGAGACGAAGTCCCCCGATCCGTAGGATCGGGGGTTTTTTAACACTGTGTTCTTTGACAACCTATTGTATATAGATGAAGGGATATGCTCGTCACCTGACCATTATTGCGCACTGCGTTTACCGCGTTTGCTCCAGTTCACAGAAGACGATTCACACTCAAGGAATATATTAAGCAAGGGAGAGGAACATGTATGCACAAATGGCTGAATAAAACATTGGCAGCCGTATTGGCAGTTATTTTGGCAGTAAGCTTGACGGCTTGCGGCGCGAGCACAGGGGAAGTGAAGCCTTCCGACAACACGGCGGCGCAGCAGGAGAACACAAATAAAGAAGCTTCCAATACAGAGCAACCGAAGCAGGATGACGCTGCGAAGACGACATATCCGCTTACCGTGAAAGACGTCACTGGTGAAGAGTTCACCTTCGACAAAGCGCCGGAGCGCATCATCTCGGTATCGCCGGCAGAGACAGAGTCGTTGTTTGCTCTTGGCTTGGATGAACAAATCGTCGGGGTATCCGACTATGACGACTATCCAGAAGTAGCCGCCTCGAAGGCGAAGATGGGCGGTATCGTAAAACCGAATGAAGAGGCGATTATTGCAGCGAAGCCAGATATTGTCTTCACCGGCATCTCCATGAAAGAGCCAGTCGTGAACAAATTCCGCGAGCTAGGCATTAAAATTTTCAAAGTGGAACCGAAGACATATGATGACGTTATTAAAAACATAGAACTGTACGGTCAAATTACGGATCGTCAAAAAGAAGCGCAAGCAGTCGTTGAGCAAATGAAGAAAGCGCGCGAAGAAGTACAAACTGCTGTGCAAAGCGTTACCGACAAGAAAAAAGTGTACATTGAGTTCTCCCCAGGTTGGACAGTAGGCAGCGGTGAGTTCATGAATGAGATGATCGAGCTTGCCGGCGCTACGAACGTAGCAGCGGATGCGGAAGGCTGGGTGCAAATCAACGAGGAGAACATCATCAAGTCGAATCCTGACGTCATTTTGTACACCCAAGGGGTTGTCGACCAGGATACGAACAAGTCATTGGAAGAAATCATCCGCGGACGTAGCGGGTGGAATAACATTAACGCGATTAAAAACAACCAAGTTATCGCTGTGGATCAAAATTTGCTCAGCCGTCCGGGACCTCGTGTGGCGGAGGGGCTCAAAGCCGTTGCAAAAGCGATTTACCCTGACTTGGTGAAATAACCGATGCGGAGAAATAGATGAAAAAGATTGTATGGTATGGAGGAGCGAGCTTTGCGCTTCTCCTCTTGTCCGTTGTGGGATGCTTGGCTGTAGGCTCGGTGCAGATGCCTTTAGGTGAAATGACACGCATCTTGCTCCATCATATACCGGGCTTGGACTCTATATTTCCGGTGACCTGGGATGACGCCTCTGCGCAAATTATGATGAAGGTGCGCTTTCCACGCGTCGTGCTTGCGATGTTGGTCGGAGCAGCGCTCGGTGTGGCAGGCACCGCGTTTCAAGGCGTGCTGCGCAATCCGTTGGCTGACCCGTACACTCTGGGCGTATCGTCCGGCGCGTCCGTCGGCGCGGCCCTTCTTATATACTTCGGGCTCCAATACGCGCTGCTCGGAGAGTGGACCATTCCGGTCGTCGCTTTCGCAACAGGGACGTTGACGCTTATTATCGTCATGAGACTTGCCAATGACGGCGGGAAAATCCCGATTGAAACGCTTATTTTGTCAGGGGTCGTTATGCAAGCCTTTCTTGGCGCGATCGTCTCCTTCTTAGTCGCGATGACGAAGCAAACGATTAACGAAATATTGTTCTGGGTCATGGGCAGCTTGGCGCTGCGCGGATGGTCCTATACGGTTGTGCTGGGCCCTTACTTGGCTATCGGCATCATTATTCTCATTTCCTATGCAAGACCGCTTAATCTGCTCGCATTGGGCGAGCGGCAGGCCTCTCATCTCGGGCTTCATGTGGAGCGCACGAAGTGGGTAGTGCTGCTTACCGCCACATTAATTACGGCGGCGGCGGTGTCCGTATCTGGCGTCATCGGCTTTGTCGGCTTGGTCGTTCCGCACATATTGCGTTTAATCGTCGGTCCGGATTACCGCTATTTGATTCCGCTCTCAGCGGTGGGCGGCGCAATCTATGTGATGTGGGCGGATACGATTGCAAGAACGGCGTTTGCACCGACGGAAATTCCTCTCGGCGTGGTGACTGCATTTATCGGCGCGCCCTTCTTTGCTTACCTGCTCATTCGGAACAAGCGTACGAAACGGGGGAAATGGTCATGAGACATATGCTGGCACAGCAGGAGGCGCAATCAGCGGAACCAATCATTCACGCGGAGCGGCTGTGCAAACGTTATGGCGACAAAACGGTGCTCGACAACGTATCGCTTTCCGTGCAGCCCGGAGAATGGGTCGGCATCATCGGACCGAACGGAAGCGGGAAATCGACGCTCTTGTCGCTCGTATCGGGGGCGGATACCGTGTCTGCCGGACGTGTCCGCATTCAGGGTCGGGCGCTTGCCTCTTATAAGCGCAAGGCGTTATCGCAGTTGATGGCGGTGCTGCAGCAGGAGGCGCTGCCTCCGCTTAACTTCACCGTGCGCGAAATTGTTGAGATGGGACGATTCCCATATCAATCGTGGCTCGGTTCGGAAGGCGAAGACAGCGGTCCGTTCATTGACGGCATTATGGATCGGCTGCAGTTGACTCCACTCGCGGATCGTCCGCTTGACCGATTAAGCGGAGGACAGCGACAGCGGGCTGCGCTGGCGAAGCTGATGGCCCAGTCGCCGAGCATCGTGCTGCTGGATGAGCCGACCACCTACCTCGACATCCATTATCAAGTCCAATTCATGGATGTCGTGCGCGATTGGCAGCAAGATTGCGGCCTGACGGTCGTGTCGGTGCTGCATGACTTGAACTTGGCCTCCCTCTATTGCGACCGCCTCATCGTGCTGCACGAGGGCAAGCTGATCGCGGAGGGAAGTCCGGATGAACTGATGTCTGCGGAGCTGCTGGAACGTATCTTCGCGACGCGGACGACGATCGTGCCGCATCCGGAGATCGGCCGGCCGCAGGTGCTCATTTGCCCTCAGCACGGCAATGCGTAGACGAATTTGTAAACCAAAATTATTGACAACGGAGATGAACAGGGATGACAGAACAACTTCAACGACTTATTGACAGAATTCAGCCTGTAGACGAGCAAGCGATGCAGGCAGCGCTTCAGCATCAGAACCAATTGACGAAGCCCCCAGGAAGCTTGGGCCTGCTTGAGCACCTTGCGGTTCAGTTGGCGGGAATTACAGGCGAAGCGAAGCCGCTGTTAGAGAAGAAGGCAGTCATTGTCATGGCAGGTGATCACGGAGTCTGTGAAGAAGGAGTCAGCGCATTCCCGGCCGAGGTAACGCCGCAGATGGTTCATAACTTCCTGCGTGGCGGAGCGGCGGTTAACGTGCTGGCACGCGAAGCCGGGGCCGACGTCATCTGTGTCGATGTGGGCGTCAATGCCGACTTGGCCGACCCGAACCTGCAGTCGCGCAAGGTGAGAAGAGGGACAGCCAACATGGCCAAGGGGCCTGCGATGACGCGTGCGGAGGCGGAAGCCGCCATTCAGGCTGGTGTGGATACGGTGCAGGAATGTGTTCAATCCGGATACCGTCTCTTCTCGACAGGCGAGATGGGAATCGGCAATACGACGGCCAGCGCCGCCATTCTGTGCGCGTTTACCGGCTTGCCAGCGGCTGACGCGGTCGGACGCGGAACAGGCATCGGCGATGCCCAATGGGAACATAAGTGCAGTGTCGTCCGCCGCGCGCTCGAAGTGAATCAACCGAATGCGGAAGATGCGCTCGATGTGCTGGCGAAGGTCGGCGGCTTGGAGATTGCCGGCTTGGTCGGCGTCATTCTCGGTGCGGCGGCGAATCGTACGCCGGTCGTCATCGACGGCTTCATATCCAGCGCTGCCGCCTTGACGGCCGTCCGCTTGGCTCCTGACGTGAAGCCGTATTTGATAGGATCACACTTGTCGGAGGAACGGGGGCATGCGGCGCTGCTGGCGGAATTGGAATTGCGGCCGTGCCTGCATCTAAATATGCGACTGGGCGAAGGGACAGGCGGAGTGCTCATGTTCCAGCTCATCGATGCTTCCTTGCGCATTATGCGCGAGATGGCCACCTTTGCCGAAGCAGGCGTATCCGGTAAGGACGACGGCCAATGAACCGCATCATCCTTGTAACTGGCGGCGCGCGCAGCGGGAAGAGCACGTTCGCGGAGCGGCTGCTCCAGAAGCTGGCCCCGCAAGGGGGCGCTTATGTCGCGACGGCGGAAGCGCATGATGATGAGATGCGGGAGCGGATCCGGCTGCATCAAGCGGAGCGAGAAGCTTCCGGCTATGCGTGGCTCACCGCCAATTGTCCGCTGCAACTGCCGGAATGGGTGAAAGAAGCGGATGAATCGGCGGTGCTCATCGATTGCCTGACGCTGTGGCTTTCGAACGAGTTGCTGCATGCAGAGCAGGAACTGGGGGAAGGCCCGGAGATGGAGCAAAGACTGTATGCGCGTATCGATGATATGCTGGACGCGTTGACGGCGGCGCAAGGCACCATCGTGATGGTGACGAATGAAGTCGGCAGCGGTGTCGTGCCCGCTTACAAGCTTGGGCGCATCTTTCGCGATGCAGCAGGCCGGCTGAATCAACGTATTGCGGCACGGGCAGATGAAGTGTATCTCGTCACGGCGGGCATACCGATCGAAATAAAGAGCAGGATGGTTCAGCTATGAAGCAATGGCTACAGGCATTTATTGCGGCAATTCAGTTTCTGACCAGAATTCCGGTTCCTGTGAATGTTCCTTTTACGAACGAGGTGCTCAAGCGAAGCACCTTGTTCTACCCCTGGGCAGGATGTATCGTAGGCGTTCTGATATGGGGAGCGGGACTCGGCTTGCAGCTTGTGCTGCCCGCAGGGCCGGCTGCGGTATTGACGCTGGCGCTGGCTGTTGCCCTAACCGGCGGACTGCACATGGACGGGCTGATGGATACGGCGGATGGCGTCTTGAGCCATCGTTCCCGCGAGCGAATGCTGGAAATTATGAAGGACAGCCGTGTCGGAGCGATGGGAGTCATCGCCTGCATCCTCGTGCTGTTGCTCAAGTGGTCTCTTATCGCAAGTCTAATGACGGCCGGGGCGTGGCAGCTGTGGCTTGTCGTCCCTTTTATCTGGTCTAGAGCGGCAATGGTATGGGGCATGACGAACGAGCCGTATGCGCGTGCGGAATCAGGGCTGGGCAGTTATTTTCAAGGATTGCACCGGGGGCATTTGCTTGGCGCAGTCTTTTCCGCACTTATGCTTAGTCTGGCGACCGTATATATTATGGTGTCGGTGCCACTTGAAATGGCCGGATGGTCTGCTTCCTTCGCAGCGCTAGCTGCATATGCGATTCACCCGTGGTGGCTTCTGCTTGGCGCTCCTGTGCTGGGGATGGGTGCCGTATGGGGATGCTCGCGTTATTTGTCCAAGAAGCTCGGAGGCTTGACGGGCGATACCTATGGAGCAATGAACGAACTGACGGAAACAATCTTGCTGCTGCTGCTCGTGCTGATGACCGGATGGAGAGGGTGAACGGTTGATGAATGTGGATAAAGTAAAGAACGCTTCTGTACGTGTTCCGTTATGTGAGGAAGGCGGCAGCAAAGGTCGAGCGATTATGCTGCAGGGAACGGCATCCGATGTAGGCAAGAGCGTCGTCACTACCGCATTATGCCGTATCTTCAAGCAGGACGGCTACGATGTCGCTCCGTTCAAATCGCAAAATATGGCGTTGAACTCATATGTTACGCCGGATGGCAAGGAGATTGGCCGGGCGCAAGGCGTGCAGGCGGAAGCTTGCGGCATTATGGCGACGACGGATATGAACCCGGTGCTGATTAAGCCGATGAAGGACATGCAGTCTCAAGTCGTCGTGCATGGCAAGCCTTACATGAACCTAAGCGCAAGCGATTACCGCACCCGCTTCTTGCCTGAAGCGAAGCGAACTGTGGTGGATGCGGTGAACCGGCTGCGCGCTGCGTACGATATCATCGTGATGGAAGGGGCCGGCAGTCCGGCTGAAATCAATCTTAAGCAGAACGATATCGTCAACATGAACATGGCGGCGTGGGCGGAAGCGCCGGTGCTGCTTGTCGCGGACATCGACCGCGGCGGCGTATTCGCTTCCATCGTCGGCACGCTGGAGCTGCTGGAGCCGCATGAACGGGAGCGGGTGCAGGGCTTCATCATCAACAAGTTCCGGGGGGATGTCACACTGCTGCAGCCGGGACTCGATTGGCTCGAGGAGCGGACCGGGATTCCGGTGCTCGGCGTGCTGCCCTATGCGGATGATCTGGACATCGAAGCGGAAGATTCCGTTGCGCTTGAGCAGTGGAAGGGGAAGGTGCTGCCGGAGAACGACTTGGATATTGCCGTCGTAGCCTTGCCCCGTATATCCAATTTCACAGATATTGACCCGCTGGCGGCGGAACGAGACGTGCGCATCCGCTATATTCGCCGCCCTCAAGAGCTCGGTGCGCCGGATGCAATCATCATTCCGGGGACCAAGAGCACGATGGCGGATCTGCAATGGCTTAACGAGAACGGACTTGCTGAAGCGGTTATGTACTATGCGAAGGATGGCGTCGTGGTCGGCATTTGTGGAGGCTATCAGATGTTAGGCGAGCGCCTTCTGGATCCATATGGGGCAGAGGCGGAAGCGGGCACTGTCATGGACGGCTTGGCGCTGCTGCCGATGGAGACGGAGTTCGCAACCGATAAACGGACGGAACGGGTGCAAGGCACAGTGTCTGCGTCCATGCTGCGCGACACTCCGCTTTATCGCTGCCGCATGGAAGGCTATGAGATCCATATGGGACGCTCGGTCCAGACGAAGTCCGATATCGCAGCCGAACCGCTCTTGAAGCTGCAGGCGAACGGTGAAGACGGGGCGGTCCTTGACGGCTACGATAGCTATGACGGCATGCTCCATGCGAACGGACGCATCATGGGCACGTATATGCACGGTTTATTCCATAATGACGGGTTCCGCAGAGGCTGGTTGAATGGTCTGCGCCAGGCCAAGGGGCTCGCTCCTCTCCCGAGCGATTTGAATTTCGGCGCTCAACGGGAGGCTGCCTTTGATCGCTTGGCGGATGCGGTTCGCGAGCATCTGGACATGGACCGGATATATCGCATTCTGCGCGAGTGCGGACGCTGATAGGTGAACGGAATGCTGCAAGCATCGCAGCCGCTGATATGAAATAGAGTTAGTTACATAGGGGACGGACATAATTGTCATGTCTTCGTATGGAGGATTATGTTATTGGCAGTCTCGAACTAGCGTCATTAGTTCCGGGCTGCTTTTTCCTTAGCCTCACCGTGCCTTTTTGTTTACTCTTCCCAAGACTCAGCACGGAAGAGTCGACCCAAACGTCCCTTTGCCCACTCTCCCCAAGATTCAGATTGAGCAAGCCAAGTGTCGTTGAATTTCCCCTTTGCTCACTCTCCCCATTATTCAGATGTTTCAAGGAACAGCTTTAGCTGCTAAGGACCATGGTTTATTGAATGAGAACGGACGTATTCTTGTTCTTATTGGAGCGGGTCCACGAGGTTTCTTGCGGCGTTAAAGAAGGGATTGATCCCGGCAGTGAAGAGCGACTGGACGTTACCAACTAGTTGATCGATAGGATACACGTTATTCTGAATCAAGGGGTGAGTGGGAAAAAGGACTTCTTGCAGCCCTTTTTTAGAGGAGAGAGCAGTCCCATACGATTGTTGGAGCAAGCTAAGAGTTGAGAGTCGCATGCAAATGGCCTGGGCAGTCTGGATATGCTCTTCTTTGCGAGAGCGAGGATTTTGACAACATATATGATAATGATTATCATTTCTAGCAAACAGGTGAAGCTCGTCAAAAACAGAATTGGAATGCGAAGTGGTTGCCTTGGTGACGGCTGCCGTATCATCAGACGCCAGAAATATGCTGGCATAGTGGGGCGGATATTTAGCTTCATCGCATCGAAAAGAGAGGGCATTGGGTGCTGGACTACTTGCGCACATGGGAGGATTATGCCGTTAGGCTGTCCAAGCAGACGCAGCATTCTAGCGGACAGGGCTGCCCGTTCAGTTGGCAGCGTTCGATCGGCGCTAATTTGGCTTGTGTTGCAGCTGTAAAGGGATTACAATCAAGGGAGTCTGGCAAATGTGCTAGGGCTCTTCTTTTTTTGCCATCGTTTCTGGGATGGGGAAGAGGGGTAATGAGCTTCATATAACAAACGCTTTGCAGCTGCTTCGGCGGAAGGAAAGGAACGCGCTATGTTTACGATTTTACTCGCAATTTTCACCATCCAAATCGTCTACGTTTCATTTTTCACTTTGCGGATGATTCTCACTTTAAAGGGGCAGCGGTATTTGGCCGCAGCGCTCAGTACGGTCGAGATTATCATCTACGTGCTCGGCTTGAATATGGTGTTGAAATATTTGGATGAACCGATTAGCCTCATCGTCTATGCGGCCGGCTACGGTATCGGGGTGTTGGTCGGATCGTGGATTGAGGACAAAATCGCCCTTGGGTATGTCGTTCTCAAGGTCATTGTGAACAATCCGGAAAGCGATCTTCCGAACCATCTGCGCGACCATGGATACGGCGTGACGACATGGATCGGCAGCGGGCGGGACGGACACCGTCTTATGCTGGAGGTGCTCTCCCGGCGGAAGAACCGGAATAAGCTGTATGCCTCGATATTGGATATCGAACCGAAAGCTTTTATCGTAACATCAGAGCCGAGCCATCTGCACGGTGGATTCTGGACAAAGGTGACGCGGCGTTAATGCTGCAGCCTTTGTCTTTTTTTATACAGACGTGACTATATGCAGCCAAGTTCCTACCAGCACAACCAATCTCACTATCCATCTAGGTAAGCACACCTATCTCATCACCAACCTATTCCTCACCATCATCTAATGGATCAACGCATCTCAGCATCATCTATTAGATCAACCCATCACAGTATCATCATCCATTGGAAATAGTACAGTAGTTTTACTGGTATGAGTCCGAATGACGTCTATTGATTGGAAAACATCCAGTCAAATGGACTTTTTCTTGCTTCAAAGCTAACTATCGGGTAAATCCACTGCATAGAATCCAACCAAACGTCGATTAACGTCCTTTGACATCAATTTGGTTGGAAAATTTCCAATGGATACGCTTCGAGGAATCGAAAGTGAAATGGAAGGTACGAATGGTCTTACGACTGGTGGGGAGCATCTAAAGTGACAAGGAATGTGCAATGAGCAACGTCAGGCGGGACGCATCCAATGGACTTGATAAGCTCGATAATATCCAAATTGTCTAATGGCCAATAGGCACGATTCCATTAACTGCGTTGTGGATTGTATTCATAAGAACAACGTCGAAAAGGCTATAACAGATATCCTTGACTCGACTTTCGATCGCTGATAAAGTTGGAGAGTTGGTTTTCACATATACATATTGCCCTTGTATAGGTTCGTGAATAAGGCGCGGACGTTTCTACAAAGCTACCCGTAAAGAGCTTGGCTACAAGGAGAGCGTGTTGGAGGATAAATGAGCTTGGCGATTTGCCTTCAACGGGACGAGTTCATGCGTGGCACGAAGCGCAGCGGACCCCGGATATCTCCAGTTGATGTACAGTACAAGCTTTGGACTTTGCGGACAGCAAGGCGCCAGAGCTTTTTTTTGACCCATTAAGAAGTTCTCTGAAGCGCTAAAGTGAAAACGAAACCATCCCTTATGGCGATAAAAACGGCAAACACCAATTCTGCTCTAAATAAAATAACGTGCAAGCAATCATCAGGAGGCGCATCCATGAAATCTTTTTTTCAATTTGCGGAGCGGGGAACGACCTATCGCAAAGAAATTATTGCGGGTTTGACGACCTTTCTCTCCATGGCCTACATACTGGTCGTCAATCCCATCATTTTAAGTGAAGCCGGCATGGACCGCGGCGCCGTATTTACCGCGACGACGCTGACGGCGATTATCGGAACGCTGCTCATGGGGGTGCTGTCCAATTACCCGATTGGCGTCGCCTCGAGCATGGGTCTCAACTCCTTCTTTACGTACTCGGTCGTCATCGGCATGGGCATATCGTGGCAGACGGCGTTGACCGGCGTATTCGTATCGAGCATTTTATTTATTATTTTGAGTCTGATTAAAGTTCGTGAGAAGATTATTGCCATCATTCCAGAAGACTTGAAATTCGCGATTGCGAGCGGAATTGGCTTCTTTGTTGCTTTTATGGGCTTGAAGAATGCGGGCATTATTGTCAAGAGCGACGCCACGTTCGTCACGCTCGGCGATTTTCGTTCCGGGCCGACGCTTCTGGCAGCATTTGGCTTCATTGTGACAGTCATTCTGCTCGTGCGCAATGTGCGTGGGGCCATCTTCTATGGCATGATTATATCGACGGTTGTCGGCATGATTTCGGGATTGGTTCCATTGCCGACAAGCATCTTGGGCACGATTCCGAGTCTGTCGCCTACGTTCGGCGCTGCGTTCATGCATCTGGATAAAATGTTTACCCCGGAATTGCTGGCGGTGGTGTTTACTTTCTTATTCGTCGGATTTTTCGATACAGCAGGCACGCTCATTGCAATTGCAAGCCAAGCAGGCTTGATGAAGGACAACCAGATTCCGAATGCGGGCCGGGCGCTCTTGGCTGACTCTTCCGCCTCTTTCGTCGGTTCCGTCCTTGGTACGACGACGACGGCATCGTTTATTGAATCGTCGGCAGGTATTGCCGCAGGCGGGCGGACAGGCTTCACTTCCGTTGTCATATCTTTGTTATTTGCATTGGCGTTGTTCTTCTCGCCGCTTCTGTCTGTCGTGACGACCGAAGTCACAGCTCCTGCCCTCATTGTAGTCGGCGCGATGATGTCTTCGCAGGTGCGTTTCGTCAAATGGGAGAAGCTTGAGGTAGCCATCCCGGCCTTCATTACGATCGTAGCCATGCCGTTCACTTATGGAGTCGCGACTGGTATTGCGCTCGGCTTCATTTTGTATACGGTCATTAAAATGGCAAAAGGCGAGTTCCGCGAAGTACATCCGATTATGTACGTATTGACCGTGCTGTTCATTGCCTACATTGGATATATCGCTTGATTGGTTCTCGCAAGACAATGACCGCCCTTCGTCAGAGGGGCGGTCGTTGTGTTTACGCTTGCTTGGACAGCAACCGAATCGGCATCCTTACGTGAACTGCTCCGCCTCCGTCGACTGCGCATAGGCCGTCGTGGACGAGGTGCCGCCCGAGATGGCCTGGGTCACTTCGTCGAAGTAGCCCGTGCCGACCTCGCGCTGATGCTTCACCGCTTCGTAGCCGAGCGGTTCCAAGGCGAATTCGGCCTGCTGCAGCTCCGAGTAAGCGGCCATGCCGCGCTCCTTGTAGCCCCGCGCCAGCTCGAACATGCTGTAATTGAGCGCATGGAAGCCGGCCAGCGTCACGAACTGGAACTTGTAGCCCATCCGTCCAAGTTCGTGTTGGAAGCTGGCGATCGCCTTGTCGTCCAGCTTCTTCTTCCAGTTGAAGGACGGCGAGCAATTGTAAGCCAGCAGCTTGCCGGGATACTTGGCATGAATCGCTTCGGCGAAGCGCCGAGCTTCATCCATGTCCGGCTCGGATGTCTCGCACCAGACGAGGTCCGCATAAGGCGCATAGGCAAGTCCGCGCGCGATCGCCTGATCAAGTCCAGCGCGAGTATAATAGAAGCCTTCTGGAGAACGCTGCCCCGTCAGGAACGGGCGGTCGTATGGATCGGCGTCGCTTGTAATCAACTGGGCGGCGTTGGCGTCGGTGCGGGCGATGATAAGCGTGCCGGTGCCCATGACGTCGGCGGCCAAGCGGGCGGCAATCAAGTGGCGGACGGCCTGCTGCGTCGGCAGGAGCACTTTGCCGCCGAGGTGTCCGCACTTTTTCTCCGAAGACAATTGGTCTTCGAAATGGACGCCTGCTGCGCCCGCTTCAATCATTGCCTTCATCAGCTCGAATACGTTCAGCGTCCCGCCGAAGCCTGCCTCGGCATCGGCCACGATCGGGGCGAAGAAGTAGGTGCCGCCCTTCCCCTCCGCGTGCTGAATCTGATCGGCCCGCTGCAGGGCCTGATTAATCCGCTTCACGACCTGCGGTACACTGTTCGCCGGATACAGGCTCTGGTCGGGATACATGTGTCCCGACAGGTTCGCATCCGCGGCCACCTGCCAGCCGCTCAAGTAAATGGCCTGCAGCCCGGCCTTAACTTGCTGTACGGCTTGGTTGCCCGTCAAGGCGCCGAGCGCGTGCACGTAATCTTCGGTATGCAGCAGCTCCCACAGCCGTTCCGCCCCCATCTGCGCCAGCGTATGCGTCACCTGCACAGAGCCGCGCAGCCGAATGACTTCTTCCGCCGAATAAGAGCGGGTAATGCCTTTCCAGCGCTCACTTTTCCATCTTGTCTCCAATTGTTGAATCGCATGTCTCTCCGTCACAGCAGCCATCTCCTCACATTCAATGATTTCATCCCAACAATTCATAGCCCGTCACCGTCAAAAACTCGCTGCACGACTCTTCGCTCACCAAATCCGTAAACAACCGCTTTGCTTCCGCAAACCTGCGGCTTGTGAATGCTTCCTTGCCGAGCTGAGCTTCAATCGCGGTCAATTCTTCCTCCGTCAGCTTCAGGACAAGCTCGAGCGTAATGTCGGTGCCGTCCGCCAGACGTCCTTCCGGATGGCGAATCCATTGCCATACCTGCGTTCGGGAGATTTCGGCTGTGGCCGCGTCCTCCATCAAGTTGAAGATTGGCACGGCGCCGTAACCCCGCAGCCACGCTTCGATATATTGCAGGCCGACGCTGATGTTCGTCCGCAGTCCCTGTTCGGTTATCGTCCCCTCCGGGATGGCCAGCAGGTCCTCCGTCGTCGCATGCACGTCTTCGCGCTTGTTATCCAATTGATTCGGACCCTCCATCCGCTCGTCGAACACTTCCATCGCAATCGGCACGAGCCCCGGGTGGGCCACCCATGTGCCGTCGTGGCCGTCGTTCGCTTCACGCAGCTTGTCGGCGCGCACCTGCTCCATCGCCTTCGCATTGGCGGGCACATCGTGCCGGATCGGAATCTGGGCCGCCATGCCGCCCATGGCATGGGCGGCGCGCTTGTGGCACGTACGGATGACGTGCTGCGTATACGCCCGCATGAACGGCACCGTCATCGTCACTTGGGACCGATCGGGGAGCAGCGCGTGCCGATGGCGGTTCAGCCGCTTGATGAAGCTGAAGATGTAGTCCCACCGGCCACAGTTCAAGCCGGCGCTGTGCTCCCGCAGCTCGTATAGAATTTCGTCGGCTTCAAAGGTGGCGAGTATCGTCTCAATGAGAACCGTCGCTTTGATCGTCCCTTGTGGGATGCCCAGCTCTTGTTGGGCGAACACGAACACGTCGTTCCACAGCCGTGCTTCAAGGTGAGATTCCAGCTTCGGTAGGTAGAAATAAGGGCCGGAACCATTCTGGATGAGGGCTTGCGCGTTATGGTAGAAGTAAAGGCCGAAGTCGACGAGGCTGCCGGAGACGTTCTCTCCGCCGATGCGGATGTGCTTCTCCTCTAGGTGCCATCCGCGAGGCCGGATAAGCAGGTACGCCGTCCGTTCGTTCAGGCGGTATGATTTGCCCTCTGGGCTCGTGTAAGAGATGGTGCGCTGGATAGCGTCGCGCATGTTCATCTGTCCGCGGATGGTGTTCTCCCACGTCGGGGAGTTGGCATCTTCGAAGTCAGCCATGAAGCCCTTGGCGCCGGAGTTAAGCGCATTGATGACCATCTTCGCGTCTCCAGAAGGACCGGTAATCTCCACCCGCCGATCCTGCAGGTCGGCAGGCACGGGCGCGACCGTCCAGTCACTGTCCCGGATCTGCGTCGTCTCCGGCAAAAAATCGGGCAGTTCGCCTGCATCCAGCCGGCGCTGCCGTTCGGCGCGGGCGGTGAGCAGAGCGCGTCTGCGCGGATTGAATTGCTCGTGCAGCTTCTCGAGGAAAGCGAGTGCTTCCGGCGTCAAAATATCCGCGAACGATTCCGGCATAGGACCAAGTACGGCAATTTCCTTGCAATTGTGTGAGGACGTTCTTGTCATGATTGGTTACCTCCCTCTGCTGAAGTTTGGGCTCAAATAGACGGATTGCAAAATGTTCGCAATCGAATCTTGCTCATCGAATGCATAGTCCAAGCTGCCGCTGCCGTTGCAGCGTAAGCAAGGTGTATAGCCGTGCCCCTGGCACGTGCGGCATTCGCCAGTTTCCTCCTGACTCCCTGTGCCGTCGCATTTCAAGCATTCCATTTCCCCGTTGCCATGGCAGTAGTAGCAGTCCATTTCAATCGCCTCCTGATAATAGTGGATTACTGTTATAATACAGTTTTCTAAATCACTAATCTGTATTATAACAGGACTTCAGAAAATGAAAAGCCCCTTTTTATTAAAATTTTCCATCCACTTGCTCGCCATCCTACTGGAGCAACATGTTTTATCCATGCCGATAAAATCTTTTCAATTGCGCATAATGAAAGAGGGGAAGGCTTACTGCAGCGGACACTGGCGCAGTTTTTTTGCAGTTTTTGTTTCATAAGTCCAAGCTCGGTTTATTTATAAGTTATGCTTATGTTTGCTTGTGAAAATAAGATTTTTCGTTCTAACTCAGGCGGCTGAAACAAGCATGAACATTTACATATAGAAATAGTTATGAAATAATAAACATAATAGTTTCAGTGCGTGAAACAACGTTCTATTAGTTAAATTTATAAAAGAGGTGAACGGTGCATGATTGAGTTTCAACACGTGAAAAAGGTTTACGACGACGGCTTCCAAGCCTTGAAAGAGATTAACCTTGAGTTCAAGAAAGGCGAACTTACCGTTCTTATCGGTCCAAGCGGATGCGGTAAGTCTACGACTATGAAAATGATTAATCGCTTAATGACCCCTTCAAGCGGTAAAATCCTCATCAACGGCAAAAATGTGTCCGAGCAGAACCCAGTCGAACTTCGGCGCAATATCGGATACGTTATTCAGAACATCGGTTTGTTTCCTCATATGACTATTGGCAAGAACGTTGCCGTAGTGCCGCACTTGAAAAAATGGGATAAAGCTGCAATCGATAAACGCGTAGATGAATTGCTGCGATTAGTTAATTTGGATCCGGAGGTATACCGCGATCGCTATCCATCAGAGCTGAGCGGCGGACAGCAGCAGCGCATTGGCGTAGCCCGTGCCTTCGCCGCCGACCCGGACGTCATCCTGATGGATGAACCGTTCAGCGCACTAGACCCGATTAGCCGTGAACAGCTGCAGGATGAGTTGATTCGCCTTCAGGAAGAACTGAATAAGACGATTGTGTTCGTGACGCATGACATGGACGAAGCGATCAAAATTGCGGACACGATCGTGCTGATGAAAGACGGGGAAGTGATCCAGACCGGCTCACCGGAACGAATTCTCCGCCATCCTGCGAACGACTTCGTGCGCACCTTTATCGGGCAGAAGCGAATGGATAGCGAAACTAGCATCGACATACCGATCGTCGATGAAGTTACGGTGCCTAATCCGGTAACGATTTTCCCGAGCCGGGGTCTGGCAGAAGCGATCAAAATGATGGAACGGCGCAAGGTTGACTCGCTGTTTATCGTGGATCGGCAACATAAGCTGCAGGGTATCGTATCCATCTACAACGTATTGGACCAATACGGTGAAGAGAACAAGACGGTGAAAGACGTCATGAAGCCGATCGGATATTTGGTGCGTCCCGGAACACCGCTGCCTGATGCGGTGAAGATGATGAGCGAGCATCGCTTGACCAACCTGGCTATCGTCGATGATACGGGCAAGTTCGTAGGGCTTATTACTCGGGGGAGTGTCGTCAAGCACTTGTCGGAAGTGTATCCGTCCATTGTAGACAGCTTAGCGAATACGTTCGGAGAGGAGGCTTAACGAATGAATGCATTCTTGTCATTTGTGCAGGAGCGAGGTGCAGACATTGCCGTTGCCTTGCGGGATCATCTGACGATATCGGCAGCAGCTGTATTGCTCGGATGTCTGGTAGCGATACCGCTTGGAATCGCGCTTGTTTATAACCGTTTCAACTGGTTGAACAGCATTGTATTCTTCTTGGCGAATCTGCTGCAGACCGTGCCGAGCCTAGCTTTGCTTGCCATTCTCATCCCGCTGATGGGCATTGGCATGAAGCCGGCTATCATCGCGTTGTTCCTGTATTCCATTATGCCGATATTGCGCAACACGTACGACGGCTTTGATTCGGTCGATCGCGGCGTGCTGGAGTCGGCGCGGGGAATGGGGTACGGCACGCTTCAACGCATCATTCGCATCCAACTTCCGCTAGCGCTGCCGTATATTATGTCTGGCATCCGCGTCACTAGCGTCTATATTATCAGTTGGGCTACGCTTGCAGCGCTGATTGGCGCTGGCGGCCTCGGACAGCTTATCGTGTCAGGGCTGGGCGTAAACAAGCCGGAATTGATCATTACAGGCGCTTTAGGAGCAATTGTGCTGGCGTTCTTGATCGATGGTCTGCTCGGATGGTTGGAAAGAGTACTGACACGCCGTTTCGGACGGACGAGCAGCATTACGGCATAATGCCGTACGCAAACGGGGTGTACAGTCGGTGTAGCGAATGGATCGGCTTAGTAGAGGAGGATACGGTATGAAACATTGGAAATGGCCTGCTGGCATGACCGCTGTCATGCTGGCGTTAATGATACTTCTGTCTTCGTGCGGCATTGACAATCGCATTGTCATCGGTACCCAGACTTTCTCGGAAACGAAGATTTTGGCAGAGATGTATAAGGCGTTGATAGAGGATCGTACAGATTTGAAAGCAAAGGTGTTGCCCGATCTGGCGGCAAGTCCAGTCGTCATTAATGCGATGAAGAAAAATGAATTGCAGATGGCGACGCTTTATACTGGTGAAATCTTTAATAATCACTTTCCAGTAAAAGATACGAAGGACCGCGAAGAAGTGCTCAAGCAAGCAAAAGAAGGCTTCGATCAATATTTCGATTTCAAATGGTACGACCCGCTCGGCTTTGAAAATACGTACGCCTTCACCATCAGCGAAGATTTGGCCAAGGATAAGGGTTATCAATCGATTTCGGATGTGGCCAAGGATGCGGCCAAGCTTCGCCTAGGCGTCGATACGACCTGGCTGGAGCGCGATACGGACGGATACAGAGGTTTTCAGAACACTTACGGCTTCAAATTCGGACAGGAATTTCCGATGGAATTAAGTCTCGTCTACGCGGCGGTGGCGAACAAGCAGGTTGATATCGTGCTGGCTTACTCCACCGATTCCCGGCTGAAAGCATTTAATTTGACGACGATTAAAGATGATAAGCAATTTTTTCCTCCGTATGACGCATCTACGGTCGTACGCAAGGATGTGCTTGAGAAATATCCGGAATTGGACGATGTCATCGGACTGCTTATCGGCAAGTTCGATGAGAAGACGATGATAGATCTGAATTATCAAGTAGATATTGAGAAGAAGAGCGAACGTGAAGTGGCTGTCAATTATTTGAAAGAAGCCGGTCTGCTCGAGAAGTAACGAAAGGAGGCGCAACATGGGTAATTATCAATGGACCATCGCGGATTTGTTGTCTTATATGGGACGGAATTCGGATTTATTGTGGGAGTATTTTGTTACACACGTCATTATGGTGCTGGCGGGGGTAGGATTGGCATTTGTCATCGGTGTTCCGCTGGGCGTGCTATGTTCCCGGAACGAGAAGCTGGCCAGGAGCATTCTTGCCGTAACCAGCACGCTGCAAGTCATTCCGAGCTTGGCGCTGCTCGTCTTGCTGATGCTGGCGTTCGGACTCGGCACGACGACGGTCGTGGTTGGATTGCTTCTGTATTCACTCAATCCGATTGTCAGAAATACGTATGTCGGCTTGAAGCAGGTCAATCCAAGCTATGTGGAGGCCGGACGTGGTGTTGGCATGAGCCCGATGCAGCTATTGTTTAAAGTTCGGTTCCCGCTTGCGCTCACCTATATGCTGACGGGATTGCGCATTGCTGCGGTCATCGCGATCGGGGTAGCGACGATAGCTCCGCTTGTCGGCGGCGACGGGTTGGGCCGGGAGATATATTCCGGACTGAACGGGCAGAACCCGCTGCGCATCTATGCCGGCGCCATTCCGGCGGCACTGCTCGCCATTGTCGCGGATCTTGTGCTAGGCGCGCTGCAGCGCAGGCTGAATTTGTCCGAGCGCAAGTCAAGCAGGAATGGATCAAAGAAAGAGCCGTCCGCATCACCGACGGTATAATTGCAAAAAATGCGGGACACCGCAGAGCCGAAAGTTGATTGTGTAAATTGACTTTCGGCTTTTTTTGCTCTTTTCATATGTCAATATTGACACTATAACGAGAGGGGAGTAAACTTAAAAGTAAGACGTTTCATGTCAGTTCTTACATTAATTACTGTAATGTATCTTTTATTTTATAGACAGAAAGCAGTGATGGATGGAATGGGTGAAGGAGAAAAGACCATATCGAATAGAACCTTCTGGAGTATTATGTTTGCTATATTCTTCGGCAACTTTTTGGCGGTATTAAGCACGAATACGATTAATATCGCACTTCCCGTCTTAATGAAGCATTTCCACACCGACCTGCTTACGATTCAATGGGTACTAACCGGCTTTATGCTGGCTACAGGGATCATTGCGCCTGCAGTAGCTTATTTCGGCAACCGATTCAGCACGAAACGGCTTTATCTTGTTGCATTGGGCGGCTTTGTCATTTGCTCCGTGCTGTGCGCACTATCCTGGAGCGAGGGCAGCCTAATTGTGTCCCGCGTCTTGCAGGGCGCCTTCAGCGGCATTATTATGCCGACGACGATGACCATTGTATATCAGGTGATCCCGAAGGAACGCCAAGCGTTGGGGATCAGTCTGTGGAGCTTGTCTGCCATGGTCGCACCTGCTGTCGGACCGACATTGGCTGGTTGGATCGTTCATGTGGGCGATTGGCATTGGCTGTTCTGGATTAACGTGCCGATTGGACTTATCGCGATGGTGGCGGTCGTCCGCTTTATTCCGATGTACCGTATTAGCGAGAAGGCGTGGTTTGACCGCATCGGCTTTGTGAGTGTCATGTTAGGCAGCTTGTCCTTGCTGCTTGCGTTCGGGAATGGAGCGCGTTGGGGATGGGCTTCATGGCAGACGCTTGGTCTGATCGGTGTGGGTATCGTAATCATTGCGCTCTTTGTCCGCCGTTCCCTGAAGATGGAGCAGCCGCTGCTGGACTTCCGGGTATTCCGTCATATGCGGTATACATTCAGCATGCTGCTCGTGTCCATCTTAACGATTAGCTTATATGCAGGGGCTTTGCTGACACCGCTCTTTTTGCAAAATGTTCAGGGGGCTTCGACGCTTACTTCAGGTCTCGTGCTGCTTCCAGCCTCTGCCCTGATGGCTATTATCATTCCGTTCACTGGGCGCTGGTACGATCGCTTTGGTCCAGTCAAGCTCATTTTCGTCGGACTGTTGCTTATGGCATTCGCTACGTATGAGATGAGCCGCTTGCATGTCGACACGCCTCATGGGTACATTACGTTCTGGATGGCCGTGCGCAACGTGGGCATCGCGCTTGCGAATACGCCAGCGATGAATGCGGGGATGTCAGCCATTCCGCGGGAATTGTCCGGTTATGGCTCCTCCATTAACAGTTGGCTGCGGCAGGGGTTGGCCTCCCTATCCATCGGTCTGTTCAGCTCGCTGCTAGCGGCACGGACCATCACCCATCTGGCCGAATTGAAAGGGAGTATTTCGGATCCGGTGCTGCTGCAAAATGCAGCGTTCACGTTAAGCATTAACGATATTAACTTTATTAGCGTCATTATGACATTACTCGGTTTGCCGCTAGTATATTTTCTCGGCAGAACGCCGAACCGCAACCACCCGATGGAGCTGCAGAAGTCCGCATCTTCGGTGAGTGCTTCCTCCTGAGCCGGCCGTTACGGTCGGCTTTCTATTTAACTTCGCCTTGGGCTCATTACTTGCTCTTTTCGGAGAAGGTATGTCAGTCCGTCCATTGCTTCAATCTCCCTTTCATTCAGAATGTCAGCCTTCCTTCCTTTTCAAACGAGGATATGTTCGTTGGCTTCCGTACAATGGCCCTCAGCTCCATTCTCCCATACAGTCAGGATGGTTAACGACGGGGATAAGGCACATGGCGTTTTGTATACATAACATGGCATGAAGCGGCTGATCATGATGGCAGTGAACAAGAGTCGTCATGGGGCGTACCATTTCCTGATGGCAGTAAGCGAGGGCCGACGTAGGGAGTGCTGTTTCCTGATGGAAGTGAGCTGGGGCCGAATAGGGGTGCCGTTTCCTGATGGCAGTAAGCGAGGGCTGATGTAGGGAATACCGCTTCCTGATGGAAGTGAGCTGGGGCCGACAAAGGGAGTGCCATTTCCTGATGGAAGTAAGCGAGGCCCGACGTAGGAAATGCCGCTTTCTGATGGAAAGGGAGAATGGAGCTAAGGGGAGAATGAAGCGAAGTTCCGTTAGTCTGAACTTGCCACAGCACAGCGCGGAACATCCGTTCATGATGATGAGACCATGTCTTTCTATTTTACAGATGATATGCTCCTCTTAAATGTGGACGCCCATCTTTGGAAGGCTTCGATAGAGGTTTTCTCAATAAGCATAGGAAAATGGTTGAAAGCGTTGTACAATGGGGTGGAATAACAGATTCCATGGAATGGAAGTTTGATGAACTGCCTGTATTCATGCGCACGAACAACCGAGATGGAGGAATGAACATGACGGCCGAGAGCATTTGCAAGTCCCTTCGATTTCGCAAAGATGGTACCTTTACGATCGTACAATTTTCGGATGTGGAATGCAGACAATGGGAGGAACATGACCCGGCGCACGATGTGATGCGGCAGGTGTTGGAATTGGAGCAGCCAGACCTTGTCGTATTTGCCGGAGATGTTATCGCTAGCGCAAGCACGACCGACGAATATCAAGCGTTCGCCAATGCGGTGCGCCCAGTCGAAGATGCGGGGATTCCTTGGTTCGCGGTATATGGCAATCATGATACGGAGGCGACGGTGACTAGGGAGCAGCTTCATGCGTATCAGATGACATTTGCCCATTCCATTGCCGTACCTGACCCGGAAGGAATCAGCGGCAGCGGCAATGCGGTCTTCCCAGTGCTGACTGCGGACGGCAAGCTTGGGGCCGTCATTTATGCGCTGGACAGCCACAGCTATTCACCGTTGTCGCCGCGCGTCGGCGGCTACGATTGGCTGAAGGCGGACCAGATTGCATGGTACCGTCAGCAGTCGGCGCAGTATGCGAAAGAGTACGGCGGCGATACGCCGGTGCCTGCCGTTGCGTTCTTCCATATTCCTCTGATGGAATACCATCAATTATGGGCCCTTGAAACGTGTTGCGGACAGCGGGGAGAGCCCATCTGTTCGCCGCCGCTCAACAGCGGAATGTTCCAGGCGATGGTGGAGCAAGGAGATGTGATGGGCACCTTTGTCGGCCATGACCACGCGAATGATTTCATCGGCGAGCTGCATGGCATCAAGCTGGCCTATGGGCGCACGACACGTGCTGCTTACACGGGAGTGCCGTTCGAGCCTGGCGCGCGCATCGTGCGCCTGTATGCCCGAGAGCGCCGCTTCGACTCGTGGATTCGCTTGGAGAGCGGCGCTGTCATTATGGAGCAGCCCGAGCATCAGCCAGAGCACATCTGATGCGTTGCTGCGGCTGCGATGCGCCGGCGCTATTTACCGAACAGGCGCTCGTTCGTGTTAGGCGTCGAGCCGGCCAGCCGCTTCGTGAAGGTGGCGCGCCAACTGGCGGACAGCGCTTCGACGTCTAAGAGGCGGCGAATGCCTTCCTCGCCGTCCCGGCGGTGGTGCATGACCTCGTTCGCATATTGAATCGATACGGCAGCGGGGTCATGCTTCATCCGCTCCAGCGTTCCGCTAGGATGAACGAGGCCAGGCGTAAGCACGCGGAAATAAAGTCCTGTGTAGCCCGTCTCCTGCATCCACAGCGGAACCTCTGGCATCTTATAGCGGGCTGCCAACTTGAAGCAAGGCTGGCGCGGCTGGGTCACCTGCACGATCGCCTCGCCGATGTGAAAGATGTCACCGATATGGACATCCTGTTCAATCAGGCCTTCCGTCGTGAGATTTTCGCCGAACGCCGCCACCGGAAGTTCGCGCTGCCATCTTGCTTCCCAGTAAGCATAGTGCTCTTGCGCATAGACGCAGACTGCTTTATCTGGTCCTCCGTGATGCTTCGTGTCGGCTTGGCCATCGCCGTCGAACCCGAGTGGGTGAAGATACGTCGGTTCGGATACCGGCAGCTTCACCATACCCGACAGGACCGGCTTTCCGTTGTGTTCCAAGCAATCATGCGGCAGGGCGACGTTTAATGATTTGATTTTGATGTCCAAGTTATCTACCTCCAAAATGTTTCCTTTTAGATTGTACGTTTAGAGGATTTAATTCCTGCGTGAAGAATACAATGAAGTGCATGCCCAAAGCGTTAATGCAACAGGGGGCTATTAGCAGTATAGTGCATTTAGACGAATCTTAATAGACTGACAGGGTGATGAACATGTCACATGACGTGAGGCGCGACAAAGGCCCCTCTCGCACAACGAACGATGTCATCGTTTTTCATTCGGAACAAGAGCTGGAGGCTCATCTGCCTTGTAAAATGTACAAATTGGATCAATCGACCGGAAGCATCTGGGATCATACGCACGATTACATACAGATTTGGTATGTGCTGAAAGGTGAATTCAAGCATACGATCAATCACCGAACGTATAATATGGTCAAAGGCAATTTGTTTGTCATTCCGCCGTTTGCCGTGCATCGCGTCGAAATGATCCCTGGTCAGGATATGGAAGTCATCGGCTGCGAGTTTCTGCCTCATTTTATTAACGAGCGTTTTGAGAAGGCGGATTGGAGCAAGGATTGCTTTGATTTCTCCTATTTGGAGCAGTTTCTTATCGACGAGGAGCAGATTACGCCGAAGGTGGTGCTCACAGGCGAGGCAGATATGGAGGTCAGCCGTCTGCTTGAGGAGATGCTGGCGGAGTATCGTCAATCGAAGCGTTATTTCGAATTGGTCTTAAAAGCCAACCTCTTGAAGCTGCTGTCCGTCATTATCCGCGAGTACACGAAATTGGCCGACAAACCGAGTGAGGAAGACGATCGCGTGGAGAAATACCGCGATTTGATGACCACAGTGACGGAGTATATTCATGTGCATTTTGCGGAAGAGCTGCGGCTCGAGCGTTTGTGCCGGCAGTTTAATTTGTCGAAGACGTATTTTTGCTACTTGTTCAAACGGTTTACAGGCAAAACCTTTAACGATTATTTGATTGATTTCCGTGTACGCAAGGCAGCGGAATGGCTCGTGGAAACTGATATGTCCGTGACGGAAATCTGCTTCGGCGTCGGCTTCAATGATTTGGCGTATTTCTCGCGCATGTTCAAGCGGCATACTGGCGTATCTCCTTCGCAATACAAGAAGAAAGCGCCGCCGATTAACGGATTGAGCCAACCGTAGGAAGCGTTTCTGCCATATATGGAGAGGCAATCACTTGACGCAACATATAATTATTTAGTATGATTGGGATATTATTCAATTAAGGGGAGAACTTGATGTTGGTAAGCGTTCTTAACTAATCAAATTCCATATCGAGGTTAAGTTGACGATTAAAATGCAGCGTTATAGCTGACGTTTATTTTCTTATACCGTTAACGAGCCTCTGGATTTAGTTAAGAACAGCGGATATCATCCAACGCCCGAGATCTAGCCTCTATACGAGCCGACTCCGTGCTGTTTTTCAGCACGTTTTTTTGTTTATAGTCTTGTAACGGTACGTCCTTAGCAGGACAGCTATACCGTTACGGCTTGTCGGTACGTATATCTGAGGCAGGTATAACGAAAGGCAGAGAATGCGATCTACGCATTTCTTCTGCCTTTTTTTTATTTTTTTACTAAACTCTAAAGGAGCTAAAACAATGAATAACAAAATGCTGCAGCGTTTGGAGTACGACAGAATCAAAGAGCGCGTCATGGAAAATGCCGTCTCCTATTTGGGCAGACAGCACGTCGAGAAGATGGAGCCTATGACGGATTTGAACGCAATACGCAAGGCGCTTGACGAAACCGCGGAAGCGCACACCCTTCTCATGCAGGGGGCCAGCGTGCCGCTGCCATCTTTGCAAGGAATCGAGCCGGTGCGGTCTCTGCTCGGGACTGGATATATGTTCAACGAATCGGATTTTACGCATACCCTTTTGTTTTTGCGAAGCTGTGCCCAGCTTAGAAGGTATATGATCGCCAAAAGCGAGATTGCTCCGACGGTGAGCGGCTATGCGGCATCCATGCATGATTTGGATAAGCTGAGATCCGAAATCGAACGTTGCATTCACAATGGACGGGTCGCTGATGAGGCAAGCAAGGACTTAAGCAAAATCCGGAAGAAGCTTGCCGCCGTTGAAAATCGCATCAAGTCCAAAATCGAAGCTTTAATGAGCAGATACCGCACGCTGCTGCAGGAGAATCTGGTCAGCATGCGTGGAGGACGTTATGTGCTCCCGATTAAGAAAGAGTTCCGCAAGCAATTCAAAGGCAACTCGCTGGACGAATCGGCGAGCGGTCAGACCGTATACATGGAACCGGCTGAAATTGCGCATATGCAGCATGAGCAGGCGGGATTGCGAGCGGACGAAGCGAGAGAAGAGGCGAAAGTGCTTAGCGAATTGACCGACCTCATGGAGCAGCATGCCCGTGAACTGAATTCGAATGTGGAGACGGTCGGGACGTATGATTACTTGTTCGCCAAAGCAAAATACGGTCTTGCCATCGGCGGACGCAACGTGGGACTGAACATTGAAGGGGTTGTCGACATTCGCGGAGGCAAGCATCCGCTGCTTGGCCGCGACACCGTTCCGCTCACATTCCGCATTGGACGCGGGTACCGAACGCTGATAATTACCGGGCCAAATACTGGCGGGAAGACAGTTGCTTTGAAGACGGTTGGACTGCTCACGCTGATGGCTCAATCCGGTCTGCTGGTACCGGTAGAGGAACGAAGCACCTTTGCGGTATTCAAGCATGTGGCGGCAGACATCGGAGACGGACAGAGCATTGAGCAATCGCTCAGCACCTTTTCCGCGCACATTAAAAATATAATAGACATGCTGAGCTATGCTGATGATTCAACGCTTATCCTCATCGACGAAATGGCGTCCGGGACCGATCCGGGCGAAGGCGTCGCGCTGTCGATAGCAATATTGGAAGAATTGCATCGCAGAGGGACTACTGTAATGGTGACGACGCACTTCAATGAAATTAAAAATTATGCGGCGCTTGCTCCGGGATTCGAAAATGCCCGCATGGAGTTCGATTCCGCTACGCTGCAGCCGCTCTATCAGCTTCGCATCGGGGAAGCGGGACATAGCTACGCGTTCCTCATCGCGCAGAAGCTGGGCATCTCTCCCGCTATCATTGCCCGATCGGAGGAAATTACGGCAGGCAGGAAGGAGCTTGGAGCTGCCTCATTGCCGCTTGGGAACGGCGTGGCCGGAGGCGAAGGCAAGTCAGCGGAAGCGGCCGGAGCGAAGCCCGATGGTCACAGTTGGCAAGCGAGCCCAGTTCAGCAGTCTCAAGACACGATTGACATGGGAGCAGTGCCTATTGCGGAGCGGCCATATGCGGAACCGATGATGGCGGAATTAGCAGAATACCTCGACGGAGTGGCAATCGCGCAGCCTGGTTCCTCAACCTTGATGGCTCAAGCGTCTACTGCCGATGCGCCGGAGGAGCAAGCAGGCGAACCGTCGGTCAGTGTTCCCGTCAACAAGCGCTTCGAAGCCGGCGACAGCGTATATGTTTCTTATCTGAAGCGTGAGGGCATCGTCTGTGAAGAAGAAGACACCAAGGGAAATGTCGGTGTGTTCATTGAAAAGCAGCGCATTAAAATCAATAAAAAGCACCTTCAGCATTATTTAGGAGCCGGGACAACGGCAGAGAGCTCGCGGTGAATGCAATTCGAACGGTAGCCGTGTTGGAAAATGTACAGCGGAAAGGAGGGATTGATCGGATAAACGTCGTGTAGGCTGTATTTGATCCAATGGATGAGCCAAGGGGGATACTGTCCACTTTTTAGCCCGAAGAATCGACCCAGGTGTGTGTCAACCATACAGACCTCCATATCAGAATCATATGAGGAACGAATTATGTAAATATTTTTCGTATATTTTTTTTCGTGGTAGCATAAAGGAAAATCCCGATAACAGAAGGGGGGAAGCCTGATGCTGCGCGTGATGGCATTGGCTCTGTCGATTCTTATGTTCTCGGGATGTGCCGACGATCCAGACAAGAATCGTTCCGGGGCCCAGACTCAAGTAAAACCGAACAATGATCGCAATGCCGGTCCGAAGCATGAGCAGGTGACGGAAACAAGGCTGAACAAGGAGCTCGGCGGGAAGGATGTGGGAGCTTTGAACGACGCTTTGCTGGATGCTGCCAAAAAGGGCAAGACGGCAGACGTGAGCCGGCTTATTAAGGATGGGGCCGACGTTAATGCGCAGGACGGCAGCGGCCGGACCCCGGCCATGCTGGCAACGCTCGGCAATTACCCGAAGACGGTCAAGTCGCTCATCGATCACGGCGCTGACATTAATATTCAGGCTCACAACAAGGACAATCCATACTTGTACGCGGGAGCGGAGGGATTGTTCGACATTCTGAAGCTGACGATCGAGGCGGGAGCGGACACGAAGCTGACGAACCGCTTTGGCGGGACGGCGCTCATTCCGGCGGCAGAGCATGCGCATCTTGACGTGATCAAGTACCTGCTAACGGAGTCGGATGTGGGTGTCAACCATGTGAATAATCTCGGCTGGACCGCCTTGATGGAAGCGATCGTGCTCGGCAGCGGCGGGAAGGAGCATCAGCAGGCGGTGAAGCTTCTCATCGAGCATGGAGCAGATGTGAACATTCCGGACAGCAAAGGGGTGACGGCGTTAGCCCATGCGCGTGAACGCGGCTTCACGGAGATTGCCAATATGCTGGAGCAAGCCGGCGGCAAGCTGGAACGATAACAACAAGGAGGAATTCATCATGAATGCTGCGACAAATTGGTTGACCAATGTCAGATTGGAAACAGGCTTCCATACGGAACAAGGACGGATTTTAGGAACAGAGACTGCTCTCCATCACTTGCGCGTCGAGGAGGGCATTATCGCTGCCATCGAGCCTGCAGACCGATTGCCCCAGGATGGCCTGCCGCAGATCGATGCGAATGGACTGCTTATGCTGCCGGCTTTCCGGGAGATGCACATCCATATCGACAAGACCTATTACGGAGGGCCTTGGAAGGCTGTGCAGCCGGCAGCAAGCATCTTCGACCGTCTGGCAGAGGAGCAGGAACTGCTGCCGAAGCAGTTGGCTACCCTCAAGGATCGTGCGGCCGCGATGCTGGATCTGATTATCGGTCATGGCGCGACTCATGTTCGCACCCATACGAATGTGGATCCGGTCATCGAGACAAAGAATATGGAGCTTACGCTGGAAGTGCTGGAGGAATATAAGGGCAAGCTGACGGCAGAGACTGTTGCCTTCCCGCAGCATGGGCTTCTTAAGTCCGCTTCCGTCAATCGCGTGAAGGAAGCGATGCGTCTGGGCGCGACTCATGTTGGAGCGGTCGATCCTGCGGTCGTCGATGATAACATCGAGAAGTCGCTTGCGACGCTGATGGACATCGCGGTGGAATTCGACGCGGGCATTGACCTTCACCTCCATGAGCGCAACCAACTGGGCCTATATACGATGAACAAGCTGGCCGATATGACGGAGCAGGCAGGTTGGCAGGGGCGGGTAACCGTCAGTCATGCGTTCGGCTTCGCGGGCATGGCTCCTGCGCAAGGGACGGAATTGGCGGAACGATTCGCTAAGCTTGGTATTTCTGTTGCCTCAACCGTGCCAATCGGCGCAGTTCACATGCCGATACCGATGCTCCGTGACAAGGGGGTTCGCGTCGAGTTGGGCAACGACAGCATCACCGACCACTGGTCTCCGTTCGGTACGGGGGATATGCTGCAGAAGGCGAAGCTCGTAGCGGAGCTGTATCATTACACTGATGAATATGCGCTGTCCCGCGTCCTCGGCTTCATTACGGGTGGCGCTATGCCGCTCGATCAGACAGGCAAACAGGTGTGGCCTCTGGTCGGTGCTCCGGCCGATGCGGTGTTCGTCGAAGCAAGCTGCTCGGCAGAGGCTGTAGCCCGATGCTCGAAGCGTCCAGCCGTCCTGTTCCAGGGCCGGATCGTGGCAGGGGAGTTGTCGCGCGGTTAATCGCTCAAGCGTTATTGTCGCGGTGGCGCTTTTGGCAAAATAATATGTTAATTACGTACCGTAAAGAGGTTATGGTCCTTCGGGGAAATGTTCTCCGGATGATTATAATCTCTTTATCTTTCCTGCGATTTGGGGAATCCTGGCGCTGTTTCGCACAGGTTGGCTTCATTTGTGTAAGAAAGTCCAACAATTGTGGAAAATAGTGCAATGTGCGCGGGGAGGACTTACCTATAATGAAGAGGAGACATTACATCTGACATGTAACCGCTTGCACTTGGCGGAAGAACAGCAAGTTCGAACAACAATGAAATGGAGTGAGCCATGGTGAAATTAGGAGTCAGTATTTACAGCTTGCATGCCGCTTTGCATCAGAAAAAGATGAGCGTGTGTGAAGCGTTGGAATGGCTGAAAGAACAAGGTGCGGACCATGCGGAAATCGTGGACTTGGACTTTGATATGGTGAACCGTCCAGAATTCGCTGACCAGCTTCGTGAGAAGGCGAAGCAAATTGGTCTGGAATTGTCCAACTACTGCATCGGCGCCAATTTCGCTGGTCTGAATGGTGAAGAGCTGCAGCGCGAGATCGATCGCGTGAAGGCGCACGTGGATGTCGCGAATCGCTTGGGTGTGGCACGGATGCGTCATGATGTGGCATCGCGTGTCCACGGCGAGACGGGAACGGCTTACTTCGAACAGGACTTCCCTCAGCTTGTGGAAGCGTGTCGCCAAATCGCCGACCACGCCGCCAACTACGGCATCATTACAAGCGTAGAGAATCATGGCTTCTACACGCAAGCGAGCGAGCGCGTGAAGCGCCTTGTGCTTGCTGTCAATCGTGACAATTTCCGTACGACGATGGATGTGGGCAACTTCGTCTGTGTGGATGAAAATCCGCTTATCGCCGTGCGCAACAACATTGAAGTGGCATCAATGGTTCACTTGAAAGATTTCTATATCCGTCCTGCGGACCGGAATCCGGGCCAAGGCTGGTTCCAGTCGCTGCATGGCAATTACTTGCGCGGCGCGATTGTCGGTCAAGGGGACTTGCCGATGTACGATATTGTGCGCGCGGTGAAGGCTGCGGGCTTCGACGGCTACGTCAGCATCGAATTCGAGGGCATGGAAGATTGCCTTACAGGCACGAAGATTGCGATGGACAATGCCCGCCGCATTTGGAATGAAGTTTAATTACATTACTTATATATAGAAAGGATGAAAGTGATGAGCAAAGTAAAAGTAGCGGTAGTAGGTGCCGGATCGATATCTGAAATGCATTTTGGCGGTTATGAGAAAAACAGCGAGGCAGAACTCGTAGCGGTCTGTGATCTGAACGCAGAGCGCGCGAAAGAGAAGGCCGTCAGATTCGGCGCGCCGGAAGCGACAATCTACACGGATTATAAGGAATTGGTTGCCGATTCGAATATTGATGCGATCAGCATTTGTACATGGAACAACTCCCATGCCCTGATTGCGATTGCTGCATTGGAAGCGGGCAAGCATGTGCTGGTGGAGAAGCCGCTGTGCATGACCGTGGAAGAGGCGCTGGCCGTACAGGAAGCGCAGAAGAAGAGCGGCAAGACGCTGCAGGTGGGATATGTGCGCCGTTACGGCATGAATACCCGTGTGTTGAAGAAGTTTATCGATGATGGCGATCTGGGTCAAATTTATTACGCGAAAGCTTCCTGCCTGCGCCGGCTTGGCAATCCGGGCGGATGGTTCAGCGATAAAGAGCGCTCTGGCGGCGGACCGTTGATCGACTTGGGCGTACACGTAATCGACCTGTGCTGGTACCTCATGGGCAAGCCGAAGGTGAAGTCGGTCAGCGGCAATACGTACAACTTGCTCGGCAACCGGAATCATATTGAGAATTTATCGTTCTATAAAGCATCCGATTATGACGCGAACGTTAATACGGTCGAAGATATGGCGAATGCGCTCATTCGCTTCGAGAACGGCGCTTCTCTCGCCGTGGATGTCAGCTTCTCCTTGCATTTGAAGCAGGATGAACTTAATGTCAAGCTGTTCGGCGACAAAGGCGGAGCGGAAGTGGAGCCAGAGCTTCTCATTCTCGGAGAGAAGCATAATACGATTTTGAACATGAGTCCGCAAATCGACCATCTGAGCTTCGACTTCAACCGCGGCTTCCAAAATGAAGTCGATCACTTTATTGATTGTTGCCTCGGCCGTACAGAGACGTTGTGTCCGGCTGAAGACGGAGTAGAAATGATGAAGATGCTGTGCGGTATTTACGAATCCAGCGCCAAAGGAACGGAGATCGTATACTCTTAGCAGCAGGTGCGAGCGGAAAGGGTGGCAGGGGGATTGCGCGAGGAGTTGGCTGCACGCCTCCGTGAACATGCCTATAAATGGCCGGAGCGTCACTCGGGTCCTGCTTCTGCTCAACGATCGTAGTAAGCCATCATTACATTAAGGAGTGGTAACCGTGACAAAAATTACGAATCCAATCGGTGTCATTACAGACAGCTTCCGCCTCCCAGTGCGAGAAGCACTAGTGAAAGCGAAAGAAGTCGGTGCAGATGGCGTGCAAATCTATGCTGTCAGCGGAGAGATGGATCCGGCCAACTTATCGCAAGAGGCACGTAAAGAATTGCGCAGCTATATCGACTCTCTGGGATTGCAGATTTCCGCGCTTGTCGGTGATCTGGGCGGCCACGGCTTCCAAGATAAACATGCAAACCCGGAAAAAGTGGAGAAGTCGAAGCGCATTCTCGACCTTGCGCTCGAACTGGGCACCAATGTGGTAACGACTCATATCGGGATCGTTCCGCATGAAGAAAATGAAATTTATTACGCGATGCAGCAGGCTAGCGAAGAGTTAAGTCAATATGCCAACAGCTTGGGTGCGCACTTCGCCATCGAGACGGGGCCAGAGCCTTCTGTGCATCTGAAGTCGTTCCTCGATACGTTGACAGGCACAGGGGTAGCCGTCAACTTCGATCCGGCCAACATGGTCATGGTAACTGGCGACGATCCGGTTCAAGGCGTGTATACCTTGAAGGATTATATCGTTCACACTCATGTCAAAGACGGCGTTCGTCTGCGCGAGGTCGATCCGCGCGATGTATACGGCATGCTCGGTTATGAGCCGATGTCGCATGAGAAGATTGCCGAAATGGCAACATCAGGCCCATTCAAGGAAGTGCCGCTCGGCGAAGGCAAGGTTGACTTCGATGCTTACTTCCAAGCGCTCGTAGATATCGGCTACCAAGGCTACCTGACGATTGAGCGCGAGGTCGGCGACACGCCAGAAGCGGATATTCGCAAAGCGGTAGAATTTATTAAACGTTATAAATAAGCATGAATAAAAGGACGGCGGTTCTAAGACTTCCGTCCTTCTTCTATGGCAGAGCTGCCAGGATCGTCATCGCTCGCTGTGCCGGACAACAGCTGCTGCATGGCAGCCTTCTCCTTCTGTCCCAACGCATGGCCGATTACATTAACATATCCCCCGACAGAGGCCATCTTCCCTTCGTAGCGTGTGAAATATCGCTGCCATACGGTATCCAGCGCTTCCGTTCCCGTTTGCCGCACCCATTCCGTCATTACTGCCGCGCCTTTAACACGGTACAGTTCGAGCGCACCCTCATCCAGATAGATGCTGGAGGTCGTCACAGGCTGCGCGGGCAGAGCAGTCGGGGATACTTGCTTCCAAGGCGCTCCCTGGCTTTCGTGCCGAAAATATTGAACGGCAAATTCAGATAATCCTTCTTCCAAAAACGCATCGGTAACCGCATTATTCCCGATTGATGACGAGAACCACTGCTTCGCAATGGAACGGAGCGTGTCATCGGTTACGAAGGCATCAGTGGCATCCGAATCTGTCTGGCTGTCTCCAAGCTTGCCAAAGAGGATGATACCGTCCAAGCCTTCATTCATTTCCGGATACGGCGCCTCGACCAATTTCCAATGCTTCACCGGCAGCTTTCCCAATTTAACATTGTAGAATGAGATGGCGTCTTCGACGGTCGAGAGCCATTTCTCTTGCTCCCCCGCGGAGCTCTGCCGTTGCTTGAACGTGTAGAGCGACAATGTTCCGCCGCCTGTTAACGCATGCTTCGTTTCTTGATAGTCCGGGCTGGCATAAAATACGAACTGGCGGATGCCGTAGGCCTGAGTGTGCACAATTTGCCTGTTCTGCTCCACTGTGCGCCCGACTTGGGTTCCGTTCGTAATCAAAGTCCAAGCGGCCGGCACATTCAGTTGGACATCATAATCGGCTGCATAGAAGAAGTCGCTTTTGTAGCCAGGATAATTGGGCACCCTGTTCCAAGCCTGACGTATCGGGTCATAGACGGCAAGCTGCGGCGTCCAATAAGTTCCGCCTGCATACTGTTCTGTATATGATAAACGCTGTGCCCCATAAGGCACTAGTACTTCATATTCGATTCGGATCGAGGTCGTTGCTCCAGGCGCTAAAGCTTTGCCAAGCTTCACAGTGAGCGCTTGATTGGCGTGGGTATAGTCAAGCCTCTTTCCCTCTCCTGTCGTTACTTTCTTCATCGTTACGCCGCCAAAGAAGACATCGTTGTCGCCAATCGCGTTATGTTGTCGCTCAAGCAGCAGCTGCTCGTTGCGTTGTTGATATTGAATGGGCTGAAGCTCCGGCTTGCGATAGCTGTCGGCAAACCAATGAAAAACCAATTCGTGTAAGCCTCTATCATGCGCATTGCGGAAGGTGACGTTGGCTGACGCATGTATCGTATGCGTCTGTTCGTTCCAAGTTGCTTCGATAGCGTATTGAATCGGGGAGGATGAAATCATAGGATGCGAGGATTGGGCCTCACTCTTGTTCCCTAGCGCGCATCCGCTGAGCAAGCTGATTATAAGAAGCAGCAGGATGACCGTTATGCTGTGCTTGCACATTTTGCAGCCGGAGAGAGATGGATTTATTTGTATTTTACTCATGTTTGCTCCCCCTTCCGCCGATGAGATAAGTGACGTTACCTTGTAGAGGTTTACTTTTATTGTAGAAGAGGGGGCGGCAAGGCGCCTATCGATTTGACTTACGCGAGGCTTACAATTTTGTCACGAAATAAGTCGAAAAAATAGGTCTAATGGTCCTAAGGAGGAATATGTTACTATAATTAATATGTGAATATGATCATATCTTTATATATTTATGAGTTTAGAAAGGGATGAACAACATGATTCTTCGCAAACCAACGTTACCCATAACCATTCATGATACTACGGTCGACGCATTGGATTCTTTGAAGCCGAAGCTTCTGTTTCTCCAAGTTACATCGCAAGACGTTGAATGTTTGCGCCGCCTGGCCCCGTACTTTGACAAGTATGCCGAAGCTATCACGGAGCGCCATTATGAGCTGTTGTTCCGTCTTCCTGAAATGAAATCACTCATTGAACAACACAGTACACGAAAACGGTTGACGGAGACTTTTATCATTTATTTACGTTCGATTCCGCATATTGCATTCGATGGCGAGTATGTGCGTACGCGCGAGAGAATCGGACAAGTGCACAGCCGGATTCAATTGGAGCCAGAATGGTTCCTCGCTTCGTTCCTTCGTGTATATGAATTTCTCGTCCCGCTCATTGTAAAAGACTTTCGCGCAGGGGAAGCGGCACAGATGACGCTGGCGCTTCATCGAATTCTAATGCTGGATGCCCAGATCGTATTGGAAGCGTATCAAGCTGCATATGAATATCGGATTATGGATTCGAACAGCAAGACGATGGAGATGCTCATCCAGATGGACGGCATTCATTCGCTGCTTCAATCGGCAGATAACTCGATACACGATGCGTTGCGTATTCAATCGGCCGCAGAACAATTGACCTCTTCGATTGAAGAAGTATCGTCCCAGACGACAGATGCAGCCACAACGACGGATTGCATGGTCAGCGCGTTGCAAGAGAACAAGTCGATTGTCGAACAGACGATTCAAGGCTTTGAGGAAATGACGGAGATGTTCCGCGATACGAGAGATCGGTTTGAGAATTTGCAGCAGTCCATACAAGACTTGTCCGACGTCGTGCAGCTGATTGATTCGGTAGCGGATCAGACGCATCTGCTGGCGCTGAATGCCTCCATTGAAGCGGCCCGGGCGGGTGAAGAGGGGCGGGGCTTTGCCGTTGTGGCCGGAGAAGTCCGCAAGCTATCGGAGCAGACGAAGCGCTCGGTTCACAATGTCTACGAAGTGATAGGCAACATTCAAACGCTGGCAACATCTGTTCAAGAACGAACGAATAAGATGTCGGATCAGATGGAAGTCCAGCACGATAAAAATAGAAGCGCGTTCGACCAATTGGAACAAATGATGCGCTCGGTGAGCGAGGTCGGGTTAACCGAAGACACAATCGCGTCTATCGTCGAACAGCAAGCGGCGGCAACGCAAGAAATAACGAACAACATGGCAGGCATTGTCAAGAACACCGAAGTGGTGATGGAGATGGCCAAGCGGACAGGAGAACATATATATACGACGAGCAAAACGGTCGAAAGCTTGCGGCGAAGCTCGTTGGAATGGTTCAATCATATGAACGACGCACAGTGGATTCGCATCATGAAGACGGATCATCTGCTCTGGAAATGGTGGACATACAATCGATTGTTGGGCTACGATGATAGCGACCCTGAATTGATGGAGAACTACAATCAATGCCGCTTGGGCAAATGGATTCAAGCGCAGCATGAGCAGAAGTCGTCTGCTCTTGTGCAAAGCCCGAAATTTCAAGCCTTGGTGGATCGGCACCGGGAAATGCATCTATTGGCAGGCAAAGCAGCGCGTCAATTTGATGAAGGACAGCTGGAAGAAGCGATACAGAGCTACAAACAGCTGGATGACAGCTCGCAACAATTACTGCAGCAACTGGATGAGCTGAAGGTATGGCTGGAGAGCAAATCATCGGCTGCATCATCATAGCGGGGATATTTATGTAACCACTTACATTTACATGGTGTTTATTCCCTTGGATGGTTCAGGAAGATCGAAAGAGGCCGGTCAAAGGAGACTTTTTTATGGGCGAAGCCTATACACTTAAATGCAGTCATTGCGACTTTCACACAAATGTTTTTGTCGGAACGCTAGATTGTCCCGAATGCGCAAGCGGCAAACTGACGGCATCCTTTTACATGGATTGGGATTAGTAATCAAAGAACCGGAGTTAATGCGATGATTCAAATAACCCAAAAGCTTATACATTTAAACCGTCATAACAACAGATTGGATGCAGGAATCGTATCCGCGTATGCAGATATCATTGCCAAATACGGAAGTATCGATGACGCGATCGCCCTTGCTCAATGGTTTCTTGAAAGTCCGGCTGACTTTAACGGCAGCTTGTTGTATCCCATCATGAAGCATGGTAACGAAAAGCTGGCGAAAGAGCTTCATAACAACTGTTTTTACCATAACGAGCTAAGAGAAGGGATTCCGGATGATATCCTGCATGTGTTGGGCTACCTTGGCTTCACCGATTGTACGGAGCAGCTCATATCTTATATGGAAGCGGATGATTGGGGCTTATCGATGAGCGCCTGCATGGGGCTGCTCCATCTGCCCTGCGATCCTTACAAGGATCTGATTAAGTCGAAACTAGAAAAATGGGTCGGTCAAAGTTTATTCCACGAATTTTTGCCGGCCCTGAGCTTTAAATGCGCCGCTCCTGAAATCGTCCCCCGATTGGCGGATTGGGGAGAACACGCGGCTTCAACCGATTGCAACGCCGGAATTATATTAGGCATCGCTTTGTTTGGAACCGGCCAGAAGGATGTGCTCAAACATATTTTATGGAGTCCGAATTGGGAGGCGCACGGTACGGGCACAGGAACCTGCATTTGGTCTTATGTGTCCATGCAGCACGTCGGATTGACCTTCAAGGAGCTGATTGGGGATATCAAACATGCTCCTGTGTTTATGGAGGACAGAACAGAACTGGATTATCGTTTGGACGTTCTCTATGAAATGCTGAGCCTAAAACTGACTTACCATAAACAACCAATCCGGTTCGCCTGTCAAAATAATGAATCCATCCGGGAGATCTATCAGGATTTATTCAGCTGGCCTACTCCACATAAAGATGAGTCGATTATCGGATTGATTATCGATCATTTCGGGTTGCAGAACAGTCTTTTGGAGAAATACTATGAATTAAGAAACCGTTTTGAGCTGAAAATCGATCATGAAATCGAGTTGGAGCATTTATTGCATGAGTACTGAACAATCGGTTATATGAAATAGACGGATGGCGTTTCTGGTTCTCCGACCCTATTTCTATTCTGGGACACACCTGTATGCATTCAGGATGGTCTAGCTTCTCACGATGGCCTTCCTGCGGCATATCGAGCGGGCCTCCAACTCTACTTTGACAGTGGCTGTGGAGGCTTTTTCGGACAAAATCCAGAGAGACCATTTCAAAGGAACTGTGCCCCAGAATTCTGGAGAATGGAGAGTTAAGATATCACCTCTATTGATATGATGTGAAATGCTGGGGGAATTGAATGGGAAATAAAATTCTCAAGGTTGTTGATGGCTGGTGGCAGTCTAGCTTTTTTCACCGACTGCTAAGGAAACTAAAATAACGAATAGCGCAGCGATAGCATTCCATGTTAACTGATCACCCAACACTATTGTTCCTAACAAAATACCGAACAGAGGCACCAAATAGTTAGTGAGCGATGCAAATGCGGCGCTTGTTCGCCTAATCAAAATATTGTACAGCATGTATACGATTCCAGCCTGTAACACACCCAGTATAATAACGTCAAGGATTTGCTGCCAGCTCAATTGCACACGTAATGGATCTTCAAAAATAAAAGCAAGCGGCAATAAAATGACCGACGCAACAAATAACACATTTCGCATAGCCACAATCGAAGACATAGGAGGGAGACGCTTAATCAGAAGCAGCGACACCGCAAAGCTGAGAGATGCTCCTAATAAAGCGCCATAACCCATAAAATTCCCAGCAAAAGAGATTGAAGAAATATCAGGGGCAAACAGCAGGCATAAGCCTCCAAATCCCATGATAACGCTTATCCATTTCTTGAATGGCAGCTTTTCGTTCGGCGCGAAAATTTTAACAAAAATAATCGTAAAAATCGGCACGGTGCCCAATAAAATAGAAGCAGTGCTGCTGTTAATATACTGCTGTCCCCAACCGATCAAGATGAAAGGCACAACCGCCTCCAGCACTCCAATCCAGATAAGTGATTTCCATATTCCGGATTGTCCTTGTGTTCTCTCCTTTTTACCGGAAAACAAATGTAATGTGGCAAGTGTGATGGTACCTAGCAATGCTTTGCAGGCGGCTAATGTAATTGGCGTTATGGAATTGATTACCAAGTCGACAAAGAAAAATTGCGAACCCCAGATCAAGCCGATACCTAGCAACAGCAAGTAATTTATCCTGTTCATGAACAAGTCCTCACTTTAAAAAATATATTTTGTCAAAATGCGGTCCGGACAGTACGCCCCTTAAAGTACAGCAGCAAATAAACGGTGTTGTCTGTTTATCATCAGGATCATCATTTCTCTATCTTGCTTGCATGCAAAGCTTCGGTCAGGCCGCTTGCCATCATATTAAATCTAGCGGTCTTATGAAGCAATAAAAAAAAAGGGCATCTGTATCGGTACAAATGCCCTCTGGCTCGGAGTCAGATCGCAAGGATTTTTCTTTTTTTAAACTGCCTGGCGTCTGAGATATGCGGGAGTCGTAGTTACTGATCAAAGGGGAGAGTGAGTGGAAGCCAAAAAATTCAATAGTTCAACTTATATAGCCGCTGCTTTCGTCGTCGTCATCATTAATTTCCGGTGTCCCCAGCCTTAGGACGATCGCGGCGCCCACAGCATAATGGCTACGCCCGCCAGACAGAAGACGGCACCGACCCAGTCGTAAAAGTCCGGCGTCTTCTTATCCACCCACCAGCCCCAGAGAACTGCAAGAATGACGAATACTCCTCCATAAGCCGCATAGACGCGACCGAATGAAGGAAAGGATTGCAGCGTAGGGATAACACCATATGCGATTAAGATAAGGCTTCCGACGATGCCATACCATAGCGGCCGGTCTTCGCGCAGCCAGAGCCACACCATATAGCCGCCGCCGATCTCAGCGAGACCAGCAACAATAAAGAGCAGTACAGCAATGAACATTTAACCACCTCGAGAAATATCAACAATGTTGTCCTCACTATATCGCAAACCCTATCGGATGAAAAGACAGTCCTTACTTCTACGCCAAGCATGGCAACTGGAGCGCACGACATTGAACGGGGACATTCTATGGCGCCAAGAAAGGACATGCAGCGCCTTAAAAAGTTAGGCTTGACTCTCACGTAACGTGATCCCGTATCTTCATTAGTGACAAGGATAGGAAAGGGGATTACATCATGAATATTAACATGCATGATATGGTACAGAGGCAACGTGATATTATCGCGCTGCCGCAGGAACTGAGGGAGGAAGCGATGCGCAAGCGTCTGCTGGGGCCGTTCGAGGGGATGATAGGCTATATCGTGCCGCCGCAAAATGATCCGCTCGAGCAGTTCGGCCTGATGCGGCCGGATGGTCCGACGGAGCGGTATGAAACGGCGCTCAACCTGTTGGCAGAGGCGGATGCCGAGGAGCTGTGCCGTCAAGCGCTGGAGCAATCGTGGGCAAGCTTTAACGAGCTTGGCTATAAGCCGCCCGTAACGGACATCGAATTTGGCCTCTTTTTGCTGGAAGATCGTCAGCCTGAGATGGCGGCATTTCATCAGGGATATACCGGGTTCGCAGGCATTCCGGGCTACATTATGGTTAACGTATGGCCGAATGAATTCAATCTTCCGCGTCTTCCGGCTGCCGCTGCCCATGAATTCAACCATCAAATGCGGCTTGGCTATGAGCCTTGGAGCATGAATGTTACGGTTGCGCAGTATATTGTCATGGAAGGCTTGGCCGAAGCATTTGTGCATTCGCTGTACGGTTGGGATAAAGTCGGGCCATGGGTAAGCCGGGTGGATGCGGAGTCATTGGCACGGGCGAAGCAGTTAATCGGCGCAGCGCTGCATGTCAGCGGCTTCAACGAGGTGAGAAGCTATATTTTTGGTGATGAAGTCATGGCGATGTTCGGAGGCGAAGCGATCGGAATGCCGGCTTCCGGAGGATATGCTTTCGGATATCACATGGTCCAGGCTTATCTGAAAAAGACTGGCAAGACGGCAGCGGAGGCGACCTTGACGCCGACCAGCGATATCATCAAGGAGTCGCGATATTTTGAATAAGCGCTGAGCGGTTGCCTGCTCATGAGTCTGGCAAGAGGCAAATTCGACATCGAATTACACCTGTTATGTAACTGAAAACAGGCCCCGGCAACCAAGGTTACCGGGGCCGCAGCATAAATGCTACCTGCCTTTATGCTTGTCTTTCTTCTTCTGCATGCGAATGCTCCGCTTCTTCTCCTTCAATGCTTCGCGCTGCTCGCGTGAACGATGGGTGCGTTCCTTCTTCCGGTTCTCCAGCTCCAGCCGCAGCGCTTCTTGCGACTGCGAAGATATGCCTTGCAGCTGCATCTCTCTTGCTACGAGTCTAGCCAGCCGTTTCGGATTTACGCGGCGGATAGGAGCGCAAGCCGCCTCGGCGCTCTGCGAGACGAGCTCGATTAACGGCATCATGAGCGTCTGCACGAATTCCAGCACGTCTGCATCTTTCGGCTCGGAGCCGAACACATGCCGGCACGCTTTCACTTGATTTCCATCTGCTTTCTCCACTACGCCCACCCAGAACGGAGCATCAAAAAATACGGTCAGTTTCACATTCAGTTCCCCCTCAATCAGACTTCGAGTGACGGACATCCCGAGGGGGGAAGGTTACTGACATCCGCGGTATTATGAATGGACGGATGCGTCCGGACTACCGACCGAACTGTGTTTTTACACTCATGAACAGTATATCGCATAATTCCTATAGATTATATATGGGAGCTGCACCGATGAACCATAAGGGGGAGGAAAAATTGATGTTTTCCCTCCCAAACCGAAAGTACGAATTCGTGTTGAACGCGGAGCATTATTATATACTTGCACTTGTTCTTATCGGAATTCCCTTGCTGCTCCTGTTTGCATGGCGCAACCGAATGTCTTTCATGAAGCGCAGGCTTATTCTCCTTGCGATAGCGTTTCTTAGCTTCGGTATGATAGGCAGCTATTATATATATTACGCAACTGCCTGCCTATACTTACGAGGATGCTGTGCGTTTAGTAGAGCGGGAGGCAGCGGCGGCTGGACGGAGTGTGGAAGTGATCGTTCCGAAGACGGGAGCCGACCGCGCATTAACGCAGGGAGAGCAACCTTGGCTGCAGCTTGTCATCGGCAAGTATGCGATTCATGTGCGGGAAGGAGGAGCGGGGCAAGTATATCTTTTTGACCCAGAATCCGGAACATATGAACCGTTCACCAAGCAGAGAGAAGGATGGCCGCTCGATTGGGATGAGGGAGCGTAGGGGGCTTTGAACGATGGCCGACAAGATTGCGCCTGCCTGATGATGTGCCTCCCGTTTTCCTCTGCCGCCCTGATCATGATATGATGATGAAAGAGGAATACTTGAAGCAGCGGAATGTGGAAGCATTATCGGGGGATTGCTATGAATATGAACACGAGTAAGCGGTACATGACCATTTATGATGATATCAAAGGGAAAATTGCATCCGGGCAATACGGTCCGGGGGCAAAACTGCCGTCGGAGCATGAATTTTGCGGCATCTATGACACGAGCAGAGGAACGATTCGCAACGCTCTCGACTTGCTTGTCGAGGAAGGGCTCGTGAACCGTCATCCGGGCAAAGGCGTGTATGTGCTCGACAACAATGCCATTTCGTTCTCGTTCGGCGGACTGGTCAGCTTCAAAGAAGCGAGCGAGAGCAGCGGACAGCATTTCGACACGGCGGTTCCGTATTTTGCGGAAATGAACATAACCGACAAGCTGCATCAACGGACACGCCTGCCTCTAGGTGAACAGGTGTACTGCCTGCACCGTGTGCGTAAGCTGGATGGGGAACGCATCATTTTGGATATCAACTACTTTTTAAAAGAGAAGCTGGAAGGATTGACGAAAGAGATAGCCGAACGATCCATCTACGATTTCATCGAACAAGAGCTGGGCTTAAAGATAGGCTTTGCGCAAAGAATCATTCAAGTCGAGCCGGCGGCGGCGAAGGACCGCGAACATCTGGATATGAAATCGTACAGCTTCGTCGTCGTCGTGAAGAACTTCGTCCATTTGCATGACGGCACCTTGTTCGAATATACGGAATCGCGCCACCATCCCGAGCGCTTCGTCTTTACTGATTTTGCACGCCGCCGCTAATTTAGAGGGAACGAGCTGTCCTTTTGCAGTTGATCAATTTCCATGCGATCGTCTCGATACAAGGCAAGATAGCCGATTACGGCAATATGATGAGGACAGTAAGGGGGATAAACGTTGTCTAATCCGGAACAAAGACAAGAGCAGCATCAAGAGATGCCGGAAGATGTCGTTTTTTACCGGGCGGAAAGTGAGATCGGAACGCCGCTGCCCTTCAAGGTATATCGTTGGAATCGGGCGGGCGGCAGCATCCGCGATCATACGCACGATTATTTTCAAATTTGGTATGTCGTCAAAGGCGAATTTATGCATACGATTAACCAGCATACGTACCGGATGGTCAAGGGCAACATTTTTGTCATTCCCCCTTATGCCGTTCACCGTGTGTCGCTGGTGCCGGGACAGGAAATCGATATTATCGGGTGTGAATTTCTGCCGCACTTCATCGACGAGCAGTACCATCCGCATAATGGCAGCAGGGGCGGGTTCGATTATTCCTACCTAGAGCAGTTCATGCTTGACGAGGAGCATGTAACGCCGAAAGTCGCGCTGTCTGGAGAGACAGATCTCGAAGTGTCGCGCATCCTGCATGATATGCTGGAGGAGCTCCAGCATGGCAAACGATACTATGAGCTTGTTCTGAAGGCGGATCTGCTTAAGCTCATGTCGATCCTCGTCCGGGAGATGGCCCGGCAATCCGGCCAATCGAACGATGAAGACGAACGGTTGGAGAAATTCAGGGAATTGATGACCGGGGCAATCAATTACATCCACGAGCACTATAATGAAGAGCTCCGTCTAGAGATGCTATGCCGTAAGTTTAATATTTCAAAATCGTATTTTTGCGTGTTGTTCAAGCGGTTTACCGGCAAGACGTATAATGACTATCTTGTCGACCTGCGGGTTCACAAGGCGGCTGCGATGCTGTTGGATACGGACATGTCGGTTACGGACATTTGCTTCCAGGTCGGGTTTAACGACGTACCATACTTTTCAAGAGTGTTCAAGCGCCAGACGGGCGTCACCCCTACTCATTTCAAGAAGAATGCTTTATCTATATAATCGTGTAATCCAGCTGAATTTGTTTGGCTGGATTTTTTGCGTCCAGAAGGTTATTTATCCACTGGAAATGGGTAGTACTAAGTAAGAAAACGCTTGGTATATATTACATGAAGCCGTACTCAATAACTTGTCTATACAAGTGTTTACAAACCTGTCTATACAAGTTATAATAAATTCGACAATCATGGAAGCGATTCCATTGGGGAGGTTAACACATGGCTATCAAGCAACAGTCGGTCGAGCAGATTTTGGATGCCATTGGGGGAAAAGACAATATTGATGCCGTAACCCACTGCGTGACCCGGCTGCGGTTCGCGCTGAAGGATGAGGGCGTTGTGGATCAACAATCGCTTGAGCACAATGAATTGGTCAAAGGATCATTTTCAACGAATGGACAGTTTCAAGTCATCATCGGGCCCGGGCTCGTTGAGAAAGTATACGGGGAGCTGCTGGCCCTGACCGGAGGCGAACGCGCTTCCAAGCAAGACATTAAGGATGCGGCGGCAAAAAAATTAAATCCGCTGCAGCGTGCGATCAAAACGCTGGCCGATATTTTCATTCCGATTCTGCCTGCCATCGTAACGGCCGGTCTCTTGATGGGGATCAACAACATCTTGACGGGCAAAGGGATATTCTTCGCGGATCAAGCCTTCATCGATGTGTACGGTCAATGGAAAGGCTTCGCCGAAATGATCAATCTGATCGCCAATACGGCCTTCGTCTTCCTGCCGGGACTTATCGGCTGGTCTGCCGTGAAGAAGTTCGGGGGCAGCGAGCTGCTCGGGATCGTGCTCGGCCTGATGCTCATTCATCCTGATCTGATGAACGCATGGTCGTACGGAGATGCTCTTGCGAACGGAACCGTACCGCATTGGAACTTATTTGGCTTCGAATTTGAAAAGATCGGGTATCAAGGCCAGGTGCTGCCGGTGCTCGTTTCCGCTTTCTGTTTGGCCAAAATTGAGTCATTTTTGAACAAACGGGTACCTGACGGGTTCAAATTGCTGCTCGTCGCACCGATTACGCTATTGCTGACCGGATTTTTGTCCTTCATCGTTATTGGACCGCTGACATTTGCGATTGGCAATGCGATTACGACGGCGTTCGTTGGAATATTTGAACACTTTTCTATATTGGGCGGACTCATCTACGGCAGTCTGTATCCGCTTCTAGTTGTCACGGGCATGCACCATACGTTCCTGGCCGTTGATTTGCAGCTGATTGCCAGCACGGGCAGCACGTTCTTGTGGCCGATTTTGGCCCTGTCCAACATTGCGCAAGGCTCGTCGGCGCTCGCCATGATGTTCGTATCCAAAGACGAGAAGCTGAAAGGGATGTCGATTACCTCCGCAATCTCGGCTTATCTGGGCATTACGGAACCAGCCATGTTCGGTGTGAACCTGCGCCTGAGGTACCCGTTCATTGCAGCGATGATTGGTTCGGCTCTCGGAGCTGTCGTTATTACAGCGTTCAAGGTTAAGGCCTTATCCATCGGTGTGGGCGGGCTGCCGGGATTCTTGTCCATCTTCCCGCAGCAATGGGTGCCATTCTTCATCGGCATGGCGGTTGCGTTGGTAGTTCCGTTCGTCATTACGCTCTTTATCGGGAAGACAAAGCGGCAATCGTAGTAGAGAATGCAAAAAAGAAAGACATGGTGGTGCAAGTGATGAAACAGGAATTGGAGCAGGAGTGGTGGAAGAAATCAGTCATTTATCAAATCTATCCGAAGAGCTTCAACGATACGGATGGAGACGGACTTGGCGATTTACAAGGCATTATTGACAAGCTGGACTATTTGCAGGAACTGGGCATCGATGTCATTTGGCTCACTCCGATCTATGAATCTCCGCAGAAGGATAATGGTTACGACATTAGCGACTATTATCGTATCCAGCCGGAATACGGCACGATGGAGACATTCGAGGAGCTGCTGCGCGAGGCACATGCCAAAGGCATCAGAATCATCATGGATATCGTCGTCAACCATACGTCGACGGAGCATGCATGGTTTAAGGAGTCGGCCCAAGGCACAGACAGCCCTTTGCGCAACTATTATATTTGGAAAGACGGCATGAACGGCGGAGCCCCGAACAATTGGCAATCGAAGTTCGGCGGCAGCGCCTGGGCATATGACGAAGCGACGGGGCAATATTACTTGCATCTATACGACGTGTCCCAAGCGGATTTGAACTGGGAGAGCCCTATGCTCAGGGACCGTGTGTACGACATGATGCAGTTCTGGCTCGACAAAGGCGTTGACGGGTTCCGGCTGGATGTCATCAACGTCATCTCCAAGGATCAACGCTTTCCTGATGATTCGCTGGATATGCCGACGGCTGACGGACGGAAATATTATACGGACGGCCCGCGCATTCATGAATTTTTGAAGGAAATGAACGCGCGAGTATTTTCGCAATATTCACAGCTGCTGACGGTCGGCGAGATGTCTTCGACGACGATGGATAACTGCGTGAAGTACACTCGGCCGGATGAGCGCGAGTTGAGCATGGTGTTCAACTTCCACCATCTGAAGGTGGATTATCCGCAGGGTGAGAAATGGGTGGCCGCTGAATTTGATTTCTTGCAGCTGAAGCAGATTATGAGCGACTGGCAAGTAGGGATGAACGCAGGCGGCGGATGGAACGCTCTGTTCTGGTGCAACCATGATCAGCCGCGGGCCGTGTCCCGGTTCGGCGACGACGGGGCGTACCGCGTGCCTTCCGCCAAGATGCTCGCGACGACGCTGCATCTGATGCAAGGGACGCCATACGTGTACCAAGGCGAAGAGCTTGGGATGACGAACCCGCATTTCGCTGACATCGCCGATTACCGCGACGTTGAATCCATCAATGCGTATCAGATGCTGCGGGAACGCGGTGTTTCCGAATCTGATATGATGGCTGCTCTGCAGCAGAAATCGCGCGATAATTCTCGTACGCCGATGCAGTGGAATGATTCGGAGCACGGCGGCTTCACGAGCGGAACGCCGTGGATCCAGACAGCGCCGAACTACCGCACCGTTCATGCCGAGGAGGCGCTGCAGAATCCGGATTCCATTTTCTATCACTATCGCACATTGATTGAATTGCGCAAGCAATACGACATTATCGTGCACGGCGATTATAAGCTGCTGCTGGCTGACCATCCGGACATCTTCGCGTATGTACGTTCCTACAAGAAGGAGCACCTGCTCGTCGTAAGCAATTTCTACGGCCGCGCGACGACGTTCACTCTGCCACAGCAGGCTGGAGTATCTGGCGATGCGCGCATTCTGCTAAGCAACTATGCGGACACGCCGAATACGATGGAACGGCTCGTACTGCGCCCATATGAATCGGTTGCTTTCCATGTGGTGAACGACAAGTAAGATGTCGTCGCTGAGCCACATTGACATGACATGCTGCACGAGGCTGAACAACTTGTGCTCAACAGAATATAGAAGCTCTATTAGAAGCTCCTCTTTTTATAGGGGGAGCTTTTTAAGTGCGCCCGGCATGGGCGATAACTCGGCGGTGAAAGTCCGCTACAGG
>NZ_JAJNBZ010000039.1 GCF_021369635.1 Paenibacillus profundus | reverse complement strand
GTACGGTGGTGTGAGAGGTCGGCTACTCAGTTAATGGGTAGCCTCCTACTCGATTATGAGAAAAAGGATGAAATTGCGAGGGACTGCCTGATCCTATTCTTTAAGTGCTTATGCACACTCTCCCGTTCGCGCAGGAACGGCAAAGGTGTGGGGGCATCATCTTGAATGCAGACTCTTATAGTCATTCTCCCCCCGGTTCAGGTATGTCGTCAACACTGATGTCGCATATATTCTGCACCCATAATTAACGTAAGGAGTTTTAACTTTTTTGCTGGAGAGTATCTTGAATGCAGGCGCTTATAGTCACTCTCCCCCGGGCTCAGTCACGCCATTATTACGGATATCGGCATTTTCCAAACCCATAATAAAAAAGCTGCTAGGTACTGGTCAAACGATATGCTTGAAGTGAAAGGTGAATATGAGTAACGGGGATAGTGGTGCTAAGAGCGTAGATACATCGATGGTGCGGCAAAATTTCGGTGAGAGCATACGTTCTTTCTAGAGACCGGATTAGTCATGACGGATCACAATCGGCGGGGCTGTCTGTAGACGACATAATGGCGCTGAAATTGTGGTCAAAAAAACGGAGCATGTCATTGGGGGATTGAGGCGGCTAAGAGAACGGTTAGCGGAGGGCTGTCGAAGGAGTCAGGAATCGAACGGATGGCAGCGAGGCTGGAGCGGATGGGAAGCATATGCGGCGTTCTATCTGTGGAGAAGCTTGGTGGATGATGATCCGAAGGCCTCCACAGATGAACTAGCATAGCTTGCAGTGGTGAAATCAGGAATTAGTCCAATTGATTCCACTTATTCCCGAACACTGGCGGCACGTAGCTGCTCAATTGATCCAGCAGCTCGGCAGGTTCTGGCGAGTTCAATATTAATTGCTCATGTTCCGCCTTTACGAATCCGGCTTGAATCGAATGACGCACCATTTCCATCATCGGTGTATAGTAGCCTTCGATATTGAGCACGCCGATCGGTTTTTTATGAATGCCGAGCTGCCCCCAGCTAATCATCTCGAACAGCTCCTCGAACGTGCCGAAGCCGCCCGGCAGGGCGATGAAGGCGTCGGCCAGATCGCTCATCGTCGCTTTGCGTTCGCGCATGTCTTTCACTTCAATCAGTTCCGTCAGCTGCGTATGAACGATCTCGCCGCGGAACAGTCCGCGTGGCATGACGCCTGTCACTTTACCGCCGAGTCGGAGCATTTCATTGGCGACCTCGCCCATCAATCCGACATTGGAACCACCGTATACAAGCTCCAGCTGCCGTTCGGCCATCAGACGTCCCAACTGCTGCGACTTCACTGCAAAGTCTGGGTGGTTGCCTAGATTCGAGCCGGCATAAACGCATATTTTTTTCATGATAGAGTGCCTCCTTTATCTGCTATACTGTTCTAAGTATAGACATCATGGAAGGGGAAAGGAAGTTAAAAAACGATGGAGATGAAGCCGTTCCAAGAATGGGTGCAGCAATTTTACCGTGCGCGGGAGTGGTCGCAGTACAATCCGTTTATCCGCGTGGGCTTCCTGATGGAAGAGGTCGGGGAAGTGGCGAGGGTCGTACGGGCGCTTGAGATCGGGCGCGATCGTCCGGATGAAGGCGAGAAGAGCGGTGAGGAACTGCGGCAAGAGCTTGTGGAGGAATTGGGCGACGTGCTTGCCAATCTTATTGTTTTGTCGGAAAAATACGACATCGAGCTGAGTGAAATAGCGCAGGCGCATATAGAAAAGCTGGAGAAGCGATTCGGCAGCAGCGAAGGTTAAGTCTCGATTTGAAAAAGTTGCCGGACGAGCTGCTCGAAGCGGATGAAGGCCTGCTGGAGCAGGCGGCGCGACAATCGAGAGCCCATCGATAGAAGAAGCGGGATAGATGAACGATGTCATTTATCCCGCTTCTTCTATATTAAATATATAGGCTGTCCTACTTCGATGTCACCGGTCTTCAAGACTGAGGCGTACACGCCGAAGTTGCTGCTCCGCTCCTGCACGACGGTCTTCAGCAGTGAAGCATCCCGTTCCCCGCTGTCCGGATCGACCGTAATGATCATGCACCGTTCGCACAAGCTGTTCAATTCTAACTCTGCAGCTCCAATGCGCAGCCTTCTGCCGAGCCATTGTTCTTCGACGAATGGAACGGGGTCATCCAATTGGATGAATAGATTCGGCCGAAAACGATTGTAATCGATGTGGCCTCCCCACAGCTGTTCCAGCTCTCTAACCGATGCATCGGTCACGAGGAGGATGTGAGCTTCCTCAAGGGCGCCGAACGGGATGTGCTGCGGCGTATAGCTATGCGGCGAGATGGCTCGCTTTGACTCCTGTTCCAGCTCCAGCTTCAGCGCCTCATCCTCCCAATCATATACGATGCCATTCGGTGAACGAACCTCTACGCGCGGATATTGCTCCGTATTGTCCAGTCCTGCAAAGCGGGCTTCATATTGTGCCATTTTCGGACACTGGGTAATCGTTACATACTTCCCTGGCCGCGTGTCATCCAGGAAGACGTGGCTTCGATCCCCGTATAAGCCATAATCCATCAACTTCGTGTGTTGAACTCGCTCTCCCCGGAAGGATTTCACCGGGTGTCTTACGATTTCTTTGAGTGCGCCGATGCGTTCCATAGTTCCTTTCACGCTCCGATTCAAAAGGTTATCAGTAGTTGTTGCTTCCATTGTCTGCTATTCGATCGTTTCGGTCAAGGCGTGCCGTTCCCCGGGGAGAATGTCTTCATTTCACAAATGGATGATTATGGTATTATTCGCGAGGATGCCCATTCGACGGTCGTGCTGCGCCAAGGCGATAGCAGCAGAAGCAGATGAAGGCTAATACGAGGGATAGAATCGGAATGCCCGCCAACATTAAGCGGATGCCGATAATCGCCGCTTCAGGCTGGGTCGGGGCGTTGGCGACATAACCGCTCTGTTCCAGCACAAGGCTCATAACGACTGCCTGCAGCGACACGCCGAAGCGGATGATGAAGCCGTTCATGCCGAAATACATGCCTTCACGGCGCGCTCCCGTTCTGCGTTCATCCTCGTCGATGACTTCGGCAAGCAGGACGTCAAGCAGCATGATGATGCCTGCCAGACCGAAGCCGATGGCCGCTCCCGTCACATAGGCAGCAGCCGGGGAGATGACGAACAAGAGCGGGGCTAGCGCCACAGCGTAGCATACGATGGCGGCCAGCATCGTCTTGCGCGGACCGAAACGGTTCGTCCAACGCGCCCATACATAGACGCATGGAATGGCGGTGACGAAGACGAGACCGAGCAGAATTGAATTGGCGCTTTCCTCTGCATGGAGCGCATATTTGGTGAAGAACGGAATTGCCGCGGGCAGGAGGGCGAAGGTCAACTGCACGAAGAAGCCGCCGAGGACGTAAATGACGAAGAAGCGGTTGGAAAAGGTATGCACGACCGATTGCCATAAGCCGAATGTGTCCGGGGCCGCCTGTTCGTTTTCTCTTGAACCCCAGACCATCGCACCCATGAATAGTGCGGCAGTGATACCGAATATAATTCCCATCGCTCCCCAACCGTAACGGTCGTAGATGAGCGGCGGCACAGCCACGCCGGCAATCATGCCGATGATGCCGAACATCTGCTTCCAGGACGAGGCAGAGGCGCGTTCTTTCATGGTAACGAACATTTCGGGAAACAAGGCGGAGTAGTTCAGAATGACAAGCACGTAGAGCACGTCGTAGAGCAGAACGATGAAGAGGAAGTACCAGAACAGACCCATGCCGGAGGAGAGCGGGAACCATAGCAGCGTAAATACCGCCGCCAGCGGAATCATGCCAAACGCGATATAAGGGACACGGCGCCCCCAGCGCGTGCGGAATCGATCGGATACATAACCGAAGAGAGGATTGAGAATGGCCCCTAATATGCCATGGATGACCATCGCTATTCCGATAAGGCCAGGACGGACGCCGAGCACGTCGACGTAATAATACACGATGTAAGCCGAGAACATCTGCGCCATTAGGTTGGAGGATAAGTTCCCGGCCGTAAACGCCGTTTTGCGGGCTGGAGTGATTTGAATGCCCATATGCTTCCGCCTCCTATTGACGCTGCGGCGGCATGCCCTGCTGCACGTCCCGCAGATCGGCCCAGCGTATCAGATGAATGCCTTCATCGGCGATAACCTGCTTCATGTCTGGATCAAGCAAGAGCTGGAACTCCATACCGCGCCGCTCCCAATGCGGTGTAATCGCCTGCAATTCCCCAGTGATGAACGAAGGATGGATGATGATTTCGGACAGCCCCGGCTTCAAGCTGCGGAGCAGCGCGATCATCGCTGCTTTCATTTGTTCCTCGCTCTGCCCTTCCTGACTTGCATAGGGGAGACTAAGCAGTTCATCCAGAATGACGACGCCCTTGGCTGCGGCCTGTTCGGCCCGCTGCAGTGCTAACGGCCCCATCTCTGGAGGAAGCTGCATGCCTTCAATCGACTTCGGCAGGCGGAAGGGCAAGCCGTATTCTGCGCAAACATCGAACACGATGTCAAGAAAGTCCCGGCCTGTCGCGAGTCCGTACAAGCTGCCCATATGATTGTCGAGATGCGTAGGATTCATTCCGATAGCGTACGCCATCTCGAGCTGGGCGATGATTTCGGCGCGAACTTGTTCTAGGTCGGCTTGCTGTTCGAACGCTAGGCAGTCGCTTGGAAAATACCCCTCTGCCGTGACGAGTGATGAGGTGTCGCCGCGGCGGTTAACCGGCCCCCATTTGAAGCCTTCCCATTCGCTTGTAAATGTCAGGTGTATCCCGACATCGGCCTGTGGATGGGCGGCACTCCAGACCGCCGCGTCCTGAGCCCATCCGCACGGCATCATCACCGTAGCGGACGATACGGCGCCTTCGTCGAGAAGCTGCTTGATGGCTTCATTCGTAGCGTGGCACATGCCGAAATCATCCGCATTGACTATGAGCAGCCGATCCGTCGCTTGATACCCGAGCGCGCTCAACACATTCATCGCAAACGCCTCCGTTTTATATTGGAATCGTTTTAAATCATGCTTAGTAAGACTATATTCCTGCCAAGTTGGAAACTTGCATAACATGTATGGAAGTGCTTGTTTAATAAAGCAACTTTTCAGATCCAAGATATCTACATTATGGACATATTTGGAATCATCCAATTGATTATGACAAAAGTTACTGTTAATATTAGTACCAAGTATTAATACCAATTACCAGACATGGCGAGGTGGAAATGGTGATAAAAGCAAGAATTACGGCTATCGGAACTTATGTGCCACACAAAAAGCTAACCAATGTGGAGCTTGAGGGCATGGTTGAAACGAGCAATGAGTGGATTTTGCAAAGAACGGGCATTCAGGAGCGCAGAATTAGTCAACCTGATGAATTTACAAGCGATCTATGTGCGGCTGCTGTGAAAGATTTGATCAAAAGATACAATAAAAACGTTGAAGATGTAGATATGATTATAGTTGCAACAAGCACACCTAACTTTTCATTTCCCTCAGTAGCGTGTCTGATACAGGAACGTTTACAAATTTCCCAGACGGCTGGGGCGATTGACATCAGTGCGGCCTGTGCAGGATTTGTATATGCATTGCATACGGCACACAGTTACATTGCGTCTGGATTGCATCGGAAAATATTAGTGCTTGGAGCAGATACGCTTTCAAAGATTACGGATTATTCGGACCGAAGCACTTGCATATTATTTGGTGATGGCGCTGGCGCTGTGCTGGTTGAAAGAGATGATCAATTCCAGAGCTTCATCGGATTCCATTTGGGGAGCAATGGGAAAGGGGCACAGCACGTATATCGCACAGGTCTAGCCAACAAAATAAATGAGATTGAATTAGTGGATACTCAATGTCTTGTTCAAAATGGGAGAGAGGTGCTGCGGTGGGTTGCTCGAACGGTGCCTTCCGGTATTCATCAGCTGTTGGATAAAGCTCACTCCGATTTGGATCAAGTAGACTGGTTCATCCCTCATAGTGCTAATTTGCGTTTGATCGAGCCGATTTGCGAGAAGTTGAATTACCCAATGGAAAAAACATTATATAGCTTGGTCAACTTCGGGAACACCTCGGCTGCATCTATTCCCTTATCGCTAGATCTGGGTATCCGTAATGGCAAGGTTCAAAATGGAGATCGGGCGCTTATGTACGGTTTTGGCGCCGGGTTGGTTCATGCAGGGCAGCTTGTGCACCTTAACTTTGACGAACAGGTATCGGAACCGACACCGCTGTAACATTCAGAATGAGTGAAGAAAAGGGCCGCAGCCCGTGGTTAATCCGAGGTGCGGCTCTTCGTGTTCTCTTGGTTATCCCTTCAGCAGAAATTCATTGCCGTCCAGGTCTCTAAAGCTTACGTAGTTGCCCCACTGCATCTGCTGCGGTTCACCGGCAAATTCGACGCCCTTAGCCTTCATCGTCTCGTACGCGCCAAGCACGTCATCGGATTCGAAGACGATGGACGCCTTCTGCTCCTCCCAGTTGCTCATCATCGATTTCGGGTAAAGGACGAGGCGAGATTGCGCGCCTTCAGGCCCGACTTCCAGCCAGAAGGTGTTCGGTCCCATCGGGAATTCGGCCGTAACGGCAAAGCCGACCTGCTCCGTCCAGAATTGCTTCGCTCTTTGCTGATCTTCCACATATACGGCTACCGTAGAAATTTGCTTAATCATTCATCATCACCCTTTTTCGTCCAATATTAATATAGATTGTCCTCTATTCACAATCATAAACGGGCATACAGATCAAAGAACGCATGTTCTAATTATTCTATCATATGACTGAACACGGACACAACCGTTTGGCAGCGACATCGTTGCGAGGAACTTCTTGCGGCCAAAAGGCATATGCTGTCCCTAGGCTAATGTCTTCTTCGAATCGGATTGTTATAGATAGGTTAGGTAGATTATGCATGAAGAAATCTTCTGTAAAAGAGGTGCCAAATGCTATGGCTTGGGACATCATTCGCATCCCGTGGTCGGAGTACCGGGCGGCGGGCACGACAGAGCATCTGCCGAACGCCCTGCTTCAAGTGCAACAAGCCGCCACTGTGCAACAAGCGGAACAAGCCTGCTGGCAGATTGAGAATACGGTCGTCGTGCAAGGGGCGTTGTATGAAGCCGCCATTCCAACTGTCATCTGCTTGCTAGGCATCATACAGCGCGCGACGGATGCGGCACGGCCATTCATATTGGAACTGCTCGTTCAAATTGCGTCCGGGGAACCGGCGGAAGTCAGCATGGAGAGCGGCCATTCGCGGCTGAACGAGCAATGTATGCGTGAGATTGCCCGTGGTACGGCGGTTTACGTGGATTGGCTCGAATATGGAACCGGGACCGAACGGCTGCATTGCGTCGATCTGCTTGGCTTATGCAGCCAGCGCGACCGGACGCTGAAGGAGCGTGTGAGGTGGCTCTTTCAACGTGTGCTGCACATTGAGGAAGACGAACGGGTGAAGGAATTTTTGGCGTATTGGATTACCGAGCTGGCAGAGCGAACGCAAAGATAGGCAAAAAAGACACCGGGCACATGATTCCCGGTGTCTTTGGTCTTATTTTCTTATTTTTTCAGATGCGTATCCAGAAACTTGAGCATGGCATTGTAGAACTCGATGCGGTTCTCTTCGTTGTTGAAGCCGTGGCCTTCATTGTCTTTGACCATGTACTCCACATCGATGCCTCTCTTTTTCAGCGCCTCGACGATTTGATCGGATTCCGCCTTGTTCACCCGCGGATCGTTGGCGCCCTGAGCCACGAAGAGCGGCGTTACGATTTTGTCCGCATGGAATACCGGCGACACCTCTTTGAGCAGTTCCTTGTCCTTCTCTGGATGGCCGACACGCTCATAGAACATGTTGCGGTTCGTCTCCCAATATGGAGGCAGCGTATCAAGCAGCGTGAAGATGTTGGACACGCCTACGTAGTCCACAGCGGCCGCGTACATGTCAGGCGTGAAGGTGATGCCTGCGAGAGTTGCATATCCGCCGAACGATGCTCCATAGATGCCGACGCGATCGGGATCAGCAATACCTTGCTTGATGGCCCACTGTACGCCGTCGGTGATGTCATTTTGAATTTTCCGTCCCCATTGCTTGTTGCCGGCATCCAGGAACGCTTTGCCATAACCAGTCGAAGAGCGGAAATTGACTTGCAGCACGGCATAACCGCGGTTCGCAAGCAGCTGCACTTCCGGATTGAAGCCCCACATGTCGCGCGCCCAAGGACCGCCGTGCGGGTTGACGATGAGCGGCAGCTGTTCCGGCGTCTTGTTCTTCGGCAGCGTCAAGTATCCATGAATCGTCAATCCATCTCTGCTCTTATACGAGATCGGTTGCATATCGGCCATATTGTCGGATTTGAGCCATTCGCTCAAATTGGCAAGCGGCGTCAACTGATCGGTTGTGGAATCATAGTAATAGTACATGCCATATGTTTTATCGTTGGACATGCTGACGATGAATTTGGTCATATCTTGATTGTAATCATTGAGGCCGATTTCGCTTTCCGATACGTTCAATTTGTCCTGCAGCTTCTTGTACAAGGCTTCAAATTTATCATCGAAAAATTTCACATGAACTTTATCCGTCATATAAGCAGTCATTAGCAATTTGTCTTGCTTCGCGTCGTACATTGCGCCTGCCAGATCCACATCTGGATGTGAATACATCACGTTCTCCTTGCCCTGCAAATCGTACGTAACGAGCGCCGCTTTGTCACGGCCCTTGTTGGATACCGCATAGATGGTCTTGTTGTCTTTGGAGAACGCGAGCGGATTCACGGTATCTCCGGCTCCCATCGTGATGAACGGTTTGAATTCCTCCGCTTCCGTATTCCGGTACAGCACGGCGCCTTCGATGCCGTCTGACGCTACGGCGAGCCGGATTTTGCCTTCATGATCGGGAATCCAGGCTTGGATGTTGCCCGGGTTTTTGGCCACGAGCTTGGTTGCGCCCGTTTTCACGTTCAGCTTGTATACGTCGAACACTTTCGCATCGTCTTTGTTCATCGTGATGAGGATTTCGTCCTTCACCCCGGACAGCATGCTGACGAGACCGACGCGGACCTTATCAAACGGCGTCAAGTCCTTCTCTTCGTTGCCGTTGAAGGCTGCGGAATACAGGTGGTAGTTCTCATCTCCGCCCTTATCCTTCAAATACAATACATGATCGCCTTTCCAGAGGAATCCGGCAATGTCGCGATCCTTCGAGCTAGTGACGCGGACAGGCTCGCTGGAGCCGTCCATCTTCTGTACGAAGATATTCGCGCGGTTCTCCCATGGAGCGGCATAGGAAATATAGTTGCCGTCCGTCGAAAGCTGGTAGGCGAAGCTGCCCGGGTTGCGCATGAAATCCTCTACGGAAATCTGCGGCACTCCTTTATTGTCGATCTTGGACAGGCCGAGCTTCTTGTAGTTATCCAGAGCCGAGGCGATTTCACGAATCGTTGCTGTTTCTTGCTCATGCAGCTTTCCATCCGGGTAGCCCTTCATCAGGCCGAATGCTTTCGCGCGCTCTGCATATTCAGCCAAGCTCGTCTCACCTTGCTCCTGATCGAAAGCACGCACCAAGATGCGAGCGACTTCGCCGCGCTTAACCGGTGCGTTAACCGATGCAAATTCCCCATCGGCAATCCATCCCTCTGCAGCGGCTGCCTTCATCGGATCGACACCATGCTGGTAAGTGAGCGCCGTTACGGTATAGCGTACGAAGTCGCTGACTGTCACGGTCGCGGTGAGATCGGCATTTTCACCGATAATCCCTTTCGACACAAGCGCGTTGACTCCAGTCTTGTACCATGGCGTGGCAGCGGTCTGCTCCTGCGCCATCACGGACATCGGAACGGATGCGACGAGCACAGCGGCGAGCGCCGCGGATATGACTTTTTTCTTCATCTAATTGACCCCTCTCTGATGCACATCTATTCACATACAAGTATACAACTATTTTTGCCTAGCATATTCATGAAAATCTTTACAGTAAGCTCGAATCGTCTGACCCCGATTGAGGCAACCGCCCCAGTCCGTCTACCTTCAATGGATGCAGCAAAAAGACACCGGGGATGTTAATCCTGGTGTCTTTGATGTAAATTATTCAGCACGTCAAACGTCGTTTTAACCTATCGAACCATTCCCGTTCCAACTCCATATAACCGGAAGCCGTTTCTTGCTTAAGCTGTTTTTCCGCTTTGTGCAATGCTTTGCGCATATCCGCAGTGCGATGCTCCGTATATTTCACAATGGCCAAAGAGCGATAATAGCTATACAAGTCAAGTAGCGACACCGGCTGGAAGAGCGCCTTCATTTCTGCTGCTGTAACATCTTCGCCTTCGTATAATATTCTATACATCATATAGGAGCTGTGAAACGAAGATTTGAAGACAGAGTTTTGCTGGGTGACTGGCTCGCGAACGATCGGTTCAATATAAGAGATGCTTGGCAGCAAACCATTTTTGTCACTATAATAATAGAATAGAAAAAGATATAAACCAATGCTTTGCATTTTATCATGCTCGCCTCGGATTCGCGCTTCACAGCTTTCGACGAGCGCCGTATCCCAAGTCTTGGGCCGTTTGCCGCTCATCATTTCTGCCGTGACTTGTGTCAAATGCAAGTGTTCCGCCGCTCTGCCATTATTGCCGAGCAGGAGCAGCGCAATTGTGCCATCGGTCCTAAACATGCCATTGGGCAGGGGCGGCGCGGTAGCAAAAAAAATAACAAGGTTCAAAATAGCAAGCCAAGAGAGCCAATCTTGAACCGTCAACCTCCAGCATCCAAATGCGATAATGGCGCCGAGGAAACTAAAGACAGGTCCTCCAACGGTATATAACAGCAGTTTTCGTTTTAAATCGGGTGTATTCCAAGGATAGGGAATCAACGACGCCACACCGCCAAAAAACAGCCACTGTTTGTTCTCATTAAATGTCAAACGTCCGTCCTTCATAGTAATGGAAAAGGGGCCAAATGTAAAAAAGTGCAGCTTCATGCCGGTTAGAGACCCAAATACAACATGGCCCAACTCATGAACAAAAAGAACAACGAGTAAAACGCCGGCTAACTTCCAGGCTAGCAATACATCCGCTTTCCAGCTTGGATCCAAGGAAATAAGGAGAATCGTAGCGATTAATGCGCCCGCAACTCCGATAACGGGCCTCCGCAATATGTCCGGCATTCATACACTCCTTTTCAACAAGCGATCAAGCCTCAACGGGATTCAGGAGCTTGTTTGATTCGTTTTTATGAAGCAAATCTTGAAAGCTGTCGCAATCAAACAGCCCGTTCTTCGTCCAATAGATGTGTTCGGTATAGGTTGGCGGTTGATTGCCAATGACCCATTTCATCGTCTGGAAGGCCGATTCCAGCTCTTCATTGCTTTCGACTTTCTTGGAGCCCGCCACATACTCATAAGCTTGATTCACGTACATATCCAACTGCTCTTCGCTGCTGTTTTCGATTTTTACGATGCCGATTTTCTCAACCGGCGCAACCCCCAAAAAAGTTAATATTTTCCCTAAATAGTTCAATACATGATGAACGCCATTGCTATGAGCGGAAGCGATTGCGATCCCGGGCTTTCCTGCCAACCTCATTAGATGGCACCAATAACTGATTCGATCGATGAATGCCTTCATATCTCCAGATACATTATGCGAATATACCGGACTTGCGAGTATGATAAAATCCGCTTCCAGCATATTTTGCTTCAGTAATTTCATATGGTCGTCTGGTTTATTATCTAATTCGCATGTTCCTTGATCAAAGCAATTTCTGCAGCCGGTCGAATGGTTAATATTCATATCAGACGCCGTATATAAATCATATTGAATCGTGCCATTGGATTTGACCGCAAGCTTGGACAGAAAATCCTTTACGTACAACGTGAGTTGCGATGACGCGTTCCTGCTTCCGACATAAGCAAACACCTTTTTCGTGTTCATGCGATTCCCCCATGTCCATTCATTATCATTGCGATGCAAGGGTTAGGACGGAAGGGATACTCTTAACATCAGCCATTCTTAACAGTTGATACCCGATTCCTGCTAATCCCGTAAACATGCCGATAGATGGAAAACCTGATAGTGAACGACTCTGATAGTCGCCTCGGTGCTTAGAGGTGTCAATGACATGAGCGGCTATGGCAGTTGCCATATACAAATATTGTTCATTATTCGTATGCTCGTACAAGGATAAGAACAACTCTGCCGTCCCCATATTCCCGTGGCACAGCGTGTCGTCAGCATAATAATCACTGTGCAATACGAAATGAAGAGCTTGTTCTATTTCTTGCTCGAAGCGGCTATCTTCATGCCATTCCTTCAGCCTCATTCGGCTTAGCGCAATTCCTACCGTGCCGTGACACCAATGATGCTTGCATATAGGGGAGTCTTCCCTTTTGTCCAACCATCCTTGATGCTTATGGCTGAACAAAGCGCGATCGAACTCCAGGAGCTCCTTAGCTTTATCTGTAAACTTCCTCACCCTGCATACGTGTCCCAAACGCATAAATACCCAAGCTGCGGAACTCGCGCCGTGGGAAAAGCCGCCTAATAACGCGCCTTGTTGTTTTTCCAATAAATTCAGTCCATAATGGCCATACTTAATCGATAATGTTAAATATTGGAGATCGTTTGTGCGCTTGAACATGTCTAACATGAGGTGTATGAAGCTAGTGATGCCGTTTAACCAGCTAGAGTCTTCCGTCTTGTTAACATGCTCATCGCAGTTGTCTACAATTTTTTGGATTAAATCTTCGTATTTTTTATTCTTTTCCTCTTTTGCGATGTTCATTAAGGGATACAGCAACGAAGATTTTCCCGTCAGACTAGAGATGCTATCTAAATCATCCGTGCTTCTGGCTTCGACGGAGGAAATGAGAAGCTCGTAAAAATGTTTGTATTTTTCGGTTTTCGTCATTTTATGTAAATAGTAATAAAATAACACCAATCCGGATAATCCATCGTAAAAGTCTGCATTAATGGGCCCTATCGACCAAATCTTCACGGGATCGCTATTGACGCATAACCATGAAACCGTCTTCCGGTCATCAGAGGCAATCGCACTATCCATGATTCGGTCGCCTATGTGTGCAGCTTCACTCACAAAAATGTTTTGATCCGCATGTGGTTGTGATTTTATGATGTCATCGAATTTCAAAGGCTTAATGATTTCAAGTTTAGTCGGATCATACCCGCCAGTATGAACCAGAATGACTGAAACTTGTTTCTCGATGTCCTCCTGCTTTAAATGTTGCAATTGCTCAATCATGATGTCATAGCCTGACCTATCGAAAAAATGAGGGTGTGCGTTGCCGCGGCTATCAATTAAATCGCATGAATCCGTATAGTTGAAGAAGATCGGAATGTCATTGTCAATCATATCTTCATATTCGCTTTTAATAGCTTCTTTTGCAGAAAACGGAAAGGACCATATGTTCTCCAACAATTGTTCGCGGCGTATAGCATCTCTCATATAATCAGGATGGCAGGCGCTATCAAGCATGCCGGCATACTGTGATGTATTGCGCAACAAAATTCTTACTTTTACTTGCTTAAAAGCAGAAAGCACTCCGTCAGGATCCAACAGTTCAGCTTTATTATCGATAATCAGAGCGCTTGCTTCTTTGAAGCCGGAAATAATGTATTCAACATAAGCTTTATAGCTTACAGGAATGCCGTTAAATTGAGGGATGTTATTAGAGTCGGGCAATTCGCCTTCTATCAGATCATATCGAGCTTCATCCGTCATCGGGTTAACTGGACCCAACACTTTGTAAGGAAGCTTTTGGCCTTGCCCGTCAAGAGCACTTAAATCGATTCCTTCCCTGTTGTTTACATTCACTTTAAATGATTTCTCCGGCAGCAGCGCCGTACTGCTGACCAAGTTAAGCAGCTCGTAGCTTGCTTGAATATGAGCGGATTGCGGAAAGTTATATTTAATATTGTTTTGTACTAGAGTTTCCAAATCGACAATATAAGGATATTGACCGTTAGCGATTAAGTTCTCCATGTGAAAATCACTTCCATGAAGAACGTGCATGATAGCGATAAGCTGGCCGAACCGGATATAATAATTTTGGACCTCGTCCTCGTTGGCGCAGCTTTTTTTGGGAATGAACTCCTCAAACGCATAATCAGAGAAAGCAAGAATGCGATGATATGGCATATATAGAACCCTGTTTTTACGGTTCAACCAATCTATAAATTTGCAATAAGCAGTTGCCACTTCCAAAGCGCGCGGTTTATACACGATAATATCGCCTGAAGAGAAGTTCAGCTTCATTACCGTTCTTCCTTGTTGGTGGGTATCTCCTTCTCCGGGAATGATGTCGGTAATGACGGCGTCCCGGCCGATCTTGAAAAAATCACAAATCTTGTTCCGGTTCGCCATCCATCTTTCCAATAGTTCTACACTATTTTGGATAAAAAAATGAGTCGCGGTGACTAACATGCGCGCAAGCGTTGCATATTCTTGATAGAAGTCCAGCAATCGCTCCTTTTCGCGGAACAGACGGACAAACGAATGAAACCTTTCTGTCGGAGTATCGCCGGTTAATTCCCCTCTCAAGCGGGACACGTTAAGCTCTAAAATGAAGGTCTTATGGGCAATCTGCGGTAGGTGGGCCGCAAGAGATTTCACTAAATTCGTTATCACTTCCTCGGATATCCGCAATTGCTCCTGATGTTCATCCGTGAACTTTGCCAGTTCTTTTTCCGCTAAAAGAAGAAACGGCCTCACCATATAGGAAAATCCCATCTCTGGCTTGTAATCAAAATCGAAAATATTCAGTATCTCAAAGCTATTCTTATAGTTTTGAAACCATTTTGAATCTTCAACTTTATGTTTAAAATGAGAAAGCTCCGCGTTCAGAATCTCATCGTCAACGCTATGGGCAAAACTTTTCTTGTCAAAGCCCATCTTGTCAAGCATGACTACAAAATTTTCATCCGATACTAGACTTGTCCGATCGCGCCATCTATGTAATGGGGATAAATCTTCGTTCTTCTGTTCGGCCAGCTGCTGCAATACATTATATCTTTCACGTATCCATAATCCCTTGACACTATAATCGGGAAGAAGCTGAATATGCGTTTTTTGCATTTCACCCATCCTTTGCACAGGATATAAACAGATAGAGGAAAGCATCTTTCTTCTAAATGAAAAGAAGAAAGATGCTTTCGCGTCATGTTAGCATTTAAATGCGGCAGAAGCTAAATAAGAGCCGACAAACGAAATCAATACGCCACAGGCGAGTGAGGACATAGGTTTTACTTCGCCAGCTCCATATAAATTAGACATTTCTTCTACAGAGAGCTCTTGAAAACTAGTACCGGATGGATGACTTGGCATAGCTGAAGCTTTGTTTCTCAATTCTGGATTTTTCCACAGACTAATGATTTGTTCATTAGACATCGCATGCACCCGCTTTCAATGTTCTTTACATGACTTGATTATTAACCCAGACATGTCTTCCTGCGTGATATGATGCCGCTAATTGCTCCAGCCGATAAGCCGATGCATACCTTGGAACTGGTTCGAATCGCGGAAATCACCACAGCGGAAATCGTAGGCGTCGCATTGGTGCCAACTTCGGCTGCACCGTGAATGCCCATCATTTCCTCGAACGATAACTCCTGAAACCCTCTTCCGGATGGATGCGGCGGCAACTGCATATCTGCTCTTAACTCCGGATTTTTCCACGCAGCAATAATCTGTTCGTTTGTCACAATCAATCCTCCTTTTGGTTTAATTATCCATTACCATTATATAGTACAATACTTCTTTCATTTGTAAAACTAGAAATTACATTTCTTTTTTTCTTAATCAAAAGATTTCAATAAATATAATTAATCATTCCAAAATAATGAAATAATAATCTTGACTATCAATAGCTTCTGGAACTACCATTAATGATAATATATGTATGTTGGCGGAGGTCAAGAAACTCATTATGTCATTTTCAAAAAAAGTCCCTTATGTTGAGCAGATGGAATATCGGGAATGCGGGTTGGCTTGCTTGACCATGATTTTAAAATATTATAAATACGATATCAGTTTATCGGAGCTGAGGGACGAAATCGGTTCGTCAAACGATGGATATTCTTTTTATCATTTATTTGCGATAGCGAAGCACAAGCATATGAAAGCCGCTGCTTATAAAGCTAGCGCCGAAGATGTGAAAAGCATGAAATGGCCATCCATACTCCATTGGGAGAACAATCACTTCGTTGTATTGGAAAAAATAAAGAACGGCACATTTTACATTCTCGATCCCGCTTTTGGAAGAAAAAAGCTGCGGCAAGAACAATTCGCGGACCACTTCTCCGGAAGCGTGTTGTATTTGGAGCCGGACAAGACCTTTAAAACGAAGAAAAAAACGAAATCAAATTTGTTTTACCAAGATATAAAGAAAGAGAAAAAAATGCTGTCGTCCATTCTTTTCATCACCGTATTGCTGCAACTTTTTGCCGTGGCCATACCGATGATAACCAAAGGGTATACGGATGAAGTGCTAGGGAACGGCAACGGGGATTATTTATCGGTCACAGGCGTGCTCATTTTCGTGCTGTTTCTGTCCTTCCTTATCTTTTCCGTCGTGCGCGGGTGGCTGATTTCCAGATTTCAGACGAATCTAGACTCGCTCATTATGACCAGATTCATGAGCACGCTATTTAAGCTACCGTTTGTATTTTTTGAGAATCGTTCGAGCGGGGATATTCTTTTTAGAGCAAACTCCAATATACATATTCGTCAGATCTTATCCTCGACAGCAGTGTCTTTATTCATTGATACCCTGTTGGTGTTTACCTATACCGCGTTGATGTTCACCTATTCCGTGCCGTTGAGCTTGACTTTGCTGGCGATAGCTGCGGTCATCGTCATCATGTTGATGTTGAATACGGCCATCATTCGCAGGTTGTCTGACAAGACAATCACGGACCAAGTAGGCGTGCAGTCCGTTCTATCTGATAGCATCCAAGGCATTTCCGACATTAAAATGTTGGGTTTGGAACAAAAAATGTTGGATATTTGGCGGGAAAAGTTCAAGGCGCAGCTAAAGAGCACAGAAAAGCTAAACGTATGGAGCAGCGCCTTTCAAGCGGTTACAAGCGCAATTCAATTTGTCGTTCCCTTATTCATGCTGTGGTTAGGCAGTCTGTATGTGCTCAATAACCAAATTACGATCGGAACATTAATCGCCTTCAGCACGATATCAGCCTCTTTTATTCATCCAATTGTGTCGCTGAGCGGCAGCTATTCCGAAATTATTGTAACCAAATCTTATTTGCAACGAATTTTGGATGTCGTTAGAACAAAACAGGAGCCATGCAATGAGGGAGCGGACAACTGTTTACAAGGCAAAATTGAGTTGAAGGACGTCAGCTTCAAATATAACCGCTATGGCGCCGAAGTCATTAAGAAGGTGTCCTTGACGATAAATCCAGGCGAGACCGTTGCGATAGTCGGAGCTTCCGGCTCCGGGAAGAGCACGTTGGCGAAATTAATTCTCGGATTTTATGCGCCCGCTGAAGGAGAGATCCGGTACGATGGCATCTTGATTGATGATTGCAATCTGACGCTTCTGCGCCAACAAATAGGGGCTGTCATGCAGGAATCTAAATTATTCAACCGGACCATTTATGAAAATGTCAGCATGATGCAAGAGCATATTAGCAAACAGGATGTTGTTGAAGCTTGCAAACAAGCTTACATCTATGAAGATATCATGAGACTGCCCCTGCAATTTGACACGATCGTTTCGGAAAAAGGAACGAATTTCTCCGAAGGGCAACGTCAACGGTTGCTGCTGGCCAGAGCTTTGATAGGCAAAAAGTCCATTTTGATCTTGGATGAAGCGACCAGCGCGTTAGACAATATTTCGGAGAAAATCGTGGACAATCACATTTCTCGGCTATCCTGCACTCGAATTATTATTGCTCACCGATTGAGCACAATCGTAGGCGCAGACCGAATATTCGTGCTGGCGGATGGCGAAATCGCAGAAGAAGGCGATCACAAAACCTTGTTGAGTCGGAACGGGTGTTATGCCAATCTATACTTGATCAATCAAAATGGGAGCCATAACGAGTTCGAAACGGCGTTCGCCGGTAGAATCTTGGAACCGCAATGAACTTATCTCACGCGATTCCATATCACTTTACGAGTTCTATTGCTCCTTGGAGGTATGCGGTCATTCATGGCGAGAGCTCCCTTCTTGTTCCCGGCTAGCATATTCTTGGCGCAGCAGGGCGAAGACGGCGAGATCGATGTATTGGCCGTGCTCGAACTCATGCTGCCGGAGCAGTCCTTCTTGTCTAAGACGCAAGCGCTCAGTCTTCAGCAGGGGGAATTCCTGAAACAGTTGTGTTGTGCTCATGCGCAAGCTCCTTTTCATAGCCTTAGGTGGAAATTTGAACGAAATAAGTTTGTTATAAGGATATTACGGGCGGGGGCAAAAAAAGGTTGAGAAATGTCCCTTGTTGCGCAACACGGCCGCTGCCTGCGAGCAAAAAAATCGGCACACCGCGTTCATGCTTGAAACGGGGGCCGACTTTTTTCGTTTCTAAGGTTAAGAGATTGTGCAAAACATAAAGCAAGGCTCAAAAAACAGCCTTGCTTTATGTGGGTTCTCTCGCTATTTTATATATCTTTTAATGTTTGCCGATCAAATCAAGCACAGTTTTTAAAGCATCTTCCGATTCAATATCCGGCGTAGTGCCCACTTCTTGACTAGAGCTTCCGTCTGGATTGAGGCCATACTCCACATCAAACTGTATTAAGAGGTGACTAATTGGCAGTTCAAACAGAATAGGACCGCCACTGTTAGAACCACCTGTTGTTTTACCTACTAATGTAGCAAAATGTGTTGATTTACAAAATACCGCAAATGATTCGGCAGAGGAATACACCGCAGGGCCAACTAGCACCGATATTTCACCTTTAAACAATTTTTCGCTGAATTTAGGCTCTAGGGTATATGAAATCTCTCTTACCAATGTCAAATCTTCTAAATCCTCTTTGTGAAGAGATGTAAAATTAGGGTCGTTTTTCACATCTTTTGTGGTTAGAGCAGAGCCTTTATAATCAACGCCATAAAATCTTTGGGTCAATTCGGTATTTTTCATAAGCCTTACAAGAGATGTGGTGGCAGGTTCGGAAATATTTGGACGGACAAATGCCTCTTCCCAGTACGTGGTATTGCCGCCACCGTTATTTTGAATATCTATAATCAAATGCTCGTAATCCTTGACTTCTTCTAAAAATGCACGTATTTTAGGCATATCGCCTTCAATGAATACATCATCAAAGGATTCAACATTGATATACGCTATTTTTCCTTTTTCCAGTATTTTCATCGTAAGATTTGTCGCTTTCATTTTGTTGAGTTCTTCTTCCTGCTGCGCGTTTATCTCCTCAGGGGTAGGAGCACTTCCTCCTTTATCTGCTTGTTGGAGTCCCAGCAAATAATCGAGATACTCATAAAAAGCGATTACTTGCGGATCTTCTATCACATCGACCCATGGCTGCACTTCCGGACTTTCATTTACATGCTCTTTGTATACTTCCAATGAACGCAACATGTTAGGGTTTACAATGCTCACATGCCCAACCGTGCCGTACACATCATTCACAGAAATTGCAATAATATTGGCAAACTCAAACATAGCCTTATCGCCTTCAAGTTCCATATTTTCAATCTGCTTGCGGTATTTTGTTTTGGTAGCCTTGTAATAGTCAGGCTCCATATTATTTAAGACATACAGCCGGTCAAGCACTCCATAAAAAGGATAGTTTTCCTCAAAACTCTCCCACATCGCATCATAATCTTCCAGCATCTGTTCTTTTGTAAGGATCATATCCCGATATAAAGTGTCGCTTGACATTGTCGTGGAACTATCTTTACTTTCACCTGATATACCATCTTGTTTCGATCCGCAAGCGAACAGGGATATAGTAGGGTAAAAATTAGTATACTTGCTATTATTTTTCTTTTCATATCATCAAACCTTTCTAGCCTTTTGACAGTCTGAAAGCTCTTAATCTTTCGCGTTCTTCTACGGAAATCTGCGGCATCCCTTTATTGTCGATCTTGGACAGGCTGAGCTGCTTGTAATGATCCAGAGCCGAAGCGGCTTCACGGATGTCGCCGTCTCCTGTTCGTGCAGCTTGCCGTCCGGGAAGCCTTTCATCAGGCCGAGCGCTTTCGCGCGCTCCGGTATTCAGCCAAGCTCATCTCGCCTTGCTCTTGGCCGAGAGCACGCACCAGGATACGGGCGAGCTCGCCGCGCTTGATCGGCGCGTCCGTCGATACGAATTCTCCATCGGCGATCCAGCCCTCTCCCATGGCAGCCTTCATCGGATCGATGCCATGCTGGTAAGTGAGATCCGTTACGGAATAACGGACGAAGTCGCCGACTGAGACGGTTGCCGTAACATCCGCATTTTCAGCGATAATCCCTTTCGATATGAGCGCATTGACTCCGCTCTTGTACCATGGCGCAGCTTGCTCCTGCGCCATGACGGACATCGGCAAGCACGGCGGCGAGCGCCGCGGATATGACTTTTTTCTTCATCTAGTTAACCCATATCTATATGTACATATATTCGAATACAAGTATACACCCTTTATTGGCCTGGCATATTCATGAAAAAAATGACAGTGTATTCAGGATAGCCTGTCTTTGCCCTGCCTTCGGTTACGAAAAATAATGCTCTTGGCAGAAGCGGATTCGTTCCTTCAGGAAGTGCTGGATCGCCGCGGCCCGCCTTAAGCGGGAGGAAAAAGCCGGGATGCCGCTGCCAGTGCGGATGCGCAGCGCTTCATGCACCTGAGGATGCCATTGCTCCGGCAGGACGGCAAGGGCATGCTCTCCGGCGCCAGTCTTGGAAATGATATGTTGTTCCTGCAGCGTATATTCGATCCGGCACAGGGTGAGCACCGCGCTTTCCACCCATTCGTCGAGCAAAAAGCAGAGCCGCTTCTCCGCCTTCTGTGCCCAGTAGTCCTCGATGTTATATTTCAGCGTATCCGATACGTCGCGCCAGTCCGTCCGTATCAAAGGCTGCAGTTCCCGGCCGGCTACGGGAATGGCGTGATGCTTCAATGTCCACCACGTAATATGGTTCACATCCCAATAAGCGGATGGCTTGAACGTTCCACTGGCGCAGCAAGGGTATGGCTGCAATTCGCCATTGACTTTGCCCACATCCTCCAGACGAATGTACATCCCGTCCATTCGTTTGGCTAACGGGGACGAGCGCAGAAGACGTCGGTGAACATTCTTCAGGCGCGACAGCTCGTCAGCGGTCAAGCTTCGATTGATGGTCGTGACGAAGTCGATATCGCTTTTCTGATCGTCATAGGCCCCGAGCGCAATCGAACCGTACAGGTGCACGCCGTGGAATGCATCGGGCAGCTCGATCTGCAGCAGTTCGGCATATTGCAGCAGCAGCGGGTGGATGGATGGTGGGATGCGGTCATGCATGACGAGAACTCCGTTCTCGTTCATGAACCTCGTACTCTTCGCGCAGTATGGCGTAGATGGCAAGGTCGACGAAGTAGCCATGCTCGAACTCATGCTGTCTCAACAGTCCTTCTTGCCGGAATCCGAGCTTGGACAGCACCTTGCCTGAGGCGGTATTTTCGGGAACGATGCTGGCCGCAATTTTGTTCAACTCCATGACGCCGAAGCCGAAGTCGATGACCGCTTGCGCGGCCTCTGGCATAATCCCGTGTCCCCAATAGGGGCGGGATAAGTCGTAGCCAAGCTCCGCCCGGCGATGATCCGGCTTGTAGTCTAGGAAGCCGCACGTTCCGATAAGCTTTCCCGTATCCTTTATTTCGATGCCCCATCTAAGTCCTGTGTGCTCTTGGAAAATGGTCGTATACCATGCGATTTCCTGCAGCGCGTGTTCCGTCGTCGTAAAGCGGGACAGCGGAACATACCGGATGACCTCTTGGTCAGAGAACAGTTCAAGAATGGACGGCGCATCCCGTTCTGTCACTTGCCTGAGGCGCAAGCGCTCAGTCTGCAGCAAGGGGAATTCCTGAAACAGATTTTTCGTGCTCATGTCCAAGCTCCTTTACTAAAGCGCCGTTATTTGGCGGTAGTTATAAGATATTACGGTTAGGGTCAGAAATGGTTGGGGAAAATTCACGTGCTGCGAAAAAATCGATTGGTGTGCATGAACGAAAAAATCGGCACACCCCGTTTGATCTTGCAACGGATGCACCGATTTTTATCAAAAAGGTATTCACGTTATTCCCGTTTTTAAGGCGTATGAAGAAGCTGTCCAAGCGAGACAGGGAACAGGGGCTGCACGAGATCATAGACAGCCTGGGCGTATTGCTGAATTTCGTACTGGGAATCGTGCGCGAGCCGCTGATTCAAGAAGTGGCTCACCGATTGCAAGGATGCGGTCCAATAGTAGGCGGTGTACATACCGTATGCCGATGGAATGAGCAGACGCGCTTGCTCCGGCGCGATGCCCTGCTCCAGTGCCCACTCATAGTCCTTCATTCCTTGCTCGATTTGGCGCATCAGCCGTTCCGTCGCTTCGCGTCCGATGTCTTCCCGCATCGGTTCACCGCTGCCCTGCTTGGAATGCTCCGGCTTGCTGCGCCATTGCAGCGGCTGTGGCACATAGTTCTCGACGTCGATCGTTATGTATCTGCGCGATGCTTCATTCCAAGCGTCCATCGTATGATCACTGCCGACGACATATTTCCAATGCTGTCTGGCAACCATGAGCGGCGCGTAGAATTCCAATTGCACGGTTGTGTGGCGGAATGGGGACGTATGCCCCTCCCTAGCGAGAAATTGGATGAGCTTCGTGTCATTGGGGGACAGCTCCTTGGATTGCTTCGCATAGGACACTCGGGCGCTGTTCACGACCGACAAGTCGCTGCCCATATGATCCACGAGCCGGACGTAGCCGCGATCAAGCACATTGATTTTCATTCTATCTGCTCCTCTCACTTTTTTTCGCAAACTAGAAATATCCTATCATAGATTTTTCCATGGTTGAAGGCAGACAGACATGCTTTGAAATGTTTTTCGTTTTGTTTTACTTTTTACTTGTGAAAAGGGAATGTGAGGACTGAAATACTTTAGTAAAAATTTTGTTTTAACTAGGATTATTGTAGTAAAAAAAGAGACAAAACCGTGATAAAGATGGTAAATAAACTGATTTTAGCAAATAAAGGGCAAAATAGAGCTGGTATTGTGTTTTAAATCGATTTATTTAAGTAAAACATATTGACTTTTTACTATGGTAAAAAATATAATGAGAAACAACATCTTCTCCATTCCGACTGGCCCTGTACATCAGATGGTGTGGTCTTATCTAGCATCTTGCATACAACCTCCTAGATCAACTCACGTAGTAATTGGATTTTTTATTGTACAGTGCATGTTTCTCTAGAATCCGCAGCTTGTTCAACATCCTGATATGGCATGAATGTAGTTAGGCAATCAAATACAAGTAAGGGGTGCTTTTCATGCAAAAGGCGAAAGGCAAGTCATGGTTCATTGTTGTCATTCTTGCTTCTTTATTTCTGTCGGCATGCGGGGGAGGAGGAACGGCGGAACCAGCGCAAGACGGCAAGTCGGCCGGGAAAGTGACCGTTCGCTTCGCGACTTGGGATTCGGAAGAGAATTTGTCGCTCCAGCAGCAATTGATCGACAAGTTCAATGAAGCCCATCCTGACATCAACGTCAGCCTGGAGGCATACGGCAGCGAATACGATACGAAGATCGCGGCGGGAATGGGCGCCAAAGACGCTCCAGATGTGATGTACATGTGGAATTACCCGACCTACAAGGACGCTCTGGAGCCGCTTGATGAATATATCGGGAAAGAGGGCGCCGAGTTCAAAAACAATTACTATGAAACGCTGTGGAATTACAACTCTGCCAACGGGAAGATTTTAGGCTTGCCTGTAGGCTACACGACACATGTTATTTACTACAACAAGGACTTGTTCGACAAGGCTGGGGTGCCTTACCCGAAGGGCGGCTGGACATGGGATGATCTTCAGGCATCGGCCAAGAAGCTGAACAATCCGGAGGAGAGCATCAGTGGCTTCGCCTTCTCGGGTAAGCCGGATCCGTACGATTTTGAAATGTTTTTATGGGGAAATGGAACCGCTTACGTCGATAAGGAAGGTAATCTGCAAGGCAGCGTCAACAGCGAGAAATCGATTGAAGTATTGACGATGTTCCAAAACATGCTGAAAGAAGGCTATGCGATTACGACCGAAGGTTCAGGCTCGACCGAAATGAAATCCGGTAAAGTCGCCATGTTCAGTAACGGAGCTTGGTCAATCGGAAGCTTGAAAGAGGCCGGGATTAACTTCGGCGTTGTCGAACTGCCTGCTTTCCACGATGGAAGCGCTGTCAGCATCGTATCCTCCTCCGGTATTTCGATGTCGAAGGATTCAAAGAAGAAAGAAGCCGCTTGGGAGTTCATCAAATTTTGGACGAGCGAAGAAGCGAACAAGGCGCGCATCGATTACGAGCTGCCTGTATTAAAGAGCGTGGTCGAGAGCGAGAAGCTGCAGCAGGATGAACGGAAGCAAGTGTTCTACAACATGCTGGAGCAAAGCCAGGATTATACGCCAGCCTCGTATAAAGTAGAGAACTGGAGTGAAATCTCAGATCGGCTGGGACTCGTGTTCGAGCAAATCTTCAATCCGAGCACGATGACGGATCCGAAGGCTGCTCTAGATGAGGCGGCACAATAAGTTGTTGCGGTAAAAGGGGTGTGCGCACCCCTTTTTCCTTCAATATACCATCCTTATCGGGAGGTTCACTATGGAACAGGCAGTTGCTCGACATAAAAGAGTCCGCATAATAGGAAAATTGACTCCGTATTTGTTTATTTCACCTTGGATCGTCGGTTTATTGTTATTTACGATCGGGCCGTTAGTTTTTTCGCTCGTCATGAGTTTTTTTGATTGGCCGGTAACGTCTGCTCCCAAGTTTGTCGGACTCGAAAACTATACGAAGATGTTCACGAATGACCCCCAATTCTATAAGTCGCTGGCTATCACGCTGAAGTTCGCGGTCCTGTATGTGCCGCTGAGCTTAATCACTTCGTTGATTCTCGCGATGCTCATATCGCAGCCTGTCAAAGGGGTTAAAATTTTCCGGACGATCTTTTATTTGCCCGCTGTCGTGTCCGGTGTGGCCGTATCGATTATTTGGGGCTGGATTTTCAACAGCAAATACGGCATTTTGAATTATGCCTTGTCGTTGCTCGGCATTGAAGGGCCAAAGTGGCTGATCGATCCCGCCAGCGCCATCGTCACGATCGTCATTGCCAGCGCATGGGGCGTCGGCACGATGATGCTCATCTTCTACACAAATATTAAAGGCATCTCGCCGGATTTGTATGAATCGGCAGCGATAGACGGAGCGGGCTCCATCCGCCAATTTACGAGCATTACGCTTCCGCTCATTACGCCGACCCTTTTCTTTAACTTGATAACGTCAACGATATCCGCGTTGCAGCAATTAACGCTCGTCTTGCTGCTGACGAACGGCGGCCCGTTGAAATCGACGTACTTCTACGGATTGTTCGTGTACAATAATGCGTTCAAGCATCACAAGCTTGGATATGCCAGTGCGAACGCCTGGTTCATGTTCATCATCATCCTGCTGTTGACGGCGCTTATCTTCAAGTCTTCTTCCGCATGGGTGTTCTATGAGAATGAAGTCAAGCATGAACGGAAACGAGGGGGCAAGAAGAAATGAAAGTGTCCAAATGGCATAAAGCAATCGTCTATCTTTTTTTAATCGGATTTGCGATTTACTTCTTGCTTCCTTTTGTCTGGATCGTACTGACCGCTCTGAAGACGGAAGCTGAAGTCCATCAATATCCGCCGGCTATTTTTCCAGGCATGCCGCAATTCGTTAACTTCGTGAACGCTTGGAAAGCCCAACCGTTCGGTCTGTATCTCATGAATTCCGTCACGATCACTGTGCTGACGACGATCGGACAATTGATCTCCTGTTCGTTAATCGCTTACGGCTTCGCCAGATACCATTTTAAATTCAAAAATGGCCTGTTCATCCTGCTGCTGGCTACGATGATGATTCCTTGGGACGTAACGATGATTCCGTTATATATGCAGTTCAATCTGTTCGGCTGGATCAATACGTTGAAGCCGCTTATCGTGCCCGCCTTTTTTGGCTCGGCCTACTATGTGTTTTTGCTGCGGCAGTTCCTCATGAACGTTCCGAAGGAGCTGGAGCATGCGGCCAAGATCGACGGTGCGAACGACTTTCAGACGTATTGGAAAATATTCGTGCCGATTATGCAGGCTCCGCTGACGCTCATTGCCGTATTGAACATGCTGTCCGTCTGGAATGATTATTTGGGCCCTCTTATCTTCTTGCAGGATCGGACCAAGTATACGTTGGCGCTCGGCCTCGCCTCGTTCAAGGGCGTGCATGAACTGCAGATTCTGCCGATCATGTCGATTACGATTTTGATGATTATCCCGCCTGTCATTGCCTTCCTGTATGCGCAGAAGTATATTGTGGAAGGAATTAGCGGCGCCATTAAATAGCAGAAAAGGGGTGGGGTTGTGCAATTGGATATTTCCAGAATTCCCTTCAGCCGGTTTGGTTCTTATTTCGCAGTGTCCATCGAGAGGGACACGAATCGATTGATTCTAAGAGACTTGCATGGGGGAGACGAAGCGCCGAGCAGCATCTTTGTGCTGGAGCTTATGAAGGACGGCCAGGCCGCCGCCTATGATCTCGACGTGACGGAGACGAGGCTGCGCATCATCCATCGGCACAACCAATCGGAGTATGCCGAGCTGTGCATCAGCGATGAAGACATCATTCATTGCCGACTTGTTGGGGTGTCTCTGAAGCTGACGGCCGTGAAAACGCGCTATGATAGTCTCATGCCCTACGGGCCGAAGCAATGGGAATATCATCTGTATTCGAAGGAAATCAAGCTGATGTTCACCTTGCTCCAGGGGCATGCCTGCATCCAAGCTCCATGGAAGATGGTCGGCAATGACAGCATCGAGCTTATCATGAATCCAGACGGCGATCAGGATGAAGGGTGCGTCTTCGTCATTGAAAGCTATAAAACGGTATGGCGGAAGAAGGAGTATGAAGATTACGAACAGGCGCGCGAACGGGTGGAGCGCCATTATGAGCAGTGGCTGCGGCAGATGCAGGCGGTTCCAGAGCGATATGAGCCTTCCCGCAGGCTGGCGGCCTATATCACCTGGTCGTGTGTCGTTCACCCTGAGGGACAGCTTAAGGACTACGCGATGTACATGTCGAAAAATTGGATGTTCAACATTTGGAGCTGGGACAACTGCTTCAATGCGATGATGCTGAGCGATCACGACCCGCAGCTTGCCTTGGCTCAACTCGACATCTTCATGGCGCATCAGGATGAGAGCGGCATATATGCCGATTTCATCAACGACAAGTTCCTGTCCTTCAATTGCTGCAAGCCGCCTATTCATGCATGGGCCTTCGCGCGCATGAGAGAGCGGAATGCATGGTTCAATGAGCGGGAGATCGTGGCCCGCATGTATGACAGCTTGGCGAGGGCGACGAACTATTGGCTCGACCATCGCCGCTCCGTGGCTTCCCGGCTGCCGGTCTACAACCATGGGAACGATTCGGGCTGGGATAACGCCTCCATCTTCCATGACGGCATCCCGGTGGAAGCGCCCGATCTGGCGGCGCATTTGATTCGCCAGCTGGATATTTTGAGCAGCATGGCTGCTGAGTTGCAGCGGGAGGATGAAGCCAAGGCATGGACGGACAAGGCGGATGAGCTGTACGGACTGCTGATGGAGCGATTATATCGGGGCGGCCGCTTCGTGGCGAGATATACGCCAGAGGACCGGATTATTGCGCATCAAGACAGCTTGATTCTATATATGCCGCTCATAATCGGCTACCGGCTGCCTAGTGAAGTGACCGCAGCGCTCGTGAACGGCTTGGCCGAGAGATTCGAAGCGCGATATGGCTTATGTACGGAAAGCTATCACAGCCCCTTGTACCGGGACAATGGCTACTGGCTGGGGCCGATCTGGGCGCCTGTCACCTACTTATTCATTGATGCCTTGCGGCATAATGGATATAATGAATTTGCATCTCGATTAGCTGACAAATTTATGGATTTGACGCTGGTCGGCGACATGGCGGAGAACTTCGATCCGTTCAGCGGGCAAGGCTTGGTCGATCCGGCCTTTACATGGACATCAAGTGTATTCCTTATGCTGGCCAGAGAGTCCATCCAACCGCCGGAGGAACATCATGAGAAAATATTCAGGTGAAATTGGCCTGCTGCTAGTTGCCATCATCTGGGGAACCGGATTTGTTGCCGGAGCGGTCTCATTGGAATCGTTAACTCCTTATCAAGTGATGGCCATCCGCTTTTTCATTGCCGCAGTGCTGATTTCCGTTTGTTTCAGCAAGTATTTCCGAACTTTGACCAAATCAACGATCGGCGCAGGTATCGTGTTGGGCGTGTTCCTGTATCTTGCCTTTACGCTGCAGACGGTCGGCTTGCAATATACGACTCCGTCAAAGAACGCCTTCTTGACGGCCATCAACGTCGTAATCGTACCGTTTATCGGTTATTTCTTATATCGGAGAAAGCTGGACAAGTACGGATTAATGGGTGCGGTTCTGGCCGCGATCGGTGTCGGCGTCTTGTCTCTGGAATTCAATTTTAACTTCAATATCGGGGATGGCTTGACGCTGCTTTGCGCTGTTTTCTTTGCGCTTCACATTTTTTTTACATGCGAATTCGTTAAGAAGCATCATCCGATAGAACTTACCATCGTTCAAATGATCGTGGCCTTCCTGCTGTCTTTCCTCGTCGTCGTGTTCCGGGGGGAGGCGCTTGATATCAATATGAATACGAAGGGGCTGCTAGCAGCATCGTATTTGGGCATTTTCAGCACGACGATTGCTTTCCTCCTGCAGACGATAGCGCAGAAATATACGACCGAAACGAAAGCGGCCATCATTTTATCGACGGAAGCGTTGTTCGGCACTCTTTTCTCCGTACTCATCCTTAACGAGATGATGACGCCTCGCATGATCGCCGGCAGCATCTTGATACTTATAGCGATCGTGACGGCAGAAACGAAGCTCAGCTTTTTACAAAACAAATCGGGGCGGCGCATGAATTAGACGCATATGAAGCTTATATGAATCAGTTGTATGTGGACAAAGACTATCAAGGAATGTATCGATGGAGTTACGTATGGACTTGGATTCTCAGAGAGTATATTAATGTGATCAAGAATCCGATTTCGGGTTGTTTTGTCTAATTTACGGAGATTCTTTATTGCTTCTTTGTAGAACTTAATTTCGTAACTCATGTTCAATATCCTTTAGAGCTACTAGTTCTCCTTTACACATTGCTTCGTGAGCCGCTTGAATAGCATTTAAGTCATCTTGGGTAGTGGGTTCATCATCAATTGGAATTTCAGTTTGATTGTGTTGAATCAGTCGTTCCATCAAATCTGTTATTAGTTCAAGATCTTTATTTGACAGACGAGTTATGAGGTAGTTAATTCGATCTTTACTAACCGCCAAGATTAACAGCTCCTTTCCAAACTAATTATAACCATTATATCACTGACAAAACCTTACTTGAAGAAAGAAGAGCATATTTTGTAAGCCATTCAGAAAGGCACCGCCATCAGATAACACCGTATTTGCACAGCGTTGCGACGCTCTTTATTCTGCCTGTTGCTCATACTGCATGAGATGATAATGCTACGCATGGATTAGACACATCACAAAACAATGAATGAGACGGGCCGGGGGTGCAGCAACCTGCGGCCCATCGTCGTTCACGCAAGGAGGATTCCAATGATAACGATCCGTGAATTCTGCCCGCCGGATGTCCAACAGATGGTGGAGCTGTTCTATGACACTGTTCATACGGTAAATGCGCGCGATTATTCCAAGGCCCAGCTTGAGGCTTGGGCGCCGCGGGCTGAGCAAGAGGCGCGAGCGGGCCAATGGCAGAGCTCGTTCCGCGATCGATTCGCATATGTTGCCGAATGCGAGGGCGAAATAGTCGGGTTCGGCGATATGGCAGCTGACGGCTATTTGGATCGGCTCTACGTCCACAAAGACTATCAAGGGCAAGGAATCGCTTCGGCTCTCGTTGCCGCTCTTGAACGGGATGCGGGAAGAGCGGGTGTCCGAAGGGTGCACACCGATGCAAGCTTGACCGCGAGACCATTCTTCGAGAAGCAAGGGTATGCGGTAATTCGTACCCAGAGCGTGGAACGGAAGGGCGTTATGCTCACGAATATAAGGATGGAGAAGGAATTGCAAGGGGATTATGTGCCCGAATGATGAGCGCCTTGAATGCTTTTCATGAATGTATTATTTTGCTGAAATTCATGATATAGATTGGTTAATGCATAAGCATTGTTTTCATATCATGATAAAGATGGTAATATATAGGTGGTAAATTACATGCAAGACAAAGGAAGGTGAGTTTGTGAGTGCCGTTGCTGCGAAGCCTGCAACACTCGGGGAACTAATTAAATAATCCATCTGAATACAATCTTATATATGCTGTAACTATGCTGATGGACTTATATCTCATGAAGCGGAATTATTGTTCGGCCAAATTACTGCTGAAATATGAAGCTGAAATGGAGACATCCCTTCAAAATAATCGTACAACTCCGGATAAACGCTCAAAGCTAGCACTTTTCTATAAGTTAAAAGGAGACTTGTTGTTGGACGAAAACATAGAAGAGGCTTTTGATTGTTACATGAAAAGTGCGTTGGAGTATATGAAGATCTCCCTTCATGGCAAAGCTTTTGAGATGTTATATTTGATGACTAATGCAATGGATGGAAGTCCTCATTTAAATCAAAAAGCGATTCGTAAATTAAGTACTGCGTTCAATTTTTTAAGTCAATAATTCAAAGAAAAGGACTGGTTGACATGAAGAATTGGTTGTCAGGGACAGCGGTTTATATTGTCGCAACACTCTTCTCAATAGGTGTAGTTGTACTCTTAGGCGGTGGAGCCCCTTGGATAATAGATACTTAAGCTCCTTTAGAGCTACTAGTTCTCCTTTACTCATTGCAGGGCGGAGCATGAATTAGACTAGACACATAACGAAACAATGAATGAGACGGGCCGGGGGTGCATCACCCTGCGGCCCATCGTCGTTCACGCCAAGAGTACTCCAATGATGATGCTCCGTGAATTCCGCCGCCGGACGTGCGGCATATAGTGGAACTGTTCTATGACACTGTTCATACGTTCAATGTACGTGATTATTCCAAGGCGCAGCTTGATGCTTGGGCGCCGCGGGCTGAGCAAGAGGGCGAGCGGGCAAAAATTTTTAATTTTTTGAAAGGGGTGGTAGAATATAGGTGGTTCATTTATTGCATCATAAAGGAAGGTGAGGTTATGCGTACCGTTGCTGCGAAGCCTACAACATTAGGGGACTTAATTAAGAATTATCGTCAAAGAAATAAAATCAGTTTAGCAAAGCTGCAAGAATTAGTTGGCATTGATAAAAGCAGCTTGTCGAGAATTGAAAACGGGGAGGTTAAACGCCCTGATTTTAAAATTATACAATCCATTGCAGCCGTATTGGACATCCCCAGTGACGAAGTCATAGAACTGTACATAGATATTGGGCACAAATCAGATGTAACTTACTCCTTTTTGCAAAAAGCTCTCGTAGCGCGAAGCAATGAATCTTTAATAACCAAGATAGCCTCTAAGTTTCTTGAAGCACCTAATGAAGACAGCTTGGATTTGATAGAAAAGTTGTATCAAGCTATTGGAGCCGTAGAGGAGACCTCCATTCAATTATCTTTGTACAGCCTCATCATCGACTATTCGCGTGCTCATGGAATCATGCCTTATATTGCTAAAGGTCTATATAAGAAATACATAATTGAACGTAATGATTTCAGCAAATTAAATGAAACGTACCAATTAGGGAAATACACATTGGTTTACGCCAATTTTCTGAGTAATCAGGAGCAAATTAATCTTTATTACTGTCTGGGTATCCATGCCTATAGTTTGATGTGCATGAACGACTCTAAACAATACATGCAGTTTATCATTGAAAATGATGATATAGCAGAAGGTGAGTTTAAAGCCCATGCTTTTTTTAGTCTGTGTAATTCTTCTTACTACGCAGGTGAATACGAAAATTGCAAGACTTATCTAGCTGAATATAGTAAGTATTCCTTTCCGTATATCGAAGATAATGTTAAGTTTATGACGGCTTGTCTAAAAGGAAAAAGCGGTAACTTAGACGTTGCCATTTCTCAGTTAGAATCTTACTTAAAGGATGCATCTGAGTATAATATTGTTTTTGCAGTGACAGAATTACTTGATTTATATATTCGAAAAAGTGATTTTCATTCAGCAAAAATGCTGCTTAATTATGAAAAACAAATGGTGAAGTCCCTGCAGGATAAACGTACAACTCCTTTTAAACGAGCGAAATTTGCATATTTTTACGTGCTAGCAAGTCGTTTATTCCAAAACGAAGATAAGGAGAAGGCATTTGGCTACTATACCCAGAGTATTTTAGAGTATGCACAAATCGGTCTTGCCGATTCTTTTATTCGCATTAGTACTGATTTCTACGGATATGTCAGATGAGGGGGTTGCTTTTCTAATGGACGGTACCTCAATCCAGTAGATACCCGAACCTTAGTGAAATATAGGAATCACGACACGGATGTCCCGGAAGGGCATCTTTTTTATATATTTTATAAAAAATGTTGCATAAAAAAACATAAAAAAGGTATTTTTGCCCAACGACATCTATAATCAAGTCAAAGATACAGTTTATGGATGAGGCGAACCCCATCATACACTGTCATTAATTACGAAAGGGTGTCCCGGCAATTGAGCCTTTTTACTTTTGTTACGAAAAATGTGACGACTTGCTTGATAAAATAGAAAGTGTCCGTCAGCAATTGATACAAGCGGTGGCTGAGAAGAAAAGTTTCACAGATGTTGAGATTGTCATGCTAAGTCAGCAGTTGGATGTGTATCTTTTGGAATTTCACAAACGAAGAAAACAAAACGATGGAGAGTGAAGAGTTAATTTAAGTACTAAATTTATAATAAACGAAGGGCTACGATTGTTAGTATGATCGCAAAGTATAGGTGGGGGTAGTTAACAATGCATGTTTACTGGTCGACGAGTTTTAGAAGTTCCTCTTTATTATAATTATCATATCTGATACTCCACTGATCATTTATTTTCTCCAGATCCATTGTTCCTTCTAATTTGATTTTGCTCTTACTATTTTTCACGTCAGTAAGGACCAGATTCATGCTGTATGTTAATTCAATTTCTACTTTTATCATTTACTATAAATTCAATTTTTTCTGGATTGATATTAACCTGTTTTGTTTTTGCAACATTTATTGACAAGGCTATTGTCCGATTAGCGATCTCCGTTTCCAAAAAAATTTCCTTTAGAAATGGTGTTAATTTCTCCTTAATTTCTTCAATACTTGGAAGATTGTTATGGTCATGAACTTCAAATTGAATCTTTTTGTATTCGCTTGCTGTCTTAATCGCATCATCAAAAGTATTTCCGCAAGCACTCAGTAAAAACATTAAAATACAGATGGAAAATAAATAAATTTTTTTCATTAAAATTATAGCTCCCTTCCAATAGATTATGAAATTTAACTTGAACATTTGCGAACATGTTAGTTTCGTATAAAATGGTAGTCACCATAACGAATCATTTTATACGAAACTCAATATGATCTACACCCATTTTTGCACAACAGAACGCGTACAATTAGTAAACTTCTCAACTAGTTTGGTTGGTCTACACGAGCAATTACAAAGGAATAATTAGGGCGACACCACTTTAATCCGCTAAATCAAACGAAACGGAAATTACACCTTTCTTTCAATGTCCCTCTGTACCCTCTTTTAAAATTTATCATTCCTGTAACTTTGACACAAAATCGAAAGCGCCCTTAAGAAATATCCGTTCTTCTTCAGTAAAAGGATCGAGTATATTTGGTTGCTCAGATTGATTTGTTGACTCTATTTTCATGTTTTCTATCTTTGATAGCGTTTGTATGTAGAGAGCTACAAACTTCTTAATGAATGCTTGAATATCTAAGAGTCCGGATCGTTACACCCGTTCGTTTAGCCAGTTGCCCGATTGTCAACATGTTATTGAACATGTGAGTACCCCTTTTTTTTATATTTTGTTTCCTTATTTTTAATGTAGGGGATTGCTGGATAATGATATGGCTTTTGAAAAGCAATGCGTATCATAGCATACAAAATGATCAATGTTTCTATAGCTAAAAAAGCATACTTATACCATGATGGTAAAAAACTACTAGTTACAAACAGCGGAAAGATCGTTAAGTGAAAGTTAAGTGCTTTGCGACTTGCTTCACGATAATACCTGTGTTTTTTTCTTGACACTAAAAACATAATAAGTGGTGGTAAGACACCAAGCAACAGTGAAATTCCAAGCATTAATTGTACGAAAAAGAATTCTTTTTTTGTTGGTTTATTCATTTTAGTCACCTTTCTTTATTTATTTCTCAATTATCAGCTTAAAAGGTGACGTAGGTAGAGTTTCAAGAATAAGTTTGAAAAAAGTTTAAGTAACTTCGAAAGAATGTTAATTCCAACTGTTTCTTCTGTAACACCCAATTGCGGCGGTAGTTATATGTTAGAACTCATTAGGCGATATCCCAACCACATTAAAAATGCTGTATTTGCAACAGGGGATGTATTGTTTACCTGCACGTCAGAGAGAACAAGGCACCGGAATTCGTCCCGGTGCCTTGAATGCGTTCTCTATTTAATTGCGATATAAATATCGACCTGCGCGTCCTCAGGGTTTACGCTCCGCTCATCATAGCGCTCGAAGTCGCCGGTAAATGTGCGCTCCATGCCGGAGGTTGCGGACCATTTCCAGATGGCCTGCCACGCTTCGGTGACGACCTTGACGAACGGGCCGCGCTCTGTGGTGAACACGGCGTACTTAGCCGCGGGTACGACTGTGGCAGCCATGCCTTCTGGAACGGAATCAAGCGAGCTTGCGCTAGAACCGATGAGAATCGAGTATTCGCCCACGGCGCCGTTCTCATAATCGTGATAGCAGCCATAGATGACGCCCGGTTCAGCCGGATTCGGAATCTTCGCTTGCACCTGATCCTGCCAGAATTGCTCCCACAGCTGCGGTATAACCCCTTCCGGCGTGAATTCCCGCGCATTCGTCGTGCGCGCGGAAACGCCGATAAGCTTCAGTTCCTCCCGCTCCACAATCGCGACCGGCTGCAAGGACGGCGTGTCATTGCCGTGTTGGGCGGCCCAGCGCTTCAGATTGGGCAAGTATCCCTGCAGCATCGTGCGGGCAGCTTGCTCTTCCATGCCGTTCTCCACGACGAATGGCACGCAGAGGTCGATCATTTCATCCAGTGTCATGTCCGGCTGCGTGAACGCGCCATTCTGGTAGCAGTGAATGCAATAATCTTGTACTTTATTGTTATCCTTGTCCGTTCCGAGCTGCTCCTCGGTCTGCAGCGGCATTCCGCAGCTTTGGCATTCGCGTTGCAATTGTTGTTGAGTCATTGGTATCACTCCTGTTTCGTTTTGTCTTCAGTATACAAGAGCGAACTTGACAACCTTCTGTCAGGTTTAAAATAAATAAACAGAACAGCTTCTTAATATTTGGTTGCGATATTGGAGGCGATGCTGCGAATCTTGCTGCGAATATGCTCCGGCTCGATAACCTCCACGCCTTCGCCGAAGCTAAGAATGAAGCCATACAGCCAATTATCCTCTGGGAAGGGAACGGATACGACAAATTTGCCTTCCTCGTCTTCCTGCAGTTCTTCGATGCCGAACCATTCCTCGGCCAGATGCTTGACGTGCGGTTCAAAGCGCAGCACGATTCGGACCGTCTGATGCGGCGCATTCCAGTCCCGTTCCCATGGAAGCTGATTGATCGGTATATCCTGCCGCTCGAATTGCCGCGCTTCCGTCACCATATCCTTGATACGGAATAGCTTGAAAAATCGAAACTGCTCCCGCAGCGTACAGTAGCCGTACAAGTACCATCGCTGCCGCTTCAATACCAGTGTGTACGGTTCGACACAGCGTGTCGTCACTTTGCCTTCCGCGCTGCAATAGGTGAAGGATACCAGTTGCTGTTGCTCGATGGCTTGCTTTAGCTTCACCAGCTTCTCCTCAATCCGGCTATGATTGCCCCACGGCGAGAAATCAACCATGAACTGCTTCGTCTTAATGTTGAATTGCTCCGAATCGGCAGGCGGGACTATGCTGCTTATCTTCTCCAGCAGCATGTCGTTCTCCTGACTGCGGTAGGAGGAGGAGATGCTATGCAGCGCCGTGACGATAGCGGCGAGCTCGTCGTTCGTCAGCAGATTGCGATCGAGCCGGTAGCCTTCCGCCAGTCTGATGCCGCCATTCGCCCCTTGAAAGGTGACAATCGGAATGCCAGCCTGATTGATGGCCTCGATATCGCGGTAAATGGTGCGCACCGACACTTCGAACATGTCAGCGAGCTCCTTGGCCTGCACCATTTTCCGGTTAATGAGCAGAATGACGATGGACAACAAGCGATCTATTTTCATTTCTTATCATCTCCGGTTTCCCTCAGAATGTTAACTTTTGATTAGGCTATCATACGAAGTTTTTGCAATGAAATATTCTATAAGAAACGATCACATTTCCAGCAATAAGGATACGCTGCCAAGCACTTCTCTCCATTCTCCCTCTCGTTCAGAAGAGGCCTCCCTCCGCAGGGTGAGTTAACTTTGGTGTACATGTCCCTAGTAATATTGCTTCTCTGACGATGCAGCAACATCACCGTAGATCACACCGCCTAGCGTCTGAGACATGCGGGAATCGTTGTTACTGACCGAAGGGGAGATTGAGCGGAAACGCCGAACGGAGAGAGTATCGCCTCTTACTAAGTTATGTTATACCAAAGGATACGAGCGAGGCCAATTTATTTTTCTTCATATCAAGTGCGATAATTTATGATGGTTTCGACGCTTATAGGTATAGGGGAGGAAGGCGCATGCTTCTTTCGATTCATTTGCGAAACATGATGTAGATGTTATTGAATAATATATCCTTTAAAATATAATTAAAAGGGGGAATAAACCACCGCATTGTTAAGGCCACAAGAAAGTTGTGCGCAGAAGGGAGGTTTTTTATTTCAATATATATGTAAACGCTTTATTTTGATCAGATGAAGGAGTGAAATCGTGAATGAAGATGTGGAAACAAGGTTTAAGCTTGCTGATAGCTGCATTTCTGATGACATCGGTCTTATCTCCAACTGCTTTTGCCGATTACTTCCCTAAAAATGATGAAAAATCAAATTACGCTTCGAATATCGCCTCGATCTATACAGGATATTATAACCCCGGCAATTATGATGGCGTGAAGGTCGGAGACTATAACAAAGATCAATTTCTGCCCTATGTTGGTTACTTGAATGAACAGGGCGTGGCGGAAGATTATTTTGCCGTCGAAAATAAAAGCGAAAAGGATGTCCAAGGCCAGCTGGTCACAGTAGAAGCGGTATTTTCGAGTTCGGAGCCGAGCGTCATCGAGATTACGCCAGAGGGAACATTGAAAGCGCTTCAGGCCGGTAAAGCCGTTATTCGGGCTGCAGTTGGAAATATCGAGGGGGAATCCAAGGTTGTCGAAGTGTCGCCCTGGCGATTCAACCAACTGAAAGGAGCGGATTCCATCATCGAAATGGATCCGGGGTTAAAGAATCCGGTCATTCGCGATCCTTTACAGGGAGGGAAGCAATACGTAGTTAAGGATGGAAGTAACATCAAAGTGGCTCATAAGTACAACGAGCGCTATGATATGTGGCTCGTATTCGACCATTTCGGGGCGAATAAGCTGCACAGCTTTTATGAATGGCGGTTAAGCATGAACGAGGGCAAGGAGGTCAGTCCGGATTTGAACCGGGCGTCAAGCGTGCTGCAAGGGGAAGGCTCGGATTGGATTGGGCCCTATATCGTGAAAGCAAATGAGTCCGGCAACGCGAACGGGCAAGATTTTACAGGGGGAAATCACAACTACGACGGGGGCATGGATAGTTCCCCGACAGCGAGAACGGTTCAATATAAAGTGTGGGCCGACGGAGTGGAAGTCAAAGACGGTCAAGTGATTCCGAACAGCAAGGTGACGATTCAAGTCGTTAACTATATTCAAGGATACAATACGAAGCAACAGGACGGCGGCGGTCGTGAAATATTGAAAGAAACGGTCACCTACGACATTGCAGGCGGTCAAGTTCGGGTAAATAACGAAATCGAAGCCTTGGAAGACGTCACCTTTTACAAATATTACGGGCTACAGTCGGTCAATGGCGCTTGGAATGACGAGATATGTTATTATGCCGGGGATAAGCTTACAGCCCGCAGTTCAGCCGTAGGCTATAGTGATTCCGGAACGAAAGCGGAGCATCCGGAAGTTGATAAATATGTGCTTCGCTCCAGCAAGCAGGAAGCGGGACAGCATCATTTGCTCGTCTGGCTCGATCGCGATTATGGTCTGGGTAAATTACAGTATCTTGCGGATGAGCGCCCGGTTGTCTTTACTCAAAATTATGGCAAAACTTACTTTTTGCAGATTGTGGATACTGCGCCGGAACTGAGGAAGGGCGAAACTTTTTCTTGGCGCGGTGGTTATCATTTCTTCTCTGCACCATCTAATGAAAAAACGATAACGTTGAAAAGTTACTTCGAAAATGGTTATTTTATTCCCGTTAGCGATGCTTCATATGAGTAGGACATCGTTGGCGATGCGATTGAAATGATCAGCCATTCCCAAAATCGGATAACGATTAAAGAATCCAAATCCAAACCAAGATCCAACGGAGAGCGCAATGGTTTTAACGAGACTGATTCCTTGAATGGAGCTGGCCAGAAACGTTGATTGTTTCTGGCCTTTTTCAAGCTTATCCGATTAAGAGCGCAGGGTGTCAATAGCCGGCAAGGTGAAGGAAGCCAGGTTCGGCGGCAATTGATCCAACGAGAACCACTTTACTTCATGGAGCGCTCCGCCTTCCTCCATATTGCGGGCTTCGCCCGCGACGACTCTAGTCTCGTAGATGACGGATATCCAATGATCTTCCCGCCCTGCGTCTATCGTTTCTGCTGTACAGAGCAGCCGCTGCACCTGCACTTGAAGCCCCACTTCCTCCATGACTTCACGGACGACGGTATCCTCCAGTGTCTCGTACAAGTCGACCTTGCCCCCGGGAATGCTCCATGTATCCTTCTCTGGATGACGGGCCCGCAGGACGAGCAATATTTCGTTCGAATCATTAATAATGACGGCACCCACGCCGACTCTAGGTTGAGAATTCAACGTTATCTATCTCCTATCTATTCAATCTTCCAACACGATGTCGTATTCCATCTGCTTCGCGGTCGCGCGGGCAATGTCCGCCCCAAGCAGCCGCCGCACGACGTGAAAGGCCATATGGATGCCTGCCGAGATGCCGCCCGAGGTGACGATGCTTCCCGTGTCGACATATTTGCCGCCGCGCACTACCTTCACGGCCGGATATTCATCCTGCAGCCGATCATAGCTGGCCCAATGCGTCGTCGCTTGCTTCCCGTCCAGCAGGCCGGCCTGCGCCAGCAGCAGAGCCCCTGTGCAGACCGAGGTCATAAGCTCGACCGACTCCATGCAGTCCTTAATCCAGCGAATCATCGCCTCGTTATGCACCTCGCGCACACGCGCTCCAAGCCCGCCTGGAACTACGACAATATCGAAATGCGGAGCATTCTGAAAGCTATAATCCGGCACGACCTTCAAGCCATTTCGCGCATGGATCATGCCGCCCGTTTCCGATATCGTCATGACCTTGAACGGAGCTCCTCCTTCTGCGGCATTCGCATGCTCCTGCGGATAGGATGTTACTGAAAACACTTCAAATGGTCCTGCAAAATCAAGCACTTCCACATCTTCAAACAGAACGATTCCTACTGTCCGTTGGCGATTCATCACATACCATCTCCTTCATTAGTACATTATAATTCATTTTGAAAGAAGGCGGACAGGATTAAGGGAGGCGCTTTTCATTTTGCAACGGCTGGAGTAAGATAGTCGTAACGCGAACGCGGAACACCGTTCCGATACGGATGAATGGATAGGGAACAGAAGGAGGAGCAATGCTTCAGAAATTCGGATTCTCACAGTACGAGAGCAAAGTATATGAGACGTTGGTTGCGAGTGAAGACCCGATGGATGCCTCGACCGTGGTGAAGCACTCGGGCGTGCCGAAGGCAAAGATATATGAAGTTTTGTCACGGTTGAGTGATAAAGGGCTGGTATCAGACTCCATTTCCGACAAGAAAAAAACGTACCTGGCGCTGCCGCTGCAGGTCGTCATCGATAAGCTGTCCAAGGAATTCGAAAATAGCATCGAGCAATTGAAGCAGCTGAACAAACGTAAAATTTATGCCGATAACCAAGTGTGGAGCTTGAAGTCGGACACCTCCATCGAAGCGTACTGCAAGCATTTGATCGAAGAGGCAGCGCACTCCATTATCGTCTCGATGTGGAATGATGAGTTCAAGGAATGCGTTCCGCTACTGGAACGGAAGGAGCGGGAGGGCGTCCGCGTCGAGGCGTTTGTGACGGGAACGGACGTGCCGCAGGCAAAGGTATCGAAGCTGCATACACTCTCCCCGACGGAGGAACACCAGACGCTGGAGCGATTTACGCTCGTCGTGGCCGATTCGGAACAGCTCATGTTCGCGGGGATGGAGAACGGGTACTGGCAGGCGATGCGGACGGGAGCGCAACCGTTCGTTAAGTTTTTCATCGAATTTTTCTATCATGATGTCGCCTTGGCAAAAATATCGCAAAAATATTATGCGGAGCTGATGCAGGACGAGGAAATGAAATCATTGCTCATGCAGCTGCGCTATTGAATCCAGAACACTCTCGCACAGACCGAACCGTGCGAGAGTTTTTTTTCGTGGTGAGTTGGTTGAAGAGATTGGGTTAAATGGGGTCATTCGGGCTGCGGTGTTCTATAGATTGGCCTATTTGCCCACTCTCCCAATCTCTCAGAAGCGGCGCAGCGGTGGAAAATCTGGACATGAGCGCACTTAATCTGAACATGAACGCACTTTATGTGATGTGCTGCCTGTTCAGGTATCGATAACATTACATGAGAGAAAGTGCAGGACAAATATGGATGCTCATTATGGGCGAAAATGTAGGCCAAGTGTAGAAGCGCGTTTTATCCTTGATGGTATCCTCCTTTGTCACATTAGATGAAATATATCAGTACGCCTTAAACAAATTGCAACGAGGTTCAAGAGTTCAACTTGTTTCGATATGGATATCAAGTGGAAAATGAAGAACAGTTTCGCAATGAAAATCAAGTCGTGTACGATGCTACAGATTAAGCGAGGATATCGATCGTCCGGTACGTTGCAGGGAATCGCGGAGTTATATTATTTTTTTTCTGATGAAGGGGGATAGTGGAGCAAAGAGCAGGACGAAGACATACTCTTGAAGCGCAAAAATCCCAAAAATATATGCGTCACATAACAAAACCCGAGGCAGCTGCCCCGGGTTTCCTCATTTATTTTGTCATTGCGGAGTGTGCGGCAGGAGCAGCAGACTTGACGAGAGCAGGGCGGGTAAGGGAATACACCGTGCTGCCAAGCGCCAATAGCACAAAGATGCAGCCTACCCACGCATTATGCGCTACAGAGCTCTGTTCAATGACGATGCCGCCGACGATTGAGCCGCTGGCAATGCCCAAATGCAGTACCGACGTATTCAAGCTAAGCTGAATATCTGACGTCTCGGGTGCGGTCTGCATAAGGTAGCTCTGCTGCGCCGGAGACAGTGCCCAACTGAGCGCACTCCAGAGCATGACCGCCGCCATAAAGACATAGAACGATACTTGCGCGGCCAAAGGCAGGATGAACATCGCCACGGCGAAGCACGATACGATCAGCAGCATCGATCGGCTCGTGCCCCATTTGTCCGCAAACAATCCTCCAAGCCCTCCTCCAGAGACGGCAGCTAGACCGAACAGGAAGTAGACGAGGCTTGTTGCCCCCGGACTCAGTTGAAAGGTCGTCTGCAAATACGGGGTGAAATAAGCATACAGCGTTAAATGTCCCGTTAGCATCAAGTATGATATGAGATGTCCGCTCACGAGCTTAGCGTTCTTCAACGAGGACAATTGCTTGCGAAGCGATGTTACCGCGGATGGCGGCACATTCGACAAGAAGACATAAATTCCGCCCATGGCCATCACCGTAAGCAGCGCCACGAAGAGAAACGGCGCTCTCCATCCAAACGCATTGCCAAGCACCATGCCAATCGGCACGCCCAAGACGAGCGATCCGCTAATGCCCATATAGATGACGCCGATGGCCCGCCCTTTGTATTCAGGTTGAACGAGCTTCGATGCAATCGTGATGGACAAGACGATAAGCAATGAGCCGCTTGATGCGGACAAGGCTCGTGCCGCCAGCAAGGTCACATAGTTCGAACTGAAGGCGACGATAAGATTGGAAATAAGAAACACGAACAAAAAGACCAGATACAGCTTCTTGCGTTCAAATCGCGCTGTTGCGTTCATCAGAATCGGTGCAGACACGGCGAAGGCGATCGAGAAGATCGTAATCAACTGTCCTGCCGCACTGACAGAGATGTGCAGATCAGACGCAATCTGATCAAGAATTCCGCCGATAATCAATTCCACGGTGCCAACAACAAAGGCCGCCAGCGCTAAAATATATACACGAAAATCCAAGGGGAACAATCCTTCCTTTAAGTTAAAGAGTTACTACTATTATAGTAACCATAAGACGGGAGCGCAACAAAAAAATGCAATTTTGGGCGGTTGCGAGGGGAGAAGTCCGGCGCTGTCAATGATTTATTGCGCTTGTAGGAAATCAAACATAATCCAACGGATTGATGCAGGATCACTCAGAAACGCAATATTCGGTGTGGCCGGGTGTCGGGTATCCGAGCGTGTTGAAGTGAAGCTTAAATACGGGGGGACATTGGCGATGGCCGCAGCAGATGCATTCAGTGGTAAATTTAATGTTCGTATCCCTAAAGCACTACATTGTCAACTTTCAGAAAAGGCAGAACGTGAAAGGCGTGTCGCTTTATCAATATAACTGAATCGCTGCTTATTCAGTGGCTTTTTATTTTGTAGAGAATGGTGAGATAATCGGTAGTTTCGGACTGTATATATCCATACAAGTAAGTCTGGAACTCTTTGATTGGAGGTAATAACGCAAGGGAAAACACTCTCATGAAAATAGATAAAAAATATACGACATCAAACTGGTAAAAAATAGAGAATACATACAATATCCGACTTTTTGATATTCACCTTGTGAGTAGGACTAATTTCTCGTTTTAAGAGAAAATATACACAAAATAAATCAAATATGGTACATTATTCCCGAGAAAAATTAGCCTCAAACGATGATTATGGTTTGAAGATTATTTATGAAAACGGAGAAAAGGTTCTGATTGATGAAAAAGATAATGTAAAATACTATGAAGTATTTAAGGCTGATGGCACCCCCGTTCCTTTGGAAAAATATATGGAAAGTCTGAAAAAAGGTCGTATTTTAGCCGCCCAGATTTCCTCAAAAAGTAATCTTTACAAAAACACCGACGCTGAAGAACTTGTCAATCCACTAAATGTTGTTGACATGTCATATTACTCTGAAAAACAAAAATGGTCTGAATTAATGACTCCTCGTAAAGCCAGTGCGGATCTAAACTGCACTGGATCAGCACTACCTTGTCCAATTTCTAAGGGGAAACTATCACATCAACTGAAAATTGGGGCGCGGGATTAACAGCGGGAGATAAATCTTATATTAAGGCAAATGCTAGTTTTCAATGGTCAACATCTTCGGCTTCTAATCTAACTTATACTCTTTATGTAAAAATCGGAAGAACAGGATATTTAACTTTTGCTCCTAGGTACAATTTTACTAAAGGAAATATTACTTATATGGGGTGTTACCCTGTGACTGGATGTCAGACTATGGGCACTAAGACAGATGTATGGGGAGCTTCTCCTGCAAAAGTGGCCGGCGATCATGTTGATGGAGAGTTTGCAATAGCATATGTAAACTAATTTGATAATATAGGATTGAGTAATTGCTCAATCCTATATTAATTTATTTCAATGAGGAGGTATCTAAGTTGCCATTGATTTTTATTATATTTGGTATCTTACTTATGGCTTTAAGTGGTTTAGAGAAAATTATCATCTATTTGAACTTCGCTGATCAAGCTGGTAGCAAAATGGATACTTTATTTATTCTTGTTCCAGGCTACATTTGGTCAATCACTAATTACACATTTATAGGTGGTTCTTTATTGATATGTATTGGTGTAATTGCGGCTATATATAGAAAAATTGAGAATAAAAAAGAAAATAAGTTCCATTAATTACGATAAGTTAAATATTTCAGGACTTGTATTAGAATTGCCTAGTGAACGAAATATAAGAGGTTAACACCAATGCTAGACTTTACCTTGGACACGGAGAACGACAGTGTAACAATAAAAAGCATTAATAATCGAGGTGTCCAACATGATGAAAAAGTACGACAGTGAATTCAAACTACAAACCGTTCACAGTAGCTGGCAAAGAGTGGTTTCGCGGATATCAAGCACTACCTTTCGTTCCAGACAGTGCACGGTGAAGTTGGCTATGGAATTTGTTGATGGTGAGTCAGTTCCCGTATTTGGATACCAGAACGTGATAGAGCTAAAGCCCGATGGGGCCGTGATTTCTGAGAAAGCGTAATTGGGAAGGTGAAGCCTTTAAACTCAACGCGACACTGGAGAAGATAGGTCGGCATTTGATATGTTCCCGGATAAGGTGCAGCACAGCGGTGACGTCAACGTTTAGCACGGATGAGTTGAGGAAGCTGATAGACAATGGATAATGCAAAAACGTTACGCCCGTAAAGAACTCGCCAATCGCGAGTTCTTTTATTTTTATCCATGGTTCCCGACTTCTATCGCCGCAATCGAGAGCACCTAGTGGAACTCTGTAACGAGACGTGTGGTCGCTTTACGAGTCTCACGATAATATCCTGCTCTCAGCCATCAAACACGTCATGGTAAGTACAGAACAGCTTCCGTGTTCGCGAATGGGTATTCGGGGAAAATCAGAAGGAGAAGCTCATGAAGGGTAACATCTCCCTGATTAAGCAGCAAGGCAATGGTGCGGTTATTCGGTAGCTCAACTTTATATCCAACTACTACTTTTTTTTGAGATAGCTACTTCAACATATTGGATACACTGCACTTGAGAATATGATGCTTCGAGGTAGAATGAAGCTGCTGGAACCGGGCATAGTCATCGACATAGAGCAGCACGACGACGTATTCCATATAATCAAAGCGCTACGCTTTGCACATTACTCCCGCTCGCCACGACTGAATATGAAACGATGGAAGAATTGGAAGCTTCGAATTGTAGGACTGTGCCAAGAGATGTGCAACTAAGTGGATGAGCATATTAGTTATTAGAACATAGGACTGTCAGACAAGATTATGGACTATGTCGCCGATCATTATCTGGACAGCTCTATTTCGCTTGAGATCATTGCCAACCACTTGCTATTGTCTCCATCCGATGTCACCCGCGTATTCAAAGAGTGAACCGGTCAATTACTCATGTGTTACGTCGACATGAAGCGGATGGAGAAAGTGAAGGAGATGCTGACAAGGAAGGACGTACCATTGAAGGACATCATGAGCGTGGTCGGCTAGCTAGTTGCCAAGTAATCACTATTATATATTCGGGATTGATACGGGGGTCATCAGTCTAAAAAACTAGATTTGAACCAGAATATAAAAGTCCCTAAATACGATTAAACCTAATAATACCTTATATATTTACTATAAATAAGTTTCTTTTTTGTTTTGTTAATTGACAAAAGTTGATATCTTGCCGAAGTTATTGTATATCTGGTATATAACTTGTTTATATCTAACGGAATTATTTTATGGGCCCGCACTTAAAGACAATTTAATCTCCTTGTCTTAATCATTTCCCTTCTTCTAACATGAAATTAGGAACGGTGCATCACCACTAAAGCAGAAGGAAGGGAAATGGGATGAGAACAATTGAAGAGCTGGAAGTGAAATTAGCGGAGCCGTCAGATGCATTGGTTCAGGATATGGCCAATATCGAAGGGGATATTATGCTGCTGGGCGTCGGGGGAAAAATGGGGCCGAGTCTGGCGCGCTTGGCGATGAATGCGATTCAGAAAGCCGGAGCCAACAAGCAAGTGTACGGCGCATCGAGATTCTCTTCTGCAAGTCTGAAGGATGAATTGGAGCGCGACGGCGTGAAAACGATTGCAGCCGACCTGCTCAATCCGAATGACCTAGAGCAGCTGCCGGATGTGAAGAACGTCATCTACATGGCGGGCAACAAGTTCGGGACGAAAGGCAACGAAGGGTTTACGTGGGCGATGAACACCTACTTGCCGGGACAGGTGGCGCAGAAGTTCCGCAATTCCCGCATCGTTGTGTTCTCGACGGGGAACGTATATCCGTTAACTCCGGTGCTCCAGGGCGGTGCTAGCGAGCTGTCGGATACGGGACCCGTCGGGGAGTACGCGCAATCCTGCTTGGGTCGGGAGCGGGTATTCGAGTATTACTCGAAGGAGTATTCCATTCCAATGAGTATTTATCGTCTGAACTATGCTATTGATATGCGCTATGGCGTTCTGCTTGAGATTGCGAAGTCGGTGCAGGAGCACCGTCCGATTGATATCAGCATGGGGCATGCGAACTGCATTTGGCAGGGGGATGCCAATGAGATTGCCATTCGCTCGCTGCTGGCATGCAGCACGCCCCCGAACATTATTAACGTGACCGGACCGGAGACGATTTCGTTGCGCTGGGTGGCAGAGCAATTCGGAATGCGGTTCGGGCAGCCGCCGATCATCGAAGGCAAGGAAGCGGATACGGCGCTGCTCAACAACGCGGCGAAGTCGTTCCAGCTGTTCGGATACCCTCGCGTGTCGTTGATGCAAATGATCGACTGGATTGCCGAGTGGCTGAAGCAGGGCGGAGAAGTATGGAATAAGCCGACTCACTTCCAAGAAAGAAAGGGGAATTACTAGCATGACTGCTTATCTACCGTTATCAGCCGCGAAACGGCGGGCGCTGCATGAAGGCGTCGTCATTCCGGCTCATCCGCTGGCGCTCACGGCGGAACGCGAGCTTGATGAGATGAGACAGCGGGCGCTCACCCGGTATTACATGGCGTCGGGCTCCGGAGGGATTGCGGTCGGCGTCCATTCGACCCAATTCGAAATTCGCGATGTCGGTCTGTATGAGCCGGTGCTGCAGATGGCGGCGGAGGAAGTGGAACGGGCTACTCTCGAACATCCGTTTCTTAAGATAGCGGGGATATGCGGAACTACGGAACAAGCGACCGCGGAAGCACGTGTGGCTGTATCCCTCGGCTATGATATCGGCTTAGTGAGCATGGGCGGATTAAAGGGTTGGTCAGAAACCGAGCATTTGGAACGGATCAAGGCGATTGCGGACATCATTCCTGTATTCGGGTTTTATTTGCAGCCTTCTGTCGGCGGGCGGGTGTTCAGTTATGCTTTCTGGCGGGAATTCGCAGATATCCCCGGTGTAGTTGCTATTAAAATGGCGCCGTTCAACCGTTATCAGACAATCGACGTCGTGCGCGCGGTATGTCATTCGCAGCGCAAGGACGAGATTGCGCTATATACCGGCAATGACGACAATATTGTCAATGACTTGCTGACCGTGTACCGGTTTACGGTCGACGGCAAGCCGGTCGAGAAACGGATCGTCGGCGGGATGCTTGGTCATTGGGCTGTATGGACGAAACGGGCGGTCGAATTGCTGGAGCGCGTGAAGCAGGCGCGCGATAGCGAACAGATTTCCGCCGAGTGGCTTACGCTGAACGGGCAGGTGACCGACTCTAACGCAGCATTGTTCGACACGGCGAATGGATTCAAAGGCTGTATTGCTGGTATCCATGAAGTGTTGTACAGACAAGGCCTATTAGGCGGAATATGGTGTCTGAATGAGGAAGAAGGGTTGTCGCCGGGGCAGGCGGAAGAATTGGACCGCATTTATCGTGACTATCCTCATTTGACGGATGACGAGTTTGTTAGCAGGCATGTATCGACTTGGCTGAAGCCATAAGCCATAGCTGCTGTTTTGAACGATTTATTTCCGGGAGGGGGCATTCGAGGTGAAAACGGCACAGAGAACACTGGATAAAGGCATTCCGATTGGCTTAATCGGTTCAGAAGCTGTCATTCCAATTATGCAGACAGCGGTGAAGCGCTTTCCGTCATTTGTTCCGGTAATCGCAACGTACAGCAATGAGGCGGAAGTGCCCAAGCTGGTGGAACAATGTCTGAACCGGGTGGAAGTGATTTTGTTTTCCGGTCCTCTCCCTTTTAAAATAGCGACAGAGGAACAGCGCTTTACAATTCCGGTGCACTTCGTCCCGCTTACCAGAGGCGGGCTGTACCGGGCCTTTTATCATATTAATAAGCAATTCGGCTTGACGTCGCTTTCCGTCGATTCTGTCACAGAGAAAGATATGGCGAAAACCAAGGTAGAGCTGAACGAGCAGCCAGTCGAGGTGATGTATTTCGAGGAAGCAATCGGAACGGAGCTAGAGGGCGTTATTGCATTTCATCGCTACCACTACAACCAGGGATTGGCTGCAGCGGCCTTGACCGGGATTCACGGGGTTGCCGAAGCGCTTACGGAGGCGGGCATCCCCAATCACTTGATTGCACCGACCGAGCAAGACGTCGTGGTTGCATTGGAGCGCGCGCTGCTGTCGACCGAAACGCGCCGAAGCAAAGAAGCGCAAATTGTTGTCGGCATGATTCATCTTGACGGTTTTGCGCGGCTGGTGGAGAGCAAAATGCTGGATCATGAGGTGCAGCGCTTGAAGCTGGACATTCATCGCACGCTGCTTGGTTATGTCGAATCATTGGAAGGGTATTTAACTCCGTTTAGCGGTGATGAGTATTTGTTCGTGACGACACGGGGGATTTTTGAACAGCAGACGGGTGGGTACAAGACGCTTCCGCTTGCAAAAGAATTGGAGCAGCAATTCGGCTTGACGTTGAGTGTCGGCATCGGGTTCGGCAAGACGGCGAATGAAGCAGGCATCCATGCTCGTATGGCGCTTCGCCATGCGAAGGACGCCGGCGGCAATATTGGGTTCATCATTCGCGAGGATCGAAGTGTCATCGGACCATTGGAGATGACGCAGCCCCATGAGGTCGATTTATCGCTAATCGATACGGACATTCTCGCAGAAGCGACGGCGGCGGGCTGCACGACAGTGTATTTGAGCCGTCTCGTGGCGCATATTACTCGGAGCGGGCAGATCGACTTCTATGCGCAGGAGCTTGCTGACACGTTGAGTGTGACGGTGCGAAGCGCGCATCGCTTCTTGTTGGCTTGGTCTGATGCAGGGCTGGTGGACGTCGTCGGTGATACGAAAGGCAGGTATAAAGGCCGCCCGCGGCAAATTTACCGGATGTCATTTCTGAGCCGTCTCGTTCGTTGAGGCAGCGTTGACTTTTCCTATATATGTCGATATCATTATTATGTAAACTAGATATATACTAGATTAGAGCGGAGTAGTTATGGGTGAAGGGGATTATAGAATGACAAGCAAACCGAGCCGCACCACATTCAGAAAGCGTCTGGACGAAATGGTCTCCGTATTAAGGGAAGAGATTGTGACCGGCAAGCGTATCATTGGGGAATACTTGCCCTCCGAGTTAGCATTGGGCGAACAGTTTCAATTGAGTAAAAATTCTGTGCGCAAAGGCTTGGATATACTCGTATCCGAGCAATTGATCGAAAAAGTGCCGCGTATCGGCAACCGGGTATTGAACCCGGGGCGAGAAGGAACCGTAGAGCTTCGGTTCGGATACTATAAATCGGTAGTCGAAGAGGCGGCGATGGAACAATTGTTGTCCGACTTCCAACAACAGTATCCGCATATCCGAGTGCAGATGATTCCCCTTCCTTATGAAAATTATAGTGATACCGTGTCGGAGTATATTGAACGGGACATGCTTGATATCGCGACCGTAAATTATAGCGATTTTCAAATGTTTGTTCATGAGGGGCATCATCATTTGCTCGAACCGATCATGAGTCCTTCCGGACAGTATCCTTTTATATCTGATTCTTTTAGCTATCAAAATCATATATTGGCGCTGCCTCTTATCTTCTCTCCGGTCATCCTCTGCTATAACCGGGATCATTTCGCAGAGAAAGATATTGCCGAGCCGGACAGTAGCTGGCGCTGGTCCGATCTAATGGAGGCGGCCGCGCAGCTTGGCAACGAGCAAGACAGATACGGATTTTACTTTCATTTGCTGTCTAATAATCGCTGGCCTGTATTTTTGCTTCAGAGCGGTTCGGTGGTGGAGCGTGACGAGCAAGGACGAGTGCAGCTGGGTGATTCGAAGCTGATGGAAGGGATACGATTGTCACGTGACTTATTGGGTCACCAGCATATTTTTCCCAACTATATGTCAGAGAGCGACGCGGATGCGGAGGAGCTCTTCCGGCAAGGGAAGGTCTCGATGATTATGTCGACCTATTTTAGCTTGAACCATCTGAAAGACGTCCAGTTCTCGTTCGATGTGGCGCCGCTGCCTTATTTGAACGAAGCGAAAACATTGCTGCTCGCGATTGGACTTATGGTTGGCCGGAAATCGAAAGCGAAGGAAGCGGCCAAGACGTTAGTCGACTATTTGCTCTCCTATTCAGCGCAATTAACGATTCGAAAGAATACGTTCAGCATACCCGCCCATAAGAAGGCGGCAGAATGGAGTGGCACAGATATATTGATCCGTCCGAGCCGGTTTTCGATGTACCGTGAAATCATTCCATCGTTCCGCTTTTTTAGCGAGCTGCGGCTGCGATCTGATGAAATCGATCGGATGCGCAATGAAATGAAGCTGTATTGGTCTCATATGGAAGAAGAGGACGAGCTATGTTCACGACTGGAGCATATGCTGGATCGGGCAACCGCCCAGTAAACTCCTTTTGCCGCCAGAACCGTTCCATGAACCATAACGAATAACTCCGGTACTTTTACGTATCGGGGTTATTTTTTTACCATTATGCAATGCTTAATTGACGGACTTCCTGACGGACTTCCTGTCTTGAGAAAAGTATTAGACCGTAAAAATAAAGTTGTAGACCAGGGCAGTGGCGTTAAACTAACGGGCAGCATTCCTATAATGAAGAAATATGAGATTTGAGAAACAAAAAGACT
>NZ_JAJNBZ010000038.1 GCF_021369635.1 Paenibacillus profundus | reverse complement strand
TATTGCTGAAAGTCCTTGTGTAGCAAGGGCTTAGATTACTGCAAAATGCTCAAGTGTTTCTTTGAACACTTGCCGATTCCCTATAACGTTATGGCATTCACGAACCCGAGAACCTAAAGGGATCCAGGGTCCCGGCCGCGACGCGGTTAGGTTCCCAGATGTATCGTATGAAACCGCCTCTTGAAATACATCTGACGACCGAGTTTTCGCTAGCTCAGGAGATAAATAAATATAATGAAATTAACACAGGATTTATAGTAATCTGGATGGAGGTTAGCAACTACGTATAACAACGTATTAACGTATTGGTTCGAATGTAGATATGTTTGATCCCCACAAGCCTAAAGAAAGCCTTAAACGTTGGCGGGCTACGTATGCTGCACACGGCGAAGCAGGTCTTCTTGAGGAGCTGCGCACACGAATAGAGGCGTATGTGCACTTTTACAATACCTAGCGTTATCAATGGACATTGAAAAAGATGACCCCTGACGAATTCGAATTCAGGAGCCATCTTCTAACTGCATAGAGTATTCTTTTTTAACTGTTCACATTACACTTAAAAATTCCTAATTCTGAGTTCTAAATAAATCAGGTCTCTAGTTAAACCATTTAACTCATTACAAATGACTTCCACCAGTTACGTCCATATTATGACCAGTAATAAAACTCGCTTTTTCACTCGCTAGAAACGAAACAACATTTGCAATTTCTTCTGGTTGACCCTCTCTTTTTAAAGCACTCATATTCTTTGCATTTTCTTGACCTTCTTCTGTATGCAGCCAGTTAGCAGTTGAATCCGTATCAATGATTCCAGGCATTACGGAATTGATCGTAATTCCTTTTTCACCCAATTCCTTTGCTAGTGTAAATGTCATTGTATTCATTGCGCCTTTTGTCATACTGTATACCATCATATGGGGAAATGCGATACGTGTCACACCTGATGATAGGTTTATTATCCTGCCATTGGATTCTAAAAGTCCGATTAGAGATTGTGTAATAAAATATGGTGCTTTAACATTTGCATTGAATAGCCGATCGAACTCATCATAGTCCACTTCTCCAAATCCATTTGATGTAGCATGTCCAGCATTATGAACGATTGTATGCAGTGATACATTATTATCTTGGATTATCAATTTTTTAGTTTTCTCAATAAATTCTTTAATTCCTTCACTGGAATTGAAGTCACCCTGAATTAACTTTGCTTGTCTGCAAATTGATTCAATTTCCTCTTTGACCTGATTGGCTTTTTCAATATTTTGATTATAATGTAATAATAAATTGAACCCATCATTTGCAAGTTGGATTGCGATTGCCTTTCCTATCCCTCTAGAAGCTCCTGTTACCAATGCGTAATTATTGTTCTTCATGTGTTAACCCCTCCTTTAAAGAGAGTCTAAAGGTTAACCTAAGGGTAAGGTCAACTACTTAACACTTAGAAGGAAAAATAAATTCCGAAAGGCGCTTGGAGGAATACAGATAATCATCCGGGGTTAATATACGTTCATAAATATATGGTTCGGATAACTTTAATTCGTTATTTTTCATTATTTCATTTATCTTTAATACCGACTCTTCTTGATAAGGATCAATTTCACAGAAAAACTTTTGCGTTTGAAAACCAAAATATCTTGTCACTCCCGATTGATTCAATTCCTGATTTTCTAATGGTAGGGCGATACTAACAGGGTGAATTTTATTATCAGTCATTTTATATTTGATGATTTTTTCATTTTTTTTAACATTAAGTTCATTAATCAATTCCTCTGAATTATTCAGCGCTACACATATATTTTCATTTGGTAATAACTCATATTCATATACGATCAATGATTCTAGATACTCTTCATTGACTTCATTATTTAAAATCGCAATCGCATGATTCAGCTCTTTCAATTTATTAATTGCTTGATTTGCCTCTTTTATCTTATTCATTTCCAGTTGAAGCTTTTCTTCTATCAAGTTATTTATTTCATCATCTGATAACTTTCTATGAATGATTTTACTGATGTCATTTAAGGTGAATCCTGCTTGTTTCAACAAATTTATTCGTTTAGCAGTTAGTAACTGATTCTTATCATAATATCGATAATCATTATCTGGATGAATAAACACAGGCTTCAAAATATTATGTTCATCATAAATATACAAAGCTTTTCGTGATAAGCCAGTTAACTTGCTAAACTCTTTTATCAGAAGCAAATTATTATTCACTGATGAATCACCTACTATCAATTCTATTTAAACTTATAATATACATTACAGGATTTAAATTCAATTTATAAAACGTGGATCTCCCACTTGAAGAGACGTCTGAATAGATACCGTATATATTCTGAAACGCTTCCCGTTCCTCTTCCTTCTTTGATTTTCTTCTTTATTTGATTAAGCCGTTTCCGTATAGACAAAAAAATCACCTCTTAAGATAGCGATATCCTAAAAGGTAATTTTTCCACAATTTTTGTTCACTTTGGAAGGCTCTATATGTCCTAAAAAACAGGAATTATTCCCCATAGCTGAAAAGAAACTTTACTCAAAGTACTTCAATATTTTTCCTTTGAAAAAATTGTAGTTGAGATCCAGCTACTTTCTTTGGAATTTTTTTGATCCTTGCTAAATTTAGGGGCCACTGTGCTCATCCTCTCGATCCAACCTTTCCTCTTAGTTTAATAGATAGATTGAGGGTTTACACAGAAGAGTTTACAGACTCTATTGCGATACTCTCCCGAGTTTCTAACTCTGTAATAAACTGTTGCACTTTTTGTTCAATGGTCATTTCGTTCATTTCGTTCCCTCCAAGTCTTTTGATCTATCACAAATCACTTTAGAACACGATGTGCGCTTTATACTTAAAAATTACGCGAACGCCCTATCCGAATCCCCTCTTGATGGCTTATTGCTACCATACCGGCTTGGCTGTTGACAGAAATTGAATTATAGATCACACCATAGGAATACCACCAGGAATATGGAGTCCATTTACGAACCAGCTCTCCAGTGCTGTATTTTCGAAGCTCTGCAGTAGACGTGCTGCTCACCCATAGTTCATCGTGAGCTTCATCCACAGAAAATTCCTTCACGACATAGGGACTGACAATAAACAAAACCTCTTCCTTCGGGTCACCTATTTTCCATCTGGTAATGATCACAGGTTTATAATGGGCATATTTAGCGGCAATAATGTAATCTTTGGAGTCCACATAAAGAGCACAAGTAACATAATTATGCTCAAAGGCAACCGAATGGCTCCAGCCTTCACCTAGGAGATCGACCACCGTTAGTTTAGCGTTTTTAGAGGCATATACCAGTTTGTCACTATACACGGTAAATGCTAAGGTTTGAGTCATGCCTACACAATCTGCAAGCCCTAGCCAGACGAAATCATCGCGTTCTAATATTGTTTTCCGGCATTGTATATCCCACACAACGACTTCTTTACCAAACATTCCAACTGCAATCAACCGCTCATCCGGACTAAACATAATAGCCCCAATTTTTCGTTCTTTATAGCTATGCTCCAATACAACCTCTCCAGTGCTGAAGTCGATCACGTAAAAGGTACCGTAATACAAAGGAATTGGATAGCCGTCATCCCCTTGCGGGTCATAATCCTCAGCAGTAGGGACAATAACCATATATTTTCCAGTTACACTAAACTGCACATATGTATATTCATGATAATAAGCGTTTCGCTCTAATTGCTCCCAATCAAGTCCCGGGTGCAAATGCTCTGCATGCAACTTAAGCTTCTGTACATCATATATTTTCACAATGCCTACACCTAATCCCACTGCCAAAAAATGACCATCAGGACTAAACACAAGACTCATATTGGTGGCCTTCTCCTCTTGAAAAAGAGAGACACTATCGGAAAAAGCAGCGATTTCATCCCCATCGGCAGTTCTGGACAATTTTAACCATCCATCCATATACATTACAGCAGTTAAAGAGCCATCTGGACTTAAAGAGGTAGCTCCGACCCATTGCTCACCACGAGCCAGCTCCACAAATAAAGGACACTTCCCCTTCTTACCCTCCAATAATACGGACTGTGGATTTTCGTATTCTTCTATACTGTCGTTAAGTTCTTGCAATTTACGGATCCAAAAAGGTTCCTTCGTCTCCATTCCCTCTGCCAGCTTGGCTTTTGCATCCACAAAATTACCATCCTGAATATTAGCCAATGCCATATAATAGGTTATTTTAAACTTATGCTCGGGCATCAATTGCTCCCGTTCCAGCAATGGCCCCAATGTTCGCATGACTTGTTCGGTATTGCCATGAGGCTGAAATAGCAGCAAACTTCCCTCTACCAGCTGAAGTAACACGGACGAAGAATTGATATATCCAAAACGTTGGGTTCCCTCAGTATGCATTTTTTTGTATAAATCCAATTGTATATTTTCTACATCCTGCACCTGTCCAATGTAAAGAAGGGCTTCCATATATAGAAAAAATGCCTGCATATGCATCAGCCAGCTTTGCTGTGATGAGGATGACAGCCAATCCTTTTCAGCATATTTTGCAAATATCCTCACTGTATCATGAAATGAACCGGTTGCATTATAGTTTAAAGCTTCATCACAATCCTGATTAAGCATTGCTTGGGATAGCGTAAATTTAAATTTGTCCTCGCGTGTGTTAAAGGCAACCCCCTGCGGATGATCAATCAAAGCCAGCGGGTTTACCTCAACCTCCCTGCCCGCTTTTTCATGATAATCCGCAAAAAGCTTGATACTATCTACAGGACTGCTTGAAGCAGAGTAGAGCAGCATTTCCTGTAACTGACTGATAAGCTTACTTTGAGATTGTGGAGAAAAAATAACAGCGTTTCCAGTTAGAACGATTTGTACCTCATATTGATCAGCCAAATCCGTGACTGTCCAGTCTGGCCAGCACTTTTTCACATGCGTAATGATGTCAGAATCATCACCTGCATACCATATATCCAAGCTTCTACGTCTCGTATCCAAATGAAATCCCTGATCCGGGAAGTCCTCACTCCATTCCGCCACACGAAGCTCTGGCTGCCCCGATGCCGGGCTTATAGCCTGAATAAATGAGGATGGACCTGCTAATAAATATTCATCAAATGTTCCGCTTAGCGGGAATATCCGCAATTCCCCATTTGGAAATACGATGCTGGCAATTATGCGAATGAATCCATCTTTGGGCTCTGGTTCGATTAATGATGTTAATTCCGTAGTATATTCAACCGATCTGACATGCTCCAGCGGATAATGTAAATACATTGCCATATCAACAATTCCCGCCTTGGCCCATCTTAGTTCCCAACCACTCCATAAAGGCTGCATTAATGCAAACAATTGCCGCCTAAGCGGAATATCATATATGATATCCTCTCCGCCATACCAGAGTAATACCTGATGGTCCATATCCATAATTACTCCGCCTTCTGCCCATCTGTCATCAAGCCATCCCTCTGCAGGCTGCTGTCCCTCAATAAAAGAAAGGGTTTCCTCCGGTCCCCAGAATAAATCCCTTGGTAACGTATTGGCACACCAATGACTATAGTACAACTTATAACTTCCATTTCTAACTAGAATCAAATTCGCTCGCTGACCCACACTTTCCCCTCCTATGATTCGAAACTTTCATCCATATTTCTTGTTCATTTTTCAACTCCCTCAAAATGCACGGTTCGATTAGCATACGCCTCTATGATTTCAAGAAACCTCTGTTTACCCACATCCAAGTGTCCCTCACCCTTGAGTCCAATGTTGATCTCGTTACCCCAATAATAAATGAGCCGTTCTCCTTCATATTCCAAATCAAGATAGGTCATAACCGCATCCGCAGTCTGGCTCAGTCCAATAAACCAGCGGTGAATCGAGACGGAATCCCGAAATGAGCAATAATATAATCATCTTTATTTCCACCGTGCTCCTCTACGTATTTCCATATCGCAGCAACGATTTTTATCCTTCATCACCACAACAAACTGAAAGTCCAATCCCATCGCCAGTACTCCAATCGTTATGTAGAATTTTAATGGTCGTTACCCCGTAAGGCATCAGCATAATTTAATATAGATTCCTGCTCCAGCAATGCAATCAACAGCATCGTCTGTTCTTCCCACGCCTCTGCCTGATTCTCATCACGCAGCAGTTCAATGAACGGTTCATACAAGCATGGATACTTCATCGCAACAGGGTGCTTCCGATCCAGCAATACCGCCCATTGAAGATAGCTGTCACAAATCCAGTGAGCAAGGGTGCCTTGTACTCTGCGTAATTCAGGGTAAGCTGCAAAAAGCTTAAATACTAGCTGCTGTTCATCAACGGACCGAAATGCAAACTCGGAAGGATCGATCCCGATTTTACGTTCTATGCGAGCAAACGCCACATTCCACATCTCATCGCTTACACGGGACTGAGCGACGTTCTTCTCTGCCCATTTGATCCGTTGAATTTGAGCTATCGCGTGCTCCCAATTCCGCTGTTCCCAAGCTTCAGTGGCCCTCCGATAGATGTCAATGGGCTCTTTGCCAATGAGTAGCTGCCAACTGTGCTGATGGAATGCCCCGCCGCCCACCTCAATAAAACCATGCTCCTTGAGAATATAACCTCCTAGACAATACAACAGCAGCAGCGGTTCATATACGCGATAGGCTTGAGAAGCAGCTTCATTTCCTTGCTGCGCACACTTCATATAAAAAAACGCCAACTTGCTAATGGATCGTACATAGGAATGCCTCATTCTTTTTATTACGAAATAATCATTTTCTATATCGAACTCTTCTGGAGCTCTTGCTATATGATAAGGGTAAAAAAATAATGGGTTTACTTTTACCGGTTGCCCTTCCGCTACTACAGACATACGCCGCAAATATTCTTGGTATAACAATCGATCCAGGTTATGTTCTGCCGGTGTTCTTCTATTTCTGTCGTCCGGATGCTTCATATCAGCTAAATAAGAGATTAGCTTTAATATCATTTCATCCCCACTCTGCCTAGCAAACTCAATCAGGGAAGGATCATAATCATCTGTAGGGAGTACAAGATTTGGAAGCTTCAGCAAAAACTCTTCCACGTGATTTTTTACTTTAATATCCTTTTGCCCCGATAGATACAAAGGCACCTCCTTGATTTCCTTCACCTGTTGAATAGTAACTCTGGAATAATTGCAGGTTCTGTATAATCGCTGATTGAAGCAATAGATTTCCTTCGTATTCTCCATTTCAACGGTTTCTTTCTCCGGGTCATAATAGCAGGAAAAAGGGAATCCCTGGAGTGACAAATTGCTGGAAAGACCATGCTGCTGCAAAACAGCAGCATCCGCAGCATACGCTTTAGCTGCAAAACGTGACCCCGCAACACGATGAATAGATACAAATAATTTGCCATCGTGACTTTGCCACCACGTGGAATCTTCTTGACTTGCCTCTAACAAAGGGATAGGTTTCTGCTCCGCATTGGAGAGCCATGCAGTAACATCGGACTCATAAAGTTCTCTTACCACCCATTGTTTTTGCTTCTGCAATAAACGGTAATAAATCGCATGCTTCTCCAACAATTCCTGTATATTGTTCACGAAAGGATAAGGGTTCCCTGAGTTTACATAATACAATTTTCCGGCACGGTCCATATAACCGCTTTTATGGACGCCCTCATAGATAAAATGGAGACATTCCACCATATATTGGTCCTTATATTTGAAGACCTTGGGCATGCCGCAGCCCGTTGCAGAATGCCTCATTACATCTAATGTGCAACTGTGGTTCAGCTTTCCTCCAAAGGAATAGTTAGTCCCTCCATACTTCTCCTGAAAATCCAGTAAAGCCTGGAAGACAGGAATCCCATTCTGCTTGAGCCATTCTTTTACTATTTCTTTGTCTGTGATCGTTGTTCTTCTATCACATTGCTGAATGAATTCATTCGCTTGCATGGATAATTGGTTTACCTTCATATCGCTGTATTCCCCCTGCTGCTTCTATTAAATATCCCAGCTTGTTTTTACATCGAACTGAACTGAGCTGAGCTTTGGTACACATTGTTCAAACTAAGCTATTTATTGCAGACCCAAATCAATGTTACACTGGAAGCATACAGCATCGACATAGACAGAGATTGGAGCAGAGACCTGACATGAGTTATAACGTTGTATTTTTTGACATCGACGGCACACTGGTTAATGATGAGAAACGAGTGCCGCAAGACACAATCGAGGCGATCGCTGAGCTTAAAGAAAACGGGATTGAACCTGTGATCGCAACGGGACGTGCCCCTTACTTCTTTAAGCCGCTTGCCGAGCTGCTTCATATTGAATCTTTTGTTAGCTTAAATGGAGCCTATGTAGTTTATAAGGGGGAACCTCTATATCAACGCCCTCTTCCGCGCGGCAGTGTAGAGAAGCTTGTTGAATATGCAAGTCGCAACCATCACCCCCTTGTGTTTGAAGGCAATGAGCAGTTTTATGCTAATTCCGAATCTCATCCATTTGTAGTGGAATCTATAGATTCCCTTCGAGTTGAGCAGCCTGGATTTGATCCTGAGTTCTGGAGTAAAACAGATATCTATCAAGCGTTCCTCCATTGCGAAGCGCAAGATGAGCATTTGTATGACCATGTGTTCGACGACCTTCGATTGATACGCTGGCATCCAAAAGCGATGGACGTAACGATAAAAGGCGGCTCCAAAGCCATCGGAATAGAAGCCATGTTGCGACGCTTGAACCTGACTCCAGAGAATGCCGTCGCATTTGGCGACGGACTCAATGACATGGAGATGCTCCAGCAAGTGGGGCTTGGAATCGCGATGGGCAACTCTCATCCACAACTGTTGCCTTATGCTGATTACATCACCTCTTCCGTAGATGAAGGCGGAATCCGCCAAGGGCTGCGGCATGCTGGTTTAATTTCATAAGTTTATATGGCAAAAGGGGGTTAGCGGGCTATTGTCCGTTTGACCCCCTTTGTGCGCGGTATGCTTGCTTCTTCGTCGAGATGCTACGATTTTATCGGCTTTATCCGTGCTCAACTTTATACCCGCTTCAACCTTTATTTCCATGAAAAAAACTCCTGCCATTACCGAAGACAGAAGTTTCTATCATGATGGATGCGCGCGCATCCCTTGTTCATCTAAACTGATAATGGTCTGACATCGCAAAGGAAAGCGTCAGCACGCCGCCATTTTCCTCCAAATCCGCTCCCTGCTCTCTGGCATTGCAAATAACACTGTATATTGAACTGACACCGATGTATTGCTTATATACCTCATCATCAAATTGCTCCGTACGAAAGCCCTCAAACAAAGCATCATAAATTAGATAATAGCTGGCAAGCTGAGTCCGATAAATACTAAAGGACTCCTCGCCCTTAAGCATCGACATTTCCTCGGTATATGTAAGCTTCTCGAAGGCATGCTCTGCACAAATTTCAGGTAAAAAAGAATACAGCTCCTCCGCTAAGTTAGTATCCTGCAAGCGCTCAGCTAATCTCTCCGGAAATTCGTCATACCGCTCCTGCGTGTCACACTCCATGAACATGTGAACAGCTGTCCGAGTAGCAGCAGCAATGTGCCCGGCTTCATATGGATACGGTGTGTACGTCTCCTCAGACTGCTGCAAAAAAATAAATTGCTTTTGTGAGGCAAATTCTTCTACCTGCCACTTGCTTACCATTTCTGCTACAATATTGCCCAGCTCAGGGCTTGGAATATCATTAATGCGGCATTCGCCGGTAATATCGTCACCATTTTTAGCACCATAGATTTTAATATAACAAAGCTTCTGGTTGCCAACCCGTTTCGCAATCTCATCCTTGAGCGCTTCCCAATATGGGGTTTCACGCATCTCATCTGATGACTCGCCCAGACCAACGATATTACTTTTATAAACCTTCCAATTATGTACAGTGTTCCCGTATGTCGTGTGGAGCTGGTCAGGTTCCCTATCTTGCTCCATTGATGCGATACCCTCCATTAACGAAAATGCAAAACCGCCGATTGCCATGCCAAGGGCATTTTTTAAGCTGCTGCCAATGCCTGCCGAGGTTTCGAATATATCGCGATCCCATTTCGGAGAACTCAATTGAAACTGAAGCATAACGGATTGATCTGACCATCTTGCCACATGAGGACGAATCGTGAGCTCCCATTCCGGAATAACTATCCGATCTCCCTCTACGATCTCCTCCGCCTCAAAAATCCCTCTCATCCCGCGGTGCAGCAGGAAATGTCCAGGATCCTCAATTTTCTCATCATCCAAGTCTAACCATTCTTCTCTCTCTTCGCTCATCGCTTGCAGCTCCTCTCTCGATACATGCTGACTTACTACAAAGAATACCACATCTTTAAGCCAATAATCACCCAATGCAGGACAACCCTTTTCCTTTGGTGTCTTTTACCGATAAATAATAAGGGAACAGCATGCTTCTATTAATTCATCATTATGGAGTGGAAAAATGACAAACCATACGACGGAATCCTGTCCCGAATGCGAGCACCGAATGGAAGTCGTGCCGGGGTACGTAACCTAGTGCGAGGAATGCAATTGGAACATCGATCCGAATTGGAGGCATGTATCTTCGCTCGCCCTCTTTGATCGGATTAACTTTCGCATGGGTATCAAAAAGTCACATCAATTGCTTGAGGAGAATTTGCAAACCGATCGGATCGCGTACCCCTTTACCTGGAGCAAAGCATTCGCCTATCTGTTAGCCGGACTGATCCATGCGGCTACCTTCAGCATACCGATTGTTGCGGTTAATTGGTTTTTTTATAGCAACTCGTTAATGTTTACCCAGCTTGCCTTCGTCCTGTTTCTCATTTTCATCGTACTCATGCTGCCCTACAGGCGGAAGCATTCGGGCCAGCCTTTACGACGGGATGAATATCCTGGACTGTACCGCCTGCTGGATGACATTGCTGCAGCCGTTCAAGCGCCGCCCATCGACGTGATTCGAATGGATAATTCATTTAATGCGTATTTTACAATGATCACCCGACGCAAAACCAAGGTAATCGGGATTGGGGTGCCTTTGTTTTCCGCGTTGAATCTGCCTGAGAAAATCGCTATACTCGCCCACGAAACCGCTCATCATGCGCATAAGGATGTTACCCGCACATGGTTTATCGGGTCTGCGATGTATATTATGGCTTCCTGGTACGAGTTTGTGCTTCCATACTGCGAAGAGGACGAAAAGCTCGGACCGCTCTCCACTCCGATTCGTTATGCCCAACTGCAGCTGGCTAATCTCATTTTCATCCTGTATTACTTTCTAGGTGCAGCGGTCTGGGATGAGAGCCAACGAGCCGAGTATTTGGCTGACAGAGTTGCTGGTCAGGTCGCGGGAACAGATGCCGCTAGCTCTGCCTTGAGCAAGCTACACTTCGCTCCTGTGTTCTGGTTGACGGCAGAGCGAGTGGCTCGATATCGCTATGCTTCGGATTTGTTCGGGGAATTCCGGCAAAAGATGGAGCACGTACCTGCAAGCGAGCAGAAGCGAATACAACGAATTCGCGATTCCATCGCTGTTCAACTGGACTCCACTCACCCTCCGACCCAGTACAGAATACTCAGTCTGCAGCAGCATCAGGTACTGACGCCCCAATATGTGCCTGACAGTAAACTGAAAAGTCAACTGGAGGAAGAGTTCGCGCGATTGGAGAAATTGAGCCAGCGCTATCTGTTGGATGATATTCGGGCGACATTTTGATGAAGCCTCCAAGCTCTTTAAGTCGACATAGACAGAAACGGAAATTCACTCAACAAGCTTACACCGGCTAATGCCGGTGTTTTTGTGTTTAATAGAATGGCTCTGTTAAACTTTAATGTTGATTTACACCGAAATAAAAAATAGGCTTGGTTCTTTTTCAGTAGAACCAAGTCTATTATATTTTAACTACTTCGACTTTCGAATATTTAAGTAAAGCTACCCGTTTGCTTAAGATAAAATTACGTTTCAAAAGAGTAAGCTCTCTCTACTTTAGCAATCCTCACTGAGTAGTTCGTATACCACTCTGCTTTACCTTTTTCTTGTGCAACTTTATGGGCTGAATTTTCTTTCCAATTCTTTATGGCCTCTAAAGAATCCCAATATGAAACTGTAATTCCCAATTCATTGTCACGAGCACTTTCTACACCTAAAAAACCTTTCTGTTGAGAAGCTAATTCTTCCATTTTTTCTGCCATTTTTCCATAACCTTTGTCACCATCAGTTCGCTGTGAAGTAAATATCACGGCATAATAGGGTGGTTGAGGAGTTTTTACAATACCACTCATTTTTAATTCCTCCAATCCGTTTAATTTTAAAAATATATTATAGTTTTTTTAGATACTCTTTTCAATTAAACTGCCCCGACCTCTCGGGATGGAGAACACCAGAATCGACAACAACAAAAAGGTAATCAACAAAATGAGTTCGCCGTATCATTCCAATTGGGAAGATTTCATCCAGTGCGAGTACATGGATATGAGTTCCAGCTTCTCTGCAGGGGCCATGTATTCAACAGTCGACGTTTTGTACAAATGGGATCAAGCTTTGTACTCTGAAAAATTAGTATCGAAAACGACGATGGACCTTGCCCTTCAATCCAATGTTTTTAATTACGGCTTCCCAGATGACCACACTACCGTAATTATGTTGACGAATTATGATTTTGTTCCCGTGTTCAAACTTACTGAGTCATTAACAGGGATACGGTTTGGGGAGCAAATATCTGTTCCACCTCGTCCGCAATCCTATACTCTCGATGAGAGAATTTATTCTAATTATATGGGGACGTACGAAGGATACGGCTGTAAAGCCACCGTAGCTCGAAATGAGGATCAATTATTTTTTGTCTGGAACGATGAAGCAGTCATCCCCTTCTATCCGATTTCGGAGACTACATTACATCATACTTGGCATGATGTATGAATAGGATAATCAGAACACTGTGCGAAGGGTGTTAGCCACGCTCCATCGTCAATGAATGCGATAAGTTACGCCCTCCGATCCAAGCCTTTGCCCTTCGCGTGTTCCGACTATTCAGATACCATGACTCATAATGACTTTCCCAACGTTCACCTGACTGAAAAAAACGGGCTTGTCGGGCACCCCCGACTGTAAGCGGGAAAACTGCCGTTTTCAGGTTCGAGAGAATTCATCGTGCACATCAGCCACAACAACGGCAATCAGTCGCCCGATCAATTGTTGCGCTGCTGATGCTGTAAACCTCAGTATGCCGTAGCTGTCCGTAATCTGGCCTTGCTGCAATCGAGCATCCAGCCAATCGGTAATAAAAGCCGGCGCATAGCCTCCCGTGCCAAATGCACCGCCAAAAGCAATCATCTTCTCATATATGGCCAAGTATTGCTCCCGGGTAGTCTGCGGATACGCCTTCGTATACAGCCAAAATTGCAGATCGTACATCAACATCGACCGTTCATCTGCATGAAATGAAAAATGCCCCTTCTCTTCTACGATTTCTGCGCATATCGTCCGGATGACACCTTCTATATGCTCCACTTCAACAACATTGGCGCATAATTCCGACAGCAACGGTGAAAATTGACCGTGAGCTACTCTCCGCAAGTCCTCCTGCTTGTCCTCCTCGGAAGTATCGAACTCCTCCTCATTCACCAGCCCTTGAATAAAAGCGGCGAAGCTGGGAGCTAGAAACGTAATGGCATAATCTTGTTCCTGATCGACATGGACTACCGCAGGCTCCCCGTCCCTGCCACATGCCCGATAATCGAGCATTACCACATCATGGCCGGCGGAAGGACAGTCGCAAATAACAACGCCGATGTCGGGATAACCCCACTCTTCAATCATGAATAGGCTGCCGAACTCCCCGCCTAAGGAATACGGCTTCTCGCGTCCAATTCCCATAATCCCTGTAATGGAAATATATTCCACCTCCCAAGAGGTTGCTTCGTCTGTCGGGAAGCAGGTATTCACCGGAATCCCGCCATTATGTATCTTCATCATCGCAATATAAGACGCCGGCAGCTTGTAGCCGAGTTCCTCCTCGATAGAAGCAATGAGCTCATCTGTCGGCGGTTCGTCAACATATTCCTCTAGTGCGTAATCAGAATCATCCCAGAAATGGGTAAATTCGATTCTTTCGAAATGCTTCATTAGTTCTTGGCCCATTATGCCACCTCTATTCATGGGTTTCATCCTCGTCTTCTCTCGAAGATGTCGGAAATTTTCCTTCTATATAATGATTCATCAACCCTCTAACCCAAGGACGGAAGGCATTTCTTTGCACAGCCTCTCCAATCAAACCGAAATCATCTGAAACGTAGCCCGCCAGCTCGGAGTGTTGCGTGATAGCGAAGACTTTCTTAAATACGAATTCCCGCAGACGGTCAATTTCGGAGTCGGAAAACATTTTGACGTCGACTGTTTTTAATAATTCATTGTTCACGGTCCAGTTCTCATCGAATTCACCTGCGTCGCGTCTATCTAACAGATCGTCCCAATCTAATTCTGATGAAAACACTCTTTCAAAGAAAAGGTCTCCGTGTATTGTGTCTAGTAAATAATCTAGCGACTCCACCTTCATCATAACTCCCTCACTTCGGATCTCAGCATACCGTGTGCTTTTCCGGCTTCACAATGGACGGTTCGATTCCAACTGATTCCGTCTGCCAGCCTTGTGCCACTCCTCGTAGATACCGCCAATGTCATGAAATGCCTGATTGACCATGGTTGTCAGCTCATTAACAATATCCTTGGTGTATGTTAAGCGGGTATTCACATTGTCCGCCTTAGATTTGCGCAACAGCTTCACATGGGCGATCGTGTTCAGAGTCTCTTCCAAAATCCAATAGAGCACGTCATCCACATTTTTCGTGGTTTTGCTTAGCATCTGCACGCCTCTTTCATACATAACAAGCTCATACTCTTGTTCTTTGATCCTCACACATGGACTAAGATCGCCATAATAATCACACTGAAACGGCTGAGTAACCATTTTCTCATAGGAGTCATCGTAAATGGACGTTTGCCGGAGCGTGCGGAAGATCATATTCGTGATTTCCAGTTCAGTATGCATCATAGATAAGCGCTTCCTCCCTTAAGGCCTCGTAAGCTCACCATTGAGCGGTGCGGCAATGATTTTGCAGCAGAAAATGGGCGATCTCCCGGAACCGCTCAGCCGCTTCCTCTTCATAAAAAACCGCAACTTCCCGGCCGTAGGCATAATTCAATCGGATGTAGCCACCCAGTTCCCGTATGAAGACCTTACCTATGTTTTCATTTTCGATCAGCAGATCCGGTTTGAAAAAGTCCCGGCAGCGTTTGCCCAGTTCACGCAAGGTCAGGCTGCTGTCGTTCTCGGGAGTGAACAGAAAAAAGGCATGTTTTTTCGTATCATTCCATGGTTCAAAATAAGCCGGCACAGACTCGTCATCGTCGAACGTCTCTTGATAGATTCGGTCCAACGTGTCCGTATAGGAAGCAGCCCTGGACGGTATGACCCCAATTGTCTCGGAATGTCTCGGCAGCCACACCATCCCCTCTACCTGCGGATGCACAGCAAGAAAATCGCCGTCAATCGTTGTCCCGATGACCACGCATTGGCGAATCTGTTCCTGTGTTATCGGGCTTGTCTCATCATGCTCCCACAGACCATATTCGGCAAACGGCCGCAATACTTCAGGGTCGGGCGCTTGTATATTGAACCAGCCTTTGTACGTGCCTTCGCCGTATTCTTGGAGAAAGCAGCTATATTCATCGGGAAAAGCAACCCGCATGTCTTGTTCGACTTGACGGATCAAACCGGACGGAACGGGAGTCAACTGTTGAGATACAATATACATGTTCGAACCGCCTTTCTTAGGGAAGTCTCTTGGTCAGAGCAGAGCTTCAACTGGTGATGCCGATATGTATTTTATAATACCAATTCTAGCGTTGTTTTCGAGAGTCCTGCGAACGAAGCTGCTAAAACATTTTGCGAACATTAGTTCCCTACATGCATTTCCATTATACAACAATCATCAAACTATGAAAACAACCAAAGCCATATGAGCCGATTGATGATTATTTGTTGCCATCATTAATGATGAAGGCGTCCCTGTCGAGCTGATTCAAACTACCCTTTCGGATGAAGAACTATGGGGAAGGACAAAAACGGGGCAAGGTTCCCTTTACAGAAAATATTGAAGTTTCGGCACAAAAAAGCTGGTGACTGTTCGTTTACAGCACCAGCTTTCTATGTCAGCAGCAACCCTATCAACATTCAGTTCACGCATCAACCCACTTTCCAATAATAGATTGCGATAATGAGTTGTTAATTGGATTAATTCATCCTTTGTTATCGTTTTTCCATATTCGATTGCCTCTTTATTAAATGCATCAAAATCAAGATGACTAACCGTCATTTGTTTATCATTTGCGATTGGATAGATGGCTTCTTCATAAAAGTATTTATCCCACAGCATAATGTGGCTGACGATGTCATGAATCGTCCATTTTCCTCCATCAATTGGTGTTTGCCATTCCATATTTATAATTTGGAGAACAAAACGGTTCCATTCGTTGAATTTATCAAGTAACTAAGACTTTTCATTCATGATATCTGCCCCCTTAAGACTGAGTTGTGCACTCGCTCTTTCATCTCGTCCAGAAATGACTGTATAAGCTTCGCATGATAAGTGCGAGGCATGGTCCAACACTTTTAAAAATATGGCTTGACACAAAGATAACTTTAAAATATAGTAATCCCATCGGAATTATCATTAACTGACTCGTCAGTTAAGTGAGAGGGGCGATGGAAGCTGGCTGCCGCACCAAAGCAAGATCAGGAGCGCCGTCATCAACTGATGAGCGCCGCTCTGAAGATATTTGCCTGCAAGGGATATCACAGCACTAAAATATCCGATGTGGTCAAAGCCGCAGGAGTGTCGCAAGGAACGTTCTACTGGTATTTTCAAAGCAAAGAACAGCTCGTGCTGGAATTAATCGAAGACGGAAAAGAGAAACTGATTAAGGTGATTGAGCAAGGCTACCGCAAGCACGCAGGCACGATAGACGATATGGTCAGTTCGTCCGCACGGCTGCTCACGGATTTGTTCACATTCGCCGACCGGGACCGGGATCTGATGGCTTTGCTGCTCATGAAAGGCCAGGGTGCCGACCCTCCAGTGCGGGAAGCTGTCTCGCAAACGTGGATTGCGTTCGAAGGAGCGTTCAAGAACAACATTCAGCGGGCTATGGAGCTAGGGATGCTTCCCCGTACGAATGATCTGTCGCTTCGGGCCAACATTCTTGTCTGTTTAATTACGGGCGTGCTATCCAAATGGTTGTTCGGACCGATGCACGAGGTTGATTTTAAGTCCGTCTATTCCCCATCTGAAATAGCCGAAGAAACCGCTAAGTTCGAATTCCGGGGGTTGCTCGGATAACCCATTTTACTTATATGAAGACCCCATAAGAGGTCGTACAATAATGGAGGCTATCATCATGTCTGTCAAACTGCAAAAATTCGTCAAAGCCGCTTTGCTGCTCACTGTTCTATCTATCGCACTCGCTGCATGCGGAAGCAAGGCGGCCCAAGATGCGAACGCCGCAAACGCGCTCGAGCAAATCAAGAAGGCCGGAAAAATCAGAGTTGGGCTCATGGGCACCTATGCCCCGTACAACTTCCTAAACGACAAGCACGAGGTCGACGGCTTCGATGCGGATGTCGCTAAAGCAGTGGCGAAACGCCTCGGCGTGGAAGTGGAGTTCATCACCGGCGAATTCTCCGGGCTGGTCGAAGGACTACAGAAGGATAAATACGATGCGCTTGTAAGCCAAGTAACGATTACGGAGGATCGCAAGCAAAAGATGGATTTCTCGACGCCTTACGTGAAAAACGCCGTGAATGTCCTCGTCAAAAGCGATAATACGACGATCGAGAAACTTGAAGATTTCAAAGACAAAAAGATTGGCGTCGGGCTCGGCACGAACGATGAGAAATATTTGCGTGACGTCGCGATGCCAAAAGTCGGTACGTTCGAAATCGCCACGTATAACGATGTCATCACGTCCCTGCAAGATTTGAACGTCGGCCGCATCGACGCGACCATTAATAACGTATTCGCCATCAAGCCGCTTATCGAGAAAAATCACTTCGACGTCAAGGCGGTCGGAGAGCCGATCAAAGAGGATTTCGCCGGAATCGCGATCCGCAAAAACAATCCGGAGCTGCTCGATGCAATCAATAAAGCGCTCACCGAGATGAAATCCGACGGCACATTTAAAGAGATTTTCCAAAAATGGTTTGGCGTGAATCCGAACTTTTAATTCATACGAACCGGGAGGGTACAGGAAATGGAACTCGTTACACAAAACTTTCAATTTCTATTAACGGGCGCGTACTACACACTCTTGATCACCATCGTTTCCATGTTCTTCGGACTCCTCATCGGGATGATCGTCGCCATTGCCCGCTTGAAAGGAAATTGGTTCGTCCGTAATTTGGCCAAAGGTTACGTTTCCATCATTCGGGGAACACCGATCCTAGTGCAAATCTTCATTATTTATTACGGACTGCCCGATTTCGGGATTACGCTTGGGCCGCTCACTGCGGCCTTTATTTCACTTAGTATCAACATCAGCGCATACTTGTCCGAAACGTTCCGCGGCGCGATATTATCCGTGTCCAATGGGCAGACGGAAGCCGCTCTATCCCTAGGATTGACGCCGTGGCAGACGATGCGGCGGGTTGTGCTGCCGCAGGCGGCCCGCGTGGCGATTCCGCCGCTCGGCAATACGTTTATCGGAATGCTGAAGGAGACGTCGCTCGTGTCCGTCGTTACCGTGACCGAGTTGCTGCGCTCCGCGCAACTGCTAATTGCGCAATATTATGTCGCCATGCCTTTTTATGTGGCCATTGCGCTCATGTACTGGATTATGAGCGTGTTCTTCTCTTCGATTCTGAACCGTATGGAGACGCGTTTGTCAAAAGCATATTAAGGACGTGTGATTTACATGATTGAGGTAAACAAACTTGGCAAAAGCTTCGGCGATCTGGTCGTGTTCCGCGATATCGATCTGCATATTCGTTCCGGAGAAATCGTGGTCTTGGTCGGACCGAGCGGTTCTGGCAAAAGCACGCTGCTGCGCTGCTTGAACGGTCTGGAGGTGCCTGACGAAGGATCGATCCGGGTGGGCGATGCAACTTGGAACGCCTCGATGGACGCATCGGCTAAGAAGGAAGCGGTACGGCACATTCGGACGTTAACCGGCATGGTGTTCCAGTCGTTTAATTTGTTTCCGCATATGACCGCCTTGGAGAACGTCATTATGGCCCCCACGATTGTAAAAAAGAGGAGCAAAGCACAGGCCGTCGAAACCGGAGAGTCTCTGCTCGCCAAAGTGGGACTGTTAAACAAAAAGAATGAATATCCTTCCCGGCTGTCCGGCGGCCAGCAGCAGCGGGTAGCCATTGCCCGGGCTCTCGCCATGCAGCCGCAAATCATGCTGTTCGACGAGCCAACATCCGCACTGGATCCCGAATTGACGGGAGAAGTGCTGTCGGTCATGAAGCAGCTTGCCACGGAAGGTATGACGATGATCGTCGTCACCCACGAGATGAAGTTTGCGCGGGAAGTGGCGAATCGGATTATTTTTATGAGCGACGGAAAAATCCAGGAAGAAGGTTCGCCTGACCAATTTTTCGTTCAGCCGCAGACGGAGCGGGCTCGCAAGTTTTTGCGGCAGCTCGCGAGCGAACCGGAAACGGAATAACGAGAAAGATTCGAAGGAGTTGACAGTGTGGTTCACGGCAAAGCAGAGCATTTGAAGAATGTCGCGGAACGGGCGCGAGCGATCATGGAGAAGGAAAATGTAGAAGCTCTTGTGGCATCGAGCTGCGAAAATTTCTACTACTTGTCCGGCCACCCCAGCACGTTCATGTATACATTGCGCATGAGCGAAGTTGCGCTGGCTGTTATGTTTCGCGACCCGACCCGCCGGACAGTCATCATTATGAATGAGTTTGAGGCCGCGGGCGTACCGGAAGATTTGCCCCAATGCGAGCTTCGAACGTATCCGACCTGGGTCGACGTAGACGATCCGCTTGGGCTGCGCGGCGTCAAGTACGAGGGGCGGCGGCCTGTAAACCATCAAGTGCAGGAGATGTTCGGGCTCCTGCGGCAGGTGCTGGCTGAAAACGGAATAAGCAGCGGCAAGGCAGCTGTGGAGATGAGCTCCATGCGATATCCTGCCGTGAATGCGTTACGCGAAGCTGTACCGGATCTTGATCTGACGGAAGCGAGCGCGGTACTGACCGAGCTGCGCGCACGCAAGACGCCTTGGGAAATCGAGCAACTGCGCAAGAGCTGCGCTTACGCCGAAATTGGCATCACCGAAACGATAAAGGGAATCCGGACTGGCAGCTCGGCCGCCGAGATTGCCGACCATTTCCGGCTCGCTTTGCTAACCCATGCGGACGGGGCGTCATCCCGCTTCCACATGATTTCCGTCGGCGCGCATTTCGCCCCTGCGCATATTTTCGATACGCGTCCGGGACAGCCGGGCGACTTGATCAAATTCGATGTCGGTGTCGATGTGGCCGGTTACGGTTCGGACATTGCCCGCACCTTCGTGCTCGGCTCTCCTTCGGACACGGTGAAGCGCATATACGGCGCGTTGCGGGCCGGACACGATCGGCTGCTGGAGCTAATCGAGCCAGGCCTGCCGATGAAGCGCGCGTTCGACGAAGTGATGCCTTTGATCCGCCGCTCAGGTCTCCCGAATTACAACCGGGGCCATCTGGGGCACAGCGCAGGACTGAGCCTCGCGGCCGAGGAAGCCCCGTTCCTGAGTCCTTCGGAGAATACCGTCTTTCTCCCGGACATGGTCATCTGTCTGGAGACGCCGTACTACGGCCACGGTATTGGCTCGATCATGATCGAGGACATGGTGCTGGTCACGGACAACGGCTGCGAGCGGCTGAACAAGCTGTCCCGGGATCTGATCTCGCTGTAGCTCCCCTGCTATGCTGCCAATAATGTCTGTTGAAAAAGGTCAGAAAGACGGCAAAGCGCTGTCCTTCTGACCTTTTTGGGAGCCTCTCAACCTCCATTAGCTGAAGGTTAGTAGATTTCGATTTCCGGATATCCGTTAGCGACATAATTGGCTCGTGAATTGCGAAATTTCATCTGCAAGCCAAAAGCCTTGGTAATATCCCGGAGCGGATAATAGGTTTGACTATCCCACGTAATTATTTTACTTTTGTCCAAAGCAAGCTTTTTCTGATTGAACGATAGCGTTGTCACTCCGTTCTTCGACGTTAACGTACCTGACAATGTCTTCATTAACGCCCGCACCGGCACATATTCCTGACTATTCTTACTGACAAAGGTTCCTTGTCCCGTATACTGGACGAATTGGTCTTTGTACTTGATCGCAATCGGATCTTCCTCAACCATCAAGGAATCTGGAAACGAGGAATATGTCCAGTTGGAGCTTGTGCCGCTGTTCGATTCCCGAACGTAGACTCCATTTTTCAAATTAAAATAATAATCTGCACTCATCGCGCTTTGCACAATATGATCACTGCCTGTTCGCCGCCAATACAAATAAGAATCTGAAAAGCGTGCCCGCGTCTGAAATACCATACTATTTATTTTTTTGCCCGTATCGGTATCGAATACTTCCAAGCGGGAAGATTCTTTGCTCAATATCTTATACGTGGTTACATACTTCCCTTGCGGGGAGAACATCTCGTAAGTCCATTGCCAGCTATTGCGAATGTTCAGATTCACCGTGTTGAGAACCGTTACTTTGCCGCTAGGCGCAACTAGTTCCACTCGAACTTCGGATCCTTTCTTATATCTGCGATAAGTAGACTTACCAACTTTCCTTGAATATTGAACATTTTCATCTGTAGGACTTGGCCGCTCCAACTTAATCAGCTTACCATCCGATTTCAGGTGTATGTAACTTTTTTGATTGTTATCGTAGAAAAGCAGATCGCCATACTGTACGGTCGGCAGGTACAAGAACTCTCCTCTATATGCAGATACGGTTCCAACAGCTTTGTTAATATATTTTCCGGTTGCTAGCGAATAGATCGCCGCGCTCCCATCCTGATGGACAATTTCATACACGCCTTGACTAATGAACGGTTGCAGCCAGGTCCCTTCTCCGCTCTTTAGGTGCTTAATTACCCGAAATTCATGCGTCTGAAACTGATAAGAGAATAACACCCGCTCCGTATCTGGCTTGTCACGCTCGTATAGCACCCCGTACATCAAATACGTGCCTGGTTTTTTCTCTATATCTGTCCGCAGCTCATAGAAGTGTCCTGGCTTGGTCCACTCTGCCAGTTCCGGGATGACTTCTTCCTTGGTTGCCATCCTTCCCGTCGTATAGTCGACGGTAGTCGTCTTGGCCTTGAATGTGTACCCCTCATCATTAAAGGAATAAGCAATGTCTAAGTAATGCTTCTGTACATCGAACCCACTGGCATCTGCTGAAGATGAAATGGGAATGAACAGCAAAACTAATAGCAAGCCTGCAATGAAAGAACGATGTCGGATGGATATCCTCTCCTTTTTTCCTGGCTACTATCTAACCATGTCAACCGTACCCATTATCCACTACGATAAGCCGATGCTCCACGCAGCAATTCCCATATCCTCTTATTCATAACAAAATGAAACGATTTATTTGTGCTGAGTATCCATTCGATATTCATCAATAAAATAAAAAGCGACCTCTCTCTTGACAGAGATTTGGCCGCTTCTTGACTTACGGAGATATCACCTTAGGGAATTCATCCAGCAGCATGCCGCTCGTCATCATGTCATTATTATTCCATTTGTCCTCCATAAAATGAACGTTGCCGTTTTTTACTGCAGGGAGTGATTTCCACAATGGAGACTTCACCAATTCGTCAAATGACTTCTTAGCCTCTTTATCGCCCGTGTACAGTACAAAAAGATGGTCTCCGATCAGTGTTTCGTGTATGGCTTCCTCAGCCACCTCAATATAGGGACCGCTATTAGGCTCTAATGTCTTCACCTTCGCATCCATCGCGAACCCAGCAGGCTGATAAAGCAGTTCAGCAAGTCCACCTGTCTTCATCACATACATCGAGCGATTCCAGAAATACTGAAGTACAACGGCCGTCTCACCAGCAGCTAACTTACCGCTGTCCCGCAAATTGTTCCACATCGCTTCAGCCTTGTGATTGTAGTTCGCTAGCAGTTGTTCTGCTTCCGCTTTCTTCCCCACTATATCCGCAATGATGGGGAAGCGTTCCTTCATAGGCAAAGCCCCGTCGAACACGACGACCGGAGAAATCTTGGATGCTTCCTCATATTCCTTGTCTAAAATATAGGATAGCACGGTCAAGTCTGGATCCAGGGAAAGAACGGTCTCCATATTCGTTGGATAGCCGATATCCTTCGCTGGTATATGCTCCTTATCCTTATATCCGAACCTTCAATAAACCGACGATCAATCCCGACCGGTTGTATGCCAAGTGCCAGCAAATCGCCGATCGGATTGCCTTGCAATACGATAATGATTCTCACATACATCCATACTATATCGCTTAGGACTTCGCTTCACAATGGGGGTTCTGAACCTGCTGAATGGACGCTCCGGAACCTTTTTCATATTCAACATAGAATCCCTATATTTTCCTGGGGATAGCCCCGCATGCTTCTTGAAAATCCGGATGAAGTAATACAAGTCTGTGTATCCAACTCGTTCCGCAATTTCCTGCAGCGTCGCATTCGTATTCAGCAGCAGATTCTGCGCATGTTCCATCCTAACCTGAATCAAGTAAGCGATTGGGCTTTGTCCCATTTGGCGTTTAAATTTTCTGGAAAAATAATGAACGTTGTAGTTCAACGCTTGAGCAATCGAATCCAGTGATAACGATTCAGGGTACTTATCATGTATATAACGTATAGCTTGTGTGATCAGATCCGGTTTCACGGTTGTAATGCCGTGCCTATCCATTTGCCATAGCAGCTCGTACACGAATTGGAGGAATAACGTGCGAACATGCAGTTGCTCCAGTGCGCTTCCCTGCTTCCATTCCTGATTCATCAGACTGATCGAATCGTACAAGGCAAGAGGATACTGAGGTGGGAACTCATATTGGATATCAAATGGCCTCTCATTCTCCAGCAGCTGTACAATGTCGCGTCCGCCAATCACAGGAACCATTGCTTTGTATAGAATTAAGTAATATTCAAAGTTCTCTCCGGCGGCAATATCCACACATGTCCCCTTGCCTCCATGAAAGACATGAAAGTGCTCCGTCATATGTACAACATCATCCAGCCATACTTGCGCGCTTCCTTTCGTCGCATACAAGAAAGCACTCGCCGGCAGGCGATAGGACAGCAGCTGCTCCCCAAGTTCCATCATGACATGGCGGACGTCAAGCACATGAATCGACGCGAGGTTCCATAGCCATATATGTTCATTGACGTTCAACGCATCATCTCCTCTCTCGCATCCAAATTTCAATTCTCCATGCATTCTTCTCCTGCGATATGCCAGCAATGCGTGAAGGGCACCTGCGCAAGACAGATGCCCTACTCTCGATATCCGATTGTTATTTAGCCTTAGCAGCTTCCAGCAAACTGTTCACAATGTAATCTAGCTGCTTATCTAGTGAATAAATGTCATTATAGTAGGACAGTCCGAAGCTTATGTCGATAAGTCGGCCTTCCTTCACAGCCGGTATGCTGTTCCAAATTTTATTGTCGGAAAGATCCTCCATTCCTTCATACGCGGAGCGGAATATGTAATCTCCGGAAAATCCATGCAATACTTCCATAGAGGCAGGAAGCAGAGTCGCTGGTTTCTCACCGTTCTTGTCTATTTCCTTCTGAATAATTGCCGGAGCCTTCATCCCCAAGTATTCATATATTATCTGTGATCCACGACCATATTGCTTGCTGGAGATGACACCCATGTTGCCCTCGCCACCTTCCATAATGGATACCGTCTTGTCCAATATGCCAGCTTCCTTCAGCTTCTGCTTACTCTGTACCACCTTTGCGTAGAAGTTGTCCAGCAAAGCCTGTGACTGCCCGCCTTCCTTGCCCAAGGCTTCTCCGAGCTTCTTCAAGCGTTCTTCTAAAGACATTTGCTCATAGGGCAAATAAACCGTAGGCGCAATCTGATTGAGCATTGCATAGGTTTCTTCGGAAGGAACGATAATTAAGTCTGGGTTAAGCGCAAGCACTGCCTCGGGACTTGGCTGGAACCATTCACCCAATGATTGAATGCCTGCCAATTCACTTTCAAATGCTGCCCCTTTATACACGTCTGAGATACCCACAGGATCCACGCCAAAAGCAAGCACATCACCAAGCAAATATAAGACGACAACCCGCTTCGGATTAACCGGCACTTCTACATCGCCTTTGACGGTGGACACAATTTTGGTTTTGGGCTGTTCTGCTGTCCCTGTTGATTGCTTGTTATCTGCGTTGCCGGCAACTGGTGTTTCCGAAGTGTGATTCGATGCTGCTTGTGTGGACTGTGCGCTTCCGTTCAAGGATGTGCTCCCTGTCGTTCCTGTCGAGCAAGCGCTAAGCAATAGAGTAAGGCAGAGCAATAGAGTGACCGCCACAGAAGATGTTCGACTGTCATGCATAGATAGGTTTCCCCCCGATTTATAGTGATAATGATTCTCATATTCACTATAATAGCGGCTTGTCTGCTGCACAATGTCATATCGAGCCACAGCAGATGGCACATTCGGACATGACTTTCCTCTGTTCTCCGTGCGATAACGGATTGGCGCGACTCCCACGTGTTTTTTGAACATTTTCGCAAAATAATAGCTGTCTGAATACCCGACACTCTCTGCGATCTCCTGCAAGTTCGCTCCTGTTGAAAGGAGCAGTTCCCTCGCCTTGTCCATGCGAATCTGAATGACGTAATCCACGGGGCTGCTGCCAGTATGCTGCTTGAACAACCTGGATAGATGGCGCGGACTGCTGTCCAGCATTGCTGCAAGCTTCTCCATCGTAATGAGGTCAGCATAATGCCTATGCACATATTGGATTGCTTGTGCCACCACATCAGCCTTTCGTGTCGGTATATGCTGGCTGTGAATTTGCCATAGCAGCTCGTATACAAATTGATGGAACAGCGCCTTCACGTGGAACTGTTCCAGCTCCCCGTTCTCCTCCCACTCCTTATGCATGAGCTGTACACTGCGCAGCAATGAAATAGGATGACCCGGCGCAAATCCATACTGGATAAGAAATGGATTGCTTCGCTCCAGCATCTTGCCGAACCTCTGGTGGACACGAGGCGAAATTGACGCTTTATAGTATAGAATATAGTATTCGAAAGCCTCTTCCGTCGGAAAAATGTCTACGCAGCAGCCTTTTCCGCCATGTACGATATAAAATGGGTTGGCCTGGTGCATCACGTCATCCAACTGTATGTTCGCGCTGCCGTTCACGGTATAAAAGAAACTGCTGGCTGGCAATGGATATGAGCGAAGTTCCTCGTTGGCTCTCATTGTGATATGACGAATATCCATCACCTTAATGGATGCCTGATTCCACAGTACAAGCTGTTCGCGTAACCGCATTATGTTCAATCAACTCCTCGGCAGTCTTGATCCGCCTGTACATCAATGGTCAACCATTTTTATTATAGTTGATAATAGTTATCATTTTCAATAAATATCGGCGCTATCTCCCGCGCATCATCATCGGGCCGGGCATCGCTCAGCACCAATCCAGCAACTTCATCATAATACGTATGGGCGAACAATCGAGCGTCTCACTCACGATCTTGCTTGGCATGCGGCGTTCGTCCCTTTCTGTGCGTTGTACGAATCAGAAAGGCTAACCCTGCGTCATTGTTCATAACGTGCGGATTAGCCTCTCATGGTCGTATTATTTTATTTTATGAACTGAACGTCGTAACCTTTCGCTTTTAACTGATCGATAATCATATCTTTGATAACGAAGTGCCCTGCTCCGACGACAACAAAGTGGGTGGAAGAACCTTCTTTATCCAATAGTTCCATCAGCTTCTTCGTCATATTTTTGTCCCGTTCCCCGAACAATCTTTGGGCTGAATCGCTCTTCACCATTTCCTCCGAACCCGTGAAGGATTGGGTGAATTGGTCCAGTTCAGCTTTGGTCCATAGCTGCTGCCATTGCTTAAACTGCTCAAGCGCATCATCAGGCTTTCCTGTCGGCGTCAGGATTTGATCCAACGCTTCGTTTAATTCTTTTTCTTGCACTGTAACCGGCACATTGTTGAAGAGGTCAGCTTGGAACTTGAGTCCTTCTAACTCATGAATCGGCTTTCCAGTTAACAATGCCGAACTCGTAAAGTACATATCGACGCCTAATGCTGCTGCCTGAGCCATTTCTTCAGAAGAACCTGTCATATTGGACAGCACGAGATTGTTCGAGATTGCCCAAGGCTTGAAAGCGTCAAAGGTATCCTTAGGCAATTTCAGTTGCTCCAGAACTTTATGCAGCTTTTCGTATGTTTCTTTAGAGACATGATCTTTCAATGCCGTGCCGTCGCTGTACGCCATCGACTCAAGAAAATACACCATATCTTTGTTGCCTTGCAAATTCACTTCTACCCATAATGTATCGGACTGTTGAAATGCGTCTCTTACATTTTTTTGCACGGGATACATGTCTGGAATACCCAAATGAATCGAACCTAACAGGTAGAGCGTATTTTGCCCTTTCGTTGCTTTCCAGAGAAGCCCCTTCGCTCCGCCTCCCACAGCGTCATACGTGTATTCAACAAGACGACTTGCGATTACAGCCGCTTGCTCCACCGTGCTCGGCTTATCAAGCTCAAGCCCTTTGTCCGTTCCGTTGACAATGCCTTTCTTCTGCAAGAACGTGATTGGCTCGTACTTATCAATTTCTAGCGATTCAGGCAATTCATACTGGGCCAACACGCCGTACACAGCATTCACTACCGTTTCTCTCGTAATTTCCTTTGTTCCAGTCGGTACAACGGCTTTCCCTTTTTTCTTTAATTCGAGCGCATCCAATTTGGCTGAAGTCGCTTCGATCAGATATTGAAACTTATCTTGCGTGATCGGCTGTTTAAAAGTACCGTCATAGTACCACGCAAGCGGAAAAATGCCGTACTTCTCCCCTTCGTTCAGAACTTTAACCGACCATGAACTGATTTGTGGAACGGCCGCAGGTCCTTCGTTCGCTTGCGCCGGTATGACGAATCCGAGCATGGCGATCAAGACTGCCAAACCGCTGACCACGCTGCGCTTAAACATATTCCATTTGCTAGTCTTCACCCATATTCCCCTCTCAACAGGATTTATGTACAAATAAGCCCCAACGATTATATCTTATTCAGCTTATAAAAGGAAGATTATCCTGAAATCCTTGCAGAAATAAATCCATCGCACTTGCCCATTCCGGACAGCCACCGTAGCGATGCCCCCCATGCTGGGCGCACATAAAAGGTGAATCAGGGCATCCCTGACTCACCTTCTGGTCATTGGCGGCAAGCTGCACGTTGCTTCATGCAGCCTAACCATCCTCTAGTCTTCTATCAGCTGATCTTGTATGTAACCGTGAAGTAATTCATCGTATACGAAGATGAGGCGGCAAATTGAATATAAAGATAGCCGTCTTCTGTCGCAGTGAAAATTCTTCCTACGTTGCTATTGAAAAAAGCGCCGAGATGATAGCTTGAATCATACACCGAATAGTAGGAGTAGCTGCCTTGAGCATAAATAGTTAGTTGCTGGCCTTTCTTCAGATAGACCCCTTCCCATGGACTGAGTTCATTCGGCCGCAGCGAATAGTACTTGATGAATTGCTGTCCTTCTTGAACTACGGGTTCGGCAGAGACAACAGGAACAGGGGCAGGAGAAGCATACGACGGCGAAGCCGCAGCGAGAGCGGCCAACACTGACAGGGAGATCAGAAACTTCTTCACTTTGTATCACTCCTTAAATATTTGTAATTGATGAAATATATGGATATTTCATGTTCTTTAATATAGCAAAAATATAATATATTGTAAATCTTTAATTTTATTTTTTATAGGTTTATAGACGGAATTCGCCTCGTCTGACAAGTCTCTCAATAGAATCAATATAAAAAGAGCGGCACTCCATAGGTCATTCAGACCTGTTGGAACGAGCCGCGGCGCTCGCAGCTAACCCGACGGGTGAATGTGCGTCGCAATCCGCCCAACCGCTTAGGAGTAGAATAAATAACGCTGCACGTTGCAGGGTTGTTATAGAATTCTTCATCCTCATACATCGCCTCGACCGCATAAAAGAAAGTAAGCAGGCCTTCCGGGGGGAGTTGCCTTGGCCAACGGACGATGGATCGAGGCTGCTCAATCCGGCCACCTCGTCATGTTCAGCGCACCACAACTGATCGTGGACGAGATCAACCGCATGATCGACTGAGCCGATGCCGGTGGCCGCATGATTTCCATATATAAAACGGCAGCCCAGGAGCTGATCCTGGGCTTGTGGAGGCGGACTATGACAGGCATGTGTCATGATCCCTCATAAAGACGGCAACGTCCTGAACATTGCCTAAGATGGATCCGACTCGGCCATTGCAATGGCTAGCTCGGTGCTTTTTCTTTTCCAGCCACAGAGAGGCCGGTAGCGATGAAGCGGCGATCGTACGAATAGACCATATGCTCCTCCAGCCGCTCGCCTGCCAGCTGCTTGCGCACCAGTTCCCTTCCCCGCTCCGGAGTCATCTCCTTATACCAGACCCCTTCCGGATAGGCGATGACGACACAGGCGTCCGCACAGCGGCCATTGCAGCGGGTGCGTGTCGTATGAATCTGCTGTTTCGCTCCAAGCGCCGCGATTTCATCCCGGATCGCTTGCGTCACTTCATCGGCCTGCTGCTTCATGCAGCTGCCGCCGTTGCATATCAGCAGATGATGGCGGGTCTCCTCCAAATTCCATGTTGCCATGAATTTTCTCCTTCCCCCTGCTGCTTTTTATGGCTGCACTTTATTCGGATACAAGCCGGCAGCGAGCGTCTGTAAAGCTATCGGCGCGCGAATGCCCTCCGCAGCCGCCGAGAGCGGCAGCACGATAAATCGCTTGTCTTTAATCGCCTTCACATCGGCAAGCGGCGCTTTGTTCAAGAGCAACTCTTGCTTCTGTTCGGCCGTCGTGTCGCCATAATCGACAATGACAATGACATCCGGGTCGCGGTTCACCACTTCCTCCCAACTGACCTCGGCCCATCCTTTATCGATATCGTCGAAAATGTTTTTACCGCCAACCTTGGCAATCAAGCTGGTCAAATACGTATTGGCTGCCGTAAACGCCTTGTCTTCCCCGCTATCGAAAACGAATACGTTAAGCGGCTCGCTCACGCTGCCGATTTGCGCCTGGATGTCTTCCAGCTTCTTGCGGATGTCGTTCACGACCGCTTCAGCTTTGTCTTCCACACGGAAGATGCGCCCGATACTCAAGATGTCCTGATACACATCCTCCAGCGTCGGCGCTGCCTTGTTAGATGATTCCTGCACATAAGTCAGCACGCCCTGATCGGCAAGATCCGCCCGCGAGCCAAGCGCTTTCTCTCCAAATGCGCTCTTCCATCCCGCATAGGCGAAATCGGGAGATACCGACAAGAACACTTCTTTCGATGGATATTTGTCCGCGAGAACCGGAATCTTGTCGTATTTCTCCTTGAATTCGGGCAGGATGCTGTCGTCGAGATAAGCCGTTCCTACCATCGATTCTTCCAGACCGAGCGCCAGCATCACTTCGGTCGCATGCTGGTTCAGCGTGACTACCCGCTTCGGCGCGTCCGGGAAGCTCAGCTTCTCCCCCATATTTTCAAGCTCGACCGGTCTGCTCTCGGACACTTGCGTCGCCGGCTGCTGAGCTTGCGCCTGGCGCTTCGCATCTGGCTGTTCCGGACTGCCGCATGCCGACAGCAGTACGAGCATCATGGTCATCCCTAGCAGTAGAAACCTATTGGTGAACGTTCTCCGATTCATACAATCTTTCCTCCGTCTATTCGTTCGTCATCTGTCATTTCTTCCGGGCAATCAACGTCATCGTTGCCGAGGCATCGGGCGATAGATCCGGCATCACGCCGCCTAGCGGATATCCGCCGTCCACCCATGCATTCTCACGATGCGGATGCACACACTTCCCTGCCGCGATCGCCTCCTCTATCGTCTCTCCGGCATCCGGCTCGATCCCTCTATCGTTGACTCCCGGTGGAAGCGCTGTTCGCCACGGCGTGGACAAGCCGTAATTCTGGATGATCCGGGTCACTTCAAATCCTTCCGAAGCGAGCAGCAGTACGGCTTCTTTGGGCGTCATCAGCGCATATTCGCGTTCAACCAAGTACCGGGATTCCATGGCACCGTCGATATAAGTCTCGTAAGCGATGGCGCAATGAAAGAGCTGCCGGGACAATGAGGTTGCCCCGTCGATCCGGCGATGAACGAGCTTATGCGGCTGCACGCGCTTGCGCTCCAGCGTCTGCCAAGCGGCGCCGCCTGGAGGCAGGAGCAGATCTACGGCGATCCAGCCTCCTGCCTGCAAACAACGATGAATATTGCGCAGTAGAGCAATATGCTCCTCCATCTGCGTAAAATGCTGCAATAACCCGTCCGGGCACAGTACATGGGTATAGGTGCCGGCAGCGCGAAACGTGAGAACGTCCTCTTCCACCAGTTGCAGCCGCTGCTCCGCTTCCTCTTTGAACATGCGCTTGCGCTTTGAATCCGCAACCTTAATCATCAGGGGACTCCAATCGATGCCGCAGTAGCAGGCAGCCCGGCCGGCCAGCTCTACCGCCAGGCGTCCGGTGCCGACGCCAAGCTCCAGCACGCTCGGCGGTTCTGCCGCTTGCTCCAACCAATGTCTGTAGAACGCAATCCCCGCTTTCCCGGCGAACTGGTCATAATATTCCGCCTCCTGCCCCTCGTACTTCGGACTCGGCTGCCATTCATGCCGTATGCCCTGCATACCGCAGCGGGAGCATAGCGTACCGGCCAAGTCCTCGAGCGGGATGCCTGCAGGGACGCCGTTGCGCGTATCGCCATACCACTCGTCATACATGAATTGGCAGTAGCTGCATCGGGTCATCGCCATCGGCTTCGCCTCCCTTCCTTTGTCATAAGCTGGAGATCATGTCCGGCAAAAACGTAATCGACGGTTTCCCCGTCAACGGATGGATTGCAATCTCTGTCCTAACCCCGAACACGTCGTACAGCAGATCCGGCCGCATCACTTGCTCAGGGCTTCCGGAAGCCGCCATCCGGCCTTCTTGCAGCACATAGATGCGATCGCAGTAGCAAGCTGCGATGTTCAAATCATGCAGCGCGGCGAGACAGGTCAGCTTCAACGCCTTTACCAGATCCATCATCTGCAGCTGATACCGGATATCCAGATGGTTGGTCGGTTCGTCCAAGATCAGAACGCGGGCTTGCTGCGCCAGCGCCCTCGCAATCAGCACGCGCTGTTTTTCTCCGCCGGACAAGTTGGAGAAGCTGCTGCCCGCGGCATGCAGCAAGCCGACGCGCGTCAGCGCCTGCTCCACAATCTCGTAATCCTCCATCGAATCCGCTTCGAACATTCTCTTATGCGGACTGCGTCCCATCATCACGATGTCGCGGACCGTAAAATCAAACGCGGCGGACGACTCCTGGCCGACCACCGCCAACTGTCTGGCCAATTCCTTTTGCGGCAACCGAGAGACACGTTGTCCGTTCAGCAGTATCTCGCCTGAATCGGGCTCCAGCACACGGTATATATTTTTAAGCAGCGTCGATTTCCCGCTGCCGTTCGGACCGATCAAGCCGACCATCTCGCCTTCCCGCACATCCAAGCATATCGATTCAATCAATCTTTTATCCTGAATACTGAACGACAGGCCTTTCACTTCGACGTTCATATTCCGCCTCCAAAAGAATATGAGTTCCGCCGCAAGAGCCATATAAAGAAAGGACCTCCGCATAAAGCGGTGACAATGCCGATCGGCAATTCCTCGGGCGCCAGCACAAGCCGCGCCAACACATCGGCCCATACGATGAAGATGGCCCCCAGCAATAGGCTGACCGGGAGAACGCGGCGATGATCCGAACCGACCATGAGCCGCACGATATGGGGTATCATCAAGCCGACAAAGCCGATCGCGCCGCTCACGGACACAATCGTTCCCGTCAACAGAGCGACCACAACGACCAGCCATTTGCGGAAGGCATGGAGATTGACGCCAAGTGTAAGCGCCGCCTCCTCCCCCATCAGCAAGGCGTTCAGTGCCCGGTACTGAACAAGCAAAAAGCTCGTTCCGGCAATCACGATCAAGGCCGGGAGCGTCAAATACTCCCACTTGGCCCCCGTCAGGCTTCCCATCATCCAATACATCGCCGAGCGAATACCTTCTTCGCGAGGCGCCATCGTCACGATCAAATTGGTGATGGCCGACATCATCATGGAAACCGCGATTCCCGACAATAAAAGCCGGCTCGTTGCCATCCTGCCCCCCACGCGAGCCAGAACCATAACGATGGCCATCACGGCAAGCGAACCAAGAAAGGCGGATATGGAAAGCGCATATTGGCCGAAGAAGCGGAACGCGCCGAACAGAATAACAAGCGTGGCCGCCGCAGACGCCCCCGACGACACGCCGAGTATGTACGGGTCAGCCAAGGAATTGCGCATAAGCGCTTGAATGGCGGTACCGGCAACGGACAGCCCCGCTCCGACGACGACGCCAAGCAGCACGCGCGGAAAACGAATATCCCAGATGATATGCCCCTGTCCCGTGTCCCACGTCTCCTCGATCCATCCATTGAATCCCGGCATATGGGAGAAGGCAATTTTCCAGACCGTTGCAGGCGCGATCGGCACAGGCCCCAGCATCACCGCGACTGTAATCGATAAGACGAGCCCCGCCGTCAGCGCCAATAGAATGGCCGTAAAAAAGAAGGAGCGGCGGCGGAAGTCTGCCGGTTCTTTCATCATTTCACAACCTTCAGCATTTTTATGTGTAATTATTACGTTTTAGAGAGATGGCGACTCATTTTTTTGCCGGCATTTCATTACGCTTAACGAAGTTTATCAGTTTTCACAATAATCGTGGAGAAATAGGAAAGCTTTTCATCCCCATGAAGCTGGTTCAACCCGTACGTAATCTTTTCGGAAGCCATGGATGCATCACTGACAAGCACCGCCTTCTCCAGCAATTGGTGCTGCTCCAGAAGCCGGAGCACCAGCGGCATATTACTCGCTGCCTTCATCAATACAATCGTGTCAAAGCCGGTCAGCGCCTGATGAAGCGCATCCTCCCCGGAAGTGACCGGAATGACCGCCAGTGATTCCTCATCCATAACAAGCGGCCAGCTGACACGCGAGGCCATATAGGAGAACGAGGAAATCCCCGCAATCGTCTCCGTCTCTATCTCCGCCCGCAGCAGCTCCAGCAAGTAGCTGTACGTGCTATATATCATCGGATCTCCCAGCGTAATAAATCCGGCATTCTTGCCCGACAAAACATCCGCTTTAATCTCCGCAGCGATGCGTTCCCATGCCTGCTCCTTTTCCTCCTGATTGTAAGTCATTGGAAAATGGCGCTGCTTCACCGTCAGACTCTCCGGCAAATAAGGAGAAACGATCTTCAGCGCAAGGCTGGCTCCGCCTTTTTTCGCTTCAGGCGTATAGAGCACATCCAGCTTTTCCAGAGTATGAACGGCTTTCATCGTCAATAGCTCGCTATCTCCCGGACCTGTCCCGATGCCATAAAACTTAGCCATGCGCTACCATCTCCTTCTCTATCGCCGTTCGGATATGCTCGATAAACTGGGTCTGAATGAGAGGGTTCTCGCCAAGTCCCTGCAAATAAGCGGCTGCTTCGAATCCTTGCTGCATCAATTGCGATTTCCATGAGTCCCCATCGTCCGATGCCATATCATGGATCGCATGATCCCCGGCCACAAGCATGAACGGCATCAAATGGACCTTCCGGACATTCGCTGCCTTGAGTTGTTCGATGACACCTTCCAGCGGGGGATAGCCTTCCACGGTGCCCATATAAATGGGCTCGTCGGCAAGCATATGGTCGAGACAGGCATATGCGCTGAATGCATGATGCTCCGAGCCATGTCCCATCAGCACCAGCGCTTCATCCCCGGCCAGGCTCGGCGATTGCGCTTTGACGGCTTGAATCGCTTTGCCGTAATCTTCATAGCTGTCCAGCAAAGGCTTGCTGATAAGCAATTGAGAGAATTGCTCCCGGTATGGAAGAGCCTGACATACGATTTTTTCGAACTCCTCGCCGTTAATGAGATGCAGGGATTGGATAATGACCTTGGCGTAACCGGCCGCTTTCAATTTTTCGAGCGCCTGCGCAGGCGCATCAATATGAAGGCCATCGCGCTCCGCCAGTTTTTTTCTAATTTTGTTGGATGTAAATGCTCGGAACACATCGTAATCGGGAAACGTTTCCCTGATCTTATTTTCACAAGCTTCGATGGTTTTGGCACGCGTCTCCGGATAGCTTGTTCCGAAGCTGACGACCAGTATCGCTTGTTTCATGTCGGCATAACCTCCCCGGCTTCTTCTAAAAGCAACTCAATAAGCGAATCCGGCAGCGCTGCTTCCGCCTCGCGATATACGTCCAGCCCCTTCTCGCGTATCGTCCGGCTGGTCATCGGGCCGATGGACAGCAATTTCTTTGAGCGAAGCAGCGCTTGTTCTTCCCTGCTCAACACAGAGAGCAGATGATCTACCGAAGCGGAACTGGAAAAGCAGACGATATCATACCTGTTCAAGTCAAAAGGCCGCTCCGCTTCCAATGCTTCCCGATATAGCGGCAAAGCAGCGAACTCAGCATCTCCACCCAGTTCTTCTGCCAATTGCGCCGTATGCTTAGCGCTTCCTGCCAGCAGCACCTTAGTCCCTTGTTGCCAGTTCCCGGCACAGGCTTGACGGATGATTTCCACGGAACGTCTCGCAATGAGGCTGTCAGCGGCAAGCCCATATTCACGCAGCTTCTCCTTCGTCTGCTTCCCAATCGCCGTCAGGCGGATACCGCTCAGTGTGCGGTTATCCTTCCCGTAATCCAGCAATGCCTCGATGAACAAGGATACGGCCTCCGCAGAAGTAAACAGTATTTCTTCATACTCTGGCAATGATGCCATGATCGCGTTCATTTGAGCCGGATCATGAAGTTTTTCAATCCGAATACCCGGATAAAGGGTAACCTCTCCGCCTAGCGCCGTAATTTTGGCGGCCAGCTCGCTTCTCCCGGCACGCGCGCGCGGAAGAAGAATGTGCTTCCGGAACAGCGGCGCCCGCTCGAAAAAGTTCAATTTGTCCCGCAGCTTGACCACATCGCCGACGACGATCAACCCTGGCGCCCCGATTTTTTCTTCCGCCACCTTGCCGCAAATCGTCGTTAAATCTCCGGTAACGGTCCGCTGGCGGGATCTTGATGCCCATTCGACAACGGCTGCTGCTGTGTCGGGGCGGCGTCCATGCTGGATCAAGTTCGTGCAGATCGAGGGAAGTTGGGTCATCCCCATCAGAAAAATAAGCGTGCCCTCCAGCCGGGCTAAACTTGTCCAATCGAGCGGATCGCTTCCTTCCTTCAAATGTCCGGTAATGACATGGAAGCTGGAGGCAAAATCCCGATGCGTCACCGGGATTCCGGCATAGGCCAACCCTCCGATAGCCGATGTGACGCCAGGAACGACTTCAAAGGGAATGCCTGCGGCATACAGGGCTTCACCTTCTTCCCCTCCGCGCCCAAACACATAAGGATCGCCGCTTTTTAAGCGAATGACTAATTTTTTGTTCAGCTTAGCCTGATTCACGAGAATTTGCTCGATTTCCGCTTGCGGAATCGGATGATGAGATGGCTCTTTTCCAACGTAGATCAGATCGCAGTCTTGTTTGCGCTCCTGCAGAAGCACTGGATCCACCAGGCGATCATAGACGATAACATCTGCCTGTCTTAAGAACTCCAGGGCTTTCACGGTTAACAGACCGGCTTCGCCGGGTCCGGCTCCGATAAGAACAACCTTGCCGCTCATCGATTTCCCCCCTTTATTTCACACATATTTTTCAAGTTCGTCTACTTCTGTAATGACAACCGGGTATGGCAGCGCCGGCCGCCGAATGACGACGCAAGGAATTCCGAGCTCTTGGCAAGCGGCTATTTTCTCGGCAAAGCCGCCCCTGGCCCCGCTTTCCTTCGTAATCATCACTTCCGCGCCGGTTTGTCGAAAAAGCTCTTTATTCAATGCTTGGGAAAACGGTCCTTTCATCGCGATAATCTGGTCAGCCAGCAAACCGAGCTGTTCGCAGGCGGCAATGACTTCCGCCACAGGAAGCACTCTCGCGATCACATGCTTTCCAGGGAGCTTTGCGACATACTCCGGCAAGTTTTTGCTTCCGGTCGTCAGAAAAATCCGATTGCCCAACGCCGATGCGGCGCGGCACGCTTCATCAATATCGCGAACGAGATGCAGATGGTCTGCCTGGCCGGATGACCTTTCATAGCGAACATAAGGAATATTCATGCTATCGGCTGCGTTCATTGCATTCCCGGACACTTCCACAGCGAACGGATGGGTCGCATCGATGACCAGAGAGACCGCCTTCTCGCGCATCACCCGGCACATGCCGGCTTCATCCAGCCGCTGACAGATGACATGTTCGGCATGCTGCTTCGCCAGTTGTTCGCCATATTCGGTCGCCACGGAGACGATATAATCCCGCCCGCGGGCATGCAGCCAATCGCAAATATCCAGACTATCCGAGGTCCCGCCGAAAATCAGGATCATAGAGAATAACCCCGTGGCGTGATCATTCGGCCGCCGGAAACATAGGTTTCCTTATTGCCGACGATAACCATCGTCGTCATATCCACCTCTTCATAGTCGATGTCCGCCATCGTCGTCACGATTTTTCTTTCTTCTTTGCGGCCAACATCCTTCACGATGCCGACAGGCGTTGCCGGCGATTTATAGGCCATCATCAATTCCAAGGCATGCTTCAGATGATTCGCCCTGCCTTTGCTTCTCGGATTGTAGAAGCAGACGACAAAATCAGCTTCCGCCGCCAGCTTCACCCGCTTCTCGATGACTTCCCAAGGCGTCATCAAATCACTTAAGCTGATATGGCAAAAATCATGCATCAGGGGCGCTCCCAGTCTTGCCGCCGCGCCGATGCTCGCCGTGACGCCGGCCACGATTTCGACGTCGATCGATGCTTGCTCTTTGTCCAGAATCTCGAGAATCAGGCCGGCCATGCCGTAAATCCCGGCATCTCCGCTGGACACGACCGCCACGGTTTTTCCCGTTTTCGCAATATCGACGGCTTCCTGACAGCGGTCGATTTCCTTCCGCATCCCCGTTTTGACCACTTCTTTGTCCTGAATAAGTTCTTCAATCAGCCGGATATACGTAATGTATCCCACGATCACATCCGCTTTTTGAATGGCTGCCAGCGCCTCTCCGGTCATCATCTCTCTCTCGCCTGGCCCAATTCCTACAACATAAATCATGCCTTCACCCCATTGCTCATTTTCGTTCTGTCTCCCATGGCCATTGTGATCCCGCAGGCGGCGAACCTTGGTGTCAATACCCGGCCCCCGCTGGCCAGATCGGCTGCGGATAACGCTACGTTGCCAACCTGCACGGTCTGTCTGACGAACTCGGATACCGGGTATTTGCCCGCGACTTCGCGCAACTGATCTGCCGTATACGTGATGAAGGGACAATTCAATTTTTCCGCTAATTGCTTGATGGCCGGTTCATTCTTTTTGATATCGATACTGGCAATGGCAGAAAAGGAATGCGGATCGGTATCATACTGGATGCAAAATTCAGTAAAGGCCTTCATCATGTGCTCAGGCGCAGTCTGTTTGCGGCATCCGACTCCAAGCACGCGTGTCTGCGGGACCATTTTCACCGTATATACGTTCGATTCCGGCAGACGATATCGATGTGTGACCCATACCAATGCTTCTGCCTGTTCCGGAAGCTCATGCGGATTCGTAATCGAGATGAATCCCCGCCGGTCTATCTCTACCGACACTTCCTCATATAAGCCCACTGTTTTCCCAGCAGCCAACAGACCGTTGATTCGCTTGCAGTTCTCGCGAAAGTCCGGTATCCATGCAGGCACGGACGGCACGATCATATCGAGCGCCGCCACCTTCTGAACGTCCGTTGCCGTTGTAATAACGGCTACCGCCCCCGTAAGATCCGCCAGCTTCCGGCTCAATTCATTGGCTCCTCCCACATGTCCCGACAAGAGACTGATGGCATGATGTCCTTTTTCATCCATCACTACCACCGCCGGATCATACAGCTTGTCCAAGATGACGGGAGCCAACGTCCTGATGGCAATTCCCGCAGCCATAATGCAGACAAGAGCATCATATTGCTGGAAAAGGAGACGCATCCCGGTTGCAAAATCCGGTTGAAGCGCAGCAAATCCTTCGGATTGCAGCTTTTCTGGAACAAAGCAATCTGCCGCCAGCGCCTCCTTGATCGTGGCTGCAAGCGCTTTGCCGTGTTCCGTGACCGCAATGATGGCGGTGTTCTTATCTGTACTCATGCGAGAAATCCTTGTCGTACAGCTTGGAATAATAAAATGTCTCGCCCAGAAAATCCCCTACCATAATGAGCGCCGTTTTCGTGATGCCCTGTACCTTTACTTTGTCGGCAATATCCCGCAGGGTTCCCGTTACTTGTTTTTCATCCGCCCAGGTCGCTTTATAGATAACAGCCGCCGGCGTATCTTCCGGATAACCGCCTGCCACAAGCTCCGACACCACGCTCTCGACAGCTTGAACCGACAGGAAGATAACCATCGAAGTGCGGTGCGCGGCAAAGGATCGCAGCGATTCCCTCTCCGGAACCGGCGTTCTGCCTTCCATGCGCGTAATAATTACGCTTTGGCTCACTTCCGGCACGGTATACTCGACACCGAGCTGCGAGGCGGCCCCGAGGAATGAACTTACCCCAGGCGTGCAGGTGAACTCTATATCCCGCTTTTTCATTTCCTCGATTTGTTCCCGGATCGACCCATAGATCGAAAAGTCTCCGGTCTGAAGTCGGACGACTTGCTTCCCCGCCTTGACGCCTTGTTCCATGCAATCGATAATCTCCATCAAATCCATCATAGCGCTGTTGTAGATTTCGCAGCCTTCTTTGCAGTACTCCAGCAAATCCGGGTTAACCAGCGAACCTGCATAAATGACGACATCCGCCTCTTTCAGGAGGTTGTACCCTCGCAATGTAATGAGTTCTTTATCTCCGGGCCCCGCCCCGACAAAATGCACTTTCGTCATGCTGTCCCGCTCCTCTCTTTTTGGCAAGCGATAATAAAGGTCGGATTTTGGGGCTTAAAATAATGCCCTTGTCCAAGTTCATGCCACTTCGACACTTGCAGCTGGATCACCTCGACTTCATGCCAGGGCCCTTTTTCGAGATAGGCTGCCGCTTCGAGGGCATTTTCCATCAAGATGAAATTGAGCACAAGGTGGCCACCTGGCTGCAACAAGGCATGGCTCCAATCGATGATCCCCGTTAATTCCCCCCCGCTGCCGCCGACAAAAATAGCGTCAAACACGGTATTGTCCAGCGGGACGGGAGCCTTTGCCGCCATAATCTCCACATTGTCAAGCGCCAGCTGCCGCCGGTTCTGTTCGATTAAGGTCAACGCCTCTTCGTTCCGTTCGATCGCGGTTACCGATACATGGGGAAACATCTTCGCAACCTGAAGCGCTACGCTTCCCGTGCCGGCTCCGACGTCGAGAAAACGGCGGCTTGTCTCGTCCAAAGCTAATTTGTCAATGGATACGGCGCGGACCTCCGCCTTGGTCATCGGTGTCTTGCCGCGAATAAAAGCTTCATCCCTCATCCAAAATCACCACCACATTCATATCATATTGAGCAGCAACTTGCTCCGGCTTCAATCGGTGCAACCGTTCATCGGGATAGCTGAGATTTTCTCCGATAACGAGCGTTTTGTGCAGCTTCCGCCGCAAAATTTCCTGGGCGATTTCCGCCGGTCCAAGCTTGCTGTCCGTGACCATCGCCACTTTCGGATGCGCGAGCAGAAAGTCGAAGTTAGGCTGTTTTCCGTGACTGCTCGTCATGTACAGGTCGTTCATGGCAATGCCGCAGCGGCTGCACAAATATTGGATTGAGCTGATCCCGGGAACAATCTGAAGCTGTTCCGGCGGGAACTTCTGCAACGCCCAATTTCCGATGCCATATATTAATGGGTCTCCGGAAGCGAGCAGCACGATGTCCTGACCGATCCTTTCCAGCAAAAATGCTTCCAGCTCCGAGAGCTGCGTGGGCAGAAGCTTGCGTTCGGCCGGGTTGCCCTGCGGGATTTCGCCCAGCTGCCGCTTCGAGCCGACAATCACGTCTGCCTTCTGAATGAGTAAAGCGCCCGCACCTGTCATCAGCTCCGGGCTTCCCGGGCCAATTCCGACAATATGAATCATCGCCATGCCTCCCTGATGGTTGAGATGTCGCAAGTGGAAGCCAGCATTCCCCGTTCGGTTGAAAACGTGATGACGTCGATATCCACAATCGGTTTGCTGTATTTCAAAAACTCTTCTGCCCGTTGCTTCACTTTGTTCGCAATGGTCTGAAAAACCTCGCTATACCCTTCCGCGACCATAATTTCTCCGGCGGCTTCCGTCGTGGTGCAGGCCGCAATTCGCTGGAGCAAGGGAAGAGGCGCGCCGGCAAGCGCCAGATTCGCCACCAAAATTTCTGCCCGTGCATCGGCATCTTTGCTGTGCGTTGTGAAAATACCGGCGGACACTTTAATTAATTTGCCTAAATGGCCTACCATCAGCACGTGTTCAAACGCGAGGCGCTGTGTTTCTTTGAGCATGTAGCCGACGAAATTGCTCATGGAGACCACATATTTGCCGTCAATGCCAAGCTGCTCTTCCACGAAGCGCTCCCCGTAATTCCCGGGAACCAGAATCACTTTCCGGAAACCCTGCGCTTTTTTCATTTCGAGTTCGATGGACAGCGACTGCTTCCACCCCTCCTCGGACATCGGAGTTACGATTCCGGTCGTTCCCAAAATGGAAATCCCGCCGATAATCCCCAGGCGGCTGTTCATGGTGCGCTCCGCGCGCTCTTCGCCTTCCGGCGCGAAAATGATGATATCCGCCCCTCGATCGGGGCCGATCTCTTCCCGCACGGCCGCAGTAATCATTCGGCGCGGCACCGGATTGATGGCCGCTTCCCCGACCGGGACCGCAATGCCCTTTTGCGTCACGCGCCCGACGCCTTGCCCGCCGTCGATTCTGATGTCCCCGTTCGCATTCAAGGTGACCTGCGCAAAAATCCACATTCCATGCGTCGCATCGATATCATCGCCGCCGTCTTTTTGAACGGCGGCCGTTGCCGTATGCCGATCGAATTGCTGCTTGTCCACCGGAAGCTGCAAGCATGTTCCGTTCGGCGTGATTATCGTAACTTCGGCTATTTTCTCCTGCTTGATGATCATGGCCGCAGCCGCTTTGGCCGCCGCAGCCGCGCAAGTGCCTGTCGTATAGCCTTTGCGCAATTTTTTCCCCTCATAATACACATAGTCTGCCATCGGGCCACCTCTTCTTACATCGCGTACAGCACGGCGTTCATGATGGCTGCAGCCAGATTGCTTCCGCCCTTCCGCCCGCGGGCAACAACCGCCGGAATGTCACTTTCATAGAGCGCTTCTTTCGATTCGGCCGCTCCGACAAATCCAACCGGCACACCGACGACGGCTTCTACATCCAATTCGCCGGCAGCCTCCATCTCTAAAATTTGATAGACGGCGGTAGGCGCATTGCCGATGACAAACAATTTCCGCCCTGCCTCTCTGGCAGCAAGCTGAATCCCGGCCATGGAGCGAGTGATGCCTTGCTGTTGGGCAACTTCCGCCGTTTCCGGCTCATTGACGTAGCAGCGGTAGCGGCAGCCGTATTGCTCCAGCAGCTTTTTATTCATGCCGCTCAGGGCCATATTCGTATCGGTAAAAATGATGCCGCCCTGCCGGATCGTTTCGCGTATTTTCGTCAAGGCATCATGCGTGAACACGAGATTATCCAAATAATCAAAATCCGCCGTCGTATGAATCGCCCGTTTCATGACCAGCTCCTCTTCACGATTGCGGAACGCATATTCAGGTCTTGTTTCCGTAATGATATCCTGTATGATTTCAAAGCTTTTTTCTTCAATCTTCTTAGGATTTTTGATGTAATCCATCTTTCCCTCTCCTGTCCCGAGTTAACTTACAACCTCTAAAAAGGGAACAAAAAAACACGAAACCTAAAGGTCTCGTGTCCATACGAAGAAAAAGCAGTATCCAAGTATGTTATGAAATGAACACACTTGTGCCTGGGTTCTCTGCTATAGACAACTGTTCCCTTAGAAGTTGCTGCAAGGCTGAACAGAGGAGGTCTCCTGACTTGGCATCATTCTACTTTCCCGCCTTCCCGGAAATGGTTCCAGTGACATCAATGGGATTTCGTCCGCTTCACAGTAGCTAGGGCCTGTAGAGGAATCGCACCTCTTTCCCTGATCTCCGCTCAGTTTTCTATTCAATTTTTATCAGGTTGAATTTTCTGTAATTGAATTGCGTGAATCTCTATGATGAATCATAGCTTGATTGATATAGCGCCGCCTGTGACGGAACTCATTGCACGTCGATTTGCCGGACAATAAAAAGAGCGTTTCAAGCCTGCTGACGGGCTAAAACGCTCTTTTTGATTTCTTTGTGATATGAATGTCCAACCCTCGTTACATCATTAAACTCAATGTTTTCGCCTGCGCATCCAGATTACCCGCTGCTTTACCGATTTCGGCAAATTCCTCAGTGGCTTGCCTAATTTGATGCTGACATTCGACGATTGCGTCCCGGGAGCTCTTCGTCCCCCCGCCGACATGTCCTACCTTATCGGCGATTCCCTCGATGGCGGCTTGGACTTCCTTGGCCGCCTCTTGGACATGCTCCGCCAGCTTCCGTACCTCGGCGGCAACCACCTGAAACCCTAGGCCATGCTCCCCGGCATGGGCCGCCTCAATCGCCGCGTTCAGGCCCAGCAGGTGGGTTTGTGAGGCAAAATCCTGGATCATCTGAACAATTCCTTTGATGGACTTGTATTCATCTTCCAATTGCCGCAGGAGGGTTAAGTTTTCTTCACTGTCAGTCACCGCGCGCTGAATGGCTGCCGCAACCTGCTGGTTGCGCTCCACGCCTTCTTCCGTCCGCTTCAGCAACTCTTCCGCCATCAGCCGCAGCTCGTCCTTCATTCGGGAGGCGGCGTTTTCCCTTGGCGTGATGTCGGTCGCCACCTTCAAGACAGCCACTGTGTGGCCGGTATCATCCAGAACCGGCATATACGTTGCTTCAAGCCACACCAGGTCCCCATTTTTCGCTACCCGGGCGATTTTCTGTTGAAATTTTATACCGTTCCGCAAATTCTCCCAAAACGTATCATACTCCGAACTGCCGACAAACTGTTGCGTGCAAAACATCCGATGGTGCTTGCCGACAAGTTCTGACGCCGTATACCCCATCGTCTGAGCAAACAGATTGTTCGCCCAAAGAACTTCACCCTGGATGTTAAACTCGATCATGGCGAGCGACTGCTCCAATGCGGCCAGCACCGCTTTCTCCTCCAGCACTTGTGTACTTTTCTGCCTCATGCCACTATTCATTCATGCGCATCTCCCTTTTTTCATGCCATTGCAGCAGGCGTGCCATCCATACCTGCTTGCCCCCGATTCGATTACGACCTCTATAGCCCTGCCCATGAGATGGCGCAACCGCTGGCTGATGGCTAAGCCTCAGTCCGGCACCTCGATCTTTGCACATTGTTGAATGATCAGCTTGTGTCATGTGGACATACTGCGAATAAGATCTACCAATTTTTATGTAAATAATCCTCTATCTTTATGAATTGGTATTACTTTCATCCCATTTTCTAAGCTGATGTTCAATATGCTTCAGGACTTTTTTATTTATAACATAGATATCAACCATTTTTGAAACGAAAAATCCTCGCCTGCATGGCAGACGAAGATTTTACCCATCTGTTCCTTACCGATTATAATCAGGTATAACCGATGAACACAATACGGTACATCACCGCCACGATATGTCATACCGCTTCCTGTTGTCCAGCAAAAAACTCTTTGTTGAGTTACTTCGCTCCTTTGTTCAAAAAGAGTGGGTAGAGCGCATAGATGAAACGAACGTACAGGAAATCCCTCATTGTTTCGTTCTTCAAGACTTCAAGCGTAATGAAGCCGATTTGCTGTACCGGGTGAAGCTGAATGGACAAGATGTTGTGTTTTATTTATTGCTGGAAATACAGTCCAAAGTGGACTTCCTCATGCCTTACCGCCTGCTGCTTTATCAGGTACAGATCTGGCGGTATCTTATGAAAGAACAGGAAAAAAAGAAGGGCAAGCCTAAAAACATTCCGCTGCCTCCCATTGTGCCGATTGTGTTGTACAATGGGAAGAGACGCTGGACCGTCAGTCGCCAATTTCGCCAATTGTTAGCCAATGAGACGATGTTCGGTTCGGAACTCCTGAATTTTGAATATGTCCTCATTGATGTTGCTCGATATACAGAAGAAGAGTTGTTGTCTCCTTCGAATACCATCGGTTCTGCCTTTTTGCTTGTTCAGACGGCTGATCAGGCGGAACTACTGAATCGGCTTGGCAAGCTGATGCATACCATACAGCAATTGCCTGAGGACAGCCAGCAGCAATTGATCGCCAGAGTCACGGGCTTTCCACTAGATATTATCACAAAGTTGAGCAACGAATCCCATTGATTCATATTCCGGCCGTTTCAATTTGAAACGGCTGTTTTTTTGTTCCCATAGCACCGGAGCACACCTTTCGAACTTAAAAATCAGACTCCTGGTCACCTACGTTCGCACAAATGTTTACTTTGAAAGATGGCGCCGACACATTACAATATTATGGTAAGGGAGAGGAGAGATGTAATGATAGCCCAACAACAGGCGGCAATGCAATCCATGATAGAATGGCTGGCTGATGAACATGAACTCGGTCGGAAACCTAGCAAGATTGAGATCGCAGGGGAATTTGATCTGCACAACATGCACTACTACATATTCAAGTATAAGAAGATAATGCTCGGAAAATGGCTCCTCGGCGTCTGCGGCGGCTATGAAACTCCGTCTGACACGGAGCATTGCGGCCATGTGTTCAGTGAGATGCAGCCCTATGATCCAGCTACTGCGGAGCAGGAAGCGATTGCGACGGTCGAAATGATCCGCGAGTATTGGATGAAGCAAGCGGCCGCTTTGGAGGCGGAACAAGCGCAAAATGATGCTGCAGAGCCTGAAAAGGAATCATCTGGCATTTTTAACGGTTTCGTTCTGCTGAACTCTTCGGAGTGCGATCTTGATCAGATCAAGGCGAACCTGCTCCAGGACTGGAACATCTCCTATACGGACTATCCGTATGAGGAGAACGGGCTGTACTTTGCGCAAGCGCGGTATTATAAGGCGGAGATTGGGCGGTTTATAAATGAGGATGCGTATGAGGGAGAAATCATTCGAGTACTACCTGCTCTCTTTAACTGACAGTAAAAAGTGTTCTTGTTTCATGTTGTTTTTCAATAAATTTAAGACCTTGAGGGCGGCAATCCTTTACCCCCACCCAGTGACGAATGAATCGAGCGGCTAAGTCAAATTTTCCGCTTCCCTTGCTCGTACCGTAATATGTTCAAAATTGCCCAGACCAAAGCCGATGAGAAGTAACAAGCTAAATAACTATAGCTTGTTACAATCCATTCGCTTATTGTTCTCCCCATTTATTATGAAATATTAGATTTTCAAGAGATTTTCGTTTTTCCCACTTCACTTGTTCTAAAATGGGAGCAGAAGGGTAGTCGTCCGTATATCCAATGGAAATTAAAGCAACAGGGTCAATGTGCGGAGGTATTTGCAAAATATCTCGAACATCATTTTTTTTGTAAAAACTTACCCATCCCATGGCTAAACCTTCTACACACGCCGCTAACCACATATTTTGGATTGCACATGCTGTAGAAAGAATATCCGTCTCCGGAATCGAATTTCGTCCTAGTACATGCGAGCCCCCGCTTGTTGGATCACAGGTGACACAGATCGTTAAGGGCGCCTCTTTAATTCCTGCAATTTTTAAACTTAAAAATTGGGTAGCGCGCTCTTCTTCGTAATGAATCGCCAAAGCTCGTCTTTCTTTTTCTGTCGCCCAAGCTAATCTCTCTTTGACTTCCATAGAATCCACTATAATGAAATTCCATGGCTGCATAAATCCTACAGAGGGTGCATGGTGTGCCGCTTGTAAAATTCGGTCGATAATCTCTTTAGGTACAGGATTCGGAAGAAAATTCCGAATGTCTCTTCTTTTATGAATGACATTATAAACTGCTTCTTTTTCGATCTCATTAAACATGTGATGCGCCTCTTTCATTCTGTATCGTATCTCCATCATCCATTGTAGCTATTCTTTGATAATGTGGATAATGTGGATTTTTTCTTTCTCTACGTTGTTTTGAAATCGGTATCATCTCGAATTATCTACTCCTCGATCCGTTCACCCTTTAAGGATATCATAGATTCCACATATTCGACAAATCAGATCAATTTTCTACTTATTTTTCATTCTACGTTTGAGTCGAGCGAAGATTCGCCGTTGTGTTCGACCAAATCGATTTCTAGCGCCCCGGACGTGTTTCATTCCAATCGCAGGCAATCATGGGCGGTTGTGCGCGAAGTTAGACAACTGGCTATCGCTTGATGACCGTCGGTCTGGCCTTCGGAGAACGAAGGGCAGGTAACCTGGGGATGAATCACTTCACATCGTGTTTTCATGGACATTTTCATCACACTTCCCTTCGGTAACATTTCGATGTAAATGAACCGGTACTTCTTTTAGTAACATTTTAACTGTGTAATCGCGCCCTCTGTTGTTCTTCTGTGATAATGTCACCCTATAACTGTTCTGAGATAATGTCACTATGGGACAGGAGATAATGACATTGACGAAAGCAGAAATGAAGAAGGTACTCGTTGTGGAGAAAATCATAGATGGGCGGATGACCAATAGGGAGGGAGCGGCAGCGCTTGGTTTATCAGAACGCCAAGTCATTCGATTAAAGAAGAAATACCAATCCGGAAAAGGGGCACAAGTACTCATACACAAGAATCGGGGGAAACGGCCACGCCCTACCCAATGAAGTGAAGGAACGAGTCATTGAGCTGTACACAGCCAAGTATCACGGGAGCACTTGCTGTCACTTCGCAGAGCTTCTTGAGGAGCATGAATCGCTGACACTGAGTGCCTCCAGCGTAAGGCGCATCCTTCTAACTAGCGGGCTTAAGCAGGCCAAGCAACGGCGCGCAGTAAAGCCCATCCGCCACGCGAACGCAAACCGCAAGCCGGCATGCTGTGGCAGATTGACGCAACTCCTTATGCATGGTTGGAGGATCGGGCTCCGTCCTTTACGCTGCATGCTGCGATTGACGATGCAACAGGTACGGTTGTCGGTGCCGTCTTCGTCCGAACGAATGCCGGGAGGCCTATTCCCTTGTCATGCAGCAAGGGATAGAAAAATACGGGATTCCCCTTGGGCTTTACAGTGATCGGCATACGATTTTCCGGTCGCCTAACGAAAAGCTGACGCTCGAGCAAGAGCTCGCTGGGGAGACCAAACCGCTCTCCCACTTCGGCAAAGCGATGGCTGACTTGCATATTGAGCACATAAAGGCAATTACACCGCAAGCCAAGGGACGGGTGGAACGTCTCTGGCAAACGTTTCAGGATCGCTTGGTGATCGAACTGCGGCTTCTTGGCATCAAGACGCTGGAAGAGGCGAACGCGGCTCTGCCTAGCCTATTGCAGAAGCACAATCACAAATTTGCCATAGAGCCTAAAATGACCGTTTCGGCTTACCTGAAGCTTGAGCCGTCTATCGATTTAAATCATGTGTTCACGCTTCGCAATTATCGGCAACTCGGGACCGGAAACACCCTCTCGTACAACGGAAAGTGCTATACCCTTGCCCAGCCTGCTTCCCTTCGTCTAGATGCAAAAATGACGGTTGAAGTGCGGGAGACGTTAACAGGGGACGTATTATTGTGGCACCAAGGCCAGCCCTGGGCACTGAATGAAACTCAGAAGCCACAGCGCAGGACGTCTGGATCAAAAAAGGCGAGTTCTGCGTCGCCACGCAAACCCGCCCAGAATCATCCGTGGAAAACCACGTATGATACATACTAAAACCAAAACTAAGCGTACCACAAATAACAGTGCATTCCAAGATGCAATGTACTCACAACATAATAGCTATGCAGAGGTCACCTGATAAGGCTGACCTCTGATCACACAAATGACATTTTCATAGCACAGTTAAAGTGACATTTTCACAGACGATTGACAGTGGATTTCAATCCACGCATCCGTGTAGGATGCGACTAATAATCGTGGTGGTTATCGTGATGGGGCAGGAAGATTTCAATCCACGCATCCGTGTAGGATGCGACTTCCAACAACCAGAGAAGACATCGAGAGAAAGTTATTTCAATCCACGCATCCGTGTAGGATGCGACAGCGAAAAATAGCACAAGATATAACAAAACAATCATTTCTTACTAAAAAAACTTCATAGGAAATGGGAAAACTAGATTGAAATAAGTTTCAACAAATCCATTTTCACCAATTTTTTTGGATAATATTTCTAGAAAATTGGTGCGAATCCCCCCCGGGATTTCATGTGAGCTTCACATTCGCACCTGGCCGTTTTCAGCATTTTTATTCCATTTTTTTATACTCCCTCGTTTGCACCAAGTGCGTCTTCATGTCTTTCTCAGTATATCACAAGCAAATATTTTTAAGTTATCTGGCCTCACAAAAATCCAAATCAGGAAGCTGACTTTCACAAATAGGAGTAAATGATAGAAAGGAGAGGAACGGGACTGCCCCTAATCTCTCCGACCGTTTCCCGCATCTCCGAAGATATTACACACAAACCGTAGCTGCCCCCTACGAAGCCAAGAACGACGCCATAATCTCCTCCATATCGAACGGAGTGATCCCGCGCTGAAGGGCAAATACCGTCTGCGCCTCCTCTTCCCGTTCTACAAGCTGTCCGCGCGCTAGCGCATGCAGTCGAAATAAATCATACAGACTGGGCTTGGCTGTCGTTGTCATCGCTTTGCCCATGGCGACAACTCCAGTCTGATGTCCTTCCACATTGTTATAGAAATTCGGATTACGGGTCAAAGCAAGATCGCACCAAATCACGGTGCGCTCCGCCAAATCCAGTATAGCTGGAATGGCTATCTGCGTGTTGGCCGTCAAGTCAATGCGATCTACTACGGTTGCAGGATCGAACACTTCCCCTGAATTCGGATGCTGACGCATCATCCAGCCAGCGAAGCATTCCGGCAAATCGCTATACACTTGTCCCGTGAACGAATGCAGCGAGGCAACAATATATCGTCCGCCGTACTTGATGACAGAGGGGATATCGATGTCGATGAATTCGCATGCGCCATGCGGTGCAGCTACGATATCGCCGCTATGCGCCGCCTTGTAGCGCGCAGAGCGCAAGTTCGTATACGAGATATGCTCCTTGTAATTCCAGACGTCATCGTACAAGCCGGCAGAGAGATCAATATCGGTACGGCCTGTCGGCTTTCCGTCTGCCACTCCTTCTTTCCACCACAGGAAAAAACGAATCGTATCCCCTTCCGGCATGGCTAGCTTGCTGCCGCGCACGAGCGTACGCAGGGCCTTGCTTGCGGAACGCTGGGAGAAGGGCACCATATAGTTCTGTAATTGGGCATCTAGATAGACATTCCCGAGACCAGGCAACTTGGCGAAGCGGGCGAGCAGCGTCTGCTCACAAATCTCCACTACAGCAGCGCATGCATCCGACGCAATGGGAGGCCGCGTATCTGGCAAGGAGAACGCTTTGGCCACATTGCCTTTCGGGAAAAACAGCCGCAGTTCATTGGAAGACTGGCGATACTTGAAATGCGTCATCACCTGCAGCAAGACCGCTGTCGCCACCCGATCCGCTACCGATTCAAAAAACGATGCAATCCAGGACGCCTCCGCTCCTTCCAGGCGCAGCAAATGATCCAATCGCCGGGCAAATTCACCCGGCCGCTCCAATAGCTGCTCCACGGCCTGATCGGTATCGAAATAGCGCAGCGCCTCCTCGACACGATGACCGAATGTCGCATAGGGCCGGTTGTTGCGCAGCACATCGAACGCTTCCTGGCTTAGCGGATAACGGCTCTTGTATTCCGAAGGATGCAAAATCTCGCCAAGACGCACCCATCGGTCGCGATAACGCAGCATATCTTCGATTGGATTCGGGCATTGCTCCAGCAAGCCAAGCAGCAACCGCCGCTCTGCACGTGTAAACTTGCGAAATGGCGTATTCGCCGCCAGGCTGACATCGCCATCCGACCAGGCAACCGCTAGACGCAGCACATCTGTCGCGGTCTTCACATAGCGTTGAATGCGAGTCACGTCCGCTTTGCCGCTACGCAGCAATGTAGCAACGATAAAACCAGCCTGCTCCTTATGCCGGATCGCATCCGGCAATAAAGCGTCAATGTCATGGTCATGCTCAATGACCCAAGCCAGATCCTTTTTGTCCGTGTCCGAGATGGAAGTATTAGCTTCCATCAGCTGACGCATTAACTGGAAGAAGCCCTCCTCGCTGCCGAGTTCGATCATGTCCAGATTCACCTTACTCTGCAATATCTCCCGATCGATCGGCTCCATCTCCGGCACTTCATTCGTCACATAATGAAACCATGCATTCAAATATAACTCGGCATCGCTGGTTTCCATGACTTGCTGCGGGAAATTCGGATACATCGGCCGATATGGAACATGTGCGCCAACAAGCTTTTTCAAGCTATGGATCAATGCTTTGTACCACCTGATAAACGAAACCTCCGATAGTGTGCGAAGAGCCGCAAGCAGTGCTGGAGAGCAGGTGAAGCCGAGTGCTGCTATATTTTTCATTGCCGTCGCCAAATGAGCGTCCGGAAGCTTTGATTCTTCCGGGACCACGATTACTTTTCGGCTTCTGCGCAAATAAATGTCGTTCTGCATAATGGCATACCCCTTTTCATTGAACTGCATCGCCAGGAAAGCCGCCCCTCTAATAACCCAAGTTGTTGTAGAAGGAAGAAAGACGATAGCCTGGCGACTGCAGTCTGCTATCTTCCGGAAAGCTGCTACCCTAAAACCATGGTAAGGGACGTAGAAGGAAGGTTAGCAATAGCCGGAAGATGGGAGCGCCGCTCAAGCCAATGCCCGCTCGGCCTCTTGGTTACTATCTTCGCATCTTTAACACCACACGAACAGGGCGCAAGTATGGCGAACTTGGCAAAATGATGCATGTATACGTTTTTCCTTTGTTTGCCAGGGGCACTCCGCAACTGCTATACTTATAGGCACATTGAACAAAGGAGTGAAGGGGAATGACGGAGAAGACGCGCATCGGCAAGACGGACTTATGGGTGAATCCGATTGGGCTTGGCGCCAACGCGGTCGGGGGACATAACATTCACCCGAACTTGAACGATGAGACAGGCAAGGAGGTCGTCCGTACGGCCTTCGATCAGGGCATCGACTTTCTGGACACGGCGTTCATCTACGGGCCGGAGCACTCCGAGAAGCTTATCGGTGAAGTGATCAAGGAGAGGAGCAACCGATCGGACATCGTGATCGCCACCAAAGGGGCGCACAAGTTCGTGGACGGCAAAGTGGAGCTCGACAACTCTCCCTCCTTCCTGACGGCCGCCGTCGAGAGCAGCCTGCGGCGTATGCAGACCGACTACATTGACTTGTTCTACATTCACTTTCCAGACGAACGGACTCCGAAGGACGAGGCCGTGGGCGCGCTGAAGAAGCTGAAGGACGAGGGGAAAATTCGGGCGATCGGCGTATCCAACTTCACCATCGAGCAATTGCGGGAAGCGAACAAGGACGGCTACGTCGACGTCATCCAGGACGAATACAACTTGATCCAACGCGACAAAGAGCGTGATATTCTTCCTTATGCGGCGGAGAACAGCATTTCGTTCATCCCTTACTTCCCTCTGGCGTCAGGTTTGCTGGGCGGCAAGTATACGAAGGATTCGCAGTTCTCGGACGGACGCGCCCGCAACCCGATGTTCCAGGGCGAGACGTTCGCCGCGAATCTGGAGAAGGTGGAGCAAGTCCGGCACATAGCGGAAGCGAAGCAGGCCGAAGTGGCGCATGTCGTGCTGGCCTGGTATTTGACCCGGGACGCCATCGACGTCCTCATCCCGGGCGCCAAGCGGCCGGAGCAGGTGCTGAACAACCTGAAGACCTTGTCCGTCCGGCTGACTCCGGAGGAAATCGAGCGGATTGATCAGATTTTCCAAGCGTAATTGCTTATTTCACTCTGAAGCCATCTCTAGGGGGATGGCTTCTTTTGCGTGAGCCTCCCACCCTAAACTCCATAAATCACATCTTGATACTCGGATATAAAATCATGTAAAATAATTGTACTCAACAAAAGAAGCATTTATATGAGCATTTTGCATAATTCCAAATCTGGGTGAAGTGCAGAGAGAAGTGCTCAAC
>NZ_JAJNBZ010000037.1 GCF_021369635.1 Paenibacillus profundus | reverse complement strand
TTTTTGATGTGTTCACTTTCGGTTACGTACAAAAGCCGTGTTTTTCAGTGGCCTCGCATCATTGCAGGCCGTTCTTTATTTTATAAGATTATAAAGGAGATTACGGGGCTTATCCATACGAAAGGTAAAATCAATGCGCTTTTGTCCGGTATTTTGATGATGATCGCCCTTTATTCCATCAACTTGCGCATTATGGGGAAGGCCAACATCGGGATAGTGAACACGGATACGGTATTGACCCCATTGTCGCAAGGATACACGATGCTCATCGTTATGGGAGTATTTGCATTGCTTGTTAAGTTCGGATTGGATTGGTTCTTGCGCACGGAAATTGGACTTTCACTGCGGGCGACCGGCAACAACCCGCGCATGATACGCAGCTTCGGCGTTCATACCGACAGTACGCTTATTCTCGGCGTCAGTCTCTCCAATGCACTTGTCGCTCTCTCAGGCGCCTTGGTCGCACAGTCACAAGGCTTTGTCGACATTCAATCAGGCGTGGGCATGATCGTAGTCGGATTAGCTTCGGTTATTATCGGCGAAGCCATCTTTGGACATCGTACCATCGCACGGGCGACATTTGCCGTTCTTCTGGGCGCTGTATTATATCGTGTTATCGTCGCGATCGCGCTGCGTTTGCAGATGAACGCGACTGATATGAAGCTGCTTACAGCCGTCATCGTCATCGTTGCCTTGACGCTGCCTATGATTCGCCGCTCGGTGAATCAGCGCAACATAAGCCGTCAGCGAGCTATTCAATATACAAAAGAGGGCGGTGAGTAAAATGCTGAAAATGGAACAGGTCAGTAAATTTTTTAATCCGAACACAGCGGACGAGAAGTTGGCACTGACGCATATTCATTTGCATCTGAATCCAGGTGATTTCGTGACGATTATCGGCAGCAACGGGGCAGGCAAATCGACGTTGATGAATATTATATCTGGTGCAATCCTTCCGGACATCGGAAATGTAATCAGATGACCGCGATGTGACATCGATGCCCGAGCATCGGCGGAGCCGCTGGATTGGCAGAGTATTTCAAGATCCGATGGCAGGTACGGCGCATGCGATGACGATCGAGGAGAACTTGGCTATCGCGGCAGCACGCATAGGAAGGCGTGGACTAGGCCCAGGAGTGAACCGTCATCGCCGTACGTGGTTCAAGGAACAGCTGGCCAGCTTGCGGCTGGGCCTTGAGGATCGCTTGAGTGCGAAGGTCGGCCTGTTATCCGGTGGGGAGCGCCAAGCGCTTAGCTTGCTGATGGCGACATTTACGAATCCTAGCATTTTGCTGTTAGATGAGCATACGGCGGCCCTTGATCCGGCTCGTGCCGAACTGATTATACGTTTGACGGAAGAAATCGTCCGCAGGTCCTCGCTAACGACATTGATGGTGACGCACAATATGGAGCAGGCAATTCGGCTCGGCAACCGGCTGATAATGATGGATAAAGGCAGAATCGTGCTAGATATTGCGGCAGCTGACAAAGGCTCACTGACGGTCGAGAAACTGCTGCGTGAGTTCGAACGGGTTCGCGGAGAGCAATTCGTCGATGATCGTGTCGTATTGGGGGGATAAATGATCTAAAAAGATGCATACGCGCTGCCAAAAATATGATAAAATCCATGAAGATTACTTTATTGTAAGCAAGATTGAAAAGGGGGACGCTCATGGATTGGTTTAAGCGCAGCATCATTCCGAAGCTTATTTTGGTTTCGTACATCATTGTGATGGCGATTAGCGGCTTTTTCATCATGCGGGAGTATTCTCGTGAAAAAGCGTTATACCTGGACTTTTTACAACAAAAGCATGAATTGTTCGTGAAGATGGAATTAACCGATGTAAAGGGCGCGATCCGGCAAGCATCCAACATGCTTCAGAGCAAAGAAGCCAATGCGCCGATGGAAGATTCGATCTTCAGGCTCATACGCGGACGTCTTAATGTCATTGCCAAGGATGACATTGTAAACGCCTTCCTTATTGTGCCCGAAGGGAAGCAAGAAGGGGCGGAACGCGCCGCATTTCGTATTTTGCAAGCGAATAGCGGCCTTGAACAGCAAGGGGTGACCGCGAACAAGACCTACGAAATGCCGCCATCCATTGAAGAGGCATATAAAGAGATGATGAAGAAGGGACAAGCCTTGTCCGACGAGTTCCTTATCGGTGATGATACGCTGATTAGCGCGATTGCGCCGGTCAAGGATGATCGCGGCAAGACGCTTGCTTACTTTGTGCTTGATTTTGACTACACACCGGTCAAGCAAGAGTTCATGAACTACTTGAAGCAGGCGCTCATTACCGGTTTGGCGTTGGGATTCGTCGGCATGCTTATTCTCACTTGGTATATTTACCGCCAACTCAAGCCGCTTAACGTCATCCATCGTCTTAGTGAGCAAGCGGCGGAAGGCGATCTTACGGTGAAGCTGGATGTGAAGACGCAAGATGAAATTGGGCGGCTGTCGACCGTATTCAATCATATGATTGGCCGACTGGGGAATTTGTTGCAGAGCGTACAGCAAGCTGCGAACAATGTGTCGATATCGTCGCAAGAGCTGAAGCGCGGCGCGGAAGAAACAGCCATCGCGGCGCAAGAAGCGGCAAGCGCGATGATGGAAGTGACGAACGGAGCGTTGGAGCAGCAGCATAACGCGAAAGAGACGAAAGCAGCGATGGGTGAAATTGCAACAGGCGTTCAGCAGATCGCGGCATCATCTGATCAAGTAGCGCTATGGATGCAGCAATCTTCAACACAGGCAAATACTGGGCGTAATGTCGTGGAACGAGCGGTCGAGCAGATGAATGTCATCCAATCCGCATCCGAAGAGACGCACCACGCTTTTTCAAGCTTGTCTGAAGTGGTCAACCAGATTAACGGGGCCGCCAGCTTAATCCAGAATAGCGTCAAGCAGACGGAGCTGCTCGCGTTGAATGCCTCGATTGAAGCTGCTCGCGCCGGTGAGCACGGACGGGGCTTCCAGGTAGTCGCGTTGGAAGTGCGCCAATTGGCAGAGCATTCGAAGCGTTCACTCCATACTATTATGGAGTTGATTCATGAAGTTCATGCAAAGCAAATGATGACCGAGCAAGCCGCGCTGCGGCAGCAGGATGCGGTTATGCATGGTCTGACGGCGGTCCAAGAGGCAGATAACGCCTTCAGCAGCATATCCTCAGCCATTGCTCAGACGAATGAGCAGGTGGAGCAGTATCGAACGATCGCTAAGCAGATTGCGCAATCCTGCGAAGATGTCTCGCTGCTCGTCGAGCAGTTGTCCAGCGTCGCCGAGAGCTCCCACGATCATACGTCCCGCGTCGCTGCTACGACGGAAGAACAGTCGGCGCTCACGGAACAGATTGCCGCCTCTGCTGACAGCTTATTGTCATTGAGCCGGGATATGGAATCGATGCTGACGCAATTCAAGGTCAACTCGAACGACAGCAACAAGCAGTAATTGCATCATGTCCTTCGTCATAAAAGAGTGTGCTGTGGGAAGGATAAGGGTGGAGGTGAGCGGCATGCCGCACAATAAAGCGGAACGCATTCATCAACAGCAGAACAAATCAAGCCAAAAAGAAGAAAGCATCACGCTTAAGCCTGAGAAAGCGGGCGCCCGACCACCAAGCCTCAACCGCATTCCTAAGCAGGAAGGCTAGTTGATGGGAATTCATTTGAATTCATTCATTCGCAGCATACTAAACCATGACAAAGGATGTGTATAACAATGGCACACAAACAGCAAGGGCATTCCAGACAAAACACGACGACACGCACTTCGGACGCCAACAACGCAAAAGGAAAAAACAAAAGCAAATAGCAGCAGGCTTTAGTCTGGAGGGATTACGATGCTCGACAATATTGAAAGTGATTACAACTGTGCGCGAGTAAACGACGATCTGCCCCAGCTTATAGCGGAGCTCGAGTCGTTACGCACAAAAGCCATCGGCGGCATGTCCGATGAGATCGAGCAGGAAATGAATCGCGTGGAAAACCAAATTCATTTTATAAAAAACAAATGCTCTTTACACTAGCACGATCCGCGTAGGTAAGGAGAAAGGAGCTATCCCAAAAGTAGTTAAATCTCTTGAGGGACAGCTCAGTTTATTAAAACAAAAAAATGGTGGGGCAGGTTCTATTCTGCTCCACCATTTTGCGTTTTTATACGGCTTATGCGTAAATAATGGGAAGAAAGCTTTTCCTTGTTTGAAATAATTGAAGGACAAAACTTACCTTTTATTTAATGGTTTGAGTGGACAGACCGCACAGAGAACATGTATCCTCAATCCTCTAACCTTGTCATACTTAGCTGTTGATTCTACTCATGACGTTTTTACAATGATCAAAGTAAGAGGGACTGGCCTTAAGGTCATTCAAACCTTGTGGACAGCCCCTTTCGTTTTTTAAAATGTAATTTAACAGTTCGCCCTAACGCCTACAGGGAGGGCACGATGGTGGCGGCAGACTGTGCCGCGGCGGTGTGCTGCACATCGTACACATCCGTATTTGTAGCTGTATTGCCCGCGCCTTGCTGCAATTGATACATTTTGTAATAACGATCTTTTAGCGCCATCAGCTCATCGTGAGATCCGCGTTCGGCGATTTCACCCCGATGTAGAACGAGAATGACGTCGGCGCTGCGAATTGTGGACAGACGGTGAGCAATGATGAATGTGGTGCGTCCGCGCTTCAGCACGTCTAGCGCCTCTTGAATGATAGACTCCGTCTCCGTATCGATATTGGCCGTTGCTTCATCCAGAATAAGAATGGCCGGTTGAAAGGCGAGCGCCCGTGCGAACGAGATTAACTGCCGCTGTCCGGCAGACAGTGTGCTTCCTTTCTCAACGACGGGTTCATCGAACCCGTTAGGCAGCCCTTTCAGTACACGATCAGCCCCGACAGCCCGCAATGCGTCCTCTACTTGTTGACGCGAAATTCGCGGGTCATTCAAGCTGACGTTGCTCGCAATCGTCCCGGTGAACAGATACGGGTCCTGCAGCACGATGCCCATATGCTCGCGTATCCACTGCTTTGGCACGCTCGTTATCGGTGTGCCGTCAATGCGGACCTCGCCTTTTTGCGGATCATAGAAGCGGAATAGCAGGTTCATAATCGAGCTTTTTCCCGATCCAGTATGCCCGACAAGCGCCACCGTCTGACCCGGCTTTGCTTCGAACGAAATTTGTTTCAATACAAAGTCTTCTTTATAGGCGAAGGAAACTTGATCGAACTCAACATGGCCTTGGTAACGAGGCATAGAGCCTTCGGAGAGCTCTTCGCCCGGTTCATCCATCAACTCGAACACGCGGCCCGCCGAGACGAGTGATGAATCCAAGTTGGCCAACTGGTTGACCATGCCTGTAATCGGTTGGAACAAGCGATTCAACAGGTCGGAAAATGCATACAGCACACCGAGTGTAATCACCCCAGAACCACTCAGCGACGCTCCTCCGAAATACCACAGCACTACCGCAAAAGAAATATTTCGCAATACGGTAACCAAATTATGAGACGTTAATGCGTTCAAATTCAACATCTTGTTCTGATTCGCCAAATATTCTTCATTCCAATTTTCGAATTCCTCCATCGTTTCTTTCTGACGGCGGAACGAGCGAATGACCGGGATCCCTTGAATGGATTCGTTAATCATTGCATTGATGGAGCTCAAACGCGAGCGTATCACTTTGTTATATTTTGTTGCAAATTTACGGTAGAGCACAATCCAAATAATGATAAGCGGCAGCACGAACGTGCAAATCAATGCCAGCTTCACATCCAGAATGAACAGTGCCACATAAATACCTGTAATCGTAATGATACCTGAGGTGAAGCTCTCCAACACCGAGACGAACAGATCCTTCACTGCCTCCGTGTCATTCGTTACCCGGGAGACGACTTTACCCGCAGGTAAATTATCGAAATACGGGATTGGCAGACGCTGCACGTGCGCATATACATCGCCCCGCAGCTTGCGGATGACCCGGTTCGCCGCCGTCTGCAGCCCCAGTATCTGGCCGAAGCTCATTATGACGCTAACGAGCAGGAGACCGACATATAAAGCCATATTTTGAATGATGCCGATAATTTCAGGCTGATAAAACGTTAAAAGCTGCTGCAAGGTCATTGCTCTTGCAGGGGACGACCATGTGGCAGCTCCCGTGCCAATCGTTAATGTACCCCCTTCGTAGCGACGCTCTCCCGCAATAGCAGGGACAGAGCCGTCCACGAAGATGAATTGCTTGCCAACTTGTAAAATACGGACTTCTTTGCCTTTCGGATCCGCTTCTGCAAAGCGATCCTCTCGCTTGAAGTGGCGTCCTTCATAAGCAATTGCGCCCTTCACATCAGCAGACGTTTCATAGTAAGGCTTTTCGATGCCCAGTATATGTTTATCAATTATATTTTTTGCAATAAACGGACCAGAGAGCTGTGCAGCAACGGTTAAAATCAGCATGAGCAAAGCGATGATGAAGCTCGCTTTGTACTGCAAAGCGTATTGCCACAGGCGCTTGCCGACATGTTTCGGATCGGTCGTCTGTTGTTCCACTTCCATATACGAAGTCCTCCTATAATTATAATCCGGATTCCAGCTGCTGACGTTCGTATTGTTCTTTATACCAACCGTCTTGCTTCAACAGCTCTTCATGTGTGCCTTCTTCAATGATTTTGCCGTCATCGAGCACGATAATCCTATCAGCATGCTCCACGGCGGACAGCCGATGCGTCGTAATAAGCGTCGTCTTGCCGGAGCGCTGCTCGCGGATGTTGGCGATAATATTGGCTTCCGTGCGGGCATCTACCGCCGAGAGCGCATCATCGAGAATCAAGATTTCCGGCTCTTTAATGAAGGCGCGCGCCAGCGAAACACGCTGCTTCTGGCCTCCGGACAATGCGACGCCTCTCTCGCCGACAAGGGTCTCCACTCCGTTTAAGAGAGTCGGGACGTCATGGGTGAAGGAGGCGGTGTCGATGGCGTTCATGACATCGTCATCGCTGCCGCCCGAGCGGCCGAATAATATATTTTGCTTGACTGTCTTGGAGAATAATATCTGCTCCTGCGGCACGTAGCCGATCCAGCTATGAATGCGATCGATCGGAATCTGCTCGACCGGAACGCCGTTAATTCGAAACTCGCCGTCGCCCATCGGATATTCGCGTAGCAGTTGCTTGACGAAGGTGGACTTCCCGCTGCCGGTCCGGCCGACGATGCCAAGCGTCTGTCCTTTACGCAAAGTCAATGACACATGAGCCAAGTTGTCTGCCGTCGAAGCCGGATACCGGAATCGGTAATTGCTCCAGGTGAGCATTTCCGGAACAGCGACATCTTTGGTCTGTGCAGCATCTTGAACGTCTGGAGTATAGAACAGCACTTCATTGACCCGGTCGAGCGAGGCGTTGCCGCGCTGCATGACGTTAATCAAATTACCGATGGCGAACATCGGCCATATCATCATCCCGAGATACATATTGAACGCGAGCAGTTCTCCGAGCGACAGCTCGTTATGAATGATGAGATAAGCTCCGTAACCCAATCCAATCATGTAGCTCAAGCCGATACACAGCCGAATTGTCGGATCGAACAAGGCGTCGACTTTGGCGACTTCAATATTTTTTTCATATACGTCCTGGGTAATGCCGCGGAAGCGCGCTTCATCGGATTTCTCCTGCACATACGCACGGAGCACCCGCACGCCGCCGACGGATTCGAGTACCTGATCGTTCATATCTCCGAACGCATTCTGAGCAACCGTATAGCGTTCATGAATCTTTTTGCCGAACACGTTCATGGCCACGGCAATGAAGGGAAGCGGCAGCAAGGCCGCCAGTGTCAGCTTCCACTGGAGCAGGAACATGGCGAACAGCACGACGACCAAAAATGCGGTCGAGTCTGTCAAAGTAAGCATGCCAAATCCCGTCGTTTGCGATACCGAGCGCAGATCGTTCGTGGCGCGTGCCATCAAATCACCGGTACGGTGTTTTTCGAAAAATGGAGGAGTCATCTTGAGAAGATGACGCATCAGCTTGGAACGAAGCTTGCGCTCGACCAAGTTCGCGCCCCCAAAAATTTGATACATCCATACGTATGTGATTCCATAAATAACGACCATGGAGATAAGGATGTAGGATAGGTAACGCAATAGCGATTCCGCCGTAATGACTCCATATACGATGTCGTCGATGGCTTGCCCCAGCAGCCGAGGCGGTATCAGTTCGATTACGCCAACCACTATTAGCATCGTCACTCCGATGATGTATCTCGTCTTATGTTCTTTAAAGAACCAACCGAGCTTGCCTAGTACAGACAGCATGAAATTTCACTTCCTTTGTCTCTGTAGAGGATAATATGTAAAAATAAAAAAGGTATATCGTTCGTAGACGATATACCTCTGGGTTACGCAAGGTGTATGTTCGAGCGATATTAGCGCCCGTCTTGTTCATATGAAGTGATCGCATCGCTTCGCCATGGACTGTGTCCGAACAGGGCTTGCGAGGCACGCCAGCGTATGCTGCGCGCAAAGGTACACTTCATGAGAGAATCACGATCCGGTTCATTGCTGGTGCATTATGCTTACGAATGATCGTTTCTTCCGGCAGGGCTCCAAACATATGAAATTAGTTGATGGAATACTTGATTCCGTTGATTGGTATCAAATAATTTGCGCATGGAGTTCACCCGCCTTTCTGAAGTAATGTTCACTGCGACGATGTTTCCGCTCAATAAATTGTACGAAAAAGTCGCTTCTGTTTGTTGATTCTAGCATCGTTCTTCAAGCATTGTCAACTAATTTTTGCATCATTTTTACACCTTGTGCGTTATATTCCACGTAATCTTGTCTGCCTTCGCACCTTATCGAAACGAGGTGAAGACGGCATTAGCCTAGCATATGACGGCGCGTTCAGCCTCATTCCATCAGTAAATAAAAAGTCGCCGCTCTACAAAAATTCGATGATATCGCTCGCGTTCCACGGTGGCATCGCCGCCAAGCTGCTCTGGCCGCACCGCATTAATGACGGTGACGTCCTGTCCCGCAGCAGCGAGATGCCGCGCCAAGACCGTCGCCGCCGTTATTGCCTTTACCGACGAGTACGACCCAATGTCCGCGCCCATGCGAGAGCCGCCGGAGCGCTTCCTCGGCAACTGCGCGTCGCGCATTTTCCATCAATACAAGTGCCGGAATGCCAATCTCGTCGATCGTGCAGCGATCCATGTCCGCATTTGTTCTACCGTAACGATAGGGAAGGTGTACATTGATTATTTCGCTCCTTTTGAATCCTTTATCCCGATTGTAACGCTTCCATTCATTTGCTGGCAAACCGGATTCGTCGTATGATGTGTGAGGGCGAAAAGCGGTTCATGGAAAGAAAAAGACGCCCCGATCGAAACGTCCGAAGCGTCTTGTGCGTACTGTTTTACGATTCCTATATTGCAATGATTACGATTTGCCAATGAATAACGATAGAATCCCAGCGGCAATGAGCGGTCCGACTGGCACGCCGCGGAACAAGGCGACGCCGAGCACCGTGCCGACCAATAATCCGGCGACGATCGTCGGGGATTGGCCCATTAGCTGAGCACCCCGTCCACCTAGGTAAGCGACGAGCATTCCGATAACGACAGCCAAGAGCGATTTCCAGTTCACAAAGGAAGCCAAAATCGTCTCGACGGACATTTTTCCGCTTGCAATCGGCGACATGACCCCGATCGTTAAAATAATAATTCCGACGGTGAGCCCGTATTTTTCTATCCAAGGGAACAGGCTGTTCAGGTTGGTTACGCGCAGCAGCAGCAGCACGATCATGGCGATCGTAATGGTGGAATTGCCGCTAACAATGCCCAAACCCGCCATTCCGAGTAATAGAAGTGATGAGATATCAAGCTGTGACATAGTTCGCTGCTCCTTTCACACGTTGACAAGGATATCATATTTTCCGCCAGATTGAAATGAACCATACTATACATAAGAGGTGCATCAATATGAGCAAAAACTTATTACTAACGGGCTTTGACCCCTTCGGAGCAGACAGCATCAACCCTTCATGGGAAGCGGTACGCTCCCTCCATGGACGTACTATTGGCAGTTACCAAGTACACGCGGTGCAGCTGCCGACTTCGTTCGCGCGTGCAGGAACTGCGCTGCGTGAAGCGATGAATACGTTCGCGCCAGATGCCATGCTCTGCATCGGACAAGCGGGAGGAAGACCGGATATTACATTGGAACGGGTAGCCATCAATCTGATGGATGCGCGCATACCGGATAACGACGGAGCACAGCCGACAGATGACGAGGTCATACGGGGCGGACCTGCCGCGTATTGGTCGCGTCTGCCCGTAAAAGCGCTGCGCCAAGCATTGCATGCTGCCGGCATACCATGCTCGATCTCATATACAGCGGGGACATTTGTCTGCAACGCAATCTTCTATACATTAATGCATGAGCTTCATATTGAGCCTGACGGTTCAGGAAAGCGCGGCGGCTTCATCCATATTCCGTATTTGCCCGAGCAAGCGGCCGTCCATCCCAATGCCGCAAGCATGTCATTAAGCTCCATCACCCATGGCTTGGAAACCATCATTTTACATCTGGATGACGTTGAAGATACGAACTGTAGCGCCGGGACGTTACATGGGGCCTAAAGTAGGCTATAATAGTGCGTGTTCAAAAAAGACTTTTTGAACAGCCTTTATATATTTTGAAAATTGATTTCGTGTTGCCCAACGGGCAGAAAGGAGTGCCGACGTGCACGGTAAACCTTCTAACATAGATGACGAGCAGCTCTATTTAACGCGCGTGCTGCAGTTGATGGACCGACAGATCGCCGAATTGGAAGCGACCGTTGACGACCGTCAATCCGAAATTGTAGAAATGAAACGCCATTTCTGGGATGAGGTGACCGTCGATAAAGACGAGATGTTCGAAACGTATGTCAGCATCATGCAGCAGGCGAAGGACTTAGCGAGTCATGAGCGCGTTCAAGCGCACGCTGCCAAGTGGATGAACAAACTGCGCAAACATATTGATGCGCCCTATTTCGGACGTGTCGACTTTGTGGAAACGACGGACCCAGAAGTGCTGCCAGTCTATATCGGCCTTATGTCCGTAACGGATGAAGCGAGCGGAGAGCATCTCGTCTACGATTGGCGCACGCCAATTGCGAGCCTCTTCTATGATTATGCCCCTGGGCCAGTCCGCTATCGAACTCCGGCAGACATGATTGAAGGCGAGATGACGTTGAAGCGGCAATATTTGATTCGAGGCGGACGATTGGAAGCCGTGTTCGATACCGGTATTCAGATCGGCGACGATATGCTGCAAGAAATGCTGAAGCGTAGCGCAGATACGAAGATGAAGAGCATAGTCAGCACAATCCAGCGCGAGCAGAATACGATCATTCGCGATGATGCGCATGATGTGCTCGTCGTGCAAGGTGCGGCAGGCAGCGGAAAGACGTCGGCCGCGATGCAGCGTATTGCCTATTTACTTTATAAATATCGCGACAGTATGCGGTCGGAGCAAATTGTGCTGTTCTCACCCAATGATTTGTTTAACGACTATGTATCTAACATTTTGCCAGAGCTGGGCGAGTCCAATATGACCCAGACAACTTACCAGTCCTATATCGAGCATCGCCTTGTGACGGAACGCCGTATTGAGGATATTTATGACCAGAAGGAGCGGCTCATGAGCACTGCTGCGCAATTAGTGGGTGAAGACATCGCCGACATAGAATCGGTAGCTGCATGCTGGAAAGCGTCTGCCTCTTACAAGCTGGTGCTGGATACGTACATGGATTCGCTCAAGCGAGAGGGAATGCGATTCATCCGGTTCGGCACACCGAAACGGACGATTATCTCGGCGGAGCAGCTGGCGGATCAATTTTACGGGCCGTTTGCGGATTGGTCCCTGCCGGCGCGCATGGATAAGCTGAAGGATTGGGTGCTGACCGAGCTGAAGGCTTGGGCGGAACGAGAGGTGAAGCGCGTATATCGCAAGCTGGCAGCCCAGCCTAATTATTTGGGAACGGATGATGAACTGCGGAGCATGAGCAGGAAGCAGGTCAATAAATGGCTTAAGCTCATGCGCGTGCAAGCCAAGAAGCTGCGGTTTGTCGAATGGGAAGAAATGTACTTGGACCTGATGCGAGGGCTGCCAACCTGGACAGAGCAAGCCGGCGTAACTGTTCAGGAGCCGGGAGCGGCCACGAATCCGATGGCATCGGAGCGATATGCCAATGATATCGGCAAGCGCACGGTGGAACGTTTCGAAGCAGGTGTGATCCCGTTTGAAGATGCTTCACCGCTCTTATATTTAATAGAGAGCGTGGAGGGCTTCGACACATTTAACCATATCCGGCATGTGGTTATGGACGAAGCGCAGGACTATTCGCCGTTCCAGTATGCGCTGCTGAAGCGTTTGTTCCCGCGCAGCCGCTTTACGATATTGGGGGATTGGAACCAAGCGATCTATGAAGCGAACCGCATGAGCTCCGTCGCTTCGGTGGAGGAGATGTTTGCGGATAAGCAGGTTGGAGTCATCCGCTTGACGAAGAGCTATCGTTCAACGCTTGATATTATGGAGTTGGCCCGTACTGTTCTGCCATATGGTGAAGAGGCGGAGCCATTCAATCGCGAGGGCGAGAAGCCCGAGCTTCATCTGCTGTCCGATGAGGCGGAACGGCTGCAATTCTTGGATTCCTGCTTGCAAAGGATGAAGGCGGACAAGCTGCAATCGACTGCGATAATTACGAAGGATGAAGCGGCGGCAGAACGCGTGCACGCGCAGCTGCATGCTCTCCATCCGCAGCTGAAGCGCGTATCGAAGCATACGAAGCAGTTCGTATCCGGGCAATGGGTAGTGCCGTCTTACTTGGCAAAAGGCCTTGAATTTGACGCCGTCATCGTCTACGACGCAGAGGAACAGACCTATGGACACGAATCGGATCGGAAGCTGTTCTATACGGTATGTACGCGCGCATTGCACCGGCTGACGTTCCTCGTGGTCGGCCAGCCGACCTCGTTCCTGAATAATTGGTTATCTGCTATAAAATGATAAGAAGCGCCTCGTCAACGTAAAGCATTACATTCAGCCCATGTTGACAGGCGCTTTTCCTATTCAGGCGAGAGGTTGCAGGATGGCAGCAGGGGAAGTCCGGCTTGCTTTCCGCAACGCCCCCGGATTACTTTACATGAAATAGCAGATCTGATCGTACAGCACGTGTGCTTTCTTGCTGTGTGATCCGTGAGTCATGAGGGCCAGGTGATCGATACAGACGTCGCATAGCTTGCCTTCAAGCTTTCCGCATTTGGTTACTACCGTAATGTGCTCGCCCAGATGTTCCATAAGGTGTTCCATGAATTTCGGTCTTACATTCGTCACGTTGGCGGATGGCATCGGAGGAAGGCATGGCTTCGGTTTTTTCATGGCAGCTGGCTTCACCATCGGCATGGTCATGGGCATCGGCTTGGGACAACAACCATGATCAGGATAAGGGTAGCCGCTCACGGCTTGGGGTCCATAGTTGGACGAACGGACATAGTGTGTCATCGGTGGAAATCGCTCCTTTTGGAATGGGATTATGACATGGATAGCATATGCCCTGTTCCGCAGCTGTGCGTGGATGAAAGCCTAGCACAACATGAAAAATCGGGGGCGGCATGCCCCCGATACGTTGTTTATTCTATTTTAATAAATCCTCGATCGAATTGATATCCATATACTTCGGTACAACGAGACCAATCTTCGTTCCGTCCAGATTCGGTCCCAAGTCGTCGATCTTGTCTTTAAATTTGTCATAGTAATCTTTGTGCGTTGTCGGCAGCCATGCCGCGACGATGGCGTCTACATCGCCGTTGGCGACACCGGTCCACATCGGTCCGGCTTCCACCTGCACGAGATTTACCTTATATCCGAGTTTCTCTTCCAGCACATGCGCGACAACATGCGTGCTTGCGATTTCCGAATCCCATGCGACATATCCGAGTTTTATCTTCTGGCCTTCGGCAGGCTGTGCGCCGGACACCCACGCTTCAACCTTGTCTCCGTTTGCGCTAACCCATTCCTTAGCTGCTTCTTTTGGATCCTGTCCGTCATGAACGGCAACCATCACTTTTGCCATATCATCTGGGGTCCATTCAAATTGGTCCAACACCTTATAAGCCTCAGGCTGATCTTCCTTCAGACCTGTGCGGGCGATCGTATGGATTTGCTCGTCTCCGCCGTATACGCCTTTTGGATCCTCTAAATATTTCAAATCATATTTGGCAAATTTCCAGTGGGGTGTCCAACCGGTTATAATGATAGGCTCTTCTTTCTTCATCGCTTTAGCCAAAGCGGCGGTCATCGCTGCTCCCGAGCCTTCAATAAGCTTCCAATCCTTCAAGCCGTATTGCTCGATCGCTTGTTCGGTCGCTTGCATAATGCCTGCGCCAGCATCAATGCCGATAATTTTGTAATCGACTTGAGCGCCTACGCTGCCCGTCTTCGTGTCTTCATTCTTTTTGGAGTCTGACGAACCCGATGAATTAGAGCAGGCGGCTAATGTCCATCCGATGACGACGATAAGTCCCAATACCATCCAACGTTTCATTGAGTTATGCTTCATGCACAATCACGCTCCTTGTTTTTGAGTATTGCGTTTCTTCAAGCTATGTTGGGAGAAACGGTCAATAATAATGGCCAGCAATACGACTGCGAGCCCGGCTTCAAATCCTTGGCCGATCTTGAGCTGCGTCACAGCCCGGTATACTTCAGCCCCGATGCCTTGAGCGCCGATCATCGATGCGATTACGACCATGGACAAAGACAACATAATCGTCTGATTGACACCGGCCATCAAGGTTGGCATAGCTACGGGCAGCTGGACTTTCCACAGTGTCTGCATCGAAGTGGATCCAAAGGCGGAGGCGGCTTCCATCATGTCATGGGGAACTTGCCTAATCCCTAGCTCGGTCAGTCGAATTGTAGGAGGAACTGCAAAGATAACAGAGGCAATAACACCGGGTACAATACCTAAACCGAAGAATGTTACCGCAGGCAGCAAATATACAAATGCTGGCATCGTCTGCATGAAGTCAAGCAGCGGGCGGACGATGCTTGATAATCGGTCCATTTTGCCGCATGCGATTCCTAATGGGATGCCGATGATAACGGACAACAGCGTCGATATAATAACGAGCGCCAACGTGTTCATCGTAGGCTCCCAGTAACCTAGCGCTTCAATAATAAAGAGACCAATGAGCGTCAACAAGGATAGGGACCACCGTCCTACCCAGAACGCCAGTAAAGTTAATATGATAATAAATACATAAGCAGGAGGCCATAAAAATAAGCCGGATATTCCGTCTACGCTGCCTTCAATCCCGGTCGACATCACCTGGAAAAAACCGTCCGCATACGTTGCCAGCCAATCTACGCCCTGCTCGACCCATTCACCGATGTTGAGCCGCATCAGGCTTCACTCCTTCCGTCTCTTCCGCGATGGCGCCGTTCGGCACATTGCCTGCCAGTGCGCCAAGTATGGCTCCGCGCACAATCGCTCCAAGCAGCTTGCCATCCGGATCGACAACTGCAATCGGCAGCTTCACTTCTCCAGACAAAGCAAATAAATCATTTAGTACGATGTCTGGCGAGACTACCGGAATGTCAGTCGTCATAACATCCTGCAGCGATTGTCCACTGCGTGCCGCTTCGCTCGCCTGCTCGGCCGTAACGACTCCTTGAAGAGACTTATCCTTTCCAACGACGAACAACGTGGAAATTCCGATATCCCGCATCAATTGCAGAGCGACACGCGGACCGCGGTCGAGGGATACCGTCTCCGGTCTGCGCATAATATGAGCAGCCGTTAACACTTTAGATAAGTCCACGCCTTCAACGAATCGCTCCACATATTCGTCCGCCGGTTCCATCAGCATTTGCTCCGGCGTTCCGATCTGCACGAGATTGCCATCTTTCAATAAGGCAATGCGGTCTCCGATGCGAAGCGCTTCATCCAAATCATGCGTAATAAAAATAATTGTCTTATGCATCTTTTGCTGCAGGGCAATCAGCTCATCCTGCATGTCGCGGCGTATGAGCGGATCGAGTGCACTGAATGCCTCGTCCATGAGCAATACGTCCGGATCGTTGGCCAAGGCCCTTGCGAGTCCGACACGCTGCTGCATCCCGCCGCTCAATTCGTCGGGATATTTGTCTTCCCATCCGTTCAGACCGACCAGACCGAGCGCTTCGCTTGCTTTCTTGTAACGCTCATCTTTCGGCATGCCTTGAATTTCCAAGCCGTAGGCCGCGTTTTCGAGCACGGTACGATGGGGAAAGAGGGCGAATTTCTGAAATACCATTCCGATCGTTTTGCGTCGGACCTGTCGTAAATCCACATCATTTAGCTTGGAAATATCGCGATCCTTCAACCAAATTTCACCTGCGGTCGGCTCAATCAGCCGATTCAGCATACGTACGAGCGTGGACTTCCCGCTGCCCGACAGTCCCATAATGACGAATATTTCGCCTTCTTCTACCGAGAAGGACACTTGATTGACAGCTACGGTCGCTTGTTTTTCTTTCGCAAGCCGTTCCCTTGACCACCCTTGCTGCAGCAGAGTGAACGCTCTTTGTTCTTGTGTGCCAAATATTTTCGTCACTCCATTGACGTTAATGATGGACACTCGCTTCACCTCTCTTGCGTGTTTGAATAGTGAGAGTAATCACTGCTTCTATTGTATCCCTTGGAAATTTTAGAGAACAACCTTTGAAACAGTTTGTATAATACGTTCAGAAAAAACTGTACAAACTTATCCGTCCATATCCTCCCGTATCCTGAATATTCCTACCTCATTTGGTGCTTTACTTTTCGTTCGGCCTCCCATACAATGTTTGTTGGAACCTTGGAGAAGACTTTTTATCAAGGATTTACAATAGAAATACGCAAGAAATATAAAGTGAGCAGACAGCGGTTTCGAATCGATAGGAGCGGGTTGCATCTTTTACGATTCGGCACAGGAGGATTGGCATATGGCAACGTTCGCACAGTTGACGGAGTACCAGCAGAATATGGTGGAGAAGGCTCGCAATCGTGTCATTGAAGCGATCGGACAAAATATGGATTTGTACGGAATGACGCATTCGACAGGTCATTTATACGGATTGCTGTTTTTTAGCGACCATCCCATGACTTTGGATGAGATGGGAAAAGAAATGGAAATGAGCAAAACAAGCATGAGCACCGGTGTTCGAACGCTTGTCGATATGAAAATGGTGCACAAAGTATGGGAAAAAGGAAAACGCAAAGATTTGTATGAAGTCGAAGCGGATTGGTATCAGACATTTGCCGACTATTTCAGTTTAGAGTGGAGAAAAGCGGTTGAAATGAATCTGTTGGCGATACGCCGTTCGATGAGAGAGCTTGAAGGGCTTATGAACGAACATCCGGATGATGACACGCTGGCTGTCATCGTCAGACGGGATTTAACGAAGATGCACGAGGCTGAAGCTTATTATCATTGGTTGGAGCGGTTAATCGAGACGTTTGAAACCGGACAGATTTTTGATTTTGTACCGAAGACTGCGGAATAGAAAGGTTGGAGCGGATAATTCCGCTCTTTTTTTATAATTATTTGAAATGTATAATTCCCCCTTTTACGTTTGAGCATCTCTAAGCTATCACTCCTATACACTTTTCCTGTTTCGAATTGCTCTTTTGTCCACTCTCCCAATGAATCAGATTGCGTAGTTTGTTTCGGTACTTATTGATCTAACGGGTTATTGGATGGAAAGTGGATGACTAAAGGTTCTTTTGGAGCGGGCGACGCAGAACGCGTTTTTTTTCGTGGTCTGAGGTCAGGCAAGTTGAAGTAAACGCCGTTGGAAAATATACAATCAAATGTACGGACTCGGCGGCTAAACGGCGTGTGGACTGTAATTTGTCCAATGGATCGGGTTGTTTTCCAGCCATCGGAGCGGAGGGAGTGTCAATCGATTGGATGAACTCCAATGAAACCAACCGTAAAGAGCTCTACGTCGCTGTTTTATTGGATCAAATCCAATGGATGAGACAAGGGGTACCCCAAACTATCCTTCTTGCTTTTTTCGAATTGAGCAGGAGGTAGGCCAGACGAATATCATCGAACACCACTTATGTTGGTCTCCACTGCAAGTACTAACGGCTTGGGCGGTACATATTTGCAAGCTTATTCGGACGAGTACTGCTACCGTTGCAATCTTGAGCTCGAATGCTTATGAGGATGGCAGATTCGGTATTGTTCGCAATTTTCTGAATAATTGGGATAGTGGCTGAAAGGTCTTTATGGCAAACCTTCTCTAGAAGCGCGAGCGGTTTCAAGCAAATATCTTAAATGGACTGTCTGAACAAGGCCCTTCTGCATGAGACGATATAACGAAACTTTAAACGCGGTCGCTCATTTTCGAAAGGGTCGATAGAGATTTTTCTTATGTTTTAACCGCTTTAATATTGTATCTTGTTCGTAAATGATATATTATATATATTAAATTATAATTAAGGATGATTCGGATGAGTTATGATTCTCGTTCCCCGCTCTACATGCAGGTTCATCGCTATATTGAAGAGATGATTCAAAGCGGGAAGCTGCAAAGCAATGACCGTATTCCAACGGAAAAAGAGCTCATGGAGCAATTTCAAGTCAGCCGCATTACCGTAGTGAATGCGCTTGCAGCTCTTGTAAAGGAAGGGTGGATTTATCGCGTTCCTGGTCGCGGCAGCTTCGTGGCGACTAATCTCCCGCAGAGTGCGGGCCTTCGTGAAGAGGAGGAACAGAATGTTCCGAAGATGGCTTCTGCTTCACGTACAACGGGTATCGTGCCAAGAGATGCGGCAGACAGACGGCTGGTTGGTTTTCTTATGCCGACGCTTGATGATTATTTTGCAATTCGTTTAATTAATTCCATTCAGAACACGCTGCAAGAACGAGGCTATTCGATTATCGTCGCGTTCAGTGGCGGGTCTAAAAGCCGCGAAGAGCAGCAAATTCGTGAATTCATTCGAATGGGCGTCAACGGTCTGCTTCTCTTCCCGGTCGATGAGGACACGTATAATGAAGAAATTCTTTCTTTGAAGGTGAGCGGCTTTCCGTTTGTGCTTATCGATCGCTATTTGCCTGGGGTGGAGACACATTACGTCTGCTCTAATAACCGGAAGGGCGCGCAGATGGCGGTGGAGCATTTATGGGAGCTTGGACATCGCGATATTGCGATTTGTACGGATGCATATCGGGAATGTGTGAGTGTGCAGGATCGCATTACAGGATATATGAATGAGTTCGAACGCCGCGGGGCGATGATTAATCCGGCACTTATTTTGACGGACTTCTCGATCCCGGTGGGCACAGAGGCGGATGAATCGGTGCTTGCCCGCTACATGCGGAGCCGGATGGCAAGTGCATATATCGCGCTGCATGGCAAGCTGGGCATGCGCATGGCTCAGATTGCGACACGTATGGGACTTCGCGTACCAGAAGATATTTCGATTGTAACGTTTGACGATCCGGAACATTTTGAAGAACGGGAGACGTTCTTCACCCATGTGTATCAGAATGAAGCGGAAATCGGTCGCCGCGCCGCCACCATTTTGGCCGATATTATGGAACAGGGCGCGCAAGAGGACGGAAGCCGAGACTCGACTTACCAGAAGGTAGTGCTTGAACCGGAACTGGTTGTCCGCCGCTCTACAGTACCATTTCAAGAAACATAGCCGTTCAGGTATATACAACAATCGCCAACCTCTGCCGAAGCGGGGATTGGCGATTACATATCATCGTTATTAAATCTGCACAAGCGACAGCACAGCGAAGAAGTGAGCCGCTGAACCCCCTAGCACGAATAGATGCCAAATCATATGATGAAACGGGAATCCGCGCCACACATAAAATATCGTACCTACCGTATATAGTATACCTCCCGTCACTAGCAGCGTCAGCCCAGCTGGCGGCATCGCCGCCGAGAGCGGTCCCCATGCCCACACGATGAGCCAGCCCATTCCGATATAGAGAAGCGTCGACATAAAGAGAAAGCGCTTCGTAAAGAACGCCTTGAACACGACCCCGCCAGCGGCGAGCGTCCATACGACGGCAAAGAGCGTCCAGCCGAGCATCTTCGGCAATGCAATGAGAACGAGCGGCGTGTACGTTCCCGCTATAAATAAATAGATGGACGCATGATCGAACGTTTCGAACAGATCCTTGACTTTGCCTTCAGGAAAGCTGTGTACTAAGGTGGAGGATGTGTATAGGAGCAGCATGGAAATTCCGTAAATGATAAAGCTGACGACATGAATTGCGTCACCATATAACGCAGCAAATACGATGAGCAGTGTCAAGGCTGCGACACTGAGCACGACGCCGACGCCATGGGTGATCGCATTGGCGATTTCTTCGCCGCGAGAATAGGTATGCGTGTTGGCCATTGTGTTCTTCCTTTCTTTCCGAGCCATTCTTTATCCTTATTGTATAAGAGTATAAAGTGTCCTGCAAATGAGAGGAGTGTTTCCTATGCACAAATCCGTACTGGGTGTAATTATTGGCTGTTTTACTCTGGTCGTTCTATTTGTTTGCTATTTGTTCGTGGAGGAATTGGCATTTTTGATCGGAATAAGCATTATTGTCGCGTTGCAGAGCGTAATCGTAATGAATGTGTCAGAAAGTGCAAAGCTTGAGCGAGCCGCAGCTAGAAAGGAGCGTGAAGAGAGAATTAGGTGCAACAATAAGCGGGTTATCGAGCAATTAAATGCGGACCAGGAAAAATAAAAACAGCACCGTCGTCTATCCCTTTGCGGCATAGCTTCCGGCGCTGCTCGGCTCTCTTATTCGGTACGATTTGGGTACGCGGTTTGCGCGTCCAGCAATTGCGGATCAATTCCGGATTCATGTGTCCGGCGCGTTCGGCCTTTTGGCGCGATCGTTTCGCTTTGCTCATAATGATCTTCCCCCTATATACTTGTCTCTTCACAGCGTAAATTACAATGTGGAATAAATCAAGGCCATTTGGTCCTGATTCGGTTAATATAGTAAGAAAGCAGTTATTTCAATAGACATAGGAACTGATTCTCTTATCGTAAACATAAGGAGGAGACAAATATGATCATTCGCACAAATGAGCAAGAAATCATATTTATTCAGCAGCATGACCATGGTTTTCTTTCTGGTGAAATGGCGCGCCACTTTAATCCACAGCTGTTGGGACGCACGGAGCGCTTCGAAGATGTCGTATTAGCGGCTTATGAGCATGATCGCAGTTGGATTGGACTTGACAAGACTCCGATCTGGTACGATGCAGAGCAGGTGCCATATACGTTCATGGATTTTCCACTCGCGCTGAAGCTGGCCTTCTACCGGATCGGGCTCGATGAGATCGAAGCGATGAACCCGTATGCAAGCCTGCTGTGCAGTATGCACTTTGCGTCCTTCTTCCATCTGGAGGAGCAGCAGGAAGTGGTTGGGTTCCTGCGCAAAGAACGTGAACGGCAGAAGCGAGTGCGAGAACAGCTTGGTGAATTGCCCGAAGAGCTTATTCATAGTCACTTCAGGCTGCTGCAATTTTGCGACGATTTGTCGCTGTTCGTGTGTCTTAATAAGCCTGGGGTGAGCAAGGAAGACGAGTTCCCGTGGTATCAGGAAGGCTTCGAACGGACGGAACCGTTCAACCGAGATACAGGCAAGCCTCTCGTTGCGGAGTGGGTGAGCGAGAAAGAAATTCGAGTCGCTCCATTCCCGTTCACGGTGCCGTTTACAACGATATTGAAATACAAGACGGTAGCAAAAGAGAACATCCACAAGCTAGGTATCGATAAAGCGTATCACGCAGCTTCGTGGCTGGAGCAGGAAATTACGTTTGTTCAATAAGTTGAACCAATAAAAGTTGACCCAATAAATTCACCCAGAATGCCAATTTTTTTGTCCCTACATTGAAGGAATGCTCATAGGTTGAAACGTCTTATCAGGGACAGAATGGAATAATGTCATTTAATTAAAGAAAATAGAAAAAAGAATTTGAAAGAAAGAAAAGGGTGAATCGTATGATAACAAGAAGAAATGCGGAAGCAAGCGTATTTATCGGATTAGGGCTGCTTCTCGTCTTATTTTCATGGAGCGGCTGGGGGAATTTGCGGCTGAGCGACCCCGGATTTATTTTCGGCTATTTCTGGCCGATTCTATTTGTAATTCCGCTGGGAATTTTGTTTCATGTTATGTATTTCGTCTTTTTGCATAGACGGGCACCAGGGCTGTTAATTCCGGGAGGCATCTTGCTCGTCAGCGGCGTCGTATGTCAGATTTCAATGCTGTTCGACGCCTGGGAGTATATGTGGCCTGGATTTCCTTTGGCCGTCGCATTTGGACTGTTCGAATTTTATTTGCTCGGCATACGCAACAAATGGCTGCTTATTCCGGTTTACATTTTAGGAAGCATGTCCTTGCTTTTTTTCGCTATCTTTTCCTTCGGCGTATTTACGAGCTCTGGCGCCGGCAGCGGTACGCTCGCCTTGCTGTTGATTGTAGCCGGCATTGCGCTGATGTACCGGCGCAAACCTTCATATGAATATTGATGAGGTTCGAAGCGGCAGCGGGCTTGAGTAGTTCAAGCACGATGCCGCTTTTGTTTTGATTGCCCGGACGGAACGATCCGACACGTCTTGACATCCACCTGCGCTGTAACTATAATTGTTACAAGAAAGGGTGAGCAGCATGAAAATTAGCAGCCGCTTTAGTGTAGCCGTTCACATTCTGTCATTGTTGTCACTCGAGCCGAACGCACATCATACATCGGAATGGATGGCGGGCAGTGTTAACACGAATCCAGTCATTATCCGGCGCGTCACGAGCCAGCTGAAGAAGGCAGGCTTGGTGGCAGTTCGTTCGGGAACAGGTGGTGCCACGCTGATGAAGCCGGCAGAGCAGATCTCACTCCTCGACGTGTACCGGGCGGTGGAAGCAGTGGAGGAAGGCGAATTGTTCGGCTTCCATGAGCATCCGAATCCGCAATGTCCAGTCGGCGCCAATATTGAATCGGTGCTGCAGCTCGTAATGCTGCGTGCGCAGACTGCGATGGAGCAAGTGCTGGGGGAAATAACGCTCGACCAACTTTCAGCCGAGTTGAAGCATAAAATAGACGAGAAAATGTGCTAATTTTTTTAATGTAGTTGTAATTGATTTGGTTACAACTAGTTGAAGTTGTTGTGGCTGTTTTATCTGCATTATAACGAGACGAGCACATGAGCAAAAAGGAGAGGAAATGATGGGCAAGTCGATTTTTCTAAGCCACGGATCACCGATGATTGCGGTGGAGAATAATGAATATACCCGCTTTTTGGCGGAACTGGGTGCAAGCTGGACTCCCGAATTTATCGTCATATTTAGTGCCCATTGGGAAAGTGACGACTTGACGATCTCCTACACAAATGAGACATACGAGACGATATATGATTTCTATGGATTCCCAGATGAGCTGTATCGCGTTCAATATCCGGCCCCCGGATCTGAGCAAGCGTCCGCTCGGTTGGAGGAGCTTTTTACCGCCAGTGGGATACAAGTCCAGCGGGATACATCGCGAGGACTTGATCACGGCTCATGGTCGCTGTTAAAGCACATGTATCCGCAAGCGAATATACCGGTCGTCCAAGTATCGGTCAATGCGTATTTGTCAGCTGAGGAGCAGGTGAAGATTGGAGCAGCTTTACGTGAACTCCAGCATGAAGATGTGCTTATCATCGGCAGCGGAGCTTCCGTTCACAATTTGCGCACGTTGAAATGGGGACAAAAGACAGCGGAGACATGGGCTCTTCAATTCGATGATTGGCTCATCGATAAGGTGGAGAGTAAGAAAATGAACGATTTATTTGCTTACCAAGACCTGGCGCCGCATGCTTCATTAGCGGTTCCAAGAGCGGAGCATTTTGTCCCGCTGCTGATCGCATTGGGAAGCTCTAATCCGGACAGCAAGGCCAAAGTGCTGCATCGCAGCTATGATGTAGGAACGCTCAGCTACTTGTGCTTTGAATTTTAAGCAATTGCATATAGCGCACAGGCATATATCTGTCAATGATTGACGATGATGCTTGTGCGTTTTTTTGTGCTGTTAGATCGCGAAGTATCATCAGCTGTGGTTGAACTTGGGCAGAAGTTGCATTATATTCAACAACAGGACTTGATTCAACAAGTGAACAACGAATGAAGACATAGAGCGGCGAGGGGAAGCAGCATGGCTAAAACAACAGTAGTCCGGCGCAATGTGGGCGTGTTCGCCCATGTGGATGCCGGGAAGACGACGACGACAGAGCATATGTTATATGAAAGCGGGCAAATTCGCGCGTTGGGAAGTGTGGATGCGGGAACGGCGCAGACCGATTGGCTTGACGTGGAACGGGAGCGAGGCATATCGGTCCGGGCGGCGACTACGACGTTCCATTGGCGGAATGCAGCTATCAATATGGTTGATACGCCGGGACATGTCGACTTTCTGTCGGAAGTCGAGCGCTCGCTGCATGTCATGGATGGCGCGGTGCTTATCGTGTCGGCGGTGGAAGGGGTGCAGGCGCAGACGGAAATCATCTGGCAAGCGCTTCGCAGCTTGAACATTCCGACAATCATTTATGTAAACAAAATGGATCGCATTGGAGCTGACGCCGACACGGTTCTTCTTGGCATCCGCAAATACTTAACTGCGCATGCCGTTCCGATCCAGTCACCGGCCGGCCGGGAAGACAGCTTCTTGGGCGGACAGGATTTATGGGGAGCGGACCCTTTCGTGCCCGAAGAGGAACGAAAGCAGCTGATCGAAGCTATCGCGGAATGCGATGAGGGGCTATTGGAACGCTATTTAAACGGAGAAAATGTGAACGTTGACGAGTGGAAACTGCATTTGACGGCGCTTACGCACAGATGCGAGTTGTTTCCGGTGCTGTTCGGCGCTTCCAGCAAAGGCATCGGCGTGAGCGCGCTGATGGACGCCATCGTCGATTATTTACCAGACCCGTCGGGAACGCTAGATGCTCCGCTGTCAGGTATCGTGTTCAAGATTGAACGTGACAAGACGATGGGACGCATGGCCTATGTGCGGCTGTTTAATGGGATTATTCACAATCGGGATGTCGTCTTCAATGATACGCTTGGCGTTGAGGAGAAAGTGACGCAGATTCGCAAAGTCGACGGACACAAGGTCAAGGATACCGGTATGCTGGAAGCGGGAGATATCGCCGCCGTCTGCGGAATGCATCGCGTCCGCATCGGTGATGTGCTCGGCTGCCGCGCAGGGGTGAAGCAGGCTATGCGGCTTGCCGTGCCTCTTCTGACGGTACAGGTTCACTGGGCGAACGAGCAGGATTATCCGAGAACAGTGGCAGCGCTTCAGGAGCTGGCAGACGAAGATCCGCTATTGGACCTGCAATGGCTGCAGGATGAGCGTGAGCTGCATCTCAAAGTGATGGGGCCAATCCAGCTTGAAATTATGTCCAGCCTGCTGCATACGCGGTTCGATCTGGACGTGACTTTCGGACAACCTTCAGTCATCTATAAGGAAACGCCGAAGCATGAGGGAGAAGGCTTTATCGCATACACGATGCCGAAGCCATGCTGGGCTGTGCTCCGCTTCAAAATCGAACCGGGCCCATGCGGAAGCGGTCTGCAGTACGACTCGCAGGTTCGTGCCGAGAACTTACTGCCGCAATATCAGAATGAAGTGGCGCGCCGCGTTCCTCAGGCTTTGCAGCAAGGGCTGCACGGCTGGGAAGTCGTCGACCTGAAGGTGACTCTTATCGAAGGGGAACACCATGTATGGCATACGCACCCGCTCGATTTTGCCGTAGCGACGCCGATGGGCATTATGGACGGGCTTGTCAATACGGAAACGAGGCTGCTGGAGCCGATGCTGCAATTCCGCATTACAGTGCCCGAAGAGTTCGGGGGAAAAATAATGAATGATCTTGTGCAAATGCGCGGTGTATTCGAAGCCCCGGTTCCGCATGGCGGGCGGATGACGCTGGAAGGGAGGATGCCGGCGGCCACCTCGTTAGACTATCCGATCAAGCTTGGCTCCATGACGAAAGGGTGCGGCACGATCGCAACCTTTTTTGACGGATATGAACAATGTCCGCCGGACATCTCGGTTACTTGCCCGCGGCGAGGAGTCAATCCGCTCGATCAATCCAAATATATATTAAGCGTCCGCAAGGCGCTGCAATCATGAACTGGCTTCATGTCCCGAATCGGAAGCGGTATGGGTAAGCGTGTCATCTTCTAAAGAGGGGCGCGCTTTTTTTTTTTGTAAAGAAAGATTCACATAAAATTTATTTAAAGTTTAAATTATCGCTATTCATTTTTGTCGAATATTGACGATATATAGCTGGTAAAATTGCTACTACAGCAGACATACGGTACGTGTACACCGGCGACAACGCAAGGAACAGCCCGTATTCAACCTGCTCATCAGTCAAAAGGGGGCTAATCTATGAGAAACAAAAGTCTGGTATTCAAGTCTGTCGTCGCTATGACGGTGCTTCTCGCTGTCATGTCAGGTGTGTTCACGACCTTCTCTTACATGATGGAACGGAGCATTTACAATGGAGAACTATCTTCTCTCCATACGACCCTTACCAAACAAATCGAACTCGAATGGGAGGGCATCGCCGGAGCGGCCGAGAAGCTAAAATCGTTGGACGCATTGCAATATGTCAAGGATCAGAGTATTGCATGGATACATAATAGCTTGAATGGCATGATTCGGGACAATTTCATCAGCAATACGTATTTGCTCTTTCCCGAAATGATCGAACAGGATGGGAAATCGTATTTGAAATTGCTGCAGGGGAGCCAGTCTTTCATTGACACGGGCATAAAGCCTGGTGACAACTACGAGCTTCCGCCCGAGCTTATTCAAGCGGTTCAGGACATGAAGGAGACGGGCACCGGGCTTAGCGACATGTACGAGGATGAGGATGGGGAATGGATTACCGTCTTTAAACCAATCCAGAACAAACAGAATCAAACCGTAGCGATTTTTGCCGTCGATTTCAATAATGAAACAATTAATGACGACCTGAACGTGATGCTGTGGAAAACGGTTGGAGTCGGAGCGGCTACCGGTGCCGTGTTTATTGCTATTATTGTCTTGCTGATCCGCCGCCTTATCCTGCCGTTGAAGCAATTGTCCGAGCTGTCGAAGCGGGCGGCGAACGGCGATTTGACCGTGACGATCCCGGTCACGTCCAAAGATGAGATTGGCGTTCTGTCAGACAACTTCAATGTGATGATGACCCACATTAAGCAGCTTGTTGCGAATGTAAAGTCTACAGCGGACCATGTGGCTGAATCGTCAGATCAACTATCGATTATCGCGGAGCAAACGGCTCAGTCGAGTCATGAAATATCCGGCTCCATTCAGGAAGTCGCCTCCGGCTCGGAGACACAGCTGCAGGGTGCGGAAGAGAGCAAAGCGGCGATGTCGGAAATCGCGATCGGCATTCAACGGATCGCCGAATCAACTGCGACGGTGTCAGAGCTCAGCCTTGAGGCAGCAGGTGCGGCGCAGCAAGGTAATGAAGTCGTGCAGCAGACGATGAAGCAGATGAATCATATCAACAACTCTGTCCACCGTTCCGTGGAGATTACGAAGTCGTTAACCGAACAATCGAAGCAGATTGAACAGGTTGTTGGCATTATCGGCAATGTAGCGACGCAGACGAATCTGTTGGCGCTCAATGCTTCCATAGAGGCGGCGCGAGCGGGCGAGCACGGACGGGGCTTCGGTGTGGTTGCGCAAGAAGTGCGGCAGCTAGCCGAACAAACGAAGGCTTCGACAGAGCAAATCGCCGAAATGCTCCATTCCGTCGTGAAGTATACGAGACAGTTGGCGGAAGCGATGGAAAACAGCGCGATTGAGGTGCAGGAAGGGGCGAAAATCGTTCAGGTTGCAGGCGATAACTTTCAACTGTTATGGACATCTGTGCAAGATGTTACTGAACAGGTTCAAGAAGTGTCTGCCGCAGCTCAAGAAATGTCCGCTGGCAGTGAAGAGGTGGCGGCTTCCCTTGAGAATCTGGCGGAAATTGCAAGAAGCTCATCAGAAAGTTCGCAGAGCGTGGCCGCTTCGTCCGAAGAACAATTGGCAATCGTCGAAGAGATTTCGGATTCTGCAGTCGTGTTGAATCGGAAAATGAAGGAATTGCAAGAAGAGCTGCGCAAGTTTACTTTGTAGTGATGAAAGTCCCTGCTCCATTAACGAGCAGGGGCTTTTTTCGCGAATTGACGGGAAATTGCTCATTGGTACTTCTGGCCGCGTTCAGTATACTAGAACTCAGGCTTTACAAATCGATCATATTGAATGAGGACACAACATGAATGACAGCTCGATATCTGAACATCCCGTAACGTATAAGCAGATGCTTGCCTTTTTCCTGCCCTTAGGATTCTCTTCTACTCTTGTTACGGTATCCCACGTTATTATTAACAGTACGCTTGCAAGGTCACCGAATCCGGAATTTATTATTTCTACCTATGCCATCGCATTGAGCCTGTACAGCTTGACGGAGCGGCCGGGCATTCTGCTTAGGCAGACCTGCTCAACCTTGGTTCGGGATCGGAATTCTTTCCGGGCGATGACCTCAATCAGCAACTATGTGTTGGCCTGCATTATGCTGCTCAACACGATTATTGCATACACTCCGCTCGGTACGGTCGTATTTCGCCACTTCTTCGGCGTGGAGGAGGCAGCCTTAGAGCCGACGCTTGGTGTATACCGGATATTAATGTTCGTCAGTATATTTTCGGGAATCCGCTGCTTATATCATGGCATCATTATTTATAATATGCGGACGAAGTGGCTGACCATCGGGATGATAATCCGTTTGGCTGCCATGTATGGTCTGTCGCTGTATTTTATTCGGACGGGTGTGAACAGCGGCAAGGCTGGAGCTATCATTTTTTTGTCGGGGATGGCTATAGAATGTCTGGTCGCTTGGTTGGAGGGACGCAACTTGTTGAGACATAGCATTCCCGATAAGGTGGAAGGTCACGCCATTACGAACCGATCCCATATTTTCAAATTCTATAAGCCGCTATTATATTCATCCTTTATTGCCGTTCTGATCGGACCATCTATCAATGCCATGCTGGGGAAAACGGAGGAACAGCAGCTTGCGGTTGCTTCGTTTGCGCTTGCGAGCAGCATTAACCTGCTTGTGCTCAGTTTTTTTACGTATTTGCATCAGATCGTGCTCAATTTCTATGCGAAGGATAGCAGGAAAGTCAAACGCTTTGCGTTTACACTCGCCTTTCTTCCCGGGTTGCTGACGGCTCTGCTCAGCTTCACACCGATTGGATCATGGATATTGACGCAGGTGATGGGGGCGAACGAGGAATTGATGCGTGCGAGCCTAGATACGCTGCGGGTCCTCATGCTGTACAGCTTCATTTTTCCGTGGATCGACTATGGCAACGGAATCATCATGATGCGCGGACAGACGAAAATGATGATGAGATCTCAAATGGGGAACGTCGTTCTTACGATTGCGACTCTCATCTTATGTGTCTGGATGACGCCTGGATGGAACGGCACGATCGGTGCGCTTGCCCAATCGCTAGGAGTGGCGGCGGAGTTGACAATCGTCATGATTGTCGTCAATTCGGGAAATACGCCTGTCCGTCCGGCTCGCGATAAGGGCGCTTCTCTATAAATTCATGCATAAGGATAAATGAGGTAATTCACTTCGGCTTCAATACCTGTCATTTATCCTTTTTTTTGTGCTTTAAGTCCTGTTGAATTATTTGAGTGTATGACGAAAAGCGCAATACAAATGCAGGTCGTGGATACACAAGAGTCGTCCGATGAAAAAGATTGCGTTTGCGGCCAAGTCGTACCGTTAGATACCCGGTTCTGTTCGGGATGCGGACATCAATTTCCCGAAGAAGCAGCGCCGGTACCGGCCGATATGCAATCATAAGGAGGTCTTTGTCGATGCAGCAATTTTCCAATGCAATTCGTGAATTGAGAACCTGGTTGTTGTCCTTTTCATTTATTCAAGTTCTTTCGCCTTTTAGGCTGTATTTATTATTTGGCGGGATAGGAGTCGGGTTTCTTCAAGCTTTACTGTTCAAGGTGCTGCCCTATTCCAGCTATGGTGTCTTGGACTTTATGTTTTATACGATTCCGTTAAGCGCGGTTGCCGGTTATTCCTTTCTGCTAGGAGTATGGCTGACGCTTATATCCAGCGATATCAAGTATTTGCCGTATGGCCTTTGGGCGAAAGCCGTTCTGATTTTGTTTCCCTTTATGGCCATTAGTGTTAATTCCCTGATCTCTGTAGCTGTATATGCTTACCTCGGTTATCTCGCATTTAAATACTCGGCCTCTTCTTTTGCGGAGCAAGCAGCCTGACTTATTCATTGAGTTCAAATATACATACGGCCCCCAATTTTGGGGGCTTTCGCTGTTTATCCGCAGCTCATTCAGATAATGCAATAATAGGCTTGCGATCTCTCCATTAAGAGGCGTTCCTTTGGACAGAAACGGTGTCTGGACAGAGGAAGTAAATCCCTTAAGGCGAGCTTTGCAAGCTGAACTTTCTCAAAGCACCACGTTCCCTTCATCTCCTCCAAAAGCTCGAATGCTTCCACTACAGTTTTCCCTTTTACCTGATCCAGCCGCCGCGACCAGTGAATGAGATCAAAGTGCGGAGCAGTATGATAAAACAGTAACTTGCCCCAACCAACGGCGCCGTTTGCGCAGGAAATTTTCAATACCAACGTTAGCGGCCTTGAGCCGCCTTCCAATCCGTGTCCGGACGACACAGATATTTGATACAATTCCAAATTGCTAATGATTAAACCAAGTCAGAAAAGGTCCTGATGGGTCCCCCGCTCCTTGCTTCAAGAATTCAGCGATCGAAAGAATGATGGTGTACGACACGTATCTTACTCCTTTCCTTTATGCTTTGTACAATGTGAAAACAGTTAAAAAACCGTGTATTTTCATCGAATCGGCTGGGAAATTGGTTTTGTTTACAAATAGGAACTGTTTATTTCGCGATTTTACGGTTGTTTCTTCGAAAAGCTAATGTTTTCTGAAAATGCAGAAACCGCATCACGATTTCTGCGCAAAATGGGTGAAGGGAGACTGTGCTCATATGATGCGCCCTATAGAGGAAGTATTCTGAAATACCGAGCAAGAACGAGATAATGAACGCGATAAATGGATTTAGAAGTGTAAATCGATTTTGGCAGACCAAAAGCTGCCGTTTTCTAGTCATTTTTGGAAATTTGGCTGCTTTACAAAGTAACTGCCGAGACGTAATATACGTTCATGAATTAAATTATCCGTTCAGCATTCTGAATCGCTTAATTTCTGCACAGCAGAAAGCGGGGGAACCAACATCTGATCGAATTCCGATGTGAGAGTCGGAGAACGGTCATGGGGTGAATCCTGCGGAATTGGATTCCATGGGTCTAATTCCGGGGTAGGGCAACTCTCACTGCCCGAATCCGTCAGCTAACCTCGTAAGCGTAGGAGAGAGGATGAGGACTCGTGATCGATTAATCGGCCACAGGGTTTATGCCTCTGTGGCTTTTTATTGTCTTCCCATGAAAATAATGAAAATCATAGCTTGTACCTTTTCAAATTTATCGCTTAATTTCTGTAAAGCAGAAAGCGGGGGAACCAACGAGCTTGGGCGCATAGTTGACCGAGCTCACGGGGTGAATCCGACAGTTCACTGTCGGTAGGGCGACTCTCGCGCCCGAATCCGTCAGCTAACCTCGTAAGCGTACGGAGAGAGGCAACGATCGTCGTGTGTGACACGGTTTAATAGACTGTGCCCGGAAACCACGAGAAAGTTCCTTTTCTCGCAGGTTTCTTTTTTATTGCCTTTTTTGGGCGTGAGAGCACGATTGCGTGTTAAAAACAATGCTAATGAAGAGAGGTCGTCACATGTCTGATCTATATATGATTGCTGCTCTAGCCCTTGTCTTTTCCATGTTCTGCGGATTTTTGGCATGGTGCGGCAAAGTTGTCGAACAAACGGGAGGAAACGAACGATGATGTTCCTCACTATTTGTATCGTGTTTCTGTTCCTGTACTTAATTTACGCGCTGATTCATCCGGAAAAATTTTAACCGAACGACGGACTTATACATTAGAGGGGGAGCCTATCCATGGGGATTTTGCAAATTGCGGCGGTTCTTATTCTGCTGCTTCTACTTGTCAAACCATTAGGGAGCTATATGTACCATGTGTTCTCTAATCAACCGAACCGGACCGACAAGCTGTTTACACCGTTCGAGAATGTCATTTATGGCATTGCGGGTCTGAAGAACCGCTCCGGCATGTCGTGGAAGAAATATACGCTCAGTTTGATTTTGACCAACATTGTGCTGGTCGTGCTAGGATATATCATTTTGCGAGTGCAGAAGTTGCTGCCGCTGAATCCGAACGGCATCGACAATATGGAGCCGACACTCTCGTTCAATACGATTATCAGCTTTATGACAAACACGAATTTACAGCATTACAGCGGTGAATCCGGGCTGACCTATTTCTCGCAAATGGCGGTCATTATGATGATGATGTTCACGTCAGCGGCCACCGGTATCGTCGTGGCCATCGCCTTTATTCGCGGGATTACGTCCAAAGGAAATACGCTTGGCAACTTTTTCGTTGACTTTGTCAAGGCGCATACGCGCTTACTGCTGCCACTCGCAGTTGTTGTGACGCTTATTCTTGTTGCATTGCAAGTTCCGCAAACCTTCGGGGCTACGGTGCAGGCGACAACGCTGCAAGGAGACGTGCAATCAATTGCGCGGGGCCCGGTTGCCTCGCTGGTGTCGATTAAGCACTTGGGTACGAACGGCGGCGGATTTTTCGGGGTGAACTCTTCTCATCCGTTCGAGAACCCGAACCCGCTTACGAATGTGATTGAGATATTATCGATGTGGTGCATCCCGGCTGCATTGACTTACACCTTCGGCAAATTTGCCCGCAATCAGAAGCAAGGGTGGGTCATCTTCGGTGCGATGAGCATGCTGTTTCTCATGTTTTTGTCGCTGGCCTATTATGCGGAAAGCCAAGGCAATCCGGCGATAAACGCACTTGGCATCGATGCTGCGCAAGGCAGCATGGAGGGGAAGGAGGTGCGCTTCGGCATTGCCCAATCCGCCCTATTCACGACCGTAACGACGGCAGCTACGACCGGCACAGTCAACAATATGCATGATACATTAACGCCGCTCGGCGGCTTAGTGCCGCTGGGGCAAATGATGCTGAACTGCGTGTTCGGCGGAGACGGTGTCGGCTTGGTCAATATGTTGATGTATGCCATACTGGGCGTGTTCTTGTGCGGTCTTATGGTCGGGAGAACGCCGGAATTTCTGGGGCGCAAGATTGAGGCCAGGGAAATGAAGCTGGTGGCGATTGCTATTTTGGCCCATCCGTTCATTATTTTAGTTCCAACGGCGATCGCTTTCCTGACCGATTTGGGCAGGGGGTCCATAACCAATCCGGGTTATCACGGCATCTCTCAAGTGCTGTATGAGTTTACGTCGTCGGCAGCAAACAATGGATCTGGATTCGAGGGGCTGGCAGACAACACGCCATTTTGGAATATTTCTACGGGCCTGGTTATGCTGTTCGGACGGTATATCTCGATTATTGCGCTGCTCGGTGTAGCAGGCTCGATGGTTAAGAAGCAGTGGATACCAGAAACGATCGGAACGTTTCGTACGGACAATGCGCTGTATACGGCCATCCTCGTCGGAACCGTGTTCATTATCGGCGCACTGACCTTCTTGCCCGTGCTTGTATTGGGACCCATTGCGGAACATCTGACACTCCGATAGTAGAGGTTGTTCAATAATATCCCTTTTGATCAGGAACTAGTAGATGAGGTGAAACGGAAATGAACTCAGCCAACAAAAAATCGTTGTTAACCGGCGAATTGATCAAGCAAGCTGCGATAGATAGTATTAAGAAGCTCAATCCCGTAATCATGATGAAAAATCCGGTCATGTTCGTGGTTGAATTGGGAACGCTCGTCGTTCTTCTCATGGTGCTTTTGCCAGAAGTTTTTGGCGCGGAGGAGCGTATCGGTTTTAACGTGACCGTGTTCTTTATTTTGTTGTTTACCGTGCTGTTCGCCAACTTCGCAGAGGCCCTCGCCGAAGGGCGGGGCAAGGCGCAGGCGGATTCGTTGAAGAAGGCGAAGAAAGATATCGTCGCGAACAAAGTAGTCGGCAATGGAATCAAGGTTGTATCGTCGGCCGAACTGCGTAAAGGGGATATCGTCATCGTAGCGCAAGGCGAAATGATTCCGGGTGACGGTGAAGTTATTAAAGGTCTGGCTTCGGTTGATGAATCCGCGATTACCGGTGAATCGGCCCCGGTCATCAAGGAAGCGGGCGGAGATTTCAGTTCCGTCACCGGCGGCACTCGGGTCGTCAGCGACAAGATTACGGTGAAGATTACGAGTGACCCGGGCGAATCGTTCATGGATCGGATGATATCGCTCGTCGAAGGGGCGAAGCGGCAGAAAACGCCGAACGAAATCGCATTGAACACGTTGCTTATCAGCTTGACGCTCATTTTCCTCATCGTTGTCGTGACGCTTGCCCCGATAGCGAATTATTTAGGAATCGAATTGGAAATTCCAGTGCTCATTTCCCTGCTTGTCTGCCTCATTCCGACGACGATTGGCGGGCTGTTGTCCGCTATCGGGATCGCCGGGATGGACCGCGTGACCCAATTCAACGTACTGGCGATGTCCGGTAAAGCGGTGGAAGCGGCTGGAGATATTAATACGATGATTCTCGATAAGACCGGCACGATTACGTTCGGGAACCGGATGGCAAGCGAATTCATTCCTGTCAGCGACCAATCGCTCGCTGCAGTAGCAGAATGGGCAGCGATCAGCTCGGTGAAGGATGAAACGCCGGAGGGGCGATCGGTCATCGAGCTGATGAAGAAACAGCAGCTTTCGTATGAAGCCTCTCTTGCGGAAGGCGGCGAATTTATCGAATTTAAAGCGGAAACTCGGATGAGCGGCATCGATTTGCTGGATGGACGCCAAGTGCGCAAAGGGGCGGTTGACGCCGTGAAGACATGGGTGGCTGCGCAAGGCGGTGTCATTCCCGCCGACTTGGATGACAAAGCGAACGCGGTTGCGCGGGAGGGCGGCACGCCGCTGGCAGTCGCTGTCGACAATGTCATGTACGGCATCATTTATTTGAAGGATACGGTGAAGCCGGGCATGAAGGAACGGTTCGACCAGCTGCGCAAAATGGGGATCAAGACGATTATGTGCACGGGCGACAATCCGCTTACCGCTGCCACGATTGCACGGGAAGCAGGCGTGGATGATTTCATTGCGGAGAGCAAGCCGGAAGACAAAATTGCGGTCATTCGCCGCGAACAAGCTGAAGGAAAGCTGGTCGCTATGACCGGTGACGGGACGAATGATGCGCCAGCCTTGGCGCAAGCGGATGTGGGACTTGCGATGAACAGCGGCACCGTGGCGGCGAAGGAAGCGGCGAACATGGTCGATCTAGACTCCGACCCGTCCAAAATTATCGAAGTGGTCGCAATCGGCAAGCAGTTGCTTATGACGCGCGGCGCACTGACAACCTTCAGTATTGCGAACGACGTGGCGAAGTATTTTGCCATTATCCCGGCGATGTTTACACTTGCAATTCCGCATATGGAGGCTTTGAACATCATGGGACTAGGTTCCCCGACTTCGGCGATTTTGTCAGCGTTAATCTTCAATGCGATTATTATTCCGCTGCTCATTCCGTTGGCGATGAAAGGTGTAACGTATAAACCGATGAGCTCGTCGCAGCTGTTGAGCCGCAACATCATCATTTACGGTCTGGGCGGAATTATCGTTCCGTTCATTGGCATCAAGCTTATCGATATGGCCGTAAATCTATGGATATAGAGAGGAATGAAAAAGGATGAAACCAATGACAAATGAAACGGCAGCGGACGTTTCCGGAAGCTCTTATCTATTTTCGATTGTCAGAATCGGCATTTTGTTTATTATTATGTGCGGAATTATTTATCCATTAGTATGCACCGGTCTGGCGCAGCTCCTCATGCCCAGCTATGCGGAAGGAAGCTTCATCAAGAATACGGAAGGCGGCATTATCGGATCGGAGTTAATTGGGCAGAAATTTACGGACCCGCATTATTTCCAAGGACGCGTATCAAGCATTGAATATGCGGCGGATGCATCGGGATCGAACAACTACGGTCCGTCTAATCCTGAACTGGTGAAGCGGGTGCAGCAATCGGTTGCGGATTGGCAGAAGAGCAATCCTGATGTGCCGGTAAGCGAGCTGCCGGCAGATTTGATTACGAATTCGGGCTCAGGATTGGATCCTCACATCACTCCGGATTCGGCGGAAGTGCAAATTCCACGAATAAGCAAGCTGACGGGAATTCCAGCAGCCGAGCTCGACAAGATCGTTGCGCAGCATACCGAAGGGCGCTCGCTTGGCCTCTTTGGCGAACCGCGGGTCAATGTGCTGAAGCTGAACTTGGCTGTAGATGAGATGATGAAAAAATAAAGCCGCTTCCATTACTTGGTTGAGCGCCCTGCTTCACATCTGTGGAGCAGGGCGCTGCATAAAGAGCGGGCACCGCAGTCGATTTTTTTATTAATATTTGTAAAGTTGCGACTTGGACAATTGCTGGAAAGGGGAAACTTCAATGGACAGCTTTCGCCGTAGAACTCCAGAGGAAATTCTTGCATCCATCTCTGACATCCGGCGCGGGAAATTAAAAGTATATATCGGTCCAGTCAGCGGCTCGGGGAAGACGTATCATATGCTGCGCGAAGGACAGATGTTGAAGAAGCAAGGTATTGATATCGTCATTTGCGCTGTATCTACGAATCAAAGACCGGAAACGATCGAGCAAATCGGCGACTTGGAACGGATACCGAGCATGCACTGGCACAAAGGCGGCGTGGAACGCAAAGATTTGAACGTGGATGCGCTCATCGAACGGAATCCGGAAGTCGTGCTGACCGATGGCCTGGCTCACCGCAACCGCAAAGGTGCCCCGTTTGCGACACGTGAAGAAGACATTCGCTATTTGTTGCAGCACGGAATCAGCGTCATCACTACAGTTAACGTGTATGAATTGGAAGGGGCGACAGAGATCGCCCGCCGCTTGACCGGCATTGCGGTGGAGGAGACGGTGTCGGCGGATGTGCTCAATCTCGCGGACGAAGTGAGATTGATTGACGTCACGCCGGAGACGATTTTGACGAGGGTGTCTGAAGGCAATCTAGGATATCATTCCGATGCCTCGCTGTTCCAGCGCGGGAACTTGGGTAAATTGCGGGAATTGGCACTCAGACTTGTAGCTGAAGATGTGAATGAGTCTCTGCAGAAGCACAGGGAACAGTTAGGCTTGGCAGGGCCTTCCGGCACGGCTGAACGAATTTTGGTATCTGCCCAGTACTATTGGAACGGCTCCATTCATGTCCGCCGCGGACAACAGATTGCCAAGCGATTGAATGGCGACCTATGGGTTGTATCCCTTGTGAATCCGCAGCGGCCGCTCACGAAGGACGCGGCAGCATTCAAGCGCTCTATATTGAAGCTGACCGACAAAATCGGGGCCTCATTCGAAGAACTGCATGTGCCTTCACGCAGAGCCATTCCGAAGGTGCTGGTCCGGTACGCGATGGAGCATAACGCCACGCGTATCGTTATCGGCCATTCGAAGCAGACGCCTTGGCAAGAGTTCTGGCGGGGTTCGATCGTCAACAATGTATTGACACGAATCCACAACATCGACGTTTTTTTCGTAGCTGACCGCTCGAATAAGGAAGGTGAGCGGATTCTTCCCACGAAGCGCAATGATCAGGAGTCGGAACGCGATTGGTACCGCAGGCTGAGCAATAAAGAAATGGAGCAAAAAATTAAACAGATGAAGCGAGGGACGTTTAAAGTATATATTGGCGCGGCCCCAGGTGTTGGAAAGACGTACACAATGCTGCGCGAAGGGAACGATTTGCTGCGCAAAGGGATCGATGTCGTCATCGGTCTTCTGGAAACGCATGAACGTCAAGAGACGATGGAGCAGGTGGGAGATCTGTGCGCGATTCCGCGTCAACAGGTGCGTTATCGCGAATTTGAGCTCGAAGAGATGGATACAGAAGCGATAATCCGGCGCAATCCCGAAGTTGTGCTGGTCGATGAGCTGGCCCATACGAATGTGCCGGGAAGCAAGCGCAAAAAACGGTACGAAGACGTATCAGCCATCCTGGACGCAGGCATTTCGGTCATCTCTACGGTCAATGTGCAGCATTTGGAAAGCTTGAACGACGCGATCGAACAAATTACCGGGGTCCGGGTTCGGGAAACGGTGCCGGATAATATTTTGAATATGGCAGACGAGGTGGAGCTGATTGACGTAGCGCCGAAATCACTGCAGCAGCGCATGAGGGAAGGGAAGATTTATGCGCTGAACAAGGTGGATCAAGCGTTGAACCACTTTTTCAAGACCGGCAATCTCATCGCACTGCGCGAGCTGGCGCTGCGGGAAATCGCGGACGACGTCGATGAGAAGCTGGAGTCTTGGGATCGCAACGACTCCTTGCGCGGTCCATGGCGAAGACGAGAGGTCATCTTCGTCGGCGTGACAGCCAGCCCGAATGCGGAACGGCTTATCCGGAGAGGGTTCCGCATTGCCTATCGCTTGAAGGCGGAATGGATCGTCACATATGTCCATGACGAGATGAGCATTCCCGAATCGCTGCATGCGCGCCTGGACAGCTTGAGAGCATTGACTGAGCGTCTGGGCGGAACATTCGAAGCGCATGTGACCCATTCTCCGCGGAACATTCCGCTGCTGCTGCTGAATAAGGCCAACGAAAAAAAGAGCACGCAAATCATTATCGGCCAGTCGCAACGCGGATTGCTGCATACGCTGCTGCGCCGATCCGTAGTGGGTGCGATTCTTCGTTCAGCCCGCCATATGGATGTGCTCGTCGTTTCCGATTTTGTCCCAAATCACAAATAAACACAACCCATCTGAAAATAACAAATTTACCTTTCGGCAATACCATTTTATCTTTAACCGCGAGCGCTTACAATGCGCTTTACTACTCCACATGGGAAAGGTGAGTGGCATGAAAGGCGAGGGAGGGTTCCACGAAGAATTGGAGCAAGGTTGGCGGTGCTGCTTATGCTAAGCCAACTGCTGCCGCTTGGTTTCCAGCCTGCAGTTAGAGCGGCAGATACAGACGGACAAGTGAAGGATATGGCGCTGCATCAACCGTCTATGGCGAGTTCCGAAAGAAAGCTGTTACTCCTTATTCCTGCGTGTTCTTCAACAGTTCGATGAAGCTGCGCGCGCTCTTCGAGACATAATGATCCTTAAGCCAGATGAGCGCGGAGGATGCAGGCTGTGATCCTTCGATCTCCAGCGAATGAATGCCGGAGAATGGCTGCAGGCGCAACACGGATGCGGGTACGACGGCTGCTCCGAAGCCGGATGACACCAACGTCATTAACATCGCAATATCAGAGCATTCGCAGACGATGTCTGGCGTCAGCTGTCGGCGTGCAAACTGTTCCATTATCGTGTAATATACCCCAAGTCCCTGCGTGCTCGGCAGAATAAGCGGCTGGCACGCGATATCCTCGAACGTCACGGATGCAGAGCCGGATGCGGGCGGTGTCGAAGTAAGGTAATAGAACGGCTCGGCCGGCAAGTGCAGGACGGTGAAATCGCTCAGCTCAAGCGGGAGCCAGACGATGGCGAGCTCGAGCGTCCGATCCTTGACCATGCTGCACAACTGGGCCGATTCGTTCTGCCGGATCGAGTACGTGATGTTCGGGCAGGTCGCCCTGAAGGCGCGCAGGAGCGCCGGCAGCCGGACATTCGATAGCGTGTTTACGCCGATCGTCAGCTGACCGCGCAGACCGTTGCCGATTTCCTTCACTTCTGCCGCTGATTCATCCATCCGTTTCGTAATGTGCAGCGCATGACGATACAGTGACCGCCCCGCTTCCGTCAACTCCAGAGCCCTTCCGTTTCGCAGCACGAGCGTTACGCCGAGCTCGGTCTCCATTTGCTTCAACTGCTGGCTGAGCGGGGGCTGGGCTATATGAAGCCGGTTCGCCGCAGCCGTAATCTGCCGCTCCTCGGCAATCGCAATAAAATAGCGCAATTGTCTAATGTCCATTGTGCTGATGCCTCCCTTTGGCGCATGAACCGCGCCATACTGACCTATTTCATGTATTTTCATATCCTCTTCATTCGTATTTTTAATATAATATATGTTTTTCCTATATAACAACTCGCATCGGCAAAATAGCAAAAACTGTCCAAACAGTCTCAGCCTGTTTTTATACAATGAAGATATCTTGTTGAGTAGGAAATAGGAGGAGATAGGATGAAAGAGATAACCGGTTATTTTACGCAGCTGAAAGGCACAAGTGAGGAAGCAGGCAGGCAGCAAGGAGTGTTCGCTGTGGAACAATCGGCCTTCATGCGCATGGCGGTATTGCCGGAGCGCCTGCCGGAGCCGCGGCTGCGTGAGACGATTAAGCTACTGGACCAGTATTGCCCAGGCATTAATGACGAAATTCACGGTGCAGCTGAAGCGATTGGCGTGGAACCCGGGCGGATGGCCTACTATGCGGGCACAGACATACAAGCGGGCTGCAGTCATTGCGCCGTGCTGCCGGGCAAATCGGCGGACGGCCGGACTTACGTGCTGCGCAATTATGATTTATCGCCGGAGCTTACGGATATGCGGCTTTGCTATACGGACATTCAAGGTCTATATCGGCATACAGGATTCTCCGCATCGTTGTTCGGGCGCACCGAAGGCATGAACGAGCATGGTCTATGCGTCACGTTCTCGGCTTGCGGGCAGCCAGTAGGTGAAGTGCAGGGCATGCGGCCTGCGAAGGTGCGCGGATTGCAGTTCTGGGCAGTCGTGCGCACGGTGCTGGAGCAGTGCCGGAGCACGGCAGAAGCGGTGGATGCGATTCGGGACATGCCAATCGCCTCGAACATGAACCTGATTATAGCAGATCCGTCAGGGGCGGCTGCGCTCATCGAGACGTTCGATGGCAAGCTGGCGGTGCATGACACGGACGGGAGCTCCAGTCAGCCGTATGTTACTGCGACGAACCATCCTCTGTTTGCGGAAGTGGAACGGCTCGAACCGCGCAAGTTGAACCATTCCGTCATCCGTCACAGACTGTTGAATGACATGCTCGAGAAGCAGGATTCGGTTGGCAAGCAAGACTTGAAAGCGATGGTAGAGACTGAGTATCCGCACGGCCTGACCGTGCACAATTACCGCCAATGGTTCGGCACGCTGCATTCCGTCCTCTTTGATCTTGAGGAACGTTCGCTGGACGTTTGCTTCGGTTCGCCGCTCATGAACCCGTGGTATACTTTACGGATGGGGGAACAGCTTCCTTTTACGAAGGTGAATGTACAGGTGGAGCATCGGGAGGCAGGTCCCGACTTCTGGAAGCTAGTATAACGAAAAAAAGGAGGCGCCGGCATGGATCTGTCCTTGATAGAAAGTGCTGTTCAGTACATTGAGACTAATCTGAAGCAGCCGCTTCTTGCAGAAGATGTGTCGCGATCCGTACATGTCTCTTACTATCATTTTCACCGTATCTTTCATGCGATGACCGGAGAGACGATCGGGGACTATATTCGCAGGCGGCGGCTGACGGAAGCGGCACTGGAACTATTGGCTGGACAGCGGCCGATTCTGGACATCGCGCTTGATTATCAATTCGAATCGCAGGAGGCGTTCGGCAGGGCATTCAAGAAAGTGTTCGGTTTCACCCCGAACGGATTTCGCCGCAAAAGCGCTCGTCCTGTCGTCAATGAGAAGGGGGCGCTTGTCGGTCGGCGGCTGCAGCACCGTTTCGATAACATCAGCATTGAACCGGAACTTACTGAGCTGACAACCGCGATTTCCCTTGTCGGCCTGCAGGGACGCACGAATTTACGCGACAACCGCATTCCGCTGATGTGGTCCGAGCTCGTTCGGCGGCGGCAGGAGTTGACGAATGCAGGCGCAGGCGGTACCGCCTACGGCATATGTCAGGCGATGGACGCGATGCCGGTGCACGATTTGACGGAAGATACGGAGTTTACGCAATTCGTCGGCTTTGAATGCGCTGAATGCGGCGATATCCCTTCCGGCATGTTGGTATATACGATTCAATGTGGAAAATACGCGGTGTTCCGGCACCGAGGGCCGACTGCCTTGCTAAGGGACAGTTACGAATACATTTGGGGAACATGGTTGTACAGTACGTCATACGAACTGGATAATCGTGATGATTTTGAGATGTATGGGGACGATTTCCGCGGAACAGAGAACGAGGAGTCCGTAATCTGGATCTATATTCCGGTGAGGTAGCTTGATTCATTATGTCATGTCATCGCTCAACTTGAATAGGAATACCGCCAAACCTGGCCACTTGGCCAGGTTTTTCTTTCATTATAAAAATGATAAAAAGTCGGGCTGCCGTACAATGGCCCTTATCTCCATTCTCCCATACAGTCAGAAGAGATAACGACGAGGATAAGTCACATTGCCGTTTCGTATATCATTCTATGAAGCGGCCGATTGTGTTGGCGGTTAACCAGAGTCGTCCGTAGGCATGCAGCCTACTGAAGGACGGGGAGATTGAAGCAAAGGGTTGGATGAAGCGAATCCCCGTCAGTCTGAACGCGCCACCGCACATACGGAACGTTTGTTTCATCTTTGAAAGACCTTGATAGGGGTTTTTACATTGATGAAGTATATACAATACATATGCAAAATAGATATTATAAATATTTTTTATATACTTTTGGGCGTGGTAGCATGTAATCAAGCAAAGCAATAGTTGATGATAAATAGTGAGAGGATGAATGAGGATGGAAGCGAAATATTGGCTGACTGATGTATCGTTAGAGCACAGCTTTCGATATGAAGCTGGAGTGATTGCGGGTACGATGATCGAACCGAGCCATTTGCTTATTGAGCAAGGACGCATCTCTAGAATTGTTCCAGCCAGCATGCGCTTAGATGATGACTTGCCGCGACGGAGCGCCCGCGGTCTGCTGGCGCTTCCTGCATTTGTCGAGAAGCACTGCCATTTAGATAAGACGATATTGGGTGATGAATGGAGAGCCGTACGACCGGCAGCGAACATTTTGGAACGGTTCGAGATTGAGAAGAACGTGCTGCCACACTTGTCTACCACGATGAAGGATAGAGCGCGAATACTTGTTGAGAGGCTGCTCAATGCAGGATCCACTCATATCCGCACGCATGTGGACATTTACCCGGAAGTCGGCCTGCGTCATCTGGAAGAGGTGCAAGAAGTGTTGGCGGAGTACGATGACAGGTTGACCTGCGAGATTGTCGCGTTCCCGCAGCACGGACTGCTGCGCACGGACTGCGGCGAATTGCTGCGTGAGGCGCTGCGGCGCGGAGCGGGTCTCGTCGGCGGCGTCGATCCAGCGACGGTTGATGGCGACATGGAGACGTCCTTGCAGACGATGATGGACATTGCAGTGCAGGGTGATGCGGACATTGATCTGCATCTGCATGATGGCGGAGCAGTCGGCCTGCAGACGATAAAGAGGCTGTGCGAACTTGCCGGGGAAGCAGGCTGGCAGGGCCGCGTGGCGGTTAGCCACGCCTTTGCGTTAGGGGATGCGGCTGGTCAAGAAGCGGATGACATCGCACAGATGCTGTCCGAGTATGGGGTTACCATTGTGACAAGTGTTCCGCTCGCCCGCACGATGCCACCGGTGAATTTCTTGCATGAGAAGGGTGTATCGCTCGCAGTCGGTTGCGACAATATATATGATTCGTGGTCGCCATTCGGCACCGGGGACATTCTGGAGCGTGCCGGGCGGCTGGCGGAACGATTCGGCAGAGTGACGGAGCAGAAGCTTGCGGAGACGCTAGGCTTTATTACGGGAGGGATAACCCCGCTTGATAAGGAAGGGAAGCGAGTCTGGCCCGCAGCAGGAGATGAAGCAAACCTCGTATTGGTAGACGCAAGCTGCTCGGCCGAGGCGGTGGCAAGAAGAGCGGTTCGGAAGGCGGTGCTGTTCCGAGGGCGAATTGTGGCAGGCATATTGTAATTCTATGTGCTGATCGGCCGAAAAGCGACAACATCCACTTAAGCTCAATGCTTGAGTGGATGTTGGTGGGTATTATTCCGTTTTGGAGCAATGCTACCAGTTCGAACCGCCGGATGAATTGTTGTTCTTGTTGCTCCAATTGGAGCCGCTGGATGAGTTGCTGCTATCGCCCCAGCTGGAGCCGCCGGAAGAATTGCTGCCACCGATCCAACTGGAGCCGCTTGAAGACTGGTTGTTGCGTTGTTGCGCTTGACGTTCCCGTTCTCGTTCCCGTCGTTCGGCTTCACGGCGCCTCTCTTCCTGTCGGCGTTCCTCCCGGATGACCTCATCGTATGCCCGGTCCATCGCCGTGATGATGCCAGCCAATGTAGCGGCGCTCCGGGCAGCTTGATCGTAGGCGCCTAACCGCATGAGATGACTGATTTCGTTGTTCACGCTGGAATATTGCGACTGATACGGAGACACGTTTATTTTGCGTCTGACCCGCGAATGGACGGAATGGTAGCGGCTTTCCAATTTATCGATTTCGCGCTCGGCGTTCCGCTTTTGAACGACTGCCCGTTCGATTTCCCCTAAATATTGCTCCGCCTCGGCCACGAACTGATTGCTGACTTCGGCCAAGAGAACAAGATCGTATGGCTCGTCGGCGAACAGCTGCTGCAAGCCGGATTGCAATTTCGCCAAGCTGTTTTCCTGACGGCTCCAGACATGCACAAGTCTGTGCCGGGATATCGCCTGCCGCCCTTTGGCATATGCGGTTTCAGCCGCAGCCTGCTTCCGTCTTGCTTCCTCCAGCATGCTATCGAGCTTGCGTACCAGCTGAGAGTAATGCTCGGCCCGCTCATCCAGTTCCACTAGCGTATGAAGCATCTGGTCAAGCTCTTTCCGTGCCATCTCATATTCTTGAACTTCCTCATCGCACCAGTGCTGCACTTGACGCAGCGACTCTGCGATATCTGCTGTGTACGGCACCTTATCCCGATAATCGTGCCATGCCTGTTCCCAATGCTTCGTCCGGTACATCCGCCGGACCCGTTCGGTCAGACCTTGAAGCTGTTCGTCCTGCTGGGGATAGCCGGCAAGCTTCGATACGATTAAAGCGATATCGCTCGCATTTTTGATTTTCAAATCCGCCTGCCGTTGCGTCATTTGCACGGCTTCGCTCAAGAGCTGGCGCATGAGTTCCACCTGCTGCGCGGCTCCAGACATTTCCCCCTGCTGCAGGCAGGCGAGCATTTGTTCATTTGCTTGGCGCGCCTGCTCGACATGGCCGTACGGATCGATTCGAACGAGCTTGAGGCGATGTTCCTGTATAATTTGTTCGAAGTGCTGCCTGCATGCTCCCATTTCGTTCGGAAAGCTCCGGTATAAATCGGCAAACGAAGAAATGGAGGTGACATCCTGTTCCAGCCGCAGCAGCGTTTCATTGGCATGGTTGACCCGATGCTCCGCGCCGAGCGGATCGAAGATTTCCAGCTGCTTGCTCTTTCCAAGCTCAGCTTCGATCGCATCCTGACGGATTCCAAGCCCCCCGAGCGGCCAGCCGCGGTTCGCTTGTTCTGCGGCCAGCGCCGTCTTTAGCGTGTCCAAGCGGCTGTCCGCATCGGCAATCGTCTGCTTCAACGTGCGATCCACCTCTTCGATGTGAGCGATCTGCTGGGCGAGCTCCGTTGCCTGCCCTGTCATTTCGGCAATCTCGGTCAGAGCGGACTTGAGCCGCTTGCGCAGGCGCGGCAGCAACCATTCCCTCATTTGGATGCGCAGGAACGATTGCTCCAATCCATTGAGCCGAACCAGCATATTCGACAGTTGATGATCGATGGACTTGGCTGTTTGCAGCGTTTCACCTTGAGACAGGCCGACAAAAGGCTGAATGCCTTCCATTCCATGATTGGCTTGAACCATTAGCTTCGGAAGCTTCTTGCGTATCCCGCGCAGGCGCAGGGCCTGAAATCCGATTTCAGCGAGAGCCGCTAGCAGAAGCAGGGTGACGGCAACTGCAATGACCAAACTCCAATTGATTTTGGCGCTAACGGTAAGTTCGGGCTTCACTTGTTTATCTGATGAAGGCGAAGCATGCTCCGTTGAAGGCTGCTGCACCGAAGATTCGTCCTGTACCGCCGGCGCCTGCTCGTTCGCGCTTGGCTTGGCCTCTGTTCCTGTTTCGCTCGCAACGGGTTCCACCGGCTTCAACGCGTGGGTTGCCTTCATCAGCTGAATTGATGCTTTTGCGAAATTGCCTTCTTTGGCATGAGGGATGAAGTTCGCATCGACAAATTCTGTCAGCTTCTGATCCGTCTTTCCGTCGCCATTCAAGTCATTCGGAAGCGCATCGATCTTTTCTTGCAGCATGGCGTTGTTGAAGTTCATTTCTATGCGGCGGTCTTCCTTGGACAAGAGAAGCAGGATGTCGTCCGTGCCAAGGTCCCATTTCGTGTAGACGTCTGTCGCATATGAAGCGGGATCCGCTCCGCTCAGATTGGCAATTGTCAGCACATAGAAGGTGTACAGCTTGCCTTGAGCCGCCTTTTCGATTTGGGGTATCGCTTCTTTGGAAAGCATTTTGGCTGTATCCTGTATGAGCCCCTTTTTGGCGGGGATGTTGGCTGCCGCGATGATGCTTGGAAAGGCGAGACACATCACAATCATAAGCAGGAATAGGCGTTGCGCATGTTTCACAATCAACCCTCCAGTTATCCGGTTATATCGTGCAAAATGGAATGCAGTATGATACCAGTATAACGGATTTACGGATATCGTCGAATGAAAGTTCCTGTTTTTCGCAAAATGACACAAATAAATTGGAGGGCAAATTCATCAGATGAGAGCAGAACGGGCTGGTCGAGGGAGTGTACCGTGTAGATTTTGGATAATTAGGGGAATACAATAGAAAAGAACAACTTGTATATTTGACATTCACGACAGATATGGGATGTGTTGGGGTTGAGCATGGCGGAAGTGTACAAAAAAATACGGCGCGGAGAAACATTTAAAACGATATCGGATCTAGACTTCGCTCGTCTGAACATTAAAAATCCTGTTGAATTGGCTGCAAATTCCCCGGTCATGCAGCAAGTGATCGCCAAACAGTGGAACCGAATTCAAACGACCGGCAGCAAAGAAGCAAACAAAACCCGCCAATAATGGCGGGTTGCTTATCTAATGGCTTTTAAAATACGAGTCACGCTCGGATCATCCTTCGGGACTTCGACCATTCGGACGATATTGCCGCTTACGGAATGGTTTCCAGCGTTCGCTTTGGCCTTATTCAAGTTCTCTAATGCTCGCTTGTAGACATCCTGTCTATTAATAGGAGAAGCTGTTCGTTGAATCATCATCCATCACTCCTTACCTCCATTATAATCAGATGACAAAATCTGGTCAATGCGCTTGCGGAGGCTGGGATGCGGGTGTCGTTACCAACACCATGAATTCGATGCTTTCCACGTATGTATCGATCGTGCTGTGCAAAAGCTGGAGCAGATGCCGATCGAAAATATCAAACTGGGTGGAATGACTGCTGATAACGGTGACGAGGCGATCTTGCCTGTACGGATAGGAGTATACCAAGTAGTTTTTCCGGAGTAAATTGTCATTGTCTGTTTTGTTGCGGATAGCGGCCTGCCTCTCCTCTGCGGATTGCTCCGCCAATTCTTTCATTTCATGAGGAAGGTCCTGCACATATAGTTGGAACGAAAACCCGGTGTTGAACACTTTCAGATATCCCGCTTGAATTTCCTCAAGAAAATAAGTGAGCACCTCGTAGTAGTTGATCGTGTTGTTGTGCAGGAAACCCCATGTTTTCGCTTTCGCGTCATCACTGCAAAGATAGGACATCAGATTAGCTTTGGTCGCGTTGATGACAGCCAAATCGACAGCTGCGTTTTCCTTCCTTTCGACTTCGAATTCCAATTGGAACAGCTTAAATTTCTTCAATCTTAAAAAGGCTACCGGAATGATGAGAAATAGCATCATCCATACCATTAAATAAAATAGTGTTCGAAATATGATCTGATTAATGTCGGATGACACGATTGGTGTAACGACGATGTTCAGCCATGTCTCATTATCCGTTGCTACCATCGGCTGCTTGGAAGGAGACCTCCCGGCAGATGTTTTGTCAGATTGGGACGGTTCGGGGGCGGAAAACGGTTTGCTATCTTGGTGAGGACCATGGAATCCGAGCTGGACGAACGAAACGAATGCCCATCCTAATATTAGCGTGATTCCGATTCCGTACAGATAAGGTGCAAGTGTGTTCAACCATTGCCATATCGAAGGCTTCGGTTCCTTGCTCATCGCAGGCTCCATCACTCCTTTTTCAAAAAAACAATGATCTTCTTCCAAATGAATACGTTAGGGTCAGCATATCCTATTCAACATCTGATGTGGAAATTCCTTCTATTTTAACAATGGGTAACTTGGGTAAGATTCAGTCATACCATGTTGATACTCGAAGAGGAGATCAGACGTGAATCATTATCTGCCTCCTCAATCATTCAAATGTTTATTGGAACGGTTTAATGTTCCTGCATTTAGGAAACGTGCTGCAGCCAAAAAACTCGCCTTTTGGTCCCTTTCTAATGACCATAGGGTGGCCGCATCTATCACATGTTCTCGTTGCCTGAGGTATTTCTTGCAGGATCTGTTTGGGTTCAGGAACAGCCCCGGGATTCATTTTAAGAATCATTGCTACTAGCTCTTCGCGATTTATTAATCGTACTCCGTTTGCTTTGGCTAAATTAACGGCAGCTTCCGTATAATTGCGATTAGACAGTACCCACGCCTCGGATGCGCCATAATAATTCATTGAACTATGTATTTGTTGAACAGCGTCTATACCTACATTTTTGCTGTATCGCTTTGCTTGAACAACAATTTTCCGGCCGTCTCTCGCAATGACAAGGTCTGCTCCATAGTCACCAGCTGCTCTTGTCACCTTAACCGAATATCCCTGTGATTTAAATAGAAGTCCGAGATAGTGTTCAAATTGCCGTCCATCCATTTGATCAATCTCAGCAATTCCGGACTTTTTTAATCGTTCTGTTTTGTTCACATGCCGTTCAATGAGAATGGCGACCAACATGCCAATTGCAATGATACCCACGACAGTGGAGATATTTATAGACTTCGTATAATAATAGGTTCCTACAAAAGATCCAATGCCAACTAATCCAAACATTGCTTTTAAAAATTCTTCTTCCTGTTTGGATTTGCTCTTTCTAGCCACTTCCTCAACTCCTGATCATATTATCGGCCGCGTTGGATTCTAGGCTGCAACTACCCAAAGTGTATTGGAACTTACACCTTATCCCTTGTTCTTAGTTGCTTTCAATTGCAGGAATGGCTTCAGGTCGGTACCTATACCTCGTGACAAGTCTATCGTTAACGTATCCTTATGAAAATGACAGACAATTTTTTGACAGAACGGAGTCGCTAGCAATCTGCAGGTTATTACAAAGGTAGCGTCATCTTGCCATGTGCCGCTGGCGGCGATAGGTTGCCGGATTTCTTGATCCGTTATTTCACCTGCCAACCAAGCGCCGATTCCGCATGTCAACTGCTTCTTTGCTCCCTGTTCATGCCATGTGATCTCTGCCGCATCCTCTTCAAATTCGAACTGAATCGAATCCCACTGCATCTCGTTATCATTGAAGATGTAGAGAGCACCAGACACTGTTGTTGACAGTTCGGACCTACAGATCGACGTGTGCGGAGGAATAGCGAGCGTCGATAGCTTGGCAGTCAAAGCCTGCTGTTCCTTAACGTCAGCCTGCATCGCTCCTTCTCTGCATGCGGGAAGCAGGAGGTCCCAGACTTGATTCAAGACGGCCTGCATATCACTTAGACCGCTTGTAATGGCAATTACGGCATCTTGCTCGGGCATGACGATGACGAACTGTCCGAATGCGCCATCCCCGCGATATGCATCATGCCGGCAGCGCCAGAATTGATACCCGTATCCTTGCGTCCAGTCACTGTCTGCGCTCTGACCGTTCGAAATGTGGCGGGAAGTGGCTTGTTGAATCCAAGCTGCCGGAATGATCGGACGCCCGTTCCATTGCCCTTGCCGCAAATACAATTGACCGAACTTGGCAACGTCCTCCGTGGTCAAGCTCAAGCCCCAACCGCCTGTGTTGATGCCGAGCGGACAAGTCTCCCACGCAACGCCGGCAATCCCGAGCGGTTCGAATAAGCGGGGCTGCAAATAGTCGATCAACGTCTGGCCCGTGCGCTTCTGCACGATGGCGGATAACATGTAGGTAGCATCGCTGCTATATAGGAACTGAGTGCCCGGCGTATGAGGTAACGTGCTGCCAAAATATGCTTTGACCCAGTTGCCGTCTTTCGAACCCCTTATATTGGGCGCATTATTTGCGTCATGCCCCGTAGACATAGTCAACAAATGCCGCACCTGGAGCTTTTCGAAATGCTCCTCCACTTCAGGAGTAGCTTCTTCCGGAAAAAACGAAATAACCGGATCCTCCAGGGAGAACCGCCTCTCCTCCACCGCGAAGCCAATTGCCGTTGAAGTGAAGCTTTTACTTAACGAGAACAAGGCGTGCGGGTGATTCGCGGCGTAAGGCGCCCACCATCCTTCCGCGACGACATGACCATGGCGCAGGAACATGAAGCTATGCAGTTCCAATTGCTGTTGTTCTATATGTTCAATGAAAGAATGGATGGCCTTCGATGATATACCTTGCTCTTCCGGATTGCTGCGGGGCAAACGGTGCTGGGTAGCAAGCATGACATTTCCTCCTCGGGGTATCTATTTTCGTTCTGATCATCCCATGTATTTCCTATTTTATGTTAAGCCCAGTATAAGCCTCACAGGATGGATGTTCAATCATCATTTAGACAGAGTCGCTTCGCTGTCGAACGCGAAAAGGACGCCCCAGTTGATTCACAATATTAGATGCTAAAAATAATTCTTTTTGGGTACATGAAACGACGAATCGGGTATGGAGCCCTGTTGGTGTCCGCAGTATACTTTTGGAAAAGACAAGCGCTCCGCAGAATCTCTAAGAATCGGGTCGATTAAGGCATGGGGCTGCCTGCCATTATCCGCTGCAGGGCGCGGCTCTATCTGCCGATCGGATGGCTTTATTGTCAACGAGCTTATTTTAAATATATCGCGGGAGGACTGGAGATGGCTGAACAAAAGCAAATGAAACTGGGGGCGCTGCTTCTGGCAGAAGGCGGCAGTGCCAGTGGCTGGAGACATCCAGATGCAGGTACAAAGGGCGGTGCCGAGTTTGGAAGATTCAAGGAATGGGCGCGGCAAGCGGAAGCTGGCAAGCTGGATTTAGTCTTTATTGCAGATGTGCTGTATATTACCGACAAGACGCTCCGCAGTATTTGGACCAGTTGGAGCCATTGTCGCTGTTAAGCGCGCTTGCTGCGATTACGGAGCATATCGGTCTGATCGGGACCGTTTCCACCACGTACAGTGAACCTTACACCGTTGCCCGGCAGCTCGGCACACTGGACAAAATAAGCGGTGGACGGGCTGGCTGGAACATTGTTACCTCTGCCTATGAAGGCAGCGCGCTCAATCATGGCAAAGCGGGTCAGACGCATCCGGAGCATAGCTTGCGTTATAAGATGGCTGATGAGCATTTAGCAGTGGTGAAAGGACTGTGGGATTCCTGGGAAGATGGCGCATTCATCAGAAATAAGGAAACAGGCGAGTATTTTCGCAAGGATAAGCTGCATGCGCTCAATCATGTAGGAGAGTATTTTTTAGTAGAAGGGCCCTTGAATCTGTCCCGCTCGGCACAAGGACAGCCGGTTATTTTCCAGGCGGGTTCGTCCGAGGCAGGCAAGAACTTCTCTGCCAAAAACGCTGACGCCATATTCACTACCCAAAGAACAATGGAGGATGGAATTGCCTTTAAGAAGGAAATTAAGGAGCGTGCAGTTGCTCATAACCGTTCTGGCGATCATATCCTCATATTTAATGGAATTGGGCCAATCATCGGACGGACGGAGGAGAGGCAGAGCGCAAATACGAGCAGTTGGCCGAATTGCTGGACATTGACAAGGCGCTGGAATACTTGGGGCTGTATTTCGAGCATCATGATTTTACACAATATGCGCTGGACGAACCGTTTCCGGAAATTGGCGATATGGGTAATGACAGCTTCAAGAGCAACGCGCTCAAAATCAAGCAGGATGCCAGAGACAACGGCTGGACATTGCGGCAGGTTGCTGTGCAGGTAGCGACGCCTCGCGATCCGTTTACAGGAACAGCGATGCAAATTGCCGATCGCATGGAGGAATGGGTGAAGCGGGAAGCGACAGACGGGTTCCTGCTGTTCGAGACTGTACCGAACGGACTGGCTGATTTCGTAGAGCAGGCCATCCCGATTCTGCAGGAGCGGGGATTGTTCCGCACGGAATACGAGAGCAGCACGCTTCGTGGCCATCTCGGTCTTGCCTTGCCCGCAAACCGCCATACGCAATTCAATGAAGACCATGTGAAGGAGTAATATGGTCGCCAGTGAATCAGGATTTTCTCTTCCGTAACATGTCCGGGAGGATGCGCAACAGCTTGAAGCGGGTCGCCGTCAAATGAAGATTTCTTACAATCTTGTGAGGTAAAGCATTCTTCATCAAGCTTAATAGGACGACTATTGGATGATTTAGAAGAATTATAGAATGAATTTGAAAATAATGGTCAAGAGCCCGTGGGTTTACAGAAACTAAAATCACCTTCAAATCGTTGCATAAACATCGTTCAGAAAAACGATTTGAAGGTGGTAGAAACTTAGCCTTGTCCCTTATTCAATAAACTTTCAGGAACAACGTTGAGATCAATTCCAAAGACGATGGGAAGCAAATAATAAACGGAAAGGATAATAATGATGGTGGCAAACACGTTCACGGAAAAACCTGCTCGGACCATGTCAATAATCTTTATTTTCCCCGTACCGAATATGATTGCATTGGGCGGTGTGCCGACAGGCAGCATGAAGGCACAGTTTGCCGCCATGGCACAAGGTATCATAAGAGCGAACGGATGAATGCCGAGGGCCATCGCCAATGCTGCCACAACAGGCAATATCATCGTTGCCGTTGCTGTATTCGACGTAATTTCTGTCAACATCATAATGAGAAGTGTAGCGCATGAAATAATGACAATGAGATGAAAGCCATCGAGCATGGTCAACTGTTCTCCCATCCAGGCAGAAAGGCCGCTGGAACGGAAACCGGCCGCAATCGCCAGGCCTCCTCCAAAAAGCAGGAGCACTCCCCACGGAATTTCCTTTGAATCACTCCAATTTAAAATACGAGAGCTTGTTTTTGCTTTAGCTGGAATCATAAACAAAAGGGCTGTTGCCATAATAGCAATCATCCCATCTGAGATACCTGGTATTTGTATGATCAACCCGTTTTCTACCCATAAAAACTCACGAGTGATCCACATAAAAGCAGCGAATACAAAGACCCCACCAACCATACCTTCTTCAAAAGATATCTTGCCAAGCTTTCTGCGCTCGCCTTGAATCAAATCTCGTCCACCTGGAAGTTGTTTGATCGATGTATTGAACTTCAGTCTCCCCAAATAAAACCAGGTGAAGAAAAGCATTAAAATGACGACGGGGACGGCAAACAGCATCCACTGGGCAAATGAAATGGTAATGCCAAATAATTCATTCATTTGGGCCACAAGAATAATATTGGGCGGAGTACCTATTAATGTTCCGAGTCCACCGATCGTACCTGCATAGCCGATACCAAAAATAAGGGACTTCTCAAATTTCGGCAGATCCTCTTCTTCCGGCTTTCCTTTCAAGGCACTGGCAATCTGAGCCGTAATCGCCAGTCCCATCGGGACCATCATCATCACAGCTGCTGTATTGGACACCCACATCGACAAAAATCCAGTTGCGGCCATAAAACCAAGCAAGATGCGCTGTGTGCTAGTACCGATCATGGAGATAATAAAAAGAGCCATTCTCTTATGCAAATTCCACTTTTCCATCGCTGTGGCGATGAAAAAACCGCCCAGGAATAGAAAAATAATATCGTTGCCGTATGATGATGCGACCACATTGCCTTGCATCGCTCCTGTGATAGGAAGCAGTATGAGTGGCAGCAGTGATGTAGCCGGTATAGGAATCGCCTCTGTAATCCACCATGTGGCAATCCATAACGTAACGGCGAGCACAGCTTTCCCTTCTGTAGAAAGTCCGTCTGGTTGGAAAAATAGCATCGTTAAGATAAACAATACAGGTCCCAGTATAAGTCCAACTAGCTGAGCGTTTGAATACGGTTTTATAGGCTTTTCGTTGTGATGAACGGCTCCCTTGTCTGATGCTTTTATAAATCCGGTTTTTGCTTGCTTCCGATAAGAGAAAACATATAATACGTCTTTCGTTCGCTTATGCTGTGCCCACAGGCTGCGCCAAGCTGATAAAGCTAATTGTTTCATAACCTCTCTCCTTTATGTAAGCGCTTTCCATTGTCCTGACAGATTTGTCTTTCCGTATCTGTTTTTTACTAATGTTAGGTTATGCAACCGTTCAATTTTTCCATTCCTCCCATCTTCATATATGTTCGCTCAATTATTTTAAAATCATTTTACTCATTTTACCATAGTAAAATGTAAAAATCTTCTCATGGGCGGAGAAATCTTAAGAAAAAGTTTCGTTTCTATTCTCAACTGAGGGGTGCTTTTATGATAATTCAACTTGTAAAATCCAAAGAATTACTTTTAACGACCCATGCTGGACTTAGCCGGAGAACAGGAATATGTTCCTCTGGACATCGATCTCTCACCATTTTACAACTCAGGTACGAAAAAAGAAGGCGTGTCCGCACGTATAAAGGGTACTATTATGAACCTATAAAATGTGGTAACTTGTAATTTGTAGATAGTAGGATGTAAAAATAGATGATATAGATGCAGTATTGGTTCATTCTCTAGTGCGAATGTATAGTGCACATGAATTTACGGGGGGATTCGCACCGTCATTTTTCCAAAATATAGGTGTTTCTTCTTGCTGTATTTGTAATTAATTTTAGATTTGATTTTTTCAATCGTTTAATTGATTATTTTGCTCGATTATATAGCGTAAATTGAGAGTTACTATCAAATTTCGCTGTCGCATCCTACGCGGATGCGTGGATTGAAATTGCTTTAATATTTCATCCAATTTAAGACGGAACATGTCGCATCCTACGCGGATGCGTGGATTGAAATGCCTTTCTCCGGGAGCCTGATCGCAATATTTCCGGTCGCATCCTACGCGGATGCGTGGATTGAAATCAGTCTAGTCGGAAAGAAAGTAACGGCAGAATAGTCGCATCCTACGCGGATGCGTGGATTGAAATTAGTATGCTAGTGGACAAAAAAAGTTGATAGAAAGTCGCATCCTACGCGGATGCGTGGATTGAAATATAACAACGGACGGGCCGTGGTTGAACAGGATATCGTCGCATCCTACGCGGATGCGTGGATTGAAATGATTCGGCGGCAAGTACTTCCCAGTAGTCCACTATGATGATCATTTTTCTACCGAAGAAATGGTCATCTCAATCTCAGGCAGAGTAAATGATGATATGCAAGTCGAGAAAATAAAAAATAGTATAAGTAACTCAACTTTCGCAGCATGAAATCGACAGATATGCCTTGATGTAACTGGGCAG
>NZ_JAJNBZ010000036.1:22416-58396 GCF_021369635.1 Paenibacillus profundus | reverse complement strand
TCTGCCCAGTTACATCAAGGCATATCTGTCGATTTCATGCTGCGAAAGTTGAGTTGATAAGAATAAAGCAGTAAATGTAATTAATATTCCTATTATGAACAGAAGAGATGTTTTTGATTTGAATTTCTATAACGTGAACCATAAGGAGTATTTAAGGATCGATGGACAATCCTATATCAGTGAAGATGCGATTCAACCCATTTATGAAGGGAACTCCTCATTTTGCACCATACCATCCAATGGTCAGGCTGTATGGTATAAAATTAATGAAAAATCAGCCAATCGAGTCATGACCGTTGAGGCTCCGGTACGTGGGGGATTTGCCGTTTATGACGCGAAGGGAAAGGTTGTGAACTTTTCGAAGGCAAGCAACAATCATTCGGTAGTACTGCCTGAAGGTGGGATGATCGTTTTTGGTGGTAATGAGGGGGATGTTTTTAAAATCAATTTGAAATGAATAAATCTATGGAATAATGCTTATTCTGAATGAAGTGGCAGTAAAGTTAGTCGTGAACCGCAAAGTCAGTCCCGGTGAAGTAAGCGTTCATCGGGACTTTTTTAGCTCATCCGAAAATTATTTCTGCACACCTCGACATGCTAGCATTACTACAACCATGTCGTTGTTGCTTATTTCATTGCGGCCCAGCTTATGTAGTCATGAATCGCAAAGCCGGCATAACTTGAATATCGAGACAGTTTTTTATGAGCTGCTTGCAGCTCTTTTTCCATGGCTTCTATACTTTTGAAATAAAACGATGCCCGATCACTCTCCAAACTTTTAGCGGTCTCCACGGCAACGATCACTTCTTTGTTAAGAGTCGATGCTTCTCTCATCATCGCATTTGCATTTTCCACAATCCCATTCTTGCCTAATGCAAAATTGCGATAATCCATAATCACAAGACAATCGAACTTCTCCAATAACCATGCGCTGAAGCTGTATTCAGTGCCCGGAACCTTTACGGTATTCAGCCAATAAGGAACATCTAACGTAATTTTCATGTCGCTCCCTTTGGTTTCCTTCTCAATCAACCTTAAATTGTCCATCCAGCTTTCAAGAACCGCCTTATTGTCTGTCTTCCATTCGGCTAAAAGATAAGGTTCGATATCAAAGTGCAGACCCGCAAAGCTCTCTTCCGCTCCAACGGACGCATTGTAGCTTTTAACCCATGCCATAAATTTTTTAATTTCATCCTGCTTCGTTTTGTAGGCCCATTCGGGACGCCCCGCAAGCGCCTCTACTATAATTTGTTTTTCTGTTGCGATTCGAATAAAGCTTGCATAAATCTCTGGAGCAATATCTCTATCAATCTGAAGATAAATGGACGCGACACCGTTATCGCTGGCAAAGTTTACTATTTTTTCTTGATCCCTTTCGATGAGTTTGCTATCCCACATCCACGTTCCTTTTTGAACGTTCTTTACAGAAGTTGTTATGTGGACTTGATTACGCTCTGGCTGCCAATCTACATCAGCATGAAAGATTTCGCTGATGAAGCGAAGCGGAATCATCGTGCGGCCATTTTGGACCGTCGCTCCTCCACCGAAGGTTACCGTTTTTCCGTTCACCTGCGCATAATTGTCGCCAATCCCCAAAGTGACGGTGTCATTTTTATACGTAAAAGCGATTTGGTTTAATGCCCCGTTCCACTTTACTTTTGCGCCAAGCTTTTCGGATACGAATTTGGCAGGAACCATCGTCCGGTTGGATGTCTTATCGACATACGGGGGTTCATCCGGGAAAGCAACGTCATGCCCATCCACTGTTACTTGGATTGGGGAAGCACTCACATTGGGGAGACAGATTCCTAAACTTAAAGTTATAGCTAACATGCAAAAAAGCAATTTTCTCATACAGCTCATATGACACTACCTCAGCTTCTCCGATGGGTTCGGATTTTTCTCTGTACTATTGAACGAATGTCGCACAAAAGGATTATATAATATGCAACATTTGTAAGGAAATCCGACCTATGAACCAAGTTGTGCAATTATGTAAAGCAGGATGTCCGTACTGTAGTCATCTTTCCCTACCTAGGCATCTGCCCAGTCATTTAGTTATTCACCTACGTATTATGACACAAGAAAAACGAAGATGTTGAAATCGTAAGAATGAAGGAGCGATCTCAATGGCATTTATACCTCTGCAAGGACCTCAAGGGTCAATCATACCAACACTGCCTCCTCCCCCTGCCTTCGTCCCTGCAAAACCTGCTGTATCTTATATAGTTGACTGCTTATATCAATATACTTATGTATGGCTATGGAATGGGGATAGCTTTTGGTTTTACCCAACGCGGGTTGAGTATGGCGCAGTGTCGGGGTATCGATGGAATGGATTATTTTGGATATACTACGACATTGATCCAAGGTTTATTAATGCGGTGTCGTGTCCGCCAATTCCTACCCCATACTAAGACACACCTCCTTGCTTGTTCCTTGAGGCCGAACTGCTGAACAGCATCTAGAATACGCAAAAATCCCCTTCGGGCCTACAGTGTGGAGTTCATCACAATATGAACTCCTTTTACACTATTTACCGTATGGGGGAGGTCGTCAGTTGTCATGAGAATGAAATACCGTCTGCTTCAAACCTGTGCACAGATATGATAAAGCCTTCCTTTGCCTTCTTATTCATAGTATCCTTCGGTTGATTTGCGGAGCTCCTTGAATTGATTCGCATCGTGTCCGAACCACACTTGGGATTTCGTTCGGGCGGCAAGAGTGCGGATCCTTTCGACCGTATTCCGGTACCCAATCGAATCATACATAATGCCCGGCGGCCTGACCGGTGGACCGTAGCTCTCCGCGGTATAGATGGTATCGGAAGCGAGGATGATCCCGCCCGTTTCCGGCATTTCGATATGCAGGCCCAGCATGCCCCAAGCATGGCCGCTTCCGAAGTTCAGAAGGGTAATGCCTTCGACCAGCTCCAACTGATCCGCTGTGCGCTTAATCGTTTTCCACTGCAAATGATTTTTGATCCAGGCATCGATGTCCGCCCATATGTAGGATCCTTGTTTTTCGTTGCGTGCATAAGATTGCAGCGCGCCGTTCAGCTCATCCTCGTGAACGATAATCGTCGCGTTCGTGAACAGTTCCAAGCATCCGGCATGATCCAGATGCAAATGGGAGGCCACGACATACTTGATGTCACGTGGCGAGACATTCAGCTGCTCCAGCCGGTTATGCAGATAACATTCCTCACTCGCTGCCCAAGGGAACGCGAGCTGCATCATTTCGGGCCATCGCCCTTCCTTGCCCATCCCGTTCGGATTGCAGGCCGTATCGAACAAAATCTTTCCTTCCGGATGATCGATCAATACGGTATAGACCGGAAACTCCACGAACTGCGTCGCCGCATTCGGATTCAGGATCGTAGCCGGATTATGCATGCCGATCAACCAGTTTTTGTCCATGCTCATGCGTCCGTTATCCATGACATACAGCTTAGGACGGGCTTTAAGCACATTCGTCATGTTCATTTCCTCCCATGTATAATGTACGACTCAGAGTACACTTTGATTCTATGATCAAAAATGGAGACTTATAAACTAAACTTGCATAAGCAGGAGTTATTTAGTTTACTGAGGCATGACAAAAAAGCATAATAACGTCCCACCACCTTCAGGACATCATTATGCTTGGGCTTTGACCGTTTAAGTTAAACATCCACAGCAAGCATTGGACGGTACTCCCGTTTAAGACTTTGGTCACCATTTCTTCTCTTATAGATCTGCATCTTTAATGAAAATAATCTTGACTCCAATAATTCGATTCTGTTCATTGGCGGCATAATACGCCGCATAGCCTCCATCCCCGAAGCCGGAATGCGAGACTGCGCCACCGTCCATGACACCGGCTTCCTCATCGCTTTCCGTAATGTCGCAGCAGGATAAATACCAGTCGCTGTCCGTATCGGACTCTGTCCCTTGAGGTTCGGAATCCGGAATTCGATACTCGCTGACGTCAAAGATCCCCGCTTGCCCGCTGTCCACCCCGACAATAAAATGACACTTCACCCATTCGAGTTCATCTGGCTTGTCGGCAACCGATATGTGATAAGCAATTAGCTTGGCGCAAGCTTCGCCCCAATCCCGAACCTCGGTTTTATGTACCTGAGCGGCCCACGTTCCGTTGCTTACATTGTCCAGCACACCCATAATAATCGTATTTTCATTTCGTTCGTAACAAGGATCGGATACAACCACTTTACCGGATGTAATTTCAAATTGGCCCAATGGAATAATCATAGCTATCTCCCTTCTTCTTAATAAACGACCATCTGAAAAAACCTCCGTCACTGGAGGTTAATTCTGCATCATCGCTTGCGCGCATAATCCAAGAAATGAAGTAATGTTCGTAGCGAGTCAAAAAACACGAAAGAGGAATTCCACGCCCTTCAGAGAGTACTTAAGATAGGAGGCTAAAAAATGATGATTTCAACAAGTAAATCTAAAATCCTTGTCGTTATGGGGAGTATACTCCTTATGCTTACTTTATCAATCTTCATATATAAAGGGAACTCCTCCTCCTCCACACTATCTGCAGAGCGATTACAGCAGCTCTGACAAGAGTACCCCGCTTATAATACAAAATTCAAATATTGTGAAATAAATCACTATAAATGGGGGCGATAGTATATTAAAATAAAGTGAACCTAAAAAAGCTTCCGAAGCAGACCAGAGGAGGTAACCGTGAACGATTTTAAGTTCGGAGAATAAAGGCGACGATACGATCACCGCATCTCATTTTCTCCGTTACTCTCTCCTTTTTCGTTGGGCTCTTTATGTTCATCTAAATAACATCATAGAAAAACGGGGTGGTTAACATGAAAAAGAAAGTAGCAGCAACGTTTATTCTCGTTCTCTCTTTCATGCTCGTGATCGCGGGATGCGGTAGCGGGAACCAGAATCAAAACCAGAGCCAGGGCAATGAAAAACCGGCGGAGTCCACAGAAACGGAAGCCGTTTCGGGAGCTTCTAAAACCAACTATACACCCATCGATCAATTAAAAGATAACTATGATATCATCATTGTCGGTGCAGGCGGTGCCGGAATGTCTGCTGCACTTGAGGCAAAAGAAAAAGGCATGAACCCGGTTATTTTCGAAAAAATGCCGATTGCCGGCGGCAATACGATGAAATCATCCTCCGGTATGAATGCTTCCCAGACCAAGTTCCAAAAAGAGCAAGGCATTGAGGACAGCAATGATCTATTTTACGAAGAGACTTTAAAAGGCGGTCATGATACTAATGACAAAGAGATGCTTCGTTTCTTCGTTGACAATTCCGCAAGTGCAATCGAATGGCTTGATTCGATCGGAATTCGTTTGAACAATATCACGATTACGGGTGGTATGAACGAAAAGCGCACACACCGTCCTGAAGACGGTTCAGCGGTAGGGCAATATCTTGTCAACGGCTTGGTGAAAAATGTTCAAGAGAAAGAAATTCCTCTTTTCGTAAATGCTAATGTGACGGAAATTACGGAGAAGGATGGCAAAGTAAACGGCGTTAAGGTCCTCTTCGACAATAAAGATGAGAAAACGATTGCAGCGGATGCTGTCGTTGTGACAACCGGCGGTTATGGCGCTAACATGGATATGATTGGCGAGGTTCGCTCCGATCTGAAAGGTCTTGTGACAACAAACCAAGTAGGCAGCACCGGTGACGGCATTAAGATGATTGAAAAGCTCGGCGGTGTAACAGTAGATATGGATCAAATCCAGGTTCACCCTACGGTACAGCAGGACAAATCCTATCTCATCGGGGAAGCGGTTCGCGGTGAAGGAGCGATCCTTGTTTCTAGTGAGGGCACACGTTTCACCAACGAGCTGGACACTCGTGACAATGTCACTGCTGCAATCAATAAGCTGCCTGAAAAATCAGCTTATCTTGTATTTGATTCCGGCGTAAAATCCCGCGCTAAAGCGATTCAGCAGTATGAAGAAATGGGCTTTGTCATTCAGGGCGATTCGATCGAGGCTTTAGCCAAAGAAATGGGTGTTCCGGCAGATCAGCTAACAGCGACGCTGGATACATGGAACAGCGCAATGAAGAATAAAAAGGATGCCGAGTTCGGCAGAACAACTGCGATGGACAACGACTTGTCCGGTGCGCCATACTATGCAATCAAAATCTCCCCTGGGATTCACTACACCATGGGTGGCGTGAAAATCAATACGAACACAGAAGTATTGAATAAAGACGGTCAACCTATTCCTGGCTTGTATGCAGCAGGCGAGCTTACAGGCGGCTTGCACGGTCAAAACCGTATCGGCGGCAACTCCGTTGCAGAGATCATCATCTTCGGCCGCCAAGCCGGCGTACAATCGGCTGAATTCGTAAAAGCACAATAAGATAACAGCTTCCTCTTTTCATTAGCCAACAACAAACGCTTGGGCTCATCATAGTCCAAGCGTTTGTTTTATTTGCCCAGCTGTTGCTTTTTATGATGTCGGTGCTGGCGGTTCCAGAAAAAAAGGCGACCGTTCCCCGGTTGAATGGAGGGAAGCGATCGCCGCTTGATTTACTGCTTTTTAGCTGTCTACATGACGGGGGTATGACATCTCAGTCGATCATTTGATCTACACGAGCATCCCGGCAATAGCCGCGCTCAATAGGTTAGCCAATGTTGCGGCAATGACCGCACGGAAGCCCATCTCGGCAAGATCTTGTCTTCTTGAAGGAGCAATCCCGCCCAAGCCTCCAATGAGGAGTGCAATGGCCGCCAGATTGGCAAAGCCGCAGAGCGCGAAGCTGATGATGACAACACTTTTTGGAGACAGATTTACAATCTCAGGCGCAAACGAAGTGTACGCTACAAATTCGTTCAAGACGAACTTTTGACCGATGAAGGAACCCGCCTGCAGCGCTTCACTCCATGGAACACCGATCAGGAAGGCAATCGGCGCGAACAGGTAGCCGAGAATTTGCTCCAGCGTCAGCGCCTCAATTCCGAACACGCCGCCAACCCAGCCAATGATCATGTTCACTAAGAAAATGAGTGATATAAATGCCAGCAGCATGGCACCTACGCCGGCAGCGATCTTGAGCCCGTCCGAAGCTCCGCGAGCCGCGGCATCGATAACATTTCGGGACTCTGTATCCTTTACCATGCTAACCCGTTCCACTCGAAGATGATGATCGGTTTCAGGCATGATAATTTTAGCTAGCAACAAGCCGCCGGGAGCTCCCATGAATGCTGCTGCAAGTAAATATTCAATCGGAACACCAAGCATCGCGTATCCGCCCAGGACGGAACCAGAGACGCACGCCAGTCCGCCGACCATAATCGCGAACAGCTCCGACTTGGTCATTTTCTCAATATAAGGCTTAACAACAAGTGGCGCTTCTGTCGGACCTAGAAAAATATTCGCAGCTGCTGACATCGATTCCGTTTCGCTCGTTTTGAGCATCTTCGCCAGAAATCCGCCAATGATTTTCGTAGCCCACTGCATAATGCCGAGATAGTACAGAACCGCTATCAAGGAACAGAAAAAGATGATAATAGGCAATACCTGCAGCGCGAACGTAAAGCCTGCCTTTTCCGCACCCAGTATCCCGCCGAACAAGAACTGAATGCCCGCATTCGTGGAATCGATGATGCTCTGAACGGCCGTAGCCAAGTAGTTCAGCATCTTTTTGCCGAACTCCCACTTCAACACGATCAATGCAAAAATAAATTGAATCGCAAACGCGCCAATCACCGTTCTCGGATTAATCGCTTTGCGATTTTTCGAAAACGCAACTGCGATCATAAAAATGCCTAAGATTCCTAGAAGTCCCCAAATGTATTGCATATACCTATCCTTTCTTCATCGTGTCAATGACCAAGAATGTAAAGCGAAAGGGGCAAACGGCCGCTCGCCATATTAGTGCTTGTTCAAAAAGTACGGTTTTCAGCACCGAGAAGGTTGCTTGAACTCGAAGAAGGAGCAGCGCAGTGTAGACGAGACTAAATGAGCAGCGGACTTCGAGAGTGAATGCAAGATTCGATGCCGAGTTACTACCTGAATCACTTCGTGATCAAAAATGGACTTTTTGAACTACATCTATTACAAAAGCGGCTATTCGCAGTCATTAGTTAATGGACTTCAATACGTCCAACAGCATTTCTTTAAAAGCATCTCGATCAATCGCTTCACAGACGCGAACATTGCGCGTGCGTTCCAAACGATTGTTAATATCCACAAGGCTGTAGCCTCTTGTCAGCTCACCGACGGTTTCGACATCAACGTGATAGAGATTGGACTTCGTCATAATCTTCTCATCCGCCGCTACGGCTGCGAGCAGCGTATCCGGATGCGTCGTGCCGTTCAGTCGATGAACCGTTTTATTGAATCTCATGACGACCTTGTTGACATCTTTGAAGAATTTCGCGCCCTTCGTTCCCAGCGCTTCGATCTCTTCATGGTCGTTATCGTCCATGATGGAATATTGCGTGCACATTTCCCAACCAACCATCGTGATGGGAATACCCGAATGAAGCACGATTTTGGCCGCTTCCGGATCAACGTAGAAATTGTACTCCGCACTCGGCGTAATATTTCCTAGCGCATTGTTCGTGCCGCCCATAATATAGAGATGCGGGATTTTCGATACAATGGTCGGGTCCTTCTTGAGCGCCATCGCAATATTCGTTAACGGCGCAATCGCGATAAGATGGATTTCTCCTGGATTGTTGTGAACCGCATCGATAAGGAAGTCGACGGCATGACCTTTTTCGGGAGACTGAATCGCTTTTTCGAAAAATGAATCCCCCATCCCATCCTTGCCGTGCACATCCTCGACCGTACGATGCTCTTTTTGGCCAAGCCCCATGATTGGGCGCTCATGTCCTTTGTACACAGGGACTTGTCCGCCTTTTCCCGCTACTTGAACAGTGTAGAGCGCATTTTCAACCTGCTGATCGAACTGGACATTGCCGCCGGTAATCATAATGCCTTCTACTTGAAAATAGTGAAGCGCCGTTAAAATGGAAATCGTATCGTCTCCAGCCGTGTCGGTATCAATAATGACTCGCTTTTTCTCTGACATTACAAATCCCTCTCCGTTGCTTTTTTCGCCAATTCGGTAATGTAATCAAAGAATGCGTCGCGATTCACGTCATAGACGACATGTACCGGGCGTCCGTCAGCCGTTTCAACGGTTCGGCCTTGGCTTGCGCCTTCCGTAATCACCATGCTGTTAATCGTTTGCACCTTCACAAGATCGCTATTGCCAACGAACGCTGTCGTTAATACGTCCCACAGATAGTATGTCGAGTTCGTCGAGAAATGAACAAGAGGCGGCACCATCGCATAGCATTGGCCCAGGAAATCAACGCCGATATGCTTGCGTTCCGCGGCCCAGCGCTCACGAACATCGAGCGTAAGCGGTACTTGATTCGTGCTTTCCAGTGCCACCAGATCAATCTCGATCCCACTGGCCCATACGCGTGCAGCGGCTTCCGGATCCCAGAATACGTTCCATTCTGCCGTTCCGTCATGCTCAGGCTCATGCACATTGCCTGCTTCTCGGAAGGTACCGCCCATCCATACAAGGCGTTCTACCTTTTCTTCAATCGTCGGATCGATATCTAATGCGCGAGCAAGGTCGGTAAGCGGGCCCGTAAACAGCAAGGTCGTCTTGCCTTCCGTTGCGCGCAGCGTGTCTATAATATGAAGATGTGCCGGCTTGTCCGCTACAGGAGTCACCACTTTACCGGATTCGTTGAGAAGCGGCAGGGCATCAACATAGAACGCATGCATGCGCCAATCCTTCGGAAACGGATTTTTCCCGCGGGAATTCGACGCGGCTACATCCACACCGCCGTTACCGAAACGATCAATGATTTTACGGCTTGCAAACATAGCCGGTTCCAAGTAACAATCCGCCGGAATGACCGACACACCCGTCAACTCCACATTGTCCATATGCAATAACAAAAATAACGAAATTAAATCATCAACGCCGCCATCATGGTTAAAATAAATGTTCTTCTTCATCTTATCTCCATTCCCATCTCCATACATCAACACGTAATTTGCAGGAAATGTAAGTTTTGTATCAATGTATAAAACGTTGTAAAACCGAACAAAAATATTAAATCAACATTTATTATTCGGATTCCAATTAAAAATAATACTAAAATTTCTCTAAAAAATATATACTTAATGAAAAAATATTAGAATCCAAAAAGTGGGGGATGTGAGTGGTGGGCGAGCTAATTGATGCAAAATGTGCCGAATGGCTGATGTGCTCATCCTGCTCCGGTTTCCAAAAAAGCCCTCTCCATGAAGAGATGGCAATCCTGTATGAAAGCCACATCATGCCCATCCACTGTAACTTGGACTGGGGAAGCATAAACAGTGGGGATAGAGAGACCTCGACTTTCTATCTGCATATTTCATCTACTCTTAACCTCTTCCAATTAGAAGCCGAATATAAATGAGCGCGTTTTAATTTAAGTGAACACTTATTTTTTCTGTATTTTATTAAAATCAACTTTTATGGATTTTAAAATAAACCTCTTATCATTTCAGCCAGGATGCAATGGATACAAATCATTCAGTTAAAATACGAAGATATCCCCTCCGCTCAACATCAGAGATCATCATTACCAACAATCTCACTATGTTAACCACGAGGGGATACTTTTGAAGCGGCTACACTTAGTTGGACAGAAAAATAAGGGCTAGTAGAATGAACACATCAGAACAAGGAGCGGATCTACTATGCCAAGAAAAAGACGTACATTTACAGATGAATTCAAAAGACAGATGGTTCAGTTATACGAGAATGGAAAATCAATAGCAGATATTGTAAACGAATATGAACTGACTGCGTCTGAACTGGATCGTTGGATCAAGCAAGCAGAAGGGTCAGGCTCCTTCTCAGAGAGGAACAATCGCTCTCCTGAAGAGAATGAGCTTATTGCTTTACGAAAAGAAACCAACGTCTTAAAATGGAGAATGACATTTTAAAGCAAGCAGCACTGATCATGGGACGAAAGTAAGTGTCATCATGCGAAATCGTGACAAATATAAGCATATGGCACAAGAAAGATCAAAGCCAAGCTTCATGAACGCGGACTTACTGTATCTAGACGCCGAATTGGACGCATCATGAAGGAGCAGGGGCTTGTTTCTACGTATACGGTGGCTCAATACAAACCTCACAAAGCGGCATGTAACGAGTCGCAGCAGTCAAATGAACTGAACCGTCAGTTCCAGCAAGCTGAAGAGAAACGCGTCGTTGTAAGCGATCTAACGTATGTCAAAGTCAAAAACAGATGGCACTACATTTGTGTACTGGTTGACCTCTTTAATCGAGAGATCATTGGCTTTAGCGCAGGCACGAAAAAGGATGCCCCCTGATCGCGCGTGCCTTTGCCTCTGTCCAAGGAGATCTGCGTCAAATTCAGTTATTCCATACGGATCGCGGCAGCGAGTTCAAAAACAAGTTGATTGATGAGACGCTTACTACGTTCCAGATCGGTCGTTCTTTAAGCATGAAAGGGTGTCCTTATGATAACGCCGTTGCTGAAGCTACATTTAAGGTAATGAAGACTGAATTTATTCATCAGATGAACTTCCAGAGCCTGCAGCATCTTGAGTTGGAGCTGTACGACTACGTAAATTGGTACAACAAACATCGTATACATGGAACTTTAGGCTACATGGGTCCTGTTGACTACAGAAGATTAGCCCTTAAAAAAGCTGTCTGATTTACTGTTGACAATCCAATGTGCCCCTAGCCAGATTAACAGGCTCTGTAAAAAGAACAATGCTCATTTTTATTTTTTCTGTCCTAATACATCCCATGAATTTCCCCATTCTTTCATAGCTTCAAAAATCGGATGAAGGGATTGCCCCCTTTTGGTAAGGGAATATTCGACATGCGGAGGAATTTCTGAATAAATAACACGACTAATAATCCCTTCTTCTTCCAACTCTTTTAATCGCAGAGAGAGTGTCCTTGGACTAATCCCTCTTAAAGACCTCTGTAACTCCCCGAACCGCTGTGGACCGTAAAAGATGTCCCTTAGAATTAGAAACGTCCATTTACCTCCAATTACATTCATTGTCTTTTCGATGGGACAGTTTTGGTGATTAGATTCGTGAGACATCTTTTATACCTCCGACTATCTTTAAGTATAGTAACTATAATAAAATACCGTACTTTCATTTATTTTGTACTTCATATAGTATAGTGTTAAAGAATCCTTAAGTAAATAATGGGGGCATGAAAAGAATGAAGGCAATTGTCTTTGGAAGCACTGGATTTATTGGTAGTCATGTAGTGGAACAATTGCAATTAGCTGGACATCAAGTAACGGCAGCGATTCGTGATACAAGTAATACAACATTTTTAGAGAGTTTAGGGGTCAATGTAGTTAGGATTGACTTTTCGAATCCTGAAGCAATTGGAAAAGCAATAGAAGGGAATGAAGTTGTTTATAATTGTACGGCTGATACAAATCTACATACACAAAACAGCTTGTATGCTCCAGTAGAAACAAAATTAACTAAAACGCTAATTGAAACAGCCGTTTCACAAGGTGTTTCCCGATTTATTCAATTAAGTACAATCGTTGTATATGATTTTAAAAGTAATAACCCTATTGATGAATCCTACGTTTCACAACCTGAGTACCTATCACAAAGAGTAGCTATTGAAAGGGAAAAAGTGATTGAAGAAGTAGCGAAAAAGACTGGGATTGAAACCGTGATTTTACGTCCAGCAAGTACCATTGGCATTAGAGATACCAAATCATTTTTTGCAAGGCTATTTACCGCTCATACGAATGACCAATTTCCGATGGTTGGAAATGGCGATACTAAAGTGTCTCTAATAGATACAAGAGATATTGGAAGGGCAATGGAATGGTTAGGAACTTACGAAAAACCGAAGGCTGACAATGGGGTTTATTTACTTAAAGGTTTTGATACAACTTGGTTTCAATTAAAGAAAGAAATTGATCGGCAAACTGGCAGGAATGCTAAAATTGTTCAGTTATCGACATCTGAACAAACAATAATGGTAAAAAATTTTACAATAAATAGAATTTGGGATGACAACAAAATCAAAAAGTTGGGATTTAATACGAGATATTCTTTAACCGATGCAGTGGAAGCTTCAGTTTATGACTTACTTAATAGAGTTAAGTAAATTATTAAGTTCATTTATTGACGAAAAGAGCAACCGTAGTCGAATTAAGTTGGACAGAATCAAAAGACAAAGGTAGGAGAAAGGACAAAATAATTGAATAACAAAGAGGGGCGATGCCCCTCTTTACAATGTTCGCCAATACATCTCCTTTTTATTTGTCTTTCCGCACTAACAGTGAACAGCACTCCACATGTGGCGTATGCGGGAACATGTCCACTGGCTGCACCTCAACCACCGAGTATCCTCCATCCGCCAAAATACGCAAATCGCGCGCTAACGTAGACGGGTTGCACGATACATACACGATCCGCTCTGGACGCATTTCCAGCATCGTATCCAGTAAGGCTTGCTCACAGCCTTTGCGCGGCGGATCTACCACAATCACGTCCGGAGACTCGCCATGCTCTTTCCAGCGCGGGATGACCTCTTCGGCTGCGCCAACGGCAAACTCCGCGTTCGTAATTCCATTCAGCTCCGCGTTGCGGCGCGCATCGGCAATCGCTTCCTCAACAATTTCCACGCCGAGCACCCGCTTCGCGCGCTGCGCCAGGAATAGCGAGATCGTCCCGATGCCGCAGTACGCGTCAATGACGGTCTCCTGCCCGCTCAGGCCGGCATACTCCACTGCCTTCTCATACAGAACTTCCGTTTGCACCGGATTCACCTGATAGAACGAACGTGCGGAAATCTCAAACTTAATTTCCCCGATATAATCGGTAATATATTCGGAACCCCATAGCACACGGGTTTTGTCGCCCATAATGACGTTGGTGCGCTTTGTGTTAATGTTCTGGCACACACTCTTCAGCTGCGGCAGAGCCTCAGCCAGCTCGGACACGATATCCGCTTCATGTGGAATCCGCTCCCCGTTCGTGACGAGCGTAATCATCAGCTCGTTCGTACGGAAGCCGACGCGCATTATAACGTGACGCAGCAGGCCGCTATGCGTCTCCTCATTGTACGGCTCAATGCCGTATTTGCGGGCAATCCGTTTCACGGCGCGCATCGCTTCATCGTTTGCCTCATGTTGAATAAGGCTCACATCCGTATCGATAATGCGATGGCTCGCCTTGGCGAAGTATCCGCCAATCAGTTCGCCCGTCCGATCATTCTTACCAACCGGCATTTGGCTCTTGTTGCGATAGCGCCAAGGATGTTCCATGCCGATCGTCGGCAGCACCTTGACTGGCTTTGCCTGCAACTGCATTTCCAAAATGCCGTCTTCCCGTTCAACAGCAGCAGCGTCAGGACCTGCTTGTCCATTTTCATAACCATTCACACCCGATAACTCTGCCGCCTCACCCCGAGCCTGTTCCCCCTCTTCCCCAAGCACAGGCTCGACGCGGAACTTCCCGATTCGCTCCAGCACATCAATGACATGCTGACGCTTCCAGCGCAGCTGCTCTGTATACGCCAGATGTTGCAGTTGGCAGCCGCCATAGTAATTTGCCGGATATTCTGCCTCAACTCTATAAGGGCTGTTGACCAAACGCTCCAGCACCTTGGCATAGCCGTACTGCTTCTTCACCTTCAGCACGAGCGCCCGCACCCGTTCGCCCGGCAGCGCGCCCTGCACGAAAAGGGTAAAGCCCTCTACCCGGCCGACACCTTCGCCATCGTGGGTCAATCCGATAATGTCCAGCACGACCTCTTCATTTTTCTGCACCGGAGCCGTCCGCTCGTTTGCATGTGCCGCGCGTCCACCCGCCGCCGTCCGTGAACGCGTCGCAGATGCAGACCTTGCTTCATTCCGGCGCCCTGGCCGCTTGCCTTGATTGTTCCCTTTCACGCTATGCCCTCCTGCTTCCTCGTTGCTCTATATCATATAGCCATCTTAGCCTTACGTTTGGATTCCATACACTTGTACATCATACAACAACTACAGCTCTCAAGTATCGTTCCCCATCATACCACATAACTCCGCCTTCAATGAAAAAACCTTTATCCAAGGCCTTTCAAAGATCAGCAACCACATTCAAAAGCAGATTTTTTATGTCTTATCGCTAAAAAACCGCCTGAAGGCGTACCTTCTGTCAAATACTAAGAGATTGACTCTCAAAAATACGAAATGATGTTACTCCGCTCGTTCCATGACCTGCTCAGATTGACGGTGATTCACTCTCGCTTCTCCCCCTCCTTTGCTCCATTCTCCCATTCCATCAGGAAACTGTAAAAAAGGAAACCTTTAACCGTACCAATCCTTCATTTTCCCTTCCATCAGGAGACAGCACGACCTATAACCACTCAGATTCTCTGCCATTAGATCGACTGCTTCATGCGAACCATCTTCATGCCAATCTTGGTATATGAATGATACGCCATGTGCTTGCTCCTCGACTTCCTCATTCCTGACTATATGGGAGAATGGATATAAGGGCTATAACAACATGAATGACCGTCAACAAATTTTCGTTTGAAAGGGAGGAGGTGCTGCCATTCTGAATGAGGGGGAGAGTGAGACAAAGGATGAAAACAGACATACCTTCTCCGGGAAGTGTAAAGTGATTTAATTCACTTTATAGCCCCACGTCATGTAAACATTCCTGAAGAGAAGAAATGGCCTGACCCGCCACATAACAGCAGCAAGCCAAGCCGTTCGTTCTCATCCGAACAATGCTTCCAATCTCTTATCCCTCATCCGGGACATCCGCAAAAATCCGCAAATGCGACGGCAGGACTTGGAACGTCGCCGGCAGCAGTCCGCCGTACTCCCCGTCCAGATTGAGCTGCACCGTATCCGGCGAGGTCACCGACACGCGCTTCGTCTGCGCATACATGATGAGCGGATCGTTCACATGCTCGCCGCGCAGCGCCATGCCTGCCACGCGAATGAACTCCGCCAGATTGCACTTCTTCAGCATGATGACGTCGAACAGACCGTCGTCGATGCGCGCATCCGGCGCCAGCTTCTCGAAGCCGCCGACGGAGTTCGTGTTCGTAATGAGGAATAACATGAATTCCCCATGGAATATGCCATGACCATCCAGCTCGATGCGCAGCTCCGTCGGACGCAAGCGCGTCATCTTCTCGAGGCCCTTCATGTAATAAGCGAGCTGTCCAATCATCGTCTTCAGCTTGCTTGGCACCTCATATGTCAGCTCCGTCAACGATCCGCCGCCCGCGATGTTGATGAAATATTTATCATTCGCCTGCCCCAGATCGATGACCCGCGTCATCTGCCGCGTAATGATCGAGCACGCCTCTTCCCAATTGCGCGGAATGCCAAGCGCCCGGGCGAAATCATTCGTCGTCCCGAGTGGAATGATGCCAAGCGGCGGCCGTTCCGGCTTCCCTGCCATGCCGTTAATGACCTCGTTCAACGTGCCATCTCCGCCAGCCGCGATAATCATATCGTAGCCGCGGTCGATCGCTTCCGCTGCACTCGTCGTCGCATCGCCTTCGCCGTCCGTTGCGTGTGTTGTCGTCTCGATGCCAGCGGCATCCAGCATCTGCAAAATATCCGCCAGCCGCTTCTTGCCTTCCTCCCGTCCGGAGGTCGGATTATAGATTAGTCTCGCTTTTTTTATCATGACTGCGTCACCCATTTACAATCTATTCATATCGATGTGGTCTCACAACCATTATCCGTGCGCAGCAACAATCTCACCAGCGCCATACTCTCTACTTACATGCCAATCAGAACAACCGGCTCATATATCGTTCAATCTTCTATGTTAAACGTTTTGGTGAAAAAAACAACTATTTTCAGTCCTTCAACCTGCCTGCCAGCATCGCCAGCAACCTCTCTGCTTCGCGCTCCAGCCATCGGCCTAGCGCTGGATGCGGCAGCAGCGTCTGTCCGTCATACATGACCGGAACGTCGGCCAAGCGCTCAGGAATAACATGAGTCGTAAAATACCCTCGGCTCAGAAATACCGGCACCATCGCAACACGCCGCTTAACGGCATGATTGCCGAGCTCATCATCTGCTCCAAGGGATGGAGCAGTATCGAACATCGGGAACGGCGCGGCTAGCTTCTCCGCACGCTCACCAAATCCATCTGCTGTGCCGCCAAGCAAGCTCATTAATCGCTGCGCTGCGGCCGCGACGTCCTCGCAGCAGAGCAGCGCATGCGACGCAGCCGCGCACATGCCGCGCTTCACGAGCAGCCGCGCCAAGCCGCGCAGGCTGTCATGCCAGCGCGCCTGGAATGGCTCGTGCTGGCTGCCGTGCGCTACCAGCAGCACGCCATCCGCGCCGGGGCGCACGCCCAGCCCGCGCAGGCGGGCCTCCACCATGCGGAGGAGAATATCCTCCTCCGCATCATCGGCTCCGCCGAGCGCACGCGCGGCATCGCCCCCCGCGCCTCCGTTGGCCTCCTTACTGTCAGCCAACCCGGGCCATTCGCCGCTGGCCTCGCCAAGATCGGCCGCCACGGTCCCGCCGTCCAGCGGGCGCCCGTACAGCACGCGCGCGTTCACGCGGAACGGCGCCAGCCCCGTCTCCGCAAGCGGCGCCGCCGTCACGCCGAGCGCGTACGCGATCTCGTCCACGTGCGTGCTGCCCGCGGACACGAACAAGGGGATGACCCCGATGTGGTCTACCCCTTGCGCTTCCAATGCGTCGATGCCGTCCTGAATAGTCCGGTTCGGCACGCATTCCAAAAAAGAAGAAGCGATCGGTACGCCTTCCGGCCACGCAGCCTTGGCAATCGCTTCATCTACTAGTGTAACCCAAGAGCCGTCTCGTGAACCGTGGCTAATAACCAACAGACCCGGCTTCATACTTATCGCCCGAGACGCTCCAATGACATCTTGTACCCGTCATTCCCGTAATTCAAACAACGCTTCACGCGCGAAATCGTGGCTGTACTCGCTCCGGTCTCCGCTTCAATCTGATTGTACGTACAGCCTTTGCCCAACATCCGAGCAACCTCTAGTCGCTGGGATAAGGATTGAATTTCATTTACCGTGCATAGATCGTCAAAGAAAATATAGCACTCTTCCACTGATTCAAGGGTCAAAATCGCCTCGAACAGCTGGTCGATCGTCTTATCGTTTAATTTTTTCAATTGCAACCTTATCCACCCCTACTTCATCGCTTGTACCCTCATTGTACTTCCTTTATCCTACCTTTTCAAGCGTTACCAAGTTCGTGCTTTAGAGAATAGTAGTAAAAATAAAGCGTTTCCATTTGAGATTGGGCGTGCGCCTACGGGCGATCGTCCAAACGAGTTGTTCGCCTACCACATACAGTATACTAACCCATTGGATTGAGCCAATCAATATTTTATTGAAAAAGGTCGTGATCATATGAACGCGCCTCACCACGGACGACAGGTCCCGACGCATCTGCAGGATCTCATGTCCGTGCCAAGCTTACACATACCGAAGCAGCACTCCTCATCCGCATCGGCTCAGTGGACCCGCAGCTTCTCAGGCGGCCTCCCTCCTTCTCAATTCCAGCCGCCGTCACCGCCCGATACGGCCATCGTACCATACACCCCGGTCGCAGAGACACCGGTGACCACGCTCAATACGGAGAAGAAAAGCAGCTTCTCCATCAACGACATCAAGCAGGTCATCGACCGCATGGGCGGTATCGACGGCATCGTGTCCACGATGAACAAGGTTCAAAAGGTTATGCAAAGCGTCTCGCAAATTGCGCCGGTAGCGAAGCTGCTCATGGGCAGCCTTCTTCCTAATAAGAAGGGCAAGAAGGAAGCGGACGACGAGGTGGACGAGTGGGATGAGGGACAATCCCAGCGCAGACGGAGAAGACGTCAGCAACGCAGACGCAGCTCGAGCAATCGCACCGGTACGAGAAGACCAGTGAAGCAGCGCCGGACGCACCCGAATCAGCGACGTAAACGATGAAGCGCTGAAACACCGCCTTCTCCCCCCCCAAGCAGTATCGGCATTCAGCACAATCCAGTCCGGATTCATCAGCACTGTTATGCGCCTGCCGGATGGACAACAACCGGACACCGGACAACAGGGATCCCCTCCCTACTCAGGCGCCTAGAGGCTGTCTCCATAGTAGATTTCTACTGTGGGGGCAGCCTCTCTCCCATGTCCACCCTCTCCCAATTAGCTTCGTCTGCAAGCACAAATAAGGGGTGTTCCCGCGAAGTAGAAGCTCTACTCCCGGAACACCCCTATTTATTAATAAAAGACAAAATGGATTACTTTCAAAATAATCATTGCCAGCACCGCACAAATCGGAATCGTAATAAACCACGTAATGACGATTCGACCTGCTACCCCCCACTTGACAGCCGAGAAACGCTTGGCGGACCCAACCCCCAAAATCGCGGAGGTGATAGCATGCGTAGTGCTAATTGGCAAGTGCGTCAGCGTCGCCGACATAATAACCGAAGCGGCGGACAAATCAGCGGCAAAGCCGTTAATTGGTTCAATCTTGAAAATTTTTGTTCCCATCGTCTTAATAATCTTCCAGCCGCCGATGGACGTACCGAGTGCCATCGCCGTGGCAGCTGCAATCTTAACCCACAATTGGACTTCCATATCGGTCTGAACCTGCGCCGTTACGAGAGCGAACGTAATAATACCCATCGCCTTCTGCGCGTCATTCGTCCCGTGGGTGAAAGATTGGAACGCCGCCGTAATAATCTGGCATGTCCGAAATCCTTTGTTGACGGTATGCGGACTATGTCTGCCGAAGATCCATTTCAGTATCGTCATGACGATATAACCAACGACAAATGCAATAATCGGCGAAATGATGAGACCGATAACGATGCTCTTGAATCCGCCTAAGTTCAAATAATCCATCCCGGCTCCGGCGAACACCGCCCCTGCCAACGCGCCAATCAGCGCATGGGAGGAGGAGGACGGAATTCCGAACCACCATGTAACTAGGTTCCAAATAATAGCTGAAATAAGCGCTGCTGCCACGATCTCCAACCCATTTTCCAGCTTGGCGGGATCGGCAATGCTGCCCCCAATCGTCTTCGCCACGCCCGTAAACGTAAGAGCTCCGACGAAGTTCATCGTGGCAGCCATTAGAATCGCTACTCGCGGCGGCAATGCCCGCGTTGATACCGACGTCGCGATAGCGTTCGCCGTGTCGTGGAAGCCATTGATGAAGTCAAAGCCTAGCGCCAAAATGATGACGACTCCCACGACCATTAAAGTCATATCTATTTCCATTTACCGCGATTGCACTGAACCGAGAACCGCTCGCGTCCGCGCAATACCCAACCTCCTTCGTACACTCAGCTTGCTTATGCTACGACAGTTATTAGGAATTCCGCATGACGATCGATTCCAGTTGGTTCGCTACATCCTCGCAGCTATCCGTAGTCTCTTCCAATCGTTCATACACATCTTTGCGTTTTATCAATTCAATTGGGTCCTTCACATCGACGAACAAAGCCCGAACACCGCGGCGGTAAATATCATCAGCCGCATTTTCCAGTTCGTTAACGCGAATATTGTGTTCGCGAATCGCAAGGAGCTTCTTCTGCGATAACAAACGGATTGCTTTCTGAATTTCATAGGTGCTGCGTTTAATAATATCTGCGAACAGCACCACGATTTCATCACGTTCAAGCATCTGGTACATGTCGAAACGCGAAGCACTGGCCTCCATCCCGTCAAGAACGTCATCCAATGCCGTCGTCAGCGCCATAATATCCTCACGCTCGATTGGCGTAATGAAGGTTTTGTTGAGCTCTGTCAAAATCGTGTGGGTATACATGTCGCATTTGCTCTCTAATTCCTTCATTTCCTTGGTAAAAGACAACACATCACTCAAATCTTCTACACCTTGTGCGAACGTTTCTGCTGCTTGAACGAGCGTATCCGCCATATTTTGCAGCGTTTCGAAAAACACGTCCTTCTTCTTGAACATTCCGAGATCTCCTTTGCAACGAGAAATTGCGTATGTGATGTAAACTTTTCAAGCCTTACATAGTTTATCACATGACCCGGTAGGTTTGTAAAGAAACCGTAAAGCGAAAGTGAGCATTTGTCGAAAGTTTACGTCATTTTTAAGGCAACTATCCTGTCTTTTTCGACAATTTTCGTGTTTTTTCAAAAATAAGGCTGTAATCCTTGATACCACGCGGCTTTGTGTAACAATTCTAATCATTTCCAATCGATGTGTTTGAGCAACGGAGGCTCGTGCGGCACAATCAACATAGGAGTCTTCCCCGGCTTCAGCGGAAGGACTTGTCTGGACTGCATGAATTCAAAAGTGCCTTGCTCGTTGCGCTGCCATGTGCCGCCATAGCTCCGCCCGCCCATGAACAAAAGGGCATCGCCGCCAGCATCCAGCTTCACTTCAAGCCGCCCGACATTATCTACGATGCGGTGCGGCGCTTCAATTACGAGCACATTATCGGCCGTGAGCGGCTTGTCCGTTGCCATGTCAAGATGCGGCTCGTCGTTGATATGACGGATATAGTTTCCGCTATTTTCATCATATGCATACTGAACGCGATCGCCATTGTTCATAAAGGGACTTCTATGCGGTACGACAAGCCAAGACTGCGGCCTGGCACTTTTGAAATTGTTCACCATGACGGCAATCGGACGCTTCGTCATCGGCTCCTGCGCTTCCAACCCGTTGAACGGCGTACGATAAGGTGCAGGTTGACGCTGCTCAGACTCGCTTTCATCCAGAGCCTACACTCGTCTTCCTTACCGACATCCGGTGGCTCCGATGCAATTCCCTTCCCCGCGACGGATTGACATGCAGTCATCACCAGCATGAGCATACATAACGATCCGATGACCATCACGTGTAACTTTCGCAACAATCGCAACGCCCAGAATTACATTTCTTTTGTTTTCCATTTATTGCGCCCGTTGTCCACTATAGCACCTTCCGTCTCCTCCCAGGCAGATTATAACCAATTGTCCTTCCGTGCAGTTATAAGTCCGACTGATGGTGATTCGCTTCATCCGACCCTTTGCTTCATTCTCCCCTTCCATCAGGTGGCGGCACTTCCAATGACCATGCTGGTTCATTGCCCAACCTAAGCGGTCGCTTCAGTCATAATCAATGTACGGTATTTTACAATACGGCATGTTTACATTCGGCATGCTTACATTCGGCATGCTTACATTCGGCATGCTCCCTATTCCGGATGCCATCCCTCCTGACTGTATGGGAGAATGAACATAAGGGCGATTGCACGGAGTCACGGCTACCTATTTTCGTTTAAAATCCAATTTATTGCTGCGCAGAGCTAAACTACTCCTTCATAGCAAAAAAACGAAGAAGCCGGCTCTTTGCCCGTCCTCTTCGCTCTGCAGCAACCTTCATCTTGCATCTCGTCTTACTTCATCATCTGGCTCCGTTTCTCTCGCGGCGCTCATTCTGCGCTGTCTTGCATCGCTCTGTCTATCGACATCTGTTGCATACTGTTCAGCCTGCCATCATCCTTTACGCCGCTCAGATGCTCCAGTTCGCCCATTCCCCCTGCCGCTTCTCCCACTGCTTCAGCCATTGAATCGTGCAGGAGAACAGCTTCTCCCGATGCTCGCCGCTAGAGTACGTATGGTCGGCTTGAAAGACGATCTCCTTGTCGCACTGCCCGTCGCTGCGCATCCAGAACACCTTCTGGTACAGGAAGGTGTAGTCTGCTGGAATGATGTCATCGCTCGTGCCGTGGACGAGCAGCACGTCCCCGTTGAACTTCGACGCCTCTTGGAACGGTTGATGCTTGCCTAGTGAATTGAAATAGGCCGGAGTGAACGTGTAGCCCAAATAATCGGATGCGCCATGGGTTATCGACTCGTCATACCGTTCGCGTCCGACGATGCGTACGATATCGTTGAACGGGTAAGCGACGGGAGACCACAGCACCAACCGCTTAATGCGCGGATCACGTACCGCCGTTAGGAGTGCCACGGCCCCGCCCAGGCTGTGACCGATGAGCGTCACGCGTTGCGGATCGACATTGCCGCAGCCTAGCGCATAATTCACCACCGCTTGCGTCTGCTCTATCATATCGTCGAGGCCGAAATGTCCATACTCGCCTGTACTCTCACCGCAGCCGGCAAAATCAAACCGGAGCACAATATGCCCTTCCTGCGCAAGCCGCCGCGAGGCATTCACAAACAACCGATCGACGCCGATCCGGCTGCCGACGAAGCCGTGGCAAATAATCGTGACCGGAGTGCGTTGCTCCGATCCAGACTCAAAAGGCGCCCGCTCCTCTGGATAATGCAGCGTTGCCGCCAGCCGTTCCTGCTGCCAACGAATATCGATTTGTCGTTCCATCGCCATTCCCCTCACTTTTTCCCCAACAATGAATGTATTGTTCAATATCTTATAATTCCGATTAATTTACTATGAATTAAGTAAATTCTACTCCAGCTTTCTTTAGGTGTCAAGTCCTCAACACGTCAATGTCTTCCTATTTTCCAGCAAAAAAATAGCCGCAACACCGCTCTCGCAGCATTACAGCTCTTATCTTCCCATACAGCCCGATGGTTAGTCGTCCCTTGTTCTACTATGAACCACAGCATGGGACTAACACTTTCACCTTAAGGATGTTCCTGCCTGCACCCGCTAATATAAACCGTAGGAACGCTGCACCATTTGATGCGTTTCAAGCGTTCCATCCGACATGCCTTCGTGCAGCAGCGCGGCAGAAGTCGACTCCTCGGACTGATCGGCCGGAGATGACGGAGAATCCGTGCCGTCCTGCAGCATCGATTCCAATGCAGATGCCTCATCCAATCCCACCGTATGCTCTTGGGACAAATACAGCTGTGTTAACGCGTCACCTAACGGATACGGATTTTTCATCCTCGCTTCCCTCCTGCCATATAATTTCAACCTCTTATACGACATTATTATGGAGGAAGGGGGATAAATTATGCGCCATGCTGATCGCGATCAACCAACATGCCGTGACACAGCATCGTCATCAGCTGCTCCGAGATCGTCCGCATACTGAAGCATCCGTCCAGCTTGCCCGGCTGCGCCAAGAACTGCTTCATCGAGATGAGGAACCTGACAATAAGATGCGGGGACAGCTCCTTGCGAATATGCCCTTCCTGCTGCCCGCGGAAGATGGCCTCCTCGAATTCCGGCAATATATGCTCCTCCGAATAGGACATCAGCCTCTGAAAGGTAGCCGTGAGACACCCCCACGCTGATACGCTAAGCTACCCGATACACCTTACTGCGATACTGCTAGATCCAGATCCAAGACACTTAGAAGCCCATATACCGAGGTACAGAGTTCCTAAGACACTCATGCTAAGAAACTGACATATCAAAATTACTGTGATACCGGTACTGAGACACTGAGCCTATATAGTTACTAGTTCAAATAGATGCAGATACTGAAATACCGCGTAACAAGTTACTGAGCTGAAGGGAGATTGACACTTGCCCAGTTTCAAGCCACTGAGTTGAGGGGAGATTTACACTATTGCCCAGCTTCAAGCCACTGAGCTGAAGGGAGACTGACACTTGCCCAGTTTCAAGCCACTGAGTTGAGGGGAGATTTACACTGTTGCCCAGCTTCAAGCCACTGAGCTGAGGGGGGATTGGCTCTTTAGCCCAGCTTTAAGCCACTGATCTGAGGAGAGATTGGCTCTTTAGCCCAGCTTTAAGCCACTGATCTGAGGAGAAATTGGCTCTTTAGCCCAGCTTCAAGCCACTGAGCTGAGGGGAGATTGACACTATTGCCCAGTTTCAAGACACTGAGCTGAGGGGGGGATTGGCTCTATTGCCCAGTTTCAAGCCACTGAGTTGAGGGGAGATTGGCTCTATTGCCCAGCTTCAAGCCACTGAGCTGAGGGGGGATTGGCTCTATTGCCCAGTTTCAAGCCACTGAGCTGAGGGGGATTGGCTCTTTAGACCAGTTTCAAGCCACTGAGTTGAGGGGAGATTGGCTCTATTGCCTAGTTCCAAGCCACTGAGTTGAAGTACTGCTCAGATACTGTTACTGAAATGCCAAAGGTCCCCCCTACTACCGTGTCCTAACGCAAACCAACGTGCATTGGAAAACATACAGCAGAATGTTACATCTCCCCCCCTGAATCCGCCACTCCATTGGAAAACATCCAGTCAAATCCCACTTAATTCTGCTCCATAGCTGCTTCAACACAGATTCTACTGGATCAAATCCAATCAAATGTCTCTTGAGGCCCTCTAACGCGCCTTTCCACTGTACGATATCCAATGAGTTGACCCCTTCACCTCAAATTGTGCAGCATAAAAAAGCTCTCTCCTAGCAAATAAGGGAGAGAGCTTGATAAACCCGCATTACATTCAAATCGCATCAAGTTATATTATGGGCGTTTTCGCTTTGGCCGCAATGTCCTTCCGATATTGCAACCCGTCGAAACGAAGCATATCGACTGCCTTGTACGCCTGCGCCGCCGCAGCCGCCACATCTTCACCCCGGCCGACCACGCCAAGCACCCGTCCGCCGTTCGTCCTCCACACCCCATCCGCATCGCGGGAAGTTCCGGCATGGAAGAGCAGTGCCTGCTCTGCCGCTATATCCAAGCCTGTGATGACGTCGCCTTTGCGATATGCGCCAGGGTAACCTTCGGATGCCACGATAACGCATACCGCTGCATCCTCGTGCCATTCCAGCTCCACCTCATGCAGCTTTCCTTCTGCCACCGCCCACAAGACATCGAACAGATCACTCTTCAAACGCGGCAGCACGACCTGCGTCTCCGGGTCCCCGAAGCGCGCGTTGAATTCAACGACCTTCGGCGTCCCTTCCGGCGTAATCATCAGCCCGGCAAAGAGCAAGCCTTTAAACGGCCTTCCTTCACAAACCATCGCCCGGGCTGCCGGCTGAACAATAGTGTCGACAGCGTTCGCGAACACCGCTTCCGAAAATTGCGGCAAAGGGCTGTACGTCCCCATGCCACCCGTATTCGGACCTTCGTCACCGTCGAATATCGGCTTATGATCCTGCGCAGGCACGCAAACACGCACCGTCTCGCCATCCACAAACGCGAGAATGGACATCTCTTGGCCCTGCATAAATTCTTCAATAACCACCTGCTGGCCGGAAGCGCCGAACTTGCGTTCGACCATCACTTCCTCCAGCACCTGCTCAGCTTCCGCCAAGCTGTGCGCAATCGTCACGCCTTTGCCTGCCGCCAAGCCATCCGCCTTGATGACGATAGGCATCGATTGCTCCCGCACATAACGCTTCGCCGTATCCGCGTCATCAAAGACCGCATAAGCCGCAGTCGGAATATCGTATTTGCGCAGCAAGTGCTTCATGAACACTTTGCTGCCTTCAATCTCGGCCGCCTTGCGGTCGGGCCCGAAGACGCGCAAGCCGTGCGCCTGCAGCGCATCAACAATGCCGTCTGCGAGCGGATCGTCCGGACCGACCACGACCAGGTCCACCTTCTGCTCCGCAGCATAGGCAGCAATGCCTTCGAAATCGTTGACGGATAACGCAACGCACTCCGCAAGCTGCGCAATACCGGCATTGCCCGGCGCACACAGCACCTCATCCACCTTCGGACTCTGCTTAAGCGCCCAGACCAGCGCGTGTTCGCGGCCGCCGCTGCCAATGACCAACACCTTCATCTGCACATCCCCCGTTCCTAATGCTTGAAATGACGGACACCGGTAAGGACCATTGCCAGTCCATGCTCATTCGCCACTTGAATGGACTCGTCGTCGCGGATGGAGCCGCCGGGCTGAATGACAGCCGTAATGCCAGCTTCCGCCGCTAAGGCGAGCGTATCTCCCATCGGGAAGAACGCATCCGATGCAAGCACCGCGCCGCGCGCCTTCTCTCCAGCCTGCTCGATCGCGATACGGGCTGCCCCGACGCGGTTCATCTGTCCTGCGCCTACGCCGACAGTCATGCCATCCTTCACGAGCACGATGGCATTCGATTTCACGTGCTTGACCACATTCCAGCCGAACAGCAGCTGCTCCAGCTCGGCTTCCGATGGCTTGCGCTCAGTCACAGCCTGCAGCTTGGTAGCGTCAAGCGTATGCAGGTCATTCTCCTGCACCAGCAAGCCGCCGTTCACCGAGGTGAGCTGGCGGGACGCGCCACGCTCTGCCGGAGTCGGAACGACGCCGGTGCGCAGCAGACGCAAATTTTTCTTCTGCTGCAATATATTCAGCGCCTCTTGCGTGAAATCCGGCGCGATGACGATTTCGAGGAAGATTTCGTGCAGCAAGCGTGCCGTGTCCCCATCGATTGTCCGGTTCGCGGCAACGATACCGCCGAAGATGGACGTTGGATCAGATTCGTACGCCTTTTGATACGCTTCAAACACTGTAGCACCGATACCGACCCCGCAAGGATTCATATGCTTTACGGCAACAACCGCTGGCATCTTGAATTCGCTCACGATGGAGAGAGCGGCGTTTGCGTCATTAATATTGTTGTAGGATAGCTCCTTGCCGTGCAGTTGCTCCGCCGTCGTAATGCTACCCGGCGCTGCCAACGGTTGGCGATAGAACGCCGCTTCCTGGTGCGGGTTCTCCCCGTAACGAAGCGACTGCACCTTCTCGTACGTGACCGTGTAGCGCTCTGGCCACGTCTCGCCGACCTGTCCGCTTAAATAGTCCGCGATCAACGCATCGTACGCCGCCGTATGGCGGAATACCTTCGCTGCCAAGCGTTTGCGCGTCTCAAGCGTCGTATCTCCGCCGTTACGGATTTCTTCCAACACCGTCTCATAATCCGCCGCATCGACCACTACAGTAACGTCACCGTGGTTTTTGGCTGCTGAGCGCAGCATTGTTGGCCCGCCGATATCTATATTTTCAATTGCATCTTCATAGGACACATCTGGCTTCGCTATCGTTTGCTGGAACGGATATAGATTAACAATGACCATATCAATCGTGGATAAGCCGAGCTCTTCCAGCTGCTTGCGATGCTCCTCATTGCTTCGTACCGCAAGCAGACCGCTGTGTACGGCTGGATGGAGCGTCTTTACCCGTCCGTCCAATATTTCGGGAAATCCAGTCACATCCGAAATACCCGTTACCGGCACGCCCGCTTGCTCCAGCAGCGACTTCGTTCCTCCGGTTGAAATAAGCTGCACGCCCGCTTCTGCCAGCGCACGCGCAAATTCAACGACACCCGTCTTGTCGGATACACTAATAAGCGCTCTTTGAATCGTCATGTTGTCCTCTCCCTTGCTAAAAATATATGGCTGCCACTTCCGAGCCCGGCGGATGTATAGCTCGCTTCCATCCCCGCTCCGCTGTGCTAACATTTGGAATTATGATTGTATACCATTTTAATGTGATAAAGTCCATTCGTCCAGACAGCCTCAACCTGCTCATCCAGCAATGCTGTTGGAACCTGCTGCCCGTATGCTCACCTGCAAAACGCTTTCTCTCTTGTCCGGATTCCTACATCCGAACAACTAGCTCTTTCCTCTCATCAGACGGCGTACCACCTGCGGATACAACTCGTGCTCCACCGCCTGAATACGCGCAGTCAATGCCGCTTCCGTATCACACGGTTCAATCATGACGGCTTGCTGCGCCACAATCGGACCCGTATCCATCCCTTCATCTACGAGATGCACCGTCACTCCCGTCACCTTCACGCCGTAATCCAGCGCTTGGCGTACCGCGTGCAGGCCCGGAAAGGCCGGGAGCAGCGATGGATGAATGTTGACCATGCGCCCTTCATATGCATGAAGGAGCACTGGCGTAATGAGCCGCATATAGCCAGCAAGCACAATCCAATCGATGTCGTATTCCTCCAGCACATGCAGCACATTGTGTTCATACTGCTCGCGTGACAAATATTGCTTTGGCTCGAATACCACATAAGGCACGTTCGCCGCCTGCGCCCGCTCAAGGACATAAGCGCGAGGCTTGTCGCAAATAAGGAGCGCCACATCCGCATCCAACTGCTGCGCATAAGCCGCATCTGCAAGCGCTTGGAAGTTCGAACCCGAACCGGAGGCGAACACCGCGATACGCGGCATCCGCTCCCCGTCACGCAATTCTAACGACGGCACGCTGAAGTCTGCCGTTTCTTTGTGAACAGAAGTCGTATCCATCGGACGCATTATATCCCGACCTCCGGTATCCGTACTTCCCGTGCGCCTTCCGTTACAGTCCCGATGCGGTACACCGCTTCACCCTGCTCTGACAAGCATGCCGCTGCGGCATCCGCATCCTGTGCCGACACGACGACGATCATGCCGATTCCCATGTTGAACGTTGTGAACAGCTCCTCCGCTTTCAAGGAGCCAACCCGCTCCATCAAGCGGAACACCGGATGCACCGGCCATGAGCCGTAATCAATATGAACCGCTGTCCCTTCCGGCAGTACACGCGGAATATTTTCGAGGAAGCCGCCGCCCGTAATGTGCGCCGCTCCTTTAATTTGTACCTGCTTCATCAGCTCAAGCAGCGGTTTAACATAGATGCGTGTCGGTGTAAGCAGCACTTCACCGAGCGTCGCCTCCGTCTCTAGCTCCGGCACCTGCGCATTCAAGCTGTAGCCCGCTTGCTCCAGTAGCAGCTTGCGCACGAGCGAGAAGCCGTTGCTGTGCACGCCGCTCGATGGCAGACCGAGAATGACATCGCCCGGCTTGATGCTTGCTCCGTTAACAATGCGGCTCTTATCGACAACCCCCACGCTGAAGCCTGCGATGTCGTACTCTTCCGTCTCGTACATGCCCGGCATTTCAGCCGTCTCGCCCCCGATGAGCGAACAGCCCGCCTGCGCGCAGCCTTCCGCAATCCCGCTCACGATGCTCTCGATGCGCTCCGGCTTCACTTTGCCACAGGCCAAGTAATCCAAGAAGAACAGTGGCTCCGCCCCCTGCACGACGATGTCGTTCACGCACATAGCCACCGCGTCGATGCCAATCGTGTCATGCTTATCCATGGCAAAGGCAAGCATCAGCTTCGTTCCAACGCCATCGGTTCCCGATACGAGCACAGGCTCCTCGTATTTTTTGCTGTTCAGCTGGAATAGAGCGCCGAAGCCGCCGAGATCCGTCATCACCTCAGGGCGGAACGTGCGGCGCACATGCTTCTTCATACGTTCGACGGCTTCGTTACCTGCCGCGATGTCGACACCCGCTTGTTTGTAAGCTTCAGACATGGGTTTCTCTCCCTTACTCATGTTTTAGAGGTTATTCAAAAAGGCCCCTTTTGATCACGATGATCATCTAGTAGCATATTCGACATCGAATCTTGCATTCAACCTTGAAGTCCAGTGCTCATGTAGTCCCGCCTACACTCCGCTCCTCCTTCTTCGGTTTCTTGCAACCTTCTCGGTGCTGAAAAGTGTCCGGTTTGAACATATATTTTTCATTTGAACAAAATTCAAATACCGATGGGCAACAACTTTGCATCCTCATGTACGGTTCATTTTTTCAGCAGCCGCAGCCCGATGTCTTCGCCGCGGCAGCCAGCTCCGTCGGATAATCGTGATCGAAGCAGGCCATGCACAGACCGCCCTTCTTTTCCTTTGCGAACGCGCCTCCGATCGCCTCCACCGTGCCCTCGTGAGACAAGAACGCAAGCGAATCCGCGCCGATCAAGCCACAAATCTCTTCTACGGAATGGCTCGAAGCGATTAAGTCATTGCTGTCCGGCGTATCGATGCCGTAGAAGCACGGATGCTTGAACGGTGGCGACGCGATGCGCAGATGCACCTCCAGCGCACCCGCATCGCGCAGCATCTTGACGATGCGGCGCGACGTCGTGCCGCGCACGATCGAGTCGTCGATGAGGACGACACGCTTGCCTTCCACTACACTGCGCACCGCGCTTAGCTTCATCTTGACGCCCTGCTCGCGCAGCTCCTGGCTGGGCTGAATGAATGTGCGGCCTGAATATTTGCTCTTAATCATGCCCATCTCATAGGGAATGCCTGTCGCCTCCGCGTAGCCGATAGCGGCGGAAATGCTGGAATCCGGCACGCCGGATACGATATCCGCCTCGACAAACGACTCTTGCGCCAGCTGCTTCCCCATTCGCTTGCGGGCGGTATGAAGATTGATGTCATGCATTTGACTGTCTGGACGTGCAAAATATATAAATTCCATCGCGCACAAAGCGCGGCGCTCCACGGGCGCGAATCGTTCCGAGCGGTAGCCCATCTCGTCGAACACGAGCAGCTCGCCCGGCTCGATCGCACGGATGAATTCCGCGCCCACCGCGTCCAAAGCGCACGATTCAGACGAAAACACATACGCATCACCGATGCGTCCCATCGCCAGCGGACGCAAGCCATGCGGATCTGATGCAACAAGCAGCCTGTCATTCGTCATTATGAGAAACGCGAAGCCGCCGGCGAGCTGGCGAAGAGCTTCCTTCGCCGCCGTCACCAGGTCGGCCTCCGAACGGGCGATCAAATGGGCAATGACCTCAGTATCGCTCGTCGTCTGGAAGATGGAGCCCTTCTGCTCCAGCTCCCGCCGAATAGCCGGCGCATTGACGATGTTCCCGTTCGTCGCTACGGACAAGTCGCCGTCACGCGTCTTGAACACGAGCGGCTGCGCATTCGTCAAGCGGCTGTCGCCAGACGTGGAATAGCGCACGTGACCGATGGCGCGGTCGCCAAGCAAGCTTTCTAGGCGGTCCTTGTCGAACACTTCCTTTACGAGGCCCATGCCGCGGTGATAGCTGAACGCGCGGCCGTCTGACGTGCAGATGCCTGAGCTTTCCTCGCCGCGGTGCTGCAGCGTATGAAGGCCGTAGTACGTGAGCGAGGCCGCATCGGCATATCCAAATACGCCGAACACGCCGCACTCCTCGCGTAGACGGTCGAACGGACCGTCTTTGCCTATGCCTTCGTTGAAGTAACTGCCTCTCTCGTCCATGCCCGCCAAGTCGTACACCCGGGCCGCCTCTTCACGTTCCTTCGCATGCTGCTTTATTGCATCAGACATGGAATCGCATCCTTCCACACCCGCTCCGCTTCATATCGTGTCACGTCGATGGCATCCTTGCCGTTCACCCGCAGCTGAATCCGGTCTCCGCCAACGACGCCTAAGCGCTGAACAGGCACTTCATATTGGGCACACCACTCAACGACCGCTTCCTCATGCTCCGGAGCAACCGACAGCACGATACGGGATTGAGATTCACTAAACAACGCCACATCCGGTCTCATACCTTCCACTTGCCAATCTGCCGTCACACCAATGCCTCCGCTGATGGCGCACTCCGTGATCGCAACCGCGATCCCGCCTTCCGCCGCATCATGAGCGGATTGCACCTTACCCGCTTGAATCGCGCCAAGCACGGCGCGCTGCAGACGCTGTTCCACATCCAAATCCACCACCGGCGGACGCCCTTCCGTCACGCCATGGATAACAGTCTGGAACTCACTGCCTCCAAGCTCTGCTTTCGTTGTGCCGAGCAGGAGCACAATATCGCCTGCCTGCTTGAAGCCTTGCTGCGTAATATGATCCACATCATGCACGAGACCGACCATGCCGACTACTGGAGTCGGATAAATGGCCCCTTTTGCATTCTCATTGTATAAGCTGACGTTCCCTCCGATTACCGGAGTTGACAGGTGACGGCACGCTTCCGCCATCCCATCGACGGCCTGCTCCATTTGCCAGAAGTTCTCTGGCTTCTCTGGATTGCCGAAGTTCAAGTTGTCCGTAATCGCTAACGGTTCCGCACCAGAGCATACGATGTTGCGCGCCGCTTCCGCCACCGCAATGCGACCGCCCATATACGGGTCAAGATACGCATAGCGTCCGTTGCAATCCGTCGTCATCGCAAGCGCCTTGCGCGTGCCGCGCACCATGACAACTGCAGCATCCGAGCCAGGCGCTACCGCCGTGCTGGCGCGCACCATACTATCGTACTGGCGGTATACCCACTCTTTGCTCGCCACCGTCGGGGAACCAAGCACTTTGAACAAAGCATCGTTAACATCCGTCACTTCTGGATAATTCGTTGTATCCACCTGTTCGTTCGCTGTATAGTAAGCCGGAACCTGAGATGGCTTCTCATAGACCGGACATTCGTCCACCAGACCGCGCACCGGCATATCCGCTACCACCTCGCCGCCATAGGTCAGGCGGAGTCGGCCATCATCCGTCACGCGGCCGACCTGGCGGCAGATGACGCCCCAGCGGTTGAATATTTCCATCGCTATAGGCTCGTTATGCTCTTCGATGACGAACAGCATGCGCTCTTGCGATTCAGACAGCATCATCTCGTAAGGCGTCATGCCGCGTTCGCGCTGCGGCACCTCGTCCAGATGCAGCTCCAGACCGTTGCCCGCCTTGCTTGCCATCTCGGCGCTGGAACAGGTCAAGCCCGCTGCGCCCATATCTTGAATGCCGATGACGATACCCGATTGAATGAGCTCCAAGCACGATTCCATCACTAATTTTTCCATGAACGGATCGCCGACCTGAACCGCCGGACGCTTCGCCTCCGACTCTTCTGTCAGTTCCTCCGAAGCAAATGTCGCCCCGTGGATGCCATCGCGCCCTGTCGGAGGTCCGACATAATAGACCGGGTTGCCGATGCCGCTCGCCACACCGCTCTGAATATCCTGATGATCAATTAAGCCTACGCACATCGCGTTCACAAGTGGATTTCCTTCGTAGCTCGCGTCGAACATCACTTCGCCGCCGACCGTTGGAATGCCGATACAGTTGCCGTAGCCTGCAATCCCAGATACGACATGCTCGAACAAATAGCGCACGCGCTCATCCGTCAATTGGCCGAAGCGGAGCGAGTTCAGCAGCGCTATCGGACGCGCGCCCATCGAGAAGATGTCGCGGATGATGCCGCCAACCCCTGTCGCTGCGCCTTGATAAGGCTCGATAGCGGAAGGGTGGTTATGGCTCTCGATTTTGAAGCACACCGCTTGACCGTCGCCAATGTCGACGATGCCGGCGCCTTCACCCGGACCGACTAGCACGCGCTCGCCTGTCGTCGGGAACCGCTTCAGCAAGGGCTTGGAATTTTTGTAGGCGCAGTGCTCCGACCACATGACGCTGAATACGCCGATTTCCGTGTAGTTCGGCTGACGGCCGAGCAGCTCGCAAATGTGCGCATATTCCGAATCCGTCACGCCCATCGACGCATAAATCCGCTCCTCCGCAATTTGCTGTGCCGACGGCTCCTTCAGCATGTTTGCTTTCCCTTGCTCCAACACGGCATCCGTCTCGTTCTTAGTTAACGTTCGTTGCATGACGTTCCCTCCAAACCTTCATAATTGACTGAAACATGCGCACGCCGTCCTTCGATCCGAGCAGGTCGCTGACCGCACGCTCCGGATGCGGCATCATGCCGAGCACATTGCCTTGTTCGTTAATAATGCCTGCTATATGTTCCAAAGACCCATTCGGGTTCTCTTCATACGTAAATACAATTTGGTTGTTGCGCTTCAACTGCTCTAGCGTCTGCTCATCACAGTAATAGTTGCCTTCGCCGTGAGCGATTGGGATATCGATGACCTCATCCTGCCCGTATTCGCTCGTAAACGCCGTGTTAGATTGAACGACACGTAATTTCGAGTGATGGCAGCGGAATTTCAACCCCGTGTTGCGGCGCAGTGCGCCCGGGAGCAAACCCGCTTCAGTCAAAATTTGAAATCCGTTGCAAATGCCGAGCACATAGGCGCCCTTGTCCGCCGCCTTCGCCACCGCGTTCATCACCGGAGCGAACCTGGCAATCGCGCCGCTGCGCAAATAGTCGCCGTACGAGAATCCGCCCGGAACCATAATCAAATCGTAACCAGTCAAATCTTCAGTCGTATGCCAGACACGCTCCACCGTCGCTTCCGCCAACGTCTCTTCTGCCGCATGCACACAATCCCAATCACAGTTGGAACCCGGAAAAACGAGTACAGCTACCTTCATGCCCTTAGTCCTCCAACTCGTAACGATAGTCTTCAACGACCGGATTGGCGAGCAGCTGCTTGCACATTTTCTCCACATCCGCTTCCGCTTGGGCGCGGTCTTCCGTATCAATCGTCAGTTCCAAGTATTTGCCGATGCGCACTTCTTCGACATCGCCGTAACCCATCGTGTGCAGCGCCTGTTGAACGGCCGTGCCTTGCGGATCAAGTACATTTGCTTTCGTCGTGACATAAACCTTTACTTTGAACATTGGATAGGTCCTCCCCAGTGTGAGTATGAAATGGGTGCCGAACGAAACGAATTATCGTTGGCCGGAATGCTGAACATGTGAGGCAAGGATGAAGAAGATTCTGGATGAATGACATAAAAAGGCCCGCTGATAGCTGCAGTAGCTCTATCTCGGACCCATTCGAACAGAGGAAAGAAAACGAAAGCAAGCCCGCCCTAAGAGGGCACACGGCTACTTGACGCTTTCTCTCGTAGTCCAAAAATTTAAGGTCTTTGGGTAGAGACTTCGGGCCATATCCCCGGAATTATACGAGAGCTATCATCATACGTTATATATTGAATTTGAGTTTAGTTTAACAAGGTTACAACCCCCTGTCAACCGCAAAACACGAACATTAAAACAACATTAAAATATATAGTTCGTTTTTTAACCTAGACGTCCTGTTTATGTTCCCGAGCGAAGTCGAATTGTCATTGTCGATTCCACATCCCGCTCCATTTCCGATTCCATCCAGCTATGCCTCTCGTCCCAAGTGCCTTGCGACACTCTACCCTTGAGTCAGAAAAAATAGTTGTTGCGATTCCAACACCATTTTCACTGTTCAGCTCATAGATTTCCGGTTCGTTTTCTATTTCATGAGGGGGGCTGTTAATGAACCTACTGAGGCAAAATGAATCATCTGGAACTAGCTACGAAAAATGATACCCTTATTCAGACACTTCAATTACAAAGCCAAGAGACATCGTTTACTAAATTTACTGAGCAAATGGGAGAGTGGAGCTAAGGGCGCTTCTTTGCAACGTGTCCTTCGCTGAGCGCATGGGAGAGTGAAGCTAAGAGTGCT
>NZ_JAJNBZ010000036.1:0-22318 GCF_021369635.1 Paenibacillus profundus | reverse complement strand
GGGCGCTTCCATGCAACGTACTCTCTCTGAGTTCATGGGAGAGTGGAGCTAAGGGCTTCCATACAACGTACTCTCTCTGAGTTCATGGGAGAGTGGAGCTAAGGGTACTTCTATGCAACATGCTCTCTATGCGCATGGGAGAATGGGCCAAAGAGCGCTTCCATGCATCGTACTTCCTCTGAGCACAAAGGTGAGTCGAGCAAAGGATACTTCTATGCAACGTACTCTCTCTGAACGAATTGTAGAATGTAGCTAAGGACGCCGCTTCTTTACACGATGATCAGCTGTATTTATCACATGTTCTTCCTCGTCACAACAAAGCCGCCAAGGTGTGTCCCTGACGACATGGCAGCAATCATTTTCAATTTCATACGGTTGATTTGCGAAGAAACAGGTACGATAACAGCGCATAGACGATGGTCAGCGGCAGCATCCATAAAGTATGCTGGAACGCGGTATAGCCGGAGAGCCAACCGAACATATCGTCCCACCAGCGATAATATGTCAGCACTGTGACGGCTACAGCAGGAACGACAAGCATGATGGCCAATAACAGAATTAAGCCAGTCATCCGGAACCGCCGATGCACACTTGCCATTACAAATCCGAAAAAAAACAAGTGCAGCATTACACTGAAATAAATCCATAGCTGTTGGAGCATATTTCCGTCATTCACATACGGCAGATGGAAAAATTGAACCCTTACGCCCCAGCCTCCCGTTAGCTGTGTCTCGATGATACCAAGCAGAAGCAACGCAGCTGCCGTAACGGCGCTTACCATTGCAACCATGGCTGCTGTCCCTAAGAAGTAGTCCTTCCTTCGCGCACTCAGGCTGATGGCGAAGGGAAATGTCTGTGACAAGGTAAACATGCCTGCAATGAATAGATAAATAAAGATGGAGGATATACCACCCGTATAATGAACTTCTTCACCGCGTAGAAAGACACCGATTATAAGGTTTACGACAAAGCTAAACATCATAATCGACCAAGGGATGATGAACCATGTCCATTTATCTCTGTAATGCATTTTTATGATGCCGGCTGTACGGTTCATTAGACTTCGACCGCCTTTCGTTCGAGATTGCCACGCGTCAGATAGACGATAAGCTGCTGCAGCGATACGGTAGCCAGTTCCAGCCCAAGCGCTTCTGCCTGTTTCTTGTCATTCACGGTCATGTCCCCAACTATGGTGGCCGAGGCCAATCCGCCGAACATGGAGCGGTTAATCACTTCTTTTTCCGCGGTATAAGCATCCACTTTGGAAGACGTACCGACTACCGTAAATGCGCGTCCGCGCAGAGCGTCAGCATCTTCGTTCATAATCAGCTTGCCTTCGTCAATGACCAGCACGTGCTCTAACAGTTGGCTGACTTCGTCGATAAGATGCGTTGATAAAATGACAGTTCGCGGATGCTCCCCGTAATCCTCGATTAACCGGTCGTAGAACAAGCTCCTGGATACGGCGTCGAGTCCCAGATAAGGCTCGTCAAATATCGTTAAGGGCGCGCGGCTCGCCAGACCTACAACGATTCCTACGGCAGAGAGCATCCCTCTGGACAGCTTCTTCATGTTCCGCTTCGGCGGGAGCCGAAAATCTTCGAGCAAGGCGTACGCATAGTCGCGGTCCCAATTGGGATAAAAAGCTGCCGCCGCCTCCAGAACATCCACAACACGATAAGTGTCCGGATACTTCTGGCTTTCCTTAATAAAGCAGATTCGGCTCAAAATGCGTTCGTTCTCATACGGATTCTCCCCGAATACCTTCACTTCACCTCTCGTCGGGAATAATTGAGCCGTAATCATATGCATAATGGTCGTCTTGCCGGCGCCGTTCCTTCCGAGCAGTCCATATATCTTCTCTGGCTCCAACGCAAAGCTCACTTCATTAACTGCCGTCGCACCACCGTATGACTTCGTTAACCGCTGCACCTCCAAAATATTACTCATCGCGTTTCGCCCCTCTCTTAATCATTTCCGATAAATGCTCCGCCGTAATGCCGAGCTTCTCCGCCTCCTGTATCATCGACACGACATACTGTTCAAAGAATTGCTCCCGCCGCTTCTCCATTAATAACGTGCGCGCGCCCGTCGCTACAAATATGCCGATTCCGCGCTTTTTGTACAGAATGCCTTGATCCACCAACAGACTTACCCCTTTCGCAGCAGTCGCCGGATTTATTTGATAAAAAGTCGCGATCTGAATCTTGGAAGGCACCTGCGACTCTTCAAGCAGCCTCCCCTCAATGACATCGTCTTCAATTCGTTCGGCGATCTGCATGAAGATCGGACGGCTGTCATCGATAATGAATCCCATGATATCACCACCAGATTGGTTAGTTACTCGTGTAATTAACTATACTTGTTAACTTATTGGATGTCAATACTTGCTAACGCCCGAATTTCCATAACTTGTCCCCATTCGCGGCAATATAAAAAAACTCCCGAAGCCGCTATAAAAGCAGCCCGGGAGTTTATCTGTTTAAACCGAGTATTATTGCATGGTTATGCTTAGCGCAGCCCTATTCAGAGATGTAATGCAGCTGCAAAAGCAACCGCTTCAGCAGAGATCCGGCTTCCGCACGGGTTGCATTCGCGCCAGGGCGCAGCGTCTTATCCTCGAATCCGTTCATCAGACCGGAAGCTGCCACGGAATCGATAGCCTCCTTCGCCCATGCTCCAACCTGTTTGCTGTCTTTGAAGCTAGCCGCTGCTGCATCATTGCCCGCACCCAGCTGCTTCATTTCCGTAAGTGCAGCGGCATTCACGATCATTTGCGCCATCTGCTCTCGTGTAATTGGCTCATTCGGTTTAAACGTGCCATCCGCATAACCTCGAACAAGCTTTAACTCCACAGACAATGCGATTGTATCCGCAAACCAAGCGGAAGTTGACACATCTTTAAATGGCGCCTGTTGGATTGGGTGTTGACCTAGCCGGTCACCGTATCCCAATGCTCGTATAAGCATTGCTGCGAACTCAGCTCGGGTCACAGATGCATTCGGCATGAATCGCCCGTGCTCCTGGCCGTTGACGATGAGCTTAGAAGCCAACAACTCCAGGTCATGCTTCGCCCAATGGCCGTTTAAGTCCGCGAAGGTAGGCGCGTAGGTCAATGCTGCATAGATGCCAGCACCGTGATGCTTCATCGCAAGAACGGTATGCTTCCCATCTGCAGAACGCTCTGCCCGCGATGGAACAAACGAGAAGGTCTTCGTTGCCTCATTATATTTCACAGCCACAATACGAGAAGCAGCATGGTGCCCAGGCACGATGATCGAACGTGCCGTGAAGCTGCCGTCTACCTCTAATACTTCTAACTTGCCGTTTGCCTCCCAGCCTAATTGGAATTGTACTGCTGTCGGCACGTTGGAACCTATCAAATAGGATGCTGCTGCTTGAATCAGCTTCAGCTGTTCACCGGCTAGCTGCTTTATTTGCAACGCCAAGTTCAACGCAGCGTCGCCGCTTTCATTTTTCATTACGTGTGTCATCGGAAGACGGTAACTGCCCGCCCCCGTTTGCACGGCGATTTCTAGCTTCGGCTGCTCTTGAACGGCCTTCTTCAGCGCGTTCATCGGCCACACGATTCGAACGTCTGCCGATTCGTTAGGAATGGCGATTGTCCACTTATGTTTGTCCTGCGCTTTGCCTAACAGCTTCAACATGGTGCGGACCGACACGTCGCTAATTCGAACCTCGGCCGTTACCGTGCCATCGGCGTTCGTCACTTTGGTGAATGTTCCCGGCTCGTAACGAACACCATCTGCCGTAACTGTAAATCCCGCATCACCCGCTTCCATTCCACCGGTGCTGGCTGTTCCGTTAGCGCCGCCTGTTCCGCCGCCAGAGCTTGTACCTCCATTACTGCCGTTTCCAGTTTCTGTATCAGGCTTCGTGTCAGTATCTTTTTTCTCTGCAGCAAGCACAATGGTACCGCCGTCATCCTTGCCCGGAATATTTACCGTAACCGTCTGCTCGGCGCTAACCACATAGTCGGTGCCGCTATATTCGTCCGCCACCTTCGTGCCAGGCGCATAAGGAACACGGAACGTCACTATCTCCTTCGCCTCGGCATTTGGATTTAAGCCGACGATGACCGTGTCATTCTGATGGCTTTTTGCAAAGATCATATAACCATCAGCGTCTCCACCCGCCAGCTTCGTCCGCTCTCCCTTCGAGAAAGCCTTGGAATGAGCAGCGCGAATGTGGAGCAGCTTGCTGTAATGAGCGTGCAGCTTCTTCTCCGCATCGAGCTTATCCCACGGCATATCGCCCCGGTTCTCGCTCAATTGTCCCTGTGACATATCCTTGGCATTAGCGCCCGATCGTCCCAGCTCTTCCCCATAGTAGATGACGGGCTGGCCTTTTGCCGTAATCTGCAACGCCGCGGCCACCATCAGCTTGCCTTTGTCGCCGCCAACATAGTTGCTCAGGAAGCCATCCTCGTCATGGCTGCTCAGGAACTGGCCGAGCATCGCGGTGTTATCCATGCGCGCTTCACGATCCTGCAGCGCCGCCTCCGTCGCATCGAGCTTGCCGTTGACGAAATCTCTGGCCTTGCCTTTGAAATCAAAGTCCAGCAAAGAGTCCATCTCACCCGTTCTCAAGTATGAACCCGTGTTATCCACGGAAGCGCCGAAGTATTCCCCGATCAGCTTGAATTCGGGATTGAGCTCGGTCAGCTTGTTGCGGAATGCCTTCCATGTCGTATCATCCACATGCTTGACCGTGTCGACGCGGAAATAATCGATCGTGTCGCCGCGATCGGTTCTCGCCCGCTCCAACCAACCTGCCTGCCAGTCGATAATGGTATCCCTGACATGCGGAAGCTCCGTCATGAAGTCCGGCAGACCTGCAAGCTCGCCGCGGACCGGGTTCGCATCGGCGCTGACGCCGTCGCTTCTCAGCATGCCCTCAAATCGCTGCTTATCCTCTGCCGTAATGCCTGGACTGCGATCATCCGGCTTTAGCCCATAGCCAGTATGATTAAGCACGACATCCACCATAATTTTGATGCCGCGATCATGCGCTTTCTCAATTAGCTCCTTGAACGTATCCAAGTCCCCTAAATGCTTATCGATTTTCTCAAAGTTCTTGCCCCAGTAGCCGTGGTAAGCATATTGCTTACCGTTGAAGCTCGCCCCTTGGTTGAAGTCGATATTCTCGACGATCGGTGTAATCCAAAGCGTATTGACGCCAAGCTGTTCAATATAGTCAAGCTTGTCGATCAGACCGCGGAAATCACCGCCATGATAAGCTTCCAAATGGTGCTTGTCATAGCCTTGCTCGGCTGTCCCATTGTTGCTAGGGTCACCGTCATAGAACCGATCCGTCAGCACGAAATAAATCCGGGCTTCATCCCAATCAAATCCGAGCTTGCCCATGGATGCCGGCTTCGCGATAACTTCCACTTGTGCGGATGACTTATGCCGATTTCCGTACTCGTCAATTAGCGTAATCGGAATCTCCTTCATACCCGGTTCGATATCATCCCGAACCGTAAAGGAGTGCGCAAGCAGTTCCGTATCCACGTTGGTCGCCGCGCTGCCGCCCAGAGTCGATAAGTCTGCAATGATTTCGCGAATACCGACCATGTCTTTGGATTCATATTGAATGCTCAGCACACGATGCAGGCCTGCATAAATAGGGCCGCCCTCGATGGTCGCCTGAATTGCTAACTCTGGTTTTTTGTAGTTGACGATGGAGCGTCCGTTCACCGTGTTCTTCGGATCGGTAAGTTCCGTCGTGCTGCCGTCCTTAGTTACAACAAATTTGTATTCATACTCCCCAGTAACCGCATCCTTCAGCGTGTATACATAGCGCTCATTGTCGGTATCATACATCATCGGATAAGCGGTGCCGTTGACGACAATTTCAACCTTGGAAATTCGGTCCAGCTCTCCGCTCTCGAATAACGCATCGTCCCGGTAATAGAACGTAATATTCCCGTTGTCGAGAACTGGCCCCGTCACGGCAGGCAGCGTTCTAAACGCCGATTGTCCGCTATAAACGTACACCTTGGTCAGCGTATCATTCAGATTCATGCGTATAAATCGGTCGGAATCGGTGTCCTTTTCCTCCCAATCGCCCTTCTTAATAATAATTCCGATGCTTTCCGTCTCCGGCCCGACTTCGATCATCGCCGTTGCCATGCCGTTCTCGTACCGTTGGAACTCATGTCCGTCGTCCTGTACGCCTGTCTGCCATACCCATAATCCCCACTTATCATAGTTAGCGTCTGGGCGAACGTAATTAATTTGTACGTAACGCTTCAAGAGCGGCTTGACTGCAACCTTCTGCGAGGCTTGAGCAGAGCCGGCTTGAGCCGTAATCGTGGCGGTTCCTTCTTGAACGCCGGATACCTTCCCGGCGCGATCAACCCGTGCCACTGTCGGATCAGAGGAGCTCCACCGCACGCTCGCGCCAGACATCGTCTGTCCGAACTGATCCTTGACTACAGCCGTAAAAGGCGCCGTACGCCCTATATAAAGTTGCTCTGTACCGTAAATAGTCAGCGTGGTCGGCTCCAGCTTGGCAACCGTTACCTTGACTTGGGCTTGAAGCTGTCCGGAGGCCGCTGTCAGGACGGCTGTTCCTTCCTTCATCGCGGTAACTTTACCCGCTCCGCTAACTGTGGCGACTGCTGCATCGGAGGTAGTCCACGTCACCTTCTCCGTCAACATCGGACGATTGTTCTGATCCTTAACAATCGCCGTCAACTGCTTGGAAGCCCCTGGCTCCAGACCGATCTCCTGCGATTCTGCCTCCAGCTTCGCGGGCACCTGCGTATAGTCGTCAGCTTGATCGTACAGCACCATCATCGACAATCCGGCAACCTTCACCTTGCCGCCTTGTACCGTTCGAATCGTCTGCACGCCCGCAGCTGTATGGTCGACGACCACGTTCCATGTCTCATTGGACGGCAGCGCGACATCTTGCTCTACAGCGGCGCCATTGTAAATAACGGAAATATTACGCCACTTGTCGCCATTCGCGTAGTTTTTCAGCTTAAAGGCGACAATCTGTCCGTCTTGACGGTACACCTCAAGATTGGAGGCTACCGCTTCCTTCGTCGTCATCCGGAAGGCCGGATGCGATGTGCGAAGCTCGATCAGCCCCTTCAAGTAATCAAACACCGGCTTATATTCATCCTTCTGCTTCCAGATAATCTGGTTAATCGCATCCGGACTCTGATAGCTGTTATGATCGCCGAATTTGCTTCGCAGCAGCTCGTCGCCCGCATGCAGGAACGGAATCCCTTGCGCAGTCAGCACGATGCCGTTGGCTAACAATGAGCGCTTTACGGTCTCATTGTCGAGCACATTGCGCTCCGTGAGAGTAGCGAAAGGATTCGTCTTGATGTCCGCATCCTTGCCTTGCGTCTTCAGCACCTTATCCCACAGATTCAAATTGTCATGCGCCGTGACGTAGTTAATCGTCTCCGTCGGTGCCGCAGTGAAGTCTGTCGTCGCTCCTAATATACCCTTCACAATGCCGGCTTCCTGACCGCCCGCGCCTGTAGCGAACCCTTTAGATGCGTCGTCGCTGCCGCCCTTGATCGCCCCTCTGAAATTATCGTTAAACACCGCAAAGCCTTCGCCGCGCTGTTTGCCTTTCTCAATCTGCAGCTCGGATGCAAGCGGCGTATTGCCGCCAGACCAAGGCTCGCCGTACACGATGATGCTCGGATCGATCTTCTTCAAATCACTGATAATGCCGCGTGTCGTATTGAGATCGACAAGCTTCATCAAGTCAAAGCGGAAGCCGTCCACATTGTACTGCTCCGCCCAATACTTGACGGAATCCCGCACATACTTGCTGACCATCGGCCGGTCGGTCGCCACTTCGTTGCCGACGCCTGATCCATTCGTCAACGCTCCTTGAGCATCAGCCCGGTAATAATATCCTGGCACGATCTTGTCGAACACGGACAAGTCCGATTCCATACCGGTTACGAACGTGTGGTTGTATACGACGTCCAGAACGACACGAATGCCTTGATCGTGGAGCGCCTGCACCATGGCCTTGAATTCACGGATGCGCTTCGCCGGGTCCTCCTGTGCTGAAGCGGTCGCATAGGATCCTTCCGGCACGTTATAATTCACTGGGTCATAACCCCAGTTGAATTTACGTTCAGCCGATGCCGGATCATCCACCTTCTGCTCATTGACGGAGCCGAAGTCATAAGTAGGCAACAAATGCACATGCGTAACCCCAAGCTCCTTCAAATGGTCGATGCCCGTCTTCATATCCGGCTTCCCTGTGAGCGTCGTTCCGGTCTCCGTAAAGGCCGTAAACTTGCCGCGGTTAAGGGCAGACACTCCTGAATCGGAGCTGATGGAGAAGTCGCGCATATGCAGCTCATAGATGACGGCATCCGTCTGCTGCAGGAACGGCGGCTTCACATCCGCAGCCCAATTGGACGGATTGGTTGCTGCCAGATCGACGACCGCCGACTTCCCGCTATTTACGGAAGAAGACCGCGCATAAGGATCAAGCGCATACGTCATCGTCCCGTCCGGGAACTGCAGCTTATACATGTAATACGTTCCGTTCAGGTTGCCGCTGGCCGCAGCCGACCATACGCCCGTATCCGCATCGCGCTCCATCGGCAGTTCCCGGCTCGGCGTTTCCTTCGCCAACTCAGCGCTATCGTACAGGGCAAGCGTTGCCTTGCCAACTGTCGGCGCCCACACTTTGAACGTGCCGGCCTCCGGGCTCAATGTTACGCCCAGATCGTCCCCTGTGTACACATAGCTGTCCAGAATACCGCGCATCGTAAGCGGACGGTCGCGATAAATCCCCCGCGGATTTCCTTCGTATCGAACGACATATGGATTCGATACATCGTCAATCGGATCGGTCAGACGAATGACAACCGATTTATCATCTTCCCCCTTTTCAGACCTGCCGTTTAATTTCACTGCGCCATTATATACGGCAAATGCCGTGTAATCGAGATCGCGAACGACATCATTCAATGTCACAAGTATCTCATTGTCCTTATCGGCAATTGCCGCACGCATCGATGGCTGCGACTTCGTCTTAAACGCAAACGAATACGCCTGATTGGCCGTTTTGGTCTCGAGCCCCGTCAGCACGTCAGCGGGAACCGTTACCGTGTACTCCGCTTCGTAAGCCAACGGTAGATTCGGAACAATCATCAACTGCTGATCGCTGCTCGTGACGGCAGCTTCGATTGCCGTCGCCTTATCATCCATCAACGTTATCCCTGCTCCGGTAACCTCAATCGGCTCGGAATAGGTCATGACGATGGGCTGATCCACGTCAGCCTGCATCTGATGTTCGGCCGGCTCTGTACCGATGAGCTCCAGCCTATCGCTCATGCGCGCCACAACATACGCGCCTCCATATTCGCTCTGCACGTTAGGGGCCGCCGCTTCATTCCAGCTAGCTGCGCGCGCATTGCCGGTAGCTTCGGGAATAACATTGAACGCCCCATGCTCGGCATCTTGGTTGCCGCTCAACACGACGAGCGGACGCAGACGATCGCCGTTCTTCAGCTTCAAATGATGAAGCGGTATCGCTGCCTCGAAGCCGGATTTGCCATTAGCGGCGAATTCCGCACCTTTCTGTTCCGTCCAGCTGGACAGGATAGGCGTCTTCATATCCATAGAATCATACAGCGCCGCTCCGTTAATTCCGTTATCATGCTGCACACGCATCATGATATGGTACTGCGGCTTCTGAGCCGTGCCGCTAAAGTTATACGGGGACCCCCACGGATTGTCGGACACACCAGAATCTGCCTCATTCACATTTAAAGCAATATCGATAAATTGCCCCTTTTCGCCCCAGTTCGGTACTTCAGCATCTACCCAGACATACAGCTTCTTACCGTCATTTGTCAGCTTCACTCCGCCCAGTTTGCTTGGTTCACCGTATGTGCTATCGGTAACAGAAATGCCCAAGTCAGGCACCTCGTCCCACAATGCATCCTTCTCCCCGTCAATTAACGGAGAATAGGAGACGGTGTAAGCTTGGCTATAGCTCGATTGACGGCTTGGGTTCTCCTTCATGTTCCAATCGTCCGCGATAGCGTTATCTGGCATTTCGGGAATGACATCAAACGCGCCATGCTCATCGGCCCTATCCCCGCTTAATACGACGATGGCTCGCAACTCGTCTCCATTCTTCAGGGGGAGCTGCTGCAGCGGTATAGCCCCCATCAATAAGCTTGAGCTTGAGTTGGCTGCAACCTCAAAGTAGGCCCCCTTCAGATCGCCTGTGCTCAGCAACGGCGCCTGGGAACCGCTTTCATATAAGGCCGTTTCACCCCCAGGCTTGGCTTCCATCACAATGTGATACTTTGGCTTCGCCGACGTTCCAACATAATTAAACTGCCGATTCAACGGATTGTCTGAGATGCCGGAATCGGTACCGTTTACTTGCAAAGCAATGTCTATGTATTGCCATGGCTCGGCCTTGGCCGCATCGACCCTGAAATACAGATAGCTGCCGTCATTCGTCAGCTTCACCTGATCCAGCTTGAATCCCTGCCATCCGGCCGTCGGCGAAGTCCCGAGCGACTTCACCATGCTCCAATCAATGGTCTTGAGCGCGGCTTCCGCTGTTTGGCTGGTTTCAGCCTGCCTTAGAGCTTGAAATTGATCTTTATCTAGAGTTTCATCCTGGTTTTGCCGATCCTGAAATGGTTGTTCACGTTGATCAAGCAGTAGCGATAGAGCATAAACTTCGCCTCCAAACGTCCCCTGCAGCATGCTCAGCAGCATTACACCGGCAAGCATACGGGAAATTGCAGCTTTCCATGTCCTCCTCATGCCTTAACCCCTCTCCTCAATTTGTGCAAACGTTTGCATTAAATAGAGAAAAAAACGGAACTAAAATCAGTTGATTTCTTTCCGTTATGGGATAAACCCCTTAGATGATTAACTGAAAACGCTTGCATCGTAATCATAAATGCTCCCCTGTTCTCTGTCAACAGCAATTTGGTTACCCTGAACGCTATCTTCCTCTCCATCTATCTCACTGCTTCATCTGCTCTCGCACGCGGCAGTATGGACTTCGGCTTGTTGGGCAGTCTCAAAAAAACAACCTTATTCCAATCGAACATTGGAACAAGGTTGCGATATCAGCTTGTTTACTTTAATTCATCAGGGATGACCCAATAGTTATCTTTATTATGCTCGCTCATATATTTTTTGAATTCATCGGATTTATAGGCAGCCACAATATCTTTCGCCCATTGACTCGTTTCGTTTCCTTTATTAACGACTACGTTCAGCTCCAGATCGGCAACGACATCTTCAGCCAGCAAGGATTTGGAGGCATCAATGCTCGCAGCATACACGATACTTCCAGGCAAGACGGCAAAATCAATATCATCCATCGCCCGCGGGATCTGCGAAGAGTCCATCATCGTAATATCGAGATTTTGTTTATTTTCGATAATATCGTTTTTCGTCGCAAGCGTCGGATCGATGCCTTCTTTCAATTTGATCCAACCTGCCTTCTGCAACAATGCAAAGGCGCGCGCCGCATTAGAAGGATCCTGCGGAATCGCAACCTTAGCTCCCGATTTAACGTCTTGTATCGATGTGAACTTGTTAGAGAAAATGCCTGCCGGCACAGTTGGAATATGGACAATCGGAACGAGCTGCGCGTCTTTTTCCTTGTTGAACGCATTCACGTAGGCAGTATGCTGAGACACATTAAAATCGATCGCATTTTCGGTTATGGCAACTTCCGCTTGCAACATATTCGAGAAATTTACCCCTTTAATCGTATAGCCTTGTTTCTCGAGAATAGGTTTGACTGCGGTATCGAATAATTCATTGTAAGGACCAGCCGAGACAGCGACCCGCAACGTTTTCTTATCACTCGCTTGTTCGTTGGAATTCCCGCAAGCCGCAAGCGTGAACACGCTGACCGCAAGTAAACCCATCAACAGCAGCTTACCTCTTTTTTTCATCTTTTATCTCTCCCCATTTGACTCCACTTATCTATTTCATTCTAGTGTTTTGCACGAAATTATTGCCTTCTTATTTTACGAGCCAACACATTGCCCAATGTTTGAATGCCCTGCACCAAAATAATGAGAATAATGACCGTAATCACAATGACCACCGTGTTAAACCGTTCATAGCCATAACTGATGGCAAGATCGCCAATTCCGCCGCCACCGACCGTGCCCGCCATAGCGGTAGCGCCGATTAAGCCGATGGTCGCAGTCGTTAGTGATAAGATTAAGGAGCTCAAAGCTTCAGGCAAAATAAAATGCCAAATGATCTGCAGCGGTGTCGCTCCCATCGCTTCTGCCGCTTCGACGATGCCTTGATCCACTTCCAACACTGAATTTTCAACAAGTCTGGCTATATAAGGGGCAATATATACGATTAAAGGCACAATCGCGGCATTAGTTCCAATCGATGATCCGACAATAAATTTCGTGAAAGGCACAATCGCTACCAGCAATATAATAAATGGCAACGAGCGTACAATATTGATTATGTTGTTTAAAACGGAAAAAATGGCGCTATTTTTTAAAATTCCGCCTTTGCGCGTAAGAACTAGCAGCAGCCCTAGCGGAATCCCGATAAGCGCACCGACAAGCAACGAAATACTTACCATTTGCAACGTCTCTTGTATGGCCTGAATGACTTGATCACTTGTTATCGCATTATTCATGTTTCATCACTTCTTCTACCGTAATATGCTGCTTCGTCATAAAATGATAGGCTTGTTCAACCTGTGACTCTGCTCCGCGCAGTTCAATAATGAAGTTGTTGAGCGTCGTGCCTTGCATCTCTGTGGCGGTAGCAAATAATATATCGACTTGCACATCAAATTTTTTGGCAATATCGAATAATAATGACTTTTGAGCGCTATTCCCAACAAATTTGAGTTTGAAAAAGCGGCTATTCCCCTGTGCGTTGCGGATACTGTCCAAATAATTGGCGGCACCTCATCATGAATAACGGTGCTGACAAAATTTTTCGTTGTCATTGCCTGCGGGTTGCCAAACACATCCAACACATTTCCTTGTTCAATAATTTCTCCATTTTCCATCACAGCCACACGATTGCAAATGTTTTTAATGACATGCATTTCATGAGTAATGATTAAAATGGTAATGTTATATTGCCGATTAATTCGTTCCAGCAATTGCAGGATGGATGCCGTTGTCTGCGGATCGAGTGCTGATGTAGCTTCGTCACATAAGAGAACCGACGGGTTGGTCGCTAAGGCGCGAGCAATGCCCACACGCTGTTTTTGCCCCCCTGAGAGCTCGCTTGGGTAACTGTCAGCCTTATCTTCCAGTCCAACAAATGTTAGCAACTCATGTACCCTCTGCGCAATTTGATTTTTGTCCGTACCGTTTAATATAAGAGGAATGGCAACATTTTTGAAAACAGTCTTTGAATCTAACAGATTAAAATTTTGAAATATCATGCCAATTCGTTTTCTTGCTTCACGCAACTGCTTGCTTGTTAAGCTGCCCAACTCTTTATTATCAACGATTACATGCCCGGAAGAGGGTCTTTCCAAAAAGTTAATCGTGCGAATAAGCGTGCTCTTGCCCGCTCCGCTAAATCCAATGACACCGAAAATGTCCCCTTGTTCAACTTTAAGATTGATCCCTGTCAGTGCTGCTACACTTTTTTCTTTGCCTGCGTACACTTTGTGCACATTTTGTAATTCAATCATTGTACCTACCTCATTTAAGTAAATAATGAGCTGCCAGCGCTAAAAATATGTTGCCTGCGACGAGCAAGGCCTGCTCATCGATATCAAAACGCGGGTGATGATGCGGATAAGCCGTATCCTGACTCTCATTTCTGGAACCTACGTTAAAAAACGCCCCCGGCTTGTGTTGCAGATAGTAAGCGAAATCCTCAGCCCCCATCGATGGTTGTTGATCATAGAAAACATCGTTGCCCAACAAGTCTGCAATGAGACCGCGGAGCTGTTCTGTCTCCGTGTGCGGATTGACGAGCGCGGGATAACCATACGTATACGCAACGTCGTGGCCTGCGCCGTTTGCTTCACTGATGCCTTTCGTTACCGAGCGGATATCGGTTTCGATTTGCTCGCGCACGGCCTGATCGAATGTGCGTACCGTTCCCTCCATTCGCGCTTTATCGGCAATGACATTAAAAGCAGTACCGGCTTGAAATACACCGACTGTCACGACGGCAGAGTGAAGTGGATTCACGCGGCGGGCCACAATGTGCTGCAAGGCTTGCACGAGCTGACTGCCGATCACAAGCGCGTCCACGGTCTGATGCGGCTTGGCGCCGTGACCGCCCTTCCCCTGAATCGTAATGGCAAACGCATCGGCCGCTGCCATGAAGGCCCCTTCCCGCAATCCAATCTGTCCGAGCGGGATCTCGCTAGACAAGTGAGCACCGTATATATAGTCCACTCCGTCTAGAGCGCCGTCTTCGATCATCAATTTAGCGCCGCCAGGCGGCTTCTCTTCGGCATGCTGAAAAATAAATACGAGTGTTCCTTGAAGTTGCTCGCGATAGCCGCTCAGAACTTTGGCCACACCAAGCAGCGTGGACGTATGCCCATCGTGTCCGCAAGCGTGCATAACTCCATCGACGGTCGATTTATAAGGAACATCGTTCTCCTCGTGAATCGGAAGCGCATCGAAATCGGCACGGAATGCAATCGTCGGTCCAGCTTGCTTACCGCGCAAATATCCAATAACGCCTCCGCCTCCTACGCCCACTTTCACTTCTATTCCGAAACTTGTGAGCTGCTCGGCAATAAACTTTGCCGTATTCGTTTCTTGAAATGAAAGCTCAGGATGCTGATGCAAATGTCTGCGCCAAGAAACGATCTGATCATATTGCTCTGCTAACTCGTTAATCAGTTGAGCTCTCATCTCTATCACTATCCTTAGCAAATAATTAAATTAATAAATCCCTATAGACTTAGTATGATTTAATTTATCACTAGTTACGCAAATAGTCAATTTGTATTTGTTAACACAAAAAAGCACCGCTCGGTTCATACCGTGGCGATGCTTCCTTTCCCAACTATCACTCATAAACGATTCACACTCCACATATGACAGTGGCTGTTCAATCGGTCCCCTATGGGCACTCACTAAGCACGAACCATGCAGTCAGCTTACCCAATACCCTATGTCGTCAATCTTGTCCAAATGTCCACATACCGGCGCGTCGTCTCCTCAACGACGTGCTGCGGCAGCGAATCAGGCTTCCTGTTCTGATCCCAGTCCGAATTCGCCAAATAGGTGCGCACAGGCTCCTTATCCATGCTATCGATTTCAATGTCGAGCGCATAATTTTCCTTCGCCCAAAAACGGGAGCAATCCGGCGTGAAAATTTCGTCGATTAAGATGAGCTCTCCGTCAACGAGGCCGAACTCGAATTTGCAATCCGCCAGAATGATGCCCCGCTCCTCGCAGCAGCTGCGGGCATGCTCGTATAGCATGACGCTTTTGTCGCGCAGCTTGTCCGCCAGCTCCGTCCCGACCAGTTCCTGCATGCGCGCGAATGAAATATCTTCGTCATGGCCGACGTCGTTCTTCGCCGCAGGCGTGAACAGCGGCGCAGGAAAGCGCTCGTTCTTCCGCAGCCCGGCAGGCAGATCGATACCGTTCACGGCCTGCGTCTGCTTATATTGGCGCCAGGCGCCGCCGGTAATATAGCCGCGCACGACGCACTCAATATCGATGCGCTCCGCCTTCTTCGTCACCATAATGCGGTCGCGCAGCAGCTCTTTGTCCGTGACAACGTCACCAAGCCGGTCCACATCGGAATGCACGACGTGATTGCCGATGAGCGGCTTCGTCTCCTCGAACCAGAACGCGCTCAAGCGGTTCAGCACGCTTCCTTTTTCAGGAACGGCCGGGTCCAGCACATAATCGAACGCCGAAATACGGTCCGTCACCACGATGAGAAAATGTTCCCCCAAGTCATACAGCTCGCGTACCTTCCCCTTATACACAAGCGGAGCTTTCACCAAATCTACTGCAGATGATATCGCTACGGTTGACACGTTAACAGCCTCCCCCAAGCATGATGCGAATCAAAGCGGAATTACGCTTCAGCTATTGCACGGCTAGCGGCCAAATGACTGGCCGACATAGCGAACCAGAGCGCATGACGCGCTCTATGGAGAAATTGCCGCACATAGGCGGCAACTCCAGTCTGGTTCACATTCTATTCAATCAATCCCACTTGCTTGAAAATCGTATCCACGTGCTTCAGATGCCACGTTGGGTTAAAAGCATCGGCAATCTCTTCCGCGCTCAGCGCGGACGTAATCTCCGGCGTGCTCTCAATAATATCGCGGAAGCTGCGCTGCTCTTCCCATGCCTGCATCGCACGCGGCTGTACCGTGTCGTACGCTTGCTCGCGGCTCCAGCCATGATCGATAAGCTTCGTCATAACGCGGCCAGAGAATGGCACGCCGAATGTACGCTGCATGTTGCGTTTCATGTTCTCTGGGAACACCGTCAAATTTTTCACGATGTTCATGAAACGGTTCAGCATATAGTTCATCAGCATCGTCGCATCCGGCAAGATGATACGCTCAACCGAGCTGTGTGAAATATCGCGCTCATGCCACAACGGCACGTTTTCGTATGCGGAGAGCATATAACCGCGCATCACGCGGGACAAGCCGGAAATGTTCTCGCTGCCGATTGGATTGCGTTTATGCGGCATCGCAGAAGAACCCTTCTGTCCTTTCGCGAACGCTTCCTCCACTTCGCGGAACTCACTCTTCTGCAGAGCGCGAACTTCAGTCGCGAACTTATCGAGCGAAGTCGCGATCAGCGCCAGCGTCGCCATATACTCGGCATGGCGGTCGCGCTGCAGTGTCTGCGTGGAGATTGGCGCCGGCTTCGTGCCGAGCTTCTCACAGACGAATTTCTCTACTGACGGGTCGATGTTCGCATAAGTGCCGACCGCCCCGGAAATTTTGCCGTACTGGACGCCGTCCGCCGCCTGGCGGAACCGTTCCAGGTTGCGCTGCATTTCCGCATACCAGAGCGCCATCTTAAGACCGAACGTCGTCGGCTCCGCATGCACGCCATGGGTGCGTCCCATCATTGGCGTATCTTTGTATTCAAGCGCTTTGTTCTTCAGAATTTCAATGAAACGGATCAGGTCCTGCTCAATAATCTCATTCGCCTGCTTCATCAAGTATCCCAAAGCGGTATCTACCACGTCGGTAGACGTTAAGCCATAATGCACCCATTTCCGTTCCGGTCCGAGTGTCTCCGAGACCGCACGCGTGAAGGCGATGACATCATGGCGGGTTTCCGCCTCAATTTCAATAATCCGATCGATGTCGAAGCTTGCCTTCGCACGCAGCTCCACTGTATCTTCCTTCGGAATGACACCGAGCTCTGCCCATGCTTCGCAAGCGCATAGTTCGACTTCAAGCCAGGCTTTAAATTTGTTCTCTTCCGTCCAAATGGCCCGCATCTCCGGGCGTGAGTACCGTTCAATCATCGTTTACGTTCCTCCACATGTTCGTTTCTTTCATCCATTCAAGCGCAGCGTCGATGGTAGGCGCCAAAATGTTAATATGCCCCATTTTACGCTTCAGCTTCGCTTCCGACTTCCCGTACCAATGCAGCTTCGGCGTAACACCGCAGCGCTTCGCGGCCGGATCATCGGCACGGAACCATTGTACCATGTCCGCAGCATGATCGCCGAGCAGATTCGCCATGACGACCGGCGATTGCAGCGTAGTATCCCCAAGCGGCAGGTTGCATATCGCTCGCAGGTGCTGCTCGAATTGGGATGTTCGGCACGCATCCATCGTATAATGCCCCGAGTTATGCGGGCGCGGAGCCAACTCATTAACGATAAGGCTGCCATCTGCCGTATGGAACATTTCGACGGCGATAAGGCCTACGACATCAAGCGCTTCGGCGATGCGCCGGGCCAATCGTTCCGCCTCCGCCTGCACGGCTTCAGGAATGCGCGCTGGTACGATCGATAGATGCAAGATGTGATGGCGGTGGACATTTTCGGCCACCGGGAAGGTGGCAATTTCACCTCGCGGACTGCGAGCAGCTATGACGGATAGTTCATGAACGAACGGAACGAACGCTTCCAGTATGAGCTCGGGCGTTAGCGCAGCGAGGGCGTTGTACGCAGCCTCGGCCTCATCCTCATGGCGGAGAATGCGTTGGCCTTTGCCGTCGTAGCCGCCGGTGGCGGTCTTCAGCACGCCGGTGCCCCCGAAGGCCGCCAAGTGCTGACGCACTTCGGCGGCAGACGCTACGGCCGCGTATGGCGCGACCGGCACGCCGGCGGCGCTGAGCGCTTCCTTCTCGCGCAGGCGATGCTGCGTCAGGCGCAGCAGGCGGCTTCCTTGCGGCACGTACGCTGCGCGCTCCAGCCGCTCGACCGCTTCGGCGGACACGTTCTCGAACTCATACGTGATGACGTCGGAACGTGCCGCCAGGCGATGCGCCGCTTCTTCATCGCCGTAGTCGGCCGCGATGATCGCGGCCACGTCCCGGCAAGGCGCATCCAGCGCCGGCTCAAGCGCGACGAAGCGGTAGCCCATGCGCACGCCGTCTAGCGCCAGCATGCGGCCCAGTTGGCCGCCGCCGAGCACGCCGACGGTCGCGCCGGGTGCAAGCACCGGCGCATCGGCGCGCGAGCTTCGCTCTTCTGGCAGCGTGCAGCTGTCCACAGGCGCCCTCATTCGAGGTCCCCCGTGGCCTGCACCTGCTGCCGCACCGCTTCCCGGCGCGCCTCCAAGCGGGCGCGCACAGCCCCATCGTGCATGCCAAGCATCTGCACGGCCAACAGCCCAGCGTTCGTCGCTCCCGCCGGTCCAATCGCTACGGTCGCTACCGGCACGCCGGCTGGCATCTGCACGATGGACAGCAACGAGTCCATCCCGCTTAAATGGGACGACTTCACCGGTACGCCGATGACCGGCAGTACCGTCTTCGCCGCCACCATGCCGGGCAGATGCGCCGCGCCGCCAGCTCCCGCGATAATGACGCGCAATCCGCGCTCGACCGCCGTCTCCGCATAGCGGAACATCTCATCCGGCGTCCGATGCGCCGAGACGACGCGGCTCTCGAACGGAATGCCCAGCTCCGCAAGCACTTGACACGCCAGCTTCATCGTCTCCCAATCGGAAGTGCTGCCCATAATGACGCCCACTAACGGCAGGCGTTCTTGTTCCTTGTTCGTCACGTTCTCCATGTAATCCACCCGCTTTCGACAAGTTCCATGCTTTCCCTATCCAAATAAATAAAAAAATTCAGTGGAAGCAGATGTCTCCCCTGAACGTTTATCGGTTGGTCAATATGAGAAATGAGCAAACAACGGCCGGCAGACCATCTATAACGAGCATGTCCGCACCTCCTGCTCTTCGATGAAGACAGAAGACGCCAACTTAAATAACCGCCGTATGTTCGTCATTCTCGTAGTCCAAAAATTTACGGTCTTTGGGTAGAAACTTCCGGCCATATTCCCAGAATTATACGAGAATCAATTATTCGATTATCAAGGCGAATCAACATTCGCCAATTATGAGTGCAACTTAAGTTTAACAAGGCGTCACTGAGGATGTCAACCATTAAAAGCGAATGATATTGTCATTTACATTTTCAATGTTCGGTTTTGAGTACTGCGTGCTAATCAAGACGCCAAAAAACCGGCAACGATGCGATTTACGCCCATTGCCGGTCTGTAGAGAGATGCATTATTTCATGACGAGAACTGGTACTTTCGCATGCTGCACCACATGGTGGCTGACGCTGCCCAGCACAAATTCCTTCAACCCGCTCAAGCCGCGACTGCCGATGATGATCAGGTCGCACTTATGCTCTTCCGCTTCAGCAACAATCGATGGTCCAGCAGGACCCTGCAGCAACGTGACTGCCGCACGGTCGCCAAGCAGCGATACCTTTTGCTCCGCTTCCTGCTGAATGCGTTCCGCATATTCGTACAGCTCTTCATTCGTCTCGGCCGAGGCCGTCGCATACGCCGTACCTACGAAATATTGCGGGAATTGAAACACATGCACCACGCGCAATTGCGTCGTTCCGTTATTTTCTGCAATGCTAATGGCGTGGTCTAACGCCTTGCGGGAAGGTTCTGAGCTGTCATAAGCTACTAAGATGCGTTGGAATACCATACCTATCACCACTCTCTCTATTTTTCACCGCTATATAACCAGCATACCACAACATATTACTCTTGACCTATTTTTAACCAAAACGAATCAATATGAAACCAAACATAAAAATGTTAACGAGTAAAATAAACGGGATGCCGGCAGTAAACGTAGCGTGCTGCGTCTTATGGCGTTTGTTGTACATCGCCGTGAGCACACCCAGTGCTCCACCGAGCCATGCCGTCAAGAACAGCTTGCGCTCAGGGATGCGGTAACGCTGCTTTACCGCGCGTTTCTTATCGATTACCATCAACTGATAGCCAACTATATTGACGATTAGCAAATAAATAAATACGACAAACGTCCATTCCTTCATCCGGCAGACATTCCCCCTCTCCTGTCTTCATTATACTACGATGCACCCACATCCATAAATAATGACTCGCTTAGGTTCCGTGCTCCAATACCTTGCGCTAGTTCCTTAGTAACACTCTCCCTCTTATTCAGGACATCCGTATAGCTGCGCTCAATTGCATCACTTCATACTCTTCTCAGTTATCATTGAGTTAATGGGGAGCGAGTCTATGTAACTCAGGTTCTTTGTTCAGGTTTGTTGCCCATGGTCCTGCCTTAAGTTCCTTATCACCACTCTCCCCCTTGTTCAGAATACGAGCATTCAAACATTCAAAATGACCTGCCCTACTACTTTCATCTCAATCGTTACTGAGTTAAGGGGAGAATGAAGCTAAGCATCATCAGACGATATGTATCCTTCATAAGAAAAGAAAAACACACGAACCAGGTCATTGCCCGAATCGTGTGCCATTTGCTATTTCTTATTTGATACTACGTTAATTTCCGTATTCAACGCCTGTTGCCGCTCCGCTTCTGTAATCATGCCCAGATCGGCCATTCGCTTTAGGACGACTCGCTGGCGCTTGACGGCAAGGTCCATATTTTTAGCCGGGGAATAACGTTCCGGGGCCTTCAGCAACCCGACCAGCATTGCCGCTTCCGCCACATTAATCGTCGGCAGCTCACCGTTCATAACCGTCGTTTTGCCGAAATAGTAACGTGCTGCATCTTCTATACCGTAACGACCGTGGCCGAAATACACTTTGTTGAAGTACATTTCTAGAATGTCCTGCTTGCTGTAGTTCCATTCCAAGTTCGCCGCGATTGCTATTTCCTTCAGCTTGCGGGAATATGTCTTGTCATGCGTCAAAAACAGGTTCCGTGCAAGCTGCATCGTAATGGTGCTCCCGCCCTGGGCCTTTTTCTGCTTCGTCGCATTAATCCATACTGAGCGTGCCAATCCGATTGGGTCGATGCCTGGATGAAGACGATATCGATGATCTTCAATTGCCAACAGCGCATTCGATACATAGACTGGCATCTCCTCGATATGTACCCGATGCTGTCCTTGTATCGTCACCGCATCCCGTTCAATCTCCTGACGGAACGCAGCCAGCTTCTCTTGGTCCATCCATGCCGGAGCGATAGCGGCCATCCCTGCCCAGCTTAATACCGGAACAATAAGTGCAATTAACAAGCTATAAATAACCCAACGCTTCCACCGAATAGAGCGTAGTTGACAGGCGGTACTTTCCATTGAGTCAGGTCGCAGTTCTGTGATGGCACATGCCTGTTCTGGGTCCTGTTTCAGTTCGCAGCACACATGTGCAACCTTCGTGTGTAACGGAATCAGAACCGATGCGTTAATCGTATATTCTCGTTTAATGCTTCTCATCAGACTCGACCTCCTTTCTATACTACCATTGTATGAAAAAGAAAGAGTCCGTCCCATCGAATTAACTTTCGCTTGCCTTACAATGCTGAAAGATAGTGCCGTTGGTATCCAACGTCAACTTATTAACATGTGGATATGACGATGCTTATAACCTTATAACTAATTCATTCGTCACCCTTTGTGCATACATTACTTAAAAAGGGAGCAATAGTCGCACTTACCCACGGGTTATGAACATTTATAGAGGAAAGTGTGAATTAAAACAATATAATAAAGCACTTCTGCATCTAGTTTGCTGACTTATCAACTTGTGGATTATTTCCAAAAGATGATGTCATAAATCATAGTTACTCACAAGTCCACAAATTATGGGGATAAGTTGTGGACAAGATAAAAAACCACTAACATAATGTCAGTGGTTTGTCTGCTTGGCAACGTCCTACTCTC
>NZ_JAJNBZ010000035.1 GCF_021369635.1 Paenibacillus profundus | reverse complement strand
TATCGCTGGCCTCTATTCTTTTATGGCTAAATTAGGTTTGAAGACACGCTCTAGTCAATAGTGGGAAGCTTCTATTTCGGCAAGTTAATCGAGAGAAACGACAACTATAGTTTTTTATGTATTGGGCAAACCCTATCGTATATAACGGATCTCATATTCACAATGATCATCCCCGCATACGTTGCACATAACTTCTCGCACGGATACCTTGTCTTTCCATATTTTATTGATAGCCCCTTCTAATATGGCTCCTTCCAAATCACAGACCATCTTCCCTTCCATCACCGGAAGCCCCTTGCAGAAACATTCCTCAACTGCTATCCGAAGCTTATGCTCATCCTGATATACAACTTTCGGGATACCAATCTGAAGCTCTTCGAACAGAACCAAGATATCCTCTAACGTGGATACAGGCAGCGATTCTCCTATTTTGCGGCCAATTGTGACGGTAGTTCCCTTCCCGCCCATAGGCAGTGCTTGATGTAAGCCAATCAAGCGGATTGTCCGGAACAACTCCAGTGGCACCTGGGTTCCCAGCTTCTCCCGACCGATTAACTTCATGTCTTCGTAAGTAAATGCTTCTTTCATGCCTGCTGCGCCTCTCTTTGCTTACTTTATAGGGTTACGGCTATAGTTTAACATTTCAGTATAATAAGAGAGTGATCCTGCACACATTTATGAATAGCAGTGACTCCAATTTGATATTACATAATACCATCACTTGCGCATTTTAATCCAAAGAATCAAGCTTTCCCCCTGCCCACACGTCTTTGACATACTGTCCCTCGACCGCGAGACGATCCAGCCATTTTTTCGCTACTGTTTCGCTAACGCCGTGAACAACTTGATAAGACTTTTGCAGGGTTGCCTCTACATTTGGGGCCATCTTGCTCCCGTCTCCGCACACATAGAACCGTCCTCCCTGATCCAAGATGCCGATTAGCTCCTGCTCACGCTGTGTCATCAGATGTTGAACATAAGTTTTCGGCTGCCCTTTAATCCGTGAAAATGCGGTGTGTACGGTAACAAGCCCCTCTTGTTGGTACTGCTCCAGCTCTTCTTCGTATATATGATCCGTTGCATCGCGGCAGCCGAAATAGAGATGCGCTGTGCCGAGATGAACTCCTCGCTGCTTAAGGGTACGACGTGCTTGAAGAAATCCGCGGAACGGCGCAATCCCAACCCCTGGGCCTACCATAATAATCGGAGTCCCTGGATCTTCAGGAAGCTGGAAGCCCGACTGCGGCGTACGCACGAACATCACGATCGAATCTCCCGGCTGCATGTCGGCAAGATAATTGGAAGCAACCCCTCGATATTCATTTTGGCCGCTCCATGCAGGACCTCGCACAACGCCAACGGTAATGCTGGCCTCCTGCGGCTGTATGCGAGGAGAACTGGAAATCGAATAGTATCTAACTTTAAGAAGAGGCAATAGCTCCAAAAAGCGTTCGAACGACATTTCGCATGCCTCGTATTTTTCCAACAGGTCAAGGATCGAAATCCGTTTCTGAAGGACGTTCAATTTGTATGCTTCTTCCCCCATCATAGCTTCCAGCTCTAGCTTATGCGGCGGACATATGGTCAATGCGGCAAGCTCCCGAATCTGCGCTCGAGTTGCGGCCTCTTGCAATTCCACGCTGCGGCTCAGCAGGTCGTATAGCTTTACAGGGCGATCCAGCGGCAGGTGCGCCACGCTCAATCCGGTCGTATGCAGAATGACATGGTCGTTGCCATTCAACCCAAATCGGCTTAACACACGCTCGACGAGTTCTTTCCGATTCAGAGGAAAAACGCCCAAATGATCTCCCTCTCGATACGACACTCCTTCCGGTAGTTCGATTTCAATATGACGCGTACTGCGCCCATCCCCTCCTTTTTGCAATTCGTGGTTGTCTAGTATCGTTGCGTAATGGGCATTATACGTTTCGGCAAGCGGTGCATCTACCGTTCCGCTGACAACCTCTATAGACAAAGCAGGGGTTACGCGTCTTTCCTTTTCTTTGACGCTCAATCCGAATGAGCCCATGACTGCAGGCCACAACTGATCACGCCAGATTTCCACCTCTGTCTCGAAATCGCCGCTGGCGTCGCCTTCCCCGATAGGAAGCAGCCTTGTTGCTCCTTTGGATGCGAGCTGCTCGTCAATGAATTTCGGAACGCTCTGATACGTGCTGGCCCAGTTATGGTCACCGCAGCCAAAGACGCAATAACGAACACCTTCCAATTCACCGGGCGTCACTTCTTGCAACCACTGAACGAAGCCGCGCGCATTATTGGGCGGCTGGCCATTATAAGAAGCCGTTACTATATAAGTAACGCCGTCTGTGGGCAGTTTGCCAGTATAATCATTCAGAGGCGCAACCTTGCTTCGGAAGCCTTGATAACGTGCCGTATCCGCTAATTCCCGGGCAATACCCTCCGCTGTGCCAAGATCGGATCCATAAAGCACCAGCAACGGAGTATCATGGCGTTCCACCTGATCCGGCTCGCCTTGATTAACCGCTATTTTCATTGCCGATTGCGTACTGCACCCGTCGCCTGCAGGGATATAGCCGGCTTGTTTGTTGCGGACACGGACTTGCATGGTGAACCCTTCGGGTTTCAATGTTAGCGATTCCATTAACTTCAATTGATAGTGAGTATGATCGATGAGTTCGAAATGTTTGAGAATCAGTCCCAGCACAAGCGTCGCCTCTTGCAGAGCAAATTGCTGACCGATGCAAGCCCGCTGACCGATACCGAATGGTTTGTAGGCATCATGGGGAATTCGGCTCGGATCCTCGAACCGCTCCGGACGGAATTCCTCCGCATCGTCTCCCCACGCGGTAACATCGCGATGCAATTGAGGGATCAGCACAAGCAAGCGATCCCCTTTTTTCATCGCGTATTTCCCCGCCAGCAACGTATCTTCTTTCACTTGCAGATTAAAGGCCGGGGCTGTAGGCCATAGACGCAGCGACTCATCGAGAATCATCCGGATATATTTCAAGTTCTTTACCTGAGCGTAAGTCGGAACGGGATCCGTTAATACGCGATCCACTTCCTCATATCCCTTTTGCAGCTTATCGCGATTGTTCAACAGAAAATACAACGCAAAAGACAACAAACCGCTTGTAGTCTCGTGGCCGGCTACCAAAAACGTAATGATCTGAAAACGAATATTCGCATCATCCAAAGCTTCTCCCGTATCCGGATCTTTTCCCTGCAGCATATGGGCTAACAAGTCATCCGTCTCCTGATGACCGTGGGCTTTGCGTTCGGCGATGATTTTATCCACTAATGAGAACATAACCTCGATGTCCTGCATAAACTGGCGCCTCGTCTTAATCATGAGCTTATCTTGAATGCCGAGACGCTGAGCTTGATTCATAGCTTCATTCAACGCCCGAACCATACTGGTAACGAACGGATGGGGTTGTTCGCGATAGAAGCTGTTGAACCGATAATTGAAGCCGCATAACCCGATCGTATCCATTGCCAGCCTGGTCATGTCCTCTGGAACCTCTACGCATTCGTCGGGATTCAGGCGCGACCACTTTTGAATAAGCTGCGTGGCCAGATCCAGCATCATGTCAAAATATCCGCGCATAGCCGTGCGGCTAAAGCTCGGGAGCAAAATATTGTGGGCCTTCTTCCAATTCATATCGTCGGTTTCGGACGTGAACAAGCCGTCCCCTGCAAAAGCTCGCACGTTGTCTAAAATCGTTTTATCGACGACCTTGCCGAAGCGCGATGAATCACTAAGTTCTTTCGCCAATTCATATCCCGAAACAACATGTAAGGTTCCAAACGGCAGCTTCATTCGGAAAATTTCACCATATTCTTCCGCAAGCTTCATGAATGACATAACGGGCGTGTCAGGATTAATGTGGGGCACGTTTCCGAGTGGTCCGTACGATTTGGGCTGTGGAATCGCAATAGACATATTACTACGCCTCCTAAATTCAATACTTCTTTTTGGTAAGAGGTAGTTCAATTGGAGCCTGCTTCTGGTACTGATGACCGACCTTGGTGGACACGGGACTAAGATAGGAATGAATATTCATTCCGTTTACGTTATGAAGACGACCGAGTTAATGGACTCGGATCGCATTCCAGCAACATTCCTCCACACCTGCAAGAAGTTCGTCCGTTTCCTCCAGTACCTCCGCTCTTATCGTTTCAAACAATTTGACGAGAGCACCGTAGAAAATGGAGATCAGCGCATTAGGCGGTAACGAAGAGATAATGCCCTGCTGCTGTCCTTGGACTAAGAAGTGACGAATAAAATCCATGCCTACTTCGAATGATTTCAGGCTTCTATCGTCCAGTAATCGAGGATTCAAGTGCGAGTCGATGAACGAAAAAGCTTCCCTGTTCCCTTTTGCGAAGTGGATCGTTTGAAAAAAAATGTGATGAAACTGCTGGCGAACGGTTCCGGATTCGGGAAAACCTTGCGTTATCGTCTGGAAAAATTGCACTACGCATTCTTGAAACAAGGAATTCAGTAGAACCTCTTTATTGTCGAAATATCGATAAATGGTACCCGCGCCTACTTTTGCGGTGTCTGCTATCATCGGTACGGTTGTCGCATCGAAACCACGTTCGGTAAACAGATTTAATGCTGCTAGTAAAATATCTTCTCTCTTATTCGTCGTCACTAGATCTCACCTTTCATGCGGAATGAACGTTCATTCCATTACATAATATACCAACAAAATTAAGAATTCAAGTCTGAATATAACGTTGATTCAGCCTTTTTCGCCGCATCTCAATATTTCAGCAGCAAAAATTATCGTTACAATAAAAAAACCGCGATATACGCGGCTCCTTTGGTTAAATGTACTACGGCATTGCTACTCTTTGGCGTTATCTTAGTGTTAGCAGATAGTCGGTCTTGTCAGCTTCGGTAATTTCTCTAAGCACTTTACAAGGAACGCCAACTGCAATCACGTTGCTTGGGATATCAGAAGTAACCACACTTCCAGCGCCAATCACCGTATTGTCTCCAATAGTGACACCGGGCATGACCGTTACATTTGCTCCAAACCACACATTATCCCCCACTCTAATGGGCTTAGAAAAGCAACCGCCTTGCTTACGTTCTTCATGGTTAATGGCATGATTAGAAGTGTATAGTCCAGCTCTGGGACCAAAAAGTACGTTATCACCAATGGTAATTTTCCCGCCATCTAACATCACACAATCGAAATTTGCATAGAAATCATTGCCAATATGAATATTGGCTCCGAATTCACAACGGAATGTTGGCTCAAAATGAACATTTTCACCAATGCTACCCATAAATTCTTGGAGAATCTTTTCTCTTGTTTCACGTGGTTGTCCGAAACTTTGATTGTATTCGTTGGTTTTCAGTACTATCTTCTCTCTATACGCTACTATTTCTGGATCTAAATCGTTATACATTTTTCCTGTTTTCATAAAGTCAAACTTATTTTGAATACTCATATCATTTCTCCCATTTTAAAAAAGTTATATTTAATATGTTCTATATATATAATTATTATATCGATATAATTCTGCTACTTCAACATCAATTCGTGACTGTATTCACCAAACATGGCTTACGGAACGCAATGCGATTGACGAGCATTCGTAATATTCCTCATTTACTTTAAGAGTCAAGCTAGCGTTCTTGGCTAATCACCTGGAAACAATGTGCGGATTCTTTTGTTGTGAAAGAGCAACTGCAGAGGCAAGTTTTCCGAATTCACTAGGGTTGTAACCAAAGGTTTTGCGAAAGAGCGATGCAAAGTGGCTTACATTGTGATACCCAACCATGATGGCCGTTTCACTGACATTGGCTTTTCCTTGCTCTAATATATATCGCGCTTCATTCATTCGCAGGCTTCGCACATAACCGAATACAGTGGTGCCGAACAACTCTTTGAAGCCGAGCTTCAGCTTGTAATCATTAAGCCCGGTTAATCTTGCAAGTCCAAGCAGGCTCGGTGGCTGCTTCCAAGTACGGGATAATATATCCTTCGCTTCATGAAGGCATTGGATATCTTCGGCTGTCAGCTTGGATTTGACTTGTTGACTCGTCTCTTCCTTATCCGTTCCATCTAAATGGAAGGCCAGCAATTCGAGTGCTTTCCCTTCCAAGTAAAGCTTCTGGAGTGATCCGTTATACGGACAACGCTTCATTTGTTCCACGATGAGCGGAATTTGCGGAGAACCTGCCGTTTGTCTGCAGTAGACCGGATTGGCCGTCAATCGATCCAGCTCGGGAAGAACGGTATTGAAATGCCTCAGATCGATTCGAAGCTCCATATGCTGTAAAGGCTCTTTTGGGGAGAGCTCGGCATGAAGCCTCGCCTCCCTCATATATATCAGCGACGAGACGCCTGCAGATAAGTTGAAGGTTCGGGTCGATGTCTCCCAGCAGCCTGTGCCAGACATCGTATAAGAGATTTCCAAGTGAGGATAATGAACCCCGACATCCATCGTAACCGGCTCGTGCAATTCGGCGTCGAACCAATTGATCTCCAAGCCTTGTCTTAAGAAAATCCGTTGTAAATGCCCTGTTCCGCTCACAGTCGGAATGGAATAGATTTGATGGTGCTGCTTCTGTGGGGGGGGATGGAGTGACATCTTGCCAGTCCCCGTAAGCGCCGCTCAAATCCCAGGTGTCTATTTGCAGTTTCAAAGCTATTCTCCTCCACTCTAAAGTGCCATCAAGATGAGTTCATTTTATCCTAATAAAAATATGTTGTAAATACGAAAAACTTTTTCCCTCAGGAAAAAGTTTCATTATGAACATCCTTATGTCGATTCAAGATTTCACTTGCCACCCATCGGAATCCTGCTGCAACCTCCATAACTTTGCATATAGACCTTCTTGAGCCAACAAGGTGCGATGAGTGCCTTCTTCAACGAGTCGGCCATGCTCAAGGACAAGAATCTTGTCTGTATTCTGAATCGTTTTGAAGCGATGCGCAATCAGAATGACGGTTTTATCGGCGACCAGCTCATTGATGGCCTGCTGCACAGCAAGTTCATTTTCCGGATCCAAAGAAGCGGTTGCTTCATCCAGCAGCACAATCGACGCATTCTTCAACAATGCTCTGGCAATCGAAATCCGCTGCTTTTCACCTCCGGATAATGTCGAGCCGCCTTCTCCTACCGGCGTATCATATCCTTGCGGCAATTGGGAGATGAAGTCATGACAACAAGCGCGCTTGGCCGCTTCTTCAATCTCTGCTTGCGTTGCGTTCATGTTGCCGATGCGGATATTGTTGCCGATCGTATCTTGGAATAGATACACATCCTGGAATACCATGGACATATGCTGCAGCAGGTTTTCCGGATTGACATCTCGAATGGAATGTCCCCCAATCCTGATTTCTCCCTGTTGAACTTCCCAGAAGCGCGCAATCAAGCGTGTTACGGTGCTCTTCCCGCTTCCGGACGGTCCTACCAAAGCCGTGATCGTATTCGGCTGGATCGTAAAAGACAAGTCCTTCAGGACAGGCGTATCGGCGTCATATCCAAATGTGACCCGGTCGAACACGATCGGCCCGGAAGACTCGATGCTTGCTGTGCCCTGCATCGGTGCATGCTGCTGCACGTCCATGATCCGCTGTGCGCTATAAGCAGAATACCGCATTCCGCCATAGTTCATTAACACGACGGTTAACGGTTCAAAGATTCGAGTCCCAAGCAGCAAGAACAAAAGAAAGATGGGAAGAGTCAACGTTCCGCCAACAAGCAGATAGCTTCCGGCATAAATCATGATGGTCATCCCGGAGCGGATCAGCAGCATCGCTCCCATAATAAGAGGACCTACGAGACCTTCAAGCCGAATCGAAGCGCGTTTCAATTGGTCAAATGAAAGGCGTAAACGTTCAAACCGATCCCCGCCCATATTGTGGGCTTTGATCTCGCGTATACCGGCTAAATACTCCTGCAGTCGACTGGCAGCCTCATTTTTGGCCCTGACATGACGTTCACTTAAGCGCGCTTGAATCGAGTCTGTCAGCCACAGCAGCAATCCCCCTATTGGGACCGCTATGAACATGGACAATGCCATTCTCCAGTCCACAAATACAAGCCCCGCGAATGCCAGTACGGGCAGCATAATCGCGCTAATCAATTGCGGCACATTGTGAGATATCGTATGTTCGACTTGTCCGTAGTCGCTCAGCAATAAGTTCGTCATATCACCTGGATCCCGCTGTCCGAAATAACCTAACGATAGATGTCGCAGGTGCTCGGCTATTTTTAAGCGACCGGATGCTGCCAAGCTGTAGGCAGCTTTAAAAGATTTATCGTAAAGAAAAGAAGTAGCGGCATAGGACACCATCAGCCAGACGATCAGAATGATGCATACGATCCACATCCGCCCGGTGTTCAAGCCCTTTTCCGGATACGCAAAAGATTCATAAATGGTATTAAAAATATCGATTAGCAAAGCTGCCGGAATGATTTTGGCTATGCCGTCCAATATGGCTGCAAAAGCGGAAGGCCATAAATTTTTGATGTTGCCTGCCGAAATGTTGTAAAAGTATTGATTCATCTGGAAGCCTCCCCTGCAGGAATTACTTGTGGCGACGATATTATATTCTCTGCACCCAGTCTCCAAGAGGAGGCACTTTGATGTGCTTGCCACATTTGCTCGTACAACCCGTTTTCTGCCCGCAGTTCGTCGTGCGTTCCGTGTTCGACGATTTCCCCCTGCTTGACGACAAGAATTTGTTCTGCCGCACGAATCGTGGACAGGCGATGAGCAATGATAAGGACGGTCTTCCCTTTCACAAGCTCAATGAGCCCTTGCTGAATCTTCTTTTCGTTTTCAGCGTCCGCATAAGCCGTCGCTTCGTCCAGCACCAGAATTGGCGCATTTTTAAGCAGCGCCCGAGCGATGGCAATTCGTTGCGCCTCTCCCCCTGATAAATAGGTGCCGCCCTCTCCTATTTTCGTGTCGTACCCGTGCTCCAGCTTCTCGATAAATTCATGACAGCAGGCAGTCTTTGAGACTTCAATGACGGCTTCTTTGGATACTGTCATATTGCCCATTCGAATATTCGCTTCAATTGTATCGTAAAAAAGATGAACGTCTTGAAATACAAAGGAGACGGTTTCCATCAGCGTATTCGTTCCCATCTCTCGAATCGGAACGCCGCCAATCGTTATCTCGCCCTCCTGAACATCCCAAAAACGAAGCAATAGATTGGCAATGGTCGATTTTCCGCCGCCTGAAGGACCGACTAATGCTGTCATTTCCCCTGCTTTTGCCACAAAATGAATGTCCTGTAATACCGATTTGAAATCTTTGCTTCCTTTCCGTTCATATGCGAATGAAACATGCTGGAAGGCGATATCGTAACTGACAGGAACTTGGGGTACAACAGGCTCCGTTACAACCGGTTCCGCAAACACAGCTTCAATCCGCTTGTTTCCTTCCACAATTTCTCTCAGCCCGCCGCCCAGATACATCAAATTCAACAACGGCGTGGATAAGCTTGGTGCAATAATGAGAAACAAAATAAACGTAATCGCAAACGATTGATTGCCGGAATTACCGCTCAACAGCAGAATTCCGATGGGGATAATGAAAGTAAACAAAGAGCTTACAATGACAGAAAAGAGACTGTACGGTGTCTTAAATAAATCCGTAATATGTAAAGAAATATCGCGGTATCTGGTCACTGCTTGCTTGAAAGTGAGAAATGAATCCGCCGTGATCCCGAATACTTTTACTGCCGGCATACCCCTGACATATTCCACGCCTGTTGCATTCATTTCTTCCACCGCATGTTGAAATTCTCTGTAGGCCGTTTGTCCCATTACGTTGCCGAACATACGGAACTGCAGCCAAAAACCGATGCCGATCGGAATGAGCAGCACGAGAGCCAGCCGCCAGTCGAGCCAAAATAAATAGCTGAGCAATAGAATCGGCATAATCACCGCACAGACGGTATCAGGCAATTGGTGAGCGATAAATTTTTCTATTTTTTCAACACTGACCTCGATTATCTTTTTGAGTTCCCCTGTCGCCGTTTTCGTATGATAACCCATTGGAACTTTTGCAACATGCTCGGCCAGTCGCACCCTTAGCTTATAGAGGATGCTGAAAGCTGCGATATGAGAACACATTACACCGATATATAAAGTAAGTAACGCGGCAATCAAAGCGATGAGAGCAAAGATACCCCAATATAGGATATATTCCTTGTCTATGCTTGCAGGCTGCTGCGCATGTCGCAACAATTCCTCGATAATGTTATATACCGCGATAAATGGTGCGATTTGCAGCAGGCTTGAAAGGATGGAGAACAAGCTGGCCGCTGTTAATAATCCCTTTTTTTCACTGGCTATTTTTATCAAACCTGACATTTCAGATTTGGCACTCATGTCTATCCCTTCCTTCGTATAGTCTACTTAGCAGCAAGTGCTTAGTAATATAGGGTGATATATTGTTGTCTAGTCAACATGAGATTGAGGATTGCATGACTATAACCATTAATCCTATATTAACGATAAAGATAATCATTATCAATGGGTGCGAAAAAAAATGAACCCTCTAATATGGATGATTGCTACTGACCGGTTACCGCTCTGCTCTCGGTAGTCTTATTTGTCGCGGTAAACATCGTTATGGCCAACACGAGAACCAAGGCAGCGATGATTGCAAACGGAAGATGTCTATTTACTTGGTACAGGCTTGTGCTAAGAATTGGCGCAATCACAGCCGAAAGACCTTGAACTGATGCTAAAAGACCCGCTATGCCTCCCTGTTGCTCGCTGGAAACGGCGAGCGATGAACCCGCCATAAAGCCTGGCATCATAAGGCCCGCTCCTACCCCGAACAAAAAGAATGCCAGGTAATAGCTGATCAAGCTAATAACGAACAAAAAGAGCGCCATGCTGATCATGAACAGCAGTGATCCAACCAGAAGCAGTTGTTTGGGCTGCCATTTTTGATTTTTCATTTGAATCCCTTGCGTAATGATCATCGCTACCCCGGTAAACATCAACCCCATCGAGAGCATTCGCGCCGTTTCTTGGGTAGTCAAAGATAATTGGTCCTGGAAATAGAAGCCTCCGATCACTTGCAGGGTAACAACACTGAGCATCGTTACCAGACCGGCAAACAAATAAAGACGAACGCCTTTTTGAAATGGATTGACCTTTGGCGGCTTGTCTTGAATCATCGGTTTATGGGCTGGGATCAACAGCAGCACAACGACAAATGCCATGATCGGCAGCATAGCTCCGATATAAAGGGGCCAAATTAGTCCGATAAGAGCAAATACGCCAGCTATCGCAGGTCCAAGCACGAGGCCCAGTCCATTTGCAGCTCCTATGAATGCCATGCCTGCAGAACGGTCTTTTTCATCTGTGACATCCGCCATATACGCCTGTGCCGACGAAGGGACGGCTGGAATAAACAGACCAACCATAGCGCGCGCTGCTATCAGCAATGCGACTAACAGTCCGCCTTTAATGAGCCCCGTCAGTCCAGCATACATCGTCGCCGTAAACAAGACGTAGCTCACAAACATGCCCAGGAAGCCAATCAAAATGACGGGCTTTCTTCCTTTGATATCACTGAGCCGTCCCCACACCGGCGCCATCAAAGCCATTGCAATAGAGCCTAAGGATATAATCAAGCCCGAGTGGGTTTCGCTTAACCCCAATTCGCGGATGAGCGGAGGCATGATAGGAGCAATAATCATCAATGCAACCATCGCAACAAATACACTAAAAAAGATACTGAATCGAATTCTAGCCACTTTCACATTTTCCCCTTTCGCAGCATCTTTTATTGATGCTTCACTTTTGAATGTTAAGTGAAAAACGTAAGCATTTCTACCTTGAAACGGATTGTTCTTACGGAAAAACGGATTTATAATGCACATTACGTTTAAACCGCACACTATTAGCGTTAAGCCCTCCTATAAAACATGATTCCTGATGATGTCCTCAAGGTGATATACAAAATAATTGCATACTGAACCGAAGATGAGCCGAATAGGGATATCGTCTGAGCGGTGAGAAACAAGGCTACTCTTCTCTTCCAACCGTGGTTCATGTTCGTTATCATGTCTAGTTACACTCCTTTGTGTGCGTATATATAAAAATAAAAAGAGCAGAAAGCATAGCACCTTTCGGTGCAAGCCTTCTGCTTGTCGTACACGTCTAAACGGTACAGCAATACAATCTTCAGCAAAGAAACGTGGACATTCACGCCAATCTTAACCTGCTATTGCGCTTGAGGCGCCATGATACGGGTGTCCATGTACGAATCGATCGCTTATTTATGATGGACACTGTCACTACTTGTCTTCGCCGATAATGCGTACTTCAGTCTCAAGCTCCACGCCGAACCGTTCGTTGACCGTCTGCTGCACGTGGCGGATAAGCGAAATATATTCGCTTGCCGTCGCATCGTCTACGTTAACGATAAACCCGGCATGCTTCGTGGACACCTCGGCGCCGCCGATCCGCGTACCCTGCAGCCCGGATTCCTGAATCAGTTGGCCGGCAAAGCGGCCCGGAGGACGCTTAAAGACGCTGCCGCATGAAGGGTATTCAAGCGGCTGCTTGGATTCGCGCAAGTTCGTCAGCTCATCCATCTTGGCCTTAACCGCATCGTATTCGCCTGACACAAGCGAGAAAGTCGCTTCCAGCACAATATACCGGTTCGGTCCGATATTGCTCCGGCGGTAGCCTAATTCGAGCTGTTCCTTCGTCAGACGGACAAGCTCTCCTTCAGGCGTTAGCACCAGTGCGCTTTCCAGCACATCCGCAATCTCGCCTCCGTACGCACCGGCGTTCATGTAGAGCGCTCCGCCTACCGATCCCGGAATGCCGCAGGCGAATTCAAGTCCGGACAGCCGGTGTTCAAGCGCGGCGCGTGACACGTCGATGATGGCTGCGCCGCTTTGCGCGATAATCTTATGCTCATTGCGGACAATCTGGTTCAGCCTGTTCAAGTTGACTACGATGCCCCGAATCCCGCCGTCCTTAACGATCAGATTGGAGCCAAAGCCGAGAATGGTAAGCGGCAGTTGATGCTGACGCGCAAAGTTAATGATAACTTGCAATTCCTCGTGACGGTCAGGCGTCACATACAGATCGGCCTTGCCGCCCATGCGGGTATAGGTGTGCTGTTTCAATAATTCATCATGTCTTATGGAATCTTCCGAGATCAATTCGCGTAATTGGTAATAACGTTCTAAGAGGTTATGCATGCTACTCCATCCTTACTTTTCTTTTTCGCATATCCATTATAACCAATAACCCTCGTAATAGGCTATGCACAGATAATCAATCGATACGCATGGATACGTACGCTATAGGGTATCTTATCCAATTAAGGGTGTGCTAAACGAAGAGAAAAGAAACAAGGAGCAGGTCATGGAACAGCATCCGTTAGATCAGGTGGAGACATTAGCATTAAAAAAGAAAGCGGCGTGGGACTCCAACAAGTTCCAGTACCTGCTTCGTTCCATCATGGCAAGCATGTTCATCGGGTTCGGCGTGGTTGTCGCGTTTAAGACGGGCAATCTATTCGACGAAGGCGCTTCACCGTTCGCCTATACGACGGCTGCCGTCACGTTTGGAGCGGCTATCATATTGATCGGCTACGCGGGCGGAGATCTGTTCACGGGGAATACGTTCTACTTCACCTTCTCCACTCTGCGCGGATCGACGACTTGGAGTGATACGTTTAAAATTTGGGGTACCAGCTATCTCGGCAACTTTATAGGCGCACTCTTATTTGCAGCCCTCTTATGGGGCACTGGATTGTTCCGCGGATATAACAGCAACGTATTCTTTTATGATGTAGTAGCGCATAAGATGGAGGCATCGACGTTTCAATTATTTTTCCGGGCGATCTTATGCAATTGGCTTGTCTGCATGGCATTCTTTATTCCGATGACCCTGAAGGGCGACGGGCCTAAAATATTTGCGATGATTCTGTTTGTCTACTGCTTCTTCATATCCGGCTTCGAGCACAGCATCGCCAACATGACCTCTTTCTCTATCGCATTGTTCATGGAGCATCCGGCCGGCATCTCGCTGTACGGCGCCTTGCATAATCTGATTCCTGTAACTTTCGGCAATATGATCGGGGGCAGCGTCTTTATGGGGATGATCTATTTTTACTTGAATAAGCGAAACCGGAACAAGATTTAATTGGTATGAAGTGAAAGGGAGCGGAAGCCGTGCATCACATAGCAGCGACGGCCCATCCCGTTCAATTGCAGTTTCACTGTTCATTGTCGAGACCGAACATGTCTCCCGCCGGCATCGCAGATAGCATCACTCGTTCAAATAGGTCATAACGCGGTTTTGAATCAATTTACTCACTTCATCCGCCGATTTCTGACCATTCATATAGGATTCAAACTCTTCTTGGACGATGGATTCGATTTTCTTATCGATTGAGAAGCTTGGATGTGCTGCCTCCAGGATGTTCCCCGCATATTCAATTCGTTCATCCAAACGCTTTTCATCTGAAATGGTTGCTTTCAACTTTTGTGCTGCTTCTTGAAGCTTTTTCTTGTTAGCGTCTTTATGGACAGGTATTCCCATTAAGTAATCCGATGACTGCACTTCCTCAGAGATCATGAACTTCAGGAACTCCCAAGCTTCCTTCTGAACGTTCGATTTGCTATTGATACCAAACCTATTGCTGGATTTGTAGCTCCAACCTTGGGGTTGACCGCTAATCGATGGCCTTTGGAACATCTGGCTGTTCGAATCTGCCAAAGTCGTCAATAAAGTTTCTGCTCTGTTACTTAGCGTATAGGTGAACAAACTATTTTTGTTCCTATTCCCGGAACCAACCGAGCCGCGTACTTCGTTCTCCTGGCTCTCCTCATTGGCCTTAATCAGGCCTTCGTCGTACATTGCTTTGATATTTTGCATAAGCGCTCTGAACGCATCTGAATCAAAGTCTGCCTGCTGGTTGCTTAGGACGAACTGCCGATAATTGTCCTCAAGGAAGTAAGTCATGAGCATTTCGGGAGGAATGCCGACAAAAGCGTATAAATCTTCACCTTCCTGGGCCCGCAGCTTCTTGGTGATGTCCTTAAGTTGGTCCCATGTCCAGGTCCCTTCATCGATGGTGACATTTCCTTTCTTCAAAAGCTCGGGATTCCCAACAATCATATCCAGCATAAGAGTGACCGGCATGGAATACAGACCTTCACTGGTTTGCGGCGATTGAAAAATGTTCTGGTAATACTGTTTTTTATCGAACGACGAATCGCTTTCCATGAGTTCATCTAGATTTGCCAATACCTGCTTATCCACCAATTTGTCTTCAGGCAAATTGCTCATGTCAATCAAATCCGCGCCTTTCCCCGACATTGCTTCAGTGAGAACCGATTGAACGTATTTCTCAGTCTCCATTTCAGTCATCATCTTTATCATGCCTTCGCTGCCCAGCGGATTCCCTTTAAGCTCAATATGAATGTCAGGATATAGTTCCTCGAATTTTTGAACCGCCCTTTCCAGAAAAGGGGTCACATACATCACGGAGACGACAACGGTTTTTTTGCCTTCCGCTTCCGCCGCGGGCGAGCCTGTGGCGGGTGCATCGTTTTTCGAAGAGCATGCGGTTAAAGATAAAATTGCGATCATCAGGAGAAGTATCCATTTCTTGTTCAATGTCATCATTCCTTTTTAATGTAGTCGAACACGGTTGCCTTCCTGCAACGGTTCGCTCGTTTCTGCAACAATATCCTCATTGGGGTAAAGACCAGACAGGACAATCGTTTCTTCTTTGGTTTCATCCCCTGTCTTCACATATGCTTTTTGCACAGAGTACGTATTGCCGAGCGGACTTTTCTTTTCGCGAATGACGAATACGTAACTTCCTGTACTATCTTCCTTGATTAACTCTTTGCGCAGGACCAACCCTTGTTGCTTGAACGGCTTGTCGATATGCACACTTGCCTGTTCACCTCCCTTCAGGCCGCTATCTTTCATGGCAACGACAATCGTCTTCTTCGAATCCTCCTGCTTGTCATCCTTAACGCCCAATTCTCCTTGATTACCTTTGTTATCCGGAGCTAAGCCTTCCTTGATCTCCGTGATGGTGCCCTCCACAGTCCGTTGCTTTTCACCTTTCACGTTGACCTTAACAATCTCTCCCGTTTGCAGGAAGGCCGACGAAGTCGCGTCCGTGGTGAAGGAAAGCAAGAATCCTTCGTCAGGATTAGCCAGCGTTAGAACTGTCGATCCAACCGGAACAATCGCCCCTTCTTTTACCTTGATATCCACGATCCTTCCGTTATAAGGAGCCGTTAACTTGTATTTCTTCGCCAAATCGCTCCGCAAGTTATCGATCTTTCGCTGCTGTGCATTCACACTCAACTGCTGTCTTTCAAGTTCGCGCTTCGCTTTGCGCACCGTATCTTCATCGCCTTCTCGCTGCGCGCCGATATATAGTTCTCTTTGCATGTCTACATCCAGCAGCAGTTTCTTGAGCCCATCTTGTTCATCCAGCAATTGCTGTTCTACCGCAGAGTTATCGAACGTAAGCAGCACTTGGCCTTTCTTAACATTGTCGTTTTTGTTGACATGCACTTTGGTCACCTTCGTGCCGGTTTCACTGAGCAAGTCATCTTGTTCCCGGTAGGTGACCGTTCCACTGCCCTCGATGACATGGGATAACGTTTTGGTTACGGCATTCTCCGTGGTCACTTTCGGCAGCATCATCGTTTGGAACGTGTTGCTGAACAAGGTAAGGCCAGCCAATAGTACAAAAAACGCGATAAACAGATAACGCAGCAGGTGGCGGCGTTTTGGTACCATTTTTATTTCCTCCTTGTGCTTATGTGAATGAAAGGTTCAAGGTCGCTACCCTTTTATACCGGAAAGTTGAATTCCTTCAACGAAATATCGTTCCGTATTTAAAAACAGAAGCACCATGGGCGCCATGTAAAGGCAAGAAGCAGCGAAGATAACGCCGAAGGCTTCCTTCTGAAATCTGGAGAGAAATACGGACAATGGTTGAAGCTCCGCATCACGCAGAAAGATGAGCGGCTGTTCGACCATATTCCAGTAGTCGGCGAACAATAGGACAACCAGCGCCGCGATCCCGGGTTTGACCATCGGCAATACGATGGATGCGAAGATGCGCAGATAACTCGCTCCATCTATCTTGGCGGCTTCCATGTAGGCCGAAGGGATCTGCAGCATGAATTGCCTTAGCAAAAACACCCCAAACGCGGCGAATATACCCGGAAGCATGATGGAATAAGGACTGTTCAAGAGCCCCAGACGGTCCACCATCAAATAATTGGGCACGAGCGTCACTTGAAACGGCATCAGCATCGCTATCAGGTAAAGGAAGAACAGCAGGTCCCTGCCTGGAAAACGCAATTTTGCGAAGGCGAAGGCGGCTAATGACGCCACTGCTACCTGACCGATAATAATAGGCACGACCATATACACCGAGTTCCAGAACATGCGTAAATATCCTGAAGTGGCGATCAGCACTTTGAAATATTGCCCCAATGAGACCCAATCCGGGACCAATTTCAAATTGACGAACTCGCTTATATCGGTGTTGCCGAGCATGTCGTAATTCGCATGAATTTCTCGTTCCGTCATGAAAGAATTAACAACCGTCACGATAATCGGGACTAACAACATGAGAGCAATCAACGTTAATAGAATCGTTCGTAAGAGAGACAGGATATATTCTTTTGTTTCCTTTCCCACTTGTTTAACCTCCTAATCCATACTTTGCTCGGCGCACTACTCCATGAAAGAGCGAAACATCCGCTCGGTTCGAAATAGTACGGCAACCAGTACAAGAATACAGATGGCCATCAGCGTCGCTGCCGCGGATAACTTCTGCATGTCCAGCGATAAGAACATATTGTTCATATAGTGCTGCAGCATATAAATCCGGTCTTGCGGATAAGCTCCGGCGATGAGATAGGTCTCCCGGAATACTTTGAATGAATTCAAAACGGACATCAGGATAACCAGGAACATCGTAGGTGTCAAATATACCAGCGTAATGCCGAACAGCTTGCGGGCGGGCCCCGCTCCTTCCAAATCAGCGATCTCGTAATATTGCTCCGGAATGTTCTGCAGCCCGGCCAAAAACAAGACCACATTGTATCCGATGTTCTTCCAGACATAAATCAGAACGATGACGGACCCGGACCATTCTGATTTCATCCAGTCGATGCGGCTTAATCCGACATATTTCAACAGGGCATTCAATACCCCGTTCCAATCGAACATGATCTGCCAAAAGAGGACGATGGACGCCACCGGAACGACCAATGGCAGCACATATGCCGTACGCAGCCAGTTGCGGAAGAATACCCTCTGATTCAACACCATAGCCAGGATGAGAGACAAGACAACGAGGATAGGCACACTGATGGCGGTGAATCGGAATGTGTTAGCTGCCGCCTTCTGAAAGGACAAGCTGGATAGCAATTCGGAGTAGTTGGCAAGCGTCAAGGCAGCCGTAAGACGATCCTGAAAAGAGTACAGTACACTTGTGCCGAACGGAATCAAATAAAAAACGGCAAACCCGGCCAGACTCGGAGCGAGAAAGCAAAAAGCAACTAAAATCTCCTTTAACTTCACATGATGTATGTTCATAAGCTTGTCCTCCATATCGGTAACACCTTCAATCGGTTTGTTCCCGTCTTCTTGAATGCCAATTATATAAGTCCAACATGAAGTTCATGTGAAGCAAGTATGAATGGGGCAAGAAAAAACCCGGAACTAGGTACCGTTCCGGGTTCTTGGGAAACTCATTGTAAACATAACGCCACTGGGCTCATTGGCCAATTTGTACGTCGCATGGTGGGCTTCCAGCACCTTTTGTACAATGTATAAGCCAAGTCCACTGCCTCCTGTCGTACGGCTTCGCGACTTCTCAAGGCGGTAAAATGGTTTAAAAAGATGTGGAAGCTCATCCTCTTCGATACATGCCCCAGTATTCAGCACATCCAGTTGCACGGAATCCTCGGTTTCAAAGAGATGGACGCGTACCTCTTCCCCTTTTCGGGTATAGTTTACCGCATTGCCCACTATATTGGACACAGCCTTGGATAACAAGCGTTCATCAGCCTGCAGCATCACGTTGGCATCCATATCGCTTGCCAGTTTGATATGTTTGGTTTCACAAAAATAATGATAGTTCTCTAATATATTTGTCACAAGAAGAGTAACATTCACGGATCGGATTTGGGGCTTGAACTCATGGCTCTCCAAACTTGAAATGTCAAGAATCTCGTGAACAAGCTTCTCCATGTCTTTCGTAATTTGCTGTGACTGCAGCAAATATTTATCCCGATTGCGATAAGGTCCGATATTATGGATCATTGCTTCCAGTTGACCGGATACTGCGGCAATGGGGGTTTTAAGTTCATGCGAAATCATCGCGACAAATTCACGACGCTCGACTTCCTGCTCCTGCTTTTTTTTGATGTCATCGGTTAACTGTAAATTCGCCTGATGGAGTTCTTCCATCGAGCATTGCAAATTGCGGGACAGTTCATTGAGGGAAGCCGCCAGCTCACCAATTTCGTCATCGGATTGGAAGGAATAGTCGGCGCTAAAATCAAGCTTGGCCATCTTTTTGGCCAATACGTTCAAACCGATCAATGGTCGTGCAATGATCCGGGAATAGACGTAGGCACCGACAAAGGAAAGCAGCAAAATGACGATTAACATATAGGGCAGAAACGTCAATATCACCGTTGCTGCCTCATCAACCGGCTGGAGTGATGCAGTGACAAGCAAACTATACCTTTCACGGTCACCAACAAAAGAAATGGGTATGAATTTACTAAAGATATCATCTCTTTTTGCAGGAGGCATGGTGGATCCCTCTATTTTAGCATTATCGGTAATATTGAGAGAGACAACATTGGGAAAAATGATCTTTTCCTCTTCGTTACTTATCACGACAAAAGCGTTGTACTGGTGTTGAAAATCCTCCATTAATCCCTTTGCCTTCTCAAATTCGCTTTTTTCGATTTGAGTGACTAGCGTATGCACACCGGCTTCCAGCTTCGCTTTTTTGGTATGATAATAATACGGCGGAAGTAAAAAATAGAGAGTGAGATACAGGACCAGAGCGGAAACGGCCAATAAGATTGTCGTGACTACAAATATTTTGAATGTAATGCCCCTACGTCTCAACTGTCGCCACCGTCCATGATGTAACCAATCCCTTTCACCGTTCGGATGTAAGGCAACCCCAGTTTTTTTCGTATATTTTTAATATGTGCATCCACAATTCGAGTATCGCCGTAGAAATCATAACCCCAAATATTATCCAGCAGCATCTCCCTCGTAATAGTTCGACCCACATTCTCTAAAAAATACTGTAAGATAGTGAATTCCTTGACCGTGATGTCAATCAGCGCGTGATCGATATAGGCTTTATAACTGTCGCAATCCAGACGGAGACGAGCACAATGAAGTTCCTTTGGTTTCATCTCCGACCTGGAACGCCGCAGTACCGCCTCGACTCGTTTGACAAGCACATTAAAAGAGAATGGTTTCGAAATGAAATCATCCGCTTCCAATTCAAACGCTTTAAGTTGATCCTTCTCTTCACTTAATGCAGTCATAATGATCACTGGTGTATCATGCTTGTTTCGAATCATTCTGCAGATGGAATAACCGTCCATGTTCGGCAGCATAATGTCCAGCAGGACCAGCTCGAACGTGCCTTGTTGAAATTTTTGGTACCCTTCGCTTCCATCGCTAGCCACCTCTACGTGATAATCCTGGGCCCTAAGAAATTCTTGGATAAGTTCTTGAATATAGATATCATCCTCGATAACGAGAATATTTGCCGACATTTATTTTCACCCCAGTGTATAGTTTAAGTCTCTATCTATATAAGCCTCTACTATACTAAAGGTATGTGAAATTCAGATGAAATTTAGCTGAAGTTGAAATGAAGAAGCTCGGAACATAAAAATAGAAGTCATGCTTTAATGATATGGGGCTGGTTCTGCTTCATTAATAGACCAAAACAAAAGTGCTGCATTCTACTGATGAAACGTATCTATCTACGTTATTTTGCAGTTTCAAAATGTTAAACCATCTCGTATTTCACCGTTCCTTGATACGTTGTGCGATTTCTGCAAGCTGTTGAACTCCAGCACGTATTTGCTCTTCATTCACGAATGAATAGCTCAGTCTGATCCAAGACTGCATCTCATCGAGCGGATCGCAAATTTGGCCAGGAACGAAGGAAATAGATTGTCGAAAGCTCTCGTTTAATAACGTTCTCGCTGGAACCGTATCCGGCAGTTGGAGCCATATATTGAGTCCCCCTTTTGGAGTAATCCATTTCCAGTCGATAGGCGCCAATGCCAATTCCTCCTCCATGATGTCTCTTCTGATTTGTAGCGCAATTCGCAATTTTTCCAAATGTTGCTGCATCCGTTCAGATTGAAAGTAATGCACAAATATTTTTTGAGTGACTAGCGGCGTTCCGTTGTCAGCCAGCGATTTGGCCGTTATCAGAGGTTCTATCACGGACTTGCGGCCAAATACGGCGCATATTCGCAAGCCTGGCGCCACATACTTACTGAAACTTCGGAGATATACAACCCATCCTTCTGTATCGTAAGTGAATAAAGGCTGCGGTGGACGTTCATCAAAGTACATGTCGTGAAACGCATCATCTTCAATTAATAAACAACGATACCGTTCGGCCAACTCTACAAGCTGCTTACGTTGAGTGATCGGTAATGTATACCCCGTTGGATTATGGAAAGTAGGATTCATATAAAAGAACCGTGGTCGATGCTGCTTCATCAACAATTCGACCATGTCCAAATCATAGCCTTCCGGAGAAAAATCCACAGGAATCAATCTGGCGCCCTGCCCTCGGAATACATCAATCGCAGCGCTGTATGTCGGCCGTTCCACCAAAATCGCATCCATTGGTCTTATGAATATTCTAGAAAGCAAGTCGATCGCCTGCTGCGCCCCCGTCGTTATCAACTCCTCGCTTGTATTCAGATGAACCCGGTAATGACGTATGATGTACTGACAGAGGACATCACGCAGCTCTTCATCCCCTTGCGGGGTAGAATAAGTCCCCATCAACTTAGGGTAGATGTCAAAAACCTTCTTCACATACTCAGATAGAAATAGATTTGGCAACAAGTTCGGATCAATCAGTGCTTGGGAAAATTGATAAGCAGCCGTTACCCTGTGAATATCGGACAACTTGCTGTTCAGGTGCACAGCAGAAGATTCGATAGACTCATTTACATCACGCTCGTAGAGGTTAGGTAGCGAATTCTCAGGACTAACATAATAACCAGACTTCTCCTTGACATAGGCTTTTCCGTTCTGTTTCAACAATTGGTAGGCTTTGAACACCGTCAGTCGATTGATGCCCAACTCCAGAGCGAGCAGTCGAATTGAAGGAAGCTTATCATGTACGTTCCAATCTCCGCGCTCAATTCTCGTCATGATGTGATCGTATACTTGTTTAAAAAGCATGCAAGCCGCCCCCTTTTTGCTTATTGTACACCAACCATTTCTAATCTGTTCTATTTGCATTCATCTGTTCTATACCTATCCGTGTATGATCATTCATAAAGGGGGAGAATCATGATTATCTTTAATTATTTACTCGTATGTCTCGTGTTTGGCACTACATTTTTAGCCATTAAGATCGGTGTTGACGCCTCTGCACCGCCGTTTTTATCTTCGGGCATAAGGTTTTTCGTCGCGGGTCTGCTTTTATTCGGATGGATGATATGGAGGAAAAAAGCAAGCTTCTCTCTCCTTCTGCGCAAAGAAATGCTGCTTACAGGAATCGGTCTGACTTTTGGCACCTTTGCACCCTTGTATTGGGGTGAACAATATGTTGCGTCTGGAATCGCAGCGGTATTTTCGGCTACTGCTCCGATTCTGATCCTTTTGCTGCAAATGATCATAATGCGTCAGACACCAAGCCGTCGCTCCTTAATAGGCTGCATCGTCGGATTTATTGGCGTGATCCTTATTATTCTGCCTGCTATTACGTTATCAGCAAGTATGTGGCTGCTCATCGGAAGCCTTGTGATTTTGGTTAGTCAATTGTTCTATTCAGGTGGCGCCATTTATTCAAAACAAGTTACAAAACGTTTCCCGGAGGCATCGCCAATAGCGCTTAACGCCGCTCAGATGATGTATGGAGGAGCACTATTACTCATGCTGTCTGCATGCACAGAACATTGGTACTTTAAGAGCTTACTGTCGGCGGACGTGATCGGCTCAATGCTCTATCTGATTGTCATCGGTTCGATGATTGGGCATAGTCTATTCTATTGGCTAGTCGCCAAGACAACCCCTGTCTTTGCCTCGACCTGGCTGTACGTGTCACCGTTGATTGCTCTCACGATTGGGGTCTTGCTCTACGGGGAAGCTATTACTTGGGTAACAGTGGTCGGAGCAGTTACGATTATCGTTGGTACTGTTCTTGTTAATTATGAAAGCTTAAAGCAACTGTTTCAGAAGCCGCAGAGGGAAATCACACAACTCCAAGAGGCGCACTCCAATTAGGTAAATGATTGAGTGTGCGACAAACAAAGTCAAACAAATAAGACGTTAGAGACCGTAGGTTCAACCCTCGCCTTCTAACGTCTTGATTTTCATCTTTATTGGTGGTTGTCTCCAGGCACGGGATAATATATCTTTTGCTTGATGAAGGCATTGGATATCGTCGACTGTCAGCTTTGATTTGACTTGTTGCCTTTTCTCAAATGAATCCGTTGAAGATGCCCTACATTGCATTTAGGAAGATGTCTATCCACTTGGTAAAGACTCGTGCTAAGAATGGGGGCAATCACAGCGGAGATACCTTGAACCGATCCCACAAGACCCGCGATGCCTCCCTGCTGCTCGCGAGAAACGGCAAGCGACGAACCCGCCAGAAGCAGTTGTTTGGGCTGCCATTTTTGTTTCTTCATTTGAATCCCTTGTGTAATGATCATTGCAACTCCAGTAAGCATTAACCCCATCGAGAGCATGCGGGCGGTTTCCTGAGTAGTCAACGATAATGCCCTGCTACCTTGAAACGGATTGTTCTTACGAAAAAAACGGATTTTGACTTTGTCTTGCATACTGTATTACTCGAACGAAATCTCCATATATTGACTTGGACTATTCGATTTGAGAAGATATAATGTACATTACGCTTAAATCGTAAACTATTAACCCTCCTATAAAACTTTCAAAGGAATTATAAAAAAAGTGATGACCTATAATCGAATTGCAATAATGAAGCCCCCGTTTCCCTAGCTAAGCTTATATTGTTCGGAGTCATATAAGCTTGTAGGAGGGCGAAAATAAAGTGAAAAAAAAGGTAGTACCATCTTTGCTGTTAATGATCGTGCTTGTGGCCTTTCCGCAAATCAGCGAGACCATTTACACACCTTCATTACCTGATATTTCAATGGCGCTTGGTGTCTCAAATAGTTCTGTACAGTTAACATTGAGCATTTACTTTATCGGTTTTGCTTTGGGTGTTTTCTGCTGGGGATGGTTATCCGATTATACTGGGCGGAGACCAGCTATGCTGGGAGGTCTCGTTTTATACGGACTTGGTAGTTTAATGTGCTATTTCTCAGCATCTATTGAATTCCTTTTGTTAAGCCGTTTTGTTCAAGCATTTGGTGCCGCGACAGGTTCAATCATTACACAAACGATTCTGCGAGAAAGTGTATCAGGCAATCAACGGCATGCTATGTTTGCACAAATATCTGCTGTAATCGCATTTACTCCCGCAATCGGGCCGCTCATTGGCGGCTGGGTTGATCAAGCTCTTGGCTTCAGGGCTGTTTTCTTTACACTTGTTATCCTGAGTGTAATATTGTTTGTCTATGCTCTATTAAAGTTGCCGGAAACAGCAGATGTTACGAAGAGAAAAAAGGTTGCCATTGCATCGACTGCAAAGAAAATGCTGTTGTCACCACGTGTAATCGTCTTCGGAACATTGATTGGCGGAATAAATGGGGTTATTTTCAGTTACTATGCCGAAGCCCCATTTTTATTTATTGAGCACTTTCATGTTTCACCAGGGGTTTATGGTTTCTTTGGCATCATTGTGGCTCTAGCATCGATTGTTGGTGCAATGTTCTCCAAAAAATTATTGACCATTTATGCACCTGAGAAGATCATTCATATTGGTCTTCTAGTGATGTCTGCTGGAGCGTTGGTTCTTACAGTTGCAAGTGCGTTTGACACAATGCCGAAGATCATGGCCATTGCTAGTATTTTATTTACCATGTTTATTATGCTTATGGGAGCAGGCATCGCATTACCTAACTGTTTAAGTCTTTCACTCGCCGGTTTTCACGATGTTGTTGGAACCGCTGGGGCGATATTTAGCTTAGGTTATTACTTGTTGGTTAGCTTAATGACATGGGGAATGAGTGTTCTTCACAATGGTTCACTGATGACGATGCCAGTATATTTCCTTGTCATAAGTTGTGGAATGTGGCTTCTTGGTAAGAATTTTATTAAAACTGAATAACTTGTTTTGAGAAGTAACTTATACAAGGAGAATTAAAACGGGGCTTTAGAAATAACAAAAAAGCAGCATTTATCATAGTGCTGCTTTTTTGCATGAAGATAAATCTTGTAAGGAATTCCTTAACTCTGTATTCATGCCTTCGAGCAATTTGTATAAATTTGAAGATAATATGCGTATCAATCCGATCCGAACCCCGGGAGTTGTAGCTTTGACCTCCATTACCGAACCAATCAGTCTCGACCAATTCTTCCATCTTTGGCTGTTCGCTAAAGCAAGCGCCTCAACAGTAAAGCCACCTATACGCATGGATACGTGCTGGGGCACCTGATTGTTCCGCGGGCATAACAGAAACTCTATTTTCTGTAATTGATATAATTATCTTTGTACCAATGAGGTATGGTTGTTTGAAAATAATCGTAATCCTTAAATGTATGTACACAACGTTGTTGCATATTCTTTACTTCATCTTTATCTTCAAATTATTCTGCCCAATTGATTAAGCTTAGTGCTGAATGTGCTAAATTGCCGACATGAAAATCTCCGTGCTTATATACTGGCGGCAAAGGGTTTATTTTATGAATATGATTCCGCACGTAATCTATTGCAAAGCTATCATTTTCTACACGAACAGAACTGCTTTCGTACTTTTCTAATTTACGGAGTTTATGTTCTTTCTAACCCTCCTTAATTTCTTTAATGATATGCCAACTTTGAAACTCCGGTATATCTTTTAAGTCTATGTTCATTTTGTGCCCCTGGTATAATATAGATATTTTATTTATTGTTTTTATCATGCAAACTTCATAACGATCTCGATTCACAAATCACTTACTCATATTATTTCATTCATCATTCTATTTCACAACACAATAAAATGCCGAATATCCCTACGTGTAAGGAATTCGGCATTTGTATGACATTTAATATGATCATGGGTTTTACGGCATTTCTCTGGCGAGACTCCTACCGGTAAATTTCTACATATTCATGCAGAAAAGCGTCTAGCGTCCGGGGCTCTCTGCCAAGCAAACACTTCACAGTGTCCGTAGGCTTCTCTGGAATCGCTATGGACATGGCTTGAATTTCCACGACGTGATTCGCGAGCCAGGACGGCATGTGTCGATGTTCGATTAGATCGCGACGCTGCGCTTTAAGGTCCATGTTGATGTAGCGGATCGGCCGATCCAGCAAGGCAGACAGTTTATCTGCAATCTGCGGATAGCTGATAACTTCCGAGCCGGTAAGCGTGTATACTTGGCCTGCCTTCTCACGGTTAGTCAGAACCTCTGCGGCGACATCTGCGATATCTCGGCAATCGATAAAGTTACATGCCGCATCGCCCATTGAGCCGTAGAAAACATCTTGGGCTACGATCGTCTCTGAAAAGCGTAGTAAGTTTTGCATGAATGCATATGGGCGCAGCACAGTATGAGTGAGTCCAGATTCGTGCAGGGCGCTCTCGATTTCGTGATGCCATCTCGCTACTTCCACCGGAGCGCTTCGCTCAAAGGCCGGACTGGATATCTTCACTATATGCTCAATTCCGGCTTCGGCGGCAGTACGAATAATCGAAGTCTCCAACTCGATCTGTCTCGGACTGTTGGACATTGCAAGAAAGAGCTGGCTGGCTCCTATAAAAGCTCGGCGCAACGATTCCGGGGCGGAGGCGTCAGCCGACGCGACTTCGATAGTCGACTGGCCTAATTCACCAATTTGATAACGCAACTTCTCAGGCTCTCTGCTCAGCGCTCGGGCGGGCACACCAAGATCAGCCAATCGTGTTAACAACGCACTTCCAATCGTACCTGTTGCTCCAATAATAACAATCATTTTCTATTCTCTCCTTGTGATAAATCATTTTTTTTGACGGAATTATGCCACCGCCATGTTATGATAGTGCTTACAATCGTTGCAGATAACGGAAAATCGAACCATACCCGATTGAACCAGGCCAAGTGATCGTTCGGCCAAACAACGCCGAGCAAACACAATGTGACCCACGCGGAGAGTACGCCTAACGAAGCCCCCGCCAGCACGAACAGCCCCACCACGACGAAGCGATCTGCACTGATAATCCATCGTTTATGTACCCCTCGTCTCCGCAACCAAAGGCCAAGCATACAAGCGGCCAGGGCCGACGTTCCCCCGATCGTGGTCAGCGCTGCGATTTGAAGTCCCCTATCGCCGGTCACCAAGCCCCCGATGCCTGCCATCGTAGCGGGGGCGACATAGGCCATTACCACTTCACGCCATAGTACAAAAAGCTTAGAATCGCAACCAGCAGCCTTGGTGTCATTAACATCTTCTGTCTTACTCGTGAATTCCATCTTGTTCACTGCTTCACTCTCATCCCTTCCTCTTTGTGATGGTTAAATTAGAAATATAGTTAGGTTCCTAACTATATGAGAGTAAAAATGAGCTAGCTTAACTAGCCCATTTTACTCTTTCCTGATGTGTTCCTTTACTTTTCCCGGTTCGTCCGTAAGCGCTGAGATACCTTGGGTTACTCTGCCCAACAGGTCAAGAAATACGCTTCGTTCCTCGACACTAAGTAAGCCAACCATGGCTTCTAGCCTCGCGAAGTGCTCAGGAGCCATATCACGAAGCTTCCTCGCTCCTTGCTCCGTCAGAACGACTGATCTCTGACGGCCATCTGTTGCACTAGTTCGACGGGATACGAGACCATCTCGCTCAAGGATGTCGATAAGACCAGTCACTGTAGCACGTGTAACCCCTAGGTGCTCAGCCAATTGCGAGGGCAACTCTTCTCCTTCGTTATCCTCAAGGTCAGCCAGTAAACGATAACGACCTGTCGACAGACCGAATCTGGAGAAATGAATCTCCGAGGCATGTCCAAGCTTGGAGCCTGCTTCCATCAGCCTGGCTGCGACGAGCACAGCCTGTGCGTCAACGTCTAAGTTATAGCGTTCAATCTGGCGCTTAGATTGTATAAGCGAGGGAGCAGCATCATTGGCATTTGAAATGATATTTTTATTGGCCATATATATAATATGGTGCCTAACTATTTTTTTGTCAATATATTTTTGATCTCATAACATCATTACGACGCAAATCCAATCCAACCACTCGCAATCGTTGCTAGTAGCCAATATCACTTCGGTCAATTCTTATACAAACGCTATTTTGCGCTGCTTCTTCTGAGCTTGTTCACGAATTCAACGTGCAAAGTATTATCTGACGAACACTAGAATAACCCCTCTTGCATCAACCGTTGGACAGATGAAAGGAGCAAAGGTAATAAGATGTTGTTAAAGATTCTAAAGAAAGACTTTTTCAATAAAAAGAATAACTTGTTTACTACATCAAGGCCATAGTACGGTTAGTGCCCTAATGTCTTTGATGGGTGCTTCCAAAATTAAGTTTGTTATCGATCCTGTTCAAGCTTACATTCTTTGCCCGCATACATTAATGATTATTGTGACGATCACAACATTAATGAGTATTGTATCCATAAAGAAATCCAGTATTGCTTAAATGAACAACATGTACTTAAAAATGTGAGTTTGCAAATTAAAAAGGGGGAATTTGTTTCGGTTATGCGTCCATCCGGTTCTGGCAAATCGACATTGCTCTATAACATTAGCGGCATGGATAGTATGGCCCCAGGAAGTGTTATTTTTAACGAACAAGAGATAGCTGCTCTTTCCGAAAAGGGGTTGTCCAGATTACGATTGAATAAAATGGGGTTTATTTTTCAGCAAATATTGCGGAACTTGCAGATATCAACCAGTCAGGAACGACGATTCTATTAGTAACACATGACGTCAAAGTCGCATCAAAAACGAAGCGTGTTCTTTTTATGTTGGATGGCAGTATTGTTGTCGAACAAAGGCTTGGAAAATATAGAAAAGAAAACAATGATAGTAAAGCGAGAGAAGAAAAACTTTCAAGATGGTTAATAAAGATGGGTTTCTGAGCATTTTACATAAAGTGAGACATCTCATTTCCACCTTCTCCTTAGCTGACGTTATTTCTCTTTTCTCATTATTTGAGTTTACTAAAGTTTCGAAGCGGCTCCCCATATCTCACTAATACATGCCACAACAGTTTCAATTCCTGAAGTACTTCCTTATAGGTTCCGCGATCACTCCAGCACACTGGATCGCGCTTCAAGTCCATTGCAGCAGCTCCAATCATGCTCACATCGATCATATTGTTTCGTGCGATACGTTGGGCCAAGGAAGGCATCGATGGACCTCTAAAGTCCGCGGGAACTTCATCTGCCAACAAAGCAAAACCCATATGCCAATAGAGATCAATTGAATATTGCAAGCATAGCTTCTCCATAATTCTTCCTGCATGAGTGCCCTTGAATGAAGGATCAGCAACTAGTACTTCCACGTCTTCTTTCAGAGAAATATCACCATGAATCTGGGCTTCAATATAGTGGTTAAGATTGCGATTGGGCTCCTTGCTTGAACGATCTGAGAACGGTCTTTCTAGATTCACCAGCATATGATCAATTAATTTACGCGGCGTCAGATTCTTTTCCCCAATCGCGAAATCTCTCGTGAAAGCATCCTTCATGAGAGCCGCTAAAATATCATCAAACTCCTCATAAGTCCCCTTCTCTATTGGGTCTTGATGCGAATCCAAATAAGTGTATGTGCAACGATGCGAGACCTCAGGATATAAGAGGAAATAACACGATCCAAATCGTGGGGCTGGTCCATCTGGATGCAGCATAAAATTCAGTGCCCCATACTTGGGGCGCTCACTATTAGTTGTGCCCTCGAGTTGATATGCTCCTTCAAACATCCTTTTCTCCCAAAGGTCGCGTTCACCACCAGAATAAGCCGATACACTCCCATTGGATAACAACGTCTCAAACTGGCTCTTATAGATACCCTGCTCCAACAGTGCCTCAGCAACGCTTTTCATAGTCGGATCGGGTCTATCTGGATGAAAATGCAGGGCAACCCTTGTGTGCGACTTTAGCTTGTTGACGGCATCTTCAAATGTGTGCTGAGCAATATTAGACATGTGAAGAATGTCCTTAATTGCTTGCTGAGCTTCATTTTTTCGGTTTCTAGCGTACTTTGTAATATAATCTAAAGCCGATAATTGTGAGCTTGTTAGTTTCGCGGACATAAGAGCCACTCCTTTCATACCAAAATCAAATGTTCTTTCCTTTCCTCGCACCAAGACTTGAGTTCAGTGCGGTGAACAAAGAAGGCCGCCGAAATGCTTCGACGGCCTATTGTTGTTCTATTCCATTAGATTATCCCACAACGTCATGAATAAATTTTTCCAATGCGGTGACATCCGTCATGTTCTTGTTGCAGGTGTCGCTGTTCACGCACATATAGTTGCCGATCGCCTTATAGTAATCAGGCGAAGCGTTAGCCGGTTTCCATTTCGTGATCGCCGTAAATAACGCAACCTCTTCATGCCGATTGCACAAAAAGCATATGCTTTTCTTGTTCGCCGGGGTATATCTTCCTTCGACGCCGACGAGCTGCCCGTTCAGCTGATAAACAAGGAACATTCTATTCGTTCCGATGTCGGTCCAGCCAAGATAAGTGACATAGCGGTAATCGATAGCGGCTAAACCAGGAATCTTGAGCTTTTTGTTTTTGGGGAATAGCTTTTTAAGCTGCTTATCCGTCACTTGCGCAAATTCCATCAAATAAGGCTCCAACGAAAGCAAATATTGATGGAATTCTCCTGACGTATTAAACGTCGAGATCTTCTCCAACGTTTGCTTTTCAAGCTCCATCGCTTCCGGGAACGCTTCTATAATTTTGCATTGTGCGCTATATTTTACCGATTCCACCACTTTCGGATCGGAAACGGTGTTGCAGGCATGCTGCAGCAGACCCGCCTGCTTCTTAATCAAGTTATATTGATGGTTTCTAATAAATGGTTTGACCATTGCTTTTCAGCCCCTTATTTGTTATGAAAGGAAAATAAGGTGCAAAGCCCATTATTAGAAACGATATAAGCTCTTTCGGGCGACAATATCAATGATAAATGTCCAGCCCCATGCAAAGTATCGCCCCAATATTAGGCTTTGCATGAGTCGTTGCTGATTCCGGCAAAGTGAATTGCCATCTCCTGCCACCTCCCTTTTACTGATCATTATAAAATAAATCCAACCTTTGCTGCAACTTCCCACGACGATTCAGATCAAGTAGATTAGGGCGCAAGCATACCTAGCCGTCTGTTTTCAAAAAGTTTCTATGCATCTAACAAAATGTTATTTCTAACTATCAGTACCTTTATTGGACTCAGAAGCTGTTGACCGGAGGGAACGCTTTAGTTGGACAAAAAAACCCCTGATTTCTCCTTGAGAGTAGTAAAATCAGGGGTTTTTATTCCGTATTTGTTGTAAACCGCATGGCAATCCACTTGAATTTTGATTGCTCGGTCTACTGCTCGGGGGTATCCCCCTTCTTCTTTACATTACCACCTAGCTGCCCATGCTTCTATTTCGACTTTGAGAGAAGGAACTGCCAATGAAGGGATGTAAGACATCGTCATCGAAGGCGCTATACCACCATGAAACTTCTCCCATACTTCATTAAAGTAATCCCAATCCACTTCTTCCGTAGCCCAAATATTAATTTTAATGATGTCATCTGCAGATACAGATTCAGCATTAAAAATACGTAATATGTTCTGAAGCGTGTTATTTATTTGCTCGTTCATATCCGACGGCAAATCTCCATTCATGTCTGTACCAACTTGTCCAGAAAGAACTAACAACTCTGCTCCTTTGGGAACAGTTGTGAGATGAGTGTATGATCCGATAGGAGGGGCAACCGTCTTCGGATTTTTACGTTGGACTTTTTTAACCTCAATGCCCCTTGTTTCGTCGTTTACAATGGCTAATGTCTGATGGTCTTCCCAATGCCCATTAATTTTCACATTTTTCTTTGCTATGCCTTCTTTATGGAAACCGGATTTTAACAGAACCTTTATTGAGCCAGTGTTATGTGGCATTACCCCAGCTTCTATACGGTGAAATTTTAATTCCTGAAAGGCGTATTTTACAACGAGCTTTACAGCTTCAGTCATGTAGCCTTTCCCATTGTGGTCTTTATCCAGGAAGTAGCCGATCCAACAGCTTTGCAGGTTATCTCGTACCACTTCGGAAAGAATGACCTCACCAATTACTTGTCCTGATTTTTGTAAATAAATCAAGAATACATAACCTTTGTCTTCTTTTTTTAATTCCACGGCACTTTTAATTCTGTCTACTTGTCCTTGATACGTATAAAATGATTCCTCTCTTGAACCAGTGAATAGTTGAAAAAAATCTTTATTCTTCACTTCAATTTTTAATAGTGAATCAGCATCAGATTCCTCAACTAGTTTTACATAAATGTTTTCCGCGTTTAATTGCATTTTATCCTTCTCCTTTTTTTTACATTAAAAAACACCACAGGAATCCTGCGGTGTACACAATAAAATATGTAACCACAGGGAAGCGACCTGTGGCGTTTTTTCCACTGTATCCTAGTAAGATCACTCTAAACTAAAGGATAAGAGTCGCTAACATCCAATTTTGGACATACTTCTCCCGTGATTAGCATGATCAAAGAAAACAGCAGTAGAGTACCCAATACCCTTAGATAAAGATTCCAATGATCTTTTCTTCATTTTGGATACTCCCCCTTCACCATTTCCTAAGTTTAAAATACAAGTGTGTTATTAGTAGGTCATACAATTAGTATTTGGCATTCGTTCATTTTTTTATATGTGAGTTAGTATAGACAAAAAAGTTGTAAACGTCAAATAGCAGATTGTCTAAATTACGTTCTGGCTTAACCGCCAAATACGCAAGTCAGAATGTTATTAAAGCTATCCTTTTTCATGGCGCTGCCCAATTAATTGACACTGACGGTCAACGTATGCTTGCCTCAGCTCCTTTGTAAGTAGATGGCGTGGTTTCTTTTCCTGTAAGTTTGTTACCCGTTGCAATATTCCTCCTAATTTTATTAAGTTACTACGATTTCTCTTAGCTTTGTAGTGACTATTTAACAGACAGTTTCCTTCAATAAGCAGGGTTTCATGTTATCTATAAAGAATTCATATTTATCTAATTTGAAAGCGGTGATTTTGTGGATTTCATAACGAAAAAAGGTGAATTTTCTACGATGGAACAATTAGTGGGGTCTATTGACAAAATTCCTAAAAAACAATCTACCCTGTTAATTGGAATAGATGGTTGCGGGGGTTCAGGAAAAAGCACATTAGCACGTAAATTAAAAGAAGAATGTTCTGATGTTACGATTGTTCATATGGATGATTTTTATTTGCCTTCAGCTCTAATTCAAAATACTCCCCCAACCAATAAGCCTGTCGGTGCAGATTTTGACTGGAAACGAGTATTAAGTCAAGTGCTTGAACCCATTAGCCAAGACAAAGAAGGTCATTATCAACGATACGATTGGGAAACAGACTCTTTAGCAGAATGGCATACGGTTCCTATTGGGGGTATTGTGATTATAGAAGGTGTTTACTCCATTCGAAAGGAACTAGCAAATAAATACGATTTTACGATATGGGTTGATTGTCTGAGAGAAATAAGACTTGCAAGAGGTGTGGAAAGAGACGGAGAAGCAGCTCATGATATGTGGGAAAAGAATTGGATGATTGCTGAAGACATTTATATGGAAGAGCATAAGCCAATTGAAAGAGCAGACCTTGTGGTTGATGGAACGAATTAAAGCTAATATGTCATCCCCCCTACTTCATTTCTTAGAATCCTGTACATCTCAAGACGCCGAAATCTTTAATCATACATTGAAATGTTGCTGCTCAAGTTGATTCTGTTCGTCGAATTGCCGCACAACCTTATCAGATAACGAGGCAATGTTACTCCCGCCAAGGCCCCCCGCCGGAAGCAGGGAACCGAGCGACGAGTCGTCTGGTGAAGTCACGCGGATACGCCTTAATCGGTCCATAGGGAAATGCTCGTTCGGCACCTCCGCAAAATGCGTGAATTGCTTGCGGCTCTCTGCCGGGAGCAGCGCGAGCGCCCGGTTGCTTAACGCCGCTTGCTGGAGCGTTGCTTCCGTGTGCGCTTGCAGCGGATGCTGGTTCATGCCAACATGCAAGGTAAGCTTCTCGTTGCTGTAGCCTGAACTTAATTGAAAATGTAAGGTTTTTACCATTGACATACTCCTTTTCAACATCTATATCAGCGATATTTAACTACGAAAACATATTATTGGTAAAACGAGTAATTTATTCCTTAAATTATTGTTTCATTATAGAAAACCAAAGTTTTGAATGGCACAACGTTATGGACATTACAGTATAAAAAAAACCCAATCTCTCAATATAATAAATGAGAAATTGGGATTTATTTTAACAGTTGTAACACTTAAACCTACCTATCATATTGCTCTTAGTTAAAAATTACGTAATTACTTTTATGAACTGCTGGACAGTCATGTTGATATAACGTTTTCTTTCAACTGGATCGGTTTGAAACCTGTCATACAACAAAAAATACATGACTAAACCCGTCTGGACATTGCGTATAGCTAAAAAAAGATAGTCATCGTCCTTCGTTATCTTTTGTTTCAATAGATGATGTAAAAGCTGTAAGCCCTCTTCAATCGTCAGGACAAGTCGATCTCGCACTTTTTGATTTCGTTGTGCTTCTCCGAAAAACATGACAATAAGCTCTTTTTTTTCATGCAGCATGTCTATTAAATTTGTGAAAAACTCATTGAGCACCACATCTAAAGATTGATCCAGCAAGAAATTCGTATTTGCAGTATTTTTCAAGTCATGATTAAGGGGGTGTTTCTCTAAAATGGCCCAAAGCAATTCTTCTTTGGAATTGAAGTAATGATAGATTAAACCGTCTGTGACTTCTGCTTCACGTGCGATATCTTTAGTGGTGCTTGAGTCAAAGCCTTTTTCAGAAAAGATTTTCAATGCGGAATCGATCAATTTGTTCTTGGTTTCAAACGCTTTTTGTTGGCGTAGAGTGTTTTTTGTCATTTGCAGCTCCATATTCGCAATAAATCAAAATTATTGCTTACTCATTTATTAACAAGCTAACAAATCATCCTGTGCCTGTCACTTTTCCATCCGACACTAAATGCGTTTTGCTTGGCAAGCCAACAACACGTTTCCCCCTTATCGTACCCGGTGCACTATGCCTGTTGTGCCATTGACGATAACCCGATCTCCATCAGAGAGAACTTTGGTGGCGTTTCCGCATGCCATGACAGCGGGAATACCGTATTCTCTTGCTACGATGGCCGAGTGGGATAATACTCCTCCCGTATCTGTGACAACGGCAATAATGTCCTCCAATTCATTTACCGGCAAGTAATACAGATCCCGTGTATGCCGTATTTTCCCTTCTGCCACAAGCCTTGCGGCAAGCCGTTCGGCGCAATCCCGAAGGATCGCCACAATCTCTTCGTACATATACAGCGTAGCCTCTCGGGCAATCCAAAATCCTCTGGTCATATCCAGCGCCCGTTCAAACGTTTCAATCCACTGTGGCTTTTTCAGCATCTGAACGATCTCCGCCCGGATGCGATTATATTCGTTTGCTCATTCCTTCTCATCGTCAACCAGCTCCTCGGTATGTTGGACCAAGGAATGAACCATGCTTAACACGTTGTCAGGTTCATCTTTCCATGCCGGATAGCTCGGCTGCGGTTCCATTCCTGATGCGCATCGACATCCATGTGTGTCCATGAAGCGCTCGATCTCCGCCTTGAACGCAGGGCAGTGATTGTCATTCATAATAGACTCGTGCATACGCCAAACGGCTGCTTATCCAATATCTCCAGGACAGCTGGACTAACCGCCGCAACTCTAGCGAGTCCCCTCATGTCCCGGTTGACAACAGCGGTTTTATAATCCAGAGCCTGCAGCAATTTCTGCTTCATCAAGGATGCGGGTAGGTAATATCTATAGGTATCTCCACACCTAATTCTTTGGCTACCCGCCTCACTCCGGCAAGAGCCGGAATAAGGCTGTGATCGAAATCGAAAGGGCGCAGCGGCTCGGGAAAATGATCGATGAGTACATGCAGAAACCTCTTGCGAGCAAACTGCGGAAGACGCGCTATCAACTATAGCGAGGAAGCTTATTTTACAGACCCAAGAAGAAGTAGTGGGGACCAAATCAGGATAATAGTATTAATTTTGCGCAGATGATTATTAATCGATTATACCTATTAATTTTTTTTATTTCTGGCCGATTATATAAATGACTCGACTTTTGCAGCTTAAATTACTGAATAAGCCAAGCCCTTTGATATAACGAGAAAAAGTGGCGATCCATTGACGTTCTTGACTCATAAGGGCGCAGAAATTTACGCCAAGCAAATCGAGAGTGATTCAAAAAGAGATACATGAATAATTATTCGGGGAGGTTTTAAAATGGTTCATAATTTAGGATGAAGTACAGCGCAAGCTGGCGCCACAAGCCAAGGCCTATCCCAAAGTCTAAATCCAGATAAGAGTAGAAAACGACTGCAAACTTTATTAGATTACTCACCCGTTCTGCGTGAGGGATGGGAGCACTTACAACATGGTATGACTGCTCTCCAACCTTTGCTGTTGCAAACCTGAGGTTGAGCGTGGTTAGAGCAAGGAGAACCGATGGGGCACGATGCGTAACTGGAAAGATGAAATTGTAAACTATCGGCACTGCCGATGGACGATTGCAACTGTTGAAGGCTGTCATAATCGCAATAAGGCTTAGCAACAACGACATTACTTCACCGAAATCGTATTCGGTATAAAGACGGAATTCCCTCTGAAATGTAACCGCTTACTTTATTATCTCAAATATTATCATTTAAGGAAGGGAGTTATCTTTTATGAAGAAAACATCAATGTTGTTAATCATGTCGACAATTTTAATTTTATCTTTGGTAAGTGGCTCAATTATTTCAGCTAGTCCTTCAACTTCTGTAGTAAACGAGTTAACTGAAGCTCAAAAAGCTCCTGTAATGATGGCATACTATAGAACATGGCGTGACGTAACCATGCCTCATGATGCAAATTCAACTCTACCATACCCTAATGTGACAGCTATGACAGACATTCCTGAAGAAATCGATATCGTTTCCGTCTTCCACTATGTAAAACCAGGTACAGATGAACAACTATTTTGGGACACGCTTCGTGATACGTATGTGCCTATCTTGCACGAACGTCAAACCAAAGTGATACGCACTATAGATATAAGGGAGCTATATAACGTACCTAGTATTGGTACAATGCCCACATCCAAAGAATATGATGATCATGCGCAATCCTTAATAGATAAATACTTAACTCCCTACAATTTAGATGGCTTAGATATTGATATGGAGGAAACTTTAACTCAAGAAAAAGAAACAAAAGCTTTTGGTGTTTTTGAAGCTCTGTCTAAACGGTTAGGACCAATGTCGAATAGTGGCAAGCTACTTATCTATGATACACACAAAGACAATCATAGTCTATTCAAAAAAGTAGCTCCATTTTGTGATTATTTGTTTCTACAAGCTTATGGCAGAGATCCTGGTAGATTAGATAGTACATGGGCAACTTATAAAGATACGATCTTCCCTGATCAGTTTCTTCCGGGGATATCTTTTCAGGAAGAATTAGGTACAAATTGGGGTGATACTCAGGAACCATTTGAAACAAGTAGAACTTACAAATATGCTGTTTGGCAACCGGAAGATGGTCCTAAGGGAGGAATGTTTATCTATGCCATCGATAGAGACGGAAAAGAATACGGAGACAATACAATTACTGAAACAGACTTTAGTTGGACAAAAAGATTAATTGATGTCTTGAAAAATAACTAAATACTTCCCAAAAAGCTGTCTATAAAAAAAGACGGGGGTGTGATCTTGCCCCCGTCAAGTAGACAGTATTAAAACTGAAGTAATAATTTTGTCTGAAACCTCTCATTGTTAAAAAATAGATATAGGCATCCATATCTTTCTTCAATTGCTCGAATGTATTGCACGGGTCTGTCAAGGATTTTGTGTAAACTCATTCATACGAAGCTCTCAAACGTTAAGAAAGCTGTCGAGAATTTCTCGGCAGCTAAGCTGTATTGGCGTTACTTACAATCTTTTTTGTGGTCTTTGTGGTCTTTGCAATCATCTTCATCTTTATGGCCCCATGGCAATGGAACTTGCTGCTTTTGCAATACTTTTACGGTTACGTTCATAACGATTTTTTCGCGCACTTTTTCGAACGTCTTCTCTCTGCGAGGCAGATCATCATCGAAGTCGAAGTCTTCGCCAATGTCGAGTTCATGGAATCTGACCTTTACCAGTTCGCAGAAAGGCTGCTCGTTAAAGAATACTTCGTGACTGAACAATGTTTTATCAAGTCGAGGCGACATTTCGTCTTTACCCAAGAACTCGAACTCTTCTACTCTTTCGGAGGTAAGCTCTGGCTTCACTTTGCCGAATTTGATTTCGGTGACGCATTGGAAAGGAACGTGCACAGTCGTATGAAGAATTCTTCCGCAAACAGCAGTAGCCGTAGGAGATCTGTCAGCCGTGGCATATTCAATATTTTTGCGGATGAATCCTCTGAGGTACAATTTGGCTCTGGTCACCCATTTGCCATGGAAATCGGTAGGAACCAATTTGCACTGTTCCAAAAACACTTTCTTCTTGATACGTTTAATTTCCAAGGCAGGTTCATCTAAGCTAATCAGGGCCTCCACGTTGACTTGAACTTCGCGCTCTGCCAATACTACTGGAACTTTAATCGTGGGCCAATGCGGATCGTGTTTTTCGTTATCGCATTCAGCCAGTGTAGTTGATTCGACAACGCGGCAATCTCGATCATTACAAGACATGTTTCATTCCTCCTCATAAAAGCTGCTTAATCATGGTGTTCCAGTATTATACTATTACGGGAAGGTAGATTTGCGTTGGCGCTTGTCTAAATATCAGCCTCTTTTCAGAGTTTGGGCCATCCTAGGCAGAACGCTTAATGTCTTAATTCGGGAGATTGAAAGAAGCAACACTTCCGCCAACGTGCATACCGTGCAGCATCGGTGAAATTCGGGGATAAATCCGGCATTAATTTGAAAAGAAAATGATACCGTTGCAGTCTTGCCGAAGTAAACGCCCAGACTTTATTGTCTGGGCGGATAATGAATAGCTTATAGATTTAATTGCTATTGTTCTGTTAGTACAGCTATTAAGTATAAATAACATGGTTTCCATAGCTTTGAAGGAGCAATGCTCCCTGTGGATATTGGATTGGATATTCTTAGTATGCTGCAATGTTTCCTTTGTACATATTGCCCGCCGGGATTCTCGTATTTTGCGTCGCCGATGCGCTTGCGTTGCCGTATCCTGCAACGACGTAGACCGCAGGGTCATCCAGATGCAATGTATTGTTGATGAACTTGTTGTTGATTCCCCAGCCGGCGACGATCTGATGAAGCTGAAAAGCGTCGACAATAATGCTGTTGCTGTCTTGATACCCGACATTGTTACGGATAACGGCCTCGTTGCCCTTCACATCAATGAAGCTGTCGGCATAGTTTTTGCCGCTTATTCCCTCCCCATAGAACGTGCAATTCTCTACAACCGTGCCGAGCGTTCTTTCCTTAATATCGATATGCTCCGCTGTCACGTGAGGGCCAATGACCACATTGCGAATCGTATTGTAATGTGTGGCCTGGTTGTAGCTGGCTCCTTCGGCGGAACCAACGTACACCCCTTCGCCATACCCTGGCGATGTTCTTCCGGTATGATGGATATTCGAGTTTTGTATGGTGCTGTAAGAACTGCCGTCCCGGAAATGAACGCCCTCAGAGCCGATGTTGTACACTTCTACATTCGTAATGAGCGTATGGTTCGAATGATCCAGTATGATGCCTTTCTGGGCGTTCGTAAATTGGAGATCGCGAACATTCCAGTAGTCGCCGCGTACGCGCAGGCTGAACCCTGAGCCTGTGGAATGGCCCGATAACACGGCCGGATTGGCGGGGTCCTCACTTTGGATGATGATCGGCTGCTCCGCTGTTCCATTCACGTCCGAGGAGAAGCTGCCCTTGTAAGTGCCGGGCGCGAGCACTATTTTATTTCCTGGCATCACGTTCTTCAGAGCGCTGGAAAGGCAGGAAGCCGTGCTGCAAGAAATCGCATTCTTGCCTGTTGGCGTGCCAGAGTCAGGCTCTTGAACCGCCCATTGCGGCATTGCTGCAGACTCCTCTCCTGCGGAAGCGCCGCTTACACTCCCTGCAAACGGCACTAAGGTGATAATTAACAAAAAAACAAACCAAAGTGCCGCCGTTTTTTTCAGCTTGGTTGCAAAGCGTTCTGGATTACTCAATTGTCATCTCTCCTTTTCTTGTCATTTTCTTCTGAGGTTGGGTATTGTGCGGCAAGCGCTTTCAACCATACTTATAGATTCATTGGAATGATATAAGCGTCAGTGTTTTTTAATCCAGTTAAAAATCGATCAGTTGATTAATAGTTCCACGAACAGGCACTCGTTCGAATTTCCAATCTTGAGGAAAAATACGCATAGGCATCCCGCTTACAGGTCGCATCATTAGATTGGGACTAATTTTTGCATGGTGAACAACGGAGAAACGGTACCGCATAAGGAGTACGGCAAGGACAATTTTCATTTCCTGCATGGCAAAGCCCCAGCCGATGCACATATGCGGTCCCGCACTAAATGGCAAATATTCAAATGGAGTTCGTTTGATAGTGCTCCAGCGTTCGGGTATAAAACGATTTGGTTCGTCATAAAGTTCAGGCATTCGATGCGTAATCAGTTGACTGAAGAAGACATTTGTTTTTTCTGGAACGGAGAACCCCCCCAGTTCACACGAAGAAGCAGTTATCCGAACACCAACACTCGCAGGCGGCAATAAGCGCAAGCTTTCTTTCACCACTCCTTCAAGTAACGGCAATTTGCTTAGTTTATCCAGACTCAGTTCATTTTCAATTTCTTTCAGTTCCTCCAAAAGGTTGTATAGGATGTCTGGGTGTTGGCTCAGCAGAAAAATGGTCCATGTCAGTGCATTTGCTGTAGTTTCATGGCTAGCGATAAATAAGTTGAACGTATGACCGATCAATTCTTCATCAGTTAGCGTTGTGCCATCCTCATCATGAGCTTTTACAAGCGAGGCAAGTACATCGGTGGCGTTTCGTTCTAATCTTTTTTGTTCAATCATCGAACGAATATGTGTATTCAGTTGCTCGGCATTGCGCAAGGCCCGATGATACGGTGTATACGGAAAGTTAAAGGGTGCGAGGGAGACCAGTAATATCGATTTGGTCATTTGTGTGATAAATGTGCCTATTCGATTCAATTCTTCTTCGTTGTACAATCCAAAAAGCGTTTTGACTGCAATTCGTTGCGTTAATTTCTTCATTTCCAGATTCAAATCAATTTCGGCTTTATCCTGCCATTCATCGCTTAACTGTTTAGTAAGTCTGAACATATCTTTACTGTACTGCAAGACTTGTTCGTGATGAAAAGCCGGCTGCATAAGACGACGATGCTGTTTGTGTTTTTCTCCTTTCATTAATGACAAGTTGTTAAAAAACATCCGCCCCATAACCGTATCTTTAGGCATCCTTACAAGCGCTGTGCTAATTTCGAAAAATTCCGGATTGGTAAGGATTTGACGGTTCAATTCAGGTCCAAATGCAAAAACTTGCGTAGGTCTGTCCCCCTGTCCCATAGCAACCAAGTTGCCATACGTATGATACAACCAACGCTGGAACATTAACGGGCTGCGAAAAAAATGGAACATATTCATTCTCCAACCACCTACAGAACGTGGACCAGGAATCTGTGTGACGGGTATACCATTATTAGCATCCATATTCACACCTCTTTTTTATAAAATGAATTAATATCATTCATATTCTTCATAGTAATCCATAAATCCTATGTAATTCATGGCTGGGCTTATGGGGCCAATAGAACCACGCTGCATCAAGCAATTTGATAGGAACCAGCTCTTTACCTGCATATACCTTCCAAGGAACTTATAGCACGACTGAATCTGAGCTGCGAGAAGCGCAGAGAAATACGCCGCAAATATTTTTAAAGAGCTTTAAAGAGAATAGAAATAACAGAGGGCCGCAGTATGCTTTCAACTGCGGCCCATCATTATTGCGTCGCATATCGCCGGTTTTCGTCGCTCTTCCCGTTTACTTGAGCATGATTCTGGCGACGGCGGCTAGATCCTGAATGTCGATTTTACCGTCTCTATTGACATCCATATGCTTCACTTGCTCCCAATCCAGACTTTGTTTGGTTTTACCGTAATGGGAGGCAACGATGCCCAGATCGCCGACAGTGACTTTATCGTCCCCATTATAATCGCCCGGTATCTTTGCCGTCACCTGAATTGTCTTAGAGGAAGGTGCCGCTTGCGTTTCAGTTCCTTGCTCATCTCCCAGCACAGCGCTAGAGATTGAAATGACGCCTGTGGCAGACTGGGCATCCTTTTTCGCTTTAAAGGTAAACTCCACCAGCTCCGCATTGCCAGTGACCGCATGCCCGGCACCTTGGCTGGCCATTATCACACGAAGCTTGCCGGCCGTTTTCTTGTCGATTTCGACAAGGCTGATTCCGTCGATGACGGATCTCGCTGACACAAACTCCATGAAAGCGGAATCATAATCGAGTCTGATATCCTGACCATATACAGCCTGCGTGACACTTGTCAGACCGTACGTAACGGTAAACTTCTCCCCTGCCGGGACGGAGCCGGCACCCGCCAAGACCGTCTGAACCCCTGCCGGCATGGAACCGATCGTCACCGTTATCTTGGCGATATTGGAATCAGCCTTGCCGTCATTCGCCTTGAACGTGAACGTATCCGTGCCCGTCTGCCCCGCATTCGGCGTATAGGTGAAGGCGCCGGTAGCAGCATCCGTTATTTCCGCCTTGCCTTTTGCGCTCTTCTCCACAATGCTGTACGTCAGTCCATCCCCGTCGGCGTCGCTTGCCGCCAGCTTACCGCTGATTGGCGTATCCGCTGCCGTGCTGAATGCAGCATCCGCCGCTACTGGAGCCTTATTATCCGCAGCACTTCCTTTTGCAAATTGGTAGAGCTTATCATACAGTTCCCGTATCTCTGGATCTTTGCTTGCTGCCGCATCATGCAATATAGTGCCGCTGCCTTTATAATACGCTTTATAAGCATGATCCTTAAAACCAAACTGTTCCCCGGCATCGAGGTATTCCAAAAATCTCTTGCGGAACGCCTTGTCTTTCAACATCCGGTCGTCGAATTCGAGCTCTACGCCCATACCGTACCGCTTCGCAATATTTGCCGCATCCTTGAGCCGATCCATATTCAGCTCTTCAAAGTAATAGTTCGGTTGGAAGGCAGACGAGTCGAATCCGACATCTTTCCACATAAAGCTTTTATAACTCAGGAAGTGAGGGATCCAGAATGCCTTCAGCCCCTGAGCGTGTACGAGACCGTTGACGAACCGAAGGAACTCCGGTCCCGACTTGCTCGTGCTTACTTGCTCATCCAGCCAATACAGGCCGACAAGCTCAAGATTGGAGTAGCTGCTCGTGTTCCAACGCTGCATAACCTCTTGAATCCACCAGCGGATGGCTTTTTTCCTATTGGCCATAGCCGCTTCTTCGCCGACCTCGCCAGCGTTAAAGTTCTCCGAGACCCCATCGCCATCCACATCACCAAAATTCGATAAATGCTCCCCCGGATTCGGTATCATCATGACGACCTTTACTTTATGTTCGGGCTGCCCCAGCTTCTCGCCAACTTCCTTGGTCGCCTCATTCACCTGATACATATCACCCTGATCGTTGAACGTCTTATCCAGATACCATTTCCATTCCGACAGGTTCGTTTCTCCATTGCCAAAATCATGTCCTTGCGGAGTCAGCAAACCAAGCATCAAGACGCCGTCAAAGAACCAGTCGGCTAGTTTTCCTTCCTTATTGACATAGCCAATCTCAGGAATCAAATTTTCCTTCGTCAGCTTCGGGACGTCAGAATAATAGCCGTTGTATATGAGCGACAAGTTGCGTATTCCTGCTGTGGGCTCTCCCGGCTGCAAATAATGGAACGTTTCGGAAGGCACCTGCTTCGCGCCCTCTGCTTTGCCATCGGCTCCCCAGACCTCAATTTCATCGATGAAGGACCATGCTTTCGGGTGCATGGAGAACGTTACTTTGACATAACGGGCATAAGCCATCACCGCATCAGAGCCGGCTGTTGGAATTCCATCCTTGCTTCCGTCCCACACATAGTACTGGTCAACCGGCGGTCCATCTACCCACAAATGCTCAGTCGCTCTATGAGCTATCGTACCCCAATGCTCCTTATCGTCGGAGACGTACACCGATACGGTCAGCGGGAAGAGAATAGCCGAAGAAGGCCAATCTTGCAGAAAATGTGCTTTTACACTAGAGATAGATTTGCGCTCACCGAGATCGAGCACGATTTCACGAGTTGTCTTGTGCAAACTCCCGACCCATGCCGGATCCAGAACGTTCAAGCCGCCAATCTTTCCATCCGTAAGCTTATTCCCGGGATCCGGATAACTGGATTCCGGCGCCTCCGACCATTCATAGCTAGCCTCCTTGGCAAGATTGCGAAGTTCCGGTTGATTCTCAGCCGCATGCGCATTGGGAATCGCAGTCAACATCATCACCATGCAAACGGTTAGGGATATCCATCTTTTCATCAAGTTCATCTTTTTCCCTCCTGAGTCTGGTTTACAACCTCCGTAAAATTATTAATTCCCTCCTTAGCTATGATTTCGTTGCAATGATTGATTAAGCTTGAAGAAAGCGTCTTCAATGTAACATTAAGAGACCTGTTCCTCGATTCAAAGAGACAATTCATGACTTTTATATACTTTTGTTTACCTTATCCCATTCCCCGTGCCGAAAGACGCCTGTCATTCAAATAAGTTGCTCCGGGAAAAAATGTGTTGCCAAGGCAAAACCCTTAAACCGTTTGCACACGGAATAATATCCACAAAAAAAACTGCCCCATTCAAGTAGGAAATCTACTCTAGAGACAGCTTTCTTCATTCTCTTTATGTGCCAGCCCATACATCTTTAGCATAACGCCCCTCTGTTTGAAGGTTATCCAACCAATCTTTTGCTTCTTCGTGACCTGCACCATGTACAGTTCGATATGCTTGTTGTAATGCAGACTCAACATCCGGCGCCATTCTGGCGCCATCTCCGCATACATAGATCCGCCCTCCTCCAGCAAGGAGGTTGATTACATCTGATGAATTCTGTTCTAGCAGATGCTGCACATAGGTTTTGGGTGTGCCTTCCACGCGCGAAAAAGCAATGTGAAGAGTAACGATTCCGTCTCTTTCATATTGTTCAAGCTCTTCCCGATACATAAAATCAGATTCGTTCCGGCATCCGAAATAAAGATGTGCTTCACCAAGAGCGAATCCTTCCAGCTTCAATGCGTCACGTGCCTGTAAGAAGCCTCGAAAAGGCGCTACTCCTGTCCCGGGACCCACCATGATAATCGGAGTTGCGGGATCATCGGGGAGCTGAAATCCGGATTCCGGTGTGCGAACGAACAAGCTCGGCAACCATCCCTAAAGGGCTAAAGGGAACGCGGAGTTCATTACAAAAACAAATCGGATTGCTAGCCAATACGCGTATAATCATCGCACTCTTCATTCCGGCGTTAAGTATTGGAGCGACATATACCGTATATACATATTTAACCCCTCTGCTGCAAGAAGTGTTCTCTGTCCCGGACCGGTATATTAGCCTTGTATTTTTACTTTACGGGGTTGTATCCGTCTTCAGCACGTTAATTGGCGGGAAATTGGCAGCCCGCAACGGGATTGGAAAGCTGCGGTATGTGTTTCTTATTCAAGCCGCCATACTCGCGTCGCTTTATGCTTCCTCCCATTCGATTGTCGCGGGACTGATTAGCATTTCATTCATTGCGCTAGTCGTGTATACGATGAACTCCACTATGCAATTGTATTTCATTGATTTAGCCGATAAACATTTTCCGTCTGCCAAAGATTTGGCTTCATCCTTAACTCCCGTATCTGTCAATGTGGGAATCGCGATTGGATCGGCGCTGGGCGGATTTGTCACGACGAACATGGAACTAATCGATGTTTCCTGGGTTGGGGGGATCGTAGCGATCGCTGCATCATTGCTGACCTATATCAGCTATCGTTTAGACCATAAAGCTTTGCTTCCGCATGAAAAGGAAGTTTTGTTCATCAGGAGGTAAATTAGATTCCGACTATATAAATGATAACCCGCTGATCTACACCTCGACGGGTTATTCTCCCTTCAGCACTTAAGCTTCAGGATTACAGGAAAGATTCCTGAATTGTCAGCTTAAAACCACTCTGACTCGATTAGACTTCTGTAATTTGATGTTTATTGGATTACATATCATGCAACGAGATTTTGTCCAACTCTTTCTTTCTTTTGACTTTTACGGATTCTCTTCCTTTAACCCATGCGAGTAATAAAATCGCCATACCGCCAAGCGCTGCCAAAATCATTGAGACTTCTTTACCTTCGTTAAATACTCCTGATAACTGCCCATATACAAAAAACGAAATATAAATCCCTGGCAAGATAGCTCCCCAATATGCGTTATGTCTTCTGGACAGGTAATATTGAATTCCTAGTATGGCTAGTGCACCTAAGAATTGAATCACATGAAGCATCAATCATCATCTCTTTCCTTTTTATATTTATCGATAATTATTTTTGCTACTTCTAAGCTAATTCGTTCATCAATTACTAAATTTTTAATCATATTAACGAACTCTACTTCGTCTTCTTTGCTATGCAGTTCAATTTTTTTTATTAGCCTATCCAACTTAGCCCTGACCGTTGGATAAGAAACGTCATACAGTTGGGACATATTCTTTAGAGAACCCGAATTGATAATAAACTTCCTTATAAATTCAAGGGACTCCTTATCCAAAGCTAAAATCCAAGACGGGATTTCTTCACGCTCCATTAACTCCCCTCCTTTTTTAATTATATTAATCTAAATATTAATTTTATTCAAGTTTATTTTAATTATATTCATTATTTGTCTACATACATCGTATTAACAGGCATTTTGGAATAAACTGGCTTCTTATTCGTCGGAACAGACTAATATAAAACGCTTTCAACCAGCGGCCAGCCTCATCTTTTTACGACTTTGGAAACAAGTTGCAATGCCGTAAATCTTCGTTGACTTCCGCCCAAAAGTGCTGATAACATACATGCATATCACACAATAACCAAGTTGTCCTATCGGATTTAAAACAAGCAAGCGCGAGCAAATACTATGCTGCGTTTGCCGCACGGAGCGTCTCCGCTTGGAATCGGAGCGCTGCGAAGAGAGGAGTCATGCAAGATGAGCAGTCGTCAATACCGTAAAAAGATTATTCTATGGGTATTCATCGCAGCCATGAGCCTGACCGCTGCCTGTGGAGGCGGGACAGCCGGAACGAAGACGGGCGGACCAAGCGGTACAGCCGCCGCCGGGACAGAGCCTGTCGTGCTCCAAAACGTATCCTACGATCCGACGCGCGAGCTGTACGCGGATTACAACAAGGCGTTTGCGGCTTATTGGCAGGGGAAGACGGGACAGTCCGTGACCGTGAAGCAGTCCCATGGCGGCAGCGGCAAGCAGGCGCGTTCCGTCATCGACGGGCTGCAGGCGGATGTCGTCACGCTGGCCTTGGCCTACGACATCGATGCCATTCAACAGGCGGGACTTATCAAGGAAGGCTGGCAGACGCGCTTGAAGGACAACAGCGCACCTTACTACTCCACCATCGTCTTCCTCGTGCGGAAGGGCAATCCGAAAGGCATACGCGATTGGAACGACCTCGTGCAGCCGGGCGTCCAGGTCATCACCCCGAATCCGAAGACCTCCGGCGGAGCGCGCTGGAATTACCTCGCCGCCTGGGGGTATGCGCTCGCGGCGAGCGGCGGCGATGAGGAGCAAGCGAAGGAATGGCTGCGCGGCCTCTACGGCAACGTGCCCGTTCTCGATTCCGGGGCGCGCGGAGCAACGACCACCTTCGTGGAACGCGGCATTGGCGACGTGCTTATCTCATGGGAGAACGAAGCATTCTTGGCGGCGAATGAGCTTGGCAAGGATGAGTTCGAGATCGTTGTGCCGACCGTGAGCATCTTAGCGGAGCCGCCGGTGGCCGTCGTGGATGGAACCGTCGATAAGCGGGGAACGCGCAAGGTGGCGGAAGCTTACCTTGAGTATTTGTATACCGAGGAAGGGCAAGAGATAGCCGCCAAGCATTATTATCGGCCGCGGCTCGAGAAAGTTGCTGCTGAGTACGGGCAGCGCTTCCCGCAAGTGAAGCTGTTGACCATCCATGATCAGTTTGGCGGCTGGGCCCAGGCGCACAAGAAGCATTTTGCCGATGGCGCTTTGTTCGACGAGATCTATAGACGTTGAATCTTCGGAAAAAAAGGAGGCTGCAATGCCCGATGACTGCCACACCAACCCCAAAGCGGGCGCCGCATAAGGGCAAGTCGTATGCGGTCCTCCCGGGATTCCGCATCACGCTCGGGTTTACGATCGGCTATCTGTCGCTGCTCGTGCTCATCCCGCTGTCCGCCGTCGTTCTGAAGTCGCTTGAATTGAGCTGGGACGGCTTCTGGGCAACCGTCTTCGATGCCCGCGTGCTTGCAGCTTACCGCATCAGCTTCGCGACGGCGTTAGCGGCCGGACTGATTAATGTCGTATTCGGCTTTATTGTCGCTTGGGTGCTGGTGCGGTATTCGTTCCCCGGCAAGCGGCTGCTTGACGGCATCATCGACCTGCCGTTTGCGCTGCCGACCGCGGTGGCGGGCATCGCGCTTACGTCGATCTACGCCGAGAACGGCTGGATAGGCCGCTGGTTGTACGCCATCGGCATCCCGAGCGCTTATTCCGCAGCCGGCATTGCGATCGCCCTGACATTCATCGGCCTTCCATTCGTCGTGCGCACGGTGCAGCCGGTGCTGGAGTCTTGGGAGACAGACGTCGAGGAAGCCGCCGCCACGCTCGGCGCGAAGCGGTTGACCGTCTTCCGCCGCATTATCGTGCCACAGCTGCTCCCGTCGCTCTTGACGGGATTCGCGCTAGCCTTCGCACGCGGCATCGGGGAATACGGCTCGGTCGTCTTCATCTCCGGCAATATGCCATATAAGACGGAAATTGCGCCGCTGCTCATCATGACCAAGCTGGAGCAATACGATTACGCGGGCGCCACGGCCGTTGCGCTCGTTATGCTCATTCTCTCCTTCCTGCTGCAGCTGCTCATCAATGCGCTGCAATGGAAGGCTGCACGCCGCATGACATCGCCATGAACCGTATGACGGAGCCATCGGGTCTGACTGCTGTTGTCCGTCAACCGTTACTATCAACAATAAGGAGGATTGACGCATGGCCGGTTCTCATTCCTATCCCGGCACCACTTCCCCGCCAGCCCGCGGGACGGCCCGCAAGCTTGCACCGCGCGCCGGCTGCACGACCGAATCGCCGCTCGCCCGCCGGCTGCTCATCGCCGTTGCGCTCGGCTTCATCGGGCTCGTCCTGCTGCTCCCGCTCGCGGCCGTATTCGTGCAGGCGTTCAAGCGGGGAGCGGATGTCTACTTCGCGGCGCTGACCGAGCCGGACGCTCTAGCGGCTATCCGGCTGACGCTGTTCACGGCGCTCATCGTCGTGCCGCTGAATACGATATTCGGTATAGCCGCCGCGTGGTGTCTGACCAAGTTCGCCTTCCGTGGCAAGCAATGGCTCATTACGCTCATCGACCTGCCGTTCGCCGTATCGCCGGTTATAGCGGGCTTCCTCTTCATTCTGCTGTTCGGCGCGCACGGCTGGTTCGGTTCGTGGCTGGCGGCGCACGATGTGCAGATCGTGTTCGCCCTCCCCGGCATCGTGCTAGCCACGCTGTTCGTGACATTCCCATTCGTGGCGCGAGAACTGATCCCGCTCATGCAATCCCAGGGCACGCTTGAAGAAGAAGCGGCTGCCACGCTCGGCGCCAAGGGCTGGAAGATGTTCCGGCACATCACGCTGCCGAATATCAAATGGGGGCTCCTATACGGCATCGTCATCTGCAACGCCCGCGCCATGGGCGAATTCGGCGCCGTATCGGTCGTCTCCGGCCATATCCGCGGCGAGACGAATACCCTGCCACTGCATGTGGAAATCCTCTACAACGAATACCAGTTCTCCGCCGCGTTCGCCGCAGCCTCGCTGTTGGTCGCCGTTGCGCTGCTCACCCTCACGGCGAAGCAGTGGCTCGAGCGGAAGCGTCTCTGAACAGGGATCGCCCTTTCTCCTTAAGCGGTTTAAGCGGCAGCGACCGCCGCACCGCAAGGACCGAGGGCGATCCTTTTAAGCGCGGCGCAGGCCATGAAAAATAAAAGCCACTTGTCACTAATAAGCCCCTAATTATGAAACATTTCGTAATATGTGGAGACAAGGTGAATAGATAGTCCAGCTTACTCACTAGACTTAAGTCTAACAATAGACTAAACCATAGACGATTCTTTGGAAGAATATACCTCATTATAATTAGAACAGTATACTAAAACATTATATGAGGAGAAATTACAGATGAAGAAGTTTAGTCTTTTATTCGTAGCAGCAATCATTTTTCTAATGTCAGCGGTACCCGCTTTTGCGAAAGAAAAGGAGAAGACCGCTAATCAAGAGCTTGTAAACGTTCGAGCGTTTGCAAAGCTGTATGGATATGTAAGGTTTTTTCACCCGAGCGATGAGAATGAGAAAATCGACTGGAATCGATTTGCCATTCATGGCGTGAGCAAAGTAAAAACTGCAAAAACGAAGGACGAATTAACAACAACGTTACGCGAGCTTTTTTACCCGATTGCTCCGACGATGCGCCTCACGAAACAAGACGACGCAACTCGGCTCAGCCCGCCTAAACAAGCAAAAAATTTGACTGCTTGGCTTCACATTGGCGTCGCATTGAACAATCCTGGATACAAGAGTTTACGGATACTATCTGACGATGCTAGCAAGATTAAATTTATACTCGGTGGAATAAAGTTCACGGATCGAGTTTTGCAGGCAGGAGAAACGATTGTCCAACAGATTACTCCGGATGTATACGCACATATCCCGCTGGTTTTATACCGAGACGATAAGGGAACGATCGGCGCAACACAGGAATCGACACGTGCATTGAAGCAGCTTCAACAGCATCTTGCGCGAATCGATTTAACAAAAGATCCATTAGATGATGAAAATGTCCGCTTAGCAAACATTGTTATAACTTGGAATATTTTTCAACATTTTTACCCTTATTTCGATGTAGTCAAGGTCGATTGGGAGCAAACGTTAACGAACACATTGCAGCAAAGCTTGAAAGACAGCACGGCAGATCAATTTTTTCAAACATTGAGACAGATGTTAGAGAAAACGCAAGATGGGCATAGCTTAGTTAAACATATAAGTCAGACAAGTGAACAGGCATACCTCCCTTTTACCGTCCAATGGATTGAAGAACAAGTTGTGATTTCAAATGTAAAAGAAGGCATTGATCTGAAACCGGGGGATATCATCGTAAATATTGATGGGAAGAGCGCCACAGCTTATTTTAAGCAACTGGAAAAATATATTTCTGGCACAATGCAGTTAAAACGTTGGGAAGCTACCCAACAATTTGTGGCTGGGAAGATCGCAAAGGAAGCAAAACTGACTGTTCAACGTGGGGAAAGCAAATTTGACATTTCTATTCCTTACTCGGACAAAGGTAAAGTGGTCGATGAATTTATTCGCCCTATCTCCATTAATAAAGTCGCAGACGAAATATATTACGTCAATACAGCACAGGTAACACCTGACATGTTTAAGGAGAAGCTAAACGAGCTGACAAATGCTAAAGGAGTTATATTCGATTTAAGAGGCTATCCTACTCAGAACGAATTTATTCACTCCGAAATGTTGTCTTATTTAACCGATCGGCAGATTACAACGGCAAAATACGATAAACCTATATCTCTATACCCGGATCGCGATCAAAGAAATGATTTACTAAATTTACAGTCGTCTATTGAACCTTTGCAACCAAAATTTAAAGGGAAGATTGTATTTCTTACATATGGCGGCTCCTATAGCTTAATAGAAGCGGTAATGGGTGTCGTTGAACATTATCGATTAGGAGAAATTGTCGGAGAAACGACGGCAGGCGTAAACGGGAACATTAACAATATTAATTTACCGGGTGGCATTGATATTCGATGGACAGGAATGAGAGTATTGAAACATGACGGCAGCCAACACCACCTCGTTGGGATTAAACCTACGGTACCGGTCGAACGGACGATTAAAGAGGTTCGTGAAGGGCGTGATGTTTATATAGAAAAGGCAATCGAAATCATTAAAGCCAGAGCGCACCTAAACTAATCATGATTGACACCACGTCATTAACTCCATGGCATCTCCTCCTTTAAAGGAGGCGAGACGCCCACAGTCTATCGATATCCGTGAACTCATCGGAATAGGAATCGGATTCATAGACTCATTAATACGAAAGTCATCCTCTCTGAACCTTCAATGAGGGTGACTTTCTTGGCTTCTCTCTTAATCATTGCGCGGGGTTTATCGTGCTCCGCAAAAATAATAAATCCTAAGTACGAGGTGCTTGCTTTTCCAAATAAGAATGTTCAGGTTCATGTATACGTTCTGTTATTCAGATACACAAATAAAGAGAATAAGAGTAAAAATAAAACAATTTTACTTTTTAATCCTTTTTTAAGTTCTTACTTGAACCCTCCACTATAGATATAAGGTGTACAGTTAAATTTAACCCCTTATCGAAAAAGCAAGGAACGGTGTAACACTGACACCGCTCCTTGCTTTTTCTGTTTCTTAAATTAGAATTTTACCTTTGACACTAGACTACAGACCGAATATTCGGTCTGTTTGAGGACAAAATGAATTATTCAGGAGGTTGAGTCAGAGCATTGAACAAGAGACAAGCTTCTTCTTTGCGGGTGAGAACATCGGTAGAACGGAACTCAATGGTTCCATCTGAAAGTTCTCTAATATCAGGTCCATAGAATTTGAGCCTTGCCATTAATTGTACAGCTTTAAGGGCCCACGAATCCGTTTTACCGGCAATTTTAACTTTTTCATTCCCGTTCTCGGAATATTTGGATGAGATGACACGCCAGAGGATAAGCGCTGCTTCTTGACGAGTAATCTCCTTGTCGGATTCGAATGCATGATCCTCAGTACCCACAACGAATCCGAGTTCTTTCCCGGCCTGAATATAGGGTCCGTTCGGATCGTTCACAGCATCCTTGAATTGAATTGGATTTTTACTTTCAGACACCCCGGACATGGTAAGCAGATTGCGTACATACTCCCCTCTCGTTACTCCCTGCTCCGGCAGGAAAGCTTGGGAGGCGTCGTCATCGTACAATCCGACTGATTGCAGGCCAATGATATAACGGGCATACGGATGGTTGGAATCCACATCCTTGAATCCTTTTCCCACTTCCGCCTTGATGGAATAGTCCCCTGTCGATTCGCTCAGTTTCATATAGACACGGCCGTTCGGATCTTTTTGGAATGCGGTGAACATTCTGTTATCACTAATATACAATCCGGGCGCAACCTGTTTCATCGTTTGTTTCCGTTGCAAAGCATTATATGCGGACAACTTCCCGTCTTCCGAGATTGAGACCGTGCTAACCAATCCTTTGGCTCTTAAATTAATATATAGACCGGAATAATCCTGCTCGGGAGCAGCCGGGACGGTGTGCTGGAGAACGGCTGGCTTCCCGTATTCAGGGAAAAAGGAGTCCATGAATGCAGTATATAAGGAATGTTGAAGTTGGCTCGCTTGATTGCAAACGAAAAAGACGCCTAAACGCTGTTCTGGAATGAACCAAATGTAGGCGCTGGAATCAAACAACCCCCCCTCTTTGGTGATAACCTTATCGCTGCTCCCTGCTCCAGGCAGTGGCACCGCAGCTTCAAAACCGTAAGTCGTATCGGGAAGCAGCGGATGTATGGCCGAACGATAGATGCTCATTTCCTTTACGGAATTAGTGGAGAGGATACGTCCTTTCTCGCTGGCGTTTTCATCTAAGAAAGCAAGCATGAATTTCCCTACGTCTTCCGGAGTCGACAACATGCCTCCGTCTGGCATTACCGTTGGTGACATGGCGTATATGGGTACAGGGTTTCCGCTCCCATCATATCCTGCCGCGAGCCGGTCCTTTACATTTCCCTTTAGCAAAAATCCGCTTGAATTCATTCCAAGTCCCTTGAATATGTTTTTATCCATATACTCTTCAAACGGCATTCCGCTTACGCGTTCTACAATATATCCCTGAAGCATGGAGGCGAAGTTATCATACATATAGCTAGTTCCTGGCTCCCGGACGACGGGAGGCATCGTTTCGCGGATATAATCCTTTAAAGAGACGACCTTGTCAAAATCATAATACACGTCTTCGTCTCTTACCTCGCGATTCTCAAAGCCTGTCGTATGCGTTAATAAATGTTCTATGGTTACAGGTGTAGAAAAGGGGTTGCTCAGCGGTAAGTCTCCGATATAGCTGCGGATATCCTGCTTAAGATCAACAGTTCCTTGTTCAACGAGCTGCATTAACGCTACTGCTGTAAACGACTTCGAGACCGAGGCTAATCGGAATACCGTCTTTTGTACATCGACGGGTGTCTTCTTGTCTTTATCAGAGTACCCATAGCCTTTCTGAATTACCACTTTACCGTCTTTCACTACTACTACGGCTGCTCCGGCATACTGTGCTTTACTCTCGGGACTAGCAAAAAAACGGTCAAAAAACGCTTCGGCCTCGTGAGTGTTTAAAGCCGGCGTGGAAGCAAGAGAAGACACTGGCGCGGAGCTGAGAGCGGCGTTCACTGGCTGAGTATGCGCCACTAAGGGAGATGCCAGCATCGCGGCACCAAGAGTTACCTTTGTTATTTTGTTGATAAGTAAGGAATTCCTTTTCTTTTCCGGTAATTTACTCATTTTTCATCTAACTCCTTTTTTTTCCTTGTATCTTTGTCATGTTATGAACCTTTCAGTCCCATAGTCGCTGTCATTGGGAAATGAAGCGTTCCATTTGATTGTTAGGAACCTACTGTGGAATAATCACCTCTCCCCTTATAACAAACCGAATGTTCGGTCTATTATAATTCGAAAAAAATAGGATTCTTTGATTTTCAGTTGACCTAAGAACTATCCTTCTAATTCCTTTTAAACAAACAGAACGTTCGGTCTGTGAATAATATACCATATTCCTTATTCATTAAGCAACTAATCTCCCCCCTCAGTGGAGTGAATTCAAGCGCCTTTGCGTGTTGGCACTCCCCCTTCGTCATTACAGTGTTTGGCTTTAATAGTAATAAAAATATTTACAAATGCCCGCGTAAAGGAGAAAACGTGTGAAAATGAAATGGAATTTCGTCTGTATGGGCTTTCCTTACTCCAAGAGTCGTTTTGAGTTAAAGCGCATTAATGTTTATAATAATTGAGACTTCCGTTTACTTTTTCTTAGTTTTATCCACTCACTGTAAACGCACCCATTCCATAACCCAACGCCTGCCGCAATCTATTCCAATCTTAATATCTGCACTAATATTCTCCCCAAGTGATTACACTCGATGCATTAGTTTAAGCGTGTATATATTCATGCTGATCCCAGAGCATTCCCCTTTTTGTCCGGTATAAGCTCAAAAATTGAGTTTATATACCATTTGTCATCTCAAATGGATAGCTAGTCAAAATCGTAAAGAAGGAAGGTGGGATGAAGCCATTAGCTGGATGCAAGCAAAGAAGGGAATACCTTGTCAAATCAAACCTAAAGGAGGAAAATGATGTTGGCATACAATCGTTTATCGATTCAACTCATGCAGAAGCTGTTAATCGCAAGTGGGGTGATGCTGGCTCTCATGTTCGTGATGTTGGTCTTCTCCAGCAAAGCTTATGCCCACGGCTACATTGATTCGCCAAGCAGCCGCGCGGACTTATGCGCCAAAAGAGTCAATAAGAATTGCGGCTCCATTATTTACGAACCTCAAAGCTTGGAAGCATATAAAGGCTTCCCTGCTGCCGGACCGGCAGACGGAAAGATCGCAAGCGCCAACGGGGCTTTCCCAGAGCTCGACCAGCAATCGTCAACCCGCTGGAGCAAGGTTAACATTTCTCCTGGTACGACAACTTTCCATTGGACGATCGAAGCCAACCATGCGACAACGAGCTGGAAGTATTACATCACGAAGCAGGATTGGAATCCTAATGCGCCGCTAACCCGCGATTCGTTCGATCTGACTCCGTTTTGCAACGTAGACTACAAAGGAAAGCAGCCGCCTCACTCCTACTCGGATACCTGCAATGTGCCAAGCCGGACTGGATATCAGGTCATTTTGGCGGTATGGGAGATTGCAGATACTGCGAATGCCTTCTACAACGTCATCGACGTTGACTTCGGCGGCGGCTCTCCTGTGGACACTATCCCGCCTACGGCTCCAACCAACCTAGCTGTATCGAACATCACAGCCACAAGCGCATCCTTGACTTGGAACGCTTCGACCGATAATATCGGTGTAACCGATTACAAAATTTACAAGGGCTCAACCCTGGCAGCTACCACGAATGGCACCACACTAACTTACAATCTCACCGGACTGACGGCTAATACTTCTTATACTTATACGGTTCGCGCGGTGGATGCTGCCAACAATATATCCGCCAACAGCAATGCCGTCACATTCACGACCCAAGCGCCACAGCCTGATGTCGTACCGCCAACTGCACCAACTTATTTATCTTCTTCCAACATAACAGATGCAAGTGTAAAGCTATCATGGGGCGCTTCTACAGATAACGTTGGCGTTGCAGGCTATCGCATCTATAACGGCACTGTGCTTGTGGCCACAACAAGCGGATTGACTTACAATGTGACCGGATTAACGCCGAATACCTCGTATACATTTACAGTGATTGCTTTTGACGCAACTGGCAACGTATCGCCTAGCAGCAATGCCGTAAGCGTAAAGACAGCCCCAGCCCCAACCGTTGCTCCTTGGGCTCCTAATACATCTTACACGGCTGGAGCGCTCGTCACATATGACGGACAGACGTATGAAGCACGTGTAGCACATACGTCACTAGTTGGCTGGGAGCCGCCTAATGTTCCTGCCTTATGGCTGCTGAAGTAAAGATAGCTGATAACGGGATAGAAATTACATCGGTTGGCATTGTTTTTCATATAGCAAATGGTGTGTGGAAATATCACTAATGCCGATTATGGAGATTTAGAGCGAAAAAGCAAGGAACGGTGTAACGCTGACACCGCTCCTTGCTTTTCTGTTTTCATAAATTAGAACAATGAGAATTTTCATTTACGTCAAAGTGGTCAAGACTCTCATCTGGTGAGCAGCGGAATTACGGCACCGCCAACGCCGCCGGTTCATTAGAGAAAAGTTCTCTTGCCCTCTGAATCTTTGATTAAATGAAACGAATTAAACAATCTCCCCTGTGTATTTCGTTCCTATAAATTCATCAAAGGACGATTAAAGTCAGCCGCATCGATGCAGCTGACTTTGTGCTGTGTTATTCTGCTTCCATCTTACGAGGAACCATTAAGGCTGACGGCTGTATATTCGGGTCCATCCAATTCGTAATCAGACTCTTCGTGTAAGTCAGATCCTCTTCATTCGGAAGGTAGTACCAAATGCCATCATCCATACGTTCACCTTCACCAAGCAGCATGTAACTGCTAATCGTTGGAGCCGAGCCCATTTGGAACATTTGCTTGGCAAGATCAATAATATAACGCGGCTTCATGTCCGTCTTAAAGTTCTTGCCCATAATATCCATCAACATGGGGAGCTTTGCAATCTGATCGAGCTCGAGCACGCGATCCTTAAACGCTTCTAAAAAGATACGATTGCGTTCTGTGCGATTAAAATCGGAATCCTCGCGGTAACGCACAAAATACAAGGCTTCTTGACCGCTATAGATCGGCTTGTTGGCATCGACACGAAATTTCTCGTGTGCTGCTCCTTTATTGACGATATCCTCTTTAATCGGCAGTTTTACACCGCCCACTGCATCAACCACATCTTTAAACCCTTCAAAGTTAATCGTCGCATAGTGATTAATCTCATGATCAAGCAGCTTGCCGACGGTATCCATACTCATCTTAGGACCGCCGATCACTTTGTCTTTTACGCTGCCGAAAGCAAATGCATGGTTAATCTTATCCGTTGTGCCATGCCCTACAATCTCGGTGTATGTGTCGCGCGGTATTGAAACTAAGAGCACCTTGTTGTCCTTCGGGCGGATAATTGAAAATATGATGGTGTCCGAGCGTCCGATCTCATCTTCGTCGCGTTGGTCAACACCTAGGAGAAGAACAGAGAACGGCTTTGTAATTTCCCGGTCCACTGCCGGCTTGCCGTCAATCGGTTTATACGAATCAGACAGCTTGATTTCTACTGTGTCGGATAAAAATATATCAAATGCAAACATAGCTAATTGCTTCTGGAAGATAAAGCCGCTGAGTCCGAGAATAAGGACAACGCCTAGTATGATCCACCATTTTTTAGAGGTGTTTTTACTTTTTTTCGTTTTTCGTTTTTTCATTTTTCCCACTTCTTCCTCTGAGATTATTGAATCCATCCCTTTGATATCCCAATAAAAACATAATGAACACGATGCCGAACCCTTATCAGTGGTTTTCGACGATCGCCAAACAAAAAAGCTCTCCTAACAGAGAGCTTGCGGATATCACCTGTGCAATTGGATAGACAACTCACTTTTTTTTCCTGCGCCCAAGGTCCATTCCAGAATGATATCAGAGACACCATACTTGTTAACATCCGCAATCCCCACGTAATCTAAGCTTTGACACTCCACACGGCTAAAGCCGTGGGATTCTTAGCTAGTTGGTGCTTCCGCTGTCCATTTCTGGTTTGGAAAACTGCTAAGTTTAGGGCTGTGCCATCAGCCCGTCC
>NZ_JAJNBZ010000034.1 GCF_021369635.1 Paenibacillus profundus | reverse complement strand
CTGCCAAGCCTGTAGCGGACTTTCACCGCCGAGTTATCGCCCATGCCGGGCGCACCTAAAAAAGCAGCGCATTCGAAGAGCTTCGAATGCGCTGCTTTATTTACCGTCATCGCTTACGCGTTAACTTTTTCTTTTGCAACTGTTGCCAAGGAGTTGAACGCGTTGATGTCGTTCACTGCCAATTCAGCCAGCATTTTGCGGTTGATGTCTACACCAGCCAATTTCAAGCCGTGCATCATCTTGCTGTAGGACATGCCGTTCATGCGAGCTGCTGCATTGATACGAACGATCCACAATCTGCGGAAGTCGCGCTTCTTATTGCGGCGATCACGATATGCATAAAGCAAGGATTTCATCACTTGCTCATTCGCTGTTCTAAAAATACGGTGTTTAGAACCGAAGTAACCTTTTGCTAATTTCAATACTTTCTTATGACGACGACGTGTCGTAAATCCGCCTTTTACTCGTGCCATTTCTTGTTAACCTCCCAATCGAATTCATGTATCCGTAAAATTGCTTATTTCAAATTAGCTAATTGCTGCTTCATACGACGAACGTCGCCAGCTGCCATAACCGGGCTTGTTGCAAGAACGCGCTTCGTACGGTTTGATTTGTGGGAAAGCAAGTGGTTGCGGTACGCTTTGTAGCGGCGAACCTTACCTGTACCTGTAATTTTAAAGCGGCCTTTCAAGCTGCTGTGCGTTTTCATTTTAGGCATAATCATTTCCTCCTCAAGTTCGGTAATTCCATCCGCCGCCTATACCCTGCGCGGCGGGCATCGCTTAGTTGCTGGTGGTGTTCGGCGCCAGTATCATAATCATACTGCGGCCTTCCAACTTCGCTGCACGCTCTACATTACAAAGCTCTTTCGCTTCCTCCAGAACACGATCCAATACCTTCTTGCCGATGGCAGAATGCGCGATCTCACGTCCACGGAAACGAACGGAGCATTTTACTTTATCGCCTTCACGCAAAAACTTCAAGACGTTACGCAGTTTCGTCTGAAAATCATGCTCGTCGATATTCGCACGGAACCATACTTCCTTGATGTCCACCGTTTTCTGGTTCTTGCGTGCTTCTTTCTCTTTCTTCTGTGTCTCGTAACGGAACTTACCGTAGTCCATAATACGACATACAGGCGGTTTCGCCTGCGGAGCCACGTTAACCAAGTCCAAGTTCGCGTCAAACGCCATTTGCAGCGCCTCGCGGAACGGTTTAATACCAATCTGCTCGCCTTCTGCACCGACTAAACGAACTTCCTTCGCACGAATTTCCTCGTTAATCATATGATCCTTGCTAATGGTGTGCCACCTCCATATTCGAATTCCCTATCTGCTTATGTTGAGCAAAAGAGGGATGTAAGCTCTTGAAAAGAGCCCACATCCCTCACATAGACATTAATCATTCATGTGAAACACTGCCATGCAGTAATAGTCTAGGAACCAGCCAACCTACGTCGGTCAGGTGAGAAGCGGGCGCTTCTTCTTTTTAAAAATCAATATGCAATTAACATACCCAAGTAATATATCACGGCATTGAAACAATGTCAAGAAAATAATTAAATGTACCTTGATGCCTCAACATTCCTCACACCTGCTTGCCCTGCATCTCTTCGAGACGCACGACGCGCGTATGTTCCGTGTGGCTCCACACTTTGTTGTTCTGTGTAAAAAATGCATAGAACGTAATCGGCCACCAGGAGAGCAAATACACCGGGAATGTAATTAGCGATGCGTATATGCGCCAAGACTTCACGCCTTCCAAGATGAGCGCCAGAACAAAGGCCGCGCACGACAGCACGAGCGATACAACAGGCACCCATGCCGGCAAGTACTGGAAGAAGGTTGCAACGTTCGGCCCATCAAAGAAGGCCGCGTCCGCCCACATGAACGCTGTCATCAGGAACGTCACCAATACGGTATACACGGTAATCGTGTAGAGTGCCATGTCGAACTTAGCCATATTTCGTTCCTTGATACTCCGCCACAAGAGCGGGAAGAAGTAACGGCGCGCCACCGTAAAGTGGCCTTGCATCCAACGCAGTCGCTGACGAGCGGAAGCTTTGAAGGTCAATGGCTTCTCATCGAATACGCGCGCGTTGTAATTAAGCACCGGATTGACTCCATTCATAACGCAGCGAGCGGTAAATTCCAAGTCCTCTACCAAGCTCGTCGCGCCCCAGCCCATTTCTTTCAGCAGGTTGCTTTCAAAGCACATTCCCGTGCCGCCCAAGAAATTGGCCATGTTCAAGTTTTTGCGGGACAACTGCCACAAACGGTTGCAATACCAGTAGGTAACGCCATATGCGGCTGTAATCCAGGAATCCTCTGGATTCTTCGTATCGATATATCCTTGAATAACGCGTGCCCCGGAACAGAGATCGTTGTTCATTTCCCGCAGGAAATCAGTGCTGACCAGGTTGTCCGCATCCAGCATAACGATCCCATCGTATTGGCGCGGCATTTCCCACAGGTTCTTCAGCATCCATTCAATCGCATAGCCTTTCCCGCGCTGATGTGGATTATGACGTTCACAAGCGTATACGCCGTGCTCCCTTACGATGTCGGCCGTGCTGTCGGAACAGTTATCACAAATGACGAAAACGTCGTACATCTCTCTCGGGTAATCCAACGTCTTCAGATTTTCGACTAACGCTCCAATGACCGCTTCTTCGTTATGTGCAGCCACGATAACCGCAAACGATTTCTGCGGGTCATATACTTTACGTTCTTTCTTGCGGTAGATGCCGAACAGCGACAAGGTAAACTGGTACACCCCAATCGCGGCCAATAGCACCTGCAGGCCGATAAATAAATTATCCACCATGTTTGGTGTCCCCCTTTTAAATAACCCTTGATTTGTTGCTTTGAACTGCGAGCATGCATTTTGTATATGTGAGCATGCTCATCTATCTATATTTGTTTACCCCGCTGAAGACGGTCGATCACGATTTTCTAATGTTTGCCTTGGTTTGTCAAAACCTTTTATTGGCTTTCAATCGCCAATTGCTACATTATCGCTTGAGTTCGATAGCGAAGTCGCGGTCGCTCGTGCTTTCCCGCGGGGTTTGTTTTATTTTCATCCAAATACTAAAAAATTATGGCTTTGGACCCCCTTTTCGTCAAAAGTCGATGTTCTTGTTGAACCATGACGTATAGATAATGCAGTTTCATCCGTTAGAGTCTAGCTTACCCTATACTGTTACAACGAAGCACTTACGCAAAAGGTTGCAAATCCAATACTTAATTTTTTTTAATAAAAGACTGGTCTGTATATATCTACCATCTGTTAACCATTTATTCCATGATTGAAACGCTGTGATGCGCTTTACCCGCTAATGGAGTGAAAACAGTTAGGCGGAACGGAGGCGATACGGCAGTAGTGATCAACTAATTGCGCAAGTGTCTGGCTCCGCGATTTTTGTGTGAAAATATGACGGGACGCCTCCCCCATTTGTCGTCGAATAGCTAAGTGGATGGCGAAGGGACGAAGCTGGCTTGGCAATCACGGTGAAACCATTCCATGCACCTCCATAACAGCATTTCCAAAGATGCGAATCGGTAGAACTTCTAATACAAATCAAAGTGTATGTTTAGAAGATATAAGAGGAATGCGCCTGGTCTGCGCGTAATGGACGCCTACGAGTCCGAGTAGCTCACGGACAAGAGTCGGCCGAAACCGGTCCAATTGCTTGTGGATGAAATGTGGATTGGAAAGGGCTAACCCACATCCAGGGTAGAAAGCGAAAGGAACGCTTCCCGTTCGCAAGACGTCAGGTTCCAAGCGAATGTGCGGCTGTGACTCCGGAGCGATACTCTTGAGAGCGGTGCGCTCCCCCGGATCAGCGAAAGATTCGAAGTAATCGGCCAATCGTTTGAGCGTTCATGCCACTCCGTCCATTTCAGGCCAGTACATGTCGGTAAATAACGCAATCCGCGTCATACAACCTCCCTGAACGATTTTGAGCCATATAATACTTAGGATAGAATAGGAATATATAATTGAAATCAGCCGTATTAAAAAATATGATGAAGATGACCGGCGACTTCCGCAGGGCTTCAGAGAAAATTCACAAATTCATCATCTTCTGTTAATGTTACGTTGTTACGATTAAATCATAATCTACCGCATAACGGAGGGAACGACTATGACCCGTGTTATCGCGTGGCTTGGGCATCGTGAGCGTCAATTGTTCTTTTGGATAAATCAACGACTGCACCATCGCACCATGAATATTTTTCTGTATACGATGACTCATCTCGGCGGGGCTACCTTCACCATTGCGTTTACCATTCTGCTCGCTCTGTTAGCGCCTGCTCCATGGGCACGGGTCGGCTGGCAGTGCTTGGTCGCATTGGCCCTGAGTCACATACCGGTCGCTTTGATTAAAAAATGGTACCCGCGCGTACGGCCCCATTTGGCGTTGCCGGATATTCGTACCTTCCGCAAGCCGCTTGTGGACCATTCATTCCCGTCTGGGCATACGACCGCCATATTTTCTGTCATCATACCGCTTATTATCGCGAACCCGACATTAGCTTGGGCACTGCTTCCGGTTGCGGCCATCGTGGCGTTATCCCGCATGTATCTGGGGCTTCATTACCCTTCCGACTGCTTGGCAGGAGCCTTGATTGGGACAGGGGCCGCCATCAGCACCGTAACGCTGTGGACCTAAGAAACAAGTTGACACCGGCAGGCAGTAATGTGAGTATTGATGGATAACGTTTCAATAGAAACTTCATAAATTTTGATAAAAAAGTAAAAGGGTGACTACCATGCAACAAGCTGTGACATTGACGCTTCCTTCGGGTCCGTTCACACCCGGTTCCGACATGGAAGGCAAAAAGCGCATATTGTTGTTGTCGGAACGATTCGGGGCAGGTCACACCCAGGCTGCCCATGCTTTGGCTGTCAGCCTGAGAAAGCTGTCGCCGCAGCATGTGCAGACGCGCGTGATGGAATTAGGCAGCTTCTTAAATCCGAAGACGGCTCCTCTTATTATAGAAGCTTACCGCAAGACGGTAATCGTTCAACCGAAGCTGGTCGGATTCATGTATAAAACACAATATCACAAATCATTAAATCGTCTGACAACAATGGCGCTGCATCGGGTATTTTACACGCATGCGATGTCGGTGATGCGTCAATTGAAGCCGGATATGATCGTATGCACGCATCCGATTCCGAGCGCAGTCATTTCGCGTCTGCGCCGACTCGGGCTGGATGTCCCGCTGTGCACGCTCATAACGGATTATGATGCGCATGCGGCTTGGGTCAGCCCAGCTGTGAATCGTTATTTCGTCTCCACCCCGGAAGTCCAATCGAAGCTGGAGACACACGGTGTGGACAGCAGCTGTATCCAAGTGACCGGAATTCCGGTTCACCCCAAGTTCTGGGAGACGCATGACCGCAATACAAAGGCAGATATCCGCGAACGGTTCGGGTTGAAGGACATGCCGACTGTTATGGTAATGGGTGGCGGCTGGGGGGTCATGGATCCGAGCCAGACGACTGAGATCTTGACCAGATGGCGCAAAGACGTGCAGTTCATCTTCTGCATCGGCAACAATGAGAAGCTGCACCGACGTCTGCTGCAAAATCCGCGCTTCCAGCACGAGAATATTCATGTAATCGGCTATACACAGGAAGTCGATCAACTGATGGACATCTCCGATCTGCTCGTTACGAAGCCGGGAGGCATGACATGCACCGAAGCGCTCGCGAAGGGCATTCCGATGCTGTTCTATCAGCCGCTTCCAGGACAAGAGGAAGAGAACTGTCATTATTTCACGGAAAAAGGGTATGGTGAGCCCATCGAATCGTCTCATTCGGTAACGAAGTGGATGAATATGCTCGTCCATCAATATGATGAAGTAGCAGCACGCCGCCGCGAACACGAACAGAATGTGGCACGCTATCATCCGAAAGCATGCGCAGAGACGATTCTCCGCATGCTGCAGCAGGAGCCGGAGCAGGCAAATCCTGTTTTCTCTTTTTTTGAAGAGTAACGGAACGGCAATGGAAAATGGATATGACAAAGAACACGCGGGAGCTGCGCAACAAGTTGAAACGCAGGCCCTCGTGTTCTTTTGTTGATCCTGTATAGGATGATACCGGTCGCTTAGCTTACGACAAAGAAGTGCGATAGTCATGAAGAGTCTGGGTGCCGATGAGCACCTCGACCCGATGAATGTTCATGCCTTTGTTAACGAATTTTTGCTCATACTCCGTCATGACATGCTCTTCATTAATACCGTCGCGGTGCAGATTCAGACTGATGTTGCGCATTTGCAAGCCCATCTGCGCAAATGAATTGAGCGAGAATTCAAAGAGCGTCTCTGAGTCCGTCTTCAGATGAATTTCACCCTTCTCGTTCAGTGCACACTTATATTTTTCAACAAAGCGCGCATGTGTCAAACGGCGGCGGGCATGGCGATTTTTCGGCCATGGATCGCTGAAATTCAAATAGACCCGCTCAATCTCATCTTCAGCGAACATCTTCTCCAAAAACTCAATATTCGCACGCACCAGCTTCAAATTCGAGCGCGGCTCCACACCTTGCTCTTCCCATAACGAGTACGCTTTCGCGCAAGCGCGCGCAATTAACTCATCATACATATCCACGCCGATAAAGTTCACTTCCGGGTTGTTCAAGCTCATCTGGCTGATGAACTGCCCCTTCCCCATGCCAAGCTCCACATAAATCGGTCGGTCATTTCCGAACAATTCGCTCCATTTGCCTTTATATGTCTCCGGCTCCAGCACGGCGAGCTGGGATTGTTGCTCCAGCAGTTCCATAACCCCTCTTTTGCCACGTAATCGCATGTGCTTTCCTCCAATGAATATGATCCAATCCCCTATTTTGAATGACAACTAGTAAAAAGTAAAGACTCTCGTTTTAAACAACCGTAAACTGAAAAAAGAATGCCAGCGTTGCCGCAGCATTCTTTCGTCATAATCGCGCATCGCTAATAGCGGATTCATGCGGCAATACGTGCATCCATCTGCTATCGTCTATCTTCACAATCTGATCTATCTGCGTACTATCGTTTAACACCCTTAAGGTCGATTCACTCTATACTAACGTTCCATACCATACTTGCGCAGAACGACCTCGTTCAGCTTGCGCATCGCCTCAGACTTGACCGAGGAATCCTCGTGGAATTTCTGCCCCGTCAGCGCCATTGCTTCCTTTACGGTCAACTCGATCGTAATCTTCTCTTCCCCTTGCGGAATGTGAAAGGCGGAGTTCATCATTCATCACCTCATTAATTAATGACAACGCGTGATTGGCTTGCCGATTAGCGAGAATGGTAGCTTTGACGTATGCTGAAAGCGTTTTATCGCCTGCTTCAAATATAACATGAAATGTAAGGTGCTTCAAGCAGGTTTATTGGGACGTTCAACAATTAACACCATATTAACAGCCGTATTTTTATAATGATGGTAGCGCATTCATTTGAGGCTGACATTCCATTATCTTATTTCTATTTTAGAAAGGGGCGTGTAAGGATTGAAGAAAAGAAAGCGTGTCCCAAGTGTGTTCTTACTGCTTGTCATGTTAATCGCCGTTGCGGCGGCAGGATGTTCCTCATCGACTCCATCCCCTGCCAGCGAAGCGGAACCGCCCACACCAGAACCTGCTGCGGAGAGCACAGAGCAATCGAGCAGTGAGCCGGTTACGATCAAAATTTTGTACCCTTGGGGAGAAGGGGCGTTTGAAGAACGTTATCGAGGCATTGAACAGTTGCTGCCCAACATCAAATTAGAACTGGTTGATTCCAGGGCAGAGCTGGAGCCGCTGCAAGAATTGAATGCGCAGCAGGTTGTGCCGGACATTATTTTTGCCAACTGGGGACTGGATCCCTTAGTTGAACTGGATATGATTGAGCCCCTGGATGATTTAATCGCAAAGCATCAATATGATATCAATCAGCTTGATCCTTCGCTTGTCGCTTCCATCCGCGCCATGGATAAGGAAGGCAAAGGGAGAATTATGGGTGTCCCGATACAATACAGTCCGTACGGGATTTGGTATAACAAGGAAGTGTTCGACAAATTCGGGATCGAATATCCTGCCGCTCAAATGACGTGGGACGAAGTAATCGAGTTGGCAAAGCAAATGACCGCGGAACGAGACGGGGTCCAGTATCGCGGCCTTGAAATGGGTCCTGGCCTAGCCTCGAGCGAAGTGACCGTGCCTCTGAGTCAGCTTGCTGTCAACTTGACCGATCCGGAAACAGGGGAAGTGCTCATTACGCAAGAACCTGCCGTCACGAAATATTTGGAGCTGATGAAGCGCCTTTACAGCATACCGGGTATCTTCAATCCAGATCCGGCAGCCCGCAAAGATTATGAATTTCCAAAGAAAAATGTAGCGGCCTTCTATGAGCGCAAGCCCGCCCTGCCCCCAGCCAAAATCAGCACCTGGGATAAGTATGTCGATATCGGCGGCAGCATGCTTACATTTTCACAGTCGAATATGGATATAGCGGAATTTTTAAGAGTGCTGAAAGAGGAATCCGAAATAAAAATTAAAGAAGCACAGAACCAAAAGAAATGACCCGTGCATCCATGAACCGAAAGTGAGATAACGAGCCGGCATTCGCGCAGCATCTCGATCCCATGTGCCCGCGGTTCATATGCAAGCTGCCAAATTTTGTTCAACGACGTGCCGGAAGAGGCATCCATCGCTTGGACGTGCAAAGGCCATAACAATCATCTATTGGGAGATTCGCTTGAAGTGTATCAACTGATTGACGTGCAGGTGAACGAGAACACGGATGTCGACGTGTCCACTCTGCCAGCAGGAACCCCTGCTCCTTCCTATGTGACGCGCCAAGCACCGTTTCGCATATTTGACGCTTTGCGACCAGTAACGGGCACCTTCGCAGCACGCGCAGCGACTGAGGCGCTGTATGTCTGCTGGAGTATTCCCGATACGGCAGAACCAGGCATGTTCACAGGTGCTGACTTCGTCACAAACAAACATTACGATTGCTTAGACTGATTTTTCAGGTGCTTGACTCTTGGACTCTCCGCAGATGACAAGCAGCCCAATGCCGCTGCAGACAATCGGGCATTTAATATCCGTTGATGCATCGCCCTGAGCACGTCCGTATCTTCGCTTTTGCAGCAAGATCTGCTACAATGAAACCACAGTGTTCTTCACTCCTTCCTTGCAGTTGGAGCCGGATGAACCTGGAGCAGAACCTTAGATTGGAAGGGCTTGTGTGCCATTGAATGAACGAATGAACGAACAACCGCTTATCCCGGAACAATGGGGAGACAAGCGGTTCCATACATGGAATACCGAGATGCGGAACCACTTCGGAGAGAAAGTATTCAAGGTCATGCTGGATGCCGGCTTCACCTGCCCGAACCGGGACGGACGCATCGCCATCGGAGGCTGCACCTTCTGCAGCGCGCGGGGGTCCGGCGATTTCGCAGGACGGCGCCGCGATGACTTGGTCACTCAGTTCAATACGATTCGCGCCAAGCAGCACGAGAAATGGCCGAACGCCAAATATATCGGTTATTTCCAAGCGTATACGAATACGTATGCGCCGGTAGATACGCTGCGCGAATATTTCGAAGTTATATTGGAGCAGCCAGGTGTCGTCGGCTTATCCATTGCAACCCGTCCTGATTGCTTGCCAGACGATGTCGTCGAATATTTGGCCGAGCTGAATGAACGCACATATCTCTGGGTGGAGATGGGGCTGCAGACGATTCACGAATCGACGTCCCAGCTCATTAACCGGGCGCACGACACGGAATGTTACTTGCAGGCGGTGGAGAAGCTGCGCAAGCACAACATTCGCATCTGCACTCATATCATATACGGACTGCCGCAGGAATCGCATGAGATGATGCTGGAGACGGCTAAGGCGGTCGCACGCATGGACGTGCAGGGCATCAAGCTCCATCTGCTCCATCTGATGCGCAAGACGCCGATGGTCAAGCAATATGAAGCAGGATTGCTCCGCTTCCTTGACATGGACGAGTATGTGAAGCTGATCGTCGATTCACTTGAAATTCTTCCGCCGGAAATGATTGTGCACCGCGTCACCGGCGACGCGCCGCGCGACTTGATTATCGGTCCGATGTGGAGCTTGAAGAAATGGGAAGTGCTGAACGCGATTGACGCCGAGCTCAGACATCGCAATACATGGCAGGGCAAGTATTGGAGGGAGCCGTAGCATGGGCTTTCTCTCCGTACTGAGCTATGCGCAGCAGATCGTGAAGGAGCGCGTGCAGCCGGGCGACCGCGTCATTGATGCGACGATGGGCACGGGCGTAGACACCTTGTTCCTAGCCCGGCTCGTCGGGCCGCGCGGCGAAGTTGCGGCCTTTGACATTCAGGCGGAGGCGCTGGAGCTGACGCGACAGCGCCTCCACTCCGCCTTGGGCGCGGACGGCAGCGCGCAGGCAAGCCTGCATCTGGCAAGCCATGCCGAGATGCGCGGCGCGCTGCCCCCTTCGTGGCACGGTGCGACGGCAGCCGTCATGTTCAACCTCGGCTATTTGCCGACGGTTGAAGCGGATAAGCGCATCATGACGGCGCCGTCCACGACGCTCGCGGCGCTCGACTCCGCCTTGACGCTCCTGCGTCCGGGCGGGGTGCTCAGCGTCGTGCTGTACCCGGGCCACGAAGGGGGCGACCGCGAAGCGGACGCCGTGCGCGTCTGGGCGGAGAGCCTGCCCGCTGCACTCGGGCAGGCGGTCGTGTACCGCATGCTGCAGCGCCCCGAAGCGCCTTATGTCATCGGCGTAGAGAAGCGCTCCACCTAAGCTGGCTTACATGACGCCTGACCAACGATGAACTTCATCAAAAACCGTGAGATAACATATAGAGGAGATGAAGGATATGGCAGTGCGCAAAATCGAGCATATTGGAATTATGGTCCGTCATTTGGAGCCATCCATCCGCTTCTACGAGGACGTTATCGGCATGAAACTGAAGGATACGCTAGTACATACGAACGGCGTTATCCGTCTCGCATTTCTTTCTTTTCCGGGAGCGGATGAGAGCGAGTTGGAATTGGTTGAAGGCTACAGCGACCGTCTTCCCGAGGAAGGCAGAGTGCATCATCTAGCCTTCAGCGTCGACGACGTGGAAGCCGAGTTGACGCGTGTGAAGGCGCTCGGCCATGTCGAGCTTATTGATCAGGAACTCGTCACCTTGCCGAACGGCAGCCGCTATTTCTTCTTTAAAGGTCCGGACGGCGAGTGGCTTGAATTTTTCCAAACTACGAGAAACTAGACTACTAGACAACACGGGAGTGAGAGATCATGACAACACCATACCCACTGAAATTTCAACCTGAATTTAAAGAACGTGTCTGGGGCGGACGCGCGCTGACGCAGTTCGGCTTGGATCTGCCAGAAGGCCATATCGGCGAAGGCTGGATGATTGGCGATCATCCTAACGGCACGACGAAGGTCATGAACGGTGAACTTGCAGAACTGGGCTTGGACCAAGTTCGCGAGCAATACGGCAAAGAGTGGTTTGGCACGAAGGGCTTCTCTGAGAAAAACGGACGCTTTCCGCTGCTCATCAAGCTGTTGGACTGTAATGACGACTTGTCTGTCCAAGTGCATCCGACTGACGAATATACAGGCCTGCCGCAAGGCGAGCTGGGCAAAACGGAAATGTGGTACGTGCTGGATGCGAAGCCAGACGCCAAAATTATTTACGGCTTGAAAGAGGGCGTGGATCGCGAAGCGATGGCGAAAGCCATTGCAGAAGGCCGCATCATGGAAGCCCTGCAGGAAGTTCCCGTGCAAGCGGGCGATTCCTTCTATATTCCAGCTGGCACAGTGCATGCACTGTGTGCAGGTGTCGTCGTCGCCGAGATTCAGCAGAACTCCGACACGACGTACCGCCTGTATGATTACAACCGTCCGGGCTTGGATGGCAAGCCGCGCGAGCTGCATATTGAGGACTCCCTGAACGTCATCGCTTACGAAGGCGCTGGCGCTACGCGTATGAAGACGGACTCTGCTACGCCGAATGAATGGCTGAATCTCGCGGAATCCCCTTATTTCCGTGTAGAAAAAGGGGTCGTGAAGCAGCCTTGGTCCTTGTCCACGACACCGGAAAGCTTCGTTATCCTCGTCGTATGCGAAGGCACAGGCACACTCAAATGGGCGGATCAAGATTTGTCGTTCAAAGCGGGCGAATGCTTCCTGCTTCCAGCCAACCTTGGCGCATACACGCTTGAAGGCGACTGCACGGTGCTTCGTTCCGTCGCGCCTTAACAAATTGCAGTACATGCATGAAATATCCGGCTCGCGGTGTTCGTGAGTCGGATTTTTATTTTTCATCCGCTTCCCAGCATATATCTAAAAAACTGTTTCCTCGATCTATAGAAGCGTGTATTGTATGAAAAGGTACGCACGGTCAGGAGAAACTCATAAGCTGGATGAATGGAATCTCAATATAATAAGGGAGAGTATAGGAATGGACTTGGATTTTCTTTATTCCGTACCCGATGAATGGAAATACGGAGTATTATTTTTGTTTGCCGCTTTACCGTGGTTGGAAGTGTTTGTCGTCATTCCGCTAGGCATATTAATCGGCTTGTCGCCGGTTCCCGTTGCTTTGGCCGGATTTCTCGGAAATTTAATCCCGATACTGCTCATCGGACTGCTATTTAAAAAGTGGCAGGAGTGGAGACAAAAGCGCGGGAAATCAACAGAGCCGTCTCCGAAATGGACGAAGGCGCAGACCATTTGGGATCGCTACGGCGTCCCTGGATTGGCACTGCTCGCTCCTATCCTCATCGGTACAGATATTGCAACTATACTCGCGCTATCATTCGGTTCTCCACGCAAATGGGTCATTGCATGGATGACCATAAGCCTAGCCGTCTGGTCGATTGTGCTGACCATTGGCACCGTGTATGGCTTTAATTTCATTACATATTTGACCGCCTGAAGTCAGGCGGTCTTTTTCAAGGTTTAACCCTTTGCCTCATCCCTTGGATTGTGTCCCATGAAGCAGGGGTGTAGGAATCATCGGCTCTTCATATTTATCATTTACAGTTCGACATTACTTCGCTTGCGATTGAGCTTAATTGATATCATCCGGTATGTGTACGTTGTCGATTAGAAGAATACCATCATACTGCGCATACGGCACAAGGCTTTCCGGCCCCCCCCATCTATATACAAAACGAGGTTCGAACATCCAGGAGTTGCCTCGCTCATTCTGACGGTAACGCAGGTCCATGAACGTATACGGCTGCTTAGCAGCGGATAGAATATCCTCCACTGATCCCGATTCCGGCGTCCCGCCGCTTGCTTAATCTCGCACGAGCTTGGCCCTGCGGGCCGTATTCGCTGCGGACTGGCGGTCATGAACACCTAGCTTCGCATACAGGCTGGACACGTAATTGCGTACGGTACCCTCCGACAAATATAACTTTGCCGCGATTTCCCGATACTTCATTCCTTCCGCCAAATAATGCAGCACCTCGCGTTCACGTTCTGTAAGACCAAACGGATCTTCGGTGGAGGCCTCTTCAGCTCCGGTTATTTCTGCTCCTTCCGTCTGCCCCCGCTTTATCTGTTCGGTCATGGCCAGCGCCAACGACTGCGGCACAAAAGTGCTGCCACGGGATACAAGGCGAATCATCGCAAATAACTCCTGCGGATGAATAGACTTGAGCAAGTAGCCTTCCGCTCCGGCTTCGATGGCCTGTACCGCATGCTCCATCTCATCGATCGTAGTCAGCATAATCAGCTTGATATGCGGCCAGCGCTCCTTTATTTCTAGTGCCGCAGCAATACCGTCCATCTCAGGCATACGAATGTCCATCAGAACAACATGCGGTTCTGCTTCCGCCCCGGCTATGCGTTCAATGGCTTCACGACCGTTGGCAGCCGTTCCTGAAACAATTAGCCCCTGCTCTTTTTCTGCCAAAAAACTCAAACTCTCTCTTATTAGCTGTTCGTCATCTGCCATGAACAATCGTATTGGCGGTTCAGATTCAGGCTGCTGAACAGCGGGAAGACAGCAACTCACCCGTGTGCCTCCATCAGGATGCGACGCGATGTCCAGCGAGCCTCCGTAAGCTTGCAGACGCTCTTGCATCGACGTCAGCCCATAGCCAAATGTGAGTCCGTCATTCCCAATCCCATCATCCTCAATTGTCACACTTATTTTACTGGCGGCATACGTCATTTCCACCTCGATTTGTTCCGCTTGACCATGGCGCACAGCATTCGTAATCGCTTCTTGCACGCATCGCTCCAACGTCACACGATGAACAAATGGTATGAACTGAGGCGTTCCCCTCACATTGAGACGACTCTTGATTCCTGTCTGTTCGCTCATCCTGTTCAGCATGTTCCGCACATGCTCGGTCATATCTATCTCCGAATCCTCTACTAAGGCTATGCCATGTATATGATGACGCACCGCTGCAAAGCTGCTTCTGGCGTGCTGCAGCACACTGCGCAAGCGCTGCTTCGCTTGTTCCGGCTCAGTGTCCAGCAACGAATTTACCGTCTCCAGTCCCATAATGAGCGCTGCCTGCGAATGACCCAGAGCATCATGCAACTCCCCCGCGACACGGGAGCGCTCCTCCTGCACCGTAAGTCTTTCCACTTGCTCCGCATATTGTTGAATCGTGAGGAATTGCCGTTCGTTCTCACGCAGCAGCTGCTGCAACCGCTGTTGGGTATGCAAAAAGACATTAAAGCCATATCCGATACCAAACAAAATGAGGTGGTTTATCATCTCATCCGGCACAGTAAACCAGGCAATCTTTCCGCTCCAAATTCCTAGTAACGGAAACAATGTAAAGATAGGAGCCGACCACCAAACCATCCTTTTGGATGAAAGAAATCCGGCTAACAGCGAAGGAACAACCATATTGTCTAGATACATCGGCATCGAGAAATGCATGTTCACATTGATTCCGCCCGCACAAATTATTTCCGAGGCAATAAATAGGCGCGGACGTATGTATCCCGGTCTCCAAAACCATAAGGGAATTACACCGGACAGAATGAACAAACTGTAGGCTTGCCAAGCCGGAAGCGTTACAAAGCCGGGAGTGAATAGCATATACAAGATGCCGGAGACTATCCACAATCCATAAAGGCTCAGTAAAGCCCAATCAATCCAATGCCATTGCCGTTCTTTCATGACCATTCCTCTTTCATTCGCAGAATGTGATATTCATATGATTGCAATTTCCGATGTTCCTCACTAGGTGTCTAATGTTCATTTTAATATGCTAATAGAGGTTGTTCAAAAAGTCACCCTTTGAACACGCGCTAATAAGGCGAAAAAAAGAAAAGCATGGAGGAATGCATCATGTTTTATAACTTATCAGATCGGTCAAAAGCTTACACCTATATGGCACTTGTGCTCGTCCTAGGACTCGGATTCAGTTTCATTCCGAACATCAGTTCCTTTGCCTATATGTTGACGCCTACCATCGCCGCTGTGCTTATGATGTTCATCGTGACGCGTGACGGCTGGAAGCGAGCAGGATGGGCAAGACTTGGCTTGCACCGTCTCGGACTGCACATGTGGGCGGCAAGTCTAATCATACCAGTTGCCATCATTGTGCTCAGTTATGCTATTGCTTGGGCAGCCTCTTTGCTGACGTTGCATGTGCCAAATGACTTCCGAGGATATCCATGGAGCGCATTTCCAATCGTAATTGTGATTACGTTCCTTATGAACGTATTGACCAATTCCTTAGGCGAAGAATTGGGCTGGCGGGGATATTGGCTTCCACTGCTTGCATCAGCCTGCGGAGAACGCCGGGCCCTGCTCATTAGCGGGTTCATTCACGGAGTGTGGCATGTGCCGATGATTCTCATCGCAGGCAGCTATCATGCGGAACAGAATCCCTTGCTCGCCTGTGTATTCATTGTCGTCAGCACCTTGTGCCTCGGGCCATTTATCGGTTATGTGCGCCTGCGTACTTCAAGCGTATGGCCGGCTTCCATTCTGCATACGGCGCATAATTTGACTTGGATGATTATGGCTGTGATTACGACGCCAACATCTGATTCTGCCTATTATATTAGCGGAGACAACAGTGTAATCACCATGCTGTGTTACGTTGGATTAGCCGTATGGGTATTCCGTCGTCTTCCAATAGCTCCGCTTCGGCAAGCAGCAGCATCCTCAACGCAAAGACCGCCTCTATAGGGCGGTCAGCTTGCGATCAATCTGCTTATGCTTCGTGTGCCACGTTTCCCGCGGCACTCTCCCGAATGACCTTCAACAATCCAGGAAAGCGTGATTCCAAATCCATCGTCCGCAATGAGATAAACCGCTGAGTCCCCTCCAGTCGTGTCCGAATGACCCCTGACTCCCGCAGCACTTTAAAATGATGGGACAGGGTTGATTTTGGCAGCGCCAATTCAAATCCGCCGCAAGACAATTCCGATGCATCCATTAGCTGCAGCACTATGGTGAAGCGAATAGGCTCGCTTAATGCGTAGAAAACATGCTGCAATTCAATCTGTTCCGTTTCCGGATGGTATAAAGTTCTCATAGTAACATTGTACTTCAATCGTTGACATCATTCAATAGTTCGAATACACTCGAACTATTGAATTTAGGTGCGCGCCTTTTCAATCGCAACTCATTCAGATGCTCTTCAGGAGGACAAGCAACATGCAACTAAAATCAACGGACACACAACCACATGCTCGAATTATAATGGCATTGTTCTTCTTCACGATGTTTGTTATCGGCACGGACACGTTTATCGTCTCCCCTTTGCTGCCTACCTTAAGACAGGTATTACATATTTCGGCTGAGCAGTCGGGATGGCTCGTATCGGCCTATGCGCTCGGCTATGCGGGCTTTGCCCTAATCGCTGGTCCGTTATCCGACGGATTCAATCGCAAATCATGCCTTGTGGCAGGCATGATTGGATTTTCCCTCTTTACTGCAGGTTGTGGCCTGGCAGCTGATTTTTCCACCCTGCTTGCCTTGCGTGCACTCGCGGGAATCAGCGCAGCCATCGCCTCTCCCCAAGTGTGGGCCTCCATTCCGCAGCTATTGCCTGCTCACCACGTCGTCAAAGCAATGAGCGCAGCCACTGCAGGGCTAGCCGTCTCCCAATGCATGGGTGTACCGATCGGCAGTGTGCTGGCCGCAAGCAACTGGCGCTTCCCGTTCTTTGCGGTAGCCGGGGCAGCGCTAATCATCACAGTTCTTCTGGCTGTGAAGCTGCCATCGATTCCGCCGCGACAGCGGAATGGGATATCCATCACCGTGCTGGCGAAGCAGTATCGATTCGTGCTGTCTGAGCGACGAACCGTTGCGGCGTTTCTCGGTTATTTCTTATATCAGCTCGGCACCTTTGCCACCTTCTCCTTCTTGGGAAATTGGCTGGCGGATGATTTTGCGCTATCCGTGCAACAGACAGGGCTGTTCATCCTCGTCTTCGGCATCGGCAATTTGGCCGGCAGCTTGATGACAGCTCCAGTCGAGCGCTGGTTGGGCACTCGCGCTACCGTAACGGCAGCTCTGCTCGGCATGATAAGCATGTATTTGCTCATCATGTGGGGCGATCATATTGCTGTCGTCGGCTTTGCTTATATGATGATCGCTTGCATGGGAGGCATTCTGTTCCCGCTTCTGATGAACACGCTGCAGAAGCAGCAGCCTTCCGCAAGAGGAACGATTGCCGCGCTGGCGAACAGCTCTATGTATGGCGGAACGATGATCGGTTCTTCATTGGCCGGCCTGCTCTATGCCCGGGTAGCGGGTTTTCCCGCTATAGTTATCCTGACGATGCTTAGCTATACCGCTGCGTTAATCCTGTTTCGCCATATATTAAAACCAGTAACGAGCGTGTCAACTGTCACCTCTTCCGCCTCGGCGTCGAACGTTGGGCGCTAACGTCCGGATTTTGTGAAACACTTCGCCCAGTCTTTCGTATAAAGTGAATAACTATACGAAAGGGCTAGGTGCGATCCTGCTTCCTGTGCTTGCGACAGGCTTATCGCTTCTCTTCCTATGGAGAATGCCAGTTGCTCTAGGACTTTATTGGACCGCAAATAAACTATATTTCATCTTGAAACGTCTGTTCTTTCATACGAGATGGGGCCGCCGTCTTCTATATAAAGATTTACCGCACTCTTAAAAATTGGAATTGAAGGGATACACGCAATTACATGAGTCCAACTCAGTAACCCTACCCTTATTGAGCTGGCGTCCCATGACGTCAGCTTCTTTTTTGTGATTACACATCAATAACGCCGGAAAGGGACACGAACAAATATGAAACAACGACTTCTGTATATTGAAGACGATCAAGAGATTGGTCAGTGGACAAGCGAATATTTGCACGAGAAGGGATACGAGGTGGTCTGGCTTACTTCTGGGGATCAGGCTTTAGATGCAGCAGAGAACAGCGATCTTGTTCTATTGGATGTGATGCTGCCTGGTCTTGACGGCTTCACGATCGGTCAGCGGCTCAAAAAAGAACACCCCCATACCCCCATCCTGATGCTGTCCGCACGCACGGCCATCGACGATAAGCTGTACGGCTTGCAGTTCGCAGATGATTATGTAACCAAGCCGTTTCACCCTGACGAGCTGGCAGCGAGAATCGAGGTGCTGCTCCGGCGCTACGAGAAGCAGGAGGCGGCAATTACGGAACTGAAGCATTTGCATGTCTATCCCGGGGAAAATCGCATCGTGGATACGCGTACCAACGAAGAGCTTGTGCTGACAGGCAAACAGTATCATATTTTCACATACATGCTGCGCCACCGCAATCAGATTTTAACGAAGGAACAAATATATGAAGGCGTCTGGGGAGAGCCCTACATCGAGGGGGACAAGACGCTCATGGTTCATATCCGGCACTTGCGGGAAAAGATTGAATCCGATCCCAGCCAACCCGGCATCATCGAGACGATTCGCGGGATTGGCTACCGGTTGAAGCTATGAAGCCGCGCGTTCTTTTTCGCAAGTCGCTGTTAGTCCGCTACATGCTCATCGTCTTCGCCGCGCTCGTCATATGGCCGATTATATTTCCGCTGGCCTCCATCTTGTATCAGTTAACGACTGACTATAGCAATGAGGCGAAGCTGAAGGAAAATATTTATGCGGGCGGCGATCGTCTTGAGAAACGGTGGCACGAAGAGGCAGCCGCCTTGAAGGATGCGAAGGAAGCAGCGATTGCGCAGAGGCTGCGTGATTTGAAGCGGGAATTTCCGAAAGCCGACCTATTCTGGGTCGATCAGACGGGGCGAACGCGCCTCATGCTGCCCGAGCGGCCCGGCATCCCGCGGCAGTGGAGCGCCGGTGACAGCATCGCCTTCATGAAGCAAAGCTTCAATGGCGATCCGTTCACCGCCGTCGCCTTTATCGGGCAACAGCCGGAGCAGGGCTTCATCGTTATCCAGGTTCCCCGTAAGCTGATGGTGTCCAACGCTTCATTTGACAGCGCGCACGTCTTCATCATCGTCATTGCCGTATTCGTGCTGTTCATCGCGTCCTCCTGGTGGTTCTTCTATCGGCTGCGAAGCCGGCTCGTCCATCTGGAAGAAGCGATGACATCGCCTGACAGGAGCGGGATACCGGCGCCTGTAGAAGTTAGGAGCTCCGATGAAATCGGCCAGCTCGAGCACGCGTTCAACCGCATGATTGGCGAATTGCAGCAAAGCCGGCAGCGGCAACGGGAAGAGGAGGATCTGCGCAAGAAGCTTATCGCGAATCTATCGCATGATCTGCGCACCCCGCTGACGACGATACGCGGCCATGCCCATTCCCTGCAGCAGGAGCCGCTGTCCGACCGTGGCATGCAGTCTTTGACGCTTATTGATACGAAAGTGGGCGACTTGGCCCAGCTTATCGACAATTTGCTCTCCTATACCCTCTTGTCCGCCAAAAAGTACGAGTTTCATCCGGAGCGGACCGATATTTTGCGTCTCGTTCGCGCTTCCGCGGCGGGATGGTTCCCTGTATGGGAGAAAGAGGGCTTCGAAGTGAATGTCGATTTGCCGGAGCATCCCCTTATATGGGAGGTGGACCCGCAATGGTTCGCCCGCATCTTGGACAATCTATTCCAAAATGTATTGCGCCACGCCGCTTCTGGCCGCTATATCGGGATACGCACGGAGATGCGCACAGGACGCGAAGCGCTCGTCATCGAGGACCGCGGTCCGGGCATGGAAGCCGTCTCCCAAGGAAAGGGCGCGGGCATCGGCCTGACAATCGTGGCGCTCATGGTGCAGGAGATGCGGCTGCATTGGGAGGTCGCCAGCAATTCCGGAGGCACAATCACCCTCATGTATCCGAAAAATTAAACTGGAATTAACCTGCGAGTCCCGTTCATTTAACCTTCGGCAGTTAGCATATATACCGAGGTGATTCCAGTTGAGTGAGTACATTATTCAGACTCAAGGATTAACGAAGCAATATGGCGCGCGCAAAGCAGTGAATCAAGTTACCTTGAACATACGGCGCGGTGATATTTACGGCTTTCTCGGCCCGAACGGCGCTGGCAAGACGACGACCATTCGTATGCTGCTCGGTCTGATTCGCCCGAGCCAGGGCCGCATTCACATTTTCGGCAAAGACTTGCACAAGCACCGGATGTCGATCTTGAAAAAGGTCGGCTCCTTGGTTGAATATCCGTCCTACTATGGTCATTTGACAGGATACGAAAATTTGGAGGCGATTCGCCGCATCTTGGATGTGCCGAAATCCCGCATCGATGAAGTATTGTCTATCGTCCGCTTGACGCAAGATGCGAAGCGCCCGGTGAAAGGCTACTCCCTCGGCATGAAGCAGCGGCTTGGGATCGCTTGCGCCTTGCTGGGCCAGCCTGAGCTGCTCATTCTGGACGAGCCAACGAACGGTCTGGACCCGTCCGGTATTTTGGAAATTCGCGAGCTGATTAAAAGCATGCCGCAGCAGCACGGCATTACGGTGCTCGTATCGAGCCATTTGTTGAGCGAAGTGGAGCAGATGGCGAATCGCGTCGGTATCATCCAGCACGGCGAGATGGTATTTCAAGACACGATCGACTCGCTGCACAATCGGGCGCAGCATCGCATTCAAATCGCGGTGTCGAACCCGGAGCAGGCATTCCGTACGCTTGCCTCCTCTGGCTGCAGCGCAGAGTTCAACGAGGAATCGTTAGTTCTCGATTACATGCCGGACAACAAGGTAGCCGCCATTGTCGAGCTGCTCGTTCGCAACAACCATTCCGTCTACCGGGTGGAAGAGAAACGCCAATCGCTCGAAGAGATGTTCCTGGCTCTTACCAGGGAGGGGAGCAGACAATGATAGGCAAGGTGCTGTCGTCCGATATTATAAAAATCCGCCGTACGTGGATTTGGCTGCTCATCTTCCTTGGTCCGTTCGGCGTCGTCAGTCTGCAAGCAATCAACTTTAGCCTGCGCTATGACTATTTGACGAAGTTGTATGCCGATGATCTGTGGGGCGGCTTGCTGAATAATGTTCAATACTTGGCTGCGCCGGCGCTTCTGTTCGGCATTACGCTCATTGCGTCGATGATCGCCGGACTGGAGCATCGGCTGAAATCATGGAAGCAGCTGTTGGCGCTGCCCGTATCGCGCTTTCACGTCTTTACCGCCAAATTCGCACTCAACCTCATCCTTCTGCTTAGCGCCTGTGTGCTGCTTGCGGCCGGCTCCATCCTTCTCGGCGCCGGACTCGGATTCGGTTGGGATATTCCTTGGCAAAGACTGTTCATCATCAGCTTCTATCCATTCTTTGCCGCCATGCCGGTATTGGCCCTGCAGCTATGGCTGTCCATCGTGATGCGCAATCAAGCCATCCCGCTTACCTGCGGAATCATGGGCACGATTTTGTCCCTGTATTCCATAAAAATGCCGGATTGGATGCCGCTGAAATGGCCGCATTTAGTAAACGCGGCGGACGTGCCCGAATATTCCGTTCTGGCCGGGTTGGCGGCAGGCGCCGTCATCTACACGGCAAGCCTCGTCCATTTTGCCAGAAGGGATGTGAATTAGCATGAAATCCTTTATGAATGTGTTCCATTCGGAAGGAATGAAGCTGCGCAAGTCAAATATCTGGCTCCTAATATTCGTCAGTCCACTGCTCGCGTCCTTGCTCGGCCTGCTTGAGGTGAACAGGGATGCCGAGTTGAACGCTTGGCCGCTGCTGTGGACTATTATGGCCAGCATACACGCCCTTTTGTTCCTGCCGCTGCTGACAGGCGTATTCTCCGCCTTCGTATGCCGCTATGAACATAACGGCGGGGGCTGGAAGCAGCTCCTCGCCCTGCCTGTATCGCGCAGCGGGTTATATATGGCCAAGTTCCTCCACGTTGTGCTCTTGCTGGCGCTGGCTCAACTGCTGTTCACAGCAGGCATTATTGCCGTCGGCTTCCTGAAGGGATATGAGATGAATATTGTTCCGTGGGACGAGTTCGCTAGACGCGCATGCAGCGGTTGGTTCGCCACGCTGCCGCTTGCCGCGCTGCAGTTGTTCGTTTCCACGGCCTGGGCCAGCTTCGCGGCGCCGCTCGCCATCAACGTCATGCTGACGCTGCCGAACATGCTTGTCGTCAATTCGGAGAAGTACGGGCCGTGGTACCCATGGTCCCAACCGGCGCGATCCATGCTGCTGATTAGCGATGACTACGGAGCTTTCAACATGCCGATGGAGACGCTGCTGTTCATCATTGCCGGCAGCTTCATCGTATTCCTGAGTGCGGGATTAATGTATTTCAGCCGAAAAGAAATATAAAGCAAAAACAGCGTCCCTCATGCCGGACGGCCAGGAGAAAACTCCTTGCCATTCAAGCATTGGGACGCTGCGCTGCGTTGCGTTATTCATGCGTCATATCGTTGTTATATTGTCTTTAAGTCATCTGTAAGATAACGGCGATCCTCTTCGTTCTCAACATGCCGGGCAAGCTCTTCCGCCCTCGAAATATAACCTTCTACATCCTCAGCTTTATTCAGCAGACTGGAAGCTCTGGCCAGAGCTTCATAGGCGTAAGCCATATCAAATGCGCCTAGGTTATATTTCCGGCATATATCCACACACCGTCTCGCATGATACATCGCGGATTCAGCCATTCCTGCCGTCGAATATACGCGGGAAATTTGCCATTCTCCCCGTGCGAATTGAAGTTCATTTCCTGCTACCCCCCAATGATACCGGGAAGCATGAGCCGCATGAATCATCTGATCCGTCTCTTCCTGCGTGCGGGTCGTTTTCTCCAGCAGCTCCCATACGAGGTTGAACAGTTCTTTTGCGCTCTGCGTATGCGTGTCTGGGTCGGATTGCGAACGATATTTCATCATCGCTGTCATCTATTCATTCTCCTCATGTCCACACTTTCCAAAGATGATGCCTGCCATATCACATACCGGCAGAATCCATCTTCCTATGTCAGCGACTGTGGAGTGTCATCATTAGAAGGCGGAACCGTAGTTTCCTCTTTTTTCTTTTTCCCCGTAATAAGGCGCCATAGCCCGGCGATCGCAGCTACTACCACGATCCAGAACTTTTTGAACAAGCCCAAAATTAGCGCTAAAAATCCGACTTTTTTGGCAACGGCCAAACCCGCACCGCCAAGTACGAGTCCGGTAAGGCCGTATTCAGCCACCTTATCGGTAGATTTATCGAAATCCTCGTACCGTTTTCCTTCCTTCACCTTAAAGCTAGACAGTACCGTCTTCTCCATTTCGACACGGTCTGCCGCCAGATGATCGGGATCGGAAACCAGAACGATGGAAATATAACCTTCACGCGTCAAAATCCGTTCGTTGTAATTTACAATCTTCTCATTACTGGAGTTGTGCGCAAGCAGTGACCACGTTAGCCGCTTCGTCGTTGCGTTATAGGAAGGCTCGATATCCCAGCTATCCACGAATAGGTGTCGGCTCGGATCCAACTCCTCATTCGCAGCTTCGGTTCCGTTCTTGTAGCTCTGAAGCAGCTCCTCTGCATCAATCTTATCTTTCTCATCGTCTTTGATATGACCGGAATTGGTATATTCAATGAATACGCCCCAAGTCGCATCTTCAGCTGCAGGGAACACAGCTCCAATTTCTTCGCCGGACGGCTTGCCGCCACTCTCCGTTTGGAACGTCTGTGCATCCTTGCCATTCAAAAAGATCATATCTTCTTGCAGCGTAAAGGACGCCAAACCCTCACCCATATCGATGGATTGACCCGTTCCTTCTACCCAATTCAATACCGGTTCTGCTCCCGCTTGCGAGATGCCCCCGAACAGGATTGCAACACTAGCAACGATCACAGTGCATCTTTGTAACCAACTTTTCAAGGTCTTTTCCTCCTAGAACATTTATCTCTTTTTTAACACCGATATACTATACAGGAATAATTACCAGAGATAAATGGGCTAAAAAGACCATGACTTTTTTCCTTATATTTTCTGTAGCCGCTCAGTATCGTTGCATTGCAGTCATCTAACCCGATGTGGAAGATGAGTGAACCATCTGCGCCTTCATCAATATTACGTTCAAGACCCAGCGAACAGGCACTCGCAACGGCGCTAGTTAGGAAAACTCTCTGCAGCACTCTCATCACGAATAGTCTATTTGTGTCACATCCCAGAAGAGATGTTTCCGCAAAAAATTTGTATCTATAGATCCTTACCTTACTCAATCAGACTTGGACTATTAAAATACGGAATATTCATGCGACAAACTTCGACATTATCTAGGACTGTTCTTGCGGCATCTAATTACTTGAATTTGGAGTGCGGCACTTGAAAAACAAAACGGCTGCTATCAGCTAACTACCTTACTTGCCGGCTATAACGCGTTCAGGTACAGCGAACAGGAGAGGTGTCTCGTCATTCGTCTGTTGGTACAGCACGATAAGGATCGTCGGTTCTTCCAGCTTCGCCCCCTGCTGTGCGGACACAGCTTCCGCAACGGATGGTTCCAGGCGCAGCCACTGGGCTGTATCGAACGGCAACCGCTCCACGACCGCGTGCTTAAGCAGCTCCTTCTCGCTGAGACCAAGTGCGGCAAAGTCTGCTGAGATCCGGTCGGGATGATTCGCAGCCACGCGCAGCATATGCAGGGCTTCCTCTTTCCTCACCGCGACGTCCCACCATATTTTGCGCGGCTTGTATTTGTGGTTCATGAAGTAGTCCATCTTCATCAGACCATGCGCCACGTCAGGCCGCTGCAAGCCATGGTCTGTCAGGAAGGAGCTCAGCCGCACGAACAAATCTTCCAGCTGATGGCCAATCTTCTGCCAGCCATTCGCTTCCCAATAATCCCCGAACGCCTGAAAGAAATCAAACGGAGATGCAAATTCACGCTGCATGAGATGCTCCATCGTGCGGTCCATGCGATGCGAGTTCCAGTACTTCTCGAGCACGTCCTCCAATCGCTTCAAGCGGACTACATCCTCGAACGGCAGCACCTCATTGCCAAGCATCTCATAGGGCGCATGATCCATATAGACATAGCCGTACTTGTCCGCGTCCAGACGCAATCCTGTTCCACGCAGCATTTTCAAGAAGCCCAGCTGCAGCTCTTCAGGCCGAAGCTCAAACACGTCGTTGAACGTTTTGCGGAACGTGTCGTAATCCTCCAGCGGCAGGCCTGCGATAAGGTCCAAGTGCTGGTCGATCTTGCCGCTCTCCTTCACCTTTGTCACTGTGCGCGTCAGCTTCGTGAAGTTCTGACGCCGCTTGACGAGCTCGTTCGTCGGATCGTTCGTCGATTGCACGCCGATTTCAAATCGGAAGATACCGGGAGGCGCATTTTCCGCCAGGAAGTCGAGCACCTCCGGACGCATAATGTCCGCCGTAATCTCGAACTGGAATACGCATCCCCGATGGTTATCAATGAGGAATTGGAACATTTCCATCGCATACTCACGTTTAATGTTGAACGTCCGATCGACGAACTTAATCAGCTTGGCGCCGTTATCGATTAAATAGACCAAGTCTGCCTTAGTCCGTTCAATATCAAAATAACGCACACCCACCTCGATGCTCGACAGACAGAATTGACAGCTGAACGGGCAGCCGCGGCTCGTCTCGAAGTAGACGACACGTTTGCCCAGTGTCGGAACATCCTCCGCAAAACGGTGTGGTGAAGGAATGTTATTCAGATCCAGCTTCGGACGGGGAGCGTTGATCATGACCTCTTCTCCCTTGCGGTACGCCAGTCCAAATACAAAGTGATATTTCTGTTCATCGCGAATTTCACGGAGCAGGTGAAGGAATGTCTCCTCCCCTTCGCCGATGACGATGAAGTTGACGTCAGGCAGCCGCTTCATCCAATAGTCAGTGTCATAGGACACCTCCGGTCCGCCCAGTACAATGCGCACGTCAGGCCGAACTTTTCTCAACATGCTGACCACTTGAATCGTTTCTTCGATGTTCCAAATGTAGCAGGAGAATCCGATAACATCTGCCTTCCGCTGATACAGATCGGAGACGATATTCATCGACGGATCTTTAATCGTATATTCGGCTAGTTCGACGTCGAATTCATGCTCGCAACTCGCCTTTAAATAACGGATGGCGAGCGAGGTGTGAATATATTTCGCATTCAACGTAGTAAGTATAACTTTCATGGTAGCTCCTTTCTCATCTGCACAACCGGGACATGCCAGCCGCTTACGCAATCGGCGTTCCGTTCGGGACTTCCTCATCCGGTCGAAGCAGGACGACATCGCCGCTGTCCGGAACTCCGCCTAGGACGAGCACCTCGGAATCAAAGCCCGCAATGCGCCGCGGCGGAAAGTTCACGACCGCTACAACCTGCCGGCCGACGAGCGTGTCTGGTGTGTAACGCTTTGTAATCTGCGCGCTTGAGCGCTTCTTACCGAGCGGACCGAAGTCAATACATAGCTTAATCGCCGGTATGCGCGCCTTCTCGAACGGCTCAGCCTCTACGATCGTGCCAACACGCACATCCAGCTTCATGAAATCCTCAATAGATGCAAGGGTAGTTATTTCGTTATCTTCCATCATATCCATTCCTCCTGATTATCAAGCTTGGCTGCCTCTTCATCCCGTTGCTGAAAAAACGCCAAAAACGGTGAGCCGAATTGCTTCAGCTTCGCTTCACCGACCCCTTTGATGCGCAGCATATCTGCTTCCGTGGTCGGCTGCACCTCCGCCAATTCACGCAAGGTGCTATCGTTAAATACGATATACGGCGGGACTCCTGCCTTCTGGGCCAGTTCACGCCGCAGCAGCCGCAGCTGTTCAAATACCGTTTCATCCACAGCTGACGCGGTCTTCGGCTTCAACGACTTAGCTACACGCTGCGTCACTTGCCGCTGTCCCTTAAGCACCTCTGCCGCAGGCGGAAGCAGACGGACGACAGGATATTGGCCCTCGCTCAGCTGCAAATAGCCTTCGGCAATGAGCACGTAGATCAGATCGGCAATCGCCTTCTCCGTCAAGTGGCGCATTTCCCCATGCGTCGACAGCTTCTCGAAGCCGTATTGAATGACCTTCTTGTTGCGTGAGCCTTTCAGCACGGAAGCGACCATCGATACGCCGAATCGCTCGCGCATGCGATAGATGCAAGAGAAGATCTTCTGCGCTTCCGTCGTAATGTCGATCGATTCGCGCTCGTCCTTGCAGCTGCCGCACGTGCCGCACGGCTCTTCCCCTTCTTCTCCGAAGTAACGCAGCATGTAGTTCTGCAAGCAGCCCGTCGTGTAACAATAGTCGATCATGGACTGCAGCTTCTTATATTCGTGCGTCTTCCGTTCCGGAGACGCTTCGCTCTGTTCAATGAAAAATTTCTGCGTCAAAATATCCTGCGGATGGAACAGCAGCACGCACTCGCTCGGCTCGCCATCCCGCCCTGCACGGCCCGCCTCCTGCACATACGCTTCCATATGCTTCGGCATGTTATAGTGCAGGACATAGCGCACGTTCGACTTGTCGATGCCCATGCCGAACGCATTCGTCGCCACGATGACGCGGACGTCGTCGTACAGGAATGCCTCCTGCATGCGCACCCGCTCCTCGTCGTCCAAGCCCGCATGATAGCGGCCGGCCGCGACGCCAGCACGACGGAGCATCTCGTGCAGATCTTCCACATCCTTGCGGGTCGAGGCGTATATGATGCCCGCTTGATGCTCGCGCCTGCGCACGTAATCCAGCGCGAACGCCTTGCGCTCTTCCCCGCGCAGCACGGTAAAGGCCAGGTTGTCCCGCTTGAAACCAGTTACGACCAGCTCCGAATCTCCGAGCTCCAGAAGCCGGGTCAAATCCTCGGTCACCTCGGGCGTGGCGGTCGCCGTGAACGCCGCCATCAACGGCCGCGGTCGCCCGGCTTCCTCCAGTTCTCTCATGAACGGGGCGATGGCCCGGTAGCTCGTGCGGAAGTCGTGCCCCCATTGCGAGACGCAGTGCGCTTCATCCACGGCCACGAACGAGATAGGGAGCGTCTTGGCGCGCTCTCGGAACCATTCGCTTTCGAGCCGTTCCGGGGCCACGTAGAGCAGCTTCAAGCGCCCGTTCTGCGCCTGGCGCAAAATGCCTCCCGCTTCCCCGAGCTCCAGTGTGCTGTTGATGAAGGCCGCGTCGACACCCAAGCTATGCAGCGCATCAACCTGATCCTTCATAAGCGAAATGAGTGGGGATACGACCAGTGTCACGCCCGGCAGAAGCAGTGCGGGAAGCTGATAGCAGATCGATTTCCCGCCTCCCGTCGGCATGATGCCCACCGTATTTTTTCCTTCTATAATATATTGTATAATCCGCTTCTGTCCCGCGCGGAAGTCATCGTAGCCGTACACCCGCTTCAACGTGCTTCGCGCTTGGTCCATCGATATCATTGCAATAACTCCTTCTTTCTTCCATTTTAATACAAGGTTAGCGATAATTAACGTGCTCACGAACGACGTCTATAATCGAAATCACATTGACCCCATTATATCATGGCCTTTGTGCGCACGGAATTGAATTCCCTTGTTCACGATGGGATTCCGTGCATCCGAACGGGCTTTTTGCTATAGTAAGAACATTCGATATGCGAGGTTAGAACTGGATGGAGAAGATTTTACCGTCGTCTGCTTCTCGTGAGCTTCGTTAGCGATGTAACAGGAGGTATGACATGAAGAAGAAAGCACATCATTCACATTCCAGCCACCATTCCGCGCCTAAACGGTATACGGTCACGGAACCGATGGAATTGCTGCCCTATTTATTGACTGTAATGTCCAATATGGGACGCAACTCTGTTAAATCCATTTTGGCGCGCGGACAAGTCTCCGTAAATGACCGGGTGGTTACGAAATACAATTTCCAACTTCAACCTGGGCACACTATCACGATTTCCAAGGATAGAATATCCGATGAGCTCCCTTTCATTGGGCTTAACATTCTACACGAAGACGAAGACATTATCGTCATTCAAAAGGAAGCCGGATTGCTCTCGATCGCTTCAGCGCAGGAGCAAGAGCTGACAGCCTATCGGCAGCTGACGACGCACGTTCGCAAAGACAATCCCAAGCATCGGATCTTTGTCGTGCACCGGCTGGATCGGGATACATCCGGAGTCATGATGTTCGCCAAGAGCGAGAAGGTGCAGCAGAAGCTGCAGCAATCGTGGAAGGATATGGTGCAGGAGCGCTCCTACATCGCGCTGGTGGAAGGGTTGGTCAAGAAGCCGGAGGGTACGATTTCCTCGTGGCTGAAAGAAAGCAAAACGTTAAAAATGTATTCGAGCCCCTATCCAAATGACGGCTTGCATGCCATCACTCATTATAAGACCGTGCAATCCAATCGGAACTTCTCCTTATTGGAGGTCCATCTGGAGACAGGACGGAAAAATCAAATCCGTGTCCATATGCAGGATATCGGACATCCCATTGTAGGGGATAAAAAGTACGGAGCGAAAACAAAACCGATTGGTCGGCTCGGACTCCATGCGCGGGTATTGGCTTTTGTGCATCCGACCACAGGAACCAACATGCGATTCGAAACTAACATCCCCAAGGCGCTGCTAAGTCCGTTCCGCAACGATTCGGCCGAATGAGGGACTAACCCAGACAGCACAGGTGGTGAGCTATAAGCTCAAGCTGAAATAAGGCTTGAGTTTTTTTGTATACTGAATGCGGTTTCGCCACCCGTGCCTCAGATTGAGCGAAGCAATAGTTTTCATGGCGCTCTTTGGTTCACTCTCCCACTGACTCAGATTGAGCGAAGCTGCATCCTTCGATGTGCCCTTTGCTTCACTCTCCCACTGGTTCAGATTGTGCGAAGCCGCAGCCTTCGATGTGCCCTTTGCTTCACTCTCCCACTGGTTCAGATTGTGCACAGAACAGTTCAGGATCTGAAGATAATGGCTTCGTGGATGAGTTACAGGGGAATTCATGTTTTTTAGTCGATCCAAGCAGTTAAGAGCGATTGAACGTTATCAATTGATGGTCTCGATAGGATTCTCCTTTTCTGAATCAAGGGGTTAGTGAGCAAAAGGATGATTTCGCCCCTCCTCTCTTAGCAGACCGTATAGCTTCGAATGATTGTCGGAGCAATCCGAGGGTTGAGAGATTCACAGGCAACTAGTCAGGGCTGACTGCATACGATCATCATACATGCCTGATGGTGACAAAACCTGCATTTGCAGCACGGTCTGCCCTTTGTCGCATCCTCCACTGGATTTTGTCCAATGGGACAGCAGCACAAACCTCCTTACGGCAGGCTCCATTGGAAATGATCCAATGGTTTGGCACTCATTTCGCAGCAATCGCTAAGAAACAGCCAAATCCACTGGACTAAATACAGTCTGCATACCGTTTTCCCGCCTAATCGACTCATTCCACTGTACGTTTTCCAACGAAGCTTGCATCAACCGCGGTAACAATCTCGGAAATGACCACGGAAAACAATGCAGCCCACCTTATACAGCAGCCAACTAACCCTCCTCATGCAGCTCTCCTCGTCATAGCTTGTTTCAACCATCCCCCTTGCTAATCGTTGGAACGTGTCCTATCATTTTGCCCATAGAACGAAAGCCTTCTATAAGCCTGATGTTTCTAGTACAATATAGAATCAGATGCGCAATCAGTCTATGTCGGCAACGACCTGAGTATTTACAGAAAGATATAGAATGGGGAACAAGTCTTGAAAACTTTCAAAAAGGTATATATCGAAGTTACAAGCGTATGCAATCTGGCTTGCAGCTTCTGCCCGCAAACGGCTCGCAAGGCTAATTTCATTAAGCCGGACACCTTTAACAACATATTGGATCAGATTAAACCGCATACGAATTATATTTATCTTCACGTCAAAGGCGAGCCCCTCCTTCATCCCAAAATCGATGAGTTGCTGGATGCCAGCCATGCAAAAGGGTTCAAGGTCAATATTACGACGAATGGAACACTTATTCATAAAAATAGGCATAAGCTTCTGGGGAAACCGGCGCTGCGCCAAATGAACTTCTCGCTGCACAGCTTCGACGGACATGAGGGGTCGGAAAATCGAGAGGGATACTTGGCTGATATTCTTTCTTTTGTGCGGGAAGCGGCTGAGCATAATGTCATCATATCGTTCAGGTTATGGAATTTGGACCAAGACAATGCAACAAATTCGATAAAGAGCAGAAACCGGGAAACACTGGCCATTTTAGAAAAAGAATTTAATCTGGACTACAAAATAGAAGAAAAAGTGATGCCAGGCAGCGGAGTCAAAATCGCCGACAGAATCTATTTGAATCAGGACCATGAATTTCAATGGCCGAGCCTGCAAGCTCCGGAGGATGATGGCAAAGGCTTCTGTCATGCGCTTCGGAGTCAAGCGGCCGTGCTGGTCGACGGAACGGTCGTGCCCTGCTGTCTGGATGGCGAGGGCGTCATTAATTTAGGCAATATTAACAGCACTCCTTTCTCTGAAATTGTAGAAGGCGAAAGAGCGAATAATCTGTACTTTGGATTTTCCAGAAGAGAAGCTGTAGAGGAATTATGCAGGAAGTGCGGGTATCGGCAGAGATTCGGCACATGATGCTTATCTCGATAACATACTAGACCGCTTCAAGGGCGGCAGCACGAACCACGTGCTCGTTGACTTCACCAACTACAAAATTCGCATATTGATTGATGTCCTTGGTCATTTCAAAAATGTTAACCTTTTCCGTTTTCAATCAACTCACCTCTGGTGTGTTTATATATCCCCAACAAAAAATTATACCACGGAAAGATATCATTTCCAGTTTGAAAATAAATATTGAAAATTTTATTGACAAGCAAATCTTTCATGTGTATTATTTTCACTACAAAACTTCATATTTTACCTTATCAAGAGTGACTGAGGGAATAGGCCCTATGACGTCCGGCAACCTTACCAGTAGAGTAAACGGTGCTAAATCCTACGGAATGGTTCACATTCTGAGAGATAAGTTGGTTAATGCCAGTTCAACCTCTTTCTCTTATGAAAGAGGTTTTTTTGTATTATGAGTGTCTAGCAACAGGAATAGCGGGGTGAGAGCGATGATAGAAATTAGAAATCTAATAAAGGAGTACAGAAGCAAATCATCTACAGTCGTTGGTGTGAACAACGTTTCCTTAACGATAAACAAAGGAGAAATCTACGGTATTATCGGACGAAGCGGAGCAGGAAAAAGTTCGCTCCTGCGCTGCATCAACTTGTTGGAGGAGCCTACTTCGGGCAACATCTTCGTCGATGGAGTGGACCTGACAGCTTTAAAGGGCGAAGGCTTACGCCAAGCCCGGTTAAAGATCGGGATGATTTTTCAGCATTTCCACCTGATTCGCTCCAAGACGGTGTATGAGAACATCGCCTTTGCACTGAAGGCAAATCATAAATCAAAAGAAGAAATCGACACTCGCGTCACGGATCTGCTGGAGATGGTCGGCCTGTCCGACAAACGCAATGTGTATCCGGCCCAGCTGAGCGGCGGACAAAAACAGCGGGTAGGCATCGCCAGAGCATTGGCGAACGAGCCGCATGTGCTGTTGTGTGATGAAGCGACGTCCGCTCTTGATCCCGAGACGACACAAGCGATTTTGGAGCTGTTGAAAAAAATCAATCGCGAGTTGAAGCTTACCATTGTGCTCATTACCCATGAGATGGAAGTGGTGAAAGATATATGCGATCGGATGGCCGTGATGCAAGACGGAAATGTGGTGGAGGAAGGAGCTGTCTATGATATTTTTTCCGAGCCTAAGCATCCGATGACCCAATCGTTCATTAGCAGCCTGTTCCAATTTAACCTTCCTGAACGCTTGCTCCAGCATTGCCAAGGAACGATTGTCAAAATTCACTTTGTTGCGCCGCAGGCAGAAGAAGCGATCATCACCGATGTTCTGCAGGCCTATCAGGTCAAAGGCAACATCCTGCATGGGAAAATTGAATATATCCGTGACAATCCTCTCGGTATTCTCATCTTGGAGCTCATCGGAGACGCTGTGGAAGTACAGCGGGCTATCGATTATATAAGAGAGCGTACATATCGACTGGAGGTGATCTACCATGCTGACGGATTCTCTAATCCAACTATTGCCTGACCTGAACAAAGCTTTCTTTCAGACGTTGTATATGGTAGGAATTTCGCTTTCTGCCGCCTTAATTCTGGGTCTTCCTATTGGAATTCTCTTATTTGTAACCGACAAGGGTCTGTTTCTGGAACACACGCCGACGAAAAATATATTGGGATTTATCGTCAACATAATCCGGTCGGTCCCATTTATTATTTTGCTTGTCACCTTGCTGCCAGTAACGAAATTCATTACAGGCACCACCATCGGTCCAACGGCCGCCTCGGTATCCCTATCGGTCGCCTCGATCCCGTTTTTTGCCCGGCTGGTGGAGACGGCGTTGCGCGAGATCGACAAGGGGGTCATTGAAGCAGCTGTCTCAATTGGAGCTACGCCGTGGATGATTATAAAGGATGTGCTGCTCCCCGAGGCGAAGCCTGGCATTATTCAAGGCGTGAACATTACTGCGATCAGCCTGGTTGCCTATTCGGCGATGGCAGGCACCGTTGGCGGAGGCGGGATTGGCGACTTAGCCATTCGTTTCGGCTATTACCGCTACGATAATACCGTGATGTTCACAACAGTGGTCATCTTGGTTTGCCTAGTGCAACTTATTCAATACGGCGGAGATTACATCGCCAAAAAAGTAGATAAGCGTTAAATTAAGTGCTGTTCAAAAGAGAACTTTTTACCTATTATATTACACATCATATGGAGGTATTTAACATGAAAAAAGCTGCAATCCTACTCTCTCTCATCCTGGCGATTGGTGTGCTTGCCGGATGCGGCAACAGCACGTCAACCACAACCAGCGACAAAGGCTCGAACCAAGAAGAAAGCAAAGCTTTAAAAATCGGAGCCACTGCTGGACCTTACAGTGATATGGTTACTAAAGCAATCAAGCCGATTATGGAGAAAAAAGGATATACGGTCGAGGTAATCGAATTCGGTGATTACGTCCAGCCGAACCTAGCGTTGTCCAACGGTGATTTGAACGCGAACTTATTCCAGCATAAAATTTACATGGAAAATTTCGCAAAAGAAAATAAGCTGCAATTGTCTGAGCTCATCTCCGTTCCGACCGCACCGATGGGCATCTATTCATCGAAGTTCAAATCGTTGGATGAAGTTGCAGCTGGAAGCACCGTCGCAGTTGCCAACGATCCGACGAATCTTGCACGCACGTTAGGACTGCTGCAAGATGCAGGACTCCTTACCATTAAAGATGACATCGATCCGTTGCGGGTATCGGAGAAAGACGTAAAAGATAATCCGAAGCAACTCGTGCTCCAGCCGATAGAAGCAGGGCAGCTGCCGCGCGCGGCGGATAGCGTCGACCTGTCGCTCGTTCCCGGTAACTTCGCACTGGCTGCCAAAATGAACCTGTTGGATGCTCTGAAGCTCGAAAATATGCCGGATGACTATCGCAACCGCTTGGTCGTAAATACAGCAGAGCTGGACAAGCAATTCGCGAAGGATTTGAAGGAAGCCGTAGAATCAGATGAATTTGAACAAATTATCGATGAACAGTTCAAAGGCTTCGGCAAGCCTGAATGGATGCTGAAAAGGAAGTGACATCGTTGGAACAACGAGTAATCGTCAGAGGAGCGCCTGCGCTCTATTACTGTGAAACAGGTATACTGGATAAGCTGGATTGTTTGCTGCAGCCCTACACTTACAAGCGAGTGCTCGTCGTGCATGGCGATCGCTCCTTGAAGGCAGCGAAGCCTTTTTTCCCTAAGCTGACCAAGCTTACACTATTATATCTTCGTTACAATGGAGAGTGTACATTAGAGGAAGCCCGAAGAATTGCCCGTTATGCGCAGGCAGAGCAAGCCGATGTCATTCTCGGCGTCGGTGGCGGCAAGGTCATGGATGTGGTCAAAGCTGCCGGGAATGAGGCGCAGCTGGACACGATTCTGGTGCCAACGCTTGCCTCGAACTGTGCGGCGTGGACACCGTTAAGCGTGTTCTATAATGAGCACGGACAATTCACGAACTATACTATATTTCCAAAAAGCACGCTGATGGTACTGGTCGAACCGAGAATTGCGCTGCAAGCTCCAGTCGCCTACCTTAGGGCTGGAATTGCCGATACATTGGCCAAATGGTATGAAGCCGATGTACTGATTCGGAAGCTGGAACATCCATCCATCGCCATTCAGATCGCCCATCACTCTGCCCGTCTATGTCAGTCCACTCTCTTGGAGCATGGGCGGCAAAGCATTCAAGACGCCGAGACGAAGCAATTGTCGGCAGCATTCGTGCAGGTGGTTGAAACGATTATAATGACTGGCGGAATGGTTGGAGGATTCGGCGACCATCTGGGACGCATCGCGGGAGCTCACTCGGTTCACAATGGACTTACCGTGGCTCCAGAAACGCATGATCTGCTGCACGGCGATAAAGTAGCCTACGGCATTCTCGTGCAGTTGGTATTGGAAGACAACCTGCCAGAAGTACAACGGTTGCTCCCCTTCTATCTCGGTATGAATCTCCCTTATCGTTTAACCGATCTGGGGCTGTCCAGTCAGGATACTGCAACATTGAAAAACATCGCTAGCGGCACGACGCATCCGAATGAGTCGATACACTTTATGAAGTCAGGAATTACAGCAGACGATGTGTATCAAGCGATTGTAACGCTGGAACACGCAATATCGGAGTCATAAGAGGTTATATTCTCCAGTAGAGTATACACCTTGCAGAAATAACGGGGGCGGGATTACATCCTGTGCCCCTTTTTCATGGCTGCACCCCATCAACTCGCTTTCTATCTATCCCATCTCCCTTGCCTTTTTCCGCAGGAAAATTTGTATTTTCCATTTTCTTTCACCTACACATTCCATCACCAATAGACAAAAATCCGTCAGCAATAGACAAAATCACACTTTTTTTTATAACCATTGGTTAATTTTAACTATAGATTTCACTATGATTCGAGTAGAATGTTTTTAATAGACTGCCGTGAATATAAATATGATGAACATGGAGTAAGAATAGGGTAGGAGGAGAACATGAGTCTGCGGTCACAGATTTTAAGATCATTATGTATCAGTATTTTTTCATTAATTATGGTCATTCTCATTGTCTTGTTCCCCCGGGATCTGGATATCGGGATGGAATATTACAGGGTGACGGCCGAGTATAACTTCAGTTGGGGCAAATACGGCGACAATCTAAAAGGATTGGTCAACGGGCTGCTAGAGAATGGAAGTCTGGGCTTGAACAGATACGGCGAAACCGTCGAATCCGCCGTCCTGATTGCCATGTCCAAGAGCTTCGCTGTCATTATAACCGCGTTGGTGTTAAGCTTCGGCCTGGGCGTTATGAAAGGTATGATGGACTATAGGTTGTCCAGAACTAGATTTAATTTTTTGGGCAATTGGACGACATGGTTATTTCAATCGTTGCCTGACTTTTTGGTCTTGCTGTTAATACAGTGGTTTGTCATTCGCTATGTCCCGTTCATTCGCTTTTTTTCCTCGGAAGGATGGTACTCTTTTATTTTGCCATCTGTGCTGGTCTCCATTTACCCGACTATGTATATTGCAAGAATTACGAGCGCGTCCATCGCGGAACAGGAAGGCAAATTATATATTCAAGTGGCTAAAGCGAAGGGGTTGACCCAACGCCTCATTTTTTACAAGCACGTGTTTTACAATAGCTTTGGGACGATATTAACGCATCTGTCTTCCTTATTCGTATATATTTTGTCCAATCTATTAATGGTCGAGTATTTCATGAGTTATCCGGGAGCGGCATATCGTTTGTTCAAAGCGATCGATTATAGTCCATCATTCGGCACTGGGTTCGATTACGATCCGGGCATGATTATAGGAATCTCATTTTGCTTCATGATCCTTGTGCTTATCGTCCAGCTGATAAGCCAATTTTCAAGAAGACATTTTGAGCCAAGATAAAGGGGGCTACGAATTGAAGAAGTGCAACATTACGTTGTGGATCGGCGGATTCATGCTCGCGTTCCTTGTCTTTGTCATGTTTTTCGGACCCGATCTGCCATTTGTAGATAAAGGGCTGCAGGAAGTGAAGCATAGATGGAGCGAACAGAAGAAGCTTCTGCTGCCACCGTATGAGCCATCGAGCATCAATCCGTTGGGGAGTGACAGGAACGGCGTAGACAATCTAAGCAAGCTTATCGTTGGCACGAAAGAGACGATTCTAATCGTATTTTCTGTCGCTTTTTTGCGATATCTAATCGCGATTCCATTGGGGCTGCTCGCCCGCAAAAAAAAGGGCGTGGCCCATTTTATCGTAAACAGCTTAAATCAACTGTTTTCTTTCATGCCGTCCGTGTTTTCAGCCATCCTGCTGCTGAGCATTCCATTCATACAATACGCGAACAATCGGCTTATATGGGTCATTTTCTTTTTGGCGATCATCGAGACCGGCCGCGTCGCTCATTTGGTGCAGGAGCAAACTAATAAAATAACGCGCGAGCCTTTTTTTGAAGCTGGAGTAGGATTGGGCTTAAGCTCATGGCGGCTATCCAAAAGCTACTATTTTCCAGCGTTGCTTCCAGAAATCGTCGTCAATTTCTGCTTGGACTTAGGTAAAGTGATGCTGCTGATCGGACAACTGGGTGTTCTGAGCATATTTTTGACCCATGATTGGGTTGAGGTCGATTACTACACAATGAAGTTTTTGAGTACAAGCCTCAATTGGGTGTCACTGCTCGCGGAGCATCGGGCAGAAATCTATGTAAGCAAATTCTCTTTTATTTTCTATCCGGCGCTCGCCGTGGCCTTCTCCATATTAACCTTCAACATATTGGGCGAAGGTTTGAGGCGACATTTTAATAGACGCATGAATGTTTATTTATAGAAAAGAAAGTTTTATTGAGGCAGCTGCAGAAAATGGTTGCATGCAGAAACAGGCATCATTTTCAGCTTTTTTGACTTGTCTCTAACGTGTCTATATATCGGCTGCCAGTTGACACCTCTATCGAACAAGGTAAGATCTATATGAACCAGTTATATTCTAGCAAGTGCCTCAGCCCATTATTTACTGCTGCTGAATACCACGATTTGCAACCCACATGAATACCTGCAGCAGATTCGCTTCCAACCGAGCGGTCTGGAACTAATGCGTGTCTGGAATGTTGGATGAATCAGTTAGAGGAGGGAAACTCTTGACAGAGCGATGGAACACAAGAATAAGCTGGATTAGCGCCATGTTGGCGGCGATGCTGACCGTCTTGGCATTCGGCAATCCCGCGGGCGCGGCAGATTCGACCGGCGCAGCGCCTGGCGGAATGCCGCCGGCAGGATCGATTGTCTTTAAAAACAAAATATTTGCCGAGCCGGTAGACTTGGGCGTTCCCGTCTTCACAATTGCGATTAACGATGCGGTCTCGGGCATGGAGGATGGACGGCCAACGATGTATTCCACGGCGCAAGGCGATACGTCGGTGTTCAATGTGGTGGATATTCAGAGCAACAAGCTGCTGCGCTCCTTTCGGTTGGAGGGCGTTCATACGTCCTGGCGCCACACAATTGCCCCGGATGGAACCGTCTATATTGCAGCCATTATGTCCGGCAGCACTAGAGGAGAATTGTGGAGCTATTCACCCCGGACGAAGACCGTAAGCAGCTTGGGAGAGCCGCTTCCAGGCGAAAAATCAATCTGGTCCCTGGTAACCGACGAGGATGGCAACGTATACGGAGGCACGTTCCAACAAGGGAAGGTGTTTAAGTATGATCCCATTGCGAAGAAGTACCATGATTATGGCCGCATGATGAAGGACCAGGAATACGTGCGCTCAATGGCGTATGACAACGGTTACATTTTTGCAGGCATCGGCTCCACGGGAGCCATCGTCAAGCTGAACGTTCAGACCGGAGAGAAGCAGGTGATTTCCAGCCAAGTGGCAGAGCTCCTCGGTGTGGCTCCGGCAGACGTGCCGTTTGCGTATGACATGGCGATCGTAGATCGGTATTTGCTCGTGAAATTCGGCGATCCGCTCATGACCTTGTTGTTCTATGATTTGGACAAAAGCGAATGGCTGCCGCACAAAGTCGGGAAAAACGTTGGCGGCGCGCAAGGAGCGGGCGTGTTCTCGTTTAACCAGCTTGCAGCGAAGGACGGCAAAGTGTATATCCCCGCCAATGGGGGCATTACAGAGATCGACTTGACTACGTTCGAGACGCGCATGACCGCCATGAAATATGGCACCTCCTTCCGCGGAGCCGCCTGGGTAGCGTTCAAGGATGATCCCGATTTCCCCGGCATGTCATTCGTGACGATACTGCGTGACGGCAAGACGGCCATCTTCAATGTCGACACGGAGAAGATCAAATATCTTCCATCCGTCGTCAAGGGAGCATCCAATCCGCTGCACAATATGGAAAACGGTCCAGACGGAAACATATATATGAGCGGATATCCCGGCGGAATCGGAGTGAGGTTCGACCCGCGAACCGACGCATTCACCACCTTCGGCTTAGGACAGGCGGAAGGCATGGTTGCCTATGGCCAAGATATGTATTTTGGCATATATCCGGGAGGCCACATTCAGAACTTAGATACGACCAAGCCGGTTCCACAAGCGCACACCGTGTTCCAAATCGGCTCTGAGCAAGATCGCCCTTACATTATGCGGGCTACGAATGACTTCATCATGATGGGGACAATTCCCGATTACGGCAAATTAGGCGGCGCATTGACTCTATATTATCCGGATACGGGAAAGAAGGAAGTATACCGGAATGTCGTCCGCAACCAGAGCATCAACGGCTTGGCATACAAGGACGGGAAAATATTCGGATCGACCACCGTCTTTGGCGGCCTGGGAATTGCCGCGACTGAAAAAACGGCCAAAATGTTCGTGTGGGACGTCGAAAAAAAAGAAAAAATAACGGAATTCACACTGGACATCCCCGATCTAGATCGGCCTGTCATGATTAGCGGCTTGTCCATTGGCCCAGACGGCAATGTATGGGGCGGGGTCGACGGAATCTTGTTCAAGCTGGACCCGGATACGTATCGCATCCTCGACTATAAAAATATATACCCGCATGTTAAAAATTACGGCTTCTGGCGCCCCTACCACCCGCATTGGGGGCAAGACGGATTGTTATACATGGATTTGGCGGATCGCATCACCGTTATCGACCCGAACACGTGGGAATTTGTAACTTTATCCGAGGATAACGGCAGCACATTCAAGGAAATTGCTTTTATGACGCTGGCCAAGGACGGGCAAGGCAACGAGCATATTTATTACATTGATCAAGCCAACTTGATCAAAATCCCAATTTCCAACGCAGGAGAAGATCCTAGACCCGCGATCGAAATGGAGCTGCCCGCCGCCAAAGAGATTGGAAATCGGCTGCAGGAGTAAAATCGGCATATGAATTTGAATGGCGACCAGGTCATCGACATCCGTGACTTGGGTCTCCTTGAATTAAAGCTGGAGTAATGAACGATACATGAATCGGGGTGGTTTCAAGCGCAGCCTTGCTGCTTGAACCACCCCTTTCTCAGAATTATTAACCTGCATTTTTCTACTCGCTTATCAGTATCGGCCTGCCTGCAGCAGCCGATTCTAAAGCGGCGCAGGTCACGAGATGCGTGCGGAATGCATCGGCATAATCGGATAAAATACGCGATGCATCTCCAGTGCGAACGGCGTGAATGAACGCCGCACTCTCAAGCGCATACGGATCGGAACCGTTCGGCCATTCGGTTGTCTGCCCTGTCTCGCTCATGCGGAGCCGCTCTGGACTCCAGTCCAGCATGCCTTCTTCCGTATAGAAGGTCAGGCCTACGCGACTCACCCCAGTAGGCAGCAGGCAAGTGTTAGAAATGTTGGCGATGAAGCCGCTGCGCAATCTGAGCGACACGGTGCCCACGTCGGCCACCTCTACCCCCAGATCCTCTCTCCGCTGCATCCGTTGACCATACAGCGCCTGCACTTCCTCCACCTCACCGGCGCAATAACGCAGCAAATCGACGAGATGCGTCGTCTGTTCGATGAATTGGCCACCCGAGCCCGCTTGCTTCCGCCACCACGCGACTTGAGGCATGCTGCCCATCCATTGGCCGACGGCCATGCCCGCGCTCTGCCGGGCCAACGCTTCCTTCAAACGGAGCGATGTCTCCATGTAACGGAAATGATAACCGACAGAGGTTATGAGGGAACTGGACTGTATCCCTGATAAAATGTCAAGTGGCACCTCCGTGCCAATGCCAAGCGGCTTCTCCACCAGAAATGGAATTTTCCGCTGCAAAAGTTGTCGTTCCACTTCCCCATGTGCCAAGGGCGGAACACAAATATAGACCGCATCCAACCGCTCCCCATCCAACATATCGGACAATTGTCCGTACCCCGATGCGCCGTAGCGAGAGGCCATTTGCTGCGCTTTCTCTGCGCTTGTCCCGCAAATAGCTTTTACCTGCACGCCTTCCATGCCTGACAATATTCCAGCATGTACTTTACTGAACCACCCCGTACCAATAATACCGATGCGCATGGTCTTCACCCCTCTGCTCATATAGGCCGTCCCCCGCTAGCTGCCGGGAATCCAATCCCCGGACGATAGGAATTTGGCTGTGTCATACTGCTCTCCCTGTCCCCTATCGTGCCTGCCTATATTGTAATCGATCCTTGGCCCGTTCCATAGATTAGCAGGGCATTATAACTTTACATATCCCCCTCCTGCAATTAACAGCCTCATAACAATTGGAAATTACAATACGATAGAGTATGGCATTTTTTTAGCTTCATTCCATTTCATATAGGAGGTAAAGGAAATGATTCGATTGAGGAACAAGTACATAACCCGGAAATGGATAGGCTTGACGCTGGCATTCATTATGTTCGTCACGTCCCTGATTCCGCCGGGGCTCCTGCAGCGGACCGAAGCAGCGGGTGCTCCACATGTGGTATTCAGTCAGGTATATGTGGCTGGCGGCAATAGCGGGGCCATTTACAACACGAAATTTTTCGAGCTCTACAACCCGACGGACAAAGATGTGGATTTGAGCGGATGGTCCCTTCAATACGCCGCCAAAAATTCCATATTTTCCGCCAAGCCCGGCGCTTCCAACAATAAAACGTTATCTGGCACCATTAAGGCGCATGGCTATTACTTAATTACCGGCGGGAGCGGTACAAATGGCATTCCGCTGCCTGTATCCGCCGATGATACGTCCTCCGTCAATCCGGGGCAAGCCGGCGGGAAGCTCGCGCTGGTCAACAAGCAAGATACGATTAGCGGCAAAGACGATTCGAGTGTCGTCGATTTTTTCACTTGGAGCGACAGCAACAGTAATCTGCCGAACGAATATTGGGGCAGCCCCGTCATCGCGCCTTCTCCAGATAGCGATGAGGAGCACATCGGTGTGGAAGCGTTTAAAAAAGGGACGTTGCTCCGCAAAACAAACGAAGGAACCGATCCGCGGGGTATCATCGGGTTGGGCAACGGCTGGTTCACAAAAAATACCGGGGCGGATTTTGTCATTCACACGATAGCCGATCCTGGCAACAGCATATACATCCGTCATTCCGGCACCGCACCGGAGCCGGCCTTGATAACGCCCGCACCGAACGCTGGGCTCATTCGGCTGGAGAACAACTACTCCGCCGTTACCCAATCCGTCTATACAGCCGTATATGGCCATTCTGAAGCGGTGCCGCACGACTCTCTCGTCAAGATTTATGTAATGGACGGCGGATTGTATTCGGAGGCGGCTTCAGGAGAGGCGGAGTCTGACGGTTCCTTTGCTATCTCATTCGATAATCCGAGCGAGAAGAATACAGCCTATGTGTCCGCTACCCTTGCTGGCCGCGAAGAGAGCCGCATGGTCCGGGTCGATGCTGACGGTCACGATCCTTCTGATCGCATGATCCCGCTGTCCGATCTGCGGGTGAACGGCAGCAGCGGCATCCCGATTAACCAAGGTTCCCGAGTGACCGTAGAGGGCATCGTGACCGTTGACAATCAGCTATTCGGTGAGGGAAACAGCAACTTCTTCATTGAGGATGGCACAGGCGGCGTAAAAGTGTTGGACGGAATCGCGCACGGATTGGACATCAAGCGCGGCGATAGGCTTCGCATCACCGGGATGGTCGATTTTGCCGATGGGATGACGCTGCTCGTCCCCCAATCCGTCACATCCATCAAGCAGGAGCCGCTTCCGGAGCCAGTCGCGCTTACCATCGCCGATCTGAACCGCTATGCTGCTGCAGAGCCATATGAAGGACGACTCGTGACCATTCGCGGAACGGTATCTCAGCTGTCTCCTTCCGCGTCAGACACGTACGTCACGATTACCGACGAGAACGGGCAAACGATGAACGTCAAGCTATTCCACGGTACAGGCATCGATGCCGTACGGAAGCTGTTGCTGCAGCAATCATACTGGTTCACGGGCATCGTCGGACAACACAAGACGTATGCTCCTTTCGATTCGGGATATGAATTATATCCGCGTGAGGAGGCTGACATCATCGGCTCTCTTCAGCTGGAACATACTCCTGTCACAGAAGGATATACCGGCATGGATCTACAGTTTGCGGCCACATCATTCCATGCGGAGTCCGTTATACTCTACTACCGCCAGGCAGGCAGCTCCGATTACGCTGTCCTTCCGATGACAATTAAAGACGGCTCCCATTATGAAGCCGTCATTCACGCTGCCGATATCCCTGGGTCCGCATTGGAATATTACATTAAAGCTATCGCAGGCACGCAGACGCAACAAGCCGGCACAGATGACGCTCCGATTAAGCTTATGCTCGTGGAAGATCAGGAAGGTCCGGAGTTTTCTGAAGAATTGCCTGCCGACTATTCTCAGACGGAGAACAGACGTCCGGAAATTTCCGTACACATTTTCGATCCAAGCGGAATAGATGTGGGCTCGGTGCAGGCACAGCTTAATGGCGAGCCGCTAGCTCCTGCCTTCGATGCGCCTGCCGGAAGGGTCGTCATCAAGCTGAACAGCGACTTGAAGACGGGCAGCAACAAAATAGAAGTGACAGCCAAAGATACGAAGGGAAATGCAGGCAAGCATGCGTGGACGTTCCGCGTGTTGCCGACGTTTGAAGGCGGGAACCATTACCGGGGCTCGTCGCACAATCATACCGGCATTTCGCATGATGCGAAAGGAACACCAGAACAAGCGATTGCCGCTGCCAAGAAGCATCGCTATGACTGGTTCGCCTTTACAGATCATTCCCATGACATCGACGTCAGCAGCCGCGAGGCCAAGGACAACATCGATCGCCAAGGCATGCCGGAACGGACCGGCAGCGCGGATCAAGCTGCCTCCGCATGGCAGAAGCTGAAGCAAGTCTCTGAAGACAGTACACAAGATGAGGAATTTGTTGCCTTCCGTTCCTATGAGATGACCTCCACGGTGTGGGGCCATTCCAATATTTTCGGAACAGAGAACTTTATCGATCGCATTCAAAATAACGGCATCTATCAAAATTTGAACCAATTCTACAAATGGGCCAAAACCTACGACGACCTCATCGGTCAATTCAATCATCCGAACTGGGGCGGAAGCACCCCGCCATTTAACGCATTCGTTCCGTACGACCAAGATGTGGATAAACTGTTCACGATGTTTGAAGTGGGCAACGGTTCCGGACAATATACCTATTCCAATATTGAAAATCTGTATTATAAGACATTGGATTTAGGATGGCATGTTGCACCGACGTTCGGGGAGGATCATCATAATGGGATGTGGGGCGAGACGATGCGGCGCACAGTTGTCGTCGCCGAACAACTGACCCGGGAATCGCTGCTCGATTCGATGCGGAACCGGCGTGTTTATATGTCGGAGAATCCGAATTTTACGCTTGATGTCAAGGCCAACGGGTATTATATGGGATCAATTGTAGACAGTCAGTCACTTGCCTTCTCCATTATAGGCGGAACTTCCGCTCAACCCTACACCTATCTCCCACCTGGCTTTACACCGGATGAGCGGATCAAAAAAGTCGAACTGATTACGAACGGCGGCCATGTCGCCGACTTCATTACACCGGAGACACAGCCCGACCTTTTTACGGATGAGAACAAACGCTTTTCATGGAATCCCGAGGTTGCCGTTCCCGGCGGACAGCAATGGTTCCTTGTGAAAGTTACGCAAATGGACGGCAATCGGGTATATGCTTCTCCGATCTGGACGAAAGAAGTCAAGGTGGATGTCAGGGTTCAGGATATTCAGGCAAGCGAAGGCAATATCATTGCAGGCAATCCAGCCGTGCTGGAGGCATTGATCAGCAATTTCGGCCAAGGCGAGCTTGAGCGCCTTCAAGTTCAATTTTATGCGGATGAGATCAAGGAATCGCATCTGATCGGAACGGCCGAAGTGGCCTCCCTATCGCCGAAGACCGTATCTCGCGTTCAAGTGACATGGAACACTCCGACGGGAGGCGACCGAAATATCATTGCCGTCATCGCCAATCCGCCAGCCGGCAATGCGCCAGAGAACAATCAGTTTGTGCGGACTTTCCATGTGAAGGAGCAGCTCGGTCTTACCGTTATGATTGACGCGGCACACGGCAATGAGAATTCGACGGGAGATTCCGGGAAATACAAGGACGAATTCAAGAAGCTGACCAAGCTGCTTCGCGCCGAAGGCTACCAAGTCATTGAGAACCACCAGCCCTTGACTCAACAAGCTTTGGAGCATGTATCTGTCCTGATCATTTCCCATCCACATAAGAACAAGCCGTTCATGGAGAGCGAGCAGGCGGCCGTCGCTGAATTCGTCAACAACGGGGGATCATTGATGCTTGCCAGCAAGAGCAACAACAGCACCGATCCGACTATGAATAACCCGCTGCTGGAACGACTCGGTTCGGTCATCCAGTTCAACGATGATGGCGTGTATGACGGCAGTGAGGACGGAAACTTCTGGTCGAATCCGGCAAGCAGCCTCTGGTCGGTCCGGGCCCACCCTGAACCAGTCGCCAACTATGTGACGGATTTTGTGCGCAGAGTGGATTACTATAGCGGCGCAAGCTTGATGAGACTGGGCCAGCAGCCGTTGGCGGATTCAGACCCCGTCACCATCATTGCGCGAGGCAACGCAACCAGCTACCAGTTCAATCTTGCCTCGAAAGGAACAGCATACGACACATCCGGTGAACAGGGCGGAACGGCCATCCCGCTTATTGCTTCGCAGGAAATCGGAGCGGGGCGCATCGTCGTCGCCGGAATGAATCTGTTCAATGACAGACAACTGGATGATACAGGTGAAAAGAACGATAACGTCCGTCTGGCGGCCAACCTGTTCAACTGGCTTGCCCACCGTGGCACGAAGGTCGTGCCGATTGGCGATGCGCGCACACAGCCGGAAGGAACAGACATTGTCGTAGAAGGAACAGTAACGACCGCCGCGGGCGTATTCTTTGACGCGTTCTATGTGCAAGACGGAACGGGCGGCATCATGGCCTTTAACGAGGTGCCGAAAGATTCGCTCCAGCTTGGAGATACAGTCCGCATCTACGGGCATGTCAAGGTGTTCGAGCAAAATGTGGAGATTATGTTCGACAATTTCGATAAGAATGTGCTTAAGCTGAACAAGGTTCCAGGGCAACCATTAGAACCGAAACGAATTACTACAGGGGCTGCGAAGGATGAAGCGAATCAGGGAGTGCTCGTCAAGCTGTCAGGTGTCGTAAAGCGGGTGTCCAGCATCCCTGATCATACGATCTATGTGGATGATGGCACGGGCGAGGCTCTGATCTTCATTGACGGATATATCGCCGAACAGAGCGGTCAACCGCCTGTCCTTAAGCCAGGAGATACGCTCGAAGCCATCGGCGTGACAGGCAAGTTCTCTGGCGGCTACTGGGTGCGCGTCAGGGACACACGTGAGTTGATCAAAGGTAAATCTGAGCCAGATCAACCGGAGGGACCAGGCCGCGACAGACCGGGCGAGAGGCCAGACAGCGGCAGCGGATCGTCCGGCAGCAGCTCACAAGGAAACGGCACGAGCGGCAGCATGGTTGCCGATCCGCTTCCGAAGCCCGCTCAGCAGTTTATTGTTGCTGAAAAAGATATAACCGGTGCGTCGGCACACGGCATCCGCATTGCTCTGACCATGCCAGACGACATTACGGAAATCATTATGCCCCTCGATACGGGAGACTTGCTGGCAAGCAAGAGTCTGGAACTGAGCTCTAAGTGGTGGACGGCCCGCTTCCCTGCGGAGGCGCTCCAAGCATTGTCCGGCATGGTTGCGAAGGATGAACGGGCAGACAGTCACCTCTCATGGAGGGTGAACCCGTTACCAGACTGGCTTAGCCTTGAAAACGCGAAATCCGCAAAGAGCGGACTCACCTTATCAGGTTCTGCCTACCAGTTACAGCTCATGATCGTCAAGAAGAATGGCGATTTCGTACCGGTTGAGAAGCTGGTTCAGCCTATCTCCGTAACCTGGAAGCTGGATGGGAAGCCGAACCCGCACCTGGTCGGAATCTATGCGATTCGTAATGATGGAACGCTGGAGTATCACGGTGGATCTACGGGGAAAGGAGAGATTACAGGGGCATTCGACAAGCTTAGCAAATATGCCGTGTTGGAATACAACAAGCGCTATACAGATGTGTCTCCTGCCCATTGGGCGCACAGCATCATCCAAGAAATGACGGCAAAGCAAATGTTACAAGGGACGGGACTAACGACCTTCGAGCCGAACCGTCCGGTGACCCGCGCCGAGTTTGCGGCACTGCTAGTAAAGGCTTTCCATCTAGGGAAGTCAGGCAAGGCAGAGTTTGCTGACGTCCCTGCCGGCAAATGGTATGCGGAGCCGATAGCAGTCGCTGTCCAAGCCGGGATCGCAACCGGCAAATCGGACAACAGGTTCGCCCCCGACGAAGCCATTTCACGCCAAGAGATGGCGGCAATGCTCGTTCGGGCATACGAGGCAGCTGCCGGTATGCAAGCGCCGCGTTCGGGCGCCTTAACCTTCCGGGATCAGCTGGACATTTCTCCATGGGCAACTGAATATGTGACCGCGGCGCATGCACTGGGTCTCATACAAGGCCGGGCGGAGAACCGCTTCGCTCCTACCGGGAACACGACACGGGCAGAGGCCGCCCAAGCGATTGCCAACGGATTGAAGCTGAATTAGTGATAATTTAGCACACAAAAACGCTTGGACAAATTTCCAAGCGTTTTTGGCTTATATTTATTTTTTTAACTTCCAGATTGCATTTTATAGTTCCTCAAAATCATACCATTTGTCTTCGTCATTCCGAAATTGTCATAATAAGGAACTAAGTCATCGTCACAACATAAATCAATCATATATATGTCATCAAGTTCTTTTAGCATCCGATTTACTAATTCCTTGCCTATACCTTTATTTTTGTATTCTGGTAAAACTTCAAGAAATGGAATGTAGGCAGATAGAATTCCATCACTTATCGCTGTAATAAATCCAACTACTTGATTCGTATTATCATCAATCGCAATAATCACTTTACTGCTTTTCTTTAACAGTATGAAGTGAGTTTGTGGATTTGGTGGATTAAGCCAATCCACAAAAAAGCCCTTTAACATATCAGAAGAAATACCATCGAGTGAGTTCTTGTATATCATAATATATCAGCTCCTAATTTATATTAACTTATTAGACAGATGATATATATCAATAGTAAAGCAACAAAAATATGACCTCCAAGCATTCTAAGGAATACTATAAAGTTATTCTACTTAAATTTCAAAATCCCTTCTATATTGTAATTACTTTTAATACTTATTATTTTGATGGTGGGTCTTGGATATTACCTAAGGTAAATTATATCTTCAAATCAAATACTTTATGAAACCCTTTATCTCTAGATGCTAATGGATGTGTAATCGGATTTTTAGCCCAATCGTTGTAAGAGTTCTTGTACCATTTGTTTAATTAGCCAATAATGAGCGATTGTCGTATAGGTTGGATTAACGTGAAGTCCATCTACATACTAGCATTCTTAGCATTCTTTTTTTAAAATCGTTTAATTCTGTACGATATTCGTGAGGTCTGTACTTGGCTGTCTTCCAAGCCCAAATACTTTTGACCACCTTGACCTTTCTTACGAACATTATTAAGGTTGTAGTGCATTTTGTCGGTATTTAACCACATTTCTTTGAATGTCTTATTAGCCAAAGGAGCAGTTTCATACTTCTCTAAGAATTCCAAACAACAACGATGCCATCTTCTTTTGTAGCCAATCGTTGTAATTTAGCCAAGTTTTTGTCCCTCCATTACTTCTTCTAAACCCATTTTCCTTATCATTCTTTTATTGTTCCGTCTGGGACACGTATTTTGTGTGTGGCAGGTGCCGATCATAATTACTCCTTGTATGAGGGTCTAAACGGAGAAAAGGATTTGCAAGTCGCACATCCCTGAAGAGAATACTTGGTTCCGCCCCTACTTCTTACACATTAATCCTAATTAGGGATTGCTGACGGTAACGTAAACACATTATTATAAATACAAGAACATGTGATACTATTGAACAGATAGGTCAAATTCTAAATTGAAATTACATTTGAGGTGAAAATATGATGGAAGATAATAAGCCGAACGCTGCAGAAACAGAAGAAGTGAAAAAAGTGAGTCTGGCAGACGCGGCAAAGCGGATGCTGCAACAGAAGAAACAAGCGCAAGGCCAAGCGAAAGGTCAGCAACAGCATCAGGCTGCAGGCAATCAAATGATGAAGAGTCAACACACGAAGAAAATCAACAATCAGCGCAAACGTATGGGCGTATAGCTCAAACGCAAGAGCAGCACCGCTGTATAAGCGTGCTCGCATTGACAGCGCAGGCATAATGCAGCAGAGAAAGAGGGGCAGATACTGCCCCTCTTTCTTATTCATGCAGCTTTATTCGAACAATTATTCTGCTATTTTGTTGGCGTCCGCGATGCCACCGTCTCTGTCCGAGATGATACTGCTTCCGCCGTCACGACAGCTGGGAACTCCTACGCCGAGAGCGCTTCGGGTAATAGTTTGTCTAGCCGCCCGCGAATAAGGTATAGTGAATGTATCACGGCAGGCTCCATGAAGACCCTATAACAATTGAAAAAGGTGATGACATATGGCAACATTCGAACAACAGTTGGAACAATACGCTGAGCTCATCGTGAAGATAGGCGTAAACGTACAGCAAGGGCAACCCGTGTTCGTGACAGGCTCGCTTGAAATGGCACCCCTCGTTCGCCTCGTGGCAAGCAAAGCGTACGGTGCAGGCTCAAGCAATGTCCATGTTGAATGGACGGACGATACGCTGACGCGCTTGAAGTTCGAAAAAGCGGCGGACGACGTGTTCACTCAGTTCCCGCAGTGGGAAGTCGAGAAGCGCAACGCATTTCTGGATAAAGGAGCAGCGTTCATCTCCATCGTATCCTCCAATCCAGATTTGCTGAAGGGCATCGATCCGCAGCGGATCGGCAACAATCAGAAGGCGTCGGGCAAAGCATTGGAGCGCTTCCGCCAATTCGTTCAATCGGATAAAGTAAGCTGGACGGTCGTCGCGGCTTCGACCCAAGCATGGGCAGCCAAAGTGTTCCCAGAGCTGAACGGCGAAGAAGGAATCGCGAAGCTGTGGGATGCGATCTTCGAATCTGTGCGTCTCAACACGCCTGATCCGGTGGAAGCTTGGAAAGAGCACAACACGACCTTACATAAAAAAGTGGATGTATTGAACAGCAAGCATTTTCATAAGCTGCACTATACAGCGCCAGGCACGGACTTGACGATCGAGCTGCCAGAGAAGCACCTGTGGGTAGGCGCGGGCAGCACGAACGAGCAGGACGTTCCATTCATGGCGAACATGCCGACCGAAGAAGTATTCACCGTACCGCACAAATCCGGCGTGAACGGCTATGTGTCAAGCACGAAGCCGCTCAGCTACGGAGGCAACCTCATCAATAACTTTAAAGTGACGTTCGAAAACGGGCGCATCGTGAAGGTCGAAGCGGAAGAGGGACAAGACATTTTGCAGCAGCTTGTTGACACCGACGAAGGTTCGCATTACTTGGGCGAAGTTGCGCTCGTGCCGCACGAATCTCCGATTTCGCAATCGAATGTCCTGTTCTACAATACGCTGTTCGATGAAAATGCATCGAATCACCTGGCGATCGGAAGCGGCTATGCCTTCAACGTGGAGGGCGGCAAGACGATGTCACAGGAAGAGCTCGCTGCGGCCGGCGTGAACATCAGCATCACGCACGTCGATTTCATGATCGGCTCCGCGGAGATGGACATTGACGGCATTTATGAAGACGGTACTGTCGAGCCAATCTTCCGCAAGGGCAATTGGGCGATTTAACGAGCCAAGGATTTAACGGTTTGACGCAGTTTAGCGGCAGGAGCATGACGCTCCTGCCGCTTTCTATATTTTAATGACTTCTGATTGATCGCCAAATGAATTTAAACTGGACTAGTCCGGCATTCTGGTTTTATTCATTTATATCCATCCCGATGATGCCCACCGTATCCTTTGAAACGCCTCTTTTGTCCACTCTCCCAATCCATCAGAAACCGTTTACTGACTGGAGGGGAGAGTGAAGCAAAGCGTGGCGGCACATGAACAAGGTTCAGAGGGTGCAGCTCGATTGGAACTATGATATTAATGCTTGTCGTAATCATTCAAGCATGCGCATAATGGTAGAAAATAGATGACATTTTAGAGGAAGGAGACTCCTTCATGCACATATGGCAGGATTTTAAGGTGTTTATGAGGATTAAGGGCGCGGGCTTTCTCCTGCTGACCCTCTTTCTGTACGGAATCGGAACAGGGATTCTGGCGCCGATGAACGCCATTTATTTAAAGGAGTCGATAGGACTCGGCAAAGGCGAGATTGCTTCGATTTTCGCCATTTCACTCTTTCTAAATATGGTGCTTACGATCTCGGTCGGATTCATCAGTGACAGCATGAAGCGGAAGAAGACGATTCCGATCATCGCTTCCCTTATTTGCATGGCAGGTCTGCTCATCTATATGAATGCTGCAAGCTACATGCCCGCACTTATCGGGATGGCGTTGGCGACCGCACCCTCCGGCATGATTATGGGACAGCTGTTCGCGATGGCCCGCAATCATTTTACGCGCATGGCACCGGACGTCGTAGAGATCGCCCAGATTTGGCTGCGCGCGACGTACAGCGTCGGCTTCTTCACGGGTTTGCTGCTCGGAGCCAATTTGTATTTGCTGGCGACGTTCCAGGGCGTGCTGTGGGGGAATATGGCGGGGTATGCGGCCTTGTTCATCCTGCTGCTGTTCTATAAAGAAATTACGGCAGAGGCATCTGCCAATAAGGCGATTAAGGGAGAACCATTCTCCCTCATCATGCTGTTCGCCATCCTTCTGCTGTCCTGCGCCGATGCCATTCGGGGGTTGTATTTGCCGCTCGTCGTACACGAACAGTTCGGGGATCCGCGCCTGATGTCTTACATTTGGAGCACGCAGGCCGTGTTCGAGCTCTTGTTCATGACGATGGCCGGTTACTGGGCCGCCAAATACGGCAGCAAGCCCGTTATCCTGCTCGGCAGTACCTTTGCACTGGCCACTTATTTGACCTACAGCGTCAGCGGGTCATTGACCGTATTTTTCCTTATGCAGCCGTTGTACTCGTTCTTCGTGTCCGTGCTGTATGGCGTTGGCATGGGCTATGTGCAGCGCATGTTCATCCACAAGGCGGGCTTCGGCGCCAGTCTGTACGTATTCATTTCCCAGACGGCTTCTCTCATCGGCTACTTCCTGCCGTTGTTAATTGAAGGGGTAACGCCGCGCATCTTCTGGATTCCTGCAGCCTTGATTGTCGCTTCGATTGGGCTCATGACGAAGGTATTGTATACCGATCGGCATCAGCGCCAGCAAGCTATCTCTTCATAACGTATCCATACCGCACGTTAAGCCGACGATTCCACCGGGAACCGTCGGCCTTTTTCATACTGACGTTGTACATATGCCCTATCCTGCGATTCGTTGACGGACTGTATGCATCGTCGACTCTTTCAACTGCCCGATCTCCAGCAGCAATTGAGAGGATCGCTCTGCGTACTCTCCCTTCCGTTCCACATCCTTCACCGAGGCAAGGTTAATCTCAATTGTCAAATAGGCGGATTGGGCCGCCGCTTCGAACAAAATCGCCCCAATGCCCAAGTCAGAAATGACGTTCTTGTTAGACGTCTCCGCGATGGCGGCTGCAATGCGCATCCCGTCTCTGCATACCCGGAGCAGCCGGAGCGGAACTTCGATGGCCGCATAGGTCGCTTCGCGCAGCGCTTGTCTGCGGTTCACCTGCTCTTCCTCGGTCCCCTTGGGCTGCCGCAGCGCCTCCATGTACTGCCCGAACGTGCGTATGTCGTCGGCAAGCAGCTCCTCGCATAGCGCAGACAGACTGTCCATCTCATTCAGCGTAAGCTCAATTTGTTCCCGAATGCCTGCGAACTTCTCGCCCTGCGACAGATTGCCTACCATCGCGCTCATCGCTACGCCGAGCGCCGCTACGAGCGCGGCCACGCTTCCTCCACCCGGTGTCGGATCGGCGCTGCCCGCCTGCTCCAGAAAGCTCCGTATCGAACTGTCCCACGTTATGGCCTGATTCATTGCTCCGCCTCCTGTTCGCTGAGCTGGTAATCCAGCGCCAGCAATACATTTTCGAACAGAATAGCCGTCGTCAACGTGCCGACTCCCCCCGGAACCGGAGAAATAGCTGCAACGTCATCCGCCACATCCCGCGCAATATCGCCTCCAATCGTCCCATCGTCCGACTCGTTGATCCCTGCATCCACCATGACCAGATCGGGATGCACCATATCCCGTGTAATCAGGTTCTGGCGTCCGACCGCCGCGAACACAATCTCGGCATGCCGCAAATGGAAAGCGAGATCGGGCGTGCGGGAATGGCAGACCGTCACGGTCGCCTGCTCCCGCTGCAGCATGTGGAAGAGCGGCAGGCCTACAGTTTGCCCTCTCCCGACCAGCGTAACATTTTTGCCCGCCAGTGAATAACCGTAATGCTTAAGCAGACGGATACAGGCCTGCGGCGTGGCCGGATAGATTCCGCGCTCCCCAGTTACTGTAGCCAACTTGTTGAACGGCGTTACACCATCGACATCCTTGAGCGGCGCGATGGACTGCTCTATTGCCGCCGCGGACAGATGCTCCGGCAGAGGCAATTCGAGCATTATGCCATGCACGTCGCGATCAGCGTTCAGCTCGGCGATAAGCTCCAATATTTCTTGCTCCGTTACATCTTTTCCGAAGGCATGCAGTTGAAACGTTACCCCCAACTTATCCGCCGCCTTCTGCTTCATCTTCGCATAATAAGCGGAGGCGAGATCCCCCTCTACGAGAATCGTGGCAATGCAAGGAAGATGTCCCTGTGACGCGTACTCCTCCACTCGCTTCCGGATATCGTTGTACACGGCATCCGCGGCTTCTTTTGCTTTCATGACCATTCCCATCGTATAACCTCCTGTGGCATAGCGATTGCAATAATGTGAAATGTGAAAAACAAAAAAAAGCATTTGCCAAAGCTCAACAAGCGAGTCTTCAACAAACACTTTTACCCAGGCGAACGGTATCATCCGACTGTATGCTCCCTCGTGGTTGCTCCCACTATTTTCGCCAGTTACATACAGCATTCAATTTCTTTTATCCTACCAAATTGAAATAAAAAAGAAAACCTTTTTTTGTTTTTACAAAATAAATTTCTGCGCCCCGTCACATCTAACCTATCGTGAATACCATGGAGCAGCGAAGCACATTCATCTAGAAGAGGGTGTTATCAAATGCCTATTGTAGGTCAGGCTATAATAGTTAGTAGCAGTAACGTATATGTTGCGAATGACCGGGATACAGCCATTGCTTTGGCCGTAAGCGGAGCGCCAGGCAATAAAGCCACGGTTATCCCCCGCTATACTCTTTGGCCCCAATTAATTAAATATTCGAATGACAACGGGCCTTTCCCCACTATAAATCCCCGATACATTTGGGATTCAACTACATCCGATGGTCAAAGCAGAGGATTTGCCGCAAGAAGCGGCGGCATCGGTAACGCTAATCCGCTTACAATTAACGTGAATTTATGCGTCTTTTCCGACAATGCCCATGTGGCCCGGGTTGATGTTTATAATTTTAGTCCACCGACCCCTGTGTTGGTGCAGACGTTAACTCCTCCAGTGCTCTTGGATGGAAATATGGATCCTATTGTCGGCCTAAGCGAAACGCCGCCTTACAATTGGCAAGGCATAAGAGTGTACAAAAACAGCAGCAGCAATCCGCTTCCTCCCGGAGCGATATATGTCGTGGTAGTGTCGTTTACAGCGGTCAATTATATTCTCAATCCGCTTGGAAGTGAAAATCCTGCAGGATTATCGTTCGTCGCCAATGTCGATTTCATTTCATGAACAGCTATCTTTCCCTTCATTCCGCTGCCGAAGAAGATGGCAGATAAGACAGCACGATACCTATCGTATCGCGTGAAGAGGTCTTGTATCGTTCATAGGCTGCCGCGGCTTCCTCCACCGGCATCTCTGCCGAGATGAGCGGCGCGACCTGGATTCGCTTCTCGGCGAGCAGGCGCACGTATTCGCCCACATTCCTTCCTTCCGTCCAACGCACGTACCCTTTCGGGTAATCGATGCCGTCCACTTCATACTCGCGCTTGTATCTGCCTGGGCCGCCTGCACGGGAGATTAAGATTTGCGCTTCCTTGGAGAACATCAGCTCCCGGTTGAATTCCATTTCCAAGTCTCCGACGATGACCACTTTGCCGCGATCCCGAATCCAAGTGAGCGCCTGATCGATCATCCCCGCCGCATTCCGTCCTGTGCACAAAAAGACGGTATCCACCCCTTCTCCGCCGGTGGCGTCTTGAATGCACGCATCGATCCCTTCCAGCGTCGAATGCACGTCGTCGACTCCACATTGGCGCAACACCTCGCAGCGTTCGGACAGCAGATCATAGCCTAACATATGATAGGACGCAGCGTTCCCAATTTGGCACATCATCTGTCCCAAAATACCCAGTCCCACTACAACCGCCTGTTCGCCGAACTGGAGATTGGCCTGCCGCAGCGCGTGAATCGCTATCGCGCCCAGGCCAGCAAAAGCAGCCTCCCGAATATCCATTCCATCGGGAATGGGTGCGAGCAAATGCTTCGGCACGGCCAACAAGCCGGCATGCCGCACGAACGGAGCGCCGTAGCACGCGACGCGCTGTCCCGCCTGCACATGAGTGACGCCCGCTCCCACTTCCCGCACAATGCCGGCGGCACTGTAGCCCAGCGGGATCGGGCGGTCCGTTTTTTTCTCCGACATCATCATTTCCGTACCCGGGCTGATGGCCGAGTATTCCGTATCAACCAAGACGAAGTTCTGCTTCACATTCGGCTCGGGGAGGGTAATCGTCTTGATTTTCCCATCCAATGCTACAACCGATATCATGCTGATTCTCCCTTTCTTGTGCGGTATTGCGCGCTTTCGCGAATCGTTAAGATTTAAGTCCCGTCATAGCGATGCCTTCCGTAAAGTACCGTTGGAAGAAAATGAAAATGAGGAACGTGGGCACGAATGAAATCGCAGAGCCGGCCATCTCAACCCCGAAATTCCCTTCCTTCGTCAAAATGGAGGCCAGCCCCACCGTAATCGGAAACATATCCTCGGATGTCATGAAGATGAGCGGCGTGAACAAATCGTTCCAGCAGCTAATGAAGGCAAACGTCCCGATCGTCGCAATGGCCGGCTTAGCAAGCGGCAGCATAATGCGGAAGAAAATCGTAAAGTCGCCCGCCCCATCCATATAGGCCGCTTCCTCCAAGTCCTTCGGGATGGTCATCATGAATTGCCGCACGAGAAACACGCCCATAATCGCCCACAGCTCTGGCACAATGATCGAAGCATACGTATTAATCCAGCCAAATTGGCTGAACATGACATATTTCGGAATAATGAGCAGTTGTCCGGGCACCATGACGACAGCCATCATCGTCCAGAACACGAATTCACGACCGGGAAATTTCTTTTTCGCAAAAATATAGCCAAGCACTGCTCCGAAAAAGATTTGCGCCAGAACAGGGACGATGGTGATGACCAATGAGTTCTTAATCCACTGCACGAACGAGCTTTGGTTCATAATGTAGCTGAAGTTGTACAACGTGGGATTGGTCGGGATCCAGAACAACGGATCGGCCGTAGCCCTTTCCACCTTTTGCAGCGAACCTAAAATCATCATCGCAAATGGGAAAAAGAAGATGATTCCGAGGATCATGAGCATCAGGTATACAAATACGTTCTTCTTCATTGAGACAGTCAAAGCAAGCTCCTCCTCCTGCTGTAACGTGCAGCTTAATAGTGCACATCTTTCCCCAAATATTTGCGCTGCACGAGCGAGATGGCGAAAATAATAAAGAACAAAATATAAGCAAGGACGCTGGCGTAACCCAAGCGAAGTCCTGTAAAGCCTTCCTCGTATAAGTAATACACAAGAGTGGTCGTAGCGTAATTAGGTCCGCCGCCCGTTATCAAATACGCGGAATCGAATATTTGGAAAGAACCGATCGTCGTAATAATCGCCACATAGAAATGGATCGGCAGCAGCAAGGGGAAGGTCACTCTCCAGAACGTTCTCCACTTCGAGGCGCCGTCGATTTTGGCCGCTTCATACAGATGGCTCGGGATTGATTTCAAGCCTGCATAATAATAAACCATGGTGCTGCCGCTTACTTTGAACACGCTCAAGGCGGCCAATACGGGCAGCGCCTGCTTGGAATCGGAAAAGAACAATTGCGTATCGATGCCAATCCAGCTCAATATATAGTTGATCATCCCGTATTCCGTGCCTTTGAAGAGCCAAGCCCAAATACCGGAAATAATAACGAAGGACGTAACGACAGGGAGGAAATACAAGCTCTTAAAAAAGCCGGAAGCCTTCACGCCGAAGTTGACCAACAGCGCCAATCCCAGCCCCATGCCCATCGTCGGCAAAATATAATAAACGGAAAACAACACGGTATTCCAGATCGCTTTCCAAGCAATCTCGTCTTGAAAAAAATAACTCCAATTCGCAAGCCCTACATATTTCGGCGAACCAATAATCGGCCAGTCCATAAACGTCAGCACAAAGCTAAAGGCGAGCGGAAATATTTGAAATACGAGAAAGTGGGCCAAAATCGGAATCAAAAACACGTACACGATCGCATTTTTCTTGAATTCCAGCCGGAATCGCCTGCCTAATGGCGGTTTGTGCTGAAGGATCAGCGGCTCGGCCTGACCGTTCGCTTTTGACAAAGTAATCACCTACGATCCCATTAATTAATAATAGCGGGGGCCACCGCAACTCTGCTTGCGATGATCCCCCGCATCCTTAACGAATCAACGCTTCAGCATTCGTTACCCTTTGCTTTGTTCGTCTTGAATGGCTTTGGCCGCTGCATCCGCCGCTTGCTGAGGCGTCTTCCCGCCTTCGAGCATAGCAGCGATTTCCGCTTGAATCTTAGGCATAATCGTTCTTGCGACAGGACTCATCACGCCCGGGCGGGCATAGGCCGCCACCTCAAGAAACTTCTTCATATCTTCATCATTATCGTAGATGGAGGAAGCTGACTTGCGAGTCGGAATATAATTCGCCAGCTTGTTGAACGCCATTTGCGTTTCCGTGTTGGTCAGCACCTTCACGAATTCAGCCGCCGCTTCTTTATTTTTGCTGTTTTTTGGCACAACGAACATACCGACGGTTCCAAAGCTTGCTTCTGCCTTCCCCTTTAACGGCGGACCGGTCACATAGTCTCTATTCTCGGTCTTTAGCACGCTCAGAGTAACGCCCGCTCCCCATACCGATAACATTTTTCCAGACAAATATTCCGGGAACTGATCTTGATTGGATATGGAGTCCTTCGGAATCCACCCTTTGTTATACATATCTTTAATGAATTGGAAGGCAGCAACCCCTTCAGCATTGTTGATGACTGCGTTCTGACTGTCGTCGATTACATCTCCGCCGAACTGCCACAGAATCGGATACAACGTCGCGTTACAGCATGCGGCACCCCCGTTGAAATCCCGGGCATAATATCCTTTGGCGACGGCTTTCTCCGCCCAGACGTTATATTCATCCCACGTCTTCGGCACGTTCGCCGGGTCTTCACCGATGTCTTTAATGATGTCAGGGTTATAGAACATCATTTGTGCCTCTTGGAGAATAGGCAATCCATATAACGTCCCTTGATACGTTCCCGCTTCCAAAGAGCCGGGAGAGAAATCGTCCATATTGTTGTCTTCTAAATAAGGTGTTAACGGTTCAAGCACGTCCTTGTTAGCAAATTGCGGAATCTGGTCAGGAAGCTGATAGAATACATCTGGACCATTGCCCGCAGCAAGGGCCGTCAATATTTTCTGCTCGCGGTTCTTCCACGGAATCTCTTCCAGCTTCACTTTGACATCAGGGTGCTTCTCGTTAAACGCTCCAATCGCTCCGTCAAACACCGTCTTCAGCTCATCCTTCTTCTCCTCGGCAACATACGGATGAATCCATACCGTAATATTGCCAGACAGCTTCTTCCCTGCAGCGTCCTGCCCGGAATTCGCCTGTTCTCCCGCAGACTTCGCTTCTCCCGCGTCCGTTCCTTGACCTGAATTCGAGCCGCCTGACCCGCATGCCGCGAGCAGCATCGATAATGAGAAGATAAGCGTCAACAGCAAGATGTTCGTGCGTTTAACCATAAATAAGACCATCCCTTCTATATATAATTAACAAACTAGATAAGAACCACGGTTATATGTATTTCCACCCCACTGTAAACATCATTATCGTAGCCACCATCCTCACAACAATCAATATTCCATATAAAAACGACAGTATAGCAACAGTTTATAGGACAAGTTATAGTTCACTTCTGGTATATTTATAATATTACCCAGCCAAGAAAGCGCTGTCAATACTGTCGGTGTTTATGACAATTTAAAGACATCCAGTACTGTATGGGAGAATGAGCACATAAGGACCATTGCACGGAAGTGTGCCGAGAAAATAAAGTATTAGACTGGATGTATTGAATTCGCGCGGTTTTTCAAATTACAAAAACCGTCAGTCACCGTAAAACAAGTATTAGACTAACCCCGAAATTGAAACAGCGGCTGCAATAGAAAGAGTGGATATGGGAGACTATAAAATATAGTTTACAGACTCTGTTTCAGTCCTTTCTTTAAAATGAGAAAGAGCAACCTGTTTTTTAGACAAGTCACTCTTTAAATTATTAATTAATCTATCTTTTTGTTTGTTAAATTAGTTCTCCACTCATTCGTTGGTGTAAGATAACTAATTATTCTTTCATCGATTAAATCCACAAGTTTATTCTCATATGTTTTTCTATAAGGTTTAGGAAGTTCTTCTTTTAGCCAACTTTCCTTTGTTCCTTTCCAGATTTCAAAAAGAGTAACCTCATTTGAATTATCAATATCATCTGAAAGAACGGCACTTACAAAAGCTGGTTCATGTTCCATCGCTCTCATATTAGCAGATAATAGTTCTTTGAATTCTTCCTTTTTTTCACTTTTAATTTTAAATCTTATATAGAGTATTACGTTTTCTTTATTATTACTCATAAATATCCTCCAACTTAATAAGTTTAGACTTATCATCTAAGTAATCATATCATGTTGTAGGCATTGAAAACATGATATTGAATATGTTTTCCATTTAATGCAATGTTGATCTATTTAGTTATTCTACCCGTTAGTTGAAGACCGTTGGTTCCACTCTTCCCGCAGTATAGCGTAGTAATATTCATCCCACCATTCATTTTGATAGGGAATACATTTCTTGAAATAACCTTCTCGTCTCATTCCGATCTTCTCCATAATTCGATAAGACGGTAAATTTTCTGGCTGACAAGTTGCAATTATTCGGTGTAGATTCATTTCCTCAAATCCATTTTTCAATATGGATAATGCCGCTTCTGAAGCGTAGCCTTGACTGTGAAAACTGGGATTGAATACCCATCCAATTTCATATGTATGCTCACCAAAATATTTATGAAATACAATGTGACCAATAAGCTTTCCATTATCCTTTAAAACAACAGGAAAATTTCGGGCTTGGTCGCCAATGTTTTTTCTAATAAATTCTTTAACTGTCTCTTCGTTAAAAACCCCTTCCGGTATATATTTCATGTTACTTATATTCGAAGTGTATTCAAGTACTGCTGGCCAATCCTCGCATTCAAAACTTCGAATTATCAATCTATCCGTTGTTACATACATTGTCTTCCCTCCAACCTAAATTAGCACTATTTGTTCTCCGTTAATGATTGTCTGTATGCCTGATAATATAGGGATATTGTTTTACTTGATAATAACCTCTCCAAAATACTGTTTTGTTAGGCTTTATTAGGATTAGAAATGAATTAACTATATCGGAAGAAGAGATTATCAGGTTTACCCAACCAATAAATAACATGAGTGATTTGATACTACCCGATGAATAGCAAGAAATAATACCAGGCAATACCGACAATACGATAATAGGTAGACTCATAAAAATCCAAAATCTCTTTTTGGATAAAATTGCATTTGTATTAATCCAAAAAAATATACCTTTTACTGTTAGGCTAATGTCACCTTTATTATGTATAACAAGAACATGGAGGAACTCATGTACTATAAAAACAGCAACAATAATTAGAAGAAGGGTGAGAAGAGTGAACGTGCTTATAAAAGAAAACCCTTCCCCTAATAAGTTAGGTGCTAGAAAAATAGCGAGCATCAATAGATAAACAAACTTCATATAATTTTTCCGAAACCAGTTATTTTTCGAATAAAAGGGGTCCATTCAGAAAAATCCATATTTATTTGAGGCAAATTTCGAAACCACAACATCATATTATCATCACCACATCCTTATCCATAAACATTCCAATTATATCACGTAATGGTTGTTACATGCTGTAAATACATCATGATTATTACGTATTACTCCCTCTATGAAGAATCACTTTTCTCTTAAATGCTCGCGTTTTCTTAGAATTTGA
>NZ_JAJNBZ010000033.1 GCF_021369635.1 Paenibacillus profundus | reverse complement strand
TTTCCAAACCAGAAATGGACTGCGGAAGCACCAACTAGCTAAGAATCCCACGGCTTTAGCCGTGTGGAGTGTCAAAATTCGAATTTAAGCCTGTTAAGAAATCTCTTGGAAACCTGAGAAGCGTGCTTCTCTTCAGGCAGCACCCATCCGTAATAAATGGGCTCGGTATTTGGTGATTCCAGCTCTAAGGGGATAATATGCGGTCCATCGTTTTTAAACGAATAATCAAGTCCAATGGTAAGCGCTAACCCTTCTGTGACCGCATTTTGGATAGCCTGCGTATTGTTGCTGATAAAAAGAATGTCAACGTCCCCATATATAGAGATAAACTGTGTCATGAATTCACGAATGTGCTCATCATCATACAAAACTAACGTTTGCCCCACTAATTTTTCTGGCGTTATCGTTTTCTCCAGCAAAAGAGGCGACTGTTTATTTACCCCGACGACTATTTTCCCTTCCAGCAATCGTTCAAAGGATAGAGTATGATGTTTTTCTATTAGATTTTCGGATAAAGCGATTAACCCGATATCAATTTTGTCGTGCTTCATTAGATCTAATATTTCCTTAGGCCCCTTTTCGAATATTTCGATTTTGACATTGGGAAAATCCCGCTTGAAATTCGATACGACGCCCACCAGCAAATGCATGGGCCCGGGTATCGTGGCTATTCTTAATTGTCCGCTTAAGGTATTGCTATATGATTGGGCTTCTTCTCTGAGCTCATTTATTTTCAATAATACTTCACTGGCTTTGCTGATGATAGCCTTGCCCTCCGGCGTCGGGACAGCTCCCAAGCCGCGCGAGCGGTTGAATAAACTTAACGCTAACTCCGATTCGAGCAAGGATACCGATTGGCTAATCGCCGAGAGGGTGACATGGGAATTTTGCGCAGCCTTCGTTAGAGAACCGGTTTTTGCCACTTCAACGATGTATTCCAATTGTTCAAGATTCATGTGTTCACACCTCCTCTTAAGTATTTCTTAACTATAATTTAATATATATAAATTTTAGTTAATAGAAAGCGATGCTACAATAAGAACATAAAAGAATATTTGCTGTCAGTGATTATACTCACTATAGAACAAAAAACTGAGAAATGTAAGATAAGGGAGGAACAAGAGATGACATCAATTAAAAGAGTTGCCGTCATTACGGGTGGAGCCAGCGGGATCGGAAGACATACGGCTTTAAAATTTGCGAGTAAAGGCGATCGAGTCGTTGTCGCAGATTTTAACGAAGAAACAGGAAATGAAACCGTCGAATTGATTAAGGCGGAGGGCGGGGAAGCGATCTTCGTCAAAACGGATGTATCCAAACTTGAAGATGTAGAAGCGTTAGTGGAAAAAGCGGTAGAGACATTTGGAAGAATTGACATCATGTTTAATAATGCCGGGATAGGACGTGTGACGCCCGTGCTGGATCAAAATTTGAATGATTATCATAGCGTAGTTAATGTGAACCAACATGGAGTGGCCTACGGAATTATTGCAGCAGGCCGAAAAATGAGAGAATTGGGCATTAAAGGCGTCATTATTAATACAGCATCTGTGTTTGGATTCTTAGCGTCACCTGGAACTTTTGCCTACCATGCAACAAAAGGGGCCGTTATTATGATGACCAAATCAGCAGCGCTCGAGTTAGTTGCCTATGGAATTCGTGTTGTGGCAGTTGCGCCAGGAGCAGTAGATACGCCAATTATTCAAGGATACAAAGATAATGGTTTAGTAGATTCGATGAAAGCAAAGGTCATGGGCAATAAATTGACCCAACCTGAACAAGTAGCAGATACCGTGTATTTGATTTCATTAGAAGAAGCAAGCGCTATCAATGGCAGTGTTGTGATGGCTGATGAAGGATATGCTTCTTTCAAGTAATTATTGATCGGAATGAATATGATAGAAAACTCAGGCTGGAATCCGGCTTGAGTTTTTTTATATTTGCGCAAAAACTGGGAAATATATATTTAGTGAAACCTTTTATAAACTCCATACGTCGATAGGCCTGAGAAAGTAAAACAAACACACTAAGGAGAGCGCACAGAATGAAAAAACATAACTTCGTTCTTATGTTGACAATCATATTAAGCTTGGTGCTTAGCGCCTGTTCCAGTAACAAGGAAACACCGATTGAAGCAACGCTGCCTACGAAAGAAATGGCCGACCAGATGATTGCACAAGTGGAGCAACCCGCGTTAATAGAACTGCAAGCGGATATGGTGAAGGAGTTATACCATCTAGACCTTGCGTTGCTTGAAGAATATACCATTAGAATCCCGATGATGAACGTGAAGACCAACGAAATCGCTATCTTGAAAGTCAAAGATGCGAAAGATATCCCTGCTATCGAAACCGCTATTAAACAACGCGCGTCAGAAGTGCAAAAGCAATTCGAAACGTACCTGCCTGACCAATACGAGAATGCCAAAAACTATAAGCTTGTCACGAAAGGCAACTACGTGCTATTCGTTATTTCCGAAAATGCCGACGAACTTGTAAAAACATACGATAGCTTCTTTGATCAAAAATAACCGTCTATGCTATTCAGCAGCCTACTTTTTCTATTCTTGTTCTTGCCGGCCGTCCTTGCTCTTTATTACTGTTCGCCATGGCGAATCAAAAATCTCATCTTATTCTTAACCAGCCTCATCTTTTATGCATGGGGCGAACCCGTTTACATTGTAATTATGTTGCTGTCCACCATTACGGATTACAGCTTCGGCCTACTACTTAGTAGGCCAAAGTTGAACACTATTCAACGCAAGTGGATTGTCGTGTTTTCTGTTGTCGTTAACCTAGGGTTATTATCGTATTTCAAATACGCGGATTTTCTTATTCTGAATGTGAATGAACTGCTTGGAACGCACATCCCTTTAACGGAACTACCGCTCCCTATCGGAATATCGTTCTATACGTTTCAATCCATGTCCTACATTATAGACGTGTATAGAGGAACCGCAAAAGCACAGAGAAATTGGATTGACTTCGGTACCTTCGTCGCCTTGTTTCCGCAATTAGTAGCAGGTCCAATTGTTCAATACAACACCCTCGCAGAGCAATTGCGTAAGCGTTCGGTGAATATCGAGAAATTTGCGGAAGGGGTCAGGCGGTTCATTATTGGGCTTGCGAAAAAGGTGCTTCTTGCCAACAATATTGGACTGCTCTGGCACACCATATCGAGCTCCAATCTGGATTCGATGCCTGCTTTAACCGCTTGGCTTGGCATCATCGCCTTTGCTTTTCAAATCTACTTCGACTTTAGCGGCTATTCCGATATGGCCATCGGTCTCGGTCTTATGTTCGGATTCCGATTTAACGAGAACTTCAACCAGCCTTATATCGCGCAGAGCATTACCGACTTCTGGCGAAGATGGCATATTTCTCTTAGCAGTTGGTTTCGCGATTACGTCTACATCCCGCTTGGCGGTAATCGCCGGGGACTAGGCATTCAATTGCGCAATATTCTCATCGTGTGGTTGCTTACAGGAATTTGGCATGGAGCAAGCTGGAATTTCTTGTTGTGGGGGTTGTACTTCGGCGTTATTCTCATTATTGAAAAATGGTGGGGATTAAAGCTGCTGAATCGCCTACCGCGCTGGGTAAGGCACCTTTATGCGCTCTTGCTTATTCTCATTGGATGGGTGTTGTTCGCCTTTGACCAACTTCCCATGGTGCTCCGATATTTGCAAGCAATGGTGGGATTCAATCACCAACCACTGTGGGATAACAGTACTCTATATTTCACTTACACGAACGCGATTCTGATCCTCGTGTTGATTATTGCCTCTTTGCCAATGAAGCAGTCACGGAGCAAAAACACTAGGTCGCTTCTGCCTCTCGTTTGGCATGGCGTGCTATTCTTCCTATCCGTCGCCTACTTGGTAGACGCGACATTTAACCCATTCTTATATTTCCGGTTCTAACCATTAAGGAGGTTGTAGATTATGAAGCAGAGGGCAGATCGATTATTGGTAGTAGGATTTGTCGTAGCGCTGTTTCTCATGTCTCTAACCTTTCTCTTACTGCCTGCTCAACGTTTCTCCGATCTAGAAAACCGATATTTACAGAGCGCCCCGCATCTGTCATGGGACAACCTTTTGTCCAAAAAGTATGCCCAAGAGGCCGAGAGCTTCGTGACAGATCAGTTTCCTTTTCGTGCCAAGTGGGTATGGGTGAAATCCGCTGTTGAGCAATTACGGCTGCAACAAGAGAATAACGGGATTTATAAGGGGAGAGATGGCTATTTGTTCGAAAAGTTCGTAGCGCCAGATTATTCAAAAATTCAGCAATATACAAAGGCTGTAAAGCAATTTGCCAGCAACCACCCAGAAGCGAACACCACCTTCATGCTTGCACCTACATCGGTTGGCATTTACCCTGAACGTCTGCCATGGCTAGCTCCAATTTACTCTCAAGCCAAGGTCAATCAATATATTGCTGAATACGTGCAGGATAGCGTATCGTTTATTGACGGCTTTGATTTCTTAAGCCAGCATGCTTCAGAACCGATTTACTATCGGACCGATCATCATTGGACGACGAACGGCGCCTACTTGGCTTACGTAGCCTATGCTGAGAAAATGGGCTGGCAGCCTATGTCCAAGAAGGAATTCCATATTCAAACCGTGAGCGATTCGTTCCTAGGAAGCTACCATACCCGGAGTCAATTCAATGGCATAACCCCAGATTCCATTCAAGTTTACACCCCCATTAAACCCGTATCGACCGAGATGTATATCGCAGATACAGGTGAAACGTTTATGAGCATGTACGATGCCAGCTTTTTAGAGAAGAAGGATCAATACTCCTATTTCTTAGGCGGGGTCCATGCCCTTATGAAGCTCACAAGCAAGCTTGATCCGCAAGCCGTCAAACAAGAGAAGTTGTTAGTCATAAAGGACTCCTACGCTCATAGCGTAATTCCTTTCCTAACACTAAACGTACCAGAAATTCAAGTTATCGACATCCGTTATTATAACGGTAGCATCAGCGACTATATGTCCGAGAATGGAATTAAGAACGTGCTGTTACTCTTTAATACAGCCACTTTTATCGACAATGCCGCACTCTTGAAATTAAATAAATAGAGATAAGAATATCCGTTATGGCCATCCCGTACAAAATTTATAAAACAAATGCGGAGGACAGCATTGTTTTTTACGTTGCTCCATCGGATATTGAGTATCTGCTTCGCAAGCTTCCTGCTGCAGCTGCGGACTGGGAAGCAAGGAAATCAAATGACTATTTCAGCAGGACTTTATCGCTTTGCGGCATTGATGAATCTGATTGCGACTTTGAGGTGCTTGCCTATTTAATGAATGCGCTCCATTTTATTGGGGCGGCCGATACCCCTTCCGGGGAACAAGGAAAAAAGAAGGCCTTGGATATTCTCGTCCATTCCATTGCCGGTTACATGGCGGGAGGAGCAAAGCAATGAGAGATCGCAATTATTCGGTACACTCAGGGACGTGAGATGCTTTTTCCGCACTGGAATTGCCAGCGAAGGTCAGCGTCAAATTATGGAATTTCTGATGGAATCGTTCGATCTGCCATCACTGGGCACAGAATATGAAATACCTGTATTTTATATCCAGGGTGAACGAGACTGGCAAACACCCTATCCATTAGCAAAACAATTTTTTCCGAAAATAGCAGCGCCGCTCAAGCTATTTTATTCGATTCCAGATGCGGGACACATTCCGATGATAGATTCAGAAGGAGAGATTCAACGAGACGTTATTTGATATTTTGGAGCAGATAAATAATTAGGTTAACTTCAAACCATATTCGTAGTCTGCTCTGTATCGTATGGAAAAGGAAGCGCCCTAGATAATTCTGTCTCTAGGGTGCTTCATTGGTTCACATTACAATATGTGTTACCTATGGACCTTGATTTATTTCGATGTTGAAGACGGCAGCCAGCGGGTTAATGCCCAGAACAGGAGCGCGAAGGCACTGACCGCGGCACCCAACAGGCACACTCCGCTCCAGCCGGCAAATGCGTACATGTTGGTCGATGCGATCGAGCCGGCGGCACTGCCGATGGAATAGAAGATCATGTAACCTGCGGTAAGGCGGCTCTGTGCCTCAGGCCGTACCGCATAGATCATACTCTGGTTAGTCACATGCACAGCTTGCACTGCTAGGTCAAGGATAATGACACCAATAATCAAAGCGGATAGCGATTGTTCGGTATAACCGATGAGCAGCCATGATGCCAGCAGCAGCGTCAGGGCAACGCCGGTGGTCCGCTGTCCTAATCCTCGATCGGCGAGGCGGCCTGCCCGGGCCGCCGCCAATGCTCCGGCAACGCCTGCGAGACCAAACGCTCCGATCTCGGTATGCGATAGCGATAGCGGCGGCGAGCTGAGAGGCAGCACCAGCGAAGTCCACAATATGCTGAATGCGGTAAAAATCAGCAGAGCGAGCACGGCGCGGATGCGCAGGATTCGCTCTTGCGCAAATAGCATAAGAACTGAGCGCAGCAGTTGTGGATAGGACAGAGACGTTCGATCAGGTTCATGATGCGGAAGCACACGGAACAACGCGCTGGCCATTATAAGAGTCAACACCGCAGAGACGAGATAGACCGAACGCCAACCCGCGAGATCGGTCAATATGCCGGCAACGGTTCGCGCCAGCAGGATGCCGATTACCACTCCGCTTGTCACCACCCCGACTATCCGCCCCCGCTCGGCCGGAGCCGCTAAAGATGCCGCGAACGCTACAAGCGTCTGCGTCACTACTGCAAGCAGTCCGACCGCAGCCATGCCTATGAGCAGCATCGTGCTGTTGGCGGCGGTGCCAACCACAATAAGAGCCAACACAGACAGCAGCATTTGACCGGCGATGAGCCGCCGCCGATTCAGAAGATCGCCGAGCGGCACCAGCAGCAGCAGTCCCAGCGCATAACATATCTGCGTGATGGTAATGACAATGCCAACGGATGAATGGCCGATACCGAACTCACTTGCTAAAGTGTCGAGCAGCGGTTGCGCGAAGTAGATGTTGGCGACAGCCAGCCCGCAGGCGGTTGCAAACAACAGTGCCACATAACGCGGCATTGAAGAGACGGTTGCCTTTTCTTCAAGCTTCCCCATTTTTACACACTCCCCCCTATCAATTCGTTATTTATATACCGATAAGTATAATATACTGAACGGTACATAATGTTTGTAGGTAAATTTAACTTGAAAAACCGGTCATGTCAAGAAGTTATTTGCAAGTCAGTATAGGGAAATACCGTTTTCTATAAGAGGATTAATAAACGAAAAGGAATACCCATAAGTTGACAACTCATCCTTTAAAGAATAAAATCATAACATACTGAACGATATGAAAAGAGGGGTTGTCATGGTTCGGCCAAGGGAATTTGATGAGGAAAAGGCATTAGACGCAGCTATGCAAATTTTTTGGAAGAAGGGGTTCGATGCGACTTCACTAACCGATCTGACGACCGCAATGGGCATTCAGCGGCCAAGCATTTATTCAGCCTTCGGAGACAAAAAAGAATTATTCGAAGCCGCGCTGCGAAAATATACGCGCTTCCACGCTTCTTATGTTCGAGCTAAACTTCAAACCAGTCCATCTGTAAAAGAATCATTCCGCGCTTTTTTTGAAGGTATGGTGTCAGAGCAATATGAAGTAGGTTGCAACCGGGGATGCTTTTGCCTCAATACGATGGTGGAGCTTGCACCCCATGATGAGAAATTTGAAATCCTTACAAGGGAACATCAGATGTATCTTGCGGCCATATTTCAAGAGACGATTGAAAGAGGTATCCGATCAGGTGAGCTTGAAGAGGGGAAGAATGCAAAAACGTTAGCGCAGACACTAGTCGTGTCATTAATCGGACTTACCGTGATGATGAAATCCCGTCCAGAACGATCATTTGTCGATAATTCTGTGGCGGTCATACTTACATTGCTTGAGTAGTCATCACCATTAAGTATACTGAGGGGTACGATGGTTTATAAGTGTGTCCGAGAAGTTAAACCTTAAAGGTGGGGATTTTATGCTGTCAAGAAAAGAAGAACAGAGCCTAAGCAAGTTTATGAGTAAAATACTTCGTCACACCCCTCACGAATTCGGCTTATCCTTAGATCATCACGGATATTGCAGGATTGAAGATTTGCTCCATGCGATCCGAAGTGAACAGAGATGGATCAGCGTGGAACAAGAGGATATTAAATTAGTCGTGAACCATTGCGATAAACAACGTTACGAGATTATGGGCGAACATATTCGCGCTAAATACGGTCATAGCTCTGAGCGTTTGAACTATAAAGCTTTGCAGCCTCCCGAAGTTTTATATCATGGGACGAATAGTAAAGCAGCGGACCGTATATTTACCGAAGGGATCAAACCTATGGGCAGAAAGTATGTTCATTTATCAGAAAAGCTGGACTTCGCTATCATTGCCGGTAAAAGAAGAGGCGAGTTAGTGATCATTCAGGTTGATACGAGCAAGGCGTTGTTGGATGGAGTCGAATTTTATTTTGCTGAAAATGGGGTGTGGTTAGCTGATTATGTAGCGCCCCAATATTTGGCGTTATATGAGTAGTTTTTCACTTCACTCCATTCTCCCTATCATTCAGAATGGGAGGGTGAGCGGAAACGCCGACAGATTTCAGCCTTTGATGTTCAAGAAAAATGAAGAATTAGACTGAGATAGCGGCGAGACTGACACCCCGAGGAGTAGATGTATCGTTTGGCATTATTGAAAGTAACCCAGATAGGAAGCAGGTGTAGTACAATGATAGATTTGGATAAATTAGCCGAGATATTTGCTAGTGGTTCCTGTGATATAGAAGGTACCTACCGTTTAGTCATCCAGCCGAAAAGTATATTGCGTGACTTTAGGACCGTAAAGCATGGATTTCTTTTTATCATTCGTGGAGAAGCTAAAATGTGTGTGAACGGAACTGCCTACGAATTACTTCCAGGATCAGTATTTCATGCGGCTCCAGGCATGCAAATGGACTCCCAAGTTATAGGACAATCAGAGTTCGAGTACTATTCACTTTTTTATCGATTGGACAAGTTAGGTGATGAAAATAGAGGTCATGAATGCGACTCTCATTTCAAGCTTGAACCGGGAGCAAATCCGAGAGTGATAGAATTACTGATCATGCTCCATCAGAATGCCCATACACTTGGAGGGATTGGGAAACTTCGCGTCAAGGAATTATTCTTAAGCATCGTGCATCAAGTTCTGGTGGGTTGCAGGTATCGGGAGAGTGGCAGTTTTCCAAGTAAAAGGGTGATAGAGGAGGCCATTGCATACATTAACGGGCATTATATGAATCCGTTGACACTCGACGAGTTAGCTGAGTTGCATGCAATGAGTCCCAAACGCTTCTCATACTTCTTTCACAAATATACGGGGTTCCGTCCCATCGACTATGTCATTAATTATCGTATGGAAAGAGCGAGTGAATTACTTAAAGCAGGCCATTTTCCCATCCGCGATATTGCTGTCAGTGTCGGTTATGCCAATCAGCTATATTTCAGTAGAGTATTTAAAAAGAAATTCGGTGTGTCTCCCTCCGCATACACACATAAAATAGATAATCATAAATAACCACACAGCAAGCCTGGATTAGATAATCATACATATAGCATTCGCGATTTGTGTATTTTCATTTTTTTTAGTCCTTGCTACACTTATATTGATAATGAGAATCATTACTAATATTTCTGGGGTCGCATTATGATCACTGGGGCGTTTGATGCCGTGGAGAGGCGTGAGTCTTTGATGACCAATCGGTCTGTTTCGTCTTTTTGAACATGCACGGATCGGAGTATCTCCTAGGCGCAAAATTATTATTATATATAGAAAGGTTGATAGAATTGACTACAAATAGACAATTATGTATTGGATTATCCTTATCCGCAACTTGGATGAAAGGAGTCGGCTGGCGGCACCCAGACAGCAATGTGGAAAAAATGGAGTCAATTGACTATTACATTGATTTGGCAAAAATGGCGGAGAAGGCAAAGCTCGATTTTCTTTTCAAGGCGGATTATCTTTATGTTAGCCCGCAGATGCTGGGCGATTCCGCTAATTTTGGCAGCCCAGACCCTACAATGATGTTTGCGGCGATTGCTCGTGAAACCGAGCGGATTGGACTGGTTACAACTGTTTCCACTACTTTTAATCCACCGTATGTTGTTGCAAGGCAGCTTCAGTCGTTGCATTGGCTCAGCAACGGACGTGCTGGCTGGAATATCGTAACTTCAATAGAAGGCGCAGAAAATTTCGGTGATTCACCTATGCCTTCACCGCAAGAAAGATATGCGAAAGCAATGGAATTTACGGATGTCGTACGCAAGCTATGGGATAGCTTCCCGAATGAAGCAATTGTGATTGACCGTGAGTCAGGTATCTTTTCTGATACGGATAAGGTTTCCTCCATTAATCATTCAGGTGAGTTTTTCAGTGTCCGGGGACCGCTTACTTTGCCTGCCCATAAATCGGGATCCATCCCGTTATTTCAAGCAGGCGCTTCAGATATAGGACGAAATTTCGCCTCTTCAGTAGCGGATGCTATTTTTGCAGCGATGCCGGACCTTGAGTCGGGAGTGGAATTACGAAATGATCTGAGAAGAAGGGCCAAGGAACATGGACGCAATCCGGACGCAATCAGAGTTTTGCCTGGATTATATTTTTTCTTGGCTGAAACTCGCGAGGAAGCGCATGAATTACATAAGGCTGCACACGCACATTTGAGTGTGGAGCGCAGACATGCATCGCTCCAATCAGTGCTGGGCCTTGATATAAGCAGCTTTGCTTTGGATCATCGCGTAACTGCCGATATGCTCCCCGATCCGAATCAGCCAGTCCGCAGTCGGACACATGCTGAGCTGTTGCGCCGATATATTACAAACTATCAGCCTACAGTAGAAGAGGTATTGGCAAGGCCGGAGGTCGTCGGATCTGCTCACTGGGTTTCTGTTGGAACGGTTGAGGACGTGTCGAACGATATTATTGAGCGATTTGAGGCTGGAGCGATTGACGGATTTATAGCTCTTCCAGGCGGCTCAGAACAATCGATGGAAATATTTTTTGAAAAACTGATGCCGCAGCTGGTTGAAAGAGGCTTGTTCAGAAGCGAATATGCAGGCTCGACTTTGAGTGCACATTTGGGTATTTAACATCTGATACTTATTAAAACATAGGACAGCCCTTCTAAGCTGAAAGCTTGGAGGGGCTGCCCAGTTTGTTTAAATAGGAAGCCGATGTTATCACCATAAAATTGTTGATTCGATGATGCCGCAATTAGATATTATACATATAGTATTCGTGATTTGTGTATTTGCATTTGTTTCAGTCCTTGCCACCCTATATAATGCCAAGTTAATCGATTATGGGGTAGGTCAGAGGCTCTGGTATGTTGTACTACCGTCGTCAGCCGACGCTCCATACGAGATTGAGGCAATTAACGGCGAAGGGGCGAAAGTTGCCAGCAGATCGTTTGATGATTCGCGCGATCTTGCCAGTGTTCTCATGTCTAAGTAGTAGGGCGGCATTAAACGAGTTCAATAAAACAGCGGTAGTCTAGGACTTTATTTTCCCATCCAAGGCTGCCGCTGTTTCTATTATTGTGGTTAGTCTAATACTTGTTTTACGAAGTCTGACGGTTTTGTAATTCGAAAAGCCGTGTAGGATCAACATAGCTAGTCTAATGTAGTGTAGTGCTTAGAAAATTTAATTTAGCCCATCACTGTAAATTGGAGGCTTCTTTATTTCCAATTTACAGTGTAATGGGCTATTTATGTTTTATTTAAGGCAGAAGACATCATCATCAGCTAACTCATCTGCCTGGCGTTCGTAATCCTCTAAATTAGCCGGGATCTTTAATCTTACTTTATCGCCATCAAGGATTACTCCCATTTTGCGGATTACTCATATTAATATAAGCTATAGAATGAATTACGTCATTATTACTGGTTACTAATTCTTCTCCTTTGGGTATGCTTATTTAGTAAAAAGTATAGTAAAGACTAAATATTTCGTTCCTCATACTCAAAGGGTTCTTCACAAGAGTAAATCTCATGGAAAAATCCCATATACGGGATATCGTCTTCCATGCACTTGATGAGATACGACAGCTCCTCATCACACTCAGGCTCTTCACCATTATCACGCATATCCTTGAATCGCTCTACAATATTTTCCATGAGGGTTACTTTGATAAATAGAGACAACTTATCCAACATCGAATCTTCGATCTTGGTCTCGGATCTGTATCCCTCGAGGACTATTTTAAAATAATCATCCATAAACTTTTTACGTTTGCCGGCATCTGGTTCAAATTGTATCCAGCCCACTGCGCCTCTCCAGAGATCTGCCAGGTCATACATATACCAACCGAAACATGAATTATCGAAATCATATACCGTTATTTGCCCGGTATCAAAATCTATCGAATAATTCCCATCGTTGTAATCAAAATGGATCATACCGAAAGTCTCCTGGTTCCTGTCCAATCCTTCTAAGGTATTCAGGAGCTCTACCAGCTTCTCCTTAAGCAGAGATAAGGAGTCGGGTAACAGTTTATCGATATATTCGGTATTGAATTTGTCAAAAAAATGATGCCGGCGATGGACAGGCATATACCCTTTCGATATTTGGTGCAGTTTCCCCAGGACTTTACCGCAATTATAATAATATTCGGTAATTGGAGCTCCTTCCCGGTACCGATAATTATTTTCTACAAGCATTTTTCCCTTAGCCTTTTCAAACAGGCAGACAAAAAAGGTGTGGTTATTGTGGGTGATCTCCTCCAGCAGATTCCCCTTCCTGGAGCTGAATACATCCGAGACACTTCCTCCATGCTCGAATAAATACCTGATATACTCAACTTCTCCCAGAAAATCTTCCCGGCTCCTGTCAGGTAAGAAAGCGATTCTGAGTATTTTGGCGTCTTCGCCCTCTTTCTCACAGGTATAAACGACATTCCGCCCTCCCTCATGTGCCGGAATCAGCTGGATTTCATAGCCTTCTAATTCGAACAACTCCGATACTGCTTTAAGTTAATAGGTATCGCCGATTGAAACAACTTCGTTATAATTCATATTTACCCCTTTTCGTACAAACCTTTATTTTTTGTTACTCTACAATAAGAACATACCTCAATAGCGTCACGTTCAATGAACTTTTTTGATCATTTTAAGTGTAATTCACTCTGATTGGCGCAAACCACTCCATTTGACAATACATTCCATTGTATGCATCCGTATCGATTTTTTCGAAAAATAATTCGCTGTCCAGAAGCTCATATCTCCCTTTGTGTTCCTGTGCAAGCCTATCGATGGCAGTATATAGCACCTCTGCGCGCAGTTCGTCAATCTCCTCGTAATGATGGTTCCCAATATATCGAAAACCGGCGCACAAGGAAGTAGGGAAGGTGTCGCCTGTAAAGCCGTCAGGAATATCGTTTAGATCCATTACACGCATAGACGGTAGATAGTACGTCCAACTAAGCGATGGATCAGGTGCCCTCGTTAGACCGTAATAGATATTGGGTTCTACTGGATTAGGCACTTCATGCCGATTGTTCCACCAAAACTGCTTAGCAACTTCGGGTGCTTTTGTCAGCGCTTCAGCGATCTCAATTTGATGCATTCGCCCGATTAAATGAAAGGATGGAATCATGACCATATGCGGCCATGTAGGTTTGCTCATGTTCATAACCGCATTCGATTGCAATGTCGAGGACCCGTTTCTCGGTTAGCATCAAATTCTCCAAGCTGGCGGCCAGCTTTCGAGAGCGGATATAGCTTTGTAGCGGCACGCCGAAAGCGAACTTGAAGAGTCGACGTAAATGAACAATGGAGATCGGGAGATCGGCCAGATATTCTGTCTCCCTAGTACCAGAAACATTTTCTTCTATTCGTGATACGAGCTCAGATAGAAGCTTGTATGGTTCCATAACCCATGTCACACTCCTAGAATATTTTTGTTCCTTATAATAAGCATAATAGCAAGCTCTGTGGGTTACGCAATTAACACATGATGGAGATTTACGGTCAAATTGCGCTTAGGTTTCGCGTTCAATAGCTATGAAAGCATCCTCCACGCCTACTAGTATCCCGCCTAAGTTTATTGAAACATATCGTGTTTCCTCGTCCCCGAACGTTCGTCTTCTGTACCTATTTCGACTTACGTCCTATACATAATGTCTTTTATCAAATCTTGATGGAACAAAATTGATACTAGTGAAATCATACCATGGGATGGAAAACATTGTCGTTTCTTGCATATATAAAAAAGCCCCTAAGTCACTTTAAGGGCTAGAATATCTTATAAATTATCGAACTTACAGGCCTCAGGCCCTCTTACACGCCAGTTTTTCGCAGTTACTTATGGTACGGTTCAGCTTAACGGGGCTACGGCGAAAAATAAGAGCACCCCTGTGGGTACCCAGTCCTTAATCAAAAGATATTACCTATCTTCTTCTAAACAACTTTCTGCCGATACCGTAAAGACCACCAATGTGAGCAATTGGCGGATAAATGAGCTGGAATACCGTTGTATCGCAATAGAGCTATGTCGTCTTATGCAATGTGTGAGGGCGATCCATGAGGGGGATGAAACTACATGGATCTGCCCTTTTTGTTATATTCGCTTGACAATTCGCACGAGAAGTAATAATTTATTAATTAATAAATAAATAATTCATCCAAGTAAGGTGTTGAACCGACATGTCATCAAAAAAAGCTTCTCCATCTCGCAAGGATCAAATTATCGATGCCGCTGTCTCATCCTTTGCCGAGCATGGTTTTTACAAAACCACAACCGCCAATGTAGCCAAAGCGGCTGGCGTAACGCAGCCCTATGTGTTTCACTTTTTCAAATCCAAGGAAGAATTGTTCATTGCTGTTCTCGAACGCGCCAAGGGGAAAATTGAAGAAGCCTTCTCCAGCGTGGATGCACCCCCTGAACAGTTAGTGGAGACGATGGGACGCGCCTTCGGCAAGCTCATCGAGACGCATCGCGATGAGATGCTAGTGACGATGCAGGCATTTACGACTTCGGAGTCAGCGGTGCGCGATACGGTGCGCGATCATTTCACTTCGATTCATCAGACCATCATTCGACGCTTCGAACAAGCCGGAATTCCGAATGCCCAGTTCGCTGCCAGCATGTTCATCGGCTCCGGTCTGATTATTACGATGTCAGAAGTGCTTGAAGCGCCTAATTTATCACCGTGGCCCAAAAAATAAAATGTATGGAAGCCCTGCTACGCTGCGCCTCTACGAGGTCGCACTTTTTTCGGAATCAAATTTATTGATTAATAAATAAATTATAGGTATGAGGTGTATGTATTGATGAACAAAATGTCTGTAAAATCAGCCTATCTTCACCTGTTGAAGTCGCCGACAGTCATGATCGGCATGATAACTGCGCTTATTTTTCAAGTGCTGTTCAGCCTGATCTGGCTGACGGGATATGATCATCTAACTGACAATGTGAATCGGTTTGTCATTGCGGTTGTGAATGAGGATCAAGCGATCGGCAAGCAAGCCGTGCAAGGAATGATGGAGAAGCTGCCTTTTCAAATCAAGGAGGAAGCTAGTCTGGAACAGGCAATGACACAACTTGACGAGCGCAAGCTGCAAATGGTTGTTCATATTCCAGAGAACTTCTCTAAACAGCTGATGGATCCGACTCAAAAGGCAGTCGTTACCTACTCCGTGAACGAATCCAACCCAAGCATGATGAAAAGTGTGATGCAATCGGTCGCTAGTCAACTTACTACCTCGCTCAATGAACAAGCGGTTCGTACTGGCATGATCAATGTACTAGAGAAGGTACAAATTCCACAGCTGCAAGCTAACAGCCTATCAGAGTCGATGGCTGCGCGTGTCGTGGCCGATATGGACAACATTCATCCCATCTCTAATTTTTCATGGACGATGGTACCTATGATGCTGCTGCTTGCTTCTTTTGTCGGCTGCATGCTGTTCGCCATGGAAATGAATAAGGCCGCCAAAACCATAAAGCAGACATGCGGCCGCTGGACATTGCTTACGGCTCGCTCATTGCTCAATATTACAGCCTCACTTGTGATAACAACTGTGGGCACGGGAATGGTTACGCTGATGGGCGTTCATTCCGAGCAAGGCTTCGCCGTCATGTGGCTGTTCCAGCTTGCCTATGTCATCACGTTCTTATTTGTCGCTCAGCTGTCATTTTATATCTTTAGCGATGCAGGCGCATGGGTCAATATTGCTCTGCTGTCGATTCAATTAATCACATCTGGAGCCATGCTACCGCGCGAGCTGCTGCCAACCTTCTACCGGACGATTAGTGATTACTCTCCTGCCACCTATGCGGTCAATGGGATTATGAATCTGGTGAACGGCGGTCCGGCCATATCAAATTCAATCAATTCGCTCTTGTTCATCTTGGCGACGGTCATACTGATGACAGCTGCTATTGTGGGAGGCGTGCAACTGCTGCAGCGCAAGTCGAAAGAACCGGCTCAAATGGTTTCTTAAAAAAAGACTTGTCGTGATGCGTAAGACACAACCTGATATCGCGCAATAAAATCACAACGAAGCGCCGTCCGTCGCATATCCGAACAGATGGCATATTGAAAAGCACTTTTCTAATGAAGTTAAAGATAGAAGGAATAGTATATACCAAAAGAACATGGAAAATGACTTTAATGCAATAGAAGGAGAATTTGACAAGATACTTTATGAAATACCATATCTACGCTATAGTCTTCGCCCTTGGTTCGCAAAAAGACACAGGCAGCGAAGCAGAATCAGCTCACATCCTATAAGGCCAAGTCCTTCAAACCCGACGAGTAGTTTCTCAAGCTGCTTAACTCTCTGTACTTTTACGCCTGCAGCACACAACCTCACCACACCAGCCATTATCTATTCATTCATAAACAGCAGCAACAGGCCACCTGAGCCACAATCTTACCCTCAGGTGGCCTCACCCCAATCCCGTCCTCGCGGAAGCCACTTTCCTTGCCCCGCAAGCGGGTAATTCGAAAAATTTCGCCTCATTTATGATACGGTTCAGCGCGATTGATCTTCAACAATCCTGCCCTTTAGTTCAATAAAAAGGACGCTCCCACACCTTCGCTTGGGCTACGTCCTCCTCATTATATTTACTAATTAAAGAACGTACGCGGGTAGCATGCAATGCTTAAAAAGGAGCCCTATATTAATCTAAGCACTAAGAAAATACTTTATTTTATTTCTACATTTGATAAGACTTGCTGCTGGATGATTTCCAGGTAAGGGGCCTGCGAACTGCAAATGTGCAGTTGCACTTTTCAGGTTGTTGAGAAACCCCGCATGAAACAAAAAAGGGTGGAGGGTGTCCGCTGGAGAGACCTGGCGATCGCCTTTGAATCCGAGTCATCCCCGCACCGTCTCATCCCTAATGACTTGGATTCAACAGCGACGGAAGCGGATACCCCCACCATACCTGTTTATTCTTACATTAATGGGTTTCTAAACAAGCTGACTTTTGCAGTTCAGCGTGACGAAAGACGCAAAAGGGGAAGTATCAAATGTATAATTGCAGTTGGAGCCACTCCCACTCATTCAAAAAGATACAGCCCGTAGGGGCGAGGTTAGAGCAAGCTCCAGATGGCAACCAATTTGTCAAAGCTCAAAATTCCGGGAATTAGGGTTCATAAAGAAATGTTCCTGCTTCAGCAAAAAAGCCAACGGAAACGCCAACCGTTGGCTGCGGATTTTTGATCATGATTACGTGCTGACCGTCAGCCCTTCGCTAGGCTCAATTGCCATGTCACCCCGAATTTATCTGCAACCCAGCCAAACTTCTCACTAAATGGATAAGCGCCCAAAGGCATCAATACAGAGCCATCTTGAGACAGCTTCCCAAATACCCTGTCAATCTCTTCTTCCGTATCGCATGTTACATACAATGAGATTGCCGGAGTAAATGTGAAGTCATGCTTGACGCTGCTATCGATGCACATGAACACTTGTCCATGCAATGAAAATGCGGCATGCAGCACGCTCCCCTCGGCACCGGGTTCGTTCGCTCCATAACGCTGAATGCTGATGATCTCCGATTGGTCGAATAAAGAAACGTAAAAATTCATTGCCTCCTCAGCCTGTCCATCGAACATCAAAAACGTAGTGATTTTTTGATCTATAGTACCCATTTCACACCAGCTCCTTTTATTAGAATGCAGACGGGGTTAACGACGAAACATATGTTCTTGTTCGAATTATCTGTGAGCGGAAACGGATTGTCAACGGTTATTATTTTCTCTTTATACATAAAAATATTCCATTTGATGTGCAAAAGGAGCAAACAATCATACAAAATGAATGAGCACTCGTGGCAATGAATCATAGATGTAACCCGATTGTTTTGCGATAGGGGCTCCATTTATGAATAATGCGGCGAAAAAGGGCGCCTGAATTGGGGGAAAGGCCTATTATATTATATGTCGGCGCTTCTATTGTTTTATTACCGGGGCTTAAATATACTTTTGTTAGTGATACATAAGGTTACCGTTCCGGAGGAGGAGACACAGCATGGGACGTTTCGAAGATGAACCGGGATACAAATACGCATTCAGCTCCGTTCTTTATCGCAGAGAGCAGGTCGCAGTGAAATGCGCAAGGTGCGGCGGACTGGCCTATATCTTTAAGGGAGAGCATGCGAACGAGGTGAAGTGCACCACATGCTTTTACCACGAGAAGGAGCCTGAATCCTACCGATATTCGGCCAGCGGAGTGTGCGAAGCCTGCGAGAGATGGTTTAACGAGGACATGACGGACAAGAAGCAGCTTACGCAAAAGGTCATCCATATCCGTTGTCCCCATTGCTCTGCCATGAATCAGGTTCCGTTGCGCAGAACCTTGAAATATGCGGGTTGTTACAGCGATATCCGGCACGAACGCGACCCCGTATTTAACTTGGAGCTTTACTATCTCGATTACTTCCGGGGAAAACCGGTGTGGGCCGTGAACCGGGCTCATCTGAATTATCTTATCGCCTACATATCGGCGGATCTGCGCGAGAAGCCGGGAAACGGCATGAAGCGAACGGCTTCGCATACGCTGCCTAGATATATGAAGGAAGCCAAAAACAGAGAAGCGATGGTCAAGACGCTGTGCAGGCTGCAGCTTAAGGATGAATGACTGCCGGACCTTCGGCTTATTTCAAGATGAGGTCGTGTTAACCAAGTACGCGCTCGCTTTTGGAAGCGGCGGCGGTGATGTAAGTGACCGCTACATAAACATTACGAGATTATTTAAGGACAAGTTAGGCATCAGCGTGAAGCTGGATGTGGACCAGAACGAAAAAATCGTTACAATTTCCATGGAGAGATGAAAGGAAGGACTCATATGACCAATCAAAATCAACTTAGACCAGGACCTGCTTTCCTTGAAGGGATAGCCGTGCCGGAGAAACCGGAAGCATGGACGGAGGGGGAATGGACGGGCAAGCTGCAGACCAAGGAAGGCCATGCGAAATTTTATGTTTTTTATTACGGTGAATTGATGGACGATCTGATTGCTATGACCGAGTTCGCACCTCAGCTGATTGTTGCAGAGGATGCTGTCACAGGCAAACGCTACGTTTTGTTCGACGGCTGTAAGCACGGGTACGATGCCATGCTGTGCGATACCTATTCAGATGAACAACAGAACAACCGGACGCCGCTGCTGCCGTATGTTGATGCTGATGGTGAAGATACGTTCGAGATTCGCTTAACCGTGTTTTATAATGTCGATTGGGATGAGGAATTTTCATCCGATGTGGACGAGCAGGGACAGATTGAATTGATTAGCGGGGAACGCTGTGATTTTGAGGAAGCAAAACGAAACGGTTTTGATGCGCTGAGCATTACCGTTGTGAATACACGGGGGCTGGAGACGGAAATAGCCCAAGAAGAACTGGCCTGATGGATATGCAGCGGAACAGTCAAGGCAAACGGAAGGAAAGCTTGTCATCACGTTTGCTGAAGAGAGGCTTGAATATTACTAGAAATCAGTAACTTCGGTTGTGGCGTTTCGATCCATCTGGTAGTGCATGGAGAATCTTATGGCGAAATCTGGGTTGATGATCGCGCTAACGATGGCGGCATATACCCGGACGAGTACTTCGGAAATACGAATCGGCTGCATTTTCTGGACTGGTATGAATTGTGGCTCGACTTATCGTTGAAGGAACTAGCCGAGTCAGCACCTTCGGGATAGGGACTCTAGTTTTGACAGTCATGTTGACAGCGGTGTTCGTTTTATCTACCGTAACAATATGAGTTTTAATGATAATAATTCTCAATTGGATGGGCGGATGATGGATGAGAGACAGTGGATCTGGAGATTTTGCGTTGCAAGTATACAGGCAAGCTGAAACAGATGTACCTGGAAGCTAAAGTATTGGAAATGATTGTGGTGTGTCTGCATGAGCTGGAGAGCGTCAAATCCGGTCCTTTGCCGCGGCATGGACGCGAAAGCGATCTGGAGAGTCTGCAGCGGGCGAAGGCTATATTGGATAACAATATAGCCGCTCCTCCAACGCTTTCCCTGTTGGCTCAATGCGTTCATATGAATGAGCATAAGCTTAAGCAGGGGTTCAAGCAGTTATTCGGTATGCCCGTATATGCGTATGTGCTGGACAGAAGAATGACGAAGGCCAAATATTTGCTCGAGATGGAGCAATTGCGGGTGGGCGAGGTTGCGGAGCATATCGGATACTCCAGCAACCAGCATTTCACAAGGGCTTTTTATAAGAAATTTGTCTGCAATCCAAGTGATTGCCTTAAGCGAAGGGACGTCGTGGAGCTGCAATAATTCGGATCGGGTACATTTAACTCCGGACTGGGTATGGGAATGCCCGCTCAATCCAACTAAAATATCAACTAGTGATAATGGTTCTCACTGGTTGATATTTTTATTTTTTGGGAAAGAGGTCATTTTCGATGAAAGACACTTCATTGCGCTCCATGCTCTTCATATTGCTTGTCGTTATGTTCACCCTGAATGCATGCGGCAGCACTCCATCAAGCTCTAATCAGAACGTATCTTCCAGTTCGGGGCAAGGAGCGGAACCCCCAAGGATACTTTGTATACAGTGATAAGACGGTAAGCACGTACTACGCCGATTTGGGCTTTGCGACAAACCCGGAAGTAATCTCGATCAGGAGGTAAGCCTGGAGGGATTGAGCAAGATTGACGCTGATTTTATTTTCTTGGGCGAGGATCCGCTCGCATAAACCTTGATAAGGTTAATATGTATAAATATACTAATTAAACGTCATGCAAATCCATTATAAGGAGGGTTATGATGAGTGCGACAGGCATGAACCCGGCCATAGATCCGGTGTCAAAGAAGAAAAGAGGCGGATGGCGCGTCGTATGGATAACGGCGCTTATTCTCGCGCTATTGCTCGGCAGCGTAAGCGGTATAGCCTATTGGATTGCGCGGAACAGTCTTCCGCTCATTCAAGGAAAGCTGGAGTTGGAGGGACTGCAGCAGCCGGTTTCGGTCTGGCGCGATGTGAACGGCGTGCCGCACATTGAGGCCAGGAATGAGCATGATTTGTATTTGGCGCAAGGGTATGTGACAGCCCAAGACCGGCTGTTTCAAATGGATATGATGAGACGTTTAGGTTCGGGACAGCTTAGTGAGATCATGGGGGAACAAACTTTGGAACGCGATAAGATTTTCCGGGCGTTCGGTCTGCGGCGGGCTGCAGAAGCTTCGCTGGCGGTTTATTCCGCCGATGCAAAGAATGTGCTGGAATGGTATGCCCAAGGCGTCAATCAGTACATTCGCCAAGCGCAGGCTTCGGGAGCGCTTCCGGTCGAGTTTCGCCTGTTGGGCTACAAGCCAGCCGATTGGGAGCCGGTTGATTCGCTGGTGATTGGCAAAAATATGGCCTATGATCTGGGAGGACATTGGACAGGGCAGGCATTCCGTTACCAGCTTGCCCAGCGGGTCTCGCCGGAGATGGCGTTAGAGTTGTTCCCCTCGTACCCCGAAGGGGGAGCGTTGATCATTCAGGCGCTGAAGGATCATCCCATAGACCTCAAAGCGATGCTTGCGGCAGCCGTAATCCCTGATCCGCTCAACGGCAGCAATAACTGGGTTGTTTCCGGAAAAAAATCAGTCTCTGGAAAGCCCATGCTCGCAAACGATCCTCATCTGCAACTGGGCACGCCGTCCATTTGGTATGAAACGCATCTTCAAGCGGCAGAGCTGAATGTAAGCGGCGTTGTTTTCGCAGGCATTCCGGGCATTATTCTCGGGTACAATCAGCATCTGGCTTGGGGCGTCACGAATTTGAACCCGGATGTGCAGGATCTGTACATCGAGAAGCGAAACCCGGATAATCCGAATGAGTTTGAATATATGGGCAAGTGGGAGCCAGCGAAGCTCTATGACGAAGAAATAAAGGTAAAGGGCAAGCCTGCGGTTACTTATCAGGTAGCCGTAACAAGGCATGGTCCGATCATTTCCGAATTTGCTCAGGACAATCAACAAGATCTGGCGCTTGCGTTGCGATGGACCGCGTTGGAGCCTACCAAGGAGCTCGAAGCGTTTCAGCGGTTTGGCAAAACACGCAATTGGGAGGAATTTAAAGAAGCGCTCACTTATTTTGATGCCCCTGCGCAAAACTTTGTCTTTGCCTCGAATGACGGGACCATTGCTTACCGGGCGAACGGCAACATCCCCATCCGCAAGAAAGGGAGCAGCCAGGTCCCCGTTCCGGGGTGGACTGACGAATATGAGTGGACCGGATACATTCCATGGGAAGAACTGCCGACCACCGTTAATCCGCCTACAGGATATATCGCGACCGCCAATAACAAGGTTGTTGATGACAGCTATCCTTATCACATCACGAACACCTGGTCGGAGCCGTACCGGGAAGCCCGTATTCAGCAGGTGCTGGAAACCAAGGAGCTCTTGCAGGCGGAAGATCTCCAGAAGCTTCAATTCGACCGTCACAATCTGATGGCGGAGGAATTCCTGGAAGGACTGTTAGCAGAGCTTCGGAATAATGCATCCCTCCGTTCGATTGACCAAGAAGCCGCGGAGCTGCTTCAGGCTTGGAACAAGGAGGATGATGCGGAGCAGGGAGCGCCGCTGGTTTTTGCTTTCTGGATGAGACAGCTTGAAGAAGTCATATTTAAACCTGAAGTGACCGATGATTTGATGAAATTATTTGAAAACAGGGAGAGTGTACGGGATGCCCTGCTTCGCAAGGCGCTTGCCGGAACTCCGACGCTGTGGATTGATGGAAAAGGCGGCATCGAAAAGATAGCGCTTGGCTCTTTCCAACTTGCCGTGGATCAAGCGGTTTCCCTGCAAGGTAAAGATCCGGCAAAGTGGCAATGGGGCCGCTTTCACCAAGTTAAATTCGCCCATCCGCTAGGCGCAATTAAGCCGCTTGACCTTTTGTTCAATGCGAAGGCTGTCGGCATGGGAGGCAGCAAAGTCACGGTCGGCATGGCGGGGTGGGATGCGAACACGGGGGACATGAATCTAGGAGGCGCTTGGCGTACCGTTATCGATCTCGCCGAGCCGCTAAAGTCGTTCAATGTCGTAGGGCCCGGACAATCGGGGCAACTGCTGAGCCCCTGGTATCACGACCAAGTTGACGCTTGGACAACAGGCAAGTATCACGAGACTAGCATGGATCCGGGCGCTTACCGGGCAGCGGGACATCACTTGGAACTGGTTCCAGCCGCGGCAACCATTGAAAATACAAGATGAGCATCGCCTTCTGCCGCATCACCTATAAGGGGACGATGAAAAGATTATGTATGGTAAGCAAAGTTGGGATTGGTCAACTGGATATGAAAACTATGGCGCAAGACGATTGTCAATAATGCGGAAACCCTTCGAACATGTGAAATGTTTGGAGGGTTGTTTTTATTTCCGCTCCTTCCATAGGGAAAAAAACTTCCTCAACAGGTAGCACGAAACTTCGTTGTGAATGATAATCATTATTAATGAAATCCGCAACCAGACTAAAAATCAGGCAATGCGGAACCAACGCTATGTGAGGAGTTTATTCATGAAAAAGCATGCTGTAAAAACTTTTCTATTATCCGCAATCATGACGCCTTTGCTACCCTCAGCTTGCGCACAATCGGCCCAAGCAGAGGGGACAGAACCAATCGACTCAGCAGCAGCTGCTGACCATGTATGGAAGACAGAAGCTGAACCAGAAAAGGTTATAGCCGTTGGTCAAACAACGGCAGAACTTCTCGTAGAATTCGGTTTGGAGGATAAAGTGGTTGGAGTCGGCTATCTGGAACAGGTATTTTCAAAATATGCCGCTGCTTTTATTCACCCGGAATTGTACGGAGGAAATGAATAATGCCCCCAACCCATTTCGATTCCATATTAAAAAAACGATCGGTTTTTACCATGATCATTCTAATATTAAGTGCTGCCGTTGTATGTTCTGTCATCCTTGCTGTATCGATCGGGCAAGTATCCATACCTTTTATGGAATCATACCGGATATTGGTCTACCAACTCACCGGAATACCCATTGGCGATATCGGTGAACTAGCATCTGGAAGCCAGGTGGATATCATTTGGCACATTCGCTTACCCCGAGTGCTGCTGGCCATGATTGCCGGCTCCGGACTTGCTTTGTGCGGAACGGTTATGCAAGCCTCCGTGCAAAATCCGTTGGCTGATCCATATATATTGGGGATCTCATCCGGCGCCTCCTTAGGCGCAACGTTCTCCATCATGATCGGTTTTGGCGCTGCTGGTATCATAGGCGGAATGGGAATTGCTTTTTGGGCCTTCATCGGCGCTTTGGGGGCTGCCGCTTTGGTATTAGTCCTCGCCAGCATTGGCGGTAAAACGTCTTCCGTCAAGCTGGTTCTAGCCGGTACGGTCATCAATGCCTTATGCAGCGCATTTTCCAATTTCATTGTTTATTTCGCCAAGGATGCGGAAGGAATCCGTTCCGTAACCTTCTGGACAATGGGGAGCCTTGCTTCTGCGAAATGGGATAAGCTGCCGTTGATTGCTATTGTAATGCTTATCGCCGTTCTCTTCCTTTTGTTCCAATCCAGAATCATGAATACGATGCTGATGGGCGATGAAACGGCGGTTACGTTAGGAGTTAACCTTCATTTTTACAGAAGATTGTATATGATTATTTCTTCTATGATAACAGGCGTAATTGTGGCGACATGCGGCATTATCGGTTTCGTTGGTTTAATTGTTCCTCATCTCGTCAGAAGCGTTGTCGGTTCCGACCACAAGCGCCTCTTGCCGGTGGCTGTCCTTGCCAGTGCCATTTTTCTGATTTGGACAGATGTGCTGGCGAGAACCGTCATACCAAATGGCGAATTGCCTATTGGCATTGTCACAGCCCTATTCGGCGCGCCTATGTTCATGTACATGTTAATGAAGAAGAGCTACGGGTTTGGAGGAAAATAGATTGAGATTAGAAGTCGAACATTTATATGTTACGCTTGCGGGCACTGATATAGTAAAGGACATTTCTCTTCAGGTCGATAACGGACAATTTGTTGGTATTATCGGCCCTAACGGATGCGGGAAGTCGACACTTCTAAAGAGCATCTACAAAGTTATTAAACCTAAACAGGGCTCTGTATTTTTAGAGGAGAGGGATGTCTTGAAATCCAACCCCAAATCGATCTCCAAAAAAATGGGCGTGGTTGGACAATTCAATGACTTGAGCTTTGATTTCACGGTACATGAGATGGTGATGATGGGCAGAACGCCCCATAAACATGCTATGGAATCAGATAACAAAGAAGATTATGAAATTGTGCATACCGCTCTTGAAAAAGTAGATTTGCTTTCTTATGCAGACAGGAGCTACTTAACCCTGTCCGGCGGCGAAAAACAAAGAGTCATACTGGCACGGGCAATTGCGCAGCAGCCCAAATTTTTAATTTTAGATGAGCCAACCAATCACTTGGATATTAAATATCAGCTGCAAATTTTGTCCATTGTCAAAGCTTTAAAAGTGGGCACTCTGGCTGCGCTGCATGATCTATCCCTAGCCGCAACGTATTGCGATATTTTATATGTTGTCAAAGACGGAAAGGTGGTGGCAAGCGGAATTCCCAATGAAGTGTTGACGAAAGAGCTTATCAAGCGAGTCTACGAGATTGATTGCGAGATCTATGCAAACCCTGTAACTGGCGGAATGGCAATCGCCTATATCCCGACGGATACAGCAGTGCGTCAGTCAAATGAGCGTTCAAAAAGATCCACTTTTCAGCACCGAGAAGGTTGCAAGAACTCGAAGAAGGAGGAGCGGAGTGTAGGCGAGACTACATGAGCACCGGACTTCGAGAGTGAATGCAAGACTCAATGTCGAATGACATCTTGGGATGCTTCGTGATTAAAAGGGGGCTTTTTGAACAACTTCTATATGTAAAGGAGGAAATGCTATGTCCGAACAACCATCAGCTGCACTATCGACCGACGGAATGGCGGAACAACAGGTTGATCCGCGCCGTTGGTATGCGCTTGCGGTTATTCTGCTCCCGACATTACTTATTTCATTGAACACCTATATGATTCAGGTCGCGCTTCCGACTATGCAGAACAGCCTGCACGCCAGCTTCTCCGAAGCGCAGCTTATGGTCACCGGCTTTTCACTCGGTCTGGCCGTGGCGCTTATTGTGAGCGGGAAGCTTGGGGATATATACGGAAGAAAACGGATGCTGCTTATCGGGGTGAGCGGGTTTACGGTCATGGCTGCGTTGGGCGGCTTGACTTCGGATCCGACACTTCTGATTGCCATTCGCATCGTGCAAGGTCTGGCCGCGGCGCTTATCCAACCTCAGGTGCTGTCCACGATGCAGGTCAGCTTTCTGCCGCGGGAGAAGGCGCTTGCTTTCGGCTTTTACGGCGCAATGATCGGGTTTGGATTCGCCTTTGGCCTCATCCTCGGAGGAATTCTCGTCAATTGGAATCCGTTCGATCTCGGTTGGCGGACCGTATTCTTTTTCAATGTGCCGTTCGGCATTCTTGTTCTGCTGTTATTGCCGATTATACCCGAGTCGCGCGGAGGACGGGCGCAAAGTATCGATTGGGCCGGGACTGTCTTACTGATGAGCGGATTGTTTCTGCTTGTTTATCCGCTATCGGAGGGGCAAAAACAAGGATGGCCGATTTGGACCTGGAGCTGTCTGTTACTAGCTCTTCCGGTTCTGTTTGCTTTTATCGCGGTAGAAATTCGGAAACGGAAGCGGGATGCTTCTCCGCTAGTCGACCTGACTATTTTCAAACATCGTTCTTTTGGCGTAGGCATGGCAACAGTTGTGCTGATTTATCTCAGCATGTTCTCCTTCTTCTTCATTTTGAGTTATTATTTACAATTCGGTTTGCATTATAATGTTCAATACACGAGTCTGATTTTTCTGCCTCTAGGGATAGGTTTTTTCCTGACTTCCTTGGTATCGTCTCGAATCGTCAGGAGATGGGGGATGGCTGTGCTGAAAATAGGCGCTCTGGTAATGGGTGGCTGCATCCTATTACTCATTGGGTCGCTATATGTTGATGCGATGGATCTGCTGCATGTCCGAAATATATTGATATTATTGATATATGGTCTCGGTCTCGGTATGGTCACTACGCCGCTTGTCAACGTCGTTCTCAGCGCAGTGCCTATAAAGGATGCCGGGACGGGTTCGGGCTTGTTCACTACATTTATGTATTTGGCAAATTCGTTAGGGGTGGCCTTGATCGGTATTTTGTTCTCGGCCTCGCTGGGGCAATCTCTTATCGAAGCGGAGCTGCCGGATTATGTAAGGGCGTTTTCCACCTCTTTAATAGCAAGCGGAGGACTGGCTTTGGCAGCATTCGTATGCCTCTGTTTCTTGACCGACCGCAATAAGCGAATGGTTGAAGAATGATCATGAGAAGGTGGAATTCATGTGGATGCTTGGTTTTATTTAGATAACGCCTTTTGAATTTCATTGCGGATTCTCCTGCGGCGAGTGGGGCATGAAGGCGGTCCCGAACCAGTATTAAGCTCTGGTTCAACAATGTCTGGAGGAATACAGCGGGACCGCAAGCAGCGTAGAGTTGAATCAGCCTAAATTAATCGACCTTTGCCGACTATATGCAATTAATAGGTAGGCGTTCACCCAAATTGAACGGGCAGAGCAGTAAATCCCCTCATAATGTAAGTGGGCTGCCATTCAAGGCGATCGGGCGCGACAGCAAGCTTCATGTTCGGCAATCGTCCGAGCAGCGTGCCAATGGCAATCCGTCCTTCCATGCGGGCGAGGGGCGCTCCCAAGCAATGATGGATTCCCGATCCGAACGCAATATGGTGGTTGTTGCCGCGCGTGATATCCAATCGCTCCGGATGCTCGAAACATTCGGGATCGCGATTGGCTGACGCAAGCGCGATCAGCACGACATCGCCTTTGGCGAGTGTCTTGCCGCTCCATTCATAGTCTTCTCCAGTCCAGCGGTTGGTCGCAAATTCGACAGGGCCCATGAAGCGGAGCAATTCTTCGATTGCCGAGTCAATCAGCGCAGGCGTGTCTCGAAGCGCTTCCAGCTGGTCCCGGTGCTGCATCAACGCGTACATGCCGTTGCCAATCAGATTTACGGTCGTTTCATGCCCGGCTACGATCAACAGAAAGATCATCGATACGAGTTCTTGTTCGGACAGTGTGCTGCCTTCGGATTCCGCTTGCGTGAGCAAAGATAACAAATCTTCCTGCGGATCCAAGCGGCATTTCTTGATCAATGCCTTGATATAAGAGGTGAATTGATCGATTTCTGATGTGATTTGTTGATATCTCTCCGGATAATTGAAGGCTGAGACCATGGCGTGAGACCATGTGCGGAACTGATCGCGCTCTTCATTGGGCAGCCCCAACATGTCGCATATGACGATGATAGGGAGAGGATACGCATAATCTCGAATGAGTTCCATGGACTCTTGAGCTTCTACCTTGTCAATGAGCCAATGTGAGATTTCCTGAATACGCGCGCGCATTTTTTCAATCATGCGGGGAGTAAATGCCTTTTGCACCAAGGAACGCAGGCGGGTGTGATCCGGTGGGTCAGAGTTGAGCATGTGACGTAATAGCAGATCCATTCTGCTCGCAGGGACGCCTACTTCTTCGGGCCTTACGAACTGAAACAGATTTTTTTTGAAACGTTCGTTTTTCAGAGCGGCTGCGGCATCTTCGTACCGCGACACGATCCAGGCCGTGTTGCCGTTGGGCATGACCGTTTTGTGAATCGGATCATGGATCCGAAGCTGTTCATACAAGGAGTATGCCTTATCTTTAAAATCAGATGAAAAAGGGTTGACGGAGAGAAACGTGGAATTTTTCGTCATCTGTGCGCCTCCTATTACTCATAGTAAAAGACGATGTAATTATATACCTGATATGTAATGATTATTATAGCATGAGAAAACATAGAACTTAGCGCTTCGCCTCCTGAGGTGGAAATGCTTCACAACTTCTCGGCATGAGGCGTTCAGTATGATGGACAATGAGGTATTGCTCGAACAGAAGCTGACCCTCTACTTCCAAGCGTTGTTTGCCAGCCTGCATAAGCAGCAAGATTTGATCGTCATGTGTTTCGGCGAAGCTCAACGCAACCCAGCCGTTCGCACGCGGATTGAGGAGATGATCCGGGAGAATATTTCCTTAGGATCTGACTTATACTCGCTGCAAAAGCGGATGATAGAGGAGTGATGCTTCAACCAGGTGGACTGCCGGGGTTCCGACAGAAGGACGACAGCTGGCTGGATAAGGCCAAGTTTGTCACTTTCGGACATAAGGTCAAATCGATCACCGTCAAGCCTTATGTTCGGACTGATAGTACGCAGGATAAAGGCAAGCCGGAAGGAGTTCAGGCTGTTATCAAGGTGACTCCGACTCCGGACAAGCCGTTCGTACTCGAACAGAAGGGGATTGGCCGTATCACGATTACGGATATGGAGTTGCAGCAGGACAAGATCATTGTTCATTTCCAGGCAAAAGACAGGGAGCCAAGAGACTTTTATATAACAGATGATCAAGGAACATACTACGAGACGAATACGATAAAGAGCGATAATTTGAAAGAGAACAGATGTATTAGCGAGTTCGTCAATTATGAGGAGAAATCCCCTATCGGGCGGAAGCTGACTGTGAACATGGATAAGCATCATAGACAGTATATCAAGGAGCTGGAGATGAAGATCCAGGTTCAATAAGCGGATGGAAAAAGTAAAGGAATAGCAAAGAGAAAAAGAGTTATCCCCTCGTCATCGTTGATGGCGGCAGGGATAGCTTTTTTCATATATGTTGAATTCTCCAAGTTCTAGCTATAATTAACCTCATTGTTTATAACCTAGTAAATGCGAATGAACGAAAAAAAACGTCAGATTTTGGAGGCTGCATACGTTATATATAGCAAGAAGAGCCGCTTCCTAATAGAGATATTGCGGGCATCTATTAGAATCGGCTCTTTTCGCTCCTTCTTTTACAAAGGTAAACGGCAGCCATGTAACATGGCAACTCCCCATCTTCTTTGTAAAGCAAAGGGAAGCTTACAAAAAAGGAGGTATCAATAGGAGAGAGATTAGGAAGCAAGTAAGCTGCAAATCTGCAATGATATGAATATTCGTTAAGGTGGTGTAAACATAGTGAAGCGAGTTTCTGTGAAGAAAAATGCGTTAATTGCGTCGGTTGCCGCTTTGCCTATCGCTGCAATGGTATTATCTTCTGTCGTCTCGGCCGCTTATTTCAGCGGCGGGAGAGCCGCGGGGTCGTTCTCTGCCTACTATCATTCGTCCGTCTCTTCTAATGGATATGACAATCATTACGAGACGGCGCGCACCAACTGGAATGGAATTTCTTCGAAGGTAAAGGTGTCCAAAACGACAACAACCAGCGGCGACCCCGATCGATATTATGTAGGAACTACGGGCACGAGCACGCTGCTTGGTCAGATCGTCCCTTATAAACTTTCCGGAGGCACTTATGTAGAGGCGTCGCCAAACGACAAATGGGCGTATTCCACGGCTACCATCTATGATAATACGATGAAAAGTTACAAGATGACCCACAGCCAGATCGTGTCCAATGCAACCCATGAAATTGGCCATACGGTAAGCCTCGCCCATAGTCCAAGTTCATCGGGCCCTTCGGTCATGAAACAAGGCATTCAAGACATCGGCCCTCAAACCTATGATAAAAACGAATTAAAAGCAAAGTGGGGCAATTAATACGCTATTCTAATAGTATGAAGGGAGATTGGCGAAATAATGCGACGGAAAATAAACACAGGTTTGTTTGTTGCCGCAGCCGCACTGCTTCTGGTGATGGTATGGGGTAATATAAGCGGCTCAATGCTTGAAGCGACATCAGATTCAGACCCATCCAAAACGATCTCGATTCATGCCAACTTTGTCAATTTTGAGAACGCTGATCAGTTGGATTCCTTTGCGGACTTGATCGTAATTGGTACGGCGGTGCAGCGTTTCGAAGAGCGGAATCCGGTGTCTACTCATTTTGATGACGGCACATTGCAGGATTTCTACACATTAACGGATATCAGCATCGACAAAGTGCTCAAAGGTCCGGAACAAATATTGCAAGAGGATGCGCCATTAACTATTATCGAACCATTGGCCTATTTGGATATCGAAAATGAGAAGACGAAATTGACGCGCGAGAATTACATTGAATTGTACGAAGGCGACAAGAGCGTTATTTTTCTGAAAAAGAACACGTTCGGTCAGTATGCTATCATCAATCAAAACTTGGGCAAGTTCAGTTTGAACGAAACCCCCGAATTTCAAGTGACGGCCGACAATGAAGAGGCAGCGGAGTATGCTATTTTGCGGAAAGACGTGTTTGAAAAATACGGATTGAATTAAAGAATGATTTATTGGCGGCGTATTCAAAGCTTCGTTATCCGGGTTTGAATACGTCTATTTTTTTATCCAAACGAAGGGATTTCCCTCCTCTGATCATCTTTTCTTGCTTCGTCGGCCGTGCTCACCCCATTTTCTTGAAAAATGTTGAAGCAGCTTCTTGCGTGCTCTCGCCAATCGTTGGGTGATAACTTGTTCGGTTACGTGCAGCTCCCGGCTGATTTCCTTATAAGTCATTTCTTCCAAATAATACATGGTGAGCAGCGTGCGATATTCCGGCTTCAGTTCGTGGAGGGCTTGATGCAGTAACGCGTCGCGTTCTTTGAGCTCGACTTCTTCCGCGACATTCGTGTAGGCGCAATGTGTCCATTCCATCGGATGAGGGGAGCAAAACGCAAACAAGCGGCGGTCTTTTTTATTTTTTCGCAGCCAATCGAAGGCGGTATTGCGCGCCACTCGCATGATCCAGCTTTTAAGGTTGGTGGAATATTTGGTGGTTGGACCGTATGTAATGATCTTCATGAAAGATTCCTGGATAATGTCTTCGGTCAATGGATGATCGCGGACCAGCAAATAAATATCCTTATATACGAACCGGTGATAGGAACGATAGAGTCTTTGTTGTAATTCACTATCCAGGTCATCAATTCGGCTGCGCAGCAGCCAGAACCATTGCTCCATAATACAACCTCTCTTTTCGAAAAAATAAAATCCTAACCTTCATGCATCAAAATATGTATAAAAAGGAAATTACAATAATTATACACTAAATTTAGTTTTTTGGATAAAAAATAGGTGATATAAATTTGAAGAGCGTTTGGAATATTCCGCAAGGATGGAGCTTGGTGGCTCAAATGCCATATGGTGAACCTAACGAGCAACCGGGCGAGAGAACATTTTTGTCTTTTGAGGATGTAGTGAAGTTTTATTCATATCGATATGGAAGCATGGAGTGGAAAAATGAATCAACGAACGAATCGTGAAATTCAAACAATATGTAGAGAGACTATATGCTGAAGAAGCAGAGCATTTCCGTCAGTCAATGGCCGGGAATGCTCTGTTTGTTTTTGGCATTGCGAAGAAGGGGAGAATTAGAGAGCTTTAAAACAAAGAGCCGCTCGTTCCCATAAAGGATTAGGCCGGCCTCTATTCATGCAGTCGGAACTTAGTAGTTATCCCTATTGTCGTCATAGTATTCTTCTTCATATTCATCCATTTCATCGTTGGAATAGGACTCGTCATCCTCGTCCTCTTCATCGTCATAGTCTCCATCTTCTTGTTCTTCAAGGCTGATCTGATATTTCTGACCGTTAATCAGTTCCAATTTCAGTTCTTCAACTTCGTCCCAATTTACAGTGGAAATCCATTCATTGTAGGAAGATTCATTTTCGACCTCTTCACCGCTCTCGAGCAAATCCGCGTAGTTGTACTTGGAAGTGGTGCCATTTTCGTATTCGACATCGATCTCGTCAATTTCATCTAATCCGTACTTGGAGAGCTCGGCCTTGAATCTGTTTAATTTTGACAATTTAATCAGTCCCTCTCTGTAAGAAAATAGAAACTATGCAAGTTTCATTCTATAGTATGCTTGCCGTCTTTATATGTTTGGGTGAATGAACGACGTTAATCGTGGATGTTGCAGCAGTTAAGAACGGCAGGGGATGAAGTACAGAAGTATATTTTCCCTATTATCTCATACTCGCCCTTACTAATAGTTAAGAATAATCATATTTTAATGCAACTCGACGAAAGACAAGGAGCGAACCTATATGAAGGGATTGATTCTTTGTGCAGGCAATGGCACCAGGCTCCAACCTTTTTCGAATACAACCTCCAAAGTTCTACTACCAGTAGCTAATAAGCCGCTTTTATTCTATAACATTGAGAAGCTTCTTGACCTGGGTATCAAGGAGATTGGTATCGTTATCCAAGCGGCGCATGATCCTTTGTTCCGTGAAAGTGTAGGGAATGGAGAGCAGTGGGGGGCATCTATAACCTACCTTTATCAGGCAAGGGCGCTTGGAATAGCAGATGCGGTCAAGCAAGCAGAAGCATTTATTGGTTCTGATAGCTTTATTCTACTGCTTGGTGACAACTTGATTGGCCAGACGTTGGAAGGCTTGCGGGATTCGATTCTGCTAGAACGACAAGATGGAGCATTGTTGTTAGGAGAGGTTGAGAAGCCGCAGGATTACGGAGTTGCAGAGATAAAGGAACATCGCATCATAGGGTTAGAGGAGAAGCCAGCCCAGCCGAAATCCAATCTCGCCATTATGGGAGCATATGCATTTACTTCTAAAATCTTTGAAGCTGTACACGCGATCTCTCCGTCGAAAAGGGGAGAATACGAGATAACGGACGCCATTCAATGGTTAATTGAAGCGAAGTACGCTATATCCTATGATATTACCTATCAACCTCATACGGATGTAGGCACGATAGAACGATGGCTAGAAGCTAATCGATGGATGCTTCAGCAATTAGCCGATGAAGGAACCCTCGCAATGGAGACGACAAGCAGTACCAATAAGTTCAGTTCTTCGGTTATGGTGGGTAACACGAGCCAGTTGGTGACATGCGAGATTGGACCTTATACCACGATAGGCCCCCGCGTGAACTTGGAAGACTGCCGGATTGAAGATAGTATTATTCTTGAAGGCGTATCCCTTAAGAACATGAGCTTGAAAGGCGCGATCGTCAGTCGAGATTATATGGTACAACCCGCTCGGGAGGCGAACCTATGAAAACGTTAGTTGCGGGTGTTGGTTATGTAGGGACGACTACCGCACTATTATTAGCCGAATTAGGATGGAAGGTACTTGGTTTTGATACAGATAACTCCAAGATTTCAGCCCTGTCGAATGGGACCTTGCCATTTTATGAGCCTGGCTTGGACACGCTGCTTCGTACCCATTTAAGTAATGCAAATATTTGTTTTCTAGTCGATCCGGTGCAGGCGATTCGTGAGTCGCAAGTCGTCTTTATCTGTGTAGGCACTCCATCTCTGGAAGATGGAAGCTCGGATATGCGATATATCCGCAGTGTAGCCGAGATGATCGGAAATCATATGCAGGAATATAAGCTGATCGTGATGAAAAGCACCGTTCCGGTCGGGACGCAGAAACAGGTTGTACAGTGGATCTCAGAAGCGCAGATAAGTTCTATTCCGTTTGATGTCGTATCCAACCCGGAATTTCTTAGGGAAGGCAGCGCAGTATATGATGCGTTTCATCCTGATCGGATCGTGATTGGCAGCGACTCTGATGCAGCCGCACAACAAGTGAAGATGATATATCGGGATATCGATAGTCCCTATGTGGTGACGAAGCCTGCGACCGCTGAAATGATCAAGTATGCGGCAAACGCTTTCTTGGCAGCCAAAATATCGTATATGAACGAATTAGCCAGATTATGCGATCAGATCGATGTATCTATTTCCGACATTGCGGTAGGTATTGGGTATGATCCGCGTATTGGCAAGTCGTTCCTGCAAGCAGGCATCGGATACGGAGGCTCCTGTTTCCCTAAGGATGTGAAGTCGCTCTTGCATATCGCGAAGGAGCATGACACGAACTTAAGTCTGCTGCAGCAGGTCGTGCATATTAATGAGACCCAGTATCAATATTTCATCGAACAGATGGTGCGACGTCTTGGAGGGCTTGACGGTAAAATAATTGCGGTGCTTGGATTGTCATTTAAGCCGGGAACGGACGATTTGAGAGAGGCTCCTTCGCTGAAGATGATCTCACACTTGCTGCAGTCAGAGGCGGCAATCCAGGTTCATGATCCGGTGGCGGCATTGCCGGAACAGCTGTTACACAAAAATATCGTACAGTTCGAGTCAATTATGGACACTGTACGGCAGGCTGATGCGGTTGTCATCTGTACTGAATGGCCGGAGTACGCTTCTGCGAGTTGGTCTGACTTGATTCAATTGATGAGAAATGCGGCGGTGTTCGATGGCAGAAATGTGCTTGACGGTGAGCAGATGAAGGCATGGGGCTATGATTATTATGGAATCGGGAACGGGTGAAGGGAGCTGCCGCAAGGACTTATAACGGTAATGTATGACGCAAGATGCCCGGGGGAATCCACGGGCATTTCTTAATTGATTCTTATTGCCTAATTAGCTAGGGAAAATATTAAGCCCTTAAGCAGTTCCAGATTGGAGTCGGAAGGGCTTAATTACGATCAAAACTTTATAACTTTATTGTTCCGATGCTTCACGTGATCTGAAGCTTTATCATACTGGTCCATGATCCTACTTTCTTAGATTTACCCCCACACGGACAATATCTCCTGAGCTACCCGGTCCCAGTTGAAGCGTTGTTCTGTTAACCGTCTGCCGCGAAGGCCCATCTGCCGGGCATTATCCATATTCGACAGCAATTGGTTCAGCTTCTCGGCATACTCCAGAGGATTGTCAGGGTCTGTGATCAGCAGGCCGTTATCGTTCATGATAACTTCCGGATTGCCTCCTCGGGCAGTTGTAATGAAGGGCAGTCCTGCGGCCATCGCTTCGTAATGTACCCGTGCTAGCGGTTCATCCCATATCGAGGTGCATACGAATACGTCCGCGGCGCAGAACCAACGGTGCACATCATGCGCTTCAACGTATCCGGTGGTGACAACTGGCAAGGATGCCCTTTCAGCCAGAGCCCGCACATAAGCAATATAGTCGCTGACTCGATTATCGCTGTACCATGCGCCTCCGACGACGACAAGCACAGCATCGGAATGCTTCAGTTGAGACATGGCTCGCACTAAGACGTGAGGTCCTTTGTTCCGAGACAGGCGGCCTACGAACAAAATTACTTTCTTGGATTCCAACTGATGCTGTGCGCGTAATGTCTGCCGCTCTTGGTGAGCTGATTGCGATTCCATCCATGGGGCGAAGCGATTGAGATCAACGCCGGAATAGATCGTTCTGAGCTTTGGTTCGGCTTGCGGATAATAGCGGAGAATCTCACGGCCGATGAAATTGCTGATCGTAACAATTCGTTCGACGTTTGCAATGACCGCATGCGCTTCCTCATGATGAATTTTAGCTGGGTGAAACATATCATTGTGCATGCTGAGCACGATTCGGGAATGGGGGGAAGAGTTACGGACGGGAAGAACCATGCGTGGTCGATTAAAGATATGGATCAGGTCGTAATGTTCAGTTCTCTGATTCAAAAATTGAATGACGCCTTCGGCATATTTATCGAACAGTCCATCTGAGGGCACTCTGACGTATCGAATGCCGTTCACAATCTCGTCTCCCAGCAGTTCAGGATCTGACCGGCCGAGTATCGTCAAGCGGTGATGGCTGCTGATCTGCTGTGCGACGCCGCCAATATAAGTCTGGATTGCACCGCCTCTTATATTGGGAACCGGGAGCTTTTCGGTGCATATGATGAGTACGTTCATACTTGCAGTCTCCTCCTCTCGTTAAGCGGTCTTCCTTGAGACCCGTCTTGTCTTCTGCTTCGGAGCCAATTGGGGAGAGGTAGGGCGTTTGGATAGAATACGCTTGCTTGGCCTATTAGCTTTGGTTGTTCTGCTCTTGGCAGAGGTTATTTTCTTGACGGTTCGCTGCTTGTTGTTAACGCCCACAGCTGTCTTTCTCTTAGATACGCCGCTCCTCTTCGATGACTTTAAACGGCGGCGTGATGCGGTGATAGTACGACGAGCTGTTCTGCGTCGTTTCCTCTTCGCATTTGAACTTGATCTAGAAGGACGGAGAGATACAGGCTGCTGAGGGGTTAATGTGGTTGCATGAACAGGAAGTGCTGCAACCCCCTGGGAAACTATTGGTTCTGCTGGAGCGGCAGGAGGGGCGGGCTCCAAAGATAGAGACTGAGCTGCTGCTGCTGGCTCGTTATATGGGATCAACTCAGCAGGCAATGGGTCCGATGCGCCAGATTGTTGACTTTGAGAAGTGAATGCAGGAACAGGAACTGTATAATCGAAGAATGCTGCTGGCTCGTTATAAGGAATCAACTCAGCAGGCAATGGGTTCGATGCGCCAGATTGTTGACTTTGAGATGTGAATGCAGGAACAGGAACTGTATAATCGAAGAATGCTGCTGGCTCGTTATAAGGAATCAACTCAGCAGGCAATGGGTCCGATGCGCCAGATTGTTGACTTTGAGATGTGAATGCAGGAACAGGAACTGTATAATCGAAGAATGGAGCTGGGGCGGAGAGAACAAAGCATCTATCCAGTTCTGGAACCGCAAGATTCCATTGCTCGGGAACATATTGCTGCTCGTAAGTGCCGACAGGGTATTTCTCCTTGTCTGCGTACAGTTCTTGGAGAACTTGCCACTTTGTGGTTTCTGTCGCAAGAATACGCTGTAGAATTGGCGCTAATTCAAGGTTAAGGAAGTTGACAGGATCGAATACCATTTCTTTGACGTGCTTATAGAATTCATTCGGAAATGCCATGTCGATCCATAGGATTTCGAACATTTGCTGATCGATCGGGTTGCCGCGATTATAAGCTTCGATCATGCCGCGAATCCAAGTAATGTCCCAAGCGCCCATGTCATCCATCGTACTCGTCATAATCTTGCGAAGATCGCGGAACGGCAGATCGTAGGATACGCCGTCCAAATCAATAACCCATATCCCTCCGGGTCCCATCTGACCGTTAGACCAGCCATAATCTTGGTGGGCAAGTCCCCAATGAGGTTCTCCCATAGCGACCATGTTCGCATACTCCGATGCGTTTAAGCGGTCTAAGGCTTCCCGTGCTTGACGTTCGAATTCGTCTGCCACCTGCAGCAAGGGCTGGCTGCCGGCTGTTTCCTTGTAAGCTTCTGCAATATCCCGGAACCAGCCGATCTTGGCGATAATCTTCTGATAGTATTTCACCCAACCATGAAGCCGCGAGGATTTGGCCGCACCTTGAGGAGGGCGATACCCTTTGGTCCACAGGTGGAACTCCCCTAGACCTTGGCAAAGCTGAGAAGCACCCTCAAGATCGATCTTGGATACAGGCGCAAGTGTATCGATCCAGTCGGTTACAATCCAGCTCTTCCCGCCGGCCTCCACGTACAAGCGATTATCTATGGTTGGAATAAGAGCGGGGACTCTGGCTCCCTGCTGCACCAGATATTCTTGAGCACCTATACTGAATAAGCTCCTCTGAGGATGACGGTGGAGAACCTTGATGCTTCGCGGTCCCTTGTCTGTGTCTATTCTCCAGATCGCGCCTCCTTTGTCCGGCTTGGATGTGATGAGAACCATATTGGACACCTTCATGTCATACCGTTCCATTACTTGCCGTCCCAATGCTTCAAGCTCTGGGGGAACATACTGCTCTAGCACCGTGCCGGGTGAGACGGTATCGATCAGGTGATCCCAAGGTCCGATTTGATACTGTTCCAAAATTATTCCCTCCTATCCTGCGTTTCTAACCGTAATCAGCTTTCTTTCAGCTTAGCGTTAATAACTTCACGATAGACCTTCACTAGCTTGCTGTATCGAAGATATGATATCGGTCGATCACATGCTTTCTTCCCAACGCGTGAGAAGACGCCTGTTTGGTTTTGGCCTTAGCTGGTTGCTTCTGTTGAGGCATGCGTTCACAACCTTTCCACAGGCGTAAATCTTTATTTATATACATATGTCATAAGGAAATGGATGAAATGTACATTCGTGGATATCACTGAAAAAGATATATTTCCATGTTTGTCCGATGGAGTGTAGACGGGGGCGGTATATACTGCATCACCCAAAATTTTTATTATGAAGTGGTTGACTTCTAATTCAGTTGTAACTATAATGGTTACAGCAGGGCACGAATTTGAAAATGGAGGAAAGTGTAAATACAATCCAGTGATATTTTAATTCCATGAGCAGCCCAATCCTGATTGTACAATACGAGCAGACATACGCTTCGCAGTATGTGTGTAAGTATTCAGGTGCAAATCTCTATAGTAGAGCATGCATATTTTTTTGCCTACGTTGTAATCTCTGTTGTTACAACTGGAGGGGGGATAAGAGGAAAGGCGAGGTAGTGTATACAAGGAATTAGCAAATATATCATTTATAAATAAAACATATATTGGAGGAACCAAAAATGTCAGTAGCCACAACAAACCTAAAAGATGCAATCATCAATCGCCGTTCAATCCGCAAGGTGAAAAAGAATGAATGGATTACGAAAGAAAGAATCAATGAAGTTCTAAAAACGGCTTTACATGCGCCATCTTCTTTTAATATGCAAAGTGGACGCATGGTTGTATTAATGAACGCCGAGCATGAAAAGTTTTGGGATATCGTAAAAGAAACGCTTCGTGCTCGCGTTCCAGCAGAAAATTTTGAAGCAACGGTGGAAAGATTACAAGGATTTCGGGATGGAGCAGGGACGATTTTATTCTTTGAAAACCAAGAGACCGTCCAACAAATGCAAGAAAAAGCTCCACTCTATAAAGAACAATTTCCTTATTGGTCTCATCAAGGAAGTGCAATGCTGCAGTATGCAGTATGGATGTCTCTAGCAGCAGAAGGCATTGGGGCATCTTTACAGCACTATAATCCAATTGTTGACGAAGAAGTGAAGAACACATGGAATATTTCTCCACAATGGAGCTTAGTAGCGCAAATGCCATTTGGCGAGCCAAATGAACAAGCAGGTGAAAGAACATTCTTGCCATTTGAGGATGTTGTTAAATTTTATTAAAACGAACGAATATCGATATAGAAAATGGAGCAACGAAAATAATGAGTCAACTTACCAATTTAGAAATTGTTCGCAGCACATATGAAGGTCCGTCCTCTTCAAACGCTCAGCGTTTGCTTGAAGCTCTTTCAGAGCATGTAGAATGGACCGAAGCGGCAGGTTTTCCATATGGCGGAACATACATCGGTCCAGAAGCTGTCATGGAAAATGTATTTAGCCGCCTGGCATCCGAATGGAATGATTATAAAGCAAGTGTGCATACGTATCATGAAGTAGAAGGTAAGGATATTATTATTGCGGAAGGTGCCTATTCGGGAACGTATAAAAAGACGGGAAAAGCATTTCAAGCAGATTTTGTACACGTCTGGGAACTCGAAAACGGAAAAATCGTGAAGTTCAAACAATATGTAGATAGTCATGTTGTTCAGAAGGCAATGACAGTCTAAAAAGATATATACTCTCTTGTTTTACTATATAACTGAAGCAACGATGTAGAAGCAGCAGAGCATTTCCACCAGTCAATGGCCGGGAATGCTCTGCTGTTTGTTTCCTGTTTCTGCGATGCATCGCAGGAAAATTGATGCCATTGAAGAATATATATCATATAAAACCACTACACGAGGGGAAAGTTTTCTTCGTTTTGCAAATTGCAGCCTGCGAAGAATTCACGCTCACAAGAAAGGAATATATTTTATGATTATTGAAAAGGCGACAAGTCTTGATCTAGAAGGCATCTGCCAAATCGATAGTAGCGTTATCGGGAATGACAGCAGGAAAGAGTATCTATCGGAATCCATAGAAAAAGAAACGTGCATTATCGCGAGAATGGATGGTAAACCAGTTGGCTTTGCCGTGTTTGATACTTCGTTCTATGATAATTGCTTCATTTGGTTAGTAATCGTACTTCCTCAATTCAGAAGGAAGGGTGCTGCAAGCGGGCTTATTCAGTATGTCGAAAAAAACTGCCCAACATCCAAATTATTCACATCAACGAATGAATCCAATGTAACGATGCAGAAGGTCTGTGAATCACTTGGGTTTGTCAGGAGCGGCGTGATCGAGAACCTTGATGAAGGCGATCCGGAATGGGTGTATTTCAAACCAATAAGTTAATATGATTCGATTATGTGAGAATAAAGACATTTATGCCATTCATCAGTTGCCAGAAGTTAGCGGTAGTCAAGCTAAACCTAGCGACAGCATTGCGGCAGAGTTAATTAAGGAGAAAATGAAATAAACACCTACATAAGTTGAACTATTGAATTTCAGTAACAACGATTCCCGCATGTCTCAGGTGCTAGGCGGTATGATCTAATGGTGTTGTTGCAGCATCGTCTGAGAAGCAATGGTACTAGAGACATGTGCAACAAAGTTAACCTCACCCTGCGGAGGGATGCCCGTTCTGAACGAGAGGGAGAATGGATAGAAGTACTTGGCCGCGTATCGAGGAAATGAAGTACGTTTACTTATCTAAAAACAGAATCTGTTGATACGATTATAGCGGCCAAGCTTTTCATTGGTTTGATCCGAAGCCTCATTACATCATAAAGCCTGAAACTATCGCCAGATTCTGCTCCACCAGAGTATTGAACCTCCTGTAACAGGAGGTTTTATACTTATTTTTAGTTCCAAGAGGCAGGGGAACTAGAAGGCATCAAGATAGTGAACAGGGAGGTTTTTTCAGATGAGGACTTTTGAAATGTTATTAATCACCGTCAATGTCCTATTGCTCGGTTGGTTGATATTTGCTCGGAACAAGTCGCAGCGAGGGCTGCTCGTTGGTTTTGGCATCTCCATCTTATTTATGGTTACACATGGGCTCGTCGAAGGCCTGCGTTGGCGTATGACTCCGATCTATCTGATGACGTTATTTCCAGTGTTCAGCGTTGCGCTAAGGCACATTTTCAAACCGAAAGGACAGAAACAGAATGCACCGCGCCGGATATGGATTATTCTGGTTACGACACTCGCAGTGCTCTATTCTACTGTAGCAGTGGCCCTGCCGCTCCTGTTTCCCATCTTCTCATTCGAGAAGCCGACAGGTCCATACAAAATAGGAACCGTATCATACCATTGGGTAGATAACACGCGAGAGGAACACTTTACTAAGGCACCCGACGATAACGTGAACTGATGGTACAGATTTGGTATCCGGCTAGTTCAACTGCAAAGGGAAAGACGGCGCCATATATTGCTGATGCGGCTCCTTACGCAGAAGGATTCAATAAAGTAATGAAGTTGCCTAAGAAAATATATACAGGCCTTGATCTCGTCAAGACTCATGCGATTGAGAATGCCAAGCTAGCTGATACGGATTCCAAGTATCCGGTGCTCGTGTTTTCACATGGATTCACTGGATACAAAAATCAAAACACCTTTCAAGTCGAACAATTAGCAAGTCACGGTTATATTGTCGTAGGGATCGATCACACTTACAGCAGCGTTGCATCCGTCTTCCCTGATGGGCGTGTTGCAAATTTTGACTCGGGAGGCGTACAGGGATTTGAACAGATGAAGTACTCATTTATGGACAAGAGGAATGAAGTATGGGTAGAAGATGCTAAATTTGTAGTCGATCAAATCGAAAAGCTGTCCAGTAACGACCCAGACGGTCTTTTTACAGGCCGAATGGATCTTGAGCACCTTGGCATGTTCGGTCATTCCTTCGGTGGAGCTACAACGGTTCAAATGCTACTGGAAGATTCCAGAATTAAAGCGGGAATCAATATGGACGGCGTACTATATGGCAAACTGCGAATCCCGGCAGACGGACTGAAGAAGCCATTTCTGATGATGAGTGCCGATGATACGGTGAAAGGTGTAGCGAACACGAGCGACGCGGACATTGCTGCCCTGGGTACGAATAGAGAAGAGGTTGCAAAGTATTACGATGAAATGTTTGCACGATATGAGCCAGTAACAGCAGGAGGAAATTACTGGATGACGCTTAAACACAATAAACATATGAGCTTTTCCGATATGTATCTGATCACCCCCTTGTTCGAATGGATGGAAGGGTTGGATGTACGTAGTGCACATCGATTGATTAACGATTATTCGCTCGATTTCTTTGACCATTATTTAAAACAAGAACCAATTAAACGATTAGACCAAAATATTGGAGACCATCCAGATTTCACGCTAAAAAAGGGCTGAGAGCGAAGTGAATTTCTGACATTGTAATCGAACCGTTGAGGCGACTAACCCTCAACGGTTCGTCTTGCTGTAGATTGAGCCATTAGCGAATGTTTACCCTTCATCCAAATGTTCAAGTTTCCACTGCATTCTTTGCAGCCAGTCAAGCGCCTTGGCAACCTGTATTTCTCCAGACATCATTTTGCGTATGCCATCAAATCCAAAATCCAGATAACGAAGAGTAGTAATGAGCTCTCAGCGCCAAATATCTTCCGTCGTATAGAGATTCCTCTGTATCAATAACCCATTCTGAGAATGGGTTATTTTATTTCATCATGCTCGATTCTAACAATGGCATGAAAAATAAGTGTTGATTGTCCAGCCGCAGGAGGTTGTATACTTTGGCTAGCGGGCAGCTAGAACAGTAAACGAGGAGGATTTATTCTTATGAGGTCTTTTGAAATGTTGTCTACCATTTTTAATATCCTATTGCTCGGTTGGTTCATATTTGCTCGGAACAAGTCGCAGCGAGGGCTGCTCGTTGGGTTCGGCATTTCCGCCATAGTAGTGCTGATTCACGGGCTCATCGAAGGCATGCGTTGGCAGATGATTCCGGTCTATGTGATGACGTTAATCCCAATCGTTATCTTTGCTTACAGGTACATGTTCAAATCGAAGGAAGTGAAAAAGAAGGCATCCCGAATACGGGTCATTCTTATTACGATATTGGCAGTGCTTTATTCTTTCATAGCCGTGGCTCTGCCTCTCCTGCTTCCGGTATTCACATTTGAGCAGCCGACAGGCCCATACAAAATAGGAACCGTGTCCTATGATTGGAAAGATGATCGACGAGAGGAGACAAATACTTCCGAACCCGGCGATAAGCGTGAATTGATGGTACAGATTTGGTATCCGGCTAGTTCAACCACAAAGGGAAAGACAGCACCCTATGTTTCTCACCCTGATATTTTTGCAAATGGATACAGCAAAGCCTTGAATATGCCTAAACTGTTATTTACAAGCATCGGCTTCGTCAAAACTCATGCTATTGAAGAAGCAGAGCTATCCGATAAGGAATCCACCTATCCGGTGCTCCTATTTTCGCATGGATTAAACGGGGTTAAAAATCAAAACACATTTGAGGTCGAACAATTAGCAAGTCATGGTTATATTGTTGTAGGAATTGATCATACTTACCATAGCACTACATCGGTTTTCCCTGATGGCCGTGTTGTACATTTTGTTCCCCAAGAAAGTAATACGATCGACTATTTAGATAAATTAAACGAAAAATGGGTGGAAGACGCTACGTTTGTGCTCGATCAAGTCGAGAAGCTTGCCAAGAACGATCCAGACCATCGTTTTACAGGTCGAATGGATCTGGAGCACATTGGCATGTTCGGTCATTCCTTCGGTGGAGCAACAACCGCTCAAATGCTGATGACAGATTCCAGAATTAAAGCAGCGATCAATATGGACGGTGGACTATATGGCAAACTCCGGATTCCGGCAGACGGACTGAAGAAGCCATTTCTGCTGATGAGCGCAGATGACACGCTAACGGGTACAGAGAATATGAGCGATGAGAATATCGCTTCCCAGGGTACGACAAGAGAGGAGTTAACCAAGTTTTTTAGTGACACTTTTGCACGGCAAGAGTCTGTAACAGTGGGTGGTAATTATTGGATGAAAATTAAACATATGAAACATATGGGCTTCTCCGACATGTATCTGATTTCACCTGTGTTCGAAAGGATGGAAGGGGTGGATGTACGAAGCGTACATCGGCTTATTAACGAATACTCGCTTGATTTCTTTGACCACTATTTGAAGCAACAGCCGTTTCATTTATTGGAACAGAATATCGGTGACCATCCGGAGTTCACACTGCAGAGAGGTTGAGACCGAATTTCTGAATTTATATACGAATAGTTGAGGGCGGCTAGCCCTCGGCTGTTCGGTATTGCTGTTTACATATGTTCGAGCTTCCACTGTATTCCTTGTAGCAGTAAAGTGTTTCCTTTAGAAAATGAGCGGAATTTAGGGCTTAAGATGGAACATAGCGTATTGAAACGTTCGATCCGTTCTGTTCTGGGATTTTGTGCATATTCGGCAAAGTAGCGAAAAAACTCTTCTTTGTTGATAGACTGATCTGAGTTCGCATACAGCATGGCAGTATCCTCGACAATGGTCTGTACGAAAGGACTATCGGCAGAACATTTCTGCTTCAATGCAGTATCTAGTCGGATATGGATGTCCTCAAGCTTCTTGACCCAGGTGGCAGCATCGAATCGAGGCTGATGCACCATGTTAAAAAAAAGAAACTCATCGTGCCTAAGATCCGATAAAAACTGAGAATCGTTTACGAGCTCCTGCAATTCATTCCAAGCGACGGTTTGTTTAGCCGATACTTTTACTTGATTGATAATATATTTGTTAAAGAAATAAAAAAGTGAACCTCTCCATTCTTCAGAAATGCCATCTAAAAATTTGGATTTTTCCACTTTTTCTGTTATGAATTGATTTCGTTTTTCGGGATTTATTACCCGTGTGTTTACCAGATCATAGATATAACGCAACGAATCCCCTTCGTGTTCCTTCGCTTGACGAAAAATCGATATCATATTCATAAGCGTACTAACCTGTGTCTCTAAGGATTCGATCTGCCAGTCGAGCGCTTTGGCAACCGGTATTTCTCCAGATATCATCTTGCTTATTTCATCAATTCCAAAATCTAGATAACGCAGGGTTGTAATCAGCTCTAAGCGCCATATATCTTCCGTCGTGTATAATCGATGCCCTCCCTCGGTATAGCTTGTGGGCTTTACTAATCCGATTTCATCGTAGTAACGGACGGTTTTTACGGTGGATCCGATCATTTTAGCTGCTTCCCCAATCGAATAGGTTCCGTCTTGTGTTGTGGAATCAGAAACATGCTGTATCTTGTTGTCAATCTTGCTCTTTGAATGCAAAGCATTACACCTCCTGTTCGAATTATACCACCTCCTGTAGCTGGAGAATCAATCATACTGTTTTAATCAAGGCAGCGTATTGTTTTATTTTTTTCTGTTGGGTGGGGATCGTTACAGGGCAAGCGAGAGTATTCGCTATTGATCAACTCTCGTATGGGTAACAGGACAAGATGAAATGCCTCTTTAAGGTGTGTCAAGCAGCCGTAATTTGTAAGATTAATGAAAGAATAGTGAAAGTGAAGAGAAAGAGAAATCCTGTAACATGAACTTTAGTTGGGAAGTTAACTATACATGTCAACAGGAGGATTCGGAAATGGAGACGATCAAAGAGAGAGCCAATCATATCATCCGCAAATTAAAAGTGAATCGTAAACATATAAAACCCTTATCTGCGGGATGGAAGGGAGCATCCTTCGTCTTAGCTGCAGCAACCTTGATTCTTGTCATCATGCAAGCGAACTATTTATTGGGGGCGCGTGGATTTATTGAATTTGCTGTAGGTACGGTTATATCCATCGTCGTTGTCTTGATCATAAGCGGATTGCTTGCGATCATCGTACATGGGATTAAGCAAATTCCAAGCCGTTATCTCTGGTTGTTCTTCAGTTCCTTTATCTTATTATTCATTTGTTTTATGGGGCCGATGGAAGTTTCGAGCATCTTTGTCCTCTTGGTCATCGCTATTCTCTCCCTATGGGGCGCTATCCTGTATAAGCTTGTGACGGGCAGCTACAAGCATGCGAAACGATCGAAGAAGCTGACAGCTGTCGTATTATCCGTTACGACAACTGTGGCTATCGGGATAGGCGGGTACTGGGTTGTCAATGATGGCGATGAGGGAATCCGTGGAGTGACTTTGCAAGAGTTGAAAACATCAGCGCGTTACACAAATCATGTTCTTAACAACCCCGCGGAGGAAGGTCCTTATCCAGTCAAAACGTTAACGTACGGCAGTGAAAACAGCTATCGCAAAGAGTTCAATCGAAGCGATTCTCTCACGACGAAAACGGTGGATGGGTCAGCTTACGTGGAGAAATGGTCCTCCTTGAGAACGAAGACTGTAGGCTTGGGGCCAGATGCGATGCCTGTGAACGGATTGGTCTGGTATCCAGAAGGAGAAGGTCCATTTCCATTGGTGATTATCGCGCATGGGAATCATATGATGACAGATTATTCTGATCCAGGCTACGATTATCTAGGTGAACTTCTTGCAAGTCGCGGCTATATCTTTGTTTCCATCGATGAGAACTTTTTAAATGTATCTCCCTACGATGATATGTTCGTGGTCAGTGCTTTAGAGAAGGAAAATCCAGCAAGAGGGCTATTAATGCTCGAGCATATTAAGGCTTGGAAGGAATGGAATAGCAGCAGTAGCAACCCGTTCTATCAAAAAGTGGATATGGGCCAAATTGCGCTTATCGGTCATTCCAGAGGTGCAGAAGCGATTACGATTGCAGCTGCTTTCAATAAACTAAGCACGCACCCGGATAATGGAAATATCAAATTTGATTATAACTTTCATATCCGTTCCCTTATATCGATTGCAGGCACAGACCAACAATATCGCCCTTCCGGAAAACTGATGCCTCTTCAAAATGTGAATTATTTAGCTTTACATGGAGCTCAGGATATGGATGTCAATACCTTCCGCGGTTCGAGCCAATATAATCGGATAAGCTTTACCGATAAGGAAGACTTCATGAAAGCTTCCGTATATATCTATGGGGCCAATCACGGCCAGTTCAATCGCGTGTGGAGCAGAGGCGACGGCTTAGGAACGGCGAATCAACTGTTTAACCTGAAGCAGCTTATGGCCCGAGACGAGCAAGAAACGATAGCGAAGGTATTCATTTCTTCCTTTCTGGATGCGACGCTGAAGAATAAGCATGAGTACACAGAAGTATTCAAAGATATTGGTTACGCCAAGGAATGGCTTCCCGATACGATGTATATCAGCAACTATGATGATTCACAGACCACTTTAATCGCTTCATTCAATGAGGATATTGATTTACAGAGCACGACGATTCCCGGAGGCAGGCTCATTGGAGAGAATTTGCAGGAATGGAAGGAAGAAAAGGTTAAAATGAAATTTGGAGAGGATCAGCACAGCGCCGTTCGTTTAGGATGGGATCGCAGCAAACAATCCAAGGCTGCTTCCTATTCTGTCGTCATGCCTGATGAAGGCTTGGATGTCGGAGACAATAGTTCAGTTGTATTCTCGATGGCGGATTATAGTGAGAGAAAAAACATGTCGTATGAAGAAGGTTTGATCGATTTAACTGTAAAAGTCGAAGACAAGAACGGCAACCAAGCAAGTCTTCCGCTAAGTCATATTTCAAAATTATTACCTAGCATAGAAGGGAAATTGCTAAAAAGGCCATTTGCAAATTTCGGGCAAACGAAAGAACCTGTATTTCAAAACTTTAGTTTTCAGTTCAATGACTTTAAACAGGTTAACCCTCGCTTTAATCCACAGCAAGTACGGACGGTAGGGTTTGAATTCGACAAAACAGAGAAAGGCACCGTCTTAATCAACAACATCGGAATCAGAAAATAGCATGTAACATGCACATGCAACAACAAAAAAAGGCTGCTGGCTTATGCAACATGTCAGCAGCCTTTCAGTTTTGAATCACTTAGGCAACGTGATCTGGAACATGGTGTTTCCTTGGCTTGTGTCTAAACGAATCTGACCGCCATGTTTCTCAATGATATTTTTAGAGATGGTCAATCCAAGACCCGTACCCCCGTCGCTTTTTCTCGACTGATCTCCTCTAACAAAAGCATCAAATACTTTTTCTTTGTAGGTATCAGAAATCCCAATTCCATCGTCGATGATATGAATATGGACATGTTTGGGGTCATCGAGCAACTTTAGGAGAACTTCAGTCCCCTGTGAATTATAGGTTAAAGCGTTGGACAGGATGTTGGAAACAGCACGATATAACAGTTTATAGTTAAAAGGAACGGTTATTTCATGTGCGGGAATATCAAACTGAAAGTTGAACTGTTTCTCCTCGAATGGAACATAGAATTCCACCGCAATTTCACGGATAAATTCTGCGATATCTAATAAGTCTGTTGAAAATGGGTAATCAGGGCTTTCAAGCTTGGACAGTTCGAATACATCTTCAATTAATGCCGTAACTAGTTTCGCTTTCGTGTAAATGAGATCGAGCGTGCTTTGTCTCTTCGCTTCATCCTGGATAAGTCCCCTCTGCAATGCTTCAACGTAGCCTTGGATCGTGGTGATTGGCGTTTTCAGATCATGGGAGATATCGACCAGCATGCGCTGCTTACTTTCCTCCAATTGTTTCTTCTCTCTTTCGGTTTTCTCCAGCTTTTCAGCCATAGCGTTGAAATGTTTCTGGATTTGTTGTAATTCATAGTTTGCTCTAAAATCAAGCCTTTTGTAATAATGACCGTTGGATACATGTTTGATGCCCTCCGCAATGTAACGCAGCGGGTTGGTTATTTTGGCTGCTGTCCATCGGCTGTAGATATACACATTGATGCCATATAAAATGAGAAAGAGAATGAACGACTGCATCATTAACTTCCAAAAAATTGCATTATGGCCTTCAGAACCGCTTGTTATCGTAAAGTTGCGCGAAACATATTCTTTGGGGATTTTAACAAGACAGTAGAATGTTCGACCGTCTTCCGTCTCAAAGGGTGCTAGGGTAGCATGATATAAGCGCTCTTCTTGATCGTAAAATAAGCGGTTTAATTCCTTTTCCGAATAGGAAGAGGAATGATCTAGTTTTTTTCCTTTGATATAAACAATTTGTAGATGATCATCGAGAATTTCTACCCATCCTTTCAGCAATTCAATCCCTTCGGAAGGCATTTCAACATAATTTTGGCGTACAACCTCACTTGCTTTCAATTTCGAAAATGCAGTACCTCCAAACTCGTGAATCAGACGATAATTAGCTACGACCAGTAGTATGAATACGATGATTCCTACAGTGAAAGAAAAGAAAACATAATTTTTGATGAGGGTGCTCGATAACTTTTTTTTAGTTCTCATCGAGTTCATCCTTTTTCGCGAATCGGTATCCCAGTCCACGAATCGTTTTGATATACATAGGATTTCTCGGTTGATCCTCAATTTTGTCCCGAAGTCTGCTGATTTGAACCATAATGGTGTTGTCATCAGCAAAATATTGATCCGACCATGCCTTCTCAAAAATCTGTTTCTTAGTGTAGATGCGTCCGGGAGCATCCATGAAAAGCTTTAACAGCTTATATTCTATGGAACTAAGCGAGATTGGCTGTCCTCGCTTATACAACATACACGAATGGTGGTCGAGTGCCATGTCGCCTACACATGTCTGTGAATCGAGTGCAACGGGATCTGCCTCATTGAACTCGTAGGTTCTTCGCAGCTGAGCCTGTACGCGGGCGAGCACCTCCATGGAACTAAACGGTTTAGATATAAAATCATCTGCCCCGATACCGAGACCTAGAATTTTATCCGTTTCCTGATTTTTGGCAGATAAAATGATAATGGGCAGCTTATATTCTTTTCGAATTAACTTTATCAATTGATAACCGTCGAGCTCAGGCATCATGATATCTATGACAGCCAGATCGATGCTAATGTTTTGTATATACGCTAAAGCCTCTTTACCATTGCTCGCTTCGACCACTGAATATCCTTCTACTTCTAAAAATAGTCTTAGCAATGCTACAATTTCCGGTTCATCATCAGCGATGAGGATCGTTTTGCCCATGAGTTGTCCCTCCTTATCTGTCATTATGTAATTCAAGCTAGTCCAGCAATCTCCTCTATGTAAGAATGAATGTAAGATTAATGTAAGAAAAGTGAAAGTGAGGGGACAGATTCGCTCTGTACAATAACGTTATCTGACTCAAGAATAAACATATGGTAACGGAGGGGAAATGATCATGATTCATTCTCGTATACGAAAAAAGGCAGTGATCATACTTGCCAGTCTGTTAATGGTCTCATCAGCCGTGCCTTCGGTTTATGCCTCTTCGGCAGAAGCGGGTTCATACGCGAACAAGTCGTTGGGTCCTGTAAGCTCTAAGGAGGTCGAGGCGTTTGCCGACGAGTTTTTTGAACGGCAGGACGTTAAAGACATGGGGATTCCAGGAGCCGTCTTTGTGGTGGTCAAAGATGGAAAGGTGCTGTTGCAGAAAGGATACGGTTATGCGGATGTAGACAAGAAAACGCCGGCTGACCCGGAAAAGACGGTGTTCCGCATTGCATCGGTTTCCAAAGTCTTTACTGCAACCGCCGTCATGCAGCTTGTAGAGCAAGGTGAAATTGATGTGAATCATGATGTTCAGGAGTATATGGGGGATATCAAGATCAAAAATAATACGGACTTCCCCGTTACAGTGGAGCATTTATTAACACATACGACGGGATTTGATATCGTTGACCCTCCACAGGGCGACTCCATTTCATATGACTTGTCCAAAGTGTATCCGCTTAAGGAGTATGTGAAAGAATGGATGCCTACCGTTATTCGAAAACCAGGTGATGTGTTCAAATACGATAATATTGCCTCTATGCTGCAGGGATATATCGTTCAGAACATGTCGGGCTTGCCATTTAACCAATACGTAAACGAGAACATATTTAAACCGTTAGGAATGAATAACAGCGGCTTTTTGATGACGCCCGAGCTTCGCGAGAAATTGGCTGCCGGCTATAATGAACATAACAAAACCTCTCCAATCTACCATTTTGCTCCGAACGATATGCCTCATGGAGGCATGCTGACTACGGGCAGTGACATGGCCAAGTTCATGATTGCCTTCTTAAATCAGGGGAAGTTGGATGGCAACCGGATCTTGAAGGAAGAAACGGTCAAAGAAATGAGTAAAGTGCACATGGGAATTCACCCCAAAGTGCCAAATATGGCTTACGGATTCGAATACGCTTATCAGGATTACTATAACGGACAGAATGTCATTGGCAAAAGTGGGGCGGCTCCGGGTGGTTTTTCCTCCTGGATGTGGCTGTTGCCGGAACAAAATGTAGGCGCGTTTATCGTTTACAATAAATCGGGGAAGCTGCAGGAAAAAATATTCAAAGCCTTTATGGACCGTTACTATCCCAAGCCAGAACCAGCGCCAAAAAAATACCTGACTCCAACAAAAGAACAGCTGAGACGCTTTGAAGGCGTGTATCGCGATCTGCGAGTGAGCTACGTGCTTACCCGTATACATGCCGCTGCAGACGGAAGGCTGGAGCTGGAAAATCTTACAGGCAAGCAAGTCGTTCGGCAGGTGGATCCCCTTCTGTTCGAAGACGAGAATGGAAGCCAGGTCGCTTTTAAAGAAAACCCGGATGGCACGATCGGATATATGTTTTCCAAAACGAATCGGGTAAGTTGGGTAGAAAAGCTCCCTCAGCCCGAGCGGTTTCAAGATGTCCCCGACAATCATCCTTACGCGGAATACATTGAAGGCTTGCATCAGCTCGGCATTGTTGGGAGCAAGCCGGATGGAACATTCGGTCCGAACGAACCGCTAACGCGTGCGGAATTTGTAGTGCAGCTGATAAACTGGACAGGCATCCCTGCGTCAAAAGCTCCATTAATATTCGAAGATACTCACGATATGCCGGAAGCCGGAAAAATCCAAACGGCCTTGGAATATAACTTTATCAAGGGAACAAGCGAGCGGTTGTTCGAACCGAATCGGCCGATTGTCCGGCAAGAGGCGGCCGCGATCATGTCGAGAGTGATGTCGGGCTTTGGCGCCAAGCCGTCAGAAGGCGCCATTGTCGGTGATACAGAGCCATGGGCAGAAAGCGCGGTGAAGTTCATTGCAGGCAAGCAATATTACGGACCAGAGGTTTCCATTTCTCCTGATGGAGCAGTGGATTATCGCTCAAAGAAGATGATGACACGTCAGGAAGCTGCGGCACTCATTTATTTAGCGAGTAAATGGAGCGTTTCTTCTTAAAGCAGTCTGAGTCGCAACATGATAGGGGGGGAATGAGTGTTGGAGACCCGATGCAGAGAAAAATTATTGAAGCTCCAAGCGGAAATGATAAAAACCAACATTAACGATTTTTATATTTATCAATTTGATAGCGGCTGGAAACTTGTTTTAGCGGGAAGTTTCGATTTCAATTTTTGTTATTACCATGATATCGAAATCGAATTCATCGAAGTATCCTTTATTTCATGTCCCGTATCATTGTTTAAAATAGATACGATTCGATTGGCAACGGAGGAAGAGCGTAAATCGATTTCCCAACTCTCGCGTGGATATAATGAAGGCATTGCGTTTTGTCTTGAACATGTTGCATTCAACAATACATTTTATATTGTCGCTAAAGGAATAGATTATAAGCTGCAGAGAGTATATTATCTGCCTAAACGAACAAAGCCGCCCTGGAGCTCGGCTGCTCATTCACGAAGTCCAGCGACATCGCTTAGTACCTGCGAAAGTTCTGAATGATTATATTGCATACAAAGAAGCTGCAAATTGAACCATATACGGTCAATTGCAGCTTCTAGCAATAAATATATAGAATGCCAGATGCGGGATAGACGATGGTTTGTACATTTTGGAAAACGTTTATTATCTCGATCAGGATGATCCGACGTACAACTTTGTTAAGCCCTAATTTAGGATTGGCGGTTGCGTCTCCGAATCGTATACACGCATTTTCTATCCCCTTTTGACAAGCACTCCGGACGAGAAATATCCGCGTCCAACAAAGACTCAAATAACTTCAGTTCACATGTGCAGGCATGGTTGTACTTGTTGGCAATTTGGGAGATCGGACAATTATGCTCCGTAAAAACGAACTCGTCATCGCTGTTTTTTTTCAACTCCACCATATAGCCATTTTCGTTTTGAATATTAGCAAGTAAAGCTATTTTCTCTTGAAAGCTTTTATCTTCCATTGATTCAGCATGCTTTTTGTATAATGCATCTTTGCGGCGTTCAAACAATCGCTCTACCATATTTTCTCCCGATTCCTGCACCAATTCATGAAGGAGATCGAGGGCTACGGCGTGATACTTATTTGGAAATAGTATACTAGCACGCTCTGTTAGATAGTACATGGCAGACGGTCTCCCCATTGGTTGCCGTACAGTTCTCGAATCAATAAAACCATCGCGTTCTAGAGCGTCGATATGGCGGCGGACCGCCATGGAAGTAATGTTGAGCCGTTCCGTAAGTTCTTTGGCGCTAAGCTCATCATTCGTTTTTAACAGATATAAAATCGTCTCCCGGGTCGACATATCGTCTTGTGGTTGCAAATGCAGTTCACCGCCTTGTTATTAACTTCATTTAGCAGGCTGCCTTTACAGCGGGGCACATTGCTCAGAGCAATAACCATTATAAATGCTATCGCATTCTTCACAACAAATATGCTGCTGATGGCAAGCATCATTTGCACAATTAATGTATCGATCAGTAGGTTTACTGCAATGATGGCAACGTCCCACGACGATATCTTCATCCGTATGGTTAATCGGCACAGAAATCCGTTCATCAAATACGTAGCATTTGCCATCGAAAAGTCTTCCTTTTATGTCAGGATCTTTTCCGTAAGATACGATGCCGCCATCCAATTGGTATACTTCTTGAAATCCTTCCTTCAGCAAAAAGCCGCTCAATTTCTCACAGCGGATTCCTCCTGTACAGTAGGTCAGAATAGGCTTGTCTTTATGTTCGCTCATATACTCCCGAATCCATTCCGGGAATTCCCGAAAGCTCTCCACATCCGGTCGAATGGAATTGCGGAAATGGCCGATATCATATTCGTAACCGGTCCGGCCATCCAGCACGATAACGTCGTCACGCTGAAGATGTTCATAAAATTGTTTGGGATTAAGCTTTTTACCGCTCAGGATATTGGGATCAAGCTCCTCATCATCAACACGAAAGGTAACCAGCTCTTTTTTATAACGCACAAACATTTTTTTGAAGGTGTGTCCATCTGCTTCGTCTATTTTAAACACGATATCGGCAAAGAGAGGGTTCTGACGCAAATCATGCATGTATTGCTCTGTTTGTTCAACGGTACCGGACAGCGTTCCGTTGATTCCTTCATCGGCAATCAAAATCCGGCCTTTGATGCCAAGATTCTTGCAATAGTCCAAATGCTCCTTCGCAAATTGCTCGGCATCGGGAATGTTTACGTATTTATAAAATAGAAGCACTGAGTATACAGATTCTTGGTTCATTACATTCCACCTGGTTCATTATATTTTATGGAAAATATCAGACAAAGTAAAATTTTATCTATAAAAAGTATTGTAACACAACATGGCAGGTTGACAAGTGGGAGTTCATGCTAAAGGACATTGGCGCTGAACCGTATTTTCTGCGTCTAGGAGTTAGCGATGGGGGGTGCAGCGGTTTATCCTATAGCATCCTCTTTGACGATTCACGGCAAGAAGACGACCGAGTAATAGAATGGAAAGGATTTGAGGTTGTCATTGGCAATGCCAGTGAGGAGTACTTTGAAGGTGTACATATTGATTATATGGAAACCGGAATGACGGGTGGCTTCACGATAGACAACCCCAATGCTAAATTCACATGCGGTTGCGGAGCCAGCTTTCGAACGGCTGCCTATCGGGGGAAAGCCAAAAAATGCGACTGATCGTCGAGGAAAGGAAGGTTTCATATGAGCTTTGTGAGACTGGGAATACCGCAAGGGTGACTTTATCCGTATTTATGTCCGATATAGCGGCGGGGGAGAAGATGCATTCGCTTTTGGCATCACGAAAGATGAACCGCAGTATCCCGTGAACACGTATGTCGGTGACGGAATTACATTCTTTATGGAAGAAAATGATGCATGGTATTTGGACGGCCGTAATTTAACGATCGATTGTCTCCACGGTGATATTGTGTTTGCCCGTGGCTAAAGTTCAAAAGCAAGACAGCGGCAGAAATGAGACTATTTCTGCCGCTGTCGCATTTCAGGGCGACTATTTTTTGCAGGGCTTCAAGAGCTTCTTTTCAAGAGATTGGGATTGACGTATAGATGTACCGGTCGCGCAGCGGGGACTTGAAATGAAGGAGAATATAGTGGCATGATCAAGAAGACAGACAACAAGACCGCTGACTCAATAGCAAGGGGGAGACACATGTCAGGCTTATATGAAACGGATGAGAGTGATGTTCTCGTGCTGCCGCTCGGAGATCGTGCGATTGTCGTTGATTGGGGCGGCAGTATCCACCCGGACACCCATGGCAAAATACGCGCCTTGTGTTCGCAAATGGAGCGGAACCCTGTTCCGGGCATCGTGGAAGTTGTGCCAGCGTATACGACAGTCACCGTGTTCTACGAGCCGCTGAAATTGCGGGATCCGGTCACGGGTGACCAATGGTCTCGCAGTGGTGGCAAGGACGACCGATCCCCTTTTGAGATCATCAAGAGGATCGTCAGCAGGATGGTGATGGGTCTGGAATCAGTGGAAGCTGGCAGTTCCAGAATCGTGGAAATACCGGTGTGCTACGGAGGTGAGTTTGGGCCTGATTTACATGATGTTGCGGTGCACACCGGGCTGAGTGCGGAGGAAGTCATTAAGATTCACGCGAGTCAGGACTACTTGGTGTATATGATCGGATTCGCGCCGGGCTTTCCTTATCTCGGCGGCATGCCGGAACGGATCGCTGTCCCTAGACGCAGCTCTCCGAGACCAACCATTGACCCGGGTTCAGTCGGAATAGGAGGCAAGCAGACCGGAGTCTATCCGATTGCCACGCCCGGGGGGTGGCAGTTGATCGGAAGAACCCCATTGAAGCTGTTCCGTCCCGATCATGCTGCGCCGAGCTTGCTGCAAATGGGTGACATCGTCCGCTTCCGGCCGATCGCCCCCGAACAATATGCCGCGTGGAAAGAGGATGACATATGAGTCTGTATATTATAAAATCAGGACTTCTAACTACGATTCAAGATCAAGGAAGGTTCGGGTATCAGCAGCAGGGGGTCATTGTCAGCGGAGCAATGGATTCGTTCGCCCTTCGCGCAGCGAATGTGCTGGTGGGCAATGACCAGGGGGACGAGGCTTTGGAAATTACGCTGCGAGGACCGTCCATCCGCTTTGATGCCGAAGCGCTTATCGCCATATGCGGAGGCAATCTTTCGCCGAGTATCGGCGGGCAGAAGGTTCCGTTATGGAGACCGGTCATCATCAGAGCGGGAGAGGTGCTCGAATTCGGTCCCTGCATATGGGGGGCTCGCGCTTATCTAGCCGTTGCGGGAGGAATCGATGTGCCGCTGGTGTTGCAAAGCCGCAGCACCTATTTGCGTGCGGGGCTCGGAGGGCTCGAAGGAAGAGCACTGAGGACCGGGGATGTGCTCCGCTGTGGTGCTGTTTCCGACTGTGCGGCGAAATATACGAGGAATGGTCTGGCAGCGCTAGAGTCAAAGCCTTTTGCGGCTGCGCCTTGGTTTATCGGTTTCCCGTCCCGCCCTGCGTATGCGCAAGAGCCGGTGATCCGCTTTATTCAAGGCCGTGACTTCAGGCATTTTACCGAAGAGAGCAAGGCGGCTTTTGTCAGCCGGCCATTCTATGTCACACCTCAATCGGACCGGATGGGGTATCGCTTAGAGGGACAGGCTATCCGATTGATGCAACCTTTTGAACCGATCTCCGAAGCGGTGTCGTTCGGAACGGTGCAAGTCCCACCGGAAGGGAACCCGATCATATTAATGGCGGACCGCCAGACGATAGGAGGCTATCCGAAAATCGCGCAAGTGGCGAGTGTCGATCTTCCTGTGCTGGCCCAAGTGAAGCCTGGGGAAAGCATACGCTTGGCCGAAATATCGTTGGAACACGCGGAAGAGCTGTATATGGATGCAGAGCAGTCATTTGCTCTGACGGAAAAAGCGATCGGGCTTTATCTCACGAAAGAAAGGGGCGTTTGAATGTATACCGTCGATCTGAACTGTGATATGGGGGAGAGCTTTGGCGCCTATACGTTGGGAAACGATGAGGCGATTCTTGATAAGGTGACGTCTATTAACATTGCTTGCGGTTTTCATGCGGGTGATCCGCAGACCATGAGAAAAACGGTAAATATGGCTCTGGAGAAGCAAGTGGCTATCGGTGCTCATCCCGGACTGCCGGATCTGGCGGGCTTCGGCCGACGTAACATGAATATTACGCCACAAGAAGCGTATGACATGACCGTGTATCAGATCGGCGCCTTAGAGGGGTTCGTTCGAGCCGAAGGCGGCAGAATGCAGCACGTCAAGCCGCACGGAGCTCTATATAACATGGCGGCTCAGAATGACAAGCTGGCTCAAGCGATTGCCGAAGCCGTCTATAAGGTGAATCCCGAGCTGGTCTTGTATGGTCTCTCGGGCAGCGAAATAATTCGTGCCGGAACCCGAACAGGGCTGAAGACGGCCAGCGAAGTGTTCGCTGATCGGACCTACTGCCGAGATGGAAGCCTCACCCCGAGAAGCGAGCCAGATGCGCTAATCAGCGACCCCTCGCAGGCTGCCGCCCAGATTATCCAGATGGTGAAAGAGGGCACCGTCCGCTCGCGAGAGAATATGGAGATTAAGCTTACGGCAGAGACCATATGCATACACGGAGATGGGACACATGCGCTGCACTTTGCCGCTCGAATCCGGGACATGCTTCTATCTGAGGGAATCCAGCTTCAAGCTGTGCGCGATCGTAAACCTGACGGGAATTTCCAATGATATCATTAGATATACAGATCGGAGAGAATGCCATGGAATGGGAAACAGTCTACGAGAACAATCTGACGATGCTCACTGCGATTGCGTACCGTATGCTCGGTTCCTTGGCCGACGCGGAAGATATCGTGCAGGATCTGTTCATCGAGGTGCAGCAGCTCGACATGGTACATGTCCGCAATATGAAAGCATACTTAACTAAAGCGGTAACCAATCGTTGCATCAGCTTCATGACATCGGCCCGTAAACGGAGGGAAGTGTATGTTGGTCCGTGGCTGCCTGAGCCTCTGATCAATCTGACAGAACAGGATCCGATGGAGCTGGCGGTGAAGGATGAATCCATTTCGTACGCGGTTCTCGTCCTGCTCGAACAATTGAACGCCGTGGAAAGGGCCGTGTTCATTTTAAGGGAAACGCTTGCTTATAGTTACAGTGAAATCGCCCGGATATTGGATAAGTCAGAAGAGAATTGCCGTAAAATTTACAGCCGCGTCAACAAGAAGCTGCGTCAAGAGCTGCCTGCGGCTTCTCCCCATACGGAAAAAGAAGAAGCGCTCGTCCAAGCCTTCATACTTGCATCCAAAACAGGCAACTTCGATGACGTGATTCGCATGGTCGCCGATGACGCCCTGCTCATTATGGATGGCGGCGGCAAAGTACGCTGCGCATTACGTCCGATCATAGGCAGACAGCGAATAATGGCGCTATTGAACGGAATTGTGCCGAGAGGGTATTTCGAAGGGGAGATCCTCCCTGTCGAAGTTAACGGCCAGAGAGGAATGGTGCTTGTCAGAAATGGCAGTCCGGTTCTCGCGATATGCTTTGGCTGGGGCGCGAAGCCGGGAGAGCAGAAGCGTCTCGTACGCATCTTTTTCATATCGAATCCTAACAAGCTCGAACGCATTCAACCTCTTAAAGCTTTGTAAGAATTTCAGGCCCATTGTCGGTAATGGCAACGGTATGTTCATATTGGACACAAATCGAGTGGTCAATCGTTCGTGCCGTCCAGCCATCACTTTCGACATAGGCGCGCCAGTCTCCAAGCGTGAACATCGGTTCGATGGCGAGCACCAAGCCATTTTTTAATCGGGGCCCCATCCCTTGTCTGCCGTAGTGGGGAACAGGCGGCTCTTCCCACAGATCCTTGCCGAGCCCATGGCCCGTAAATTCTCTGACATTGCCGTACCCGTGGCGCGTCGCAAACGTGTCGATCGCAAATCCGATATCTCCAATACGGTTTCCGACGACAGCCTGATCAATGCCAAGCAGCAAGCTTTGATGACAGGCATCCATAAGCTGAGCGATTTCCGTGGAGACGGTACCGACCGCATAGGTCCAGCCGGAATCTCCATGGTAACCGTTGAAGAACGCCCCGACATCAAGGGTAACGACGTCCCCATCCTGCAATGGCGCATCATCTGGAAATCCATGACAAATAACATCGTTCTTCGCCACGCAGATGGAGGCTGTGAAGCCGTGATGTCCTTTGAAGCTGGGTACCGCTCCTCTTGCGCGAATATGCTTTTCTACCATTTGATCGATGGCAAGTGTCGTTATGCCGGGCTTAATCGTGTCTGCAATTAACGCATGGCACTCAGCTACGATACGGCCTGCTTCCCTCATGATTCCAATCTCTTGATCGGATTTCAAGATCATCATCGTGTTTCCTCCAGCTTCATCAAATTCTTTTTTTGCAGGTAGTTGTAACGATTGCGGCATTTCGCGCTACAAAACTTATTTACTTTAGCCCGCTGATAGGGAATGAACCAGCTATGACACTGGATGCAACGCTGCAGCTCCAGTTGCTCTTTCTCCATAGCCTCAAGCAGACTTAGGATGGCTTCCATATAGATTCGCTTCAACTGATTCGGAGGGTCTACGAACTCGGTATGAAGCAGCAACGAAGGAGCACTGACCTTGTCAGAAAGGCAGCTTGATGCAGGCACAGGAATATTTGCAGGCGTGGCAATGCTTAATTTTAGACGGATAGCATGATAATGTTGAAAAGCGTCATTGATTCGCTGCACGGAATCGGCAGTTAATGCCTGTTTGGCTTGGACGGACTTCGCCAGCAGCAGCAATAGACTTTGCAGCTCTTGTTCCAGACTGCCTGTCTCCATCTGGTTGTCATGCTCTTTCATCTGATTGAGTACGCTGAGAAAAAAATTCGGACGAGATAGGACGGGACTCAATACTAGCATCTCCTCACGATTTCATCTTTTTCAATGGATTGATGTGGTTAATCCATTTATAACAGAACGTGATCATGAAGTCAAACTTCAATAAAGGTATGCCGGTTTCGTCTCTTGCCTCATTCTCCCCTTTATTCAGAATGGCAGATTTTCTTTGTCATACGAACCAATTGTCGGTTTTCCATGCAGTGCAGTGGTCCATATATCCATTCTCCCTTACCGTCAGGAAAGAAAATCGCGAGCATAAGGCGCATGCGGTTACGCAAATCATGGCATGACGCGGCGGATTACAATGCAGTTAACCAGCATCGTCTTGGGCACGCCGCTCACTCCTGAAGGAAGGGGAGAATGGAGCAAAGGGGCTAATGAAGCGAATTATCGTCAATCCGATCACGCTATTGCACAAAATATGATTTTGTTGATCCGAGTTGATGTCACAAATTCAGCACTCATTTTGTCAAATAGATGAAAGGTAAGCGATGAGAAGTCATCTCTTGCTTTATTCAATGCCAATACCCAAGGAGGAATTGTACATGGACACGAGATTTAAAATGGAAGAGGTAAACCCTAAAGGCTATGCGGGCATGATCGAACTAGAGAAGGCCCAAATGTCTGCTGGCATCGATAAGCGAATGAAGGAACTAATCAAAATCCGCGCTTCCCAAATCAATGGCTGTGCATTTTGCATCGACATGCATACGAAGGATGCGCGTAAGCTGGGCGAAACGGAGCAGCGCATTTATGCGCTTAACGCATGGCGTGAAACGCCCTTCTTCACTCCGGAAGAGCGAGCCGTGCTGGCTTTGACGGAAGCAGTCACCTTAGTGACCGAAGGTCATGTGCCTGATGAGGTATACAAGGAGGCGCGCCGTTATTTCGATGAAAAGGAAACCGCAGAAATCATTATGGCTATCGCTACCATCAATGCATGGAACCGAATTGCCATCTCGTCAAGAAAAATGCCTGCCTGTGAATAGAATAACGGTGTTCTTGAAGGCAGGTCCCCTCGGGGAACTACATTAATAGAGTTATATCGTTTAAGTCCTTGGTTGAAAACCATGGACTTTTTAAGTGCGCCCGGCATGGGCGATAACTCGGCGGTGAAAGTCCGCTACAGGCTTGGCAGTAGGAACTGTTAGCCAAAGGCAAGGGTGTCCGCCGCGAGGCGGAATCTGAAGGAAGCCGGAGGCAAACCCTCGGTCTGACGAACAGAAATCACATACAAGGCATGGCGGGACGGACGAGCTTGCTTAACAAAGCAAAGTCCAATACTGCCCGAATCCCATCATGTAAATGTGGCAGATAGATGAGGGGAAGGTTATCGCTCTTACCCGGGGAGATCTCACAGACGTCAAGTAGGTTTTTAAAAAAAAATCCGAAAAACGGAGTAAAGCTTGCTGTGAGAAGTCAGCAGAAGCCATAGTACCGGGAAGTTTTTTTTTTTCGGGAAGGGCCGAACAGTCGTAAGTCTCGAATACATACAGGAAG
>NZ_JAJNBZ010000032.1 GCF_021369635.1 Paenibacillus profundus | reverse complement strand
CAAAAAAATGAAGAATGGTCTCTTTCAGGACTAAGGGACTTTTTCAGTGGCCTCCTGGAAAGCAGGGGGGATTTTTGTAGCCTAAATTTGATCAGTCATAGTTGTAATAGGCGTTGGCAAAGCCATTACCAGCTAGTTCATGATTTCCGACTTTGTATATTACAACCTGATAATCGCCCAGAAGAACTCGCGTCCAACCAATGGTCTTATTTTCGCTAGTATATGAACCGTTTACAGGAACTGGGTCTGTCTCATTTCCTGTGTTTTTGTTTCTAAGAGTGTACTTCATTTGAGGATCATAGATAGATGAGAGGACCATTGTGTTAATGTGATGTATATATCAGTCTTCTTGGTCGTATTTACAGATTCCTTAGATGTTCTACTATTATCTGATCCTAATCCTGTAAATTGATAGTAAATGTCGGGGCCTAGAACAACGAAGTCATCATTTTTCGTCACTTCACTGAGATTTACGTTTGCAACGGGATTACCAGGGGCTTTTGGCGTAACTTTCCCCTGAATGATTGGTGTAGGTACGTAGAAGTCGTCAGAATGGAAATTGGACACTTGTTGAGCAGAAGCAACGGAAGAATTTACACCCGTAAAGGACAAGAATGGTGATACGCTGAGTGTAGCTGCGAGTGTATAACGTTCTTGTATTCACGACGCGTACCTGCCTTAGACAGCTTCTGTCTTTGGAGACTCGTGTGTCGTTAGTAACTACATCGGACGACCAAGTGCCGTCAGTCCCGCAGCGTGAATAACTATTTTATAGGGAGGGTTATTGAGTTACCCATTTTTCTATTACCTTTTTCAATTTATTGATTTGTTCGTTCTGTCAGGTAAAAATAAAGTTTAGACTGAGTTGCTTGATCTGCTATAGTTTTGAGAAGAAAAATCGTCAGACCATACAAGATGAGTGTTAAACTACTCTATTCTAAAACACCGAAGGAATGAGACTTGAAAAATAATATCTTATTCCTTCGTTAATTTAACTTCCATTGCAAGCTTCTTGAACCCTTACAAAGATCTATAATGCAAAAGGAGCAATTATTGAATCTGGATGAAATCTCTTGAACGAACCGTCTTCGTTAAACAGATAAGTAATCACTTTCCCTGGGCCAAAATAAAGATTATCATAGGCTATCCCCCATGGTTTCAAATAATATTCTAAAAATCTACAATAATCCTCATCGATCCATGTATCAAAAATAGGCTTAGTTGTAAGACCTTGAATCGGTAAACTAATTACAGATGTTAGATTTGTGTCTTCCTGTTCAGTAAATATGTATTTCGGTACTCTATTCATTAAGCTTGCCCCATACACTATTTTAGCCATAATTTCATTGAGTTGAGCAGAGTGAAGCTTCTCACCTGTAAATTTATTAAAATAGTCTTTATGAAATTCCTTGTGAATGCCGTTATCTTGCAAAAAAACAAATATTGCAACACCATTCAATTTAATATGAAATGTCAGTGTGGCAATTCCATCAATATAATTAAAACTTCTATTGTCTTCATATTCATAGGTTTCAAGTATAAATATTGACCACGGAACTCCGTCTGAAAAATCAAAAGGAGTTCTAACTGATTGTAAAAATTTATGAACCACTCTAAAATGTTCAAGCATTTCAGGGGTCATAATTGTTCCTAATGATGGGTTTCTTCGATCAGCCACAAGAGAAAGTTCTTTATACAGTAAGCCATAAAAGAGTTTCGATACCCATTGAAAGATATACATTTCGTCTAGTTCTTTAAAAGATTCAAAACCATTTTCTAAAGCTCTTTCTATTTTCTTTTCGAGTTCACTTAAATAAATACCGTTACATTTTTTACAACAGGGAATTGTTAGTTGTCTATATGGAATCTCGGTTCCATTTAGTAAATGAATTTTTTGGTTCCATAAGTGATATTTATTTTGTAGCCATTTAGGAAACACGTGCTCAACACTGGTATTATCCGTGAGTATTTGACCACATAAAAAACATTCATCTGAGGAAAACTTCATGTTTTCAAATGGATTATAGCTATTATTATTTGTTGTCAATGGTTTTCTCCCTTTCTTATTTTGCAAGTTCAGATAACGTTTATATATACGATTCCGAGAAACACGCCGGGTCACTCCGCACTTAGCCTCGCAGAGTTGTTCGCTAAGTCTGTTTCTTTGCTTTCCACTTCTTGCGCACCAAGGGCGAAGCCCTCAGTGTAGATAGGGTATTAGGCGAAGTTGCGAAGTTCCTTGGCATCTATGTTAACCCTACAATGAATCTTGACTTCTATAGATTGTCATATATCTTCAATGAAATTTTATCCACATCATAGTCTCTTCTTAGATATTTGCAATTAATAATTTCTTCAATGAAATGGTATGTCACTTCAATTTTTGATTCACTGACTGTTATTGACTTTATACTTTCATTTATTAGTCTACAGACTAAATCATTACTGTAACCAATGAAATGATAAAGAAACTCCTCATGCGGAAGTCTAGATAGCATTTCTTTGTCAAAACTGGCTTTTCCAATAATTTTATAATGTTGTGTCGACATAAACGATTTAAATTCCAACACTTCTTCAGGTGACATATCAATGAGATACTCATATAAAAAGTCAGATCTATTGGTGTTAAATATGTTTTCCTTATTACGTACATACTCAAAGTAATCTGATCTTATCCATTCAACAAATAAACAAATGTTTTTAGACATATCCCAAAGAACATATGAGAAAAAATCTCCCCAATTAATACTTAATAGTTCACTTTTATTAATTACTTTCTCAATTAAACAAAAACTCACAAGCGGATTCTCCCAAATGGGGGGGCGACTATATGTTGTGGGTTTGAAAAAAAAACTGATAGGTACTTCAAAATATTTCGATGCCCGTAATATATGTTCAAGTGAAGGATAAGCTATTCCATTAAAGTAATCATTAATTCGTTCTTCTTCAAAACCTATCCATTTTCCTACTTCAAGTCTGTTGTATTTAAGTTGATCACTACACAATTGGGTTATTTTATCTCCAAAACTAGACGCAGTGAATTCAAATGCACCCTTTAGATAATCATCAAACTGTTTGAATTCTAGATAACTAGAGTTCCTGTTTTTCTCTATAAACTGTAACTCTGATTCAGAAAACTTGTATGTTGCATTTGTCTGAATTCGTCTTACGAGTTCATTTAATTGCTCCCCATTTACCCGAATACTTCTTGTTCCCCGTCGTGTATATATAATATCTTGCTCTACTATAATTCCTTTTTCTGATGAGTAAGACTTTGGTGAAACACAAATTTTTTTAGCTTGAAATATTTCTATCAAGCCTAATTTTTTATTACTATCAATCTTGTCGTTAAAGTACAAAATCTTGAAGTCAATTGAGTAACTTAGTGCTGACTCTATTTTTTGTGCAAGTTCAGCCTCATCAATTTCTTCACTTACTCCAACTAACTCATGAGTCTCATCTTTAACTCCCAGTAATAAATACCCACCTCCGCTATTGGAAAATGCAAGTATATCCTTTAAAAACTCATAAAATCTCACTTTTTTTGATATTGATAATTCTTCTTTGAAATCCCAGAAATTGTCCTCTCGACCTTCATCAAGTATCTCATAAAATTTATCTTTAGTTAGCATAAAGTTAAGACCTCTCTTTTCATGGAATTTCACCTACGTCTTTGAATTCACGACGTCTCAGTACTTTAAGGTTCCGCCAGGAACCTGCTGCCGCTTGCGGCAGTTAGACGGTGGGATGTGTCCGGTGAATTAGCGCCTCCGAAATGCCCCTTCCGGATCAAAGGTCGAGCTTGTCTCGGCCCACCTCGTTAAATGCGATGTTATATGATGGAGTCGCCTTCCTCGAAATGCTTGCATTATTCTTTATCACCTGTATTTATTACTCCCTTCTCTCCTTTCTTAGCCCAGTTCTCCCAATATGGTATTCTTGAGATTAAGAAATCTTTACGTTCCTTTGAAATATACAAATTACGCTCAATAGCTTCTTCCCTACCGGAAATTAATGCGTGCCAACCTGCCAATGAAGGACCTAGCGTATATGTTGGAGATACAGAAATGGCTTTGTATGAATTGTCTTCGATACGAACACACATTAAATTTCTAACTCCATAATCTGGTGACAAACTATCATATGTCATTAAGAATTCGTCTTCTCTAGCCATATATCTCCTCTTCTCACTCAAAAAAGGCTTTCTATCAAACTCTGACCTTCTTCCATAAATCAATAGAAATAGCGGTCTAATAGATTTACCCCATAGAAAATCTGATGGAATTTGGAAGTACTCTAAAAACAAACTCACATGTGTTGGTTTAGCAAACCATTGCTTCCATTCAGCTAATTGATTATGTGCTTGAGTAAATTCATCAGTTTGCTTTCCATTGTCTAGAAACCACTGTTTGTAAGGAGCTTCAATTTCAATAAAAACAGGATAAAGTGTCCCACTATCATTAGCAATCCACATAAAGTCAGGAATTCTCTTGAATAATCCATTTAATTGAGGTTGAGCAACAACTGCCCCAGGATATGGATAATGGCCTGACCTACCAATCAACCCAAAAGCCCCAGGTAATAGACAAAAATTATCTTCCAAAAATCTTTGATATACTTTTTCGCTTTTTTGTTTTTCCTCATTATTTAATAGGAGTTCCCACTCATTCATTAACTTATTAGTGTAATCATCCCAGGAAATTGGGTCTGGTGAAGTAATTATTTCATATGTTTTCCTAAATGGCATCTCTGATTCTCTCCTTTAATTTATTGCGACTCTTTCATATAACGTTCTTGTATCTACGAATCCTCACCGCCTTAAGGGCCAACGGGCCTGTCGCAATGCGGTTAGGTGGTGCAGGTGTCTGCTGAATCTGCTTCCTCGAAATTCCTTTTACAGACCAAGGCCTTTAGACCGTAATGTAGATTACGATGTTAGCTGATGTCATGTTCCTTCTTCGAGCTACCTATTCAAGATCTTTCAAGTTGCTTTAAATAATAAATGATCCCAGCTCGATCAACATTTGAAAATTGTAATGGGTTGCTATTGATTAATTCTGATAGCTCCTTTATGGTTATCCATTTAATATCTGTCGTTTCATCCCCGCTCTTTACTATCTCTCCTTCAGCTTTACATCTAAAATAGTATCCTACTGAATCAATTGGCCCTCTTAATGTTTGATATGCTCCAAAGGGTTTAATACATTCAACTTCAAATTCTGGATCTATTCCACTTGTATCAATTCTTGTGTCTTCTCCCTCAATTTCTGTTACTTCCAGTCCGGTCTCTTCCCTTACTTCTCTTCTCAATGCTTGTGTTAATGATTCATGTGGTTCAATTCGTCCTCCGGGTAATTCAATCTTTAATGGTTCGTTGGGTTTATTTCTTGTCTGAATTACAATTTGTCTTTCATTATTAAAATCTCTTTCAATTATCGCTCTGGAGTTAACAAATAACATATAATCAGTCCCATCCAACAATTTATTTTTCAAAAAAAGAAAGAGAGGATTTCTTCTCTCCTGCCTTGCTTAGAAAGATAACCATCCATTCGTTCGATAATCATGGGGTACAGGTCTATAAAATTCTTCGTTGTAATAATTGTTCTTAAACTTCATTCTTAATCTTATTAAATTGGTTCAATTTTACAAAAAATTCACGTTTTTTGTAACCATGAATTAGATTCACTGGTCAAATCAGTATTTGCTCAAGAAGGACGGAATCTTTCTCCGAAAGCCTTTGCCTTGCTTCTTCGACCAGTTTAGAAGTTTTTCTGTTAAGCTGACGAACGGCAATCCATCAATCACATTGTCGATACCCTATCAAGACTTCCGAACATTCGGAAGTCTTCTTTTTTACGATAATTCCACACAACCCTCCTCTTACATCAATTATCACAATTCAGTAAACCATTTTCAATATTTCCGGATATTTAGTAAATTATTTTCTAAGAGCGTTTACAAAATAATTTTTATTTGTTAGCCTAAAGGCAGCAGAGGAATGAATCTTACGAGTAAAGGAGCGAAGAGTACATGAATCTATATGACGTAGTTGTAATGGGCGGCGGCATCGCCGGGGCTATGGCCGCCATCGCCGCATCCAAGACCGGGGCGAAGACGCTTATTGTCGAGTCTCATGGTTTTCTTGGCGGCACACTGACCGCTAACGGCGTCGGCCCAATGATGACTTTCCATGCCGGCGAGAAGCAGGTCATTCAGGGCTTCACCGGGGAACTGATCGAGCGGCTGAAGCGGTTGGGCAAATCCCCGGGGCATATTTTCGACACGGTCGGATTTACATATTCGGTTACCCCGTTTGACGCCGAAGCGATGAAGCATGAGCTGGAGCTAATGGTCACGGAAGCGGGCGGTGATATTTTGTACCATACGATGCTGGCAGGCGTTTATACGGAAAATGGCCGCATCACGGGCATACAGGTCTGCAATAAATCTGGGCTCAGCGACATCCATGCCTCCGTCTTCATCGACGCAACGGGTGATGGCGACCTCTCGGCCCTTGCTGGAGTCGTATACACCAAAGGACGCGAATCCGACGGAGCAACGCAGCCGATGACCCTGAAAATGAAAATGTACAACGTCGATATCCCAAGGGTCAAGGAATATATTCACAGTCATCCGGAAGACTTCCCGCTGTATAACGGGGATACCTCCATTATTGAGAAGTCCCCACGTCTTTCGGTCGGCGGCTTCGACAGCCTGTTCAGACAAGCCAAGGAGCGGGGCGAAATCTCCATTCCGCGTGAAAATATTTTGTTCTTTGAGACCAATAACCCGGGCGAGGTCATCCTCAATACAACGCGGATTATCGGCTATGACGCCACCGACGCGCACAGTCTCAGCCAGGCTGAAATGGAAGGCCGCAAGCAGTGCCGTGAGTTGGAGCTGTTTGTCCGCAAATACATACCGGGATTCGAGCATGCGGTTGTCGAGTCCACCGGACCAAGCATCGGCGTTCGCGGCTCGCGCCAAATCAAAGGCATCTATACGCTGACGGCCGAGGATATTTTGCAGCAGCGCCTGTTCGACGATACGATTGCCCATTCCGGCTATCCGATCGACATCCATAGCCCGGACGGCGAGGGCACCAAGCATCAGAAACTGGAATGGGGCGGCGTATACAGCATTCCTTATTCCTGCATGATTACCGCCACCGTACATAACCTGATCGTCATCGGCCGCTGCATCTCGGCAACCTTTGAAGCACAAGCGGCGATGAGAACCACTCCGACGACCGGAGCCATCGGTCATGGCGGCGGGATTGCCGCTGCTCTCGCAGCGTTAGAGAGCACGAACGTACAAGAAATTGACATCAAGAAAGTGCAGACGATTCTCAAAGAGCAAGGGGCATATCTGGAAATGTAGTTCAACTTCTATCACCCATTTGGAGAGGGGAAATTCAGATGACAACTGCAATGTGGTTCCAAGCAATCGGTATTCTGCTCGTATTTCTGGTGTTTGTAGGGCTGATGATGACGCGCAAGCTGCCAAGCATTCTGGCGCTGCCCTGCATGGCGATTCTGTTCGCCATTATCGCAGGGGTGCCGCTGCTATCAAGTAATCCAGAGACAGCAACAATCGCCAAGACGATTCTGGCCGGAGGCTCAATGAAACTATCTGGCGCCATCGCCGGACTCATCTTCGGTGCCTGGTTCGGCCAGATTCTGAACAAAGTCGGCATCACCAAATCCATTATTCGCAAGGCGGCCGAGTTGGCCGGAGATAAACCTGTACTTATAGCTATTCTATTTTTCATTACCGCATCCATTATTTTTTCTGCGGCAGGAGGACTGGGCATGGTCATCCTCGTCGGTACGATCGTCATTCCGATTATGCTGACGGCAAGCATTTCACAATTCGTCGCTTCCATCGTTGTTCTACTGGCCGTTGGCGTCGGATCCCTGTTCAACGTTTCCAACTGGGCTGTATATGTCGATGTGCTCGGTCTTTCCGTCGACCAAATCGCCAACTACACGTTGGTTGTTGCTTCCCCACTGATCGTCATTGCCCTGGCCATGATCGTGTTCTATATCCGGAAAGATGGTAAAGGCCGCAAAGCTTGGGCAATGCCAGCGGCAACACCTGGCGGCGGTGACAAAAAGGTGCCTGCAATTGCCCTGATTAGCCCGCTCGTACCGGTACTGCTCGTCTTTATCTTCAAAATCGATATCGTTCCGGCCGTTATTGCCGGTGCGCTCGTCACGATCCTGCTCACCTGGCCGAAGCGTCCGATCCATATCCTCTCCAGTGCGCTGGTAGAAGGAATTCAAGACGTCGCTGGCGCGATGGGACTCATGATCGGTATCGGCATCCTGCTCAGCTCTGTTATGTCTCCGCAGGTATCGGCGGTCATCTCGCCGCTGATCGAGTCCGTGCTGCCGAATACCCCACTGATGTTTATCCTGTTCTTCACGATTCTGTCGCCGCTGGCCATCTACCGCGGACCGCTGAACGTATGGGGCCTTGGCAGCGGCATCGCCGCCCTGTTCGTATCCGCAGGTATGACTCCGGTAGCTGCAATGCTTGCCCTGCGCGCTGTCAGCAACGTGCAATCCGTCTCCGACCCTACGAACTCGCATAACGTATGGGTAGCTGACTTCACGAAGAGCGACATTAACGAGATTCTGAAGAAGACACTGCCATGGACAATGGTATCCGTCTTGATCGCCGTCATCATTGGATCGTTTATGGTATTTTAAGCTTTAAAATTAATTACCCTTTATAGATAAAACCGGGACAAGGGCCCTGCGAAGAACCTTCACAGGGTTCGAGCAGAAGGTCCTTGTCCCGCCAACTGGAGGAGAACATTATGGGGATAACGAAAGTTAGGGTCGGCATTGACGTCGGCGGTACGTTTACCGATGCGGCACTGATCGACAATGAAACATTCGAAGTCATTGAGAAAATGAAAATCCCAACCACCCACCATGACCCGGACGGCGTGGCCAAAGGGATTGTACAAATACTGAAGCGAATTCTGGACAGCAGAGGTATCCAGCCTGAAGACGTTACCTTCATCGCCCACGGAACAACGCAGGCTACCAACGCCCTGCTCGAAGGAGACGTGGCGCGTATCGGCATCATCGGTATGGGCTCGGGCATCGATGGGCTCAGCGCCCGCTCCGAATCCAATCCGGGCGATATCGAGCTGGCTCCGGGCAAATTCCTGCACACTTTTCATACGTATCTGGATTCCAAGAGCATGACGGATGAGCAGATCAACAGTGCCATCGACGAGTTGGCCGCCCAGGGCGCCGAGGTGATCGTCGCCTCCGAAGCATACAGCGTGGATGATCCAACCAATGAGCTACGCGTCGTTGATCTTGCCAACCGCAAGGGGCTGTACGCCACAGGCGGACATGAGATCAGCCAGCTCTACGGACTGAAGACACGGACACGAACAGCCGTCATTAACGCCTCCCTCATTCCGAAAATGATGGAGACCGCCAATATGACCGAGAAGTCCGTCAAGGATGCCAACATCCAGTCCCAACTCATGATTATGCGCTGCGATGGCGGTGTCATGAGCATTGACGAGGTACGCAAGCGCCCGATTCTGACGATGCTATCCGGTCTTGCCGCAGGCGTTGCCGGGGCGTTGATGTACGAGAAGATTTCCGACGGTATCTTCTTCGAGGTCGGCGGAACCAGTGTCGACATCTCCGTGATCAAGAACGGCAAGGTGATGATCAAGAATGCCGAGGTCGGCGGCCACCGCACCTACCTGCAATCCTTGGATGTGCGCACGCTCGGCATCGCCGGCGGCAGCATGATCAAGGTGGCAGGTGGAAGAATTACCGATGTCGGGCCACGCAGCGCACATATCGCCGGTAAAGAGTACGAAGCCTTCACCCCGACAGAGAACATCGTCGATCCGAAGGTGAAATTCATCAGCCCCCGCGAGGGCGACCCTGCCGAATACGTCATCTGCGAATGCGCCGGAGGCAAAGAATTCTCGTATACACTAGCCGGAGCGGCCAACATTCTGAATTATGTTCCCGAGGGCGATTATGCGAGAGGAAACAAGGAAGCGGCGCTGAAATCCTGGAAGGCGCTAGCCGATCATGTTGGACTAAGCGTAGAGGAAGCCGCTAGACAGGTTATGAATATCGCCATCGATAAGACGATGAAGACTGTCAACGAGATGATCGAGGACTATGAGCTCGATCGCCGCTTCGTCACGCTGGTTGGCGGCGGTGGCAGCGGTACGGTGCTCATCCCGGCAATGGCGGATCGCGAAGGCCTCAAGTCTCAAATCGCCAACAATGCGCCTTATGTCTCCACGATCGGCGTAGCACTGGCCATGGTCAAAGAACAGCTAGAGCGGATGGTCGTCAATCCGACCGAAGAGGACATCAAGCGCATCCGCGCCGACATCATCGAGCGTATCGTACAGTCTGGCGCTTCCGAGGAGACGGTCGAAGTCAGCATCGAGATCGACAGCCAGAAGAATATTCTCCGCGCCATGGCGACTGGCTCCACCGAGCTGCGCTCCAAGGATCTGGCACAGGAAGCAATGTCGGTAGAAGATATGAGGGCCGTTGCTGCCAGCTCCATCGACCAGCCGCTAGAATCGACGACACTCGCCGCGCAGACCGGGCGCTGGAGCCTATTCGTCAGCGAGAATGTGAAGAAATCTTTTTTTGGCCTGTTAAAAAAGAAATCCAGCTCTGTCAGCGTTCTCGACCGCGAAGGCGTCGTCCGCTTCAAGAAAAGCAATGTGCACTATACGAAACTGAGTAAATCCGCGCCGGAAGCGCTAAGCTCATTTTTGGACGATAACACCATTTATTCCGATGCCAATGCCACGATTCCGAAGGTGTTCGTCTTTTATAAGGAGAAGATGCTGGACTTAACCGGCATGCAGACCAAAGAGCAGCTGCTGTCCATCCTTGAAATTGAAACCGAGATGCTCGCAGCAGAGGATGAAATGCTGGTTGTGGCTTATCAGTAATCGGAAACCGACTTGTATTTCTAACGAAACTGCAGAGCGTTATTTGGGATAAAAAACAGGCTTATAGTCACTCATTTTGCTCACTAAGGATACCTGAATTAGCAAGGAGGCGTTCGAATGCCGATTCACACCCTTTTACCGAACTCACTGTCCGGTCTGTCCGATGAGGTCTTAGGCTGTATGGAGCTGCGCCAGGATCCATTGTTTCATAAAATACCGCCAGAGAAAATTCCGTATTACGTTCATAAGTCGCTTCAGGCCGGACGCTTGGCGGCTGCGACATACAAAGGCCTCGGCATTCGCGACATGTGCAGGGACGCCGGACTTCGTTATGAGATCACGGAGTCCTCTGGCCAATTTCATAACGTCTCCTTCCGCGCACAGATCGAATTCTCTAAGACAACACCGGAAATTATTCTGTACGCCTCCTCGCTCAAGGGAATGCGGACGGTATGCCAAGAAATCCTAGGGGAAAGGTTCAGCGGCTACGCAGCGGAACTCGACCTTCTAGTCGATATTCATCTGGCTCATGAGTTCTATCACTGGCTGGAGTACCGGGAGCAGATTTTTACGAATGAAAAGCTTGAGCGGATTGAGGTTTTCAAGCTTGGGCCATATTCGAGAAAATCAAGCGTAGTGCAGTGCTGTGAGATCGCTGCGCATGCCTTCTGCAAAGAGCTGCTGGGACTTCCCTGCCTCCCCAACTTGCTGGACTATGTCTATTTGATCGGGGAGCAACAGCTTTCGACTGGAGATTTTAAGGAGCAGATCGAAACTTGTAAATTATGGATATGACACACTCTCAATACCTCACTCAGTATGATATAATGGGGAAGGCTATTGCCAGACACGCCGGAGTAGTCATTTCCAGCGTTAGATCAGGAGGAGGTATCATGTCTTCACAAGTTCCGGCCGTCATCGCCAAAATCGTATCCCAATCGCAGAAATTAACATATGGCGAAAATCAGATCGCCAATTTCGTCATACACAATCCGGATTTTATTACGCGCAACACGATTACGGCCATTGCCAATGAAATCGGCGTATCGGAGACAAGTATTAACCGCTTCTGTAAAAAGGTCGGGTTCAAGGGCTTCAACGATTTCAAAATCGCCTTCGCCCAAGACGCCTTCTATCGGGATATGCAGGCCAAGAAAAAAGAAAGACGAGAAATCAATCCGATCGATGCGCTTGCGCTCGATTATAATGAACTGATTGTCAATACATCAGCGCTTGTCACCGAGGAACAGCTCCGCCAAGTGGTAGACATTCTGAAGGGAGCCCGGCGCATCTATATTATCGGCATGTTCGATTCTTATCTGGCTGCTATCGCCTTGAAGAATCGCTTGTCCATTATCGGCATCATGGCCGAAGCGATCAATGACAGCCGCGCCATGAAAATCGCCGCTGCACAGTGCAGCAAAGAGGACGCTGTTGTGGCATTCTCCCGCTCCGGCTCGACGAAGGAAATCGTGGAGACGGTAGCGATCGCGCATGTTCACCAGGTCAAGACGATTACGATCACCTGTTACGATTCGTCACCCATTACGGAGAATGCGGACGTGAACATCATCGTGCCGGATAAGATATCGGTCAATAACAGCGCGCTGATGTCCAACCACATCACGTTCCTGTTCGTCGTCGATTTGATCATGAGCATCTTCATTTCGTCGGACAAGGCTTACCTGAAGAAGAAGCTTGACAGTGAGGCCGTTCTGGCCAGCGATCAGGCGATGACCAACTATTATTTATGAAAATAACAAAGTTCCTAAAGCGTTCTTTCCAACAAGGAAGGGGCGCTTTTTTCATGGCCACACTTTCGGGCAGAATTATGGCTCCTTCCATAACAGACCTTCTAAACAAAACGATCCCTCTTTTTTGGTCAAATCCATGTTTATGTGAAAGTTCCACCGTTACCGCTCACTTCCACTCATCCGGCAGCAATGCCGCATAATGCGGCTGCAGATAACGGTCATCGATCAGCAGTAATTCCCCCTGATCCGTCTCTGTACGGATCAGCCGCCCGCCGGCCTGCAGTACCTTGTTCATACCCGGATATACGTAGGCATAGTCAAAACCGTTCTTGCCCTGCGAGTTGAAGTAGTCGCGGATGATATCACGCTCCAGGCCGATCTGCGGCAGTCCTACACCAACGATGGCAACGCCGGTCAAGCGGTCTCCCACTAGATCGATCCCCTCGGAGAAAACTCCGCCCATAACCGCAAAACCGATCAATATCCCTTCATTTCCAGCATCGAAGGCTGACAGGAAACTGTCCCGCTCCTCCTCCGCCATATCCCCCCGCTGCAGCAACAGCCGCAAGTTTGCATCTTCTGCATGAGCAGCAGCAAAAGCTTCATAGACGAGATTCATATAAGCATAAGAAGGAAAAAAGAATAAATAATTTCCGGGACGATCGGTAATCATCAGCCCCAGCAGTCTCGCCAGCTCAAGCTTGGTTCCCTCGCGATCGTGATAACGCGTCGACAACGGCTCGATCTGGACCGAAAGCTGCTCGCGGAAGAAAGGAGAAGGCAGCGACAATGTATAATCCTCCGGACTTGCCCCCAGCATGTCCCGATAATAGGACATCGGCGTAAGGGTAGCCGAGAAGAAAATATGCGAGCGGAAGCCCTTGCCCATTTCCCGTAGCAGATGAGAAGGATCGAGACAGAACAGCTTAATGGATACTTCTCTCGAAGAAATCTCGGCATAGGTTACATATCTTTCGTCGTACAGCTTGCTGATCCTCACAAAACTCTGGGCCGCAAAATAAACCTGCAGCAACAACTGCGACTGCTCTGTATCCTGACGGGAGCCAAGCTCCTCTTCTGCTACGAGGATAAATGCCTCGGCTCGTTCAACCAGTTGTACAGGAACCTCCTGCGTAATTTGTGCTTTTCCGTCCGATTCTTTGCGCAGTTGTATAAAGAAGGTGTTCACCGCCTTGGCCGCCTTGTGCACCTCAGCGTTAAGCTCTTTATATTCCCGCTGCAAGCTGAGGAAATCCCCTTTATTCAATGTGGCCGAATACATCTCTCGCGCCCGATCCATCAGATTATGCGCCTCGTCAATCAGAAGCGCCGTCCGGCTCTTCCGCTCGGCGAACATTCTTTTTAAAGAAATTCTAGGGTCGAAAATATAATTATAGTCGCAGATCACCGCATCCGCCGCATAAGCGAGATCAAGCGAAAATTCAAACGGACAAACCCGGTGCTTGCGTGCGTATTGCTCAATTATTTGCCGGCTGATTAGCGACTCGTTAGTCAATATATCAAGTACCGCCTCATTAATCCGATCATAGTAGCCGTCCGCGAATGGACAATCTTCCTTGCGGCAGCTCACCTGATCCTGAAAACAAATTTTCTCCTTGGCCGTGATAGTTACGGTATGCATCTGCAATCCTTGCGACTGCATCAGGGCGAACGTCTCCTCCGCTGCGGTACGGGTAGTCGTCTTGGCGGTCAAATAGAAAATCTGCTCAAGCTGTCCCGTCCCCATTGCCTTTACGGCGGGAAACGTTGTCGAGATCGTCTTTCCGATCCCTGTGGGAGCTTTGGCAAATAATTTTACTCCCTCTTCGATCACTTTATAGACCGCTCCCGCTAATTTCCGCTGTCCGGCCCGATAAGAAGCGAAGGGGAATTCCAGCCCGCTGATGCTTCTGTCCCGTGAAATCCGGTGAGCGCGAAGCATCCGTGCATAAGGAGCATAATTCTCCACCACATGCCGTACAAATGACTCTACATCCGCAAAAACTGCCTCCTGCTGAAACCGTCTTTGTTCGCCCGTTACGACTTGTACGTAGGTCAATTGGATTTTCATTCGAGCAGTTCCATGCTCTCTGGCGTACATATAGGCATAGCATTTAGCTTGAGCCCAATGAACTGGATAGGTATCCTCCAGTGTCTGTGGGATCTCGCCAGAAGTCGATTTAATCTCATCGATGATCACGGATCCATCTTCTTCTACCAACAACCCGCCGCAGCGCCCGTCTATGACAAACAGCAGATCTCCGCAAGGAATCTCCACCGATAGATATACTTCTTTCTGATCCGACTCGCCGTAAGTTCGCTGCACCTGCTGATGCGCTTTGGTTCCCTCCGTCAGGGCCGTTCCTGCCCTGAACCCGCTATCCAAATCCCCGCTGCGGTACACGTACTCCACCAAAGGCCTCACAGCGATTTTCACTTGATCCTTCATCACTTCACCCGCTGACTTTCGCTATAGAACATTTGTTCCATAGTATACCATAAAAAACTGCTAATTCTCCTTACTTTTATCGAAATGGAATGTTGTTATTTTGCAGACCCTTTTTCAACATATCCTTTCTTCACAGAAAACAACAGCGCCCCCGCATTCATTATGAACGCAGGGACGCTGTCAACTCATTAATCGACAGTCCGATTTTCATTAATAATCTACCCCAATTATGTATCGACGTTGATGATTATTCCACGAGAACGGTGCCTTCTTAAAGCCTTTTCATAATATCTTTCTTCTTCAGACCATTCTTTTTAGCTTTTGCATGCCAAAAAGAGTGTGTCGCTGCAAAGCGCCAGGCAAAGCGCGGGAAATTTGGACTGAACAGCAAGGATTCATCACTACCATGCGAATGTATATTTTTTGCCAGGCTTTCCATTGCCTTTCCTAGATTTTTTAAAGGGCCCTGGCCAAGTGGTACCTTTTCGATAAAACCCATCATTTCACCGGCGCCTTGTCCGATTCCTTGTCCAAAATGAAGGCCGGATCGTATGCACCAGTTTTTGATGATTTCAAGAGCAATGTAAGTTTGCTTCCCCTCATAAAATCCATTGTTTACAAGAGCATAAACATAAATTTCCTTTTTCCGTTCTGCTTTCATATACCCTTCAAGAGTAGTCAACATCCTTAGTAAATGCGACGGTATTGCATCGAAGTATAGAGGGAATGCAATTATCAGTGTATCCATGTGGCAAAGCTCGATGTATTGCTCATCGGTAAGCGGTTTTTTATTCATATTATAGTGTGATATTTCATGCTCGGAGATTATCAGGGGTTCAAGTGCTTTGAGCATCATGCCCGAATTGCTCTTTCCTAACTTTGGGCTTCCATTTATCATAGCGATTCTCACTATATAACCTCCTTGATTGCTTGTAGGCTGTTATGGAAATACATCTTGTTTCCTATGGAATTTAAGTTCACGCTATTCGCCGCAACCAGAGCTTGTGCGGTTTCCTTTTCTGCTTTGGTTATGTCATTGCCATAAAAATGTACCGATAGAGTGAATTTGTTATCATACCGGAATCGGTGATGGGTTTCTCCATTTTTTATTACAAAATAAGGCAGAAGATATGGTAAGCTCCGATCTACAATATTGCATACAAAGGGGCTGTAGCTCCCATAAACACATTTACTGATAATAACCAGCTCATGGCATTTTGAAAGAAGTTCACCCATATTGTGATAACCATCCTTTATAACGCATTTTCCTGGTGTTTTGATCCAGCATCCGAAGCAACCAATGCATTTACGGATTGTGCCATTGTCTGATATAACAGTTACGTCTGTATTTTGGTTATCATACAACGCCATGAATTCTTGTTGATTCAAATCATGTATAATAATTTTCATCATTCTATCTCCTTAATACAATTGTTTATAAAAACATTAATCCAGTCCCCGGAATATCGGATACCCTGATTGGTAAGCAGCGAGGCTATGCCGTGTACCATTGACCAAAGAACAATCAATTTTTCTGAATAAGCTTTCTCTGGCAACCCTATGCTGTGAAACATTTGATACGCCGTTGTCCTGAATAAAGCAAATGGCGGATAATCATTGGCGTTATCATTGTCCAAATCAATGGTTAATCCTGAGTGATAGAAAAGGAACTGAAAATATTGCGGATTTTCAATGAAGAAGGAAATATAAGCCTGCCCAAGCAGTGAGGTCGCTTCGAGACTGTTTTCCTGTCCACGAATTGATGTACGCATCTTTTCCACAAATCGCTCCGTTACATGCTCGCCCATGGCATAAATCAACTCGTCTATGTCTTTAAAATGGCTGTATGGTGCGGCATGACTGACGTTGCATTTCGCTGCGACCTTACGCAGGGAAAAACCTTTTAAACCATCTTCATTAATAAGCCCTATACCAGCTTCTATAAGTTTATTTCGCAAATCACCGTGATGATATGGTTTTTCTTTCATTTGATATACTTCCTTTCATACAACTTGACACTGTAAAGATTATATTAAACAATCTTTACAGTGTCAAGTTGAAAAACGTCATAGGAAATCGACAGTTTCCATCTCAACTATTCATGCTTATATTCGTGTAACTAGCACGATCTCAGCCGTCCGCGATGAGGTTGGGTGAATGGATGTGTCGACTGAATCCACATCACCGAATTATCTACTGACGACCGAGGGCCGGTGCAGCCGGCCCGAAGCGTGAAAAGCGTGAACACATTGTTATAGGATATTAGCGCCTTCTTCGAGACACTTACACAATTCAACTATCGTTCTCCCTATCGTTCTCCGTTAGCATTCCTGTAGATGGATTAATTTCGTCTTTGAAAAAAGAAAAGCGCCTCGGTACGATGGGAGTACGCAACGGGTCATAGCCCTTAAAATCCCATCATCTAGGAGGACGCTCTACTATGAAGTTTAAATCGCAGGACAAACAAAATCAACTCATTGAAAAAATTACTGCTCAGCATCTGGTCGTCGGGATCGACATCGCTCAGCAAATGCATGTCGCACGTGCTGTTAACTTTCGTGGTTTACTATCTTTCTGGATTTCTGGCAAGGGTGAAATCCTGCGAATAAGCGAGCATTCGTGAGAAAATCAAATCGTACCGAGGGAGTTAATTCAACAATTAAATTAAATAGGTTTTGATTTTTTTAGTTATTTGCGTTGATTTCCTATAACGTTCTTGTATTCACGCCCCGGCCTTAGATAGCTCTTATCTTAGGCCGGGGCATGTGTTGTCTGAGTTACTTCCTTGATTATTCATCAGACAACCAAGGGTCGTAAGGCCCGCAGCGTGAATACGGTGTTGGTATATTGAGCTCATCCCAGTTCATCGGGGATGAGTTTTTCTTTATACTTAAAAGATTAACACTGGGTTAAAAACGGATGTGGTGTTGGGACTTAGATCTCGTCACATAAAGTGTTTCAGCCCTTGCATTGTTCATACCCCGATTTAGCTGGTTGGGCTAAGAGCCCGTATCACCGTGCCAACCTGTGGAGAGCAACTGTTTTGGGTCCTGGTGTCATTTAAGGAGGTCATATGAATCAACCTGTTTTAAGTATCGATATTGCGAAGGGTAAGAGTGTTGCTGTTGCATTCACTTCCTATGGTATGCAAGTGAAAAAGCCTTTCTCTTTCTTACACTCACCCGATCATATTTCGTCATTGCTCTCAATTCTTGTTCAGCTTGAAGAAGCTACGATGCAGCAACCAACGGTCGTCATGGAGGCTACAGGTAATTATTCGAAGCCTATTGCTTCTTTCTTTTTCTCCCATGGTTATCCTGTTTTCATGTTAAATCCTTTAACAACTCATGAGCTAAAAAAGCGCTCTACTCGTAAGGTGAAGACCGATCCCATTGATGCAATTCGAATTGCTAATGCGTTCTATTTAGGTGAAGGTACCCCACTCATTCCAGTGAATGAAAAGGTAACCGAACTACGCTTTCTCTGTCGCCAGCATGCCCAATGGAAGGCTCTCCTAGGTGAAGTACAGCTGCAATTCCGTTCCATTCTCGATTTAGCCTTTCCGGGATATGACAAGGCTTTTCAGAACATTTTCAACCCTTCGTCCATTCAACTTCTTACGAAGTTTCCTTCCCCTTCAGCTTTACTGAATGCGGACAAAGAGGACGTATTAACCATCCTGATGCTCAACCGTAGAGGTCGGACTTGGAACAAAGAAAAATATTCTCAGCTCATTGAGATTGCACGCAATAGTCTCCCTGACTTGTATGGATCTAAAGCCCATGTATTTGCAATGCAGAATTCTATGAAGTTATTCAAGACGTACCAAGAAGGAATTGCCTCACTTGAAAAACAAATGGAATCCTTAGCCCAAGAGTCTTCAGCCTACCATCTGTTACGCTCGATTCCTGGCGTAGGGCCGATTACAGCGGCAATGATCCACGCAGAAATTGGGGACATAAAAAGGTTCCCTTCCGTAAAACAGTTGACCGCTTTTGCAGGGCTGGATTCATCTGTTTACGAGTCGGGAACCTTCAAGGCGAACCAGAATCGTATCTCAAAACGTGGCTCTGCTTATCTCCGCACCGCGCTCTACCAAGCATCCGTTAGCGGCATTTCCAAGCAAGTTCACGGCCCTCGAAATCCGATTCTATGGCGATATTACCAGCAAAAGCGCCTTGAAGGCAAACCAGCTAAAGTGGCAATCGTAGCTGCTTCAAGCAAACTTTTACGCATGATTTACGGAATTCTGAGTAGTGGCACGCCTTTTCAGGATAACTAACGAATATTGTAAGGTATATTTTACCATTGGTTTACTTCTACGAGTAGGCTTATTTGAGTCTGCATTCGTTAGTACTCTGAATCCTTCAACGGAATAAATCTTGACCTTGATTAGCTGGTTTATCGGATGGCTGGGCCTTCTTCAAATTGCTCAATCAGACTTATCAATTCCAAGAGATTGGACAGTTCTGCAGTCGGGTACACTTTCATCTGCTTCAACTTTTCTTTATCTGATCGATAAGCTATGAACCTTATCCCTGCGCTTATTGATGCCTTCCCATCTATCCATGAATCGCCTACAGAGAGCCATTCATTCGCTGAGTGCTTAAACTCATCCAACACTCGCAAATATCCATCAGGTGAAGGCTTCAATGCTTTCATTAACTCCCTACCAATAATGAAATCGAAGTATTCAAAAATATCATTATCTCTTAATGCGATTTCTGCAGCTTCAACAGAATTATTCGTTACAATTGCAATGTGATATCTACCTTTGAGTTCACTAAGGACCTCCACCGCACCAGGCTCCAAGTCTGCCCCCTGCATTCCACACACTTCATGCTTCTTAGCAATATCCCACATTTCATTTAGTAACTCTTCAGTCATTCGATTCGTTTGTATTGCTTCTTCAACAATAGTTGATGTTGTATGGTAATCAAGATTATATCCATCGGGTAGGATCTCTTTCGATACGAGAAATTGATATGTTTCATTCTTCATGGCTTGGAAGTCAATTCTTGATCTTAAAATAGTATTATCCATATCAAATACAATTCCTTTTAATTGATGCTTCATAGGATACCTCGCTCAAAACATGGATTTGCCCAGCTTTCCGATAACGTTCTATTATTCACGAAACGACCCAGCCTTAGATAGCTCTTATCTTAGGCTGGGTCGTTTGTTGTCTGCTATATCTTCTTTGATTATACATCTGACAACCAAGGGACGGTAGTCCCGCAGCGTTGAATGCGATGTTACCTGTTACCTGAAGTCGTCGCTTCTTCGATTATACTCTCAAATCTATAATAACGTTATTAGCTTCTCCGAGAAGCCTCTTAAACAAATTCTCTTCTTCAAAATGCGAGCCAGATTCAGCCTTTGACGGCTAAATCCTAAATAAAAATCTTATCTTTCGTTATAAATATAGCGAACCAAGAACCAACTAAACTTATTAATGGAAGTCAAAGACCTTTGTCAAAGCAGTATGAATCTTTATCATAACCATTATGTTCATAAAAGGCATGGGCATCTGTACGTTTAAATCCACTACATAAGATTATGCTTGAAATTCCTTTTCTTTTGGAATATTCCTCCACATATTTAAGCAGTTTTGTGCCAATTCCTTTATTCTGAAGTTCTTTTTGCACAGCAAGACCCTGGATGTGTAAGTAACCAATTTCATCTCCAATTGATAACGCCTGTACCGTTGTAATAAAGCCAACCACTTTATTTTCAAATAATGCTACAAATGTTTTATAGTTCCCATCTTTATTCATTTTCTCTATAGACACGAAAAAAATTATCAAGGTTAACCTTGCGGTTTCCTAACACATTAATCCATAATGATACTACCTCAGGATAATCATTTACTTCAATTTCACGTATTATAACTTCCATATTCACACCGCCCAAAATATTAATTATAAAGGTTGCCTCAATTTCATAACTCTATGTTGTAGTAAGAATACTGATTTCATCTTACTATCGCCTCTGAAAATAGTGAGGAATGTCAATTTGTCTTACAGCTTCCTCGCTTTAAAAATAGCTGTTAACGGAACCATTTGTGATTTTTTTGTCCAATCGCTAAGTTCGCCTGTTAATTGCAAAGTTTCGTCGTTTGTCTCCTCAATCAATTGTTCAATTACAAAACCTGCCTTCGCCAAGGCGTTTACGTAAGTTGATATTTTCCGGGAGCAAAGCAAAATATTTTTCCCGTCAAGATCTCGCTCAGACCATGTTTCATCAAAATAGCTATTTTTAAAAAAGGCTTTACCTTCTTCAAATGCCACGCACATATGGATATGGTGCGACCAACTGAATATAAACACGCCATCCTTTTTTAAATATGATGCAACCCTATTAAATGTACCCTGTAAATCCGTTGTCCATCCAATTGCATAAATTGAATAAATATAATCAAAATAATCTGTTGGTAGTCCGCATTCGCCCTCCATTGCCCCACAAATCAGCTTTGCTGCATAACCACTTTCTGAAAGGCATTTCGCTGCCTTCTCAATCTGGTTTTTAGAAATATCTATGCCCCATAACTCGGCGGCCTTGTTATTGCCATGAAATTTAAGAGATTCACCGTTGCCGCAACCAATATCTAAAAGTTTTTTGCCTGCTACATCACCAAATAAGTTTAATTCATTTTCCGTTAACGTATTACAACCGTAATAAGGCAGTACAATCGCTTCTAAAATATCGTTACCATTCTCGTCCCAATAAATCTTGTTCGTGCGATGAATATTGCTAATATCAGTTTTATTCATATGATTACCTCCACTTAATATAAATGATCATACTTCACAATAGTTTACTATTGTTGTCGCCTGATTACGCTTCCTTGCTACTGAATATGCTCCGTAATGAATCTGCTTCTACTGATAGGCGAAGCCCAAATACCAACCGTCAAAAAGAGAAGCGCGATCCTCCGAGCTTTCCTTCAAATCTTTAAATACATACTACACAGCGAGGTTATCCCTAATCCTCTATAGTCACTTTACACTCTTGCAAGGGTTTCAGCTAACATTCTTGTATCTACGAACCCGAGAGGCTTAAGGGAGCGTCAGCGACCAGGTCCGACGGACTTAGCCTCGCAGGATTGTTCGTAGATTCATCTTCTTTGCTTACCACTTCTTGCGAACCAAGGGCAAAGCCCAACAGCGTAGATACGGTATTATATGAATGACATGTCTACCTCGATCAACATTCAATAATTCTTTATGTATTCTAAATTGTAAGGCTTTCACTTTCATTAAGACTTACGAATTCAACATCATTACAATAAAAGTTTATTATTCCGTTCTCGTAATCCTCAATTAAATATTTCATTGGGTGATATCCATGTTCTTTTAGATCTCTAATATTAAATCCACTAATTTGTGTTAGTGCTCCTCCAGATTCAAACTTTAGACTTTCTACATTTGAGAATCTTATAACTAATTCATATGTTTTTGAGCTTTCCTTAATTAAAAAAGTTATATCTAGTATTGAAGTATTCTCAAAATACTTGTCTTGAGTAATGTACAAATGAAAATCCGAAAGCCACTCTAATTGACGAATTGTAAAATTACTTATAAATGGTTTTATGTTTTCTATATTTCTTATCTTCATTGAGAAAACTCCTTAAATAATAAATCTGCATGTCTTTCATATAACGTTCTTGCATTCACGACGCCGAGAACCTTAAGGTTCCGTAGGGACCGGCCGCGACGCAGTTAGGTTCGCTGGTGTGTCCGCCTGTCTTCGCTCCACTGCTCACAACTTCGGGCGGCCCGAGGGGCTTTAGTCCCGATGCGTGAATGCGGTGTTATCGGAAGTAATATATCCCCTTTGATATACATAATATTTTTTAACCGTTCCATCTCCTAATTACCTTAAATCCAAAAAATTCTAATTGTTCATCAATTGTTTGTATTGAGCGGATTTGCCTTAGATAATTTATACTTTTAAATAACCAACTGTCTTTTTCTATTAGTTCTTCAATAATTATAGTTCCTTCTGGGAATAATTTATTCAGCTGTTTAATATATTCCTTCTCTGATGTTCCGATATAATATGTAGGAGAGTGCGGATATATATTACTATTGAAAACAAAATTAAAACCTAACTTATTAATATACTCAGGAATATCAACCTTATGTTGTAGAGCTTTGTCCTGGATTATATAATATAAATTCCTGTCAATATTTTCTAGGTTAGTGACATATCTACTTGGGTAGTGTTGCATAAGTAAAGTAATTATATCAATCGTATCTTTTGGATATTTAGATGTGGGTATAAAAATGTAACCTAAAAATTCAAAGTATTCTTGAAGAGATCCATTGAAATTTTTAGTTCTCATTATTGCTTTAATCTTTTGATAAAGTTCTTGAGGTATTGCTTTATAGTATGTTATTTTTTTGTTTTTAACATGTTGATCAATGTGATTAATTAGATCTAATTCTTCCTTCGAATACTTCATCTTCGACTCCTTAATATACATATTATTTCAGCTAACGTTCTCGTATCTACGAATCCGAGAGGCTTAAGGGAGCCCCAGCGACCGGGTCCGACGGACTTAGCCTCGCAGGGTTGCTCGCTGATTCAACTTCTCTGCTCACCTCTTCTTGCGAACCAAGGGCAAGGCCCGCAGCGTAGATACGGTGTTAGATGATGTAATAGGCCCTCTCTGAAACCGCTTAATAATTCCTAAGAATTAATTCTTCTATTAGCAATAAGGGTTGTATCGTATTCTCGTACATTCACTTGTAATTGATATAACCATTCTTAGCTTTGGGATTATACATATATATTGACCCCCGTACCCAAGTGCGAAAAACATTTGATGATTTCATAAATCATTCCTTACCCACCAATGATAAGCATAGGATCCAATGGGTTTATAGGTTAAAAAATAGGGTTGAGTAGATATTTTCACCCTGTCAGCGGAGACAAGGTTATTAGATTTCCAAGTTTCTTCATTTAGATAGAGTAATCCTATCTTTGCCATGTCTATTGGGGTCAATCTTAAACCATCCGCCCCACGATTAATTCCTCTACTGTCTTCTACCCAATCAAAGCTAGTAATTCCCAATGGCTTAAATAAGTAATCAATTGCAAAATCAACAGCTTTCATGCCTGTTGATTTTTGTAAGATTGCTGTTAATACATGTGAACATCCGAGTTATAGTTCATTCTATTCCCTGGCTCATCCTTGAGTTCTCTATCTATAACAAATCGAACTATGTCAGGACTATACACCATTGGTGCAAAATAATTCCATTCTCCAAACTCTGGCCAGTCAAATCCAACGGACATTGTAAGTAAATGTTCAATCGTTATTTGATGTTTCCTAGTGTCATCTTGTCTTTCTAGTAAATTCGGAAAATAGTCGTTAATCGTCTCTGTAGTATCATTGATAAAACCTTTGTCGATTGATATGCCAATTAGAGTTGATAAGACACTCTTTGTGCACGAATTATTTTTTTGAGGATTTCTTTGTATCTTTCTATTCTTATAGAATTCAAAAGATATACATCCATCTACAAAGACCGACCAACTTTTAATCTTTAATTTTTTTATCGCACGTTCCAATCCCTCAGTAATAAATGTATCCAATTTCTTGTATCTACGAACCCGAAAGGCTTAAGGCGCGGACGCGCCGGGTCCAACGGACTTAGCCTCGCAGGGTTGTCTGCCTGAATCCGCTGCTTCGAAAAACCTCGGGCAGACCAAGGAGCGCACGCGACATAGCAGGAAAACGGTGTTATACGCTGGTTCGTTCTTCTTCGAATTCACCATCATTGCTTGTTTCTCAGTAGGGTTGGTACAATTGATTTATAAGGTCTTTTCGGAGGTGTTCATATATGAAATGGGTTAATATCCGTGATATTCATCCCGATCGTTGGGTTCTAGTTGAAGCTCTAGCTGCTCATTCAAATAATCACAAGAGAACTATTGAGGAAATGTCTGTAATTTCTCAATATGACAACCCTAAACATGCCTGGGCCTCCTATAAAAAACTTCATTTGTCAGAGCCTACTAGAGAACTCTATGTGTTCTACACCGGAAATGAATTTATTGAAGTCATTGAACAGCCCTTTACCGGAATTAGAGGCCTTCAATAAAAATCCATCTTATAAATGGTCTTCCTATTGTCTCTCTCCCTTTATCTTACAAGAATAAATCAACTCTTCTACATAATGTCTTACTGGATACTGGATGCTCCACAGCTATCTTCGATACTGATCTCGTTGAACCTATTCAACTAAGACTTACTAAAGAACCCTATGGTTTCGATGCTATACTAGGTGTCTATTTTCTTTATACAATGGTTTAAAAATAGATTTTAAGAATTTAGTTGTTTCATAGAAGCTTTAACGAACTTGCGTATAACAATATGTTGTTATACGATGGATTGGCCTTCTTAGTGTTACTTACCAAAGCTCTTTACAAAGTTTCACGATTTCTTTCGTTAGGTGCTCTTATTATTATACAGTCTTTATTTTTCCCTTGTTTCAAGTTCCTACTGATTCTTTAAGTCTTCTAGTGTTATAATGATTTTCATGAAAGGCGGGATTGCCTGTGGAGCAGGTACTTCATCAAATTCTTCAAGAACTTCAATCTCTTAATGGAGAAGTTCAAAAACTCAATCAAAATCAACTTCTTCTAGACAAAAATCAACAACAAGTGGCTCTTCAAATTAATAGTATTTATCAATCTATCGTACGATGAGAAGATGGGCAACCTAAAGACATTTTCGCGTTTTTGGAAAGAATACACAACAATTTTGTTGATAAAGATGCCGAGATAGCTGCTCTTAATAAACGAGTCTTTCGTTTGGAATCTGATTTCGAAAAATATAACAGACAGTAAGAAATTGTAGTCACTCAGTCTGGGTGGCTTAATATTTTTTTATGGGTTTACCGATATTTCCTATAACGTTTGTGCATTCATGAACCCGAGAGGCTTAAGGCACTCAAGCGCCGGGTCGGAGACTTGGCCTCGCAGGGTTGTCTGCAGCCATAACCTCCCTACCTTAGCTTCTGCAGACCAAGAGCCCGATAGGGGCCGCAGCGTGAATGTAATGTTAGGCGAAGTCAACTCTTCACAGACTATGCTTGCAAGGTTTCCTTAAAATCTTGTATAGTGTTAACCTGTCTAAGTTTGTAATCTCTTAGATTTCTTATCAACTGCTGCTTGTTGAGTTTACATCTTCGAATAATAATCAATGTCGCACGAATCTTATCAAATCTTGTTTTTAAGTTCGTCCTTATTATAATCTGTTCATAGAAGCTCAAAAATTGAATCATTAAAAGTAATGGTGTATGCAAAATTATGCCAACAAAGTCCATGAACATCTTCTCATAAAAATCTATCTTTAAAACATCAGATATATTGTTAATAAGCCCCTTAAAAGCGACGAAAATAAAAATCACCCCTATAATCATAAGTACATAATTAAATAGTTTCTTGACAAGTGCATATTTCGCATCCGTATCTGCTACTGCTAGTAAACCACCTATAAATACACATAAAGGAACAATAAATAATTCAGCCCATAAAGAAAGTGTATATTCACTTATAATAAACATAGGTATCACACTTAGTTTAAATGTTTCAAAAAATATCCTTTTAACACTTATTTCAGAGTAGTTCGTTGACACTTTTGATATTAAAGGATACAAGGCGCTAAATATCCAAACAACGTAGTCTTTAATTAATTCAACTCCAATAACTTTAAATGAATACATGGCTAAAAAAACAAGTAGAACATATATATTTGTAAATATGAATATCGGATGCTTCATCAGCGTCAGTAGGGATCTGATTATATTGGGTATTGTTGACCTTACATTTCTAATTGATAAAGCGTAGATTAAAAAGATAATTAACCAAATAATGATTGCTTGTTCTCTTGGATTAAGCAATTAATGTTACCTCTCTTTATGAATATTAGTTGTTGTTGATTTCGCCTAACGTCTTTTTTGCGAAGTTCGCAAAAAATCAGCTTATAGTGATATCTACGAACTTCGCGAATACCTACAAATTCGCGGGAATGTACGAAACCTGCCTGCCTCGAGGACGAACTAGTCTCTTACATCTCCCCCTTTTCTCCGTCCCCGATATCACTCATTATCCGATCGAGCGGGATCATAATGCCGAGTTCGTTGCTGACATACGTGTAGCGTCCGTTGTTCGAGAGCTCTGATGACCAAGAAGCTCTTGAATGTGCCGCAAATCCGTACCCGCTTCCAGCAAATGCGTTGCAAAAGAGTGGCGAAGCGAATGGACGGTTACAGGCTTTTGTACCAATGCCCTTGCCTTTGCCTGTTCGAATACCTTCTGAACCGTTCGTTCCGTCAGATGCCGCTTCTTACCCTGACCGGGAAACAGCTCAACAAGAGGCTGCTTCTTACTTTCCCCCTTAATATTATGCTTGGCATTCGCTTTTACTAGATTCTTCTGCATCCAAGATCCAAGGAGCTCATTTTCCTGTAACAACTGCGAAGCTATGATCACCTCTTCACCTTTGAAAATCTCCATCATTTCATGAATGGACTGTTTATAATATGGCACGATCCACGCGCGATGCTGTGGACTCCAATATCTACGGGATAATTTCTTCGTCCGCTCTATCAACTCAGCATCATATGCGAATAGTAACGCCAGCTCCACTTCACTGTACTTTTCCAAATTCATACTCATAACTCACTCTTCCCTAAGTATACCGACAGTGTGTAATATTGGAAATATCATCTTACATAGAAAAAAAGACACCTCCTCCGCCTATAGGCAGATTGAAGTGTCTCTGATGCTTTCAGAAAACGATGTATGAACACCATTTTTATTGATGATTTTCATGCGTTTTTGCTGGAAATCATTTAGGCTAACTCATATCGTCATCTATAACATCCGTTTCTTTTTGTCCCGGCGCAAAGTTGCGTTGAATATCTTCCAAAAAGCATTGGACCGCAGGAGCCAAATACCGATTTTTCATAAACGTCAAATAGACCGTTCGTTCCAACGCAGGTGAATCCATCGTTTTTCGGACAATCGATACATCCTTCGGTTCAACTAAATAATTTTCAGGGATAATGGCGACCCCAAGATTTTCCCTTACCAATGTCAAAGCGGTCTCAAACCGTTCAATTTCAAATTTGATGTTCGGAAACGCTTGCTCGAGCGCAAAGGCTTTCAAAATATCTTCCCTCGTCTGGAATCCTTCCATGCTAATAATGAAGGGTTCTCTTTCCAACTCTTTGAATGTAATGGATTCCTTCCGGGATAGAGCGTGATCCCGATGCAGCACAAGGACTAACTTTTCATCATATAAAGGGAGCGATTCAATATCGTCTTCGTAGATGCACTGGTTTGTAATAATGAGATGGGTATGGTATTTCCGCAATGAATCGACTACCGCCTTTCTGCTCAGCACCTCCATCAGCTTAATATGAATGGAAGGAAAACGGCCTTGATATTCACGGATCACTTTCGGAACCCACTGCCTCACGGACTCGATCATGCCAATCACAAGCTCCCCGCTGCCGGTCTGCTTTACTTCTTCCATCTCTTTTTTCAAAATGTTCATTTGGGAAAGAAGCCGAATCGATTTTTGATACAATACGTTGCCGGCATCCGTCAGTTCGATTTTTCTCGTGCTTCGTTCAAGCAACGGCGAGCCGACCTCACGCTCCAAATTTTTAATGGCATTGCTTAAAGAAGGCTGTGATATATGCAGTTTTTGTGCGGCTTTGGAATAGCTCAACTGATCGGCGACCGTCACAAAATAATGTAATTGTTTGATGTCCAAAACCGATCTCCCCTTCGATTTATAACTTAAAGCTATTAATTTATTTATATTATATATTTTAAATGATAAGAATGTCATCATATAATGAAACAACAGAATATGCAGAAAGGGTGGGGACATTGCGAAAACATATTGGAGCCGATATATGGACCGGCCGAACGGATCATACGGAAAGAAGAAGAAGCTTTCGCTACCATCAAATCGTGGAACGGATGGATCTGGTGGATACACCATGGAAAACCTCCTCTACTAACACTTGCGCCATCATCGGTTTTGAATGCGAGGAAGGCGTTCGGCGCAATCAAGGAAGATTAGGTGCGGCGAACGCTCCGAATGCAATCAGACAAGCGCTCGCAAGCCTCCCCTGGAGAGCAGCGGAAGGTCATTGCCTTGTCGATGCGGGCAATGTGGTTTGTCCCGACGAAAAGCTTAAAGAAGCCCAGGAAGCATTGGGCCATGCCGTCTCCGACCTCTTTTCAAAATCCGCGACTCCCATTATTTTAGGCGGAGGACATGAGACGCTGTATGGACATTATTTAGGTGTCCGGCAACATATAGGACCAGATGCTTCGTTAGGAATCATCAACATTGACGCCCATTTCGACTTGCGCCCCTACGACAACCAGCCTTCATCAGGAACGATGTTCCGACAAATATTGGAGCAAGACAGCAATAGCCGCTATTTTGTGCTTGGCATCCAGCGTTTCGGAAATACACAGGAACTGTTTGACAAGGCGGACGAGCTCGGTGCCTGCTATATTTGCGAGGAAGAGATGCATGAAGGACGGATGGATGACATCACTTCTGCATTACAAGCGTTCATGGAACAACAGGATTATGTCATGCTCACCCTTTGCACCGATGTTCTCAATGCGGCATTTGCGCCGGGAGTCAGCGCTCCGTCTCCTTTCGGGTTAACGCCGATGGCTGTTCGTGCCCTTATCCGTACCGTCGCCTCTCACGAGAAAGCGCTTTCTTTCGATATTTGCGAGGTGAATCCGGCTGTTGACGAGAACGGAAGAACCGTAAAGCTAGGAGCATACTTGACGAATGAAGCCATTATGGCATTTATGGGGAGGAACAATGATGACACTGGCACTTAATCAAGTGAATACGATATTTTTGGCCGTAGCCCTGCTCGTACTAGGAACCGTCATTGTCAGAAAATCGGGAGTACTGCAAAAGTTTTGTATTCCGGCGCCCGTTGTCGGGGGTCTGCTGTTCGCCATCCTGGCCACGCTCCTGAAAACGACGGGTCTTTTGGAAGTTGCATTGGATACCTCGCTCCAAAGTCTATTCATGCTCACGTTCTTCACCACGGTAGGCTTGGGCGCAAGCTTTCAACTCATCAAATTAGGCGGCAAGCTGCTCGTCATTTACTGGCTTGCCTGCGGATTTCTGGCTTTAGCGCAAAACGTGATCGGGGTTTCCCTCGCCTCGTTATTCGGCATTCATCCGCTGATCGGGATGATGGCAGGAGCCGTATCTATGGAAGGCGGACATGGAGCGGCAAGCGCATTTGGACAAACCATTGAAGATATGGGAATCCACTCGGCATTGTCTATTGGAATCGCGGCAGCTACCTTCGGTCTTATCGCCGGTGGTCTGGTTGGCGGCCCGACTGTAAAATATTTGATGGCTAAATACAATCTGAAGCCGACGGAAACAAAAGGAGAAGCAGCGGACGTGGAAGAAAACGTTCAACCGATAACGACAAATTCCTTCTTCATCCAAGTGCTGCTCATTACATTCTGTATGGCGTTAGGGACGTATTTGGGAGAGCTGTTCACGTCAGCGACAGGCTTTGTCCTTCCCGGATATGTCGGCGCCATGTTTGTGGCCGTTATCGTCCGCAACATCGTGGATAAGCTCAATCCGAATACGATCGATATGAAGAGCATCAACCTGATTAGTGACGTGACGCTTGGCATCTTCCTGTCTATGGCGCTCATGAGCATCAAGCTATGGGAAGTAGCCGATCTTGCGCTTCCGATCTTGGTGATCGTGCTGGTACAAGTCCTATTTATCGTTCTGTTCGGGATTTTCATTTTGTTCCGGATGCTGGGCAAAAACTATGACGCCGCCGTGATGGTCGCCGGTTTTACGGGCCATGGTCTCGGCGCCACGCCCAATGCCATGGCCAATATGGCTGCGGTAACGGAGCGCTTCGGGCCTTCCCGCAAAGCGTATCTGATCGTTCCCATTGTAGGCGCCTTTCTTATCGATGTGTTTGCCGTGCCAATCATTATTACGACGCTGAATTTATTTAAATAGTATCAACTAAAAAATAATCCTGATGACTATTTGACGAAGATTATCGAAGGGGAGCTCTAGCGGCTCCCCTTCGTTCATTGGCGCGATGAATGATGGCTCTTCACGATGGCACGATAGTCTATTTTCCCGTTGGCATCCATTTTAATATTGTAAAAGGGGCTGTTTTTCGACACATACAGCGTATGGCGGCGATGAGTCAGAAATTTGAGGGTGGCACTCCCCGTGAAATACGACTCGATTTCCTCGTATAATCGCACTCTGGCCGATTCCGATTGCTCACATTGGATCTGCTGCAGGAGAGACTGCACATGTCTTCGGCCCTCTTCAGACATAGACGACATGAAGTAATTGCCCTTGGCCTGCAGCATGGCCATCGCCGACATCATCCAGTCCTTGCCGAAAGCAGTCCCCCCGACGAAGCAATCATACTTGTTGCGTGCTTCCTCGTCGATCTCCGCAGGAGATACGATCTCGAGCGAGCATTCCAGTCCATGCGCATGCAGCAGCCGCTCAAGCACCAGCGCTTCTCTCATATGATTGGCATCCGGCCGAATCTGCTGGACCCGAATGCGGATGACCGGCCACTGGATGTCAGGCTTTGGCCGTACGTTTGCCCGTGGCCTTTGACGCTCGGAACGGTGTACCAAAAAGCTTGTCGCCGCGATTTCTCCCTCTTCCTTTAAACAAAACGCATCGCTCGAGATCGCATCATACAGCCAATGCCTGGCAGCCGCATCATGAAACACACTCGTCTCATTGCAGTTGAGCAGCAAATAATCAGCCCCCTGTTCCACCTGCTCCATCTTCATCGCCTCTTCATCCGGCTCGCTCGAGATGCTGGTCGACAATCCGAATGTCAATGAATTCGGGGTATGGATCACCTCCACCTGATCAAGCCATGGCCGATAGCCAAAATAATGCTCAAAGGCTTCCAGCTTGATCAACGTATCCGTTTGGCATGCCAGACGGAATGGCCCCGCTCCTGCCGGGATGCCGAATTCGCCATCCTCAATCCAACGGAACGACACAATGGACAGCTTCGGGCTGCACAATATTCTCGGGAATAAGTAGTTGCATTCCTTCAGCTGTATCGTCAAGGAACCGTCATCCTGAATCGTAATCCGCTCGATAGCGATGAACATCCTGTCCCTGTTCACGGCTCGCCTCAATGCAGCCGCGACATCTTGACTTGTAACGGCAGAGCCATCATGGAAGCGCACTCCTTTGCGAAGCAGGATTCGCCAAGTTATCCCGTCATCGCTGCCGACAGCTTGCGCAAGATTGGGAACCGCCTGTTGAAGCTCCTGATCGAACCGAAGCAGCGGTTCGAACAACTGTTCAACGAAATGGACATCATGCCGCGAAATCGTGTGCAGCGGATCGAGCACGACGCGCGTATTCGGATACGGATAGCGGAACACATCCAATGGCTTCGCGTTATGTACAATATGGTGCAGGCCATACGCCTCCTCGATCAGCCGCTTGATCTCCTCGTCTTGGAACATATCGTGCTCCGCAATGAGTTGAAACGCCTTTTGAAATTCGTCTTTCTGCCACAGCGCTTGAAAATAAAGGCGAATCACTTCATGCAGCCCCTTTTTCAACAGTAGGCGGGGCTTCTTCCCTCTGCCTTGAAAAGAGGTCCAGCGGATTGCATCCTGCCGGTGCAGTTCTTTGAGGAGGGTCTTCGTATAACGCGTGGAGCAATGAAATACAGATGCCAGCTCGTCAATCCCCGTCTCGATCTCGATGCCTTGGGGAAAGCGTTTGGCCAGCTCAATCAAGTAAGGATACATGCTCATCCTCCTAAAAGGGGAACTAATCTTGCAATATGATCACTTTTTGTTCCTGTTTCTTCATTTTAAACTAGTTGTAACCTAGATGGAAGGAAGAAGAAGCATGACAAAGCAAGCATTACCTCATTACCGGAATTTCCATGTGTTATATGCCGGCACGTTCATCGTGACCATGGGCAGCCAAATCTATAGCTTCATCCTGCCGTTATTTATTTACGAGTGGTCCCAATCCGCCATCGCCATGAGCACCATGCGCGTGATGGATTTTTTGCCGAACGTGCTGCTTGGCATGCTGGCGGGTGCGATGGTCGACCGGATAAATCGGAGGAAGATGATGAAGTGGACAAGCATGCTGCAAGCCGCGCTGGCCTCGATCCTCGTTCTGTCGATATGGCTTGACGCGCTGCATCTTTGGCAGTTGTATCTGTTCGGTTTTTTGCTTTCGACCCTAAGCTACACCTTCGGCAATGCGAAGCATGCGATTGTGCCGCAATTGTTTCCCCGAGAGATGCTGACGGATATTCAGGCCCGATTTTCATTACTTGGAACCGTTCTCTCCATCATCGGCCCTTCCATCGCCGGCTTCCTTATCATTTGGCTCGCCTATGAATGGCTGTTCTTCATTTATGTCATCAGCCTCATCCTATTATGGCTGACCGTCTTTCTGATCGATCCGGTGCCATCGCCAGAATGGAAGACAGGGCAGACCCTGTGGCAAGATATGAAGGAAGGGATTGCCGAGCTATTCGGTAATCAGACGCTGCTTCCGCCGACATTGACCATTCTATTTACCAATTTTGCAACGAGTCTCGTTATCGGCGTTCTCGTATTTTATGCCGTAGATGGGCTGGGATCGTCGCCGCAAGAGGTGGGCTGGATGTTCTCCGTCTCTGCGTTCGGCGGCATTGCCGGCGCAAAGGGCCTGAAGATGCTGCGTAAAAAATGGAAGAGAGGCGCCATTTTCCATGCCATGCTCTGCGTGGATGCGCTCGTTCTTTGCTTATTTTTCTTCGCGGCGCATTGGTGGCAGCTCGCGATACTGTTAGCTTGCCGGACCTGCACAACCGTTATCATCAACATCATTTATTTGGCGATTCGCCAGGAATCTACCCCCAATCATTTGCTGGGACGCGTCGCAGGCACTTCTTCGATGTTCATGAAGCTCGTATTGCCGCTTGGCTTGCTCTTGTCCGGTCTATGGGCCGAGCATCTGCCGATCCCCTGTCTGTTCCTGATCTCCAGTGCCGTTGTCGCGTTCCTGGCCATCTATTTAGCCAAGGGTTCATTTCGATCGGCCGCGTAAAAATAAGCGTAAACATGCTCTCGTCATGTTTACGCTTATTAGAATAATAATCTATAGAGGTTGTTTCAATCCTATATACTCTCCTGCTTTATTGCATCAATAATGTTTTCCTTTTTTACTTTTGCGCTGGAGTATAGCATAGCTGAACTAACGATGACAAATACGGCAGCGATGACATAAATAACACTCATCCATGGAAATACAAATCCATAGTTAAATTTGTTCATCATCGCTCTGTAGATCAAGTACATCACGACGAAGCTGCTAGGAAGCCCGTAACACAGCGACTTGATTCCATAAAAGATGCTTTCATAGTTCATCATTTTGTTAAAGCCCTTGGGAGTAATCCCAACCGATTTCAGCATCGCAAATTCCCGCTTGCGCAAAGAGATGCTCGTAGAGATCGTATTAAAAATATTCGCAATCGAAATCAATGAAATTAATGCGATAAAGCCGTAAGAAAATACGGACATCAACAGAATCTTCTGTTCGTTCTGTTTTCGATATTGATACAGATTGTGAACAACCAAATTCGCCTCTTTCAGATCTTCAATTTTCTGCTGCGTTTTCATTGGATCCGAGCTTTGCAGGTAGAGATAGGTGTGACTTTCATCCTTCCCGTTATCGTACATAAACTGATCCATGATTCGCGCTGACACGATAATATTTAATCTGCCTAACCCTTCTGTAACCATCCCCATCGGATATTGATCGGTCAGTGCAGCTATTTTCACTTTGTTTACAAGTATATCTTTTACTGATTCCCTATCAAAAACTGTAGAAATGACATCGATACTTTGGCCAACTTTCTTATAAATGGCCTTCGCTTCGACGTATTTTTCAGTTTCCATATCTTTATAGTGAATCGTATCGATTACAATCGCCGCTACATGTGTTGGGTCCGTTAGCTGGTTGTAATCTGCACCAACTGCTTTGGCATAAGCCTTCAGATTAGAATCATTTAATGCATTTATCCGAATAAAGTAAGGGTATTTTCCATCCCTAAGCCTGCTTTGATCCTCCTTTACCATCTCTTTCAATTGATCAGCGATTACTGCTTCTTCTAACCAAGCCTCCCCGTATAACTCGTGAATGACGCTGTATTCCTCTACATCATCAAGGGATGCAATGGATTGAAGCAACCGATCGTCTATTCTTTTTTCATTGCCGTACGACACTTGAAGATCATAATTGACGCCATCCTGTGAGAGTACCAATGATTCTTTCAAGCTGGCGGTGAAAAAGGAGACGACAAGAAACAGAACGATACTAATAGCGAGTGAAAATACAATCGCGTTGTATCTTCGCTTGTTTCTTTTTAAGTTTTTCAATCCTATCTCTGCTTCGATTCCGAAGAGCCGGCGAATGAACATCGGCGTCCTCACGGCTTTCCCCGCAAGCTTCACATCGGTGGTTTGGCGAATCGCATCAATGGCGGAGATCTTAGACGCTTTTATGGCTGGGAAATACGTTGAAATGAAAATCGTCAGCATCGAAACGACACAGGCAATCAAGAGCGACAGCGGCGTGACGATGACCGTTAACTTTTCCGTAATCCCTAATGCCCCTTGAAGCATGGAGTTAATGATCCACAAGGTCATCCCAATCCCGACAAGACCGCATATCATTCCCGTGGGAATACTGATCAAGCCAATGATAACACCTTCAAAGAACACTGAATTTCTCTTCTGCCTTTTCGTAGCCCCCACGCTCGCAAGCATCCCTAAATGACGGGAACGCTCCGAGACGGAAATCGCGAACGCGTTATAGATCAACGAAACCGAACCGATCATAATGACGGCCATAATAATGGCTGATAATGAAAACAACGTGTTTTGCGCAGCTTCGCTCTTGGCCACGCCATAATAGTGAAGCAACTCGTGATTATATTGGACGGATTCGATGTTATTGTTCTTTGCCAAATTTTCCGCATGAGCGAACAAGGAACGATTGACTTTCTGCAAGACAACCGCCGCATTGACTTGATCGTTCGCCCCCAGCAGGTTCTCATCCACATAGCTAATCGCCGTATATCCCGGCGCCCACGTCGGTTCCCAGGCAGGGCGCTTGATGATGCCGACAATCGTGTACTCCCTTGTCGCGACATTTTGTAAGGTCTCGGTCACATTGTCATTTTCCACTCGTAATGCTTCCCATTGATTGAGCGGCTTTTCCGTGCCTTCAGTGAACCGTTCGCCAACCTGGAGCGCGAGCTGATCGCCGATCTCGCAGTTGACCTTTGCGTTCGTTGCGATGGCCTCGGAAATCACGACTTCCTTGTCTGTGCGCGGAAGACGCCCTTTGCTCAACTCAATCGGGAATTCAGCTAAACCTTGTGCATTATACTCCTTGATGAACAAATATGGCTTGCTTGGATTTTGACCTCCCGCCAAAGGAGCGTAGCCGCGATCTCTTATGAGCACAACGGTTATTGTTGCATCATCATTTTGAATCGCTTCAAGTTGTTCTCTGTTTACATCCTTGTATAGGACATGCCATTCCCCTCCATCCGCGATGGTTTGCCTTTTCATGACATCCAAATAAGAAAAAGCAAGCGTGGCCACAGCTGTCACCATCGCCACCGAAATCACGACGCCAATGATGGTGACCAGCGTTCGTTTCTTGTTGTACTTCATATGTCTGACGGTGAGTCTATTGACGATATTCATGGGCGAATCACCTCATCCTTGGCGATCCGTCCGTCTTCAATCGAGATGACCCTATCCGCTTGCAGAGCAATCCGTTCATCATGGGTAATCACGATCAGCGTCTGTTGGTAGGTTTTGTTGCACATTTTCAGTAAGTCGATGATCTCGCTGCTATTCTTGCTGTCCAGGTTGCCAGTGGGCTCATCCGCCAGCATAATCGCCGGATTGCCAATGAGTGCTCGGCCAATCGAGACTCTTTGCTGCTGTCCGCCGGATAACTGATTCGGCAGGTGGTTCAGACGCTGCTGCAGGCTCAATGTCTTGACGAGATCGTCAAGCTGCTTCCGATCCACCTTCTGCTTATCAAGCAAGAGCGGCAGCGTAATATTTTCTTCCACCGTCAGGACGGGAATCAGATTGTAGAACTGATAGATCAAGCCGATTTGCCTGCGTCGAAAAATCGCTAACTGCGTTTCATTCAAGCTGTACATGTCCGTATTATCAACGAGGATTTTGCCGCTGGTCGGCCGGTCCACGCCGCCTAACAGATGCAGCAGCGTCGATTTCCCTGATCCGGATGGACCGATAATGGCGACGAACTCCCCTTTTTGGACCGAAAAAGAAACATCATCAAGCGCTTTAACCGATGATTCGCCCTTCCCGTAAATTTTAGACAGATGTTCGATTTGTAAAATGGTCATGATACAACCTCCATAGATGTGCTGATGGAACTCATTTTATCTGTCTAAAATGACTTTCCAGTGACTCCGAAAATGACAGTTTAGTCACCTGGGCTTAAATCACCTGCTTGTAAAACTTAATCCGAAACTGCGTCCCCTTATCCTTGTCGCTCGCTACGTCAATCACACCGTTCTGACTTGTAATCATGCTGTGAGCCATCGACAGACCAATGCCGATGCTGCCCTCGCTCGCATCCTTCCCTTTATAAAACCGTTTAAAAATATAGGGCAAATCTTCCTTCGGGATTCCTTTGCCATTATCTTCGATAATGAGTTCCGTAAATAACGCATTTTCCGAAAAAGAAATGGCGATCGCTCCGCCTTCCTCCGTGTGCTCGACACAGTTCTTCAAAATATTGATGAGCGCTTCGGCCGTCCACTGGAGATCGCCAACAAATGCGACGGTATCTTCTCCCTGAACCGAAACCGATATGTCTTTAATATCCATTGGAATGAGGACAGGCTCCAACACCTTTTGTACGAGCATGTTCACCGGTACCCGATCTTGTTTAAATTGTACCGTCTTCGCCTCAATTTTTGAGAGCTTCAGCAAGGAAGTGACCAGCCAATCGATTCGTTCAAGCTGAATCCGAATATTGCGCGAAAACTCCGTTCTTTTCGCTTGAGGCAGCTCGGGATCGCGCAACAAATCGGCCATGACTGTCATGGAAGTCAGCGGCGTTTTGAGCTGATGGGAGATATCAGAAATGGCATCGGTCAGTTGGATTTTATCTTGCTGCAAAAGAGAACGGTGCTCGGACAACATGAGTGTCACTTTATAAATATCATTCTTCAAAATGCTAAGCTCGCCTTCTTGATTATCGCGAACATCAAGCGAATCATTGCCGCTGCTAATTTGGCGCAAATAGGCAGACAGCTTTTCGATTTCGCGGTATCTCCATCGCGTGAATGCGAGGCTGCTCCCCATAAGCAAAGCGGTGGCAGCGAACACGAGCGCCGCAGCGACTGGCGATATCCAAGCGGCAGCAACGGTCGCCGTCAAGCTGATGAAGCCCATCGTTAGCAGCAAAATTTGAATCTCCCGGTTCCGCAGCATCTAATCACCAACCTTATAACCCAGACCGCGGACGGTTTTGATCAGCGTCGGACGCTGCGGTTGATCCTCCAGCTTTTCCCGCAGCCTTTTGATATACACCGTTAATGTATTATCATTCACGAAGTCCCCTGCGACATCCCAGATCTGCTCCAGCAGCTGGTTTCTCGTAAGCACCTGCCCAATATGATTGGCGAAAATGAGCAGCAAGCGATACTCTAAAGCCGTCAGCGGAATTTCCGCGCCGTGTTTATACACCTTTCCCTCGAGCATATTAATGCGAACCTGATCTATCTCGATGATCGACCTGGTCTGAGACGGCTTATGGTATCTCCGCAAGACGGATTTGATTCGCGACAGAAGCTCGCGAACGCGAAAAGGCTTCGTAATATAATCATCCGCCCCCATATCCAACCCCATGACAACATTGACCTCATCATCTATCACCGTTAAAAAGATGACCGGAATATCTCTCCGCTCTTTGACGAGCTTGCACAATTCATAGCCGCTGCCATCGGGTAGGGATAAATCAAACAAGCATAACGCGAATTGATCCAGATCTTCAGCTATCACCTTTTTTGCCGATGCAATATCATGACAAAGAACAGTAGAAAAGTGATCCTGCTGCAGTGAATACTCAAGACCAGACGCAATCGTTTTATCATCTTCCACGAGCAAAATTTTCATCTAAAGATCATCCTAACTATATTTTACTTTGAGAAAATTAATTATATATAGAATACAAAGTCATTCTTCCATCTTAATAAGCTCTTTTTTAATGTCATCCCTAAATGTAACAGAAAATGAATTGAAAATCTTTTGCCCACTCTATTGGGTACGACCGAAAATGCCGTCCATGGTCAATCATACACGGCCCTTATCGTCAGAAGGCTCTGATTTGCTCTTGACATTCATGGTGAAGTCTTTATAATGATAAAGTTTAAACTATATGTGAAATCTGTAACAAGGAGAGCGAATCATGTGGTTTTTATTTGCTTTATTAACAGCTTTAGCTTGGGGAGGTGCTGATCTATTTTATAAAAAAGGCAGTGATAGCCATGATCGGTTCAGCCATATTAAAATCGCCATTATGGTAGGCTTGGTTATGGGGATTCACGCCACGGCTTATATGTTCATCCAGGGAATCAACTTTGATCCCTTAGACTTAATTCGCTATTTTCCCGTATCTGCACTTTACATCTTGTCGATGACGATCGGTTATATTGGTTTACGATATATGGAGCTTTCCATTGCATCTCCCATACAGAATTCTTCAGGAGCCGTCACGGCCATACTGTTGTTCATTTTTTTCACCCACGACCTGAGCATCATTGAAATATTGGGTGTGACCATTATTACTTTAGGCGTTATTGGAATTGCTATTTTGGAAAAGAGAGCTGAACGCGAAGCTCTCCAGAACCGTGCAACACGAATTGATAAAAAATATCAAATCGGCTTTATGGCCATCACATTCCCGCTTCTATACTGCTTAATCGACGGGCTCGGAACCTTTGCCGATGCGATTTATTTGGATGAGCTGAGTCTGATCAGTGAAGACGCTGCCCTGCTCGCTTATGAATTCACCTTTTTCATTTGCGCTGTGTTCGCATTTACATACCTCAAGTTTATAAAAAAACAGCAGTTCAACATGTTCAAAGAACGTGTTAAAGGTTATGCTGCCATATTTGAAACAACGGGGCAATTCTTCTATGTGTTCGCCATGTCCAGCAACGCCATTATTGCAGCCCCCCCTTATTGCTTCCTACAGCATTTTTTCGGTCATCCTGTCCCGATTATTTCTTAAGGAACGGTTGAACAAGAAGCAATATGCGATTATTGTCGTTGTAATCATTGGCATCGCATTGTTAGGTATTGCTGATGAGCTGTAAACTCTTTGGTTTCACAGAACACAAAAAGCCGACCTTACGTGGTCGGCTTCATGATGGTGGAGGCGGCTTTCCGGGTTACAAGTTCAGTTCAGTTTCTGACCACAATTCGGGCAGAAGTTAGCCCCTTCGTTTTTCGCACCGCAGTGAGGGCAGAAGTTAGGCTTTTTATTGCCTTCAGAAGGAGTGGAAGCAGCAGGCGCTGTCTCAGCCGAAGGCTTTTGGTTTTGGTTCATATTTTTCATCATTTCATTGGCGATGTTCATCCCCATCATCATACCCGCCATGTCCGAGGCAGCGCCGCCGCCTTGTACTTTGCCGGATGCAATACCGTCTGTCATGGTAACCTGTTGATACTTCTGCACATTGCCGATCATCTCATGGGAAGCCGTCTTCGTAATCATATCTTGGATTTCTTGAGGGTAATTGAAGCTCATGACTTGAAAGCCTGTAATCGTCATCCCGTTGTCCATCACTTGCATATCCAGATCTTCGCGAATCCCTGCGGCAATATCGGAAGCATTCGCCTGCAGGTTGAACATGTCCTTCCCTTCCCGGCTGATCCACTTCATTAACAACTGATCCAACACGGAAGTAATCCGGATTTTCACATCCTCGACCAGATAACTGTCTTTCATCCCGGCAATCTTATCGATCAGCGTCACGTAATCGTTCACTTTAAAATTGAACGTGCCGTTAGCGCGAATGGGCATGCCGCCCGGAAGCTGGGGAGACGGGATCAGAACCGGGTTCTGCGTTCCCCATCTGACGGTGAACTCCTTCGTGTTGACGAATAAGACTTCCACCCTCATCCCGCTGTTAAAACCAAATTTAAACCCTTTTAGCGTGGACAGGAACGGGATAATGTCAGAATCAATGTTATACTCCCCTTCATCCTCAAAAATCCCTTCGATCTTGCCGTTATTTACAAAAATCGCATCTTGACCGGAGCGGATAATTAACTTGGATCCTTTTTTAATCTCCCGGTTGCTCCACTTCCAAAAAATCATATCGTCTCTAAATTCTTCCCATTCCACAACATTCGCAAATTGGTTTCTGAAGAACCCCATTCTATACCCATCCCTTCACTAAAAGTGTATGTGAACTACCTCTAAAATGATCCTCTGCTGCCGCTATGCGAATGACCGCCTGAGGTGGTCCCTCCGCCTCCGCCTCCGCCGCTTGAGCCGCTGCTGCTGCTGCTGCTTCGTTCGATCTTCCGTTTCGTTGTGCTGGTATGAAGGTAAGTATCCTCATAATCCACAACTCCCGAAGTGCTTGCATCCTCGTAGGTCCGCGAATTTACCGTAATACGGCCGCCGGAACGGCGAACCATCAAGGTTACGATCCCCCCTCCGAGTGCCAGCGCAATGCCCAATTGAACCCACGTATTAAAAAAAATATTGTCCGGGTTTACACCTAGGCGGAACCCCATATATTTATGTGCCGTTTGGATATACTTTTGAAAAGCCAGCTTATAATCGCCGCTCGTTAAATCCGGAGTGATCTTGTCACGTATCTTATCAAACCTCTCGTCATCGAGATACGTCTTCGCCTTATAGAATCCGGCCAAATACACATCCCGATGAGTCATGTCCAGCATCAAAATGACGGCATTGCCATGAGGCTTATCGTAACCGGGCGCATAGTCATCGTAGAAATCCTGCGTCATTTTCTTCACGTCGTAAGCTTCCGGGCTGTTGATCGTCATAATCATCATGTCCGTTTCTCGTTCGGCTCCGTATTGATTAGCCAATGCGTTCAGCTCATCATATTCCTGCTGATTGAGCAGTTCCGCTGTATCAAAAATCAATTGCTTCTCCTTCGTTGCGGCCGCTTCGCCCGCAATCATGTCCATAGGGACGGCAAGCATCATGACGAAGAAGAACAGGACGGCAAGGATCACTCTCTTCCTTCTCACCAAAATCCACCCCCTATTATCCAAGAGGACACTAGGTGCAGTGTAAGGAAAGAGATACCTGAAATACCTGCAAACCATCCGGCCACTTTCATCTTGCTAATCGGAGGCTTGCCGACCACCTTGCCCGTCTGGCCGTTCATAGCAAACGTATACTTCCTTTTATTGTAGTCATATTGTACCATCCATACCGGAAGCAGAACATAATCGGCACGTTCTAGCTCTGTATCGATGTCTACATCGGTATAGTTCACGGTAGCGTACCCTGACACCGTAGAATTAATATAGGAATAGATATATTTATCTATTTTATCTTTAACCCGAGGGTATAGCTCCTCGTCGTTATAACTGTATTTTTCGGCAATGTAACCGGCAAGATACGGAGTTTTAAAGCTTTCCAGCTTATCATAAGGAAAAGGCTCCAATTTATCCATCAGTTCATCATTCATTTTCTCCGAAGCATCAATCGGCACCTTTACATAATCCAGACAGATCTCCCGATATAAGTCATAATAATCCGTTTTGGTATACTCGTAGTCGCCTGATCTATAAGTGCTCACTTTCGTGGCACGGGCATAAACCTCCACGTCATTATGCAAATCATAGAGCCAAAAAGGCACGTACAACCCGGTTATTCCCTTAATTCGATCCGCTGTCATAAACCCGCTTGGCGTTACAAGGCCTTTCCCGCACCATTTTCGGAATGCTTTCATCGCTTGTTCCTTACTAATGGAAAAAGGGATGATCTTCACCGGAGCCAACTCCCCGGTCAGCCGATCGCTGAGAACAACGGCTGAACCGCAAAAGCTGCAGCTCGTTGCACTCGTCTCCGCTTCGGTCATAATGACGGCTCCGCAGCTATTGCAATGATACTCCCTGGCCTCATCTTCTTCTGAAAAAACATGTTTCGTCAGAGGATCGGGAATTTGCTCGATATTGTCTTTTCTTCCGCAGCTATAGCAGGATAACATCCCTGTGTCAGCGTCAAAAACCATCCCGCTGCCGCAGTTTGGACATTTGTACTCGATAATCGGCATCTGCTCACCCCTATCACAAAGAAACCGTTATTCCTTCTTGTTCATTTTTTCTTTGAGTGCAGCCAATTCATCTTCTGCAGTGGTAGTCGTATTCATATTCGTGCTCATATTCTTCTCCAATTGTGGGATCAGGTCATCCAGATCGTCTTCCTTCGCACCGCCTCTAAGCTCGGCCAAGGCCATCGCTTCATCCAAGGCGTGATTCGCCTTCTCTTCCAGGGCATCGAATGACGAATCCACGTCGTTGCCTGAATTCATTCTTTGCTGTGCTTTGGCCGCCGCCATCTTCTCTTTCAGTTCGGTCCGCCGCGCTTCCAACCGGCCCATATCCCACACAAGCTTATCCTGCATTTGCTTCATCTTTACGGCATTGGCAGAAGCCAGGTCATAAGACGTTTGCAATCGGTTTTGTTTCTCTGCCAACGCTGCCTTTCGCTCCAGGAACTTGAGAGCGTCCTCTTCCTTACCGTCTTCCACTGATTTCTCGGCATAACGCTGCAGCTTTTTAATCTCGGCATTGCATTCATCCAATGCACTTTTGGCCCTTCTCTCATCCGCCAGCACCGAAGCCGTCTCCGCTTTAACCTTGCCTAGGTCGCTGTTCAAGCTCCGCATATAATCATCAATCGTCTTCTCCGGATCTTCCGCCTTATCCAATAAGGCGTTAACATTGCTTGCCATAATATCCCTGAATCTCGACAAGATTCCCATGCTGCGCTCCCCCTCGAAAAGATTACATCCTATCATATAATACATTAAATTCACGAAGAAGGTTTCACCCCCCGAAATTCGACGTGTATTGAGTCTAATAGAATTCCTCTTATAAACTCAACAGCCAGAAAACTCCGTTCAATCCGTTAGCACAGCGAACCCTAGTTTATCAATAGACATTATAGGTTTAATTGGACAAGGTTCAACAACTGATCCGTGGATTAGCAAATTCAAAATTTGCCGCCGCGTGAAATGGAGAAACCTCACTGACCTTAATGATAATCATATAGATCCCTTACTTTTCGTAAGTTTCAATTCACTTTCATCGTTAGGGAAAACCAGCAAACTTCTTTGAACGCAAAAGTACCGTCAAAAGCGTCACAGAAGACGCAACTGACGGTACTCACATACAAGTGATTTTGAAATAGAAGCGGACCGAACCCCTGTCCTCTCCAGTTACGTCCCTTCATCTGATGGAACCGTTCCAACCGATCACACACATTAATTAATGAACCAATTTGTTCGTCGGTTAATGAACGGGCATCTGTATGTTAAACATCTATGTTGATTTTAGAAAATAGGATAGGAAATTAATTATTTCAATTCTTTGACTTATATGTGAATTGATAGACCCGACAGTTTTATAAGGCATCATTCATTAAACCTTCCCATAATAATGGTGTTATAGTATTTACCGTCCGAAAGGATTTTGTCTTTTTTTAATATACCTTCTATTTCAAAGCCAAGCTTTTTATAAAGTTTAATGGCTTTATCATTTGTTTCTAAAACATTCAAAGTGATTTTTTTAATACCATTGGAGTCAGCCCAAGAAATAGATTCTTTTAAAAGATTTCCCCCTATACCGTATCCCCAAAAATCTTTTATTACGCATACTCCGAAATCTATTTTATGAGAGAATCTATTTAAATGATTTCCTTCGCATCTTGAAAACCCGACTATCCGATCATGAACTACCGCAACTAAAAATAAGTTCCTTCTATTTTCAGTATCTGTTTTAATAATTTGTTCAAAACCCGGTACATCTATGAACGCCTCCCCTTTTTCTCTGTCTAAATTTTCGGTCTCTCCATCAATCTGTAATCTTAATCCAGACAAATCTTTTGCATCTCTCTCGATTGCAGATCTAACAGTATAATTTATCCCATTAACATAAAACTCTTGTTTGTTAATTATCATGATATCCCCCCCATTCAAATTAAGTTGATTCAGAAAAATAAAACAAAGGAGAAGCTCTAACGTTGTTGTATTCACCACGTCCCAACACCTTAAGCCCCAAAGGGGCGGCCGCGATGCGGTTAAGTGGTGCAGATGTGTCCGGTTGAATATGCTTCCTCGGTACTGCCAATTGCATCCCCGAATCACATCATACCTCTGCCGGATCGAGGGTCGAATGGCCCGAAGCGTGAATATGGTGTTAGACGAAGTAGACTGTAGGCTCAGATTCCAAGAGCCTCTTTCATCAACCGGTCTGGGAAGTTTTTAAGTTTTACTATAGGAGAATGATTATTCTTTTTGTTAAGGTCTAAAATATTCATTTCCTGCATAGGTAAATAATCTTCAATTAAAAATTCAGTCATCTTAACCATATCAGTCATAGATCCAAGTACACTTCGATCATATGTCTTTGTAAATTTCATTTTATTTGCTTTATCAACGTATTCGTTTATTTTTGAGTCTGGGATTCCCTCAGCTTGTAAATTATCTATTAGAGATTTAACAAACAACTGTTTGAAATTTTTAAAGTGTTCCTTCTTTATCCCAAACAACACAAAGCAATATCTTGTTTTATTATTCATTATGATAAGATTATTCTTTTTAGCCATGCGGAATACATTGGCATGCCATTTGAAAAATTCATCATCTGTTTCAGTATCTTGTTCTTCAACAAACGAGCTGAGTTCAAACAGCTTCTTAGTACATGAAATTGTAATCATTTTTTTAATCCTTCCCAGTCTATTTCGTCTATCGTACTTCGTACCTTTAAGTACGTTATTTCACAACTTCTTTTACCTATTGTACATTTATTATTTCATCCTCAATCCCTTTCATAATACCGTATGCGCCATCAGACTTGTTTGAACATACAACAACTTTGATCGAGTTCCCTGGGTAAAAAGCAGAGTGGAAACTGACGCCAGGGTCATAACCCATAACGTGATACTTTAGAATGTCAGTTTCAAATATCTCAATCCATACACCGTAACCATAGAAATTATTATCCTCATTGGTTCGAATGTGCCGAGTGAGCAATTGTTGAGTGTAAGTTTCGCTTAATAGTAGATGATTCATAAGTGCATCCCATAGCTTAGTCATATCGTTGACTGTAACAAATGCTCCACCATCTGAACCGCCTTTTGCAGGCAATGAATAGATATTTGTCTTCCAAGTGCCATTAGGATAGTCAATATACCCTAGCGCAGTCCTTGACGGCAAGGCATCAAATTCAAAATATCCTGATTCCTCCATTCCAGCTTTTCTAAAAATATGCTCCTCAACGTATTCAACGAAGCTAAGTTGACTTGCTTGCTCGACAATTAAACCAAGCAAAATATACCCTGCATTATTATAATGAAACTTTTCCCCCACATTACGTTTCATTGATTTGTCTTGAAATAATGGCAAGAAATCTTTCAAGTTTCTTATTTGATACATCGGGGTTTCAATCCACAACTCTTCATAGTCTTCCATAACTTCCTCATCAAAGTAATCTGGTATTCCAGACGTATGTGTTAGAAGATGATGGATTGTTATTTCCTCATCAAAATTTGGAAAGTTAATATCAAGACACTCTTTTAACTTTGAATCAAATGAAAGCTTTCCATCCTCCACAAGCTGACAAATTGCTATTCCAGTAAAAAGCTTGCAGCCCGAGGCTATTCCATATCGAGTGGAAGTGTTATTTTTTGATTGTTCAGAACGATCAGCATATCCATAGCATAATTCTGCCAAAATTTTTTTATCCTCTTTAACAAGTATCGTTCCTGAGAATTTGTTATTACTCTGAATATCTGAGATACGCTTTATCATATTAGTTTTCATCAAATTCCTCCAAATACTGTCGCTTGTTCAATTTTTCTGCCCGTTAGTCAAAGGACAGAATGCTTTAGAAATGTTCATATTTAGATGTTATGTTTGCGCTGATTTCCTATAACGTTCTTGTATTCACGAACCCGAGAACCTTAAGTCCCAACGGGGCGGCCGCGACGCGGTTAGGTTCGCAGGGCTGTCCGCCTGAGCCCACTTCCCGAAACACCTCTGGCGAACCAAGGGGCGTAAGCCCCTCAGCGTGAATACGGTGTTATAAGATGTTGGCGCCCTCTTGGAAAAACTAACAATTTTCTTTATTCCGTACTAATATTAAAATCCACTCCATATTGAACTAATCCTAATTTTTGTGCTACTTTCTGTGAACTCAAGTTATCCCATGAAGTACTGTAAAGAGGAATTAATCCTTGCCCAAATATTTCTTTGCTCCACCCATATACAACTTTCTGAGCAAGTCCTTTCCCCCTGAATTGCTCTACCGTCATTAAACTTGCCTCTGCTGCTTTACTTGTCTTGCGCGCACTGCAACAAACTGAAACTGCTTCTTTATTCACGATATACCCCACAATAGGAGATCGATCATCCAGTTCATTGATTAAGCCACCAAAGTGTTTGTTCAACAACTGTTTGTTAGACCCATCGATAACTGTAATCGCTTCTTCTGTATTCCTGATTTCATTTTGATTGAATCTATATGCTGGACCTATCCAAATGTCTTTTACTTTCTTGTATTTCCCAATGATCCTGCAAAGATCTATGATATTTATAGAATCAAAGATGTACGTATTGATTTCATCTATAGTTAATTGTGATATATCGTTTCTAAAGTAAGTAAAAATAGATTTTTTTGTTTTTCCAATAAAAATTGCCGGAGGACTAGTTTGAGATCTCTCATTAATTCTTATAATTCTGTTCTCTTTATTTAGCACATATAAAGTAGATGCTTGAATTTTCATTATTTCATTGTCATTGAAATCGATTTTTCTCACGCCTTTCAATATGCACTTGCGCCAATTTCTTATAACGTTTCCGTGTTCACGACGTCCCACCACCCTAAAGGAACGAAGTGACTGGCCGCGATGCGGTTGGGCGGTTCGGATGTGTCCGCTGAATCTACTTCCTTGCTTGAATCTACTTCACCGAATTTTCTTCGATTGCTTCGGGCGGACCGAGGGGCGGCGGAGCAGGCCCAATGCGTGAAAAAATTGTTATAAGATGTCCCCGCCTTCTTCGAGTAACCTTCAAAGTAATTCTTCACTCAAGTATTTATTCTTCATTAAGATGGTTCTAACCGTTGAAATTGTATTATCCCGTTTTGGAAGATTTGCAATTCTGTTTAGCAGAATCCATCGGAGGCAAGCAATAGCTTCAAATTTTTCTAGTTCATCCCCAGTGTAATTGTTCATCGCTAAAAATACAGAACGGTAAGTTGAACAATACCTTTCACTTACATAAATCCAAATTAAGATAATTGACCATGAAATATCATATCTTGGATCGCCAAGTTGGACGTTCGTCCAATCGATAATTGTATACTTTCCATCTGATTCAAGGATATTTCCCAAATTATAATCACCATGTATGAGACAATTTTGTTCCATCTTTGTACTTCCAACGAGTTGGATTAATAGTTCTTTTATATCTAACTGATCGTCAAGTCCTGGGAAAAAGTAGTCTACAAAATCGTATCTAGGCATTGTTCTACTACCCAATATATCTGTCGGAAATTTATGTATCTCAGTTAATATATTTGCAATTTCAGTAAGTTTCAATTTATTCACTTTATTAATAGGTGTACCATCGAAACTGGTTAATAAAACTTGATTATTGTTTTCATCAACTCCCCAACCACACGGCTTTGAAACTGCAATTCCTCGATTATACAAACCCTCTAACAGATTATATTGAATTGATATATCTGGCTTTGAATCCCGATTCCATACTTTTAATACAAAATTAGATTCCGTCGTGCTGATCCTAAATACATCTGCTTCAAGTCCAGAATCCATTGGAATAATATTTTTCGGGACATCTTGTGCTAACAATGATTGGAAATCCTTACATCTTTCCTTCCAGATGATATTACGGATAAGATCCTTCATTATTTTCTCTCCATTTCGCGGGGATTTCTTATAACGTTGTTGTATTCACGAGCCCGAGAGGCTTAAGGCGCAACGCGCCGGGTCCGATTGCTCTCTTATCACTACAGCACATGCAACTATAGTCTTTCTTCACCATCGCTGTACTCAAATAGTTTTACATAATCAAAATTCGATGAACTTAGTAAATCATTAAGATATTTTTCTTGTTCCTCGATAGGAACATGATATGGTGGTGCTTGATCTTTTAGATTAGCAAACAATACCCAACCGATGTCTTCATTTGAAAACTTACATTTTCCTTCTAAATCTTTATTTGGGTACATTTCTACATATACTTGCTTTTCTTTATTCAAATTCCAATAAAAATATTTATAAACATATGGCAATCTCGCATTCAACATACTTTTATTGTTAGTTTTTGAGAACGTTCTATTAAGTGGTTCTAAAAATTTGTAAAGAGCATTCATTAGTGCCTTTTCATTCTTACTTGTGCATAAAAAACCATACTCAATCATTTTATTCATTATTAATCCCCCATAAAAAATGATTAATGCATTTAATAATCCGCCCCACGGACGGGGCGTTCTACTACGCGCGATTTTATATAACAGTCAGGCATTCCCAACTCTAATACATTAACTCGTCTTGACTCGCGAACTAACCAATGTATTAGGGTATGCTTTCATCTTTAAAGTACTTTTTAGGTTTTAAATATTCAGTTGCACCGGTTTCGTCTAACGTTGTCATATTCACGACGACCATTCCCCTTAGATAGCTCCTATGAATGGACCGCAACGCGAATATTATGTTATCCGACGGACCTCTTGAATAACTCCCAGATTAATTATTAGTATGTAGAAAACCGAATAACTCTATATTCATTTCCTCTACTCCTTGTCCAAGCCATATTAGGTGTCCCCATGTATTAAGGATACAAAGTTTGGAATTTGAAATATTATTATGTGCATTATACGCATGCTCGATTGAAACAGCCCCATCATTTCGGCTATGCAGAATAAGAGTCGGGCACTTAATTGATTGCAAATCTGAAAGAGTGATATTACCTGTCTGTGATAAATCTATAAAAAAACCCTGTCCTGAGCGTTGGCGTTCTATCATTTCCTTAAACTTATTGATATCTTCATCACTAATATGGCTTTTTAATTTAGCATATGACAATTTACTAAAAGAAGGAGCCATCTGCTTAAAGATATATTTTGGAAATATGTTAATCATAGATCTGAGTAACTTCCATGTATATTTCTCCAGTGAAGGGTGGAAAAGCATTTTGGCTGCTTTATATTCTTTATCTTTAGGTGTAAGCCATTCTTTAGATACAGCAGATTGTAACGTAAGACTTTTTACACGCTCTTGGTATTTAGAAGTGAAATAAATCGCGCTAGGTCCACCTGCAGAAATTGCAATTACATGAACCTTGTCTAGCTTAAGATGATTTAAGAGCTCAATGTATGAATTGCAAGCCGTTGATAGGTTTAAGCCATTATTAGGAGATGTTTTCCCGTACCCTGGTCTAGAAGGTGTAAGTATCGAATATCCTTGTTGTTCTAACTCTGTATATCCAAATTCTTCATTACAATTTGAATGTCCACCGTGCATTACGAGAATGGGAATTCCACCTTTATTACTAATTGAGTATTCAATTGACAATTCATCGTTTTTATATACTTCAGTCGTTCTTTTCATATTTTGAATCACCTTCTTTATTCAACTGTTGGATTAATCTTTTAGATATATGTTTGCTTCGGTCTGTCGTATAACGTTTGTACATTCACGAACCCTTACCGACTTAAGGCCGTCAGGCCGGGCACCATGCGCTTAGTCGGTGCAGGTGTCTGCTGAATTCACTTCGCTGAGATGCCTCTCGTAGACCGAGGAGCCTTCAGGGTCCGATGCGTGAATGTTTTGTTATCTGTAGTTACCGGCATCTCGAATTCACCTACATTTTATATTTTCAAGCAATAAAGAACTTCGTCGTCTACGATTATACCTGTATTTTCAAATCCAAATTCTTCATATAGTTTTTTTGCAGAATGGTTTTCTGGATCAAACGATAAATATATTTCTGAGCATTCCTTGTTCTTACTCATCTCTTTAATGATTAGACTTAGTGCCTTTCTACCGAAACCTTGACGTTGAAATTTATAGTCAATCATAATACGGCATAATTCAAAACAATTATCCTCCTCTGAATATCCATACATTGTAAATCCCACCATGGTATCTTCACTATAAATTGCTTTTGTTGTCCATCCTTTTTCTATCTTTGATTGTGCAATCGAAACTGCATTTGAAGCTACAAATTTCTCTACAAGGTAATGATTTTTATCAGGATCTCACCGCTTCATACGAACCAAGGGCGAAGCCCGCAGTGTAGATACGTTGTTATGAGAAGTCGATGCTCCTTTGATTAACCCCAAAATACTCCAGTGTTATCCTGTTCTATGATTTCAAGTTGTTTTTCAAAGTTTTTATTCGGTTCTATCTCCTCTACATATTGCCATTTGTTTTTACTGTCTTTCCAATATACTTTCCATACTTCTTGGTCTTTTCTTAATTGAGCAATATCATGTTGTACCCATTGTTCGCTTCTAAAAGCCGGTCTTTCTTCTATGATTGTTACGTTATTCCCTCGAATTTTGTAATTCATTTTGATTTGATTTTGTAAGTGTTTTGGAATTTTGTCTTTTATATAGTCATCCATAATTTTCTTTACTTTTGCTTTTGTGAATTCATCCATATTTTTCTCTCCTCATAGGATTGGCTTTCGAGATTTTAACTCTATCTATTATCCAATTCATTGTTTTCTCATAACGTTTCAGCATCTACGACGCGACCCGCCCTCAGATAGCTCTTATCTTAGGCCGGGTCGTGTTTTGTCTGAATATTCTTCTGTGCTTTATCACCTGACAACCAAGGGGCGAATGCCCCGCAGCGTAGATGCAATGTTATAGGATGTCGGCGACTTCCCCGATTCAACCTATAATTTTTCCCCATTCATTGTTCAAATACATAGTTCTAATACTTTCAGGTCAATAATAAAGTCATACTGTTTTAAAATATCCAGTCCCAGTAACCCATTATGGTCTTTAGGCAACATCCCAACATCTATTTCTATTCTATCCATCCTTTTCGTGTTGAAAGGATCGCTTCCACCAATCCTGTATGCTTCATTATAGAATCCCCTATTTCGCAAGTCACTCCGACTTTCTCCAAAACATCAGGACTAACTACAGTATGTGAGGATCCGGTATCAATAATCACATCAACTATTCTTAATACTTATCTATTTTCTATTACCTTCTTCATGATAATCAAGGATGGAAACCAGAACAAATTGGTCAGAGAACAGCTCTCTTACTTTTTGCCATTTCATTTGTTCTTCCTCCTTCTATTTCTTTTTAACGGCCTTTGTTTATTGTCTTCATTTTAGCAACAATAGGTTCATGATAAACAAATTTCACCGCGATAAAATGTGAGTCATGCATAGACAGAGTAGTAACCATTGGACAAAATACCCACCTTTTATTGATTATAGCATCTGTTCATAATAACAGTAACGAAAAGAGGCCCTTCTTCCCTCGTTCAAGGGTTAAAGAGCCTCTGGTTCTTTCGGAAGAATGATATCATATTTCTGTTATTCTTCAGATTACCAAACCGGGCTGCACAAAGATAACTGCTCCCACTGCCTAACCTTCTCCAAACACTCCCCAATTGCCACAAGCTTCACCTCTGAAGACGCACGCTCTTTCCACTCCACCATGCCGTCCGCCACCGACTTGCCGCACACAATCCGCAGCGGAATGCCGAACAAATCCGCATCCGCCAGCTTGACGCCGACACGCTCGTCGCGGTCGTCCAGCAGCACGGACACGCCAGCCCGCTGCAGCTCCGCATACAGTTGCTCCGCCGCTTGCATCTGCTTCTCATCTTTAACAGCCACCGGGATAACATGCACTTGGAACGGCGCGATCGCCTGTGGCCAGATCAAGCCACGCTCGTCATGATGCTGCTCGACAATCGCAGCCATTAGGCGCGATACCCCGATGCCATAGCACCCCATCAGCAGCGGATGCTCGCGGCCGTTCGGATCGAGGACGGTGGCGCCAAGCGCTGCGCTATATTTTGTGCCAAGCTTGAATACGTGGCCGACCTCGATGCCGCGGTGGAACTGCAAGCGGCCTCCGCCGCAATACGGACATGACTCGCCTTCCATCACATTGCGATAATCGCCTGCTGCGTCAATCGCAAAATCACGGCCAGGCACGACATGCTTCACGTGATAGTCCTCCTCGTTCGCCCCGGCGATGCCTTCGCTCAGCGCGGCAACTGCATAATCGACGAGCAGCTTCACTTTCTGCTTCAGCCCTATCGGTCCCGCAAAGCCCGTCGGCGCTCCCGTCACCTGCACGACAGTCTCCTCGTCCGCCAGCTCAATCACGTCTGCGCCAAGCGCATTTTTCACTTTTATCTCGTTCACTTCATGATCCCCGCGCACGAGCACCGCCACCGTTTCTCCATCAGCGATATAGATGAGCGTCTTAATGAACGCCGTTTCATCCAGCTTGAGTCCTGCGACCAAATCCTTAATCGTTTTCATGTCCGGCGTAAGGAATCGTTCAGCTTGAGCGATTGCACTGGCAAGCTTATAAGCTTGAGCGTCTGCTAGTTTTGAAGTTTGATCCTCGGCCAGATTTTCATCCGTTTCAACACGCGCTGCCTGAGCATCGCCGTCAACTCCATTTCCAACAGCATCACTTGCTGTCGAAGCGCCTCGTCCCGCTTCCGCCCGCTCCAGATTGGCCGCATAGCCGCACTCCGTGCACGTCACGACCGTGTCTTCCCCGACATCAGCCAGCGCCGTGAACTCATGCGTCGCCCCTTCGCCGCCCATGGCGCCCGCATCCGCCTCTACCGCACGATAACACAAGCCCAGCCGCTGCATAATACGATGATACGCCTCGAACATCGAGCGATAGCTCGCATCCAGCCCAGCCGCATCGATATCGAACGAATACGCATCCTTCATCACGAATTCACGGCAGCGCAGCAGCCCGAACCGCGGCCGTCGCTCGTCGCGATACTTTGTTTGGATCTGATATACCGTCAACGGAACCCGCTTATAAGACTTCACCTCGTCTCGAATAAGCGCCGTAACCGCCTCTTCATGTGTCGGACCAAGCGCGAATTCCCGCCCATGACGGTCATGCAGACGGATTAGCTCAGGCCCGTATACGTCATACCGCCCCGATTCCTTCCACAGCTCGGCTGGCAGCATCGCTGGGAGATGGAGCTCCTGCGCTCCCGCGCGATCCATTTCCTCGCGTACGATGCGCTCGATGTGGCGCAGCACTTTCCAGCCCATCGGCAAATACGAATACACTCCCGCCGCAAGCGGCCGGATGTACCCCGCCCGCATCAGCAGCTGATGACTCGCCGCCTCGGCATCCGCTGGCGCTTGCCGCAAAGTTGGGGATAGAAGTTGTGATTGACGCATTTTGCCCATTCCTCCTCTTTTCGTTAGGAAACCGCATTTCATCCGACCTTCAAGACTTTTACCAATGCTTCCAACCTTGCAGTCACCCCGCTAATACAAAAAAAACGCATCCGCCCCAAGGGACGAATGCGTCGTGGTACCACCCTAATTTGACCGCCTGCACGAAGCAAGCGATCCTTATACACGGCATAACGGCGTAACCCGGCAGTTAACAGCGCCCTTCCCGGGCACTGAGAACCACAGCTGCAAAGGAGGAAGCAACCACCCGCACGAGGAGCCTTGCAGCCTGGGGCCCCCTCTCTGCGCATGCGTACGTACATTGGCGCTCATGTCTTTGGTCTTCGCTTTTTCCTAACTTTCTCAATTCGATTTCCATTGAAGATACAATCTTTTCCTCGCAAAGTCAAGCGTTTTCGTTTGCTCTTGCTTTGACCATCTTCATTCCTTTTTTCCATATCATATACCCCTAGGTAATCCCATTTAAATATATAAACACAAAAAACCTTACGATCCACTCCGAATTCCTCGGTGCGCAATGCGCCGGGTTCGGCGCATACCGATCTCTCATTTCTTCTTCGTATACTGTCTCATAGTCATTTTCCAACATGAGTCGAATAATTTTTTCTCATAATTTGATGATTTTAAGCATAATAAACCACGCCCATCAACCAGATCATCCTGATTGTAGATAACTTCGACCTTGCGTTTACATGGTAATGCTTCTTAAGTTTTGTTTATCATGATCATTTCAAATATAAACCAGCAGACAGAAATGAGAATCGGCACCTGCCAATACTTTATGTCCGAAGAAGTGGGATATATATCCTTGGAGTGGTTTCGAGGCCGCTCAATCTTATCAATCTTCCGCAGCAGGAGCATGCATAGATACAGCGCGGGGATGGACGCTGCTCCTGAGAACCCTAACAAAATATAGTCAGGAGAACCAGATGGTGAAGATATACTCTTCACCAAATCCCCGCCTTGCATATACGATCCGATTACATACGATACGTTCGTGGCCATATGGATAACGATCCCCGGCCAGATTGACCGAGCGTAGAGCACGATCAGGGCCGATACCCAGGCGGCGAAGAACAGCTCCAGCAGCCGATATGGATTATCGTGAAAGAGTGCGAACAAGACGGAGCTCATCGCCGCGGCGAACCATCTTCCCTTTTGTTCGTATCCGGTCAATAGCACACCTCTGAACAACAGTTCCTCACATATCGGAGGAATTACGCCAATCGCTACAATGAGCAGAACCAGAGACGTGATGTCGGTTGCAATCGGATAAATGGATACCTGATACGTTCTCCCAAGCGCTGCTGATATTATTTCTGTCGCTTGATGAATAAACAACATGACAATTTGACTGACCGCATAAATCAGTATACTTAGCAGCATCGTGCACCAAGTCACCTTACGGAATTTGAATACGGACACCCATGATAGCTTCTTGCTGCTCGTCAATACAACAGAAGGAACCACATTCAAACCGATTTGTGCGAACGCTACATAGAGCAGAAAAAAGCCTAAGTTAGCATATAGCTGCTGTTTATCTGGAAATATAAAGGTAGACAGCACATTTCCTGATATATAGGAAACAAGAAACAGCCAACCCGCATGTATTGCATTCATTCCTTTGGTCATTCTTCTCTCCTTTCAGCTCAATACGCCTTCATCCATGTAATTCCAATGTAATTCCAAGTTTTCTCATATGTATCTGTGCGAGTAGTATCGTAATCAGCGAGTGCCTTCACAGAGCTTGGCTGATGTTCGATATTGTTTTAGAAGAAGTCACATCATTACAACAATGGATAAAAATCCAGCTCTTGACTGAATCTCACAACAGTATCGTCAGTAAAGCTCTTTTTTTCATTGGCTGCTTTCATTAATTCCAGCCGGATACTTTCAATTTTTTCAATTAAACCGTCATGTTTTTCATAGCGACGGATTGTAATATGAAGTGCGACAGTTATCATTAAATAAAAAAATGGCTCATGATTGATTCGTGTAAAATGGAGTCACCACAACAACCATTACATGGAGGAATCAATCATGAGTTACTCACATTTTAACATGTTCGAACGGGGGAAGCTAGAGCTCCTGCACAGCCAGGGCTGGTCCACCCGAGTCATAGCGAGGGAACTAGGACGACACCATTCGAGTGTTGCTCGTGAGTTGAAACGCAATCATATTTCCAACGAATACAAGGCAAATGCTGCTCATATAGCCTCTGAGGAACGTCGTAATCTTGTCCGTTACTTAGGAAAGCATACACCTGAGCGAATCGATTACATCACGGAGAAACTCGAGGCTACTTGGTCTCCTGAACAGATCGCTGGTCGTATGAAACAAGACTATCCAGACATCCGTATATCCTTTAAAACGATCTATCGCTAGCTGTACTCAGGCCTGTTGGTACAAGGGAGCATTGAAGTTCTTCGACACAAAGGAAAACGCCGCAAACCAGCAGAAACACGCGGACGATTCAATATCGGAAGAACAATCAGCCAGCGTCCCGTGGAAGTACGAAAGCGTGAGAGCTTTGGGCATTGGGAACTCGATACCGTCGTATCTAGCCGTGGTAGAAGCAAAGCTTGTGTGGCAACCTTTGCAGAGCGTAAGACACGCTGGTATCTTGCGGTGAAGATGCCTGATCGCACCGCTTCTTCCATGGAAGAAGCATTTGATAAAGTAGCTAAGTCCTATCCTATACCCACGTTTCAGACGGCGACCGTGGATCGAGGGAAAGAGTTTGCTTGTCATCGAAACCTTGAGTCCTCGCACAAGATTAAGGTCTATTTCGCTGATCCCTATTCGTCATGGCAAAGAGGAACCAATGAGAATGCCAATGGGCTCCTCAGAGAGTTCTTTCCCAAGGGACATGACTTTGCTAGGGTCACAGAGGAAGAACTTTCACATGCAATAGAATTGATTAATAATCGACCAAGAAAATGTCTTGGGTGGAAAACGGCGTACGAATCATTCGTGAGTGAACTGTCGCACTTGGCTTGACAATCCGTCATACATAAAAATCATCAGCTCATGAGAATTAGTATTAGGCTCATGTTGGAAAATAACCATAAGACAGTATAGAAGAAGAAAATAAAGCAATTAGTGCTTAGTCCCAATTTATTGGTTTATATGAAGAACTACATACTACACATGTAAGAGAAATTTCCTACATATGCTTGGTTCGACTATCACCCATTTCACACGATTTACAAATGCTAGCTGATTGACAAGTCGAATACATGGGCAGTATTATAACTATAAATACATTGTGTAACCGGTTACACAATGTAGGAAATTAAACCGTAATGAAGGACGTGGGGAACGACTCGATAGAGCGCAAGTCAGCCGTAATAGAAATACAACCGTTAGGAAATAATACATGCCAACCGGTACCCTTTCCATCGGCAAACGCATCATACCGCATGTTCCTCTTCATGCCCGTTCCAAGCGGAAACGGATTGCCCGTAATCGTCATATATAGGAGTCACCTCTTGTTTCACGTCTGGGATGAAGAATTTCTTTCGTTCGATATGTAACCGGTTACACATATGAAAATCGCAAATATCCGTTATTTCATAGCTCTGTGTTCTACTCCATTCACTTTCCGCGAATGGGCGCTCGAAATGCTTCGCAACGCGATTTAACCCTATCTTAGAAAAGGAGCGTGTTCCACGTGTTGGAGATTATCATTAGCTTAGTTCTCCTTGTTGCAACTGGTTTTTTAATCGCTAAAAACTATGACGCCAAATTCGTGCTGCTCACTGCCGGTATCGTGATCATGATCGCGGCCGTGCTGCTTGGCCACCCTGTATTGAAGCCAGAGGACTCCACCGGTCTTGTCCTGTTGGATCCGTTCAAGCAAATCGGGCTGATCTTTGTCAAACAATTAGGCGGTGTCGGTTTAACGATCATGGTGTTGTTCGGTTTCTCCAGCTATATGACGCATATCGGCGCCAGTGATGTTGCCGTGCATCTGTTGACGAAGCCGCTTGGCCGCATCAAATCGCAGTACATTCTCGTGCCTATCGTCTTCCTGCTTGGCAACTTGCTTTCTCTCGTCGTGCCGAGCGCATCCAGCTTGGCGGTCCTGCTTATGGCAACGCTGTATCCGGTATTGAAAAATACGGGCATGTCCTCGCTGACGGCCGGCGCTATCATTGCAACGACGGCTACGATTATGCCGACGCCCCTTGGAGCGGACAGCGTCGTCGCGGCGGAGAATCTAGGCATAAACCTTGTTGAATATGTCTTCTCCTACCATGCCAAGATTTCGATTCCTGTGCTTCTTATCATGGCGGTCGTTCACTATTTCTGGCAGAAGTATATGGATAAGCGGCAGCAGGGCACGCTCCAGCAGGAGATCAACGACGAGAAGCTTGTCGTGAAGAACGATTTGCCGCCGGCCTACTACGGTTTGCTGCCGATTTTGCCGCTCATTCTCGTATTGTTATTTGGTTTAATCATAACGAGTGTCAAGCTCGGGTTGGTGGAAATTACGTTCATTTGTATGGCCATCGCCCTTATAATCGAGATTATCCGCAAAGGTTCCTTCAAAGAAACCTCCAAGCAGCTCTCGATTTTCTTCACCGGTATGGGCACCGGATTGGCACAAGTTGTCTCACTCCTCGTAGCAGCAGGCATGCTGGTCGAAGGCTTGAAGTCGATGGGCATCATTGATATGCTCATCGAATCGGTTAGACACATCGAAGGTGCAGGCGTTATCCTGATGCTCACCTTCGCGGGCGTTGAGGGCTTGATCACCTTCATCAGCGGAAGCGGCTTGGCCGTTTTCTACTCCGTGATCAACATCATCCCGGAAATTTCAGAGAAACTCGGCATAAACGGCGTTATGGTCGCGCTGCCGATGCAGTTGATTGCGAACTTGGTTCGTTCCATATCGCCGGTGGCGGCGGTCATCATCGTCGTTGCTTCGATTATTAAGGTCAACCCGATACAGATCGTCAAACGCACATCCGTGCCGATTCTGGTCGGGATCGTCTCTTGCTTTATCTTATCGTTCATCTTTTTCACATAAGGCATCAAGAGACAGAGGAGTTAGCGGACGATTGTGCTTTATAAGAGAACATAATTCAATGTACCTACATGGCCTTTAACAGGCATTCTTATAGCCCATCCCCTTAGAAATTGGAAATTAAGCAGCTTCCAAACAACGGAGATGGGCTCATTTACTAAGTCATATTTTATAGTAAACGAAAAGAAACCATTCTGATCAATCTTTGAACTGTAACCCGTAGGATGGACACTCTGAAAAAAGTGCCTCTGCCAGACGGGTTCTTTGCGTTTATAATGAGTGTAACTAATAAGAGCGAGGTCGATGAAATTACAGACAGCAAGAAGCCTACAACAAGAAGACTTCGTTTTGCGGAGCAACAGATCAGACAGTTAGAATCTAATCCAAACGTCTTACACGTAACAGAGAAATCAATAACCTATGCCCCTTCGTTTAAAATGGCTGCGGTGCATGCACATAAGGAAGGGAAAATGCCACAAAAAATCTTTGAGGAGGCAGGTACGTTTCCTTTTATAATTCAGAACGATACCAATGGACATTAGAGGTGATGACTCCTGATGAGTTCAGAAGCCATCTTTTAGCAGCTTAAGCACGAAGTGCTTTTTTTGCTGTCCACATATAGGGTTGCAGTTCACACTGCCATGCAGGTGATTTTTTCTATTGTCGCGATCTGGCGATAGATCAGCCCGTTGTAAAAATAAGTCTTTATGCGCCGGCGCTGTATTGTGGAAAGACCGGCCAACGCCTGATGAATCCGATCATTGGTTTCCTGCTTGTCCATGATGTCGGCAACAGACCGTGAAATCCTGTTGCATGGCGTGAATGGGCGGGAATTTGCACCCGTTCAACGGGAAAGCCGGAGACATTGCCCGCGCCTCCGGCTTTCCTACTTTTTAACGCCTGTACTGATACATCAGGTAGATGGTAAGACCCACCGCCGCAAGCAGGTATACTGCTCCGCCGAGTAGGAACGGCAGGACGGTACTGTATTGCTCTACGAAGAAATCAGCCTTTCATTTTTTTCTTGAAAAGGATAACCGCAATGATAAAAATAATGACTGCGTATCCCAACACCCACCAAACGTGTGAAAGAATAGGTGAATTATTTTCAGATAGAGCATACTTTACCATATCCACTGAGTGAACAAACGGAAGTGCATAGCATACCGTCTTAAACGCTCCACCTATTGTGTCGAGAGGGAACAGTGCGCCACTAAGCCATAAAGCCCCATTGGTGAGAATCGCACCAGCGCCGTTCATCTGATTACTCGAAAGAACACTTCCCATCAGCAAGCCGATACTTATAAAAAGTAAAGAAACGGGAATGAGTGCAATGATAGCAATCAGAATATTTACACTGACAGACAGGCCAACGATAATGGCAGTAACAAAGCAAACGGCACATTGGAACATTGCAAACGGCAAAAGCGGAAACGTTGTATTTATAATGGTTTTGTGCATTTATGTAGAAACAATTTTTTTTAATGTTATTGATAGGGGGATAATCATGGTCTATATCGCACTGCTTCGGGGAATCAATGTTGGTGGAAAAAATAAAATGGACATGAAGTTGCTTAAAAAAGCTTTTGAACGAGTGGGTATGAACTCTGTAGTGACATATATCAATTCAGGTAATATCATTTTTACAGACAATAGCCAATCAAGAACAAAAATATCACACATTCTGGAAGAGGCTATACATGCAGACTTCGGATTAGAAATCAAAGTTGTGGTCCGTAGTTTTGATGATTTTAAAAAAATCATGCACTCCCTTCCGGACTCATGGACAAACGATCAACAGATGAAAAGTGATGTGCTGTTTTTATGGGATGATGTCAATGATGAGTCAGTGCTTGATAAGCTGGTCATCAAACCAGAATTTGATACGGTGAAATACGTTACCGGAGCGATTCTATGGTCGGTTGACAGAAAAAATGTTACCAAGAGCGGTATGATGAAACTTGCTAGGTCAACGATATATCAACAAATGACAGTCAGGAATGTAAATACAACTCGCAAAATATACGAACTTATGCAAGTTCAAGCTGAGGAGAAGTAAGTCATTTACGATATGCCTCAGGCATAGGGCAACCGTGGTAGTTGTCCAAATCGTTTTCTTTCTGGCTTTTTTCTAAGTTCCTGTATCATCAAAGCTGACACCACCCACATAGTAGACGGGTATTTATGTAAATAAATAGCGACCGAGCCATAATTACATTACGCGGAAATGATTGTACGCTAAGCCCTTGTTTTTATGGGGAACTATTTCGGACACACTTGTTTTCATTAGGTCGCCAGATGGATTGTCAATTACAAGAGACTTGTCTATATTTCCCTTTTGGTTAAGAAACGATTTGTATCGCTCAGATAACTCAAAAAACATTGTCTCCATTTCCTCTAATCCTTTTGACTCAGTGTGTTCTTTTAGTTGATCAGCTAACATCAATGCATGGTTCATACTTTTACCAATAAAAAACTGTAATGCAAAATGAGTCATTTTGAATCTCCTCTTTTCATGTATGATTTAGTTCCTAACCAATTAGGTTACGAACCTTCCAAAAATGTGAGGAACGGTCCAACTGACGAATTTCCTCTCCAATTTTAATGAAAGCACATACGCGTGTAGCATGTAGTTCTTCAAATAAACCAATAAACTAGGATTAAGCACTAAGAAAATACTTTATTTGACTAGGTTGTCAAGAGCTAACTTTAAAGAAATCAATAAAAATAAGCTGTTTGACATATTATCTATGACTAATATGTTCAAATAGCTTATTTTCTTAATTACTTATTAAACAAACGTGTTCCGTTAGTTGAGCGACTCCTCTCTTCATAGAAAGGCATTTGGTGTAGCTTTTGAATAAAGTTTGATCATTTTTAAAGGTCCTTATTAAAAAATTAGCTTTTCATTTTCTTCTTGAAACCAGTAACCGCAATGACAAATATGACGATTGTATAGCCAATCACCCATAATAGTGGTACTACAAGATCACCGTATTCTCCGGCAAGAGCAGCTCGTGTTGCATCAACCGCATGAGCAAATGGGAGAGCATACGCAATTGTTTTAAACACTCCGCCAATCATGTCTAGTTCAAACCATGTGCCACTTAACCATGTTGTAATATTGATGAAGATGGCAAAAATCCCACCAACTTGCTTGTCTGTGAAGTAAGTGCCAAGCAGCAGACCTAATCCAATATAAAACATCGCAATGATAATCAGTACAACGATTGTAAGAAGTATATTCGCATTAAAAGATAAGCCAAAGAAAAATGCTGTAATAAAGCAAACGATAATTTGTAGGGTGGCAACCGGTAATAGCGGAAATGCATAGCCAACAATATAATCAGATGCCGACATTGGAGAAGCAAAGATTCGCATTAAGAACGAACTGCTTCGATCTCGACCAATCAGCATACCTGAGAATAACGTAATAAATGAAAAACTAAAAACGATAATACCCGGCGTTAATTTTTCAATATTATAAAGGTCAAACGGCATATTTTTCTGCATGATTGAAAAGAGCCACATCATAACAACAGGCAGTCCAATACCGAATAAGAGATTCAACGGATCTCGAAAAATCTCTTTACGATTACGTGAAGCAAATGCGAAATATCTCATACATCGCTCTCCTCCTCAGTCAGTGCAAGGAATACATCTTCAAGATTAGATTGTCCCGTTGTTTCCTTCAACTCATCCACCGTGCCAAGCGCATGTAATTCCCCACCGTGCATGATACCGATTCGGTCAGCCAGTGCTTCTGCTTCTTCCAAATAGTGCGTTGTTAAAATAATCGTAATCTTTCCTTTAAGCCCACTTAACACTTTCCATAGTTCACGTCTTGAACGAACATCAAGTCCAAGTGTTGGCTCATCTAAAAAGAGTATTTCAGGATTGGAAATGAGCGCCATGGCAATACTCAGACGTCGTTGCATACCGCCTGACAATGTTTTCGCTTTGTTCTTTGCTCGTTCTGTTAGACCAAATTCTTTCATCATCTCAACAGCTTTCATTTGTGATTGTTGCTTACTGCTACCATAGATTCTTGCAAGAAACTCAAGGTTTTCCTTTACAGAAAGATTCGGTGCAACGGCCGTTTCCTGCGGTGACACATTGATTTTTTGCTTCACAGCCTTTGAATTTGTCACAATACTATCACCAAGTAGTAGTGCATCTCCACTTGTCGGTGTTAGTAAACATGAAAGCATCTTAATAGTTGTCGTTTTGCCTGCACCATTTTGTCCAAGCAGTGCAAAAAATTCACCCGTATGAATCGAGAGACTGAAATGATCGACCGCTTTTCTTGATTGATACTGCTTCGTCAGTTCCTTTATTTCAATTGACATCGATTTATCGCCTGCCTTTTCATCATTTTTCAGCCTTTATAGCAGCATTAATCTCTTGGATATCCTTTTTGGAAATCGTGTATTGGATGAACCATGTAATCAAATACGTCCCTAAAAAATTGACACCAAGAATGAGGATGCTCTTGTACGTTTTTGGCATCCAGCAAATAATAACAATCGGCACCCACACAATCGCTGTTATGCAAAAGTGTACGACGTATTGCTTCAGTAAGCTCCATTTTGCAATGTCAAATACAACAGAACTCGTAGCAAAAGCCACACCAATAATACCTGTCAATATCATTTGTGCTATTACAGCTGTAATCTCACTTTCAAATAACGATCGAAAGTCTGAGATTACTGGCATAAACTTCCCTTCTCCCAAAGAGAGGGAGATGATTATTTGCACCACTTGTCCGATTAACACACCATATGCAAACCCTCCAGCGGCTCGACTCAATAGTTTTTTCAACATGTTGATCACCTCATCCTATTAACAATTTTTTAATTTTTGAGACGTATCGGCGAGATGCATATGTTTTAATGTCGCCCTTTAACAGGATCCCAATTGTCCCGGTAATACTTATGTCCATATTGATAATCATTTTAATATTAATGATTTCCGAATTTGAAATACGGACAAATAATTGACTGTCCAGTTTTTCTTCAAGCTCATATAATCTTGAACGAGCCGTATACGTATCATGAGCGGTCTGGACAAAAACCTTTTTTCTCTCCGCATAAATTCTGACGATTTTTCTGCATTCCACGATGATAACGCCTCTTTCCGAAAACACCGCTAATGAATCGGTAGAGGATTCTGAAAGCATCTTCATGATATCAGTTATTTCATCCGTCATTTTGTCGGTTAGGATGATAATTTTCGGCTCTTTGCAAGATGGATCAATCGATACTTCAAATTTCACTGCGCTTCATTCCTTTCATCCGTATTCACTATAAAAACCAAGAGACTTATTGTAAATGGATTTTCGATAATCGGTCATTTCCGGACGATAACTGGTCATACGGCGATGTAGCTAGCCGTGTCTCAACCTATGGGAGCATTATATTTCACCTAATTGAGCATTTTGCAGTAATCTAAGCCCTTGCTACACAAGGACTTTCAGCAATAAA
>NZ_JAJNBZ010000031.1 GCF_021369635.1 Paenibacillus profundus | reverse complement strand
GCCGATGGTACTTGGACCGCAGGGTCCCGGGAGAGTAGGACGTTGCCAAGCAGACAAACCACTGACATTATGTTAGTGGTTTTTTGTCTTGTCCACAACTTATCCACAGAGCCAATGCCTTCCCCATATGATATCCCTCTGATTTATGCCATTCTATCCACATTGTATTTAATGATATCAACAATGACCATATTCTCCACTCGAATAACTAACAAACTGAACTGATCATAGAGCTATAGACTGTGTTAGAGGTTACTGACTCCATTGTCTTTACCTCGTCAATCCCCACTTTTTTGCCTACTTATGAACAATTATGTACTACTGACCATCGACTCAATCAGTAAACGTATAAGAGCTCTCGCATTATATGATGTCTATCCACAATCTATCACAAAGAAGTATTAACTTCGCAAATCGTATACACTATAAAGTATTTATCAACAATCTATCTAGATAAGATATACGAAAATATATCTTTATATACATATTCATCCCCAGCTTATCCACGCTCTGTGGAGAAGTCACGAAATATACACATTTTTGACTTTTGCAGTATGAATTAAAAATGTTCGGTATATGAGCACCTGAACTCTTTCCGCACGCAGCATACAATGGAGGACAAAAAAATGAAAATAAAGTATTGGCAAAGCAAAAAAATTCCGCTATAATAAACGTAAAGTCAAAGAAAGTCAAAGTCAGAATAAAGCGCAAAAAGTCAAATAGTTAGGAAAAGTCGAATAAGGTACCGTCAAAATTGGTTAAACCTAATATAGAAGCGTGCGGAAAGGAGGGAGAAGATGCGCAATATTTCCGACTTGATTGAACATTATTTAAAGCATATGTTAGTGGAGAGCACGGAAGGCGCTGTAGAAATTCAACGAAATGATTTGGCGGAGCAATTTTCATGTGTGCCTTCGCAAATCAATTACGTTATCAGCACAAGGTTCACCTTAGAAAAAGGTTACGTCGTGGAAAGCAAGCGGGGAGGCGGCGGATACATCCGCATTCAACGCGTCGATTTGCCGGAACATGAAGGTATCCACAATCATCTGTGCGAATCTATTGGAGAGCTAATCAGTCAGTCGGCGGCAGAGGGGCTCATTTATCAACTGGAAGAAGCAGAATTTATCTCCCGCCGGGAAGCGAATTTATTGAGGGCTGCTGTATCGCGCGACAACTTGCCGATTAAGCTTCCTTACCGCGATGAATTGCGTGCTAGGCTGCTGCGGGCCATGCTGCTGGCTCTGCTTAGCAAATAGATCGACCGATGTATATATAAGGTTGAATATGTCACCTATAAAGGAGGAGAAACGGATATGATCTGTCAACAATGCAGTCAGAAACCAGCCACCTTGCATTTTACCAAAATCATTAACGGGCAAAAGACGGAATTCCATATTTGCGAATCATGTGCCCGGGAGAAGGGCGAATGGATTCCTGGCACGTCTAACGGCTTCTCCATTCATAACTTGCTTTCTGGATTGCTTGACTTTGATCTGTCAGGCGGTGATTCGGGTACAAGCGGTACTGCTCATGCTAACAAGCCACAGGCGACGCGATGTGAGAATTGCGGACTTACTTATTCGCAATTCAGCAAGCTCGGCCGTTTCGGGTGTGATGAATGCTACTCCTTCTTTGGCGACCGCTTGGATCCATTGCTGAAGCGAGTTCACGGCAATACTGTTCACATCGGCAAAATTCCGAAGCGTGGCGGAGGAAGAATTCAACGTAAGCGCGAATTAGAAGATTTAAAGAAGCAGCTGCAGCTCAGCATCATGAATGAGGAATTCGAACAAGCGGCCAAGCTGCGTGATCGCATCCGGGACTTGGAGAAGAATCCGCCTGGTGCTGCGGAACATAACGGTTAGTCTCGTGCACATAAATAATGGGAATTGAACGAATGAAATGGAAGGAGATGGCGAGATGGCAGGGAGACGATTTATGGAGCAAGCGCTTAGTGACTGGATGCGCGGTACGGGTCCAGACTCCGATATCGTCATCAGCAGTCGTATCCGTGTAGCACGGAACTTGAGCGGACTGCCGTTCCCGCTGCTGGCGACGAACCAGCAGTCGGCTGAAGTGCATACCCATTTGACGGCGGTTGTGGATGAACCTGAATTTGCAGCGATCAATCATTTTCAGAAGTTTTCGCTTGTGGAAATGAACGACACCGAGAAGCAGGTGCTGGTGGAGAAACATTTAATCTCTCCGAGTCTGGCTAACGAGTCGCGTAACGGAGTCGTCATATTAAGCGATGACGAATCGATTAGCATTATGATTAATGAAGAAGACCATCTGCGGATTCAATGCCTGTATCCGGGGTTACAAATTCGTGAGGCGTGGGAACAAGCGAGCCGCATCGATGACGTGTTCGAATCACATGTCGATTATGCCTTCGACGAGAAGCGCGGTTACCTTACCTCGTGTCCGACGAATGTCGGTACCGGAATTCGGGCGTCGGTCATGATGCATTTGCCAGCTCTTGTGATGACACAGCAAATTAACCGCATCCTTCAGGCGGTTACACAAGTAGGCTTGGCTGTTCGGGGTATATACGGGGAAGGAAGCGAAGCGATCGGCAACCTGTTCCAGATCTCGAACCAGATTACGCTCGGTCAATCTGAAACCGAGATTATCGATAATCTGTACAGCGTAGTGAAGCAAATTATCGAGCATGAGAAGGCGGCGCGTGAGCTCCTGCTGACGGATAGTCGGACACGACTGACAGACCGTGTATGCCGGTCTTACGGCATTATGAAGCACGCGGCTATCATGGATTCGAAGGAAGCGGCGCAACGGCTGTCCGATATTCGTCTCGGCTCGGATTTGAACATTCTAAACCATATTCACTCATCTGAATTAAACGAATTGCTTGTCATGACACAACCGGGATTTTTGCAGCATATATACAACAAATCGCTGCCAACCGATGAACGGGACGTGTATCGGGCGAGATTGATTCGGGAGACGTTATCGAAATCCAAATCCAAATCATAAAGTTTATGGAGGTGCTTAGACGATGATGTTCGGAAGATTTACAGAACGTGCACAAAAAGTATTGGCTTTGGCACAGGAAGAAGCGGTCCGCTTAGGACACAATAATATCGGAACAGAGCATATTTTGCTCGGCCTCATTCGTGAAGGGGAAGGCATTGCCGCAAAAGCTTTAGTTGCGCTCGGCCTTGGTCTGGAGAAGATTCAAGACGAAGTCGAATCGCTAATCGGGCGCGGTCAAGAACAGCCGACCAATATCGCCTATACGCCTCGGGCAAAGAAAGTCATTGAGCTGTCCATGGACGAAGCGCGCAAGCTTGGCCACACGTATGTCGGAACAGAGCATATTTTGCTCGGCCTGATTCGTGAGGGCGAGGGGGTAGCAGCACGCGTGTTGAACAACTTGGGCATCAGCCTGAACAAAGCGCGTCAGCAAGTGCTGCAGTTGCTCGGCAGCAGCGAAGCGGTATCGAGCCATCACGGCCAATCGCAGAATGTGAGCACACCGACGCTGGACAGCTTGGCACGCGATTTGACGGCGATTGCGAAGGAAGGCAACCTAGACCCGGTCATTGGCCGCAGCAAGGAGATTGAACGCGTCATTCAAGTGCTAAGCCGCCGGACGAAGAATAATCCGGTATTAATCGGAGAACCAGGCGTCGGGAAGACGGCCGTTGCCGAAGGCTTGGCCCAGAAGATTATTAATAATGAAATTCCAGAGACGCTCCGTGACAAGCGCGTCATGACACTTGATATGGGCTCGGTCGTCGCTGGCACGAAATACCGTGGTGAGTTCGAGGATCGGCTGAAAAAGATTATGGACGAAATTCGCCAAGCCGGGAATATCATCCTGTTCATTGATGAACTGCATACGCTGATTGGCGCTGGCGGTGCCGAAGGAGCAATTGACGCTTCAAACATCTTGAAGCCGGCGCTGGCACGCGGGGAGCTGCAATGTATCGGTGCGACGACGTTGGATGAATACCGCAAATATATTGAAAAAGATGCTGCCTTAGAACGCCGCTTCCAGCCAATTACGGTGGATCAGCCGACGCCGGAAGAAACGGTTCAAATTCTAAAAGGGCTGCGCGATCGTTACGAAGCGCACCATCGCGTCAAAATTACGGACGAAGCGATTGACCAAGCAGTGAAGCTGTCAGACCGCTACATTACCGACCGCTTCCTGCCGGATAAAGCGATTGACCTGATTGATGAGGCCAGCTCGAAAGTACGCCTTCATTCATACACGGTACCGCCTAACTTGAAAGAGCTCGAAGCCCGCTTGGAGGACATCCGCAAAGAGAAGGATGCGTCTGTTCAGAGTCAGGAATTCGAGAAAGCAGCCGCGCTGCGCGATACAGAGCAGAAGATGCGCGAAGAGCTGGAGACGGTACGCAATCAATGGAAAGAGAAGCAGGGACGCATGGACTCCGAGGTTACGCCGGAAGACATCGCTCAGATCGTAGCCAGCTGGACCGGCATACCGGTGTTGAAGCTGAAAGAGGAGGAAAGCGAACGCCTGCTCAATATGGAAGAAATATTGCATGAACGTGTTATCGGGCAAGACGAGGCAGTCAAGGCGGTCAGCCGTGCTATTCGCCGCGCTCGTGCAGGTCTGAAAGATCCGAAGCGTCCAATGGGCTCCTTCATCTTCCTCGGCCCTACTGGGGTAGGGAAGACGGAGCTGGCGCGTGCGCTTGCGGAATCGCTCTTCGGTGATGATAATGCGGTTATCCGCATCGATATGTCCGAATATATGGAGAAGCACTCAACAGCGCGTCTGGTAGGGGCGCCTCCAGGATACGTCGGCTACGAGGAAGGCGGCCAGCTGACTGAGAAAGTACGCCGTAAGCCATACTCTGTCGTCCTGTTGGATGAGATTGAGAAGGCTCACCCAGAAGTGTTCAATATATTGCTGCAAGTGTTGGAAGACGGCCGTCTGACCGATTCCAAAGGACGCGTGGTGGACTTCCGCAACACACTCATTATATTGACGTCGAACGTCGGCGCCGAAGCAATTAAGCGCAATTCAACGCTCGGATTCACAGCTGCGAACGACACGAGCCGTGATTACAACAACATGAAAGATAAAGTGATGGCGGAATTGAAGAAGAACTTCCGTCCGGAATTTTTGAACCGGATCGACGAAATCATCGTTTTCCATTCGCTTGATGAGAAGCACATTGCCGAAATCGTCACACTGATGGCAGATGAACTGCGCAAGCGTCTGAAGGAACAAGACATCGATTTTCAACTTACTGACAACGCCAAAGCATTCTTGGCAAAAGAGGGCTACGACCCGGCTTATGGAGCGCGTCCGCTGCGCCGTGCCATTCAGAAGCACATTGAGGACAGATTGTCCGAGGAGCTGCTGAGAGGTCAAATCATCAAGGGCGATGCGGTGCTTATAGACGAGAAGGACGGCGAACTTGTTGTACTGCGCAATACGGAAACTCCGGCTGCAACAACGAATGCATAATCGGTAATGCCACAGGCGCATCTCTTGCGATAAGCAAGGGGTGCGTTTTTTTATGCGGTTTTGTTCTTAGACAAAGAACATGATGTCAGGCTTCCGCTTCATGGTCTGGTTTTCTTATGGGATAATATGTCGCCTCATAAAGGGGGGAACCACGTTAACAAGAGTGAATACTCAGGCTATTCGTACATTTTCCTCATCTTTCCTACCTCAATTGCTAAATCCCTTTATCCCGCTCCTTAAAAATGGTAAACTTGAACGAGGTGGGTAATAAATCAATTGGTTTACTCCGATACAATGAGTATCAACAACGAACTTTAGTATACCATGGATTGAGTCCGTGATTATCAATTAGGAGTGTCGGCTGATATGGCCAAAGTAAAAACGAAATTTTATTGTAGCGAGTGCGGCTATGAGTCTCCAAAGTGGATGGGGAAGTGTCCGGGCTGCAGCGAGTGGAATACGATGGTCGAGGAACGTGAAACCGTCGTGAAGACTGCAGGAGTCCATACTTCCTTGATTCAAACGAAAGAAAAGCCGCAATCGATCATACATATAGAGAGTGGACGCGAACCTCGATTAACGACGACACTAAGCGAACTGAATCGTGTCTTGGGCGGCGGAGTCGTTCCGGGTTCCCTTATCTTAGTCGGCGGGGACCCGGGTATCGGGAAATCCACACTGCTCTTGCAGACCTCGAATGCGCTCGCGACCAGCGGGCTGAAGGTATTGTACGTGTCTGGCGAGGAATCGATGCGGCAGACGAAGCTTAGAGCAGATCGGTTAGGTGTGCTGTCTGAGCGTTTGTTCGTCTTAAGCGAGACGAATCTACAATATATCGAAGAAGCGATTGACGCAATGAAGCCCGACTTTCTCGTCATCGACTCGATTCAGACGGTGTTTCAGCCGTCAGTTGAATCCGCTCCGGGCAGCGTGGCACAAGTGCGCGAATGCACAAGCACTTTTATGCGCATCGCTAAAGGCAGAGGAATTGCAACGGTGCTGGTCGGCCACGTGACGAAGGAAGGGGCTATTGCAGGCCCTCGCCTTCTGGAGCATATGGTGGATTGCGTGCTCTACTTTGAAGGGGAGCGGCACCATTCTTATCGTATATTGCGTGCGGTCAAGAATCGGTTCGGCTCCACGAATGAAATCGGCATATTCGAGATGACCGAAGGCGGATTGGTGGAAGTGAAGAATCCTTCCGAAATGTTCCTGCAGGAACGGCCGCTCGGTGTAGCCGGCTCTACGGTCGTGGCCAGCTTGGAGGGGACGCGGCCGGTGCTGGTGGAGATGCAGGCTCTCGTATCAGCTACCAATTTCCCTTCCCCGCGTCGCATGTCGACGGGGATTGATCATCAGCGGCTGTCGCTTATCATTGCGGTGCTGGAGAAGCGCATGGGAATGTTTTTGCAGAATCAAGATGCATATGTGAATGTAGCGGGTGGCTTGAAGCTGGATGAGCCGGCGGTGGATTTGGCTATGGCCGTCGCCATTGCTTCAAGCTTTCGCGATATGCCGACACAGCCGTATGATGTCGTATTCGGTGAAGTTGGCTTGACAGGAGAAGTGCGCGCCGTCTCGCGCGCGGAACAAAGGGTGAAAGAAGCAGAGAAACTCGGATTTAAGCGAATTATTTTACCAGAGAGTAGTTTGCGGGGGTGGAAACCGCCTGATCATATTGATATTATCGGTGTAAATACGGTTGCTGAAGCATTAACTGCGGCGCTAGGTTAGGGGGCATAGACAAAGAATGAAGGAAAGCCAGCTAGATATAATGAATGACCTACTGAGGATGGTTGCGCCGGGTACCCCATTCCGTGAAGGGTTAGAGAACGTATTGCGTGCAAAGACAGGCGCTCTTATTGTCGTCGGCTACAGTCCAGAAGTAATGGAAGTCGTTGATGGCGGATTTTCAATTAATTGCGATTTTTCGCCCAGCTATTTGTATGAGCTTGCCAAGATGGACGGCGCCATCATTTTAAGCGAGGACATTAAGCGAATCCTTTATGCAAATACACAGCTCATTCCGGATTCATCCATACCGTCGACAGAGACGGGGATTCGGCACCGTACCGCGGAGCGTGTTGCGAAGCAGACCGGTAAGCTCGTCGTGTCTATCTCCCAGCGCCGCAACATCATTACGCTATACCAAGGCAGCCTTCGCTATGCGCTGAAGGAGATTGGCGTCATATTGACGAAAGCGAACCAAGCGATTCAGACGCTGGAGAAATATAAGGCGGTACTCGTACAAGGCATGACCAATTTGACGGCTTCCGAGTTCGAAGAACTGGTGACTTTGGCCGATGTTGTTAACGTTGTGCAACGTATTGAAATGGTATTACGTATTAAAATGGAGATAAAGCGTTACATCAATGAATTGGGTACCGAAGGACGTCTCATTAGCATGCAGCTGGAGGAACTGGTAAGCAACACCGAAGAAGATGCTTGGCTGCTCGTGAAGGATTACGCCCGGGATGAGAGTGATGAGAAGATCCGCGAAATTTTTGCCCAACTGAAAAAATGCACCGCGGATGAACTGCTCGATACCCATCACCTGATTCGCGTGTTGGGGTATCCGACGACAAGCGCGATTCAAGATGAGTCCATTTCACCGCGCGGCTATCGCGTCTTAAGTAAAATCCCGAGACTCCCGAACGTCATCACTCATAACTTAGTGGAGACATTCGAGTTCCTGCCGCACGTCATGATGGCTACCATTGAGGAACTGGATGAAGTGGACGGCATCGGTGAAGTGCGTGCACGCACTATTAAGGAAGGACTCAAACGCATTCAAGAGCAGGTTTTCATTGACAGGCAGATTTGATTTTCCAACAATGAAAACACGAACGTTGGGCATAGTAAAATTAGAGGTGAACCTATGATTATAAAGTCTATTCCGAGCTTGTTTACGATCGGCAACTTGTTTCTCGGAATTATATCCATTATGCTTGCGTTTCACGACGACTACAGCAAAGCCGCTCTTATGGTTATTATCGCCATGCTGCTTGACGGTCTTGATGGTCGGGTAGCACGGGCATTGAATGCGCAGAGTGAATTCGGCAAAGAGCTGGACTCTTTGTCCGACGTTATTTCGTTCGGCGTGGCCCCGGCATTCATTATGTATGTGGTGGCATTTAGCGAAATGAACTCGGCGCTTGCCTGGATTGTAACGGCCATATTTCCAATTTGCGGTGCGCTTCGCTTGGCTCGATTTAACGTTAAGGATGGGATTCCGGGCTATTTCATCGGTTTGCCTATTCCGGCTGCAGGCGGCGTTGCTTGTACGCTTGCGCTATTTCATGAGACCATTCCCGGAGCTTACTTGATTATCGCCATGCTCCTTTTGTCTTATTTGATGGTAAGCACTGTGAAATATCCGAATTTCAAGAAGGTTGGCATTCCGAAGAAAGCGATTTGGATTACGCCTATCGTCATCGCGGGATCCGCTGCGATTGCATTTTGGAAGCCAGAGCAGACACCGAAGCTCATATTTGTTCCCTTGGTGCTATATGCTCTCCTTGGCTTAAAAAAAAACGTTAGAATGCTGAATAGACGTCGCAAGAAGCAAAGAGATGCGGAAGAATGGTACCAATCGAAACATTCCTAACCTAATTAACGATACAGCACTTAACGCTAAAGGGACAGTATCCCTTTAGCGTCAAGTGCTGTTGTTGTTTATACTGAGCCGGTATCCAACAGGGATACCGGCTTTTTGGCATAAAAAAGCCGAGAACGGTTATCCAAGCTGCCCTGTGTGCAGCGCAGATACCCGCCCTCGGCTCTATAATAGCTTAGTAGCAAGTATTGTTGCCCCCTGACGTTAAGACAAATTAAAAATACCAAGCGTAGAGCATTTGCTCGATTCCTGCTTCACGACATCATCCAGCTCGATGTCGAGCAGGTTGCAAAGGGCGGACATGTAGAAAAGGTGCTTACCAAGCTCGCTCTTCACGACGTCTTTGCAATTGTCGCACAAATATCCTTGGACGTGGCTTTCCATGCTCTGCTTCGCTTGATCAACATCCATATCAGCGCAATATGGCTGCCGCGTGGCATGCAGCTCCAAGCATCCGCATTCGGTAATGGCTTTGGTCACGGCGCGGTTCACCGAGGCGTCGGACTGACCGTATTTGGAGAGAATGTCCAATAGGCTCCGGTGTCTTAGCAGTAAATCAGCTACCTGATCTTGAAGCGCTTGCAAACTGGGAGTGCTCATTTCCATCCACCTCTATTCTTGGAATAGTGCAACGGTGCAAGCGTCGCACGAGATCGCTTGTTACGCATAACGTTTTCAAGAACATTATACGACTAGGAATTCCCATTTATCAACTCGGCACCGCGATAAAATTCAGAATTCGAGGATTAGGAGCCATTTCGTTGGGCCATAATTGTAAGGAAATCCAAATAGAGTAAGGAGGTGGACGTTTGTGTTTAAACGAATATTTCTAGGATTGGCTGGACTGATTGGCGCTTGGAGCGGGTTGGAGCTGCAACATTATTGGTATACACAGACGATGGAATTTGCCGCGGTAATGAATCAAGGGTTCTCTTCTGTCCGCTTGTTATGGGCGTTTGGCGGGGCATTTTGCTTTTATGTAGTAGGTCGTGCACTCTTTATGCCATTGTCACGTATTTGGAATACAGGGCGAGAACGAATTGCGGAGATGTCCACGGGAATATTGGTGACGGGTGCAGCAGGTACACTGCTCGGTCTATGTTTTGCTTCGCTCATCACACCACTCTTGGGGCAATTCGGGAGCGTGGGGCATATGGCATCGGTTATTATCGCGATAGCGAGCGGGTGTGCAGGCATGCAAATTGCGCTGCTCAAACAGGAAGATATGGGATTGTGGCTCTCTTCGTTCAAATGGTTGGAACGCAGCAGTGAAGAAGAATCTGAATACCGTTATGAGGAACACAAAATATTGGACACGAGCGTCATTATTGACGGCCGTATAGCGGATATTTGCAAGACGGGATTTATCGAAGGGACGATTGTCATTCCAGAATTCGTGCTTGAAGAGCTTCAGCATATCGCGGACTCTTCGGATTTGTTAAAACGAAATCGCGGACGTCGGGGATTGGATATTTTAAATAAGATTCAGAAGGAACTTGAGGTCAAGGTGCTGATTTATGAAGGTGACTTCGATGAGATCTCCGAAGTGGACAGCAAGCTCGTCAAGCTTGCCAAGCTGTTGAAGGGCAAAGTCGTCACCAATGACTTCAACTTGAATAAAGTGTGCGAGCTGCAGGGCGTGTCTGTGTTGAACATTAACGACCTTGCCAATGCGGTGAAGCCGGTCGTACTGCCTGGCGAAGAGATTGTCGTGCAAGTAATCAAAGACGGCAAGGAACACGGTCAGGGTGTCGCCTATCTGGATGATGGTACGATGATCGTGGTTGAGGGCGGGCGCGACTACATCGGCATGACGATGGAAGTGCTCGTAACGAGCGTGCTGCAGACGTCAGCGGGACGCATGATTTTTGCCAAGCCAAAACTGTTGGAAAAAGCCCAATAAACAGGTATGATGGGGGTAGCACCATCATGGAGGGTTAACAGGGATGGAACAAGGCTTTGGAGTGGTGATCGTGGCTGCCGGCAAAGGCACGCGTATGGGCACCGAGGAGAGCAAGCAATATTTACGGCTGCTGGACAAGCCGGTAATTGTACATACGGTGGAGCGGTTTCAAGCGATGCCTGAATGCGAGACGATCGCTTGGGTGACGTCAGCGCAGGACATGCTCCGCTGTGAAGATTGGGTACGTGAATATGGACTGGATAAAGTCCGCGATATCGTAGCCGGCGGCAAGGAACGGCAGCACTCGGTGTATGCAGGGCTGCAGGCGCTGCAGGCACGCGGCTTGGATTATGTATTGATTCACGATGGCGTACGGCCTTTTGTGGACCCAGGCAAGGTGAAGGCATGCTTTACCACGGCCCGGGAGCATGAGGCGTGCGTATTGGCCGTACCGGTGAAAGATACGATAAAGCAGGTGAATGGGGATGGCGTCATAACGGCAACGCCGGACCGACGCAGCTTGTGGGCGATTCAGACCCCACAGGCTTTTCGTCTTTCCATATGTATGTCCGCCCATGAGCAGGCGGAGCTGGAGGGATTCATCGGGACGGACGACGCGATGCTCGTGGAGCGCATGGGCGTTCCAGTTCATGTCGTGGAAGGGGATTACACGAACATCAAGCTTACGACACCGGACGATCTGGATTGGGCGGCCTGGTGGATGTTGCGGAATCAATAACACGGTAAGGGAGAGGGAGAATTCGTGATACGAGTAGGACAGGGATTCGATGTGCATCAATTGGTGGAAGGACGTCCGTGCATCATCGGCGGCGTACATATTCCATATGAAAAAGGTCTGTTGGGGCATTCGGACGCCGACGTGCTTCTGCATACGGTAAGTGACGCCGTCCTCGGAGCCTTGGGTCTCGGCGACATTGGGAAGCATTTTCCAGACACGGATCCGGCATACAAAGACGCGGACAGCGTGAAGCTGATGGAACATGTCTGGGCGTTCGCGAAGGAGCGGGGCTACCGGCTTGGCAACGTGGATTGCACCATTATTGCGCAGAAGCCGAAGATGCTGCCGCACATACCGGCCATGGTTGCGAATATCGCACGCATATTGGAAGCGGATGAGTCGCAGGTGAACGTGAAAGCGACAACGACGGAACAGCTTGGCTTTACGGGAAGAAGCGAGGGAATTGCCGCTCAGGCGGTTGTCTGCCTCTTTAAAGATATGGTATAACTAAAAGTGAGTATTCAAAAGGGGAATTTTTGAACCACCTCTAAAAGGTAGACTAAAATAATCGGTGTGAGGGAAGCTATCATGAATAAAGACATTCGTGTTCGTTATGCACCAAGTCCAACGGGACACTTACATATCGGAAATGCACGTACAGCACTGTTCAATTATTTGTTCGCACGTCACCATGGCGGGAAATTCATCGTTCGTATCGAAGACACGGACGTGAAGCGCAACGTGGAAGGCGGAGAAGAGAATCAATTCAAGTACATGAAATGGCTTGGCATGGATTGGGATGAAAGCATCGATGTGGGTGGCGATTACGGCCCATATCGTCAGACCGAGCGTCTGGATATATACAATAAATATGTGAATGAGCTGCTTGAGCGCGATTGGGCTTATCGCTGTTACTGCACGGAGCAGGAGCTTGAAGCGGAGCGGGAGGCGCAAACCGCCCGCGGGGAAACACCGAAATATTCGGGCAAATGCTGTGGATTATCCGCAGAGGACCATGCGCGTCTTGAAGCGGAAGGCCGCCAAGCGAGCATTCGTTTCCGCGTTCCGGAAGGCCGCTCTTATACGTTTGACGACCTTGTAAAGGGCGATATTACCTTCGAGTCCGACACGACGGGTGATTGGGTCATCGTGAAGAAAGACGGTATTCCGACGTACAACTTCGCGGTCGTGCTCGACGATTATTTAATGCGTATATCGCACGTCCTGCGCGGTGAAGATCATATTACGAATACATTGCGCCAACTGATGGTTTACGAGGCGTTCGGCTGGGAAGCGCCGGTATTTGGTCATATGACGCTTATCGTCAATGAGAACCACAAGAAGCTCAGCAAGCGCGACGAGTCGATTATCCAGTTTATCGAACAGTACGAGCAGCTCGGCTATCTGCCGGAAGCCATCTGCAACTTCATTGCGCTTCTCGGCTGGTCTCCGAAAGGTGAAGAAGAGCTGTTCTCGCTCGATGAGCTGATTTCGATTTTTGATGCGAATCGCTTATCGAAGAGTCCTGCGGTATTCGATACGAATAAATTGACGCATATCAATAATATGTATATGAAGAAAGCAGACATAGAGCGCATCGCGGCACTCTCCATACCGCATCTGCAGCAAGCGGGTCGACTGCCGGAGAGCTTGAACGAAGAGCAGCTCGCGTGGGCGACATCCCTTATCAAGCTGTATCAAGAGCAGATGAACTGCGCTTCCGACATCGTGGAACTGTCTGAACTGTTCTTCCGTGACGAGCTTGTCGTCGACGAAGAAGCGAAGCCAGTCCTGGAAGAACCGCAAGTTCCCGCCGTGCTGAGCGCTTTGCTTCAGAAGCTGGAAGCCGCCGCATCATGGGATGTCGATACGGTCAAAGCGGCGATGAAGGAAGTTCAGAAAGAAACGAGCGCCAAAGGCAAAGGATTGTTCATGCCTGTCCGTGTGGCGGTATCGGGCCAAATGCATGGCCGCGACCTGAACGAGACGATTGTCCTGCTTGGCCAAGCCAAAGTATTCAAACGTCTGCGTCAGCTGGCGTAGCAGTCTGGCAACATCGGACGAGAAGCCCTTATTGTCAGCTGCGCTGCACATCCGCTATACTATACGATATAATACGAGTAAGGAAAAGCGTTGAACGGGAAAGCATTGGCAATTAAGAAGCGTACAGAGAGAACGAACGGTCAAGGACATGCGCATCATGTTCTTGCAGGCTGAGAGTCGTTCCGGTTCGATGCTGATGCGTTGCACCCGGAAGCTTCGTCTCTGAGCGTGCTTGAAGAGCTATGGGTAGGAGATGGCGTGTCGTTCGCGTTACTGAACGTTGAGTGGGATAGCTGTTACAGTTTACAGACCGCGATTGCGGCCAGATTCCAGGTGAATTCGAGGGAATGAGGCCGTCTGGTCTGGATGTAACGTTATCCAAGCAGAGTGGAACCGCGCATCGCGCCTCTGCAGCATCATGCTGCAGAGGCGTTTTTATTTTAGAGGTTCACCACTTTTAGGAAGTTCCGGGGGGGACGGGTCATGTGGCGTATCATTCGACGAATGCAATCTGATGTGCGAGCGGTGTTCGATAACGACCCTGCGGCAAGAAGCCGGTTTGAAGTCATTTTCACTTATTCTGGACTGCATGCGATATGGGCGCATCTAATCGCTCATTGGTTGTACCGGCACCGTTGGTTTACGGTGGCCCGTATCATTTCGCAGGCGAGCCGCTTCGTGACCGGAATTGAGATACATCCAGGTGCCCGCATAGGGAACCGTCTGTTCATCGACCATGGGATGGGGGTCGTAATCGGTGAAACGTGTGAAATCGGAGACGATGTCGTCATCTACCAAGGGGTTACCCTTGGAGGGACAGGGAAAGAAAAAGGAAAGCGGCACCCCACGATCGGGAACAACGTAGTCATTTCTTCCGGTGCCAAGGTGCTCGGCTCGTTCAAGGTTGGAGACAATTCCAGCATTGGGGCCAATTCAGTCGTATTGCGGGAAGTTCCGCCGAACTGTACCGTAGTCGGTATACCAGGGCGAATCGTGAAGCAGGACGGCATTCGCATTGACCGTCTGAATCATGCCCAATTGCCTGACCCAGTCATCGATATGCTGCGCAGCTTGCAAGGCGAGATCGATGTGCTGAAAGCCGAATTGCAACTATGCAAGCCTTCCAAGCCAAGAAATATTGCTGGTGATCAAGTCGATGATCAAGCAGGAGACCCGGACGCAGCCAGTAAACAGCCAAAAGAGAACGAAGACGCCGCGGAACGGCTTGTTGAAGCCAATGTAATCAAAAAATAAAGCGAAACGAGATTAATGTAGGAGGTTAGCGCACCCATGACGCTGCACATTTATAATACGATGACGCGCCGCAAAGAGCCGTTCATCTCGATACACCCGGATAAGGTGAACATGTATGTATGCGGTCCGACCGTATACGATTATATTCATATCGGCAATGCGCGTCCGCAGATTTTCTTTGACGTGGTCCGCCGTTATTTGGAGACGCTTGGCTATAATGTGAACTATGTCGTCAACTTCACGGATGTGGACGATAGGCTAATTCGCAAAGCGGCGGAACTTGGATCTACCGTGCCGGAGGTCGCTGATCGCTTTATCCAAGCCTTTTATGAAGATATCGACGGGATTGGCGTCCGCCGTGCTTCGCAGAACCCGCGCGTAATGGACAATATGTCGGAAATCACCGCCTACATCGCTGAATTGGTGGAGCGTGGCTTCGCATATGAATCCGGCGGAGACGTCTATTTCCACACGAAGAAATTTCATGATTATGGGAAGCTGTCTCATCAAAATATTGAAGAACTTCAACTCGGCATTCGAATTGAAGTGGATGAGCGCAAAGAGAACCCTGAAGATTTCGTACTCTGGAAGGCGGCAAAGCCTGGAGAAATCTCCTGGCCGAGTCCGTGGGGCGATGGCCGTCCAGGCTGGCATATCGAATGCTCCGCGATGGCGCGCAAATATTTGGGTGAGACGCTGGATATACACGGCGGGGGCCAGGATTTACAATTCCCGCACCACGAGTGCGAGGTGGCGCAATCGGAGTCCATCACCGGCAAGCCACTGGCGAATGTATGGATGCATAACGGGTATATTCATATTAATAATGAGAAAATGTCGAAGTCGCTCGGCAACGGCGTGCTTGTCAAAGATTTGCGCAAGCAGTATCAACCGGCGGCGCTCCGCTATTTCATGCTGGCGACGCACTATCGCAATCCGCTTAACTTCAGCGAAGAGGCAATGGTGCAGGCGGAGAAGAGCGTGAGCCGGATTGCCAATGCGATGGCGAATGTGCAGCATGCTCTGCAGATGGTGACGAACGGAGCGGGTGCGGAAGCGGTGCATGAACAGGAGCCCGATGACACGCTGCAGGCGAAGCTGGCCGGCATCCTTGACACGTTCGATGCGAAGATGCGGGATGACTTCAACACGGCTGATGCCATTACGGCCATGTTCGAATGGGCAAGCGAGGCTAACACCTACTTGCAGCAGGGTGCCCAAGGAGCGCAGCAGACCGGCAATTTGCAAGCGCTGCTCGATGCGTTCGAAGCGATGAATGATGTGCTCGGCCTCGTGATGGATCAGGAGGATGAGCTGCTTGACGAAGAAGTGGACCAACTCATTCAAGAACGCAATGATGCGCGCAAAGCTAAAAACTGGGCGCGCGCCGATGAGATTCGCGATTTGCTGACAGCTCAAGGAATATTGCTGGAGGACACGCCGCAAGGCGTACGTTGGCGTCGCAAATGAAGAGAGACGAACAACCGGCGTCCGGAGGCAAAGGAGCGAATAACAGCGCCATGAACAAGGATGAACAAGCACGGCATGAGATAGACGAAGCGAGCACGGGACAAGGGGAGCCGCAACATTTGCTCTTCCCCTTCGCTCCATCCAAGCAAGCGAAGCAGTTGAACCCGATCGTGCTCGCTTATATGGGCGATGCCATCTACGAAGCAGCGATACGTCAATATTTGATATCGAAGCCGAATCATCGCCCTAATCATTTGCACCGAGAAGTAATAAGCTATGTGTCTGCGAAAGCACAGGCTCGCTTTCTCGGCAGCATCGCCTCCTTCTTGACGGAAGAGGAAGCCGATGTCGTGCGCCAAGGGCGGAATACGAAGTCGAGCGTGCCGAAAAGTGCCGATGTGAGCGAGTACCGACAGGCAACAGCGCTGGAAGCGTTGTTCGGCTATTTATATTTCAGCGGGCAGCATGATCGCATGCGCCAACTGGTGAATATGATCGTTCACGCCCATGAAGCGGAGCACGACAATAAATAACGGGTGGAGCACGGATGCAATACACGAAGCTACACATAACGGGAGGCCATTACACGCATGCATGAAGAATTTATCGCCGGGAAACACTCGGTTACCGAAGCGCTCAAATCTGGGCGCACCATCAACAAGATATGGATTGCGGATAATGCGCAGAAGCATTTGACCCTGCCTATCATCGCCGAAGCGAAGAAAGTGGGAGTCGTCATTCAGACGGTGGACAAGCGTAAGCTGGACCAGATGGTCGAAGGCGTACAGCATCAAGGTGTTGTCGCACAAGTCGCTGCTTATGATTATGTGGAAGTGGAAGATATTCTCGCCCGGGCCGAGGCCAAAGGGGAAGTTCCTTTTTTGCTGTTGCTGGACGAAATCGAAGACCCGCATAACTTGGGCTCGATTTTGCGTACGGCGGATTGTACGGGAGTTCACGGTGTTATCATTCCGAAGCGTCGCTCGGTTGGACTTACCGCTACGGTATCGAAGACATCGGCAGGGGCAGTCGAATATGTGCCGGTTGCCCGCGTCACGAACTTGACACAGACAATGGAACAGCTGAAAGAGCGCGGCGTGTGGATTGTCGGTACAGACGTATCGGCGACGCAGGAAATATACGATGCGGATGTGTTCACACTTCCGGTTGCGCTTGTAATTGGCAACGAGAACAAAGGCATGGGTCGTCTTATCCGTGAAACGTGTGATGTTCTCTGTACATTGCCAATGGCAGGGCAAATCAATTCGCTAAACGCGTCGGTAGCCGCTGGCATCTTTATGTATGAGGTTGTGCGCCGGCGCCGCGGCTGAGGCTGCGGAACATGGAACGGCAGGATTGGCGCGATGTGCTCTTGGTCGATGGTTACAATATGATTGGGGCATGGCCGGAATTGTCGCAGCTTGCGGATAACCGATTGGAAGAAGCGCGGGATCGGCTGCTGCACATGCTTGCGGATTATCAAGCTTATTCGGGGCGAAAAGTCATTGCCGTGTTCGACGCGTATCGCGTTCCCGGTCTCGGGATGAAATACAAGCAGGGGAATATGACGGTTTATTTTACAAAAGAAAAAGAAACGGCGGATGAATGCATTGAACGTCTCGTAAAGGAACTGACGCATCGCCGCCGTCAAATCTATGTTGCCACCTCCGACATGACGGAGCAGCGCGTCACCTTCGGGCAGGGTGCGCTTCGTGTCTCTGCGCGGGAGCTTCGGCTCATCATTGAGCAGGCAAGACAAGAAGTGCAGTCTCGTATTCGGGAGCATGCATCGCAGCCGATCAAACGCAATCCGTTGGAAGGGAAGCTGAGTCTGGATCAACTGTTGAAGCTGGAACGGATGCGCCGCGGCGAGAAAGACTAGCAGAGGTTGAAAAGCAGTTTTTTTGAACACGCGCTAGAATCGAGAGAAGAGATGTTCGCCCAGTACGGATTTTGGTATCTTTTTTCCAAGCGATTGTCTCTTTATTTGTGAAATACCTTGGATTCCGCTCTGGATAAGGCTTCACTTGGTTGACGGTGTTAGATAGATTCATATATACTGAATCTATCATTTGTGATGTAACAGTGGATTGCGTTGCAGGCCGGAGGGATTGCTAGTGAGTGTTGACCTCAGAGTATTAAGCGCCTCCTCATACGATCGGTTGACGGATGAACAGCTAGTCGACGCGGTTCGTGATGGGGACAGTGAAGCGCTTGAATACTTAATTAACAAATACCGCAATTTCGTACGGGCGAAGGCACGCTCTTATTTTTTGATCGGGGCTGACCGTGAAGATATTGTACAAGAGGGTATGATCGGCCTATACAAGTCGATTCGGGATTTTAAAGGTGACAAGTTGGCTTCATTCAAGGCGTTTGCCGAACTGTGCATCACAAGACAGATCATTACCGCGATCAAGACCGCGACGCGTCAGAAACATATCCCTTTAAATTCATACGTTTCCTTGGACAAGCCGATTTACGATGAAGATTCGGACCGGACGTTGCTGGACATTATCGGGGGTTCGCGTGTATCGGACCCGGAAGAGCTCATTATTAATCAAGAAGAGTTTGTCGGACTTGAAGACAAGATGTCCGAGATACTGAGCGATTTGGAACGCAAAGTGTTAATGCTTTATTTGGACGGACGATCCTATCAGGAGATTGCCGTCGATCTAGATCGTCATGTCAAATCCATTGATAATGCTCTGCAGCGTGTGAAGCGCAAGCTGGAGCGGTATTTGGAATTGCGCGATGGCGCACATGAGGAATAGCGAACGATAGAGAGATGCCATGAAGAGCTTATCCACCTCACGAGTGAGGGAATAAGCTTTTTTTACTATTAAGGAATGGTTCTGACTGGTGAAGGAGCGGGAATGCCGCGATCGTGAAAAGGTGATGATAGGGCGCAGGTTTAGATTGATTGAAAATCTACCATACTGGTATAGACTTCGACATTCGAGATTATTCCTTTTGCATGCAGCTGTCGGTTATGATAGAGTGGAGGTCGTAACCCCCCCTAGCGTCAATACTTTTCGTTGACATGATTTGACCCTTATGATAAAGTGTTTTAGGTAGCCCTAAATATGCGTACGTTTTTACTGAATAAGTCTGTCTTATTCAGCTCGAGAGGCGGTTTTTATTCCTTATGGAATGGGAACAAACTGTTTCCCCTTGGGATAAATTCGACGCTTCTTATCATTAAGGTGTCTTCAGGAGGTGTACTATATGCGGGTAATCGTTACGATGGCTTGCACGAACTGCAAACAACGCAACTACACGACAACAAAGAACAAACGCAATCACCCAGACCGCATTGAGTTGAAGAAATTCTGCAAGTTCTGCAACGAGCATACTTCTCATCGCGAAACAAGATAAGTCAGATGGAGGTGTAGTCCGTGGCTTTCTTCGGGAATCTGAAACGTAGTTTCGGTTCAATGTTTTCCTTCTTTGCCGACAGCTGGGGCGAATTGAAAAAAGTTCGCTGGCCCAATCGTAAAGAATTGACAAGCTATACGATCGTCGTATTAGCCACGGTTGTCTTTATGACGCTTTATTTTTGGGTCCTTGACATCGGAATTAGCGCGATCGTCGAAGCGATTATTTAATAAAGTCCCAAGGTGGCTTGGTTATGGAAAAGAGATGGTACGTTGTTCATACCTATTCGGGGTATGAAAACAAAGTTAAGGCCAATTTGGAAAAGCGCGTCGAATCCATGGGCATGGAAGACAAAATTTTCCGAGTTCTTGTTCCAATGGAAGAAGAAGTGGTAAACAAAGACGGCAAGAAAAAGATCGTCATGCGCAAAGTTTACCCTGGCTATGTTTTGGTAGAGATGATCCAGACGGATGAGTCTTGGTATGTTGTTCGCAATACGCCAGGGGTCACTGGTTTTGTCGGTTCTACTGGTTCTGGTTCAAAGCCTATCCCGCTGTTGCCTGATGAGGTTGAACAAATCTTGAAGACAATGGGAATGGAAGCGCCGAAGCCAAAAGTCGATTTCGACTTGAAGGAATCGGTGCGTATTAAGGTCGGACCTTTTGCTAACTTTGTCGGTACGGTTGAAGAAATCATTACGGACAAGCAGAAGTTGAAGGTCCATGTTAACATGTTTGGAAGAGAAACCCCGCTTGAGTTGGATTACCACCAAGTGGAGAAGATTTAATACATCTTTTCAGGTTTCTGCTGTGAGGGAGGGCGCAAGCTTTGAACTCACATATTAGCGCAAGGAGGTGTACTACGTGGCGAAAAAAGTCATTAAAATCGTTAAGTTGCAAATACCAGCGGGAAAGGCAAATCCTGCGCCTCCGGTAGGTCCAGCTTTGGGTCAAGCAGGGGTTAACATCATGGCGTTCTGTAAAGAGTTCAACGCGAAGACAGCTGACCAAGCAGGTCTTATCATTCCTGTCGAAATCACTGTGTTCGAAGATCGTTCCTTTACGTTCATTACGAAGACGCCGCCGGCTGCTGTATTGTTGAAAGTAGCGACGAAAGTAGAAAAAGGTTCCGGCGAACCGAACAAGAACAAAGTTGCGACTGTAAAACGCGACGTTGTTCGTCAAATCGCAGAACAAAAAATGCCTGACCTGAACGCGGCAACTGTTGAATCAGCTATGCGTATGGTTGAAGGTACGGCTCGCAGCATGGGTATCGTCGTAGAAGACTAATTCAAGTTTTCTGGACGCATGTGGGAGGTTTAACCGTTAATACCACAAAGGAGGAAACATAACATGGCAAAACGTGGCAAGAAATACGTTGAAGCCGCTAAGTTGTTCGATAAAGACACAACTTACCAGTCGATGGAAGCTATTGAGTTAGTGAAAAAATCGGCTACGGCTAAATTTGACGAAACGATTGAAGTGGCTGTTCGCCTGGGCGTAGACCCTCGTAAACAAGACCAAAACGTTCGTGGGGTTGTTGTACTTCCTCACGGTACAGGTAAGACTAAACGCGTTCTCGTCTTTGCAAAAGGCGAAAAAGCGAAAGAAGCAGAAGCAGCTGGCGCTGATTTTGTAGGCGATCAAGATATGATCAACAAAATTCAACAAGGCTGGTTCGAATTCGATGTCTGCGTAGCAACACCAGACATGATGAGTGAAGTTGGTAAATTGGGCCGTATCCTCGGTGGTAAAGGTCTGATGCCTAACCCTAAAGCCGGTACGGTTACATTCGATGTATCTAAAGCGATCCAAGAGATCAAAGCGGGTAAAATCGAATACCGTCTGGACAAAGCAGGCCAAATTCATGCGCCAATCGGTAAAGTGTCCTTCGATGCAGACAAGTTGCATGATAACTTTAAAGCTCTCATCGATGCATTGAACCGTGCTAAGCCGGCAGCGGCAAAAGGCGTATACATGAAAAACATCGCTGTTTCTTCGACGATGGGACCTGCAGCACGCGTTGAAACTGCAACATTCCGCTAAGATAGATTCCCTCAGGGGAAGAATCTGGCCTCTGTTGGAAAGTAACGGAAGAGGTTGACGTGATTCGACCGTTCGTGCTATCCTGATAGAGTTGCTGAGAGACAGTGTGCAACTAAATTTGAATAATCGTACCGTAGACAGTAGGTGCCGGAAGGCTTAATCTCCTACCGAGGTGTTCGAAATAGAATGAGTGCGAAGGTGTGCGTCGTTGACGCGGCTGCGCACCTGACCTTTTCGTGATGCCTCTGTAGTAAACTGCAGAGGCTTTTCTTATGCTGAAGTAGGTAGAACAGAACGGTCGGGATGCGGTTAGTAATGATACTTGTAGGAGGTGGATTGAGTGGCAAACGCAAAAATAATCGAAGCGAAGCAGCAAGAAGTGCAAGTGATCGCTGAGAAATTGCGTGGCAGCGCAACAACGGTTGTTGCCGACTACCGTGGCTTGAACGTGTCTCAAGTTACCGAGCTCCGCAAACAACTGCGTGAAGCAGGCATTGAATTCCAAGTATTGAAAAATACATTGGTTCGCCGTGCGACAGCAGCAGCGGAATTGTCGGAACTTGACGAAGTATTGTCCGGTCCAACGGCAATCGCATTCAGCCGCGAAGACGCAGTAGCTCCTGCGAAGATTTTGAACGACTTTGCGAAGAAGAACGAAGCACTTGAGATCAAAGGTGGCGTGGTAGAAGGCCGCGTCGTCGATGTGGCTCAAATCAAAGCGTTGGCAGAATTGCCATCCCGCGAAGGTTTGCTGTCCATGTTGCTCAGCGTGCTTCAAGCGCCAATGCGCAACTTCGCACTTGCTGTCAAAGCAGTCGCAGAGAAGAACGAAGCCGAAGCGTAATCATGATCGCGTTCCCGAGATGGGGTATTGCGCGAGTATCTAATAATTAATCACGAATATGGAGGTTTAACAATGAGCAAAGATCAAATCTTGGAAGCCATTAAAGGCATGTCCGTATTGGAACTGAACGACCTTGTTAAAGCAATCGAAGAAGAATTCGGCGTAACAGCTGCAGCTCCTGTAGCAGTTATGGCTGGTGGCGCTGGCGATGCTGGTGCAGCTGAGCAAACAGAATTCGACGTAATTTTGAACGGCCCTGGCGCTGCCAAAATCAACGTTATCAAAGTTGTTCGCGAAATCACAGGTCTTGGCCTGAAAGAAGCGAAAGACTTGGTAGACAACTGCCCGAAACCATTGAAAGAAAAAGTAAGCAAAGAAGAAGCAGAAGCTGTGAAAGCGAAGCTCGAAGAAGCAGGCGCATCTGTAGAAGTGAAGTAATTTCAGCTCTGTGAAGTGCGAACCCCTTGAAGACCATTCAAGGGGTTTGTTGTCTAGGATACGACCTCGGTGCGCATCTTAGCCAATGAACGGCAGCGATTTTGACCTGCTGGAGCGTAACTCGCTAGGAGGTAAGGGAATGAACGGACACTATTACAGCAAACAGCCGGATGCGTCGCATGACCGTCAGCAGTGGCGGGCGATGCTTCGCGGGATGAACTTCCAGTTCGTTTCTGATGCAGGCGTATTCTCGAAGGGCGGAGTTGACTACGGAAGCCGCGTATTGATTGATAGCATGGATATTCCCGTACGAGCACAAGTGCTTGACGTTGGTTGCGGGTACGGTCCTATTGGTTTAACGGCTGCTCGCTTGGCACAGCAGGGATGTGTTAAGATGGTTGACGTCAATGAACGCGCCTTGCAGCTGGCACAGGAAAATGCCGCGCAAAACGGCATTCATAATGTCACGGTTCAAGAAAGTGACGGATTGGCCGCACTTGCCGGCGAGCGTTTTGATGTCATTTTGACCAATCCTCCGATCCGGGCCGGCAAAGAAGTCGTCCATCGCATTTTCGAACAGTCCTATGAACAATTGAACGAACAAGGAGCACTCTGGATCGTGATTCAGAAGAAGCAGGGGGCGCCGTCAGCTGAGGCGAAGCTGCATACGTTGTTCGGAGAAGAGAATGTGGAGTTGGTAACGAAGGATAAAGGATATCGCGTCTATCGGGCAACGAAACGATAATAGACGATAACACAATTTCCAAGTTGACTTCATATGCCCAATGTGATATTATTATAAAATGTCAGTATTAGGATGGACTTCATGTCTTTACATGACCAAAATGTCAAGTCTTTTTTTAAAACGGTGCATACTTTTTTAGGAATTGACGTATAATGTTTACATTTTGGGCAAGTCTATCGATATGAAGGACAAACGACAACATGAAACGGCGGCACGGGGAAACGGCGTCCATCGCAATTCGCATTTTTGCCGTGAACGTGCGTTTTTCTTTTTGCTTTATTTTCTACATTTTCAACTTGTTTCAGAGTCTCTTTCGTGGACTTTATTATAAAGGATACCGAAAAGGATTCGCAATCCATTTTTGTAGTAGACATGAGGGGTGAGTTAAAGTTGGCAGGACATCTTGTTCAGTATGGACGACGCACTCGGCGCAGCTACGCGCGAATCAAAGAGGTACTCGAAGTTCCGAACTTGATTGAAATCCAACAGAAATCGTACGAATGGTTTTTGGACGAGGGATTGCGTGAAATGTTCCAAGACATTTCGCCAATTCAGGATTTCACAGGCAATTTAGTTCTGGAATTTATTGATTACAGCTTGGGCGAACCAAAATACTCGGTCGATGATTCAAAGGAACGCGATGTAACATACGCGGCGCCGCTTCGGGTAAAGGTGCGTCTACTCAACAAAGAGACCGGAGAAGTCAAAGAGCAGGAAGTGTTCATGGGTGATTTCCCGCTTATGACCGAAACGGGTACGTTCATCATCAATGGTGCGGAACGCGTTATTGTCAGCCAGTTGGTTCGATCCCCAAGTGTCTATTTTAGTACTAAAGTTGACAAGAACGGGAAGAAAACCTACACGGCGACGGTCATTCCGAACCGTGGGGCATGGTTGGAACTGGAGACGGACGCAAAAGATATTATTTACGTTCGTATCGACCGTACACGGAAGATTCCGGTGACGGTATTGCTTCGTGCCTTGGGCTTTGGTACCGATGAACAAATCTTAGACTTGCTTGGTCATGACGAATATATCCGCAATACGCTGGATAAAGACAATACAGATTCGACGGAGAAAGCGCTGATTGAAATTTATGAACGCTTGCGTCCGGGTGAGCCGCCGACATTGGATAATGCGAGAAGCTTGCTGATCGCACGTTTCTTCGATCCTAAACGCTATGATTTAGCGAATGTTGGTCGCTATAAGATGAATAAGAAGCTTCACATTAAGAACCGCTTGTTTAACCACCGCTTGGCTGAGACGCTGGTCGATCCGGATACGGGTGAGATTATCGCAGAAGCAGGTCAAATGATTGACCGTCGTCTATTAGATGAAATTTTGCCTCGTCTCGAAAGCAACGTTGGATTTAAAACCTATCATGTTGCGGGTGGCGTATTGGAAAGCGACGATATTCCGATGCAGGTGATTGAGGTGTTCTCGCCGATTGAAGAGGGCAAGGTCATCAAAGTCATCGCCAATGGTATCATCGACAAAACCGTTAAAAATATTACGCCGGCGGACATTATCTCGTCTATCAACTACTTTATGAACTTGCTGCATGGCATTGGCAGCACGGATGACATCGACCATTTGGGCAACCGTCGTCTGCGTTCGGTAGGTGAACTGCTTCAGAACCAGTTCCGTATCGGCTTGTCCCGTATGGAGCGTGTTGTTCGTGAGCGGATGTCGATACAAGACGCGAATGTCATTACACCACAGGCTCTGATTAACATCCGACCTGTTATTGCATCGATTAAAGAGTTCTTCGGTAGTTCACAGTTGTCGCAGTTTATGGACCAGACGAACCCGCTTGCAGAGCTGACGCATAAGCGCCGCTTGTCTGCACTCGGACCCGGTGGTTTGACACGTGAACGTGCGGGCTTTGAAGTTCGAGACGTTCACCACTCTCACTATGGCCGTATGTGTCCAATTGAGACGCCGGAGGGACCGAATATCGGTTTGATCAACTCCTTGTCTACATTCGCCCGTGTCAACGAGTACGGCTTCATTGAAGCGCCATACCGTTGGGTGGATCCGAAGACAGGCAAAGTATCCGAACAGATCGATTACATGACAGCGGACGAAGAGGACAATTACGTCATTGCCCAAGCGAATGCGCTGTTGAATGATGATGGATCGTTCCAGGACGATATGATCATTGTTCGTTACAACAAGCAATCTGACAACATCTTGACGATGCCGAGCGAACGTGTGGACTACATGGACGTCTCGCCGAAGCAGGTTGTGTCGGTAGCGACTGCGCTCATTCCGTTCTTGGAAAACGATGACTCCAACCGTGCGCTCATGGGTTCGAACATGCAGCGGCAGGCTGTGCCTTTGCTTATTCCGGAGGCGCCGTTTGTCGGTACGGGAATGGAACATAAGTCCGCGAAGGATTCCGGCGTATGTATCGTATCCAAAGTAGACGGCTACGTTGAACGCGTAACGGCTAATGAAGTGCAAGTGCGTCGCGTCGAAGTAGTGGACGGCAAAGAGGTCAAAGGCGACCTCGTGAAATATAAATTGCAGAAGTTTATGCGTTCCAACCAAGGAACATGCATTAACCAACGTCCGCTTGCCAGAAAAGGCGAAATCGTCAAAAAAGGCGATATCTTGGCGGACGGCCCTTCCACCGAAGTGGGCGAGTTGGCCCTCGGACGCAACGTCGTCGTTGCGTTTATGACGTGGGAAGGCTACAACTACGAGGATGCGATTCTGTTGTCCGAGAAGTTGGTGAAAGAGGACGTCTACACGTCCATTCACATTGAAGAATACGAATCCGAAGCCCGTGATACGAAGCTCGGACCGGAAGAAATTACTCGTGACATTCCGAACGTCGGTGAAGAAGCGCTCAAGAACCTTGACGAGCGCGGCATTATCCGCGTCGGTGCTGAGATTAAAGCAGGTGACATTCTGGTCGGTAAAGTAACGCCAAAAGGGGTTACGGAATTGACGGCAGAGGAACGCTTGCTGCACGCCATCTTCGGTGAGAAAGCTCGTGAAGTTCGTGACACATCCCTGCGCGTACCGCATGGTACCGACGGTATCGTCGTTGACGTTAAGGTGTTCACGCGCGAGAATGGCGATGAGCTTCCGCCAGGCGTCAATCAGCTCGTTCGAGTATATATTGCCCAAAAACGTAAAATTTCCGAGGGTGACAAAATGGCGGGGCGCCACGGTAACAAGGGTGTCATCGCACGTATCCTCCCGGAAGAAGATATGCCATTCTTGCCGGACGGCACGCCGGTTCAGGTCGTCTTGAACCCACTCGGCGTTCCATCTCGGATGAATATCGGTCAGGTGCTTGAAGTTCACTTGGGTATGGCAGCGCGCTATCTTGGCATGCATATGTCTACCCCGGTATTTGACGGTGCGACCGAGTATGACGTGTTCGATACGATGGAAGAAGCTGGCATGCAGCGCAATGGTAAGACGCGGTTGTATGACGGCCGTACGGGCGAACAGTTTGAACGTGAAGTAACGGTCGGCGTCATGTACATGATTAAGCTCGCGCACATGGTCGACGACAAAATTCATGCCCGTTCCACGGGTCCTTACTCCCTCGTTACGCAGCAGCCGCTCGGTGGTAAAGCACAGTTCGGTGGTCAGCGTTTCGGTGAGATGGAAGTATGGGCACTCGAGGCTTACGGTGCGGCATACACCTTGCAAGAGATTCTTACCGTCAAGTCTGACGATGTTGTCGGCCGCGTGAAGACGTACGAATCGATTGTCAAAGGCGAAAATGTACCGGAGCCGGGCGTTCCAGAGTCATTCAAAGTCTTGATCAAAGAGTTGCAAAGCTTAGGTATGGACGTCAAGATTTTGACAGAGAACGAAGAAGAAATTGAAATGCGTGAATTGGACGAAGATGACGATGCCTCCCAAGACAAGTTGAATCTTGGTGCGGAAGGCGAATACGTGGTAGAGTAACAATTCCCCAAATAGGATAGCGTTGTTGGTTCGGACGATGGTCGGCGGCTCCTTTGCCGTTCCGGCCATCGTCAATCCATATAGATTCGAACACAGAAGACCGCTTCCTGTGTGAAAACAAAAGCGGTGAACTCAAGTACAGATTAAGGAGGGTCGCTCCTTGATGGACGTCAACAATTTTGAATTTATGAAAATCGGGCTTGCCTCTCCCGACAAAATTCGCTCGTGGTCTCGCGGCGAAGTCAAGAAGCCAGAAACGATTAACTATCGCACGCTGAAGCCGGAGAAAGAGGGCTTGTTCTGCGAGAAGATTTTCGGGCCGACGAAGGATTGGGAGTGTCATTGCGGTAAATACAAACGTGTACGTTATAAAGGCGTCGTCTGTGATCGATGCGGCGTTGAAGTAACTCGCCAAAAAGTACGACGTGAACGGATGGGGCATATTGAATTGGCCGCTCCGGTATCGCACATTTGGTACTTTAAAGGAATTCCGAGCCGTATGGGCTTAGCGCTGGATATGTCCCCGCGTTCATTGGAGGAGATTATTTACTTCGCTTCCTATGTCGTAACGGACCCAGGAGATACGCCGCTTGAGAGAAAACAATTGCTGTCTGAAAAAGAATATCGCAGCTACCGTGAGAAATATGGTCATGCGTTCCAGGCTGGTATGGGTGCAGAGGCTGTAAAGAAGCTGCTTCAAGATTTGGATTTGGACAAAGAGCTGGATATGCTCAAAGAAGAGCTGCGTACCGCTCAAGGCCAACGCCGTAACCGGGCTATCAAACGCCTGGAAGTCATCGAGGCATTCCGTAACTCCGGCAATAGTCCGGATTGGATGATTCTTGATGTGCTGCCGGTCATTCCTCCGGAACTTCGTCCGATGGTACAGCTCGATGGCGGCCGTTTTGCTACGTCCGACTTGAACGATCTATATCGTCGTGTCATTAACCGGAACAACCGTTTGAAGCGTTTGCTCGACTTGGGTGCACCGGATATCATCGTACAGAATGAGAAACGGATGCTTCAAGAAGCGGTAGACGCCCTGATTGATAATGGCCGTCGCGGCCGTCCGGTAACCGGACCAGGGAACCGTCCGCTCAAATCGCTTAGCCATATGCTGAAAGGGAAACAAGGCCGCTTCCGTCAGAACTTGCTTGGAAAACGGGTTGACTATTCCGGTCGTTCCGTTATCGTTGTAGGTCCGTACTTGAAGATGTACCAATGTGGTTTGCCTAAAGAAATGGCGCTTGAGCTGTTCAAACCTTTTGTCATGAAAGAGCTCGTGAATAAAGGTTTGGCACATAACATCAAGAGCGCAAAACGCAAAGTGGAGCGCGTCAGCCCAGAAGTATGGGACGTTCTCGAAGAAGTCATCCGCGAGCATCCGGTTCTGTTGAACCGTGCGCCGACGCTTCACCGTCTCGGTATCCAAGCGTTCGAACCAATCTTGGTCGAAGGCCGTGCGATCCGTCTTCACCCGCTCGTTTGTACGGCGTACAACGCGGACTTTGACGGTGACCAGATGGCTGTTCACGTTCCGTTGTCGGCAGAAGCGCAAGCAGAAGCACGCTTGCTTATGTTGGCATCCGGTAACATCTTGAACCCGAAAGACGGTAAACCGGTCGTTACGCCATCTCAGGATATGGTTCTCGGATCGTTCTACTTGACGATGGACAACAAAGAAGCAGAAGGCTCGGGCATGATTTTCGCTACTGCCAATGAAGCAGTGTCCGCATACCAACGCGGTACGGCATCCTTGCACGCGCGTGTCGCAATTCCGGCGAAAGCTTTGAAGAAGACATCGTTTACAGATAAGCAACAAGAGGCGTTTATCGTTACGACGGTAGGACGCATTATTTTCAATGAAATCTTCCCGGAAGATTTCCCGTACATCAACGAAGCGACGAAGCGCAACTTGTTCGAGGGAACTCCGGATCATTACTTTATTTATGAAAAAGGCGCGAATATTCATGAAATTATTCAGAATATTCCGCAATCCGGGGCAGTCGGTAAAGACTATCTCGGTCAAATCATTGCCCGTTGCTTCGATATATTCCATACGACGAAGACGTCGGTCATTTTGGACCGTATCAAGCAGATCGGATTTACGTACTCCACACGCGCCGGAATTACAATTGCGGTGTCGGATGTTATCGTACCTCCGGAGAAAGTGGATATCCTGAAGGAATCCGAAGAGAAGGTTAAAGTCATTACGAATCAATATCGTCGTGGTCTGATTACGAATGACGAGCGTTATGACCGTGTTATTGAAGTCTGGTCCATGACGAAGGATAAAATTACCGAGATTCTCATGAAGTCGATGGATCGTTATAACAACATCATGCTCATGGTAGACTCGAAAGCACGGGGTAACAAATCGCAGATTACTCAGCTCGGCGGTATGCGGGGTCTGATGGCGAACCCATCTGGTCGGATTATCGAATTGCCAATCAAATCGAATTTCCGTGAAGGCCTTACGGTCTTGGAATACTTTATTTCCACTCACGGTGCGCGGAAAGGTCTCGCAGATACGGCGCTCCGTACAGCGGACTCGGGTTACTTGACCCGTCGTCTTGTTGACGTTGCGCAGGATGTTATCGTCCGCGAGGACGACTGCGGTACGGACAAGGGCTTTATGGTCAGCAATATCTCCGATGGTAAAGAAGTCATCGAAGGCTTGTACGACCGAATTGAAGGCCGTTATTCCTTTGAAACGATTCGTCATCCGGAAACAGGTGAGATTATCGTTCACCGTAACGATTTGATCGACACTGATAAGGCGGAAGCCATTGTCAATGCCGGTGTTAAAAAGCTGCAAATTCGCTCTGTGCTTAGCTGCCGTGCCCGTCATGGCGTATGTAAGATCTGTTATGGCCGCAACTTGGCAACAGGCAAACACGTGGAAATCGGGGAAGCCGTCGGTATTATCGCGGCGCAATCCATCGGTGAACCAGGAACGCAGCTCACGATGCGTACGTTCCATACCGGTGGGGTTGCTGGAGACGATATTACACAAGGTTTGCCGCGTATCCAAGAGCTCTTCGAAGCGCGGAATCCGAAAGGTCAAGCGATTATCTCCGAGATCGACGGTGTCGTCAAAGAGATTCGTGAAGCTAAAGACCGTCGTGAAGTGGAAGTCCAAGGTGAAGCCGAGACGAAAGTGTACCCGGTCACCTATGGTTCCCGTATTCGTGTAACCGAAGGCACGCAGATCGAAGCCGGAGACGAGATTACAGATGGTTCGATCGATCCGAAAGAAATGCTCCGCATCAAAGGTATCCGCGGCGTGCAGAACTATATTTTACAGGAAGTTCAGCGCGTTTACCGGAACCAAGGGGTAGAAATCAACGACAAGCACGTTGAAGTCATGATCAAGCAGATGCTGCGCAAAATCCGCATTGTTGATGCGGGAGACACGATTCTTCTGCCAGGATCATTTGTAGATATGCATGAATATGAAGCAGCCAACAAAGATGCGATTCTTGCTGGAAAAGAACCTGCTGTGGCGAAACCAATTTTGCTTGGTATCACCAAAGCGTCTCTTGAGACGGATTCCTTCCTGTCGGCAGCATCGTTCCAAGAAACGACGCGCGTGTTGACCGATGCGGCGATCAAAGGCAAAGTCGACCAATTGCTCGGCTTGAAAGAGAACGTCATTATCGGTAAGCTGATTCCTGCAGGTACTGGTATGAACCGTTACCGCAGCGTGAAGCTAATCAATCCGCTGGAAGAAGAAGTGACGGAAGACGCTCTGGACCCTGCTGGTGTAGGCGCTTCGGAGTAAGCTTGACTTAGCTGTACAATGATAGCGGAATGTGTCAGTTGGCACCCCGGCAAGATAGGGTGCCAACTGGCTTTCTGTTTCACGAGCGCAGAGGATTCTTGCTGCAGTTGTGGTACGAGCCTCTTCCTTCGTTTTTTTCTTTTTTGAAGTGATAGTTTGAATAAAAAGTAAAAAAACTGCTTGACACTCGGTTTTTGAAGTGCTACTATATCGTAGTGTGCCCGAGACAATGACCTGTACTTTTGGAGGAACATGTTTCATGTCTAATGATAAAGGGTTACAGGATAGCAATGTAAGAATTGGGACGAAACAAACGTTAAAGATGGTTGAGTATGACAAGGCCATTGAAGTGTATGTTGCAGAAGACGCAGACTCGCGTGTAACGTCCAAGGTCATTGCGCTGTGCGAGAAGAAGGGCGTTAAGCTTACATATGTAAGCACGATGCGCGATCTCGGCAAAGCATGCGGCATTGAAGTGGGCGCTGCCATGGTGGCTGTCGTCGATGGCGATGAATAAGGAAACCTATGTTTTTGTTAAGGGTGTAGTCCTACGGCAAAAACTTTTCATTTGTTCATTTATGAACCACCTGGATCTGTGGGCTTAAATGAATGAGTTGTAAAGGTGTTTAATTTTATGGGAAGGGGGTGGCAACATGCCAACAATTAATCAATTGGTACGTAAAGGCCGCGAAGCTAAAATCAAAAAATCCAAATCCCCAGCATTGCAAAAAGGGTTCAACGCGTTGAAACGCGAAGAAACGGATTTGAGCGCGCCTCAAAAACGCGGTGTCTGCACTCGTGTAGGTACATTGACTCCGAAGAAACCGAACTCCGCGCTTCGTAAATATGCACGTGTTCGTTTGACGAACCGAGTTGAAGTGAATGCTTATATCGGCGGTATCGGTCATAACCTGCAAGAGCACAGTGTCGTGCTTGTGCGCGGCGGCCGTGTTAAAGACCTTCCGGGTGTTCGTTATCACGTCGTTCGCGGTGCATTGGACACTGCGGGTGTGAACAACCGTATGCAAGCTCGTTCCAAATACGGTACGAAGCGTCCAAAAGCGAAGAAGTAATTGTTCGCGTTTATGAAGTCATTTGGAAAGGGGGATTCACATGCCACGCAAAGGTCCAGTTCCTAAGCGCGACGTGTTGCCGGATCCGGTGTATAACAGCAAGTTGGTTACTCGCCTGATTAATCGCATCATGATCGACGGTAAACGTGGTGTTGCTCAAACAATTCTGTACGATGCATTTGAAGTCGTTCGTGAACGTACAGGGAATGATCCTATGGAAGTGTTTGAAGCAGCATTGAAAAATATTATGCCGGTCCTTGAAGTTAAAGCTCGCCGTGTAGGTGGTTCTAACTATCAAGTACCTATCGAGGTTAAACCTGAGCGCCGCACATCTTTGGGATTGCGCTGGTTGGTTAACTACTCGCGCAACCGCGGTGAAAAAACAATGCAAGAGCGTTTGGCAGCAGAGATTATCGATGCTTCCAACAACACTGGCGCAGCTGTTAAGAAACGTGAAGATACGCATAAAATGGCTGAAGCAAACAAAGCGTTTGCTCACTACCGTTGGTAGAATAAAGCTATTAGGGTCTCGAATATCGAGTCACCAAACCCATTTTGAAGGGAGATCACTCCATGGCAAGACAGTTCTCCTTGGCAAATACGCGTAACATCGGGATCATGGCTCACATCGATGCCGGTAAAACAACGACAACGGAGCGTATTTTGTTCTACACTGGTCGTACTCATAAGATCGGTGAAACTCATGAAGGTTCTGCAACAATGGACTGGATGGAACAAGAACAAGAGCGTGGTATCACCATTACATCTGCGGCAACAACCGCACAATGGAAAGGTCACCGCGTTAACATTATCGATACTCCGGGCCACGTTGACTTTACGGTAGAGGTTGAGCGTTCCCTTCGCGTATTGGACGGAGCCGTAGGCGTTTTCTCTGCAAAAGAAGGCGTTGAGCCGCAATCCGAAACGGTATGGCGTCAAGCTGACCGTTATGGCGTGCCTCGTATTGCTTACGTGAACAAAATGGATATCATCGGCGCTGATTACCTCGGCGTTATTGATTCCATGAAAGATCGTTTGAAAGCGAACGCTGTAGCAATTCAATTGCCGATTGGCGCAGAGAATGATTTCGTAGGTATCATCGATTTGATGACGGAAAAAGCGTACATCTTTAAAGATGACCTCGGTAAAGAAGTAGATGAAGCTGAAGTTCCTGCTGAGTTGAAAGACAAAGTTGAAGAGCTTCGCATGGAAATGGTTGAGAAGATTGCAGAACTCGACGAAGACTTGATGATGAAATACCTTGAAGGCGAAGAGATTACAGTTCCTGAACTGAAAGCAGCTCTTCGCAAAGGGGTATGCAGCGTTCAAATCTTCCCTGTTGTATGCGGATCTTCCTACCGCAACAAAGGCGTTCAGATGATGATCGACGCTGTTGTTGACTACCTGCCGTCTCCATTGGATGTGCCTGATATTCAAGGTCATCTCGAAGATGGTACGGAAGCCATTCGTCATTCTTCGGACGAAGAGCCGTTCTCGGCCCTCGCGTTCAAGATTATGACTGACCCTTATGTTGGTAAGCTGACATTCTTCCGCGTATACTCTGGCGTACTGAACTCCGGTTCTTACGTACTGAATGCAACGAAGAACAAGCGCGAGCGTATCGGTCGTATCCTTCAAATGCACGCGAACAGCCGTGAAGAAATTGCCGTAGTTTTCTCCGGTGACATTGCGGCTGCAGTTGGCTTGAAAGATACAGGTACAGGTGACACACTGTGCGACGAGAAAAATCCGATAATCTTGGAGTCCATGAACTTCCCTGATCCGGTTATCCACATTGCCGTTGAGCCGAAGACAAAAGCAGACCAAGACAAACTTGGTGTAGCTTTGTCCAAGCTTACGGAAGAGGATCCAACACTGCGTGCCCACACGGATGAAGAAACGGGACAAACGATTCTTGGCGGTATGGGTGAGCTTCACCTTGATGTCATCGTTGACCGTATGCGTCGTGAGTTCAAAGTGGAAACAAACGTAGGTAAACCTCAGGTTGCTTATCGTGAAACATTCCGTACAGCTGCTAAGGTTGAAGGTAAGTTCGTACGTCAGTCCGGTGGCCGTGGTCAATACGGGCACGTATGGATCGAATTCGCACCGCAAGAGCCAGGTGTTGGCTTTACCTTCGAGAACAAAATTGTCGGTGGTGTCGTTCCGCGTGAATACATCGCACCGGTACAAGCCGGTATCGAAGAGTCGATGAAGAACGGTGTCTTGGCCGGCTTCCCGCTCGTTGATATTAAAGCGACAATTTTCGATGGTTCTTACCACGATGTCGACTCCAGTGAAATGGCGTTTAAGATTGCCGGTTCTATGGCGCTTAAAGCAGCAAAAGAGAAGTGTAATCCTTGCTTGCTCGAGCCGATCATGAAAGTCGAAGTCACTGTGCCTGAAGAGTACATGGGCGACGTTATGGGTATGCTGAACTCTCGCCGCGGTCGCATCGAAGGTATGGATTCTCGTGCAGGCGCACAAATTATCCGTGCTAAAGTGCCTCTTGCAGAAATGTTCGGTTACTCGACAACACTTCGTTCCGGTACACAAGGCCGCGGTGTGTTCTCGATGGAGATTTCTCACTATGAAGAAGTTCCACGCAACATCTCGGAAGAGATTATTGCTAAGAACAAAGGCGAGTAATTCGTCCTTGAATTGTTTTCAATCGGCTGAGCGCATGGCTTGCCCGTGTGCTTCCAGCCATTAAACCATACATTCCACTTATTAAGGAGGAACTAGTTCAAATGGCAAAGGCTAAGTTTGAACGTACGAAACCGCACGTTAATATCGGTACGATCGGTCACGTTGACCATGGTAAAACAACTTTGACTGCTGCAATCACTACAGTTCTGGCAAAAAAATACGGCGGTGGATCCGCTATCGCATTCGATCAAATCGATAAAGCTCCAGAAGAGCGCGAACGCGGTATCACAATTTCCACTTCCCACGTTGAGTATGAGACGGATAACCGTCACTATGCTCACGTTGACTGCCCAGGTCACGCCGACTACGTTAAGAATATGATCACGGGTGCTGCTCAAATGGACGGCGCGATTCTCGTTGTATCCGCAGCTGACGGCCCAATGCCGCAAACTCGTGAGCACATCTTGCTTTCCCGCCAAGTAGGCGTACCTTACATCGTCGTATTCATGAACAAATGCGACATGGTTGAAGACGAAGAGTTGTTGGAATTGGTTGAAATGGAAATTCGTGATCTTCTTAGCGAATATGAATTCCCTGGCGACGATACTCCAATCATTCGCGGTTCTGCTCGTGAAGCTCTTCAAAACCCAGAAGGAGAATGGGCTGAAAAAATCGTCGAATTGTTCAACCAAGTTGACGAGTACATCCCAACTCCAGAGCGCGACACTGATAAGCCTTTCTTGATGCCTGTCGAGGACGTATTCTCCATCACAGGCCGCGGTACAGTTGCTACTGGCCGTGTAGAGCGTGGTACAGTTAAAGTCGGCGACGAGATTGAAATCGTTGGTATTCAAGAAGAAACTCGTAAATGTGTTGTTACGGGCGTTGAAATGTTCCGTAAACTTCTTGATTCCGCTCAAGCGGGCGACAACATCGGCGCATTGCTCCGTGGTGTTGACCGTAAAGACATCGAGCGCGGTCAAGTATTGGCTAAACCAGCTTCGGTTAAACCACACACTGAGTTTACTGCACAAGTGTACGTGTTGACTAAAGAAGAAGGTGGCCGTCACAAGCCTTTCTTCACTGGCTACCGTCCACAGTTCTACTTCCGTACAACGGACGTAACTGGTGTAATCGATTTGCCAGAAGGCACTGAAATGGTTATGCCTGGTGACAACATCACAGTTACTGTTAACCTGATCAATCCAATCGCGATTGAAGAAGGTACTCGCTTCGCTATCCGCGAAGGTGGCCGTACAGTAGGTGCTGGTGCGGTTGCATCCATCATCAAATAATGTAAGCCGCCGGCAGTAGTCGGCGCTTCATAGAACCCCTTGTCCTTCGGGACAGGGGGTTTTTTATATTATTTTTTTACATAACCATCATTGGAAATTCACAGTTCGTTCATCGTTCTCTCTTTGTTTTTTACGCAAGACTTGTATAATAAAGCTTAAATCATGCATTCATTGAAATTTAAATAGGCTTATAGACCTGTTTTGTGTCGAATGTTGTTAGAATGTACTAGCAGAAAGGAAGCAAAACATGCGTGTAAAGCAATGGCTTAAACGGTGGAGAGATACAGCTGGAAAGACACAGAGCGATGGTGGAGCTCTTGCCCAACCTAGTCACGTGAAGCATTGGGATATCGATACGGAATTTATAATGGAACAAGGAATTCGACTGCCTGAGAGTCATCCCATACATAAGCAAATAGGTATGATTGGAATAACGGATAGCGATTTATCATTACTTAGAGCGATAAAGCCTCATCTTCTTCCTCATATCGCCTCCATAACGGACATTTTTTATGCCACTATCCTTGATGTAACGAGCCTCAGTGAAATGATTCAAAGTCACAGTACAATAGAACGTCTGAAGAAGACGTTGGAACAGCATATTTCGGAAATATTTGACGGAGTCATCGATGAGGCTTTTTTGAAGAAGCGCTTTAAGATTGCGGAAGTGCACCATCGTATCGGCTTGGATTCCAAATGGTACATGGGTGCCTTTCAAAATGTGCAGAACGGGTTAATCGACATCATTCATCAGCACATCGGTGACTCGCAGCTGCAAATACGGATGGTGATGGCCATTATGAAGATCATGAATCTGGAACAGCAAATTGTGTTGGAATCTTACGAGGAGCGACATCGTATAGAACGAGAACAACAGTATCAAGAGGTAAAGGATGAGCTGAAACGTAATATTGCGGAGTTAAGCAGTCGCTTGGCAGAGCTTACCGCTAGTACGAATGAGACGATACAAAGCTTAATCGCGCGCGGTATGAATTTGAATGAAAAGGTCGTGCAAACGAGCGATTCAGCCCGTCATACACAGGCCAGAGCGGAAGACGGAGAACGGCTCATAATGCAATTTACGGGCAGTATGCAGCAAATCGTTGCGCATACACATCAAATGAAATCCAGCATTGACGAATTGAAAAATACATCTTTGCGTATCCGTTCGATTGTAGGGGCTGTAAAAGAAATTGCGGACCAGACGAATTTGTTATCGCTCAATGCTTCAATCGAGGCTGCGCGTGCCGGCGAGCATGGGGCAGGTTTTGCGATCGTTGCCAAAGAAGTGAACAAGCTGGCTGCGCATACGAAGGATACGGTTACGGATATTGAAGAGTTGATTGGGAATTCCACGCTGGTCACGAATGCGGTTGTCCATATCATTACGCAGGTGAAAGGCAATGTAAGCACCGTCAGAGAACAAGCGGATGCGACGGGTGACACGTTCCGCCACATCGTAGAACAGGTGGAGCAGAGCACGACGGACATGGAGCACATGCAGGAAGAAATGAAGACGCTGCTGCAGATCACTACAGGCATCGGCCAATCAACTGACGAAGTTGCCGCTTCGGCGGAACGGTTGAATGAAGCGACGCTGCATTTATAGAGAGGGAAGCCGCTGAGAGAACGGTGCGTATATCTTTATTGGAAAAGGCTGAGCTATTACGCCAGTCTTTTTCTGTGTTTCGAACATAGGACATGATACGATTGCAATCGTCATACTTCATATATAGAGAGCAGGAGGATTAAGATGAAAATAATGATGAAACGGATTACGATGCTGCTTATATATAAGTAGAAGTTTCTGCAATCGATGTGAGCCTAGTTGTAGAATATACAGTCAAATGTATCGATTGGTCGGCAAAATAGAATGTGGACTGGATATCGTACAGTGGATAGGCTCTATTTCAGCGATTGTTGCAGTACAAGCGACCAAAACATTGGATTCACCACCCTGTCGACGTTCCGTTACCATCACCAAGAATGAAAATAGTTCGTTCTATCATCATGCTGCATATTCCAATGAAATCTGCCCTAAAGAGGCATAGCTGCTGTTTTGATGCATTGTAGGATGGGACAGACAATAGGGGGAAGGCAAGCCTGCAGCCCTGCAACTTTTATAGTCACTGAATGATGAATTCATATCCAGAACCTGCATCTTACAATATGTGCGGTATTCATGTTAAACTCATATAGCAGATTTGCTAGAGTCGGATTATACTATGTCCTAGTAGGATGCAAGCAGCCGATGAAAATCGTTGTGAAAAAAACTTGCAATCACCGGGACATTTATATATAATAATGAATGTTGTTCGTCGACGTTGCGATGAAGTGAGAGGTTACCGACACACCTGGCCCCTTTGCCATGGCGGTGCGAGGAAAATTTTCACGGAGTATGTCCGATGCAAAATTGGGCGATAAAAGGAGGGACTAAAATGGCAAAGCAAAAAATTCGTATCCGCTTGAAAGCATACGATCACAGAATTCTTGACCAATCCGCTGAGAAAATTGTTGAAACGGCAAAACGTTCCGGTGCAGGAGTATCCGGGCCAATCCCGTTGCCAACGGAGAAGCAAATCATCACCGTGCTTCGTGCGGTGCACAAGTACAAGGATTCCCGCGAGCAGTTCGAAATGCGCACACATAAGCGCTTGATCGACATCGTGAATCCAACGCCGCAAACGGTGGATGCGCTGATGCGTCTGGACTTGCCGTCCGGTGTAGATATTGAAATTAAGCTATAAACTTTATTGGAGAACAGTTATCCACAACTGAATAACTGATTTCTATTAGAATGAACGGATTAAGGATGGAAAAGAGGTGTCAACATGAAAGGTATCTTAGGTAAAAAGCTCGGCATGACTCAAATCTTTACCGCTGAAGGTAATGTAGTGCCGGTAACTGTTATCGAAGCTGGTCCTTGCGTCGTTCTTCAGAAGAAAGACGTTGAGAACGATGGCTACGAAGCTATCCAAATCGGCTATGCTGATAAGAAGGAAAAGCGTTCGACGAAGCCAGAGATCGGTCACGCTAAAAAAGCAAATGCAACGCCTAAGCGCTACGTAAAAGAACTTCGTGGTGTGGAACTTTCTCAATATGAAGTTGGCCAGGAGTTGAAAGCCGACATCTTTGCAGAAGGTGAATTCGTAGACGTTACTGGTATTTCCAAAGGTAAGGGATTCGCCGGCGTTATCAAACGTTGGGGACAACACCGCGGTCCAATGACTCACGGTTCCCGTTACCACCGCGGACCAGGTTCCATGGGTTCCATTCAAGCGAACCGCGTACCTAAAGGCAAACGCCTTCCAGGTCACATGGGTACAGATACGGTTACAATTCAAAATCTCGAAGTTGTTAAAGTGGATGCAGAACGTAATATCATCCTCGTTAAAGGTTCCATTCCAGGTCCTAAAAACAGCTTCGTTAACGTGAAACAAGCAGTTAAAAAGTAATTGGTGAGGAAAGGAGGAGCTCAGAATGCCTAAAGTAGCAGTATACAACATTAGCGGCGCGCAAGTCGGCGAGATTGAATTGGCCGACACAGTATTCGGTATCGAACCGAATAAACACGTGCTTCATGATGCGGTTGTTATGCAGCTTGCATCGATGCGTCAAGGTACGCACAAAGTTAAAACCCGTTCCGAAGTTCGCGGCGGCGGTCGTAAACCTTGGAAACAAAAAGGAACAGGCCGTGCGCGTCAAGGTTCTATTCGTTCGCCACAATGGAAAGGCGGCGGAGTCGTATTTGGACCAACGCCACGCAGTTATGCCTTTAAGCTTCCTAAGAAAGTACGCCGTTTGGCGATTAAATCCGCATTGTCTTCTAAAGTATTGGCAGAGCAAATCATCGTATTGGATGCATTGGCTATGAACGCGCCGAAGACTAAAGAATTTGCGGCGATCTTGAACAATCTGAAAGTGGATCGCAAAGCGCTTGTTGTGCTCCCTGAGTACAATGACAGCGTGGCACTCTCCGCTCGCAACATTCCTTCGGTGAAGTTGGTTGCAGCAGACGGTGTTAACGTATATGATGTTCTTCGCCATGAGAAGCTCATCATTACGAAAGATGCGGTTCAGAAGGTAGAGGAGGTGTTCGCGTAATGAAAGACCCTCGCGATATCATTAAGCGTCCCATTATCACTGAGCGCACAGCTGACATGATGAACGACCTGAAATACGTATTTGAGGTTGATATCCGTGCGAATAAGACGGAAATCAAACAAGCTGTTGAGCAGATTTTCAAAGTGAAAGTAGCGAACGTGAACACGCTTCGCGTGCCAGCAAAGCCTAAGCGCTATGGCCGCTACTCTGGTTATACTTCCGAATGGAAGAAAGCATTCGTAACGTTGACGAAAGACAGCAAGCCGCTCGAGTTCTTCGAAACGGTATAAATACACGACTTGTAAAGTAAGGAGGGAAAACTAGTGCCAATCAAAAAGTACAAACCGACATCCCCGGCTCGTCGTGGTATGAGCGTGTCTACGTTCGAAGAAATTACGACAAGCACACCGGAGAAATCGTTGCTTGCACCTTTGAGCAAGCAAGCAGGCCGGAACAACCAAGGTAAAATTACGGTTCGCCATCATGGCGGAGGACACAAGCGTAAATACCGTATTATCGACTTCAAACGCAACAAGGATGGCATTCCAGGCCGCGTTGCTACAGTTGAGTATGATCCAAACCGTACTTCCAACATCGCTTTGATCAACTATGCTGACGGTGAGAAGCGTTACATCATCGCACCGAAAGGCTTGAAAGTAGGCGACGTTATCGAATCGGGTTCGGGTTCGGACATCAAAATCGGTAATGCATTGCCGCTTGAGAACATTCCAGTGGGTACAGTTATCCACAATATCGAGTTGCAACCGGGTAAAGGTGGTCAGCTGGTTCGCGCCGCTGGTACGGAAGCCCAATTGCTCGGTAAAGAAGAAAAGTATGTAACGGTTCGTTTGTCTTCTGGTGAAGTTCGTAAAGTTTTGAGAACTTGCCGTGCGACAATTGGTTCCGTTGGTAACGGTGACCATGAGCTTATCAAAGTCGGTAAAGCAGGACGCAGCCGTTGGTTGGGTAAACGCCCAGTCGTTCGCGGTGTCGTCATGAACCCAGTTGATCACCCACACGGTGGTGGTGAAGGTCGCGCGCCGATCGGTCGTAAGTCTCCTATGTCTCCATGGGGTAAACCGACACTTGGTTACAAAACGCGTAAAAAAGGTAAGCATTCCGATAAATATATTGTTCGTCACCGCACGAAATAATATTTCACGGATTGAATACGAAGTGGCGTAACATGCGCAAGTATAAGGTCTCGTGAAGGGAGGATTCACACATGGGTCGCAGTTTGAAAAAAGGACCATTCGTCGATGGTCATCTGATGAAGAAAGTTGAAGAGTTGAACGAGTCCAGCAAGAAAGTTGTTGTTAAGACTTGGTCCCGTCGTTCTACTATTTTTCCTCAATTCATCGGCCACACATTCGGAGTCTATGACGGCCGTAAACACGTGCCTGTGTACGTAACGGAAGATATGGTCGGACACAAGCTTGGCGAATTCGCGCCAACGCGTACGTACAAAGGTCATGATGACGATAAGAAAACGGGCAGACGATAATTTTGAGATATAGCATTTGAGGGGAGGTACTTCCATGCAAGCGAAAGCACATGCGAATAATGTTCGCATTGCTCCACGCAAAGTCAAGCTCGTTATCGACTTGATTCGCGGTAAAGAAGTGGGCGAAGCAATCGCAATTTTGCGCCACACGCCGAAATCGGCGTCCCCAGTGGTGGAGAAATTGTTGAACTCGGCAATTGCCAATGCAGAACATAACTACCAAATGGACGTGAACAAACTTGTTATTGCGCAAGTGTATGCGAACCAAGGGCCAACGATGAAACGTTTCCGCCCACGCGCTATGGGACGTGCAAGCCGCATCAACAAGAGAACTAGCCACATTACAATCGTGGTATCTGAGAAATAAGGAGGGATAACGTGTGGGCCAAAAGGTAAATCCAGTCGGACTTCGAGTTGGTATTATCCGTGACTGGGAATCCAAGTGGTATGCTGAGAAAGACTTCGGCGCATTACTGATCGAAGATGTTAAAATTCGTGAATTCCTTAAAAATAGATTGAAAGATTCAGCCGTTTCCAAGATTGAGATTGAACGCGCGGCTAACCGCGTTAACGTCACAATCCACACTGCTAAGCCGGGCATGGTCATCGGTAAAGGTGGTTCCGAGGTTGAAGCTCTTCGCCGTGAAGTAACGAAAATTGCTGGCGGTAAGAAAGTGCACATCAACATTTCGGAAATTAAAACTCCAGATTTGGACGCTATTCTGGTTGCTGAAAGCATTGCACAACAGTTGGAACGCCGTGTTTCATTCCGTCGTGCATTGAAACAAGCAATTCAACGTTCCATGCGTGCAGGCGCAAAAGGGATTAAAACTGCAGTTAGCGGTCGTCTGGGCGGTGCTGAAATCGCTCGTTCGGAAGGATATAGCGAAGGGACAGTGCCACTTCATACGCTTCGCGCCGACATAGACTACGGCACAGCTGAAGCTCATACAACTTACGGCCGCATCGGCGTAAAAGTATGGATCTATCGTGGAGAGGTACTTCCTGCGGCTAAGAAAAAGGCTGTTGAGGAAGGAGGCAACTAATCATGTTGGTACCTAAACGTGTCAAACACCGTAAGCATCAAAAAGGCCGCATGAAAGGTCAAGCTAAGGGTGGCACGACGTTGAACTTCGGTGAATACGGTTTACAAGCTATGGAACCTACATGGATTACGAACCGTCAAATCGAAGCTGCCCGTATTGCGATGACTCGTTACATCAAACGTGGCGGTAAAGTATGGATTAAAATTTTCCCTGACAAACCAGTAACGGCGAAGCCGCTTGAGGTTCGGATGGGTAGCGGTAAAGGTAACGTCGAGAAATGGGTGGCTGTAGTTAAGCCAGGTAAGATCATGTTTGAACTTTCTGGTGTCCCTGAGGATGTAGCACGCGAAGCAATGCGTCTTGCTGCTCATAAGCTGCCGATCAAGACGAAGTTTGTGAAACGCGAAGAAATGGGTGGTGAAGCAAATGAAAGCTAGTGAATTCCGCAACTTGACCACTGCTGAACTTGAACAAAAGATTGCCGGATTCAAGGAAGAACTCTTCAACCTCCGTTTCCAATTGGCTACCGGACAGCTTGACAACCCAACTCGCATCCGTGACGTACGTAAAGCGATTGCCCGTGCAAAAACGGTTGTTCGTGAAAGAGAACTTGGGATTACCAGTTAATTGACCTTGATGTCAATTTCGGAATATAGACATCCTGTATCCAGGAAGGAGGCTTTACACTCATGAGTGAAGAACGTAACGCTCGTAAAGTGCAGATCGGAAAAGTCGTTAGCGACAAAATGGACAAAACAATCGTAGTTGCGGTTGAGACGTACAAGAAGCATAACCTGTACCACAAACGCATCAAATATACGAAGAAGTTCAAAGCGCATGACGAGAATAACGAAGCAAAGATCGGCGATACAGTTAAAATCATGGAGACGCGTCCGTTGTCGAAAGACAAGCGCTGGAGACTCGTTGAAGTCGTAGAAAAAGCAGTACTCGTTTAATGGACGGATAGTTTCACCGAAAGGAGGACAATCGAATGATTCAGCCATTTTCACGCTTGGCGGTAGCAGACAACTCTGGTGCGAAGGAACTGATGTGCATTCGCGTGTTGGGCGGTACTGGACGTAAAGCAGCTCACGTTGGTGATTTGATCGTATGCTCCGTAAAACAAGCAACACCAGGCGGCGTTGTCAAAAAAGGTGACGTTGTAAAAGCGGTTATTGTTCGTACAAAGCGCGCTGTTCGTCGTAAAGACGGTTCTTATATCGCATTTGACGAGAACGCAGCGGTTATCGTGAAAGAAGACAAGGGCCCTCGCGGGACTCGTATTTTCGGACCTGTTGCTCGCGAGCTTCGCGAAAAAGATTTCATGAAAATCGTTTCCCTGGCTCCGGAAGTTATTTAATCAACTTGCCCGCCAGGCAAGACTCAGGAGGTGTGACACATGCCACGATTGAAGAAAATTCTCGAGTCGCATAACAATAAATTGCACGTGAAAAAAGACGACACGGTTATCGTCATCACGGGTAAAGACAAAGGCAAAAAAGGCCGCGTTATCGCAGCTTACCCTCGTGAGAACCGCGTTCTTGTAGAAGGCGTAAACATGGTGAAGAAGCATCAGAAGCCTAACGCTATGAACCCACAAGGCGGCATTCTCGAGCAAGAAGCGCCAATTCATGCATCGAACGTTATGCACGTGGATCCGAAGTCGGGTAAAGTAACGCGCATCGGTTACAAAGTAGTGAACGACAAAAAAGTGCGCGTAGCGAAACGCTCCGGCGAAATCATCGACTAACGCTTACGGAAAGGAGGTCCTTTTTACATGGCAGCTCGTTTGAAAGAACGTTATTTAAACGAAATTACTCCTGCGTTGATGCAGAAGTTCAACTATACATCTGTTATGAAAGTTCCAAAAGTGGAGAAAGTCGTCATCAACATGGGTATGGGTGAGGCTGTTCAGAACTCCAAAGTATTGGATACAGCGGTTGCTGAACTGCAACAAATCGCTGGTCAAAAACCAGTTATCACACGCGCGAAGAAGTCTATCGCAGGCTTTAAACTTCGTGAAGGAATGCCGATTGGTGTGAAAGTGACACTGCGCGGTGAGCGTATGTATCACTTCTTGGACAAATTGTTCAATGTTACGCTCCCTCGTGTCCGCGACTTCCGCGGTATCTCGAACAAAGCGTTTGACGGCCGCGGCAACTACACACTTGGTCTGAAGGAGCAAATTATCTTCCCTGAGATCGAGTACGATAAAGTAGATAAAGTGCGCGGTATGGATATCGTCATCGTAACGACGGCGAATACGGATGAAGAGTCCCGCGAACTGTTGACGCAACTCGGCATGCCTTTCGTGAAGTAATTCGCGCAGGACGGTTAAGATTGTGAAACGGACGGAGAGCATTCGTTCCGAATACATCGACACAAATCTCTAGGAGGTGTCAACTACGTGGCAAAAACTTCGATGAAAATCAAGCAACAACGCAAACCGAAGTTTGAAGTACGGGCATACACGCGCTGTGAGCGCTGTGGTCGTCCGCACTCTGTATTACGTAAGTTCAAAATTTGCAGAATTTGTTTCCGCGAATTGGCATACAAAGGCCAGATTCCTGGCGTTAAAAAAGCTAGCTGGTAATCAACCCTGTTGCGGGAAGGAGGTTTACACTAATGGTTATGTCCGATCCGATTGCAGATATGCTTACACGCATTCGCAATGCAAACACAGTACGTCATGAAACGGTGGAAATGCCAGCTTCGACGATGAAGAAGCAAATTGCTGAAATCTTGAAGCGTGAAGGTTTTATCCGCGATGCAGAATATATCGATGACAACAAACAAGGTATGATCCGCGTTTTCCTGAAATACGGTGCAAACAACGAGCGTGTTATTACAGGCTTGAAGCGCATCAGTAAACCAGGCTTGCGCGTGTACACGAAATCCACAGAGGTTCCACGCGTATTGGGCGGTCTCGGTATCGCAATTATTTCGACGTCTAAGGGCGTTATGACAGACAAAGAAGCTCGCCAAGCAAAATCTGGTGGCGAGGTAATCTGCTACGTTTGGTAAACCATTCGCATAAGATTGGAGGTGCAACAACACATGTCTCGTATTGGTCGCAAGCCAATTAACGTGCCAGGTGGCGTAACTGTCACTCTGGATAACAGCGTTATTACTGTAAAAGGACCGAAAGGAACATTGACGCGTGAACTTCATAAAGACATGAAAGTGTCCGTTGAAGAAACTCTCATTTCCGTAGAACGTCCTTCTGATAATAAAACTCATCGTTCGTTGCACGGAACTACTCGCAGTGTTATCAGCAACATGGTGAATGGAGTAACGGAAGGTTTCTCCAAAACTCTGGAGTTGGTCGGTGTAGGTTACCGTGCGAACAAGTCCGGCGACAAGCTCGTCTTGAACGTTGGATACTCCCATCCGGTTGAAATTACACCGGAAGCTGGCATTGAGTTCGAAGTGCCTGCTCAAACAAAAATTATCGTTAAAGGCATCGACAAAGAGCGCGTTGGTGCATACGCAGCGAAGATTCGTTCTGTACGCGAACCTGAGCCTTACAAAGGTAAAGGGATTAAGTACGAAGGCGAACGTATTATTCGCAAGGAAGGTAAAGCAGGCAAGAAGAAATAAAATCTTGCCTAGCTCACTTACCTTAGTAGCTTGACGGTCAAACTGAAGGGAGTGAAACAATCAGATGATTACGAAAGCCGATAAAAACAAAGCTCGTTTGAAAAGACACCTTCGTGTCCGTAAGAAAATTGAAGGAACGACAGAACGTCCGCGTTTGAACGTATTCCGTTCCTCTAAACATATCTACGCTCAGCTTATCGATGATGTTAAAGGTGTAACAATCGCATCTGCATCAACGATGGACAAAGAGCTTAATGCCGATATCAAAAACGGCGGTGACGTCGAATCGGCACGCAAAGTGGGAGAATTGATCGCGAAACGTGCAAAAGCACAAGGTTACGAAACAGTCGTATTCGATCGCGGCGGTTACTTGTATCACGGACGTATTCAGGCGTTGGCTGACGCGGCACGCGAAGCTGGCCTTGAATTCTAATGAATTCAATCGAAGGAGGTAGACGACTTGCGAGTTGATCCAAACACGTTAGAACTTTCTGAAAAAGTTGTTCAAATTAACCGCGTAGCTAAAGTCGTAAAGGGCGGACGCCGCTTTAGCTTCAGCGCACTCGTAGTTGTTGGAGATGGCAATGGTTGGGTCGGCGCAGGAATCGGTAAAGCATCCGAAGTACCTGACGCTATCCGCAAAGGCATCGAAGACGCAAAGAAAAATCTGATTCATGTTCCGTTTGTTAACACGACAATCCCTCACCAAGTTATGGGTCAGTTCGGCGCTGGTAAAGTTCTCTTGAAACCAGCTTCCGAAGGTACAGGGGTTATCGCTGGCGGTCCTGTTCGCGCCGTGTTAGAGTTGGCAGGTGTAGGCGATATCTTGACGAAATCGCTTGGTTCCTCGAACTCTATGAACATGGTTAACGCAACGCTTGAAGGTCTGTCCCGTCTTAAGACGGCAGAACAAGTAGCGAAATTGCGCGGCAAATCCGTTGAAGAACTGTTAGGATAAGGAGGGGACAAAGATGGCGAAATTGCAAATTACCCTCGTTCGCAGTCTGATCGGTCGCCCGCAAACTCAACGTAGCACGGTGAACACATTGGGCTTGCGCAAAATGAATCAGACGGTTGTTCATAATGACAACGATGCGATCCGCGGAATGGTCAATCAAGTGAAACATCTGGTTGAAGTAAAAGAAATCGAAGCATAAGGTTCTCTACTGCATGCTTCTATTCAACTGCTCGAAACATGTACAACAATTAATGATGAATGCATAAATATTTAAGGAGGTGCGTCGAACGATGAAGTTGAATGAACTTTCTCCGGCACCTGGTTCCCGCAGCGTACGTAAGCGCGTTGGCCGTGGTATCGCGACAGGAAATGGGAAGACATCTGGCCGTGGTCATAAAGGTCAAAATTCTCGTTCCGGCGGTGGTGTTCGTCCAGGCTTCGAGGGTGGACAAAACCCACTGTACCGTCGTTTGCCAAAACGCGGTTTCATCAACCCTACTCGCAAAGAGTATGCGGTTATTAACGTGACGGAATTGAACCGCTTTGAAGCAGGCACGGAAGTAACTCCGGAATTGCTGATGGAACAAGGCATCGTGAAAAACCCAATGAGCGGAATCAAAATTTTGGGTAATGGTGAATTGTCCGTTAAATTGACGGTCAAAGCAAATAAGTTCTCTCAATCTGCGGTAGAGAAGATCGAGGCTGCCGGCGGTAAATCCGAGGTGATCTAATGTTCAAGACCGTATCGAATATATGGCGAGTCGAGGATCTGAGACGTAAGATTTTATTTACACTCATGGTCTTGATCGTATATCGCGTCGGTTCCTTCATTCCGGTTCCTGGCGTAGATACTTCGGTCTTTGCTTCAGCAAACCAAGGAACGGACCTGTTCAGCCTGCTGAACACGTTCTCCGGTGGTGCGTTGTTCAAGTTTTCCATCTTTGCGCTCGGTATCATGCCGTACATTACGGCATCCATTATCGTGCAGCTTCTAACCATGGACGTCATTCCAAAGTTTGCGGAATGGGCGAAAGAAGGAGAAGTCGGCAAACGTAAGCTAGCCCAGATTACGCGCTACGGCACGATTATTTTGGGATTGATTCAAGCATTCGGTACAGCGATTGGATTTAACCGTATGTATGGCATGGAATTGGTTCCGGGAGCCACATTTGCGGATTATATTGTAATCGCCATTGTACTGACTGCCGGTACGGCCTTCTTGATGTGGCTTGGTGAACAAATCACAGAGAAGGGCATCGGGAACGGCATCTCGATCCTAATCTTTGCGGGTATCGTTGCGGGAGTCCCTACGCATATCGGCGAGATTTATCGTTCGCAATTTATCGATGGCAGCGGACAAATGTTCCTGAACATCGTCAAAATGATTCTAATCGCGTTGTTCATCGTGTTGATAGTGGTCGGTGTTATCTTCATTCAGCAAGGTAACCGCAAAATCCCGGTGCAATACGCAAAACGTGTTGTTGGTAACAAAATGTACGGCGGGCAGAACACGCATATTCCACTCAAAGTAAATGGCGCTGGCGTTATTCCGGTCATCTTCGCAGTATCGCTGTTGATGTTCCCAATTACGATTGCGCAGTTCTGGGCGGATAAGCCGTGGGCCAAATGGGTAATCACCCACATGTACTATGACAAGCCGCTTGGCATGGTCTTGTACGTGCTGTTGATTATCGGGTTCACGTTCTTCTACACGTTCGTTCAATTGAACCCGCAACAAATGGCGGATCAAATGAAAAAGAACGGCGGATACATCCCGGGCATTCGTCCTGGGAAAGCGACTGCTACGTATTTGACTCGGGTTATGTCCCGCATTACGTTGGCAGGTGCACTATTCCTGGCGCTTATCTCTATCTTGCCTGTGTTCTTCGGAGCACTTGCCGGATTGCCGCGTTCCGTTCAAATCGGTGGTACTTCAATTCTCATCATCGTCGGCGTTGCGCTGGATACGATGAAGCAAATTGAGAGCCAATTGATTAAACGCCATTACAAAGGTTTCATCAACAAATAGGCGATAGGTACTGATGAAGCCAAGAACGGCTCATCGGCACCTATTGTGCTGTTTCTTGTAGGGCAGAGGCTTAACGAATGGCATCGAAGCACCCCACTTCCGACGAAGTTAAGCCTGTGCTTACAGTAAAGGGAGTGACATTCGATGAACATTCTATTCATGGGGCCTCCTGGGGCAGGAAAAGGAACGCAGGCCGAACGTATCGTTACACAATTCGGCATTCCACACATTTCGACCGGTGACGCGTTCCGTGCAGCAATGCGCGAGGGCACACCCATCGGATTGAAAGCGAAAGAATACATTGATCAAGGTCTGCTCGTTCCAGATGACGTTACGGTCGGCATCGTGCGCGAACGTCTCGCGCAGCCGGATTGTGAACAAGGCTTCCTGTTGGATGGATTCCCGCGTACTTTGGCGCAAGCCGAAGCTCTGGATGAAATTTTGGAACAATTGAATCGCAAGCTGAATCACGTCATCGACCTGAGTGTTGACCGCAATTTGCTGCTGGCACGTCTTACGGGACGACGCATTTGCAAATCTTGCGGCGCGACGTACCATGTCATGTTTAACCCGCCAAAACAAGAGGGCGTTTGTGATAAATGCCAGGGCGAATTGTACCAGCGTTCGGATGATTCCGAAGAGAAGGTTGGCACGCGTCTTGACGAATATATCAACAAAACGGCTCCTTTGCTCGAATATTATGAGAACAAAGGTTTGTTGCGTCAGGTTGACGGGGAGAAGGAAATTGATACGGTGACATCTGAAATCGTATCTTTACTGCGAGGTTAAACCAAATGATCATTTGTAAGTCCGAAGTGGAACTAGGCTTCATGAGGGAAGCTGGACGAATTGTAGCGGAAACGCATCGTCTTCTGGCTAAATCGATTGAGCCGGGCATAACGACTCGTGAACTCGATTCAATCGCAGAAACGTTCATTCACAGTCAAGGAGCGACACCTTCGTTCAAGGGCTATAATGGTTTTTCTGGCAGCATTTGCACATCAGTTAACGAAGAACTGGTACACGGCATTCCCGGCAAACGCAAATTAAACGAAGGCGACATCATCAGCATCGATATCGGTGCGGAATACCGCGGGTATCATGGCGACTCGGCTTGGACCTACGGGGTTGGTGCCATTTCGGAGTCGGCTCAGCAGTTGCTTGACGTAACCGAGCAATCGCTGTTTGCGGGACTCGCTTTGGTAAAGCCAGACGTTCGTCTGTACACGATATCCCACGCGATTCAACGCGTTATCGAAGATGCAGGTTTTTCCGTCGTGCGGGAGTACGTCGGGCACGGGGTCGGTGCGGAGCTTCATGAAGAGCCGCAAATCCCGAACTACGGTATCCCGGATCGCGGCCCGCGGCTCAAACCGGGCATGACGTTGGCGATTGAGCCGATGGTCATTGCCGGAGAACGACACGTCAAGACGCTCGCGGATAACTGGACGGTCGTGACGGTGGACGGGACGCTGTGCGCTCATTTCGAGCATACAGTAGCTGTGACGCCGGACGGTTGCGAAATTTTGACGAAGCTGGTTGAGTAGGTGAACTTACATGAATGAAGTGCGAGAACCACGTCTCGGCCAATTCGTCAAGGTGCTTCGAGGTCGTGATGCCAGCAAGTATGCAGTCATCATTGGCATTGAAGAATCGCGCTACGTCAAGATAGCGGATGGGGACAAATGTAAGTTTGACCAGCCTAAACGAAAAAACTTGCTTCATCTCGAATTGCAAACCGCAATGAGTCATGAAGTTGTCCAAAGTTTAAATGAAAGCGGTCGGGTAACCAATAGCAAGCTTCGTTACGTTATATCGAAGTTTGCCGAGGAACAAGCCGCTCAGCATGCTGAACAGAGAGGAGAATGACGGTGGCCAAAGAAGACGTAATTGAAGTGGAAGGTACGGTCATTGAGCCGTTGCCGAATGCGACGTTTCGGGTTGAGTTGGAGAACGGTCATCAAATTCTTGCCCACGTTTCCGGAAAGCTGCGGATGCACTTCATCCGTATCCTGACGGGGGACAAAGTGGTCGTGCAACTGTCGCCATATGATTTGAGCAAAGGTCGCATCACTTATCGGAAGTAGCACTCGGCTCGTTCCGAGCAGCGCTTGCATGCACTTGCAGACCGTTCGACGCGTCAGAAGACGGTTTGACGTGCAACTTGAGAACTGGGAGGTATTCAGCATGAAGGTAAGACCTTCTGTTAAGCCAATTTGCGAAAAATGCAAAGTCATTCGACGCAAGGGCAATGTTATGGTAATCTGTGAGAATCCAAAGCACAAACAAAAACAAGGATAAGAAGGGGGTGTAGCGTAAATGGCTCGTATAGCTGGTGTAGACTTGCCACGGGATAAACGCGTTGAGATCGCCTTGACATACATTTTTGGTATTGGTAAAACAACTTCTAAAAAAGTAATCACTGAGGCTGGCGTTAACCCTAATACTCGCGTTCGCGATTTGACGGAAGACGAAGTGAACAAAATTCGTGAGCTGATTGACAAAACGGTAAAGGTTGAGGGTGACCTTCGTCGTGAGATCTCTCTGAACGTGAAACGTTTGGTTGAAATCGGATGCTATCGTGGTATCCGTCATCGTCGCGGATTGCCTGTTCGTGGACAACGTACTAAGACAAATGCTCGTACACGTAAAGGCCCTCGTCGTACGGTAGCGAACAAGAAGAAGTAAGGGGGGATAAGTAGCAATGGCTAAACCAAAAAAAGTCGTACGTACTAAACGTCGTGACCGTAAAAATATTGAGACCGGTGTGGCACACATCCGTTCTACGTTTAACAACACGATCGTAACTATCACGGATCCACACGGCAACGCAATTTCTTGGGCTAGTTCCGGCGGTTTGGGCTATAAAGGCTCTCGTAAATCGACGCCATTCGCAGCTCAAATGGCTGCTGAGTCCGCTGCTAAAGCAGCAATGGAACATGGCATGAAGTCGGTTGAAGTTATGGTTAAAGGACCAGGCGCAGGTCGTGAAGCTGCCATCCGTTCCTTGCAAGCTGCAGGTTTGGAAGTTAGCATGATCAAAGATGTAACGCCAATCCCGCACAACGGCTGCCGCCCACCAAAACGTCGTCGCGTTTAATGATGGCACACCGATGCGTGTAGTATTAAGCTAGCGCCTGTTGGGAATAATGGTTGTTTAGGCATACTGCATGAATCGACCGACCTTAGGTGTTTGACGTTGATAAACGCCAGCGACGTTTGAAGGAGGGTTATACAGTGATTGAGATCGAAAAGCCGAAAATTGAGACCGTTGACGTCAATGAGGAAGGCACATACGGCAAATTTGTCGTAGAACCATTAGAGCGAGGATACGGAACAACGCTGGGCAACTCCCTGCGCCGTATTCTGCTCTCCTCGTTGCCGGGCGCGGCAGTGACGTCTGTTCAAATCGACGGCGTCTTACATGAGTTCTCGACGATTCCAGGCGTCTATGAAGACGTTACTGAAATTATCTTGAATTTGAAGTCCTTGTCGCTGAAAATCCATTCTGATGAAGAGAAAGTTCTCGAAATCGATGCGGAAGGCGACGGGGTTGTAACGGCTGGCGATATTCGAGCGGATAGCGATGTGGAAATTTTGAACCCGGATCTCCGCATTGCGACATTAGCACAAGGCTCCAGACTCCACATGCGAATCTTCGCAAATCGTGGACGTGGTTACGTTCCTGCGGATCGAAACAAACGGGAAGACCAACCTATCGGGGTTATCCCGGTAGATTCGATTTACACACCGATTTCGCGTGTAAACTACAGCGTTGAAAATACGCGTGTAGGTCAAGTAACCAACTACGACAAGTTAACCCTTGAAGTGTGGACGGATGGAAGCATTCGACCAGAAGAAGCGGTGAGCCTCGGCGCGAAAATTTTGACGGAGCATCTGATGCTCTTCGTCGGATTGACGGATGAAGCGAAAGACGCAGAAATCATGGTCGAAAAAGAGGAAGACAAGAAAGAGAAAGTGCTTGAGATGACTATCGAAGAGCTCGATCTCTCCGTTCGTTCCTATAACTGCTTGAAGCGTGCAGGCATCAATACGGTTCAAGAGCTGATTACGAAGACCGAAGAAGATATGATGAAGGTTCGCAACTTGGGCCGCAAGTCTTTGGAGGAAGTTCAAGAGAAGCTCGAAGAACTCGGATTGGGCTTACGCATGGAAGACTAAACGGGACTTGGCTTAGAAGGAGGGGAAATAGCAATGGCATACCAAAAGTTAGGTCGCGATTCCAGTGCCCGTAAAGCATTGTTCCGCGACTTGGTAACTGACTTGTTCTTGTATGAGCGCATTCAAACGACAGAAGCGAAAGCGAAGGAAGTTCGTTCCATCGCTGAAAAACTAATCACGTCTGCAAAACGCGGTGATTTGCATGCTCGTCGTCAAGTGGCTGCATTCGTGCGCCGCGAAACGTTGAATGGCGAACAAGACGCAATTCAAAAGCTGTTCTCGGAGCTAGCACCACGTTATGCTGAGCGTCCGGGCGGATATACGCGCATTTTGAAACTTGGTCCTCGCCGTGGCGACTCCGCGCCTATGGTGTATTTGGAACTGGTTGACCGCGCGTAATCGCGGTGATGTCACACGTACGATAACGACGCATTTTGCGGCGTGAAGGAAGGCTCCCCCTGAGGAGCTTTTCTTTTTATCGGGAGGGTTACAACCAATGCGTAACATTGGAATGGTATTAAGCTATGACGGGACAGCTTACTGCGGTTTTCAAGCTCAGCCGGAGCTGGATACGGTTCAAGGCCGCATCGAACGCGCGATATACATGCTGACCAACGAACAGACGTCCATTATGGCATCTGGCCGCACAGACGCAGGAGTTCATGCGTACGGTCAAGTGTTCAACTTTACGACCGCATCGATGATTCCTGTCGACCGCTGGTGTCTGGCGTTGAATTCACGATTACCTGATGACATCGTCATTCGAGAAGCCTGGGAAGCGCCGCAGTCATTCCACGCTCGCTACTCGGCGAAACGCAAGACGTATCGTTACTCCATATGTGCAGAACGGCAACCGGATGTGTTCCGCCGGAATTATGAATTCCATTATCACAGACCTCTTGATATGACAGCCATGCAAGAGGCAGTCCGCTATTTTGTTGGAGAGCATGACTTTACTTCTTTCGTTTCGCCGAAATCGACGAAAACGTCCAATGTGCGTACCCTTTACACCGCTCGGTTGGATATTGAGCCAAGTGAGACAGGGGAAGAGGGCAGGGGCCGCCTTCATTTGGAACTGACCGGAAACGGATTTCTATACAATATGGTGCGCATCATTGCAGGGACACTCTTGCGGGTTGGCGAACGAAAGCTCATTCCGGCTGATATTCCACGCATTTTGGAAGCTAAGAGTCGAAAAGCCGCCGGTCCAACTGCAGTACCCCACGGACTTACACTCTGGCACGTGGATTACAATGGAGAAGAACAGTTTCACACGGATAACAACGCATCCAAGTGAATCGAAAAAATCCCTTGCAAAAATCGCTTTAATATTGTAAAATAACATTTGTGTTTCTTTAGGCTTCCCACGGCCCCGATAAAGAAATCACACTGCTTGTAGCAGTTTTTAACAAGACATAACATTGAGTTGAACGAATATAGACATGCAACAATGGAATGAACGTTAACAATGAATTTGTAACGCAACTTACTGTTGCGTCAAATGTCATCAGAGGAGGATATTTCATGCGTACCACATACATGGCCAAGCCAGCTGAAGTTGAGCGCAAATGGCACATTATTGACGCTGAAGGTAAGACGCTTGGTCGTCTGGCAAGTGAAGCAGCTGCATTGATTCGCGGCAAACACAAAACAACATTTACGCCTCACGTTGATACAGGTGACTTCGTTGTCATCGTTAACGCTGACAAAATCGTGTTGACTGGCAAGAAATTGCAAAACAAAATGTACTACCGTCACTCCTTCTATCCAGGTGGTTTGAAAGTGACAAGCGCTCAAGAAATGTTGAACAAAAAACCTGAGCGTATGGTGGAACTCGCTGTTCAAGGCATGCTGCCAAAAACGCGCATGGGCAATAAAATGAAACTTCGTGTTAAAGTTTATGCCGGCGTAGAGCACCCACATCAAGCACAACAACCTGAAGTTTACGAACTTCGCGGATAATAGAAAGGGGAGGACAGTTTCATGGCACAAGTACAATACTATGGGACAGGTCGTCGTAAGCATTCGGTAGCGCGCGTTCGCCTAGTACCGGGCGAAGGCCGCATCGTTATCAACAAACGCGACCTTAATGAATACTTCGGTTTGGAAACTTTGAAGCTTATCGTGAAGCAACCGTTGAACCTTACAGAAACACTCGGCAAATATGACGTGTTGGTTCTGGCTCATGGCGGCGGTATCACTGGTCAAGCTGGCGCAATTCGTCACGGTATTTCCCGTGCATTGCTGAAAGCTGATCCAGAGCTTCGTCCGGCTTTGAAAAAAGCAGGCTTCCTGACGCGCGATCCACGTATGAAAGAGCGTAAAAAATACGGTCTTAAAGCAGCTCGTCGTGCGCCTCAGTTCTCGAAACGTTAAGATTGGATTACGAACGGAATCAACCCTCTTACGACTACGGTCGCAAGAGGGTTTTTTGCGTATAACAGATATCATGCTCACAACGCGCCATCATCCGATATAATAAACGTCGAAGGTAGCTTATTTCGGGGATATGAGGGATGGGGGCGAAGAGAATGAAGCGAGAAGGTCAGGACAGGTTGATCAAGACGGATGGCAAGGAAAAATATGCTGAGCAGCGGAATGGAGACGAGCCAGCAGTAGTAGACCGACAATATTGGCTAGAGGTGCTCAATCGGGTAGCGCGTCCCGTATTGATGGCGCTGGCGGAGCGCCGATTGAAGCTTGATATGCCTATCGAGTCCAACGGCGTGGATCGGGAGCACTATACATACCTGGAGGCATTCGGGCGGCTGATGGCCGGAATCGCGCCCTGGCTCGGTTCGGTAGGTGGTCTTGCGGAAGAGGAGCAGCTCCGGCTGGAACTGAGCAAGCTGTATGTGGAAGCTATGGACGCTGCTACTGATCCGAATTCACCAGACTATATGAACTTCGCCGCTGGATACCAACCGATCGTCGATACGGCGTTTCTGTGCCAAGGTGTGCTGCGTGCGCCAGAGGCGCTCTGGAACCCGTTAAGCGAACGGGTCAAGCGCAATGTCATTACAGCGTGGAAGAGCACCCGGATGCGTAAGCCACATTTCAACAACTGGCTGCTGTTCTCCGCAATGATTGAAGCGGCACTATATCATGTTGGCGAAGCGGAATGGGATCCGATGCGGATAGATTACGCATTGAAGCAGCATGAGCAGTGGTATGTCGGTGACGGAATATACGGTGACGGACCAGCGTACCACGCAGATTATTACAACAGCTTCGTGATTCAGCCAATGCTGCTCGATATGCTCCGATTGCTTGGCGATCTGTATCCGGATTGGAACAAGATGAAGCCGAGCGTGTTAAGGCGAGCACAGCGATATGCGTTGCAGCAGGAGCGCAGCATATCTCCGGAAGGAACGATCCCGCCTGTTGGCCGTTCGTTAGCTTACCGCTGCGGCGCATTGCAGACGCTTGCACAGATCGCATGGCTTGATGAACTGCCTGAATCATTGACTCCATCGCAGGTGCGATGCGCCTTGACGGCTGTGATGCGCCGTATGATGGATGCCCCGGGCACTTACACACCAGATGGATGGTTGACGGTTGGATTTTGCGGACATCAACCGGACATCGGTGAGACGTATATCTCGACCGGCAGCCTCTATCTTTGCTCGACTGCGCTTCTGCCGCTCGCCTTGTCCCTGTCGCATCCGTTCTGGCAAGGGGAGGCGGAGTGGACTTCGAAGAAAGCTTGGTCTGGGCAGCCGTTCTCTATCGATTATGCGTTGCATGAATGAGTTTCATTTGTCATATTAGTTTCCTCAACAAGCACACCGATACCTCACGCAGGTATCGGTGTTTTTATACCCAATTTTGATTCACCTAGGGCGATCGCCCGGAATAGGCTGTAATGTCGGTTCAAAATGCAGAAAAAACAAATTGACAAAGATAGGAAACATTCTATAATTATAAAGTATACAAAACATACCAAAATACTATGAATTAAAATGAGTATGCGGAGGATGCAATTATGAATCTGTTGGAAAAGGAAGCGTTCGTAAGTGAGAAAGCGGAACAATTCGAACATGCTGAACCGGAAGAAGTTATTGCTGAGGCTGTTCAAGCCTTTCCGAATTTGACGTTTGCTTGCAGCTTTGGTGCGGAAGATGTCGTCTTAGTCGATATGCTGCAGCGGCTCAGTCCATCAACCGATATTTTCTATCTGGATACGGAGTTTCATTTTGATGAAACGTATAACACCCGTAATCGCATCTCTGAACGTTACGATTTGGAATTTGTTCGCGTAGCCCCTGAACTTTCCCCTGAAGCTCAAGCCGAAGCCTACGGCGATCAATTATGGTTGAATAACTCCAATCTTTGCTGCAACTTGCGTAAAGTAGAACCATTAACAGGAATATTAAGTAAATATGATGCTTGGATTACGGGCATCCGCCGCGATCAAGCGCCGACACGTGCCAATGCGAAGAAGGTGGAGTATGACACCAAATTCGGATTAATTAAATTCAATCCGCTAGCGGCATGGAGTTGGGAAGATGTCTGGAATTACATTCATAGCCATAACGTCATCTACAATCCGCTTCATGATCTCAATTATCCTAGTATCGGCTGCATTCATTGCACACGTGCAGTACAGCCAGGAGAGGACCCTCGTGCAGGGCGTTGGTCAGGAAGCGAAAAAGTCGAGTGTGGACTACACAAATAGAAGTGCGTGTTCAAAAGGAGACTTTTTGAACAACCTCTTGAAGGGAGACTTCAGTTATGACCTCAATTTTGCCTCATGGCGGACAACTCATCAATCGATTCGTTCCAGAACAGGATGTTGAACGGAAGCTCACCGAAGCTAAATTGTTGCCGGAAATACACATCAATCGGCGTACGCTCTCAGATTTGGATTTGATAGGTGTCGGCGCGTTCTCTCCGCTTACTGGATTTATGAATGCAGATGACTATAGGAGCGTCGTAGAACGAATGCGCTTGGCAGATGGTACAGTATGGAGCCTGCCAATCACGCTTGCCGTTCCGGAATACATCGCCGAGACGTTGACGATAGGCTCAACCGCTGCACTTATCGGGGAAGAGGATGGAATCATCTATGGAACGATAGACGTTGAAAGTATATATAGCGTGGACCAGTTAAAGGAAGCCGAACAAGTATTCAAGACGGCAGACTCGGAGCATCCGGGAGTGCAGAAGCTGCTGGAGCGTCCCGATACGTATGTTGGCGGAAACGTACTAGTGCTGCAGCGTGCAAAGCCTGAGCAATTCGAACAGTATTACTTTGATCCCGCTGATACCCGCCGCCTGTTCGAAGAGCGAGGTTGGCGGACAGTTGTAGGCTTCCAGACCCGTAACCCCGTTCATCGGGCGCATGAATATATTCAGAAGAGCGCGATGGAAATCGTCGACGCGTTATTTTTGAATCCGTTAGTCGGGGAGACGAAATCAGACGATGTGCCTGCAGATGTGCGGATGCGCAGCTATGTGAGCCTGCTGGAGCATTATTATCCAGAGGACCGGGTATTCCTCGGCGTATTTCCTGCTGCGATGCGTTATGCGGGTCCGAGAGAAGCGATCTTCCATGCTATCGTACGTAAAAATTACGGCTGTACCCACTTTATCGTCGGCCGTGATCATGCGGGTGTAGGAGACTATTACGGAACGTATGAAGCGCAAGAAATCTTTCGTTTATTCTCCCCTGAGGAACTGGGGATTCAACCGCTCTTCTTCGAGCATAGCTTTTTCTGCATCACCTGCGGTAATATGGCGTCCAGCAAGACGTGCCCTCATCCGAAGGAACAGCATGTGGCGCTGTCTGGAACGAAGGTGCGGGCTTTACTTCGTGACGGCACATGCCCGCCGCCGCAGTTCTCGCGTCCGGAAGTGGCGCGCATTCTTATTGAAGGTATGGCGCAGTCTGTCTCCAGCGACGTGTAGACGAGGAATCCAACTGAATAGAAGGATATCCTTTGAAGCGACGTATATTTGTCCACCCTGTCCCATATAGATGATTAGGAGTCTGTATGGGGGCGGAGGTGGACTTATTTTATGAGTGAAAAGAAGCAGCGAAAGACTTCCATCCTGTGGATACCGCTGCGCCATGTCCGGCAGTGGATCATTAGCATTTGTCTTGTGCTTATCGTCATCGTCATTATGACTGCCGATATGCCAGTTACAAAGACATGGACCTATTGGACAATACCTTTGTCCGGCAAGGTGATCGCCATTGATGCGGGACACGGTGGACCGGATGGTGGAGCGGTAAGCCGGCAAGGAGTCATCGAGAAGGACATTAATCTGTCTATCGCTTTATATTTGCGCGATTACTTGCAGCAGGCCGGTGCAGTTGTCTTCATGACGCGCGAAGGGGACTATGACCTTGCCAATGGGGATACAAAAGGATATGCGAGGCGGAAAGCCGAGGATTTGAAGCAGCGGGTCAGCTTTGTGGAAGAGAAAAAAGCGGATCTTCTCATCAGTTTGCATATGAACAGCATCCCTTCTCAGCGCTGGAATGGGGCGCAAACTTTTTATACGGCGCGCAATCCGGAGAGCGAGCGGCTCGCCAAGTGGATTCAATCGGAAATTCGCCGGAACTTGGAGAATACAGAGCGGGTGGCTAAGCCGGTCGACCGGCGCTTATATTTGATGGATAAGGTAAGTATGCCGACCGCACTCGTGGAAGTCGGATTCCTATCTAATCCGGAAGAATCGCGCAAGTTAGCGGATGAGCAATATCAGCGCAAGGTGGCGGCCTCGGTGTATAAAGGGATTTTGCGATTTATAGCAGGGGAAAACATTGGTAAAAAGTGAGGCTGTGCTATAATAGTATTCGTACATCATTCATCATTTATCAATAGACCTTGATATGAGACGAGGTGCCATCTTGATTACGAAAGAGGAAGTGCTGCAAGCGCTGCAAGGTTTGAAAGAGTCGGTAACCGGACAAGACATGACAAGCATAGGCTGGATTCGAGATATGATGGTCAGAACGGGGGAAGTGAAGTTAACTGCGGTAATCGCCCCTCAGGCTGCGGATGCGGCGGCAAGAGAAGCGTTAACTCAGGAGATTAAGAGCCGTTTGTCCGCATTGTCTATTCAAGATGTTCATGTTCGTATCCGACTTGCTTCTGAACACGAACAGGCTGCAATCGGATTGAAGCCGGCTCAGGATCAAGCCGGTCAAGCTCAGGGGACAGGGCAACCAGCCCAAAATCTAAAAGGACCTCAAGCGGGAGTTGAGCATCCGCTTCTTGATCCGACCTCTGGGGTACAGTTTATCGCTGTAGCTAGTGGAAAAGGCGGCGTCGGCAAATCAACCGTAACGGTCAACTTGGCTGTGGCCTTGGCACGCCTTGGCAAGCGCGTCGGATTGATTGATGCCGATATTTACGGCTTTAGTGTGCCCGACATGATGGGCATTGATGAGCGGCCGGTAGTAGTGGACAATCTCATCATACCGATGGAGCGCTTTGGCGTGAAAGTGATGTCCATGGGATTCTTTGTCGAGGACAACAGCCCGGTCGTATGGCGCGGGCCAATGCTGGGCAAGATGCTCCGTAACTTTTTCCAAGAGGTGGAGTGGGGCGAACTTGACTATGTGCTGCTGGACCTCCCGCCTGGAACCGGCGATGTCGCGCTTGATGTCCATCAGATGATACCCCAGAGCAAGGAAATTATCGTCACTACACCACATTCGACCGCGGCATTTGTTGCTGCAAGAGCAGGGACGATGGCGATTCATACAAAGCATGATATTCTAGGTATCGTCGAGAATATGGCATATCTCGAATGCGGAAAATGCGGCGAGAAGCAGTATGTATTTGGGCGCGGAGGCGGCGCGAAGCTGGCAGAAGAGCTTCACGTCGACCTGCTCGCGCAGATTCCGCTTGGAAGTACGGACAACCACCCTTCCGAACGGGAGTTCGCACCTTCTGTATATAAAGAAGAGTCCGTCATTGGAGCGCAATACATGGAATTGGCCAGAAGTGTAGATCATCGATTAAAATCATAACGGCGTGAAGAGGGATGCCATCGCGGCTCCCTCTTGTTTTGTAAGCGCTCTAGGATCCGGAGCCACTATCGCTGCCGCCATCATCGTCGCCGCCTCCACCACTGCCCTCGCTACTGCCGCCTTCCTTCTGTTCTCCGCCTTTTCCTTTCTTACCGCCTTTTTCCTTCGGCTGCAGCTCTTCCTTTACAACTTTACTTAATAAATCCATAACTTCGAGTCTGAAGATGGGACTGCTCATCGAATCCTTGACGACCGCCATCAGCTGCTTGCGGTACTCCGGGGTCTTCATCATGTCTAAATATGACTTCATCATGTCAGGGGATTTAATAATATCTCCGACGGATTGCTGATAAGCGGGATCCTTAATCAATTCTTTATGAATTTGTTTATTTTCTTTACTAACGACTTTCGCGAATTCACCGGCGAATTTCGGGTCAGTCATCACTTTTTCTACCGTTTGCTGATAATCAGGTGAAATGAGTGTATCCTTTACGGCCGTCCGGATTTGTTCTTGCTGCTGCATATTTAAGGATTTCATTTGCATCCCGCCGCCGGATGGGGACGACTGTATGGCTTTTTGCGCTTCTTCTGTCTTGAGGATGTCCACCACCATGGTCTTTAGATCCTTATAATCCATTGTATTGCTCGAAGCTTGCTGTTCCATGCCACAGGCGGATAGGAGCGTGATGAACATGGCGCCAACCAGCGTAAGACGAATGAATCTTGACTTCATGGAATAGGCCCTCCTTTCTGTCCTGAATGGACGCTGCGCGTTCAATAAAATCCGCTGCAAAATCCGTCCTTCACGCGTAGTATGGCAGAGGAATTTATGAATTATGTTTGACAGCGATAGTTTTTTGCTGAGAAGATTGGTAAAATAATGAACATTGTGGAGGTGGAGCGCCTTGAATTTGAAAAAATGGTCTTATTTATTCTGGACGACACTATGTCTAGGTGGAGCGATTACACTTATTATTGGTCTCTCCTTACAGGTGTTCCAACAAGAGTTTTCTAATTTTAACGGTCCAGTGGATATTATGCTGAATGTGCTGCAGCTGATACTAAGCGGTTGTATGATCAGCGTATATTCGCAGATGGGTTTCTTTGCCTATTTGACGCTGAATTACATCGCTCTCGGTATTTTTAAGAAGGCGTGGCCGTACGTTCAAGTTCTGCTTACAGTTATCGTGTGGCTGGACTTAATGTTCCTTCGCACCTTGCTCGCAGGTGACGCTGTAACGAACGGTGTAAATGACATTATTCTCGGTATCGTCGTGCTGCTGGTTGCGCTTGTCGTTGCTTATTACAAAGTACGGGCGACGAATCGTTCCGCGTTCATTCCGACGGTATTCTTCATGATTGCGGTTACGACTATCGAAACGTTGTCAGCGCTTACCATCGGCAACATGGCTACGTGGTTCGTCTATATTCCGCTTGCGGCATGCAATGCGTACCAAATTCTCATCTTGCACCGCATTCTGGACAAAAAAGAAAGCTGACGGAGGTCCGTCAGCTTTCTTTAGTTGGGCTACATTCCCGCCGCATCGTGCAAATGCTGATTCATCGTAGATTGGTCTTGAATGGTTTTACTTTTCAATTCCGTCTGCTGAATGAGTTCGGATACGGTGACGAATTCATAGCCTTGCGCGCGAAGCTGATCGATGATGGCCGGAAGGGCTAGATGGGTCTGCTTGCACGAATCGCTTGCATGCAGCAGCACGATATCGCCAGGGTGCGCTTTCTTAACGACACGATTTACGATCGTGTCCACGCCGGGATTTTTCCAATCCAATGAATCGGTATCCCATTGAATAACCTTATAATTCAGACTGTTAGCGATGCGAAGGACTCGTTTGTCGAAATCACCGTTCGGCATCCGAATCAAGTTCGGCGCTTTGCCGGTTACATCTGACAAGATCTGGTGTGCGGTCGCAATCTGCTTGCGGATTTCTTCATCGCTTAGGCTGCTGTAGTTTACATGCTTGTGCCCGTGGCTTCCAACCTCGAATCCTGTATCGACTATCTTTTTCACCATATCGGGATGGGTCTTGCTCCAAGGGGAGGAGAGAAAGAATGTTGCTTTCTTAACCCCCTTCTCCTCAAGGATCTTAAGAATAGGCTCTGTCCGCTTGTCCCCCCAGCTAATGTCGAAGGTGAGCGCGATAAGCTTTTTATCCGTGGGCACACTGTAAATGGCAGAAGGACTCCCTTCTGAAAATACGGTGATGTTGTCACTCTCCACGTAAACGACACCAGCAGCGAATAGCGCGGCGACGACGAGGAAAAAGACGCGTTTCATTTTTTTACCGCTAAATACATAAAAGTAATTCATGACAAAATGCGCTCCTCTCGTTAACGATCAAAAGATTGAACAGGGGGAAGTTACGCTCAAGAACAAGCTGCCATCGTGCAGCTTGTCATGCTTGTTTAATACACTGTATGCTTGGGGTAATAAAATAAGACCGCAGCTTTTCCAATAAGTTCCGTGGTGATCTCCAGGCTTCACTACGCATGGGATATGGGAGAGCAAGGGAAAAGAGAGGGTATAGAAGTTATGCTAAGTCTAGCTTCATGGTGGAACACGTTGAAAGAATTACGCTGGTATTTGCTTGCCTCTGTGGTGATCTTTACGGCTGGCTATGTACTCGGCAACAATTGGAGCGGGCTGGAGCAATTCGTGCTTCAGCAGCTGCAGGGTCTTGAAGGGGCTCGCAATCAATTGATGCAGTCCGATAATCAGGAGCTGTCGTTCTTTGTATTTATTTTTTATAATAACGCCATTAAAGCGGTGTTGATCATGTTTGCAGGCATCGTGTTCGGTCTCATCCCAGCTGGATTTCTTCTAGTAAACGGCATGGTGATCGGATTCTTGCTGCGTGTAATGGAGTCAAAAGGTGTGGATATTGCGGAGCTGGTTGTTAAGGGGTTGCTTCCTCACGGTATTTTGGAAATCCCCGCAATTTTGATTGCCGGAGCTTATGGCATGAAATTCGGTATGCTGCTGTTGAAAAAATGGTTCGGGAAGCGGGAACAGCGAAGAGCGGTGAGTCTAGCGGAATGGACCAAGCGTACAGGTGCCGGTGCGGTATGGGTGACCGCCTTGCTGCTAGTTGCTGCAGTCATTGAGAGCACTGTAACATTGTGGTTAATGAAATAAAATGATTACGTACCGGCCTTGTGATAAAACATCATAAAATTGTGCATAACAGTAAAGCGGTATTCTTTGGCTTCATTGGAAGCCGGCAGCGAAGTCGACGTGAAGCTGAAGAATGTCCGGATTGTTAGAGTCGATGGTGTTGTATTGTCGTTAAGGGAGGCTGCTGCTGTAATGTTAGGTTTTCTGTTTAATGAGAGAGAATGCAAAGAGCTGAGCTACATGCTACGGAAAGAATTAGATGAAATGCTGCTTGATTTGAGTGATAATCGATTGGACGCAGAGGTTCGTCAAGCAATATCCAAACGGTATCGCACCGTCTTCAGGATGTATGCTCGCATTGCTTCGCCGAAGGAACTATCTAAATATGCACGGAATCATCGCATTATTCCTATGTAATTGACATGTAAGTCTAAATGGAACGAAGCGTGGAAATGCGCGTCAGGATATGAATGAAACTGGATTGCATAAAATATCGAAAAATGTGTTGACTAGGCATCCGATTTATGATAAATTATTTCTCGTCCCTTCTAAATCGAGTTTTGAAAAAAACTTGTCGACAGAAGAGAAAACGAAAGTTGAAGAAAAAAACTTTGAAAAAGTTATTGACTTCAACTGAAAGACATGATATATTATAAAAGTCGCCGCTGATACGGCGGTGAGAAAAAGAAAGTAACTAAGAAATTGGTTGCTTGATGAAATAAAGATTGCTCTTTGAAAACTGAACAACGAGTGAAACGTTTGTGTAATAGAGGTTAAC
>NZ_JAJNBZ010000030.1 GCF_021369635.1 Paenibacillus profundus | reverse complement strand
TTTGATGTGTTCACTTTCGGTTACGTACAAAAGCCGTGTTTTTCAGTGGCCTCGCTTTCCAGTAGGGGGAAATTCGCTATTTGAGGTGAGCAAATGAAGAAGAAATTATTAATCAGCGTCGCTACTGTGGTACTTGTCGTTATGACTACTTTAGCCATCCAAAGTTACGCTGGCTCCCAAATCCCTACTTACGTTTTCGGGAACCACAACGCAATTTACAAACCACTGAAGCAGCATGAACTGCGTGACGATCCGAATAATCCGTACTTCTACGCACCTGTAAAAATAACACCGGAGGAAGAAGAGTATCAAAAGTCGATTACAGGTCGTATTGTTACTAAGTATGGCGAGTTTGAGCGAGTACGAGAGCAAGACACGTCGATCAGCGAAGATGAGACTGTATACAATTATGACGATATCAATAAAAATACAAAACAGGTTATCGATCATGGCGTTTTTATAAAGACGAAGTAATAACATTCGATCTCGTCCGAATGGTTTCAGAACCTATAGATTAAGCTTAATGCGGATTGCAACCGAAGCGAAAGTCGTTTGAGCAATATTGACATAGAAAATAATATATAAATATAAATAAAAGCAGCCAGAAGCATTTCTTCTCGGCTGCTTATTTGATTTTAACTTTCACTTTGTGATAATGGCAGTCCTGAAGCAACTGGGAACTCGGAATAGCCTTTCGAAACCTTCATTCCCTAGTCTAGTACTATATTTTCTGAGTCTATTACTTAATTTTTCAGTCTACAACTTTATTTTCTTCTGTCAGTAGAAAGCACCTTATGTAATTGTATACCAAGTTTATATGCCATCAGCGAGGGTATACCACTACAACGTTCATATTGCTATTCTAATTTTATATTTTCATCAAATGGAAACCTGTGCTTATTGAAGTTTTTTAGGATATAAGTACCATTATATGAATCTATTATTACCATTTCAAAACAAAATAACCCCAATATGCATTGGGATGTAAAGTTTATTGATTCTTTCTTTTTTCCTGACGCGATTGCATTTCTACAATGTATGTATCAAGTTGTTGGCTGATCCGTATCACTTCTTCGTCCGCAAAGCCACCTTTAAGCTGAACTGTATCTGTAAGCTTCTTCCTAAGTTCGTTAATTTTATTTTCCAAAGAGTCTATTATCACTCACCTCACGTACACTATCTCTCTATGAGTATAATGTACGTTACCAGTCAAATATGCGAAAAAATCCCACTGCAACTCTATGTCGAAAAATGAAAAAGAGCAACACCTTATTGGCGCTGCTCTTTATAATTACCTACCAAGGGTGAATAACGCCAGTATCACCAAGTGCAGTGACCGTAGTTATAAATACGACAGTGAAGAGAAGGGATCTAAAATAAAGCTTCTTTAGTGAGTTTTTCATACCTAGCCCTCCGTTTCTTTGGTGCTCATAATATAATAATTGCTTAGTTTTTCGAGAATGTCTCTGTTCATAGAAGTATTATGTTCTATATGTATGTGTATAACCATATTCAGACATCCTTTTTCCGTGATTGTATCGTTAATTTTCGAAAAACACAACGCCCCATCCATTAGGGAGTCAATGCATTTTTCAATTTCCCCTATAGCCAAATAATACTTTGCTTGAAGTCGAAGGTATTCCCCGTACCCGTAATAAGTCAATGGATTCCTTTTGTCTACAATGGATGAGTTTATTCTTCCGCTCTCCAATACAGCTTTAACATCTTCGATGCGGGACTGGTCTAAATACAGTCGGATGAGGTGTCTCGACGCAGAGAGTACAAAGGCATCACTACATGTCTCAAGGAAGGAGTGAAGCTCTTTGATAGCTTGACCTGTATTTCCTTTTACTGCTTTAAATAACGCTTCCATCAAAACGACATTTTCTTGGGCATTTGGGTAGTTGAATTGCTTATATTGCAAGGAGTAGAGTTCTGATTCCTCGTATTTTTCGAGAGCAAAAAACGAATCTCTAAGGACTCCAAGCGCATAGGCTCTATATGGGTAAGTGCCGTTTTCATCTGTGAAAATTTTCTTACAGTGTTCAATGCTTTCATTATAGAATCTTAGATTGTAAGCATGAACGCCTAATTTGTAGTAAAGCTCAATCCGGTCTTGATGGGGTAAGAAGTCAGCGTAGTTCAGAATATACTTCCCACTATAGTAAGTTTCCTTCAATTTGCTAAAATCATTTCGTTCAATAAGATAGTTGATATAAGCCTTTAGCAATATAGGGCATAATTCCGTGTGATCGTGAGTGTTCTATGATGAGATTATATAGTGACAATTTGATGGAGTCATCTTCGATGGGGGCTATAATTTGATAAAGCTTTTCGGTTAAGTCAACGCTGTCTTCATTCGGAGCTTTAAGATACTTAGCTGCAACCTTGCGTATTAGTTCGGTGCTGCCCCTTTGCAGAATTGTTGTTTGTAGGATATCGAACAACAATTCTGCTCTTTTTTCAACTTCGACGTAATAATCAACCAATGTTTCAAAAGGAATTTTCAATGATGTGGCTAATATCCGTACAGTTGAAAAATCTGGTTGTTTGATTTCACCATTCTCGATTCTTGATATTGTACCTTTATTAATACCCGACAGCTCTGATAACAGTGTTAATGTGATATTCGATGCACGTCTAGTGTCGTGAATTAGCTCTCCGATTATTTTTATTTTCGATGCTGTCTTCAATGTCAGCCCTCCTTTTCCCGAAATAACCACCTATATTTTACCATGTTGTGTAGCTCATGTAAATTGATTGATGACATGAGAAAGATAAGAAACGGAGTGTTAGTCATGTCATTTGAAGTTTTGCCACAGTCTTTGCATAGATATCGTTGTCTGGTTCGGTACTTACCCATTCCGCTTGACTGTCGCTTTCCACATATTTCATCTCCCCGTTGACTAAAATGTAGCAAATCTACTTTCGGTTTGGTCAAAATAGCAACAATTAATACGAAAACAGCCTAACGAAACATACTTTGTTAATATCCGCCATAATGGTAAAATCTTATTATGCAAAATGACGCAATTACGGGAGAGATGGTAATGGAGAAGGAAAAATCACTGAATTTGGGTTACTTTCTTGCACTATTTCTAGGAGGACTAGGAATCCACTTATTTTATGTGGGGAAAACGGTACGAGGGGTATTTTATCTCTTATTTTGCTGGACTTATATCCCAATTATCTTGGGATGGATGGATATGCTTTTCATGAAACGATGGATACAGGATATAAATTTCAAAAATCGATATCAAGACGCTCCTTCAATTGATTACCTTAATAGAAAGGAGAATAATTTGAAAGATAGAGATAAAGCTTCAGGATATACAGGAAACAACTTGAAGTCTATTTATATCAAAGGTCCTCTTTTCTATGATGAGGGAGGCAATATATTACCTAAATATAGTCACTTAAAGACTCCAACACGAATTCAAGAAAGCTATAAGGAGATAAATCAGTACTTTAATAATAATACGCATGTATTCTATGCTACTGACTTCGTAATGGACTCTTATGCGCGTTCGAATACACCAGGAAGATATTGCAGCTTTGAACCGTTATTCGCATATTGGACTACGTTTAATAGTATGAATCAAAAGCAGGAAAATTGGTACTTGTATTGGCGAAGTGAATTTCTTAGAGAAAGCTTCTTAAAAACGGATTTAAGTTACATCATTCTTTTTACTTATGAGCTCCTCAATTATTCGTTTAATCAAAATGCTGCTTTCAATGCGAGTATCTTAGTTAAACTGTTCCACGTTTACCGTGATACTGTTCCAGGGGTTCAAAGATATCTTCCACAATGGATAAGTGACTTCCTATTGGAGTTAGGCGAGGAAGAACTAGCCAAAGAATGGGATGCTTATTCTGACAATTATGATTATCAAAAAAGTAGACTTCACGAACAAATGATAGTTCATAAAGATGAATTTGATAAAATATCATACTCGACATGGAAACCTTATGTCGTTGGTTATAGAGCAACGGAATTCTTCTATGCCAACAAAACCAAAATATATAAGATGTTTAAGAGTAGTATCATGGTGTATGAAAAACTCCTAAGAGAGAACGATAAAAGTATTTTTGATGAATGGTTTCAAGAAAAGAAAAGTGTTACACAAAGGGAATTGTTTCGTTCTGCTGTAGTAGAAAGACCGATTACACAAATAACTGTAACTAAAGTGGTCATGACAGAAAAAGAAAAAATAGCCACAGACTTATCAGTTTTGTTCCGTCTTTCAGAAAATGCTGTTCGAGATATTATGGGTGAAAAGCGGAAAATTAAAGTGGATGAATCATTACTTCCGGAAGGGATGAAAGAGAAACTGGATGAATTTATTGGTTCTAAGAGTAAGGCGTCGCCGAAAACAACAAGATTTGTTAAGGTTAGAGAAGGTTCGAATGCTACTGGTGGTAGTTTGATACCGCAACGACCAAATAAAGATGATGAGTCTGATGAAATAAAAACACCTGCATTTAGTTTAAATATGGATGAAGTAAATAAAGAAAGAGCGGCTAACGAAGAGTTTGCCAAGATTTATCGCGATAATTACGAGGTTGAAACAGAAGAAGTTGAAGAAAACAATGAGAACGCAGATGAACAAGAGAATGAAAGAAATGGAGATGAAAATGATACTGTTCATTCCTTTGAAGAGATTTTTGCTTCGAGTGATGAAGACTATGCGTCCTTTATTGAAAACCTAGATGAAAAAGAAAAGGATATTCTCTTCATATTTGATGATTTGGAAAAGCCTATGATTGAGGTCAATCAGGCTGCCAAATCTCTGGGTGGTTCAGCAAATGTTATTATTTCTGAGATAAATGAGAAATCAATTGAACACTTGGGAGATATGTTAATTGAAGAAGATGGAGAAAATTACGTTATTGTTGATGAGTATAAACAGGTACTTAATGAATTGAAAGGAATGAAGACTGCGTGAATATTAAGAAAAGGGATTCGACTGTAATTTTGAATACATTGTCTGGTGGTGTGGTTCCAAGCAGAGGCTTGGAACACATTATGGTTGGTAGGACCGAAGAGGCTAATCAAATACTTACTGATTTGAAGAATGTAAAAGCTGGTTCTTCAACAATTAAGTTTTTTATAGGACCGTTTGGAAGCGGCAAGAGTTTTATTCAGGCTTTAACGCAACAGATTGCATTTAAAGAGAAGTTTGTAGTAGCAAAAGCTGACTTTGCTCCAAATCGTCAATTGTATGGTTCCGATGGGAAGGCAGTTGGGGTCTACACAGAACTTATGAAGAACTTGTCTACGTCTACATCTCCGGAAGGGAACGCTTTGCCTGTTATCTTGGAGAAATGGCTGAATGATGTTCAAAATCTTGTGGTCGAAAAGAAGCAATATGGGTCAGTGGAATTTAATAACCCTGAGTTTGTAAAAGATGTTGAACAAGAAATAACCTCGATCGTATCTAAGATGGATGAATTGACTGGAGGATACGATATTTCTCGAGTCTTGAGTCTGTATTATAAAGGCTATGCAGAGGATAATACTGAGCTGCAAAGATGTGTATTACGTTGGTTACGAGGCGAATACAAGACAAAGACAGAGGCAAGACAAGATTTAGGTGTAAGAGAAATTATCAATGATGCGAATTACTATGATTACATTAAATTGATATGCAAATTTGTAAGAGAAATTGGTTATTCCGGTTTGGTCATAAATTTAGATGAAGCAATCAATCTCTATAAAATTACTCATTCACTAACGAGAGAAAAGAACTATGAGACTATCCTAAAAATTTATAACGATGCACTACAAGGGAACCTGGATGGTTTGTATGTTACCTTTGGTGGAACACCTGAGTTTTTGACAGATGAAAGAAGAGGGCTCTACAGTTACGGTGCCCTAAAGAGAAGATTACAGACGAATGCTTTTGAGACCATGGAGTATAGAGATTTAACTCAGCCGGTGATTAATCTTACTCCATTAACAATGGAGCAGATATTTGTGCTTTTGCAAAAACTGCGTGACATACATGCTGCGCATTATGAATATGTAGCAAATGTTAAGGATTTAGAGATAAATGATTTTATGAAGTCAGAATATTCTCGACCTGGAGCTGCTGAAAATCTGACGGTTGGTGATGTAATTCGTAAATTTATTCAAGCGCTGAGCATTCTGCATCAGAATCCTTCGTTTGATAGAAGTCAGATTTTTAGTAGTAGCAACGAGAACAATGAATCCGCTCCAACAGAAACGATAATGAGTCGCTTCCAAAGAACAAATTAGGAGGTCCGGCGAATGAGTACATTTGATTTGTTATCGAATTCAATGAAGAAAAAGGTTTGGGATATGAAATGGGAAAGATTCACGGTCATTCAAGAAATGACTATCCCAGTGGTTATTCAAACAGATAAAGATATAGTAGTGTCTTCAGGGACTGCTTCGGGTAAAACTGAAGCAGTTTTCTTACCAGTGCTTAGTCTTGTGGAGAAGGAAGCAAGAGGAAAAGTGAAGGTTCTCTACATATCGCCTTTAAAAGCCCTGATAAATAACCAATTCGAACGAATAGAAAAATTATGTGAATACAATCAAATCGAAATACATCGATGGCATGGTGATGTTGACCACGGTCAGAAAAAGAAATTTGTTAAAAATCCAGCTGGAATCTTACAAATCACTCCAGAATCGATTGAAAGTTTATTTGTAAATAGAACTGAGTATATTCAGAGCATCTTCAAGGATATCGAATTTATAATTATTGATGAAATTCACTCCTTCATCGATAAAGGCCGTGGTGTACAGTTACGTTCTCTTATATCTCGCTTGGAAGCATATTGTAATAAAAGACCACGTATTATTGGGTTGTCAGCGACAATTGATAATTTCGAATTGGTCAAAAAATGGGTCAATTATGAAAACCCTAACCAAGTTGAAGTGCTGCAAACGGATGAGGGAGATAAAGAACTCAACTATTACTTAATGCACTTTCCGTTGGATGAAGAAAACAAAAAGCCAGTTGAACTTTACGATGACATTAGAGCATTAACGAGGAATCTAAAGTCGATTATTTTCTGTAACAGTCGAGGTGGTGTAGAGGAGACTACTGTGTTCCTTAATCGATTAGCGAAGCGGGAAGGTGTTGGAGAAACGTATTACCCGCATCACTCGTCAATTGATAAAAAAGAGCGTGAATATGTAGAAAAGACAATAGCAACTGCTACGGTACCTAAGAGTGTTATAGCGACGAGTTCGTTGGAATTAGGGATTGATATTGGAAAAATAGAGTTGGTCATTCAAATTGATAATACATTCACGGTCTCTTCGTTGAAGCAGCGTTTGGGTCGTTCTGGTCGAGAATCAGATAAGAGCCAAATACTGCAACTATACACAACCTCTATGGATAGTTTGATTCAATCATTAGCTGTAATGGAATTGGTGTTAGAAAAGTGGGTTGAACCGTCTACAGGGTATGGCGCTCCGTATGATATTATGTTCCATCAAATCCTTTCGTTATGTCATGAATTCAATGGAATCACACTAGATGATTTGCTTGTTTCAATTAAGAACAATGGTTCTTTTCATCATATCAAGGCTGAACGAATTGTGATGCTAATAGAACACATGCTTCAGTATGAGTATCTTGAATTGATACCGGGAGAAAATGTGTTTGTTGTTGGGCTAGAGGGAGAACGTCTGATGAGAGGGAAGGAATTCTATCCAGTCTTTATGACATCAGAAGAATATGAGGTTTTTGATGGTGCAAGAGTAATAGGGATGTTAGATAAAGGGTATCCAATTGCAGTCGATGACAATGTGATTTTGGCGGGTAAGTTATGGACAATAGTCGATATTGATGAGAATAGAAACAAAATACGCGTTATAAAAGCAGTAAGTGCGAAGCCTCCTCGTTATTTAGGTGGTTCAGGGGAGTTACATCCAAGAGTAGCAGAAAAGATGATGGAGATCCTTTGTTCAGATAAAATGTTCAATTACATCAATGATGAGGGTACTTTGACGCTTGAGGACGCTAGAAAAAATAATCGGTTATCAGGAATAGGTAATCAGCAGAGGTTTTTTTGGATTAAAAGAGATGAAGTGTTGTTTGAAAGCTATACCGGTACAAAAATAGCTAAAACTTTGACGTTAATGTTCCGTTCAATGGGTTTAGAGTCTCGAGTATGTGATAGCGTATGTAGAATTCAATTGAAGGGCGTCGCGTTCGAACAACTAAAAAAAGTGCTAGAACAGTTAAAAAACAAAGAATGGTTTGTAGATGAGCTGCTTGAATATGTGAAAGAGAATGAGTGGTTTGCATCTAAATACTCTTCAATGCTGCCGGCTGATTTGCTAATAGAAATGCATATCGCACATGAGATGGATGTCAAAGGTGCGATTGATTTCCTGAAAAACAAGGAATTTGTTGTGATTGATATTGAAGAGTAAATATGGAGCGATGTTATCGATGTACGCAGAAATTTGGGAGGAACTACATTTTAATAGAACGAATAGGGGAAAGTGAAGCCGTATTAACAGATGAAGATTTTTATAAGTTGGAGAAGTAGAAGTTTGCTAATAATGAAAAAGTTGAGTTTGGTGATCAAAAATAAGAAAGTGTAAGTATCTCAAAGAAGGCGCTGACATCCTATAACACCATAACTACGCCCTTGGTTCGCCTGATGCGGCAAGCAGAGAAGCGGACTCAGCTCACAACCCTGCTAGGCTAAGTCCGTCCGACCCGGCGCGTACGTGCTTTAAATCTCCCAGGTTCGTAGATACAAGAACGTTAGGTGAAATAAACGCAATGATGAAATGAGGGATAAGATGCCTGAATATTCACAAGTTCAAACCTATATAAAGTGCGATCAAAGCAATATAAAAAAGATCATGCTTGACTTTATAAGCACATTAAATGACTGCGGGATTCAAGACGCTGAAATGATTTCTGCTTTTAGTGGACTAGAATGGGCGATAGATGAGGATGGCTCTATGTATGTGAGTGGAGGAGAAGTAACAAAAGAACTTATGATCGCTGGACAACTTATACACATTCGTCCTTTTGTTATAGGATGGACTTCAAAAGCCTTCAAAGAATTGCAGCAATCTTGGCTTGAAGTTAGCCTTCTCCTTTGGACAGAGGAAATTTTACAATGTCATTTAGATTACGTATTAAGAGAAGAACATAGATCAGTGATTTGGAAGTTAATGAATTCATTCTCACATTTCCCTAATCATTCTGGTGTGTATTTTACTAATGAAGCAACGGATGGCCGTCCTTGGGAAGCATTTGTACAGAACGACTTAGATAATGTATGGATGTTTGATGCTGCAATAATAAATAAAAGCAATATGAATTATTATCAAGCTATCGACGAGTCAAGCTTTTTCTCGAATCTTCAGGAGAATGAATTATTAATAGCTCGGAAAGAAACATGGATTATAGAACCTTGGTGATTGTATTTCAGGGAGACGTGTACCTTATAAACATCATATTCACGCGGCGGAGCTGGCTCCTTTATTGGCAGAAAGGCGAAAATTAGGCGAACACACCTGAGAGGCTAACTGCACAAGAGCAGCCGGGGACTTTGTCCCCGTAAACCTCTCGGCATCGTGAGTACAGGAACGTTAGGTGAAATACTTGCAAAATAAATAAAGGAGATGATAGTTATGCATATTGATTTATTAACATCAAACGGAAGAAGGGAGTATGAAGTGCTTCCTTCCGTCGCTTATGAAACATATTGTGAACATATTGATTTTCCTGAAGTGGACTTTAATTCCGTTATAGATCCAATAGTCCACACAATAAAGCTTGTTTCTAATTTGGAATTAATAAATGATGAATATGAAATAACAGATGAAATTGAGGAACAATTGAAAAAGAAATATTGGATTGATGAAAATGGGGATCGATTAATAATTGCAAAGATGACAATGACGGAATTTCCAAATAATTGGAGAGAACGTATGGGTGTTTCTTGGTCTTACTGGCTTGATGCAATTGATGGCGATCATATGGTAATAGGCTCAAGAGCTGATGAAATAATTGATAGAGAATTATATGACAACCCCTTTGATAATGGAAGTTTATACTATATTGATGATATTACCGTTCATGATTCTTTTGATTATGATGATATCGAAACAGACTTAATACGTTATACTTTTAGAAATTTCATTCAAAACGATGCAGGCCAAGTGCGACAGTTCACTCATGAATGATTCGTACGCCGTTTTCCACCCAAGACATTTTCTTGGTCGATTATTAATCAATTCTATTGCATGTGAAAGTTCTTCCTCTGTGACCCTAGCAAAGTCATGTCCCTTGGGAAAGAACTCTCTGAGGAGCCCATTGGCATTCTCATTGGTTCCTCTTTGCCATGACGAATAGGGATCAGCGAAATAGACCTTAATCTTGTGCGAGGACTCAAGGTTTCGATGACAAGCAAACTCTTTCCCTCGATCCACGGTCGCCGTCTGAAACGTGGGTGTAGGATAGGACTTAGCTACTTTATCAAATGCTTCTTCCATGGAAGAAACGGTGCGATCAGGCATCTTCACCGCAAGATACCAGCGTGTCTTACGCTCTGCAAAGGTTGCCACACAAGCTTTGCTTCTACCACGGCTAGATACGACGGTATCGAGTTCCCAATGCCCAAAGCTCTCACGCTTTCGTACTTCCACGGGACGCTGGCTGATTGTTCTTCCGATATTGAACCGTCCACGTGTTTCTGCTGGTTTGCGGCGTTTTCCTTTGTGTCGAAGAACTTCAATGCTCCCTTGTACCAACAGGCCTGAGTACAGCCAGCGATAGATCGTTTTAAAGGATATACGGATGTCTGGGTAGTCTTGTTTCATACGACCAGCGATCTGTTCAGGAGACCAAGTAGCCTCGAGTTTCTCCGTGATGTAATCGATTCGCTCAGGTGTATGCTTTCCTAAGTAACGGACAAGATTACGACGTTCCTCAGAGGCTATATGAGCAGCATCTGCCTTGTATTCATTGGAAATCTGATTGCGTTTCAATTCACGAGCAACACTCGAATGGTGTCGTCCTAGTTCCCTCGCTATGACTCGGGTGGACCAGCCCTGGCTGTGCAGGAGCTCTAGCTTCCCCCGTTCGAACATGTTAAAATGTGAGTAACTCATGATTGATTCCTCCGTGTAATGGTTGTTGTGGTGACTCCATTTTACACGAATCAATCATGAGCCATTTTTTTATTTAATGGTAACTGTCGCACTTCATATTACAATCCGTCATGATAAAAAACTTTTAATTGGAGTAAAAGGTCAGAATTTTGGTTTCGTTTAACGGTGATTGTAATAGTGAGTGTTTAATAGGCCATAAAGAAATAGACTGAGAGGTATACATATGAAAAAATTCTTTAAAATTTTTTCTATTACTATTCTTGTTATTGTAATCGTGTCTATAGTAGCTTTGCTAGTATTTGGACGTAACAACCATAGTAATTTATCTGGAAGCGTTTCTGATAAAATCGATCAGTATTTGACAAATGAAAAATTTCAGGGAACCGTCCTAATTGCAAAGGAAGGTGAAATTTTATTTAAAAAAGGTTATGGATTGGCAGCCACTGATTTACCTAACAGCCCAAGCACGCTCTATCAGATTGCTTCATTATCTAAAACATTCACTGCAGTAGCAGTCATGCAACTAGTAGAAAAGGAACTTCTTAACTTAGATAATCCAATTTCGCAGTACTTTCCAGACTTTCCGAATGGAGAGTCTATTACAATAAGTCATCTACTAAGTCATAGCTCGGGAATCCCGGATTATCTAAAGGCGAATTTCAAATTTGACTACAGCAAAGAATGGAATCCAAATGATATTGTAAAAACCGTTAGCGATTCTGAATTAGAGTTTACCCCAGGTAAAAGCTTTAGTTATAGCAATACTGGTTATGTGATGTTAGGACTTATTGTTGAAAAAGTTAGCGGACAGTCATATGCAAATTATATAGAAGAGCATATTTTTAAGCCAAGCAACATGTTGAATTCTATGTTTACGGTTTCGGCTGGTACACCAATAGCGGAAGGACATGTAAAGGGGGAAGTCGGACCCGTAATGCATAATTCTGCAGCATTTGCAGCTGGGGATATCATTTCTACAGTTGAAGATTTAGAACGGTTTGACAGAGCCCTGCGTACTCATTTATTAATAAGCAAAGAATCATCAGAACTGATGAGTATGACGCATGCTAAAAAGTTTCCGTCTCAATATGGATATGGATGGTATACGCAAGATGTCATGGGGAAAAAAGCAGTAGGGCATCCAGGAGGATATCCAAGTGGTTTCCGTCATTATGTTACACGGCTAATTGACGAGGAATTAACAGTGATCGTTCTTAGCAACGAGATGACGGTGAATTCAAAAAGAATCAACCGTCATCTTACATCCATCGTTCTTCAGGAGCCAATTTGGATATGGGAAGAGCGTCTTTAATTATATAGCCTTTTCTCAAGTTTGATAAAAGATAATTTAGTCTTAAGCCCCTCTCACTAGAGAGGGCTTTAATTAATCTAACACTTCTAAAGAGTGAACTAGCAAAATTCCGAAAGGAAAAGAATAATACTGTGTTAAATGATAAAGCAGTTGCAGTGGAGTTACAGGAATGGATGGCTCCAAATGATTACATGAATATAGAATATATTCGAGACACTATGCATTGCTACTTTAAAATTTGGGATACTCCAGGGGTTTATTCGAAGACAATAGGAGTTTTAACATTTGAATCAATTTGGGCAGTAAGGGTTCAGAGATATAGAAGGCTAAATTATTATCCCCAAGAAGAGGAACATAGTTTTCGTTCTTATTTCTTAGTAGTGCCTAGTTCATCTTGGCTAAAATCTCTAATAAAACTAAGGGATGAGGAAGATTCAGAGTGGAGAAATTTTGATAAAAAGGAGTACTTTCATTATGTTATTCAAAATAATGATCATTACATTGAAATAATTTCTAGTGAAATTATTATTGATTATAAAATAGTTTGAGTGATGTAATATGATGCGACGGTAACTACTTCAAGTTGTTTATAGATATGTTCTACTTAAGAAGAGGAGTTTATCATGGAAATAAGAAAAAGGCTTAGTAGTCAGCTAGAAGGACTTAGTATAAATGAAATCGTTTATCGTTTTATTACGGAGCCTACTACATTTGAAAACAGTGTATATGATGAATCCTATGACATACTAAAAAGATATTGCAATAACATGTCTGGTGATGAGAAGTATGATGCGATTTTATCCTATTACATAGAAATTCTTAATGACCAAGAAGTTGAATTGAAGTTGTATTTTTCAGAAAGAAAACGATACTTGCATGCGATTGAATTCTATGAAGACTCTCCGAAATTATTTGATTTCCAAGAATGTCTAGAGTCCAAGGATATTCTCGTATATGTATGTAAATCTGAGGAATTCGATTGGGAGTTTGGAGTAATTCTCCTTGATGGAACAAAGGTGTTAGAATTTAGAGAAAATCAATCTTTAGGGAAATATGAAATCTTTCAAATCGAAGCTCCTTATGTTGGGGAAGATAAGGTAGAACGCACAACGAATATGATAAGAGGGTTTCAAACCGCATATAAAGAAATCAGCTTTCAGGATTTGCAAACATCTTGCTTTTGGAAGTAATGTAAAGGGTTAAACAAGTACACCCCGAAACTATAAGCTCAAGTAATCCATATATAGGCGGCGCTAATAACTATTAAAAAGGGATGTGGAACTTAAATGAACAACCATTCTAAAGGGAATAATAATAGATTTCTGAATCATGATATTTGTTTTGAGGATTCTTGGAAGGAGATATCAGTTTCCCAAATAAATGAGGTTGTAGCTGATGAGTTTCCAGGAAAAAAAGAGTTTATAGCGTTTTACCTTGCTAATAATGGAGGGGTTTTTACTAAAGGGGCATACATTTATCCTGAACATTTTTATGAAATATCAAACAATGATTATTTATCGATAGAGATTGGGAGTTTCTTTCATATTCCGTTAATCGAGGATAAGGATGATTCTTATTACACAATGTCTATGGAAAAAGCAAAAGATAGAAGGGCAGATTATTCTGAGGATTTTGAAAATTTCATTTTATTTCATATCCCTTTTGCTGACAATCATGCGGATAATGATTTTTGGATTGATATCCAAACAGGAGAAATTAAATATATGGATTACGAAGAAAGTTACGACCCTGATGATGCAATAGTTGTAGCACCTTCATTCTTGGAATTTTGCAAGCACATTCAGGCACAACGTAGGGAATAGATGATGTTATCATTCTACATGGTATGTTTCGCAAATTGATTCAGATAAATATGACAGAGAATTATTAGCGGCAATATCAAAGAGGGGCGGTGAGCCCCTCTTTCATCTATCTACATTTGATTGTCTTCCATCTCTCGAATGGATTCGGCGACCTTGGCCATCATGGAGCATTCGATCCGTTTGCGGAACACGTCACAACTAAACTCGTAGCTTCCGTTGATGGAACCCGTCGCATGCAAGGCATTGGCAGGACAGCCGCCGCTGCAGTAGAGCTTAGCCCAGCAATTCTGGCACTCCGGCTTCGTGTAACAGTTGCTTTCTTTGAATTGGCACTGCAGCTCAGGCCGGGTGATGCCATCCCAGATGTTGCCCATGCTGTACGCTTCATCCCCGACAAACTGGTGGCAAGGGAATAGTTCGCCCCATGGCGTGACAGCGAGGTATTCTGTGCCTGAACCACAGCCCGTGATTCGTTTCTGGATACAAGGGCCTTCCGAAAGATCAAGCATGTAATGATAGAAGGTAAATCCTTTGCCTTGTTCGCTGCGCTTAATCATTTCCTTGGCGAGAATTTCGTATTGGTTATATATCTCCGGGAGATCCTTCTCGGTAAGCGCATAGGGTTCCCTTGGATCACAGATGACGGGTTCCATCGAGATTTTATCAAAACCAAGATCTGAGATATGGAAGATGTCATTGGTGAAATCGACATTGTTCCGCGTGTACGTTCCCCGTACATAGTATTCCTGGTCTCCGCGCTTTTGGACGAATTCCTTGAACTTCGGCACGATAGAATCATAGCTGCCCTTACCGGTGACGGTTGTGCGCAGCCGATCATGAACCTCTTTTCTCCCATCCAGACTTAAGACGACATTGTACATTTCCTGATTTAAAAACTCAGTGACCTCATCGTTGAGCAGCATCCCGTTCGTTGTGAAGGTAAAGCGGAATTTTTTCTTCCATTCCTTCTCCTTGCTTCGTGCATACTTTACAATCTCTTTGACGACTTTCCAAGCCATAAGCGGTTCTCCACCAAAGAAGTCGATGTCAAGGTTTCGGTGGTGGCCCGAATGCTCCAGCAGATAATCGATAGCTCTTTGTCCAACCTCTACGCTCATGATTGCTCGATCGCCATTGTATTTCCCTTGGCTGGCGAAGCAATAATCGCATGACAGATTGCAGGTATGCGCGACATTGAGACAGAGCGCCTTCACATAGGTTTTACGTGTTTTTAAATGAATAGATAGTTCCTCATACGCATCCTCGGTAAAAAGCTGCTCATTCTTTATAAGTTCCTCGACCGCTGAGATTGTCTCTCGAATGCTTTCTTCTGAATATTGTTTTCCCTTCATTAAGGCCAGGATTTGTTCGGTTGTTTCCTGTTCATAAAGCGCAATGATCTCATACGCCAGGTCATCAACAACATGCACTGAGCCACTATAGGTGTCAATCACGATGTTGTATCCGTTCAGTTGGTATTGATGAATCATACTGCGAATCAAGCTCCTTTTTGTCTACAAATTGCAGGTGGTATCCGTAGAAACAACTTCGCCGTCCTTGGCAGGACGGCGGTGAGTTTCATTGCCTATTTGTTATTTGTTCATTGCGTTCTCACAACGCTGATTGGCTACGCCGCAGGAAGTCTTGCAAGCAGACTGGCAAGATGTCTGGCATGCGCCGCATCCGCCGTGTTTTGCAGTGTCCATCAGTTTGCGTGTGCTTAGTGTTACGATTCTTTTCATCATGAATAACTCCTCTACCATTTCGTGAATTCGAATAAACTTGCTACGTTGAACTATGGTAGCAACAACTTTGGAGGTTCAACAATCAAAAAGGTCACACATTCCACTCTTGAAGTATAAAATTCCATATGCCTTAATAAGGGGCCGCGCTGTAACACGATCCCTAACCGGGCTGCCGTGAAGGGACTTGTTGACAACTTGTATCACAGTGAAAATTAGTATAGGTCTATTTTAGAAAAGTGAGTTAGATTATGATATATAGGAAAGATGTACAATAATTAGAACCAGATGATATCGATCATTTCCCAAAATGATATAGGGAATAAATGTGAATAACATGTTGAACAAAGAGAACTAATCATGATCATTCAACTTGGCCAATTATTTTTATTAAAGACGCGGACCTGAAAATATATTATATAAAGCGGAGATTAGACGATGAATCTACCAAGGAAAGTACTCGTTATTGAAGATGAACTAGACATTTCCCGTATTTTGAAAGATTACATAACGATCAGCGGATATGAGGTATCGGTTGCTGAAAACGGTCAGGATGGCTTGAAATTCATAGACACCTTGTCCCCCGATTTTATTATTCTGGATATCATGCTTCCAGATGTGGACGGGATTGAGCTTTGCCGCCAAATTCGCGAGACATGCAATACGCCGATTCTAATTTTGAGCGCTAGAGGCAGCGATACGGATAAGGTGCTTGGACTCGGATTTGGCGCGGATGATTATATGACAAAGCCGTTTTCTCTAAGCGAACTCGTCGCCAGAATTAACGCCCATTTGCGAAGAGGAAGCATGGAAAATAAGCCGAAGCCAGATGAATTGCTGCAGTTCGGGCGCCTTGTCATTGATAAGAAAGCCTACAAGGTAACCGTTGAAGGTCAAGAAATTTCGTTATCTGCCAAAGAATTTGAACTGCTGTACTACTTATCCAAACATAAAAATCAAGTGTTCTCCAAAAGCCAGCTATTAGACGCAGTATGGGGATACGACACCTTTGGGGATGAAAGCACAATAACTGTTTATATTCGAAGATTAGAGAAAAGCTGGAGCCGGACCCTTCAAAACCAATGTATATTAAAACGGTCTGGGGTGTTGGCTACAAATTCAGCTCGGATTGAGTCTGGGGATGGGGAATATCATGTATGTAAGCCGTTGGTTAAAAAAGTGGATTATGGCCGTATGTTTATGCCTTGTCATCGTGATCGGCTGTGGAGCGTACATCATATGGACCGGGAAAGAAGACAATGTTCAGACGAACTACGTCATTAATCAAGTGCGGATCAAGGTCAACGAAATGATGTTATTTCTTGAGGAAAATCATAAAGCGATCGCTACGGATGCGACATTGCGACAGAACTTACTGAAGATGAGCGAAAGTAGCGGCGTTAGTATTCTGTTTGCTCTGTTGGATGGCAGAGTTATTTTTAATTCCGCACCTGAAACGAAGATCCAAACCATCGATTTAAGGACTTCACTTCATTATGATTTATATGATTCGAAGGTAGATAAGGATCTTTTCAAAATTGCTTTTCCCGTCATCAACCCAGAAACACAAACTCAAATCGGAAACGCCATTTTTACATTGCCAGCAGCACTTGTCATTCCAACACAATCACATCAAACCATCCTTTTTCCTCTCTTCCTGATGGTGACATGTTTACTGCTGGTATTCATTTTATTGTGGTTCCTTAGAAGGAAAATCAACAACGATACCATCCGGCCCATTCAAAAATTAAAATATTATTCGGAAGCGATTCTAAAGGGAAATTACGAGCACAAAGCGGAGTATGGCCGTATGGATGAAATCGGAGAAGTATACGCCATGTTCGAGCAAATGAGGCTGGAAATCATACATCTTAACAAACGAAGAGATGAGCAGGATAAGGCCCAGAAAGAGCTGGTATCGAATTTATCCCATGAACTCAAGACCCCTCTAACTACGATCAATGCATATCTAGAGGCCATACGTGCAGGGATTTGTCCCGATATGGATTCGGTAATGGAATATATTCAAGTGATGCAGACCAATACGCATAAAATGACCGTGCTTTTGGACGATCTGCTCCTGCATGCATTAAAAGAATTAGGGCAAATTTCAGTCCATAGGACAGAGCAATACAGTAAAGAGATCCTGCTGCAAATCCTTAAGCCGATGGGCCACAATGTTCGTACGGCAGGCATTACCTTTATCGAACCGGCAGAGATTCCGAATGTGCTCATCAACGTGGACGCGAACCGGCTGGAACAAGTTATTTCCAATCTCATTGCGAATGCCTTGAAGCATACATGTCCGGGAGATTCCATCCGAATTAGCATTGAACAGGAGCTGGAGCAGCTCATCATCACAATCGCGGATACGGGAAAAGGAATTCTTCCACAGGACATGCCGTTTATTTTTGAACGTTATTTTAAAGGATATGCTGGCGGTGGGGCTGCTAAAGCAAAAAATGAGGGTTCGGGATTAGGTTTGTCCATATGCAAATATATTATTGAAGCGCACAAAGGTTCGATTTCCTTTAAAAGCGCCCCGGGTCAAGGAACAACCTTTTATTTTTCCATTCCATTATGCTGATGCTCCGCTTGTAATACTTTATTAATAATTTGATAAGCAGCATGCAAGAAATGCCCTTTACAATGACGAATATGCTGAAATTGCAGGAGGGCTTTAATGTGACAGATAAAAAAACGATGATTCGTGCAGCAAACCTCTGTAAAACCTACTCTACCAGCAGCGAGCAATACCATGCCATTCGCAATCTGGATATCGAAATTTATCGAGGAGATTTCACGGTCATTATGGGGAATTCCGGCTCAGGAAAATCTACCTTGATGTATCTTCTGAGTGGACTGGATAGTGTGACGACTGGAGAGGTGTACTACCAAGAGCAGCGCATCGATACTTATAGCGCAAAGAAAATGGCGGATTTTAGGGCGCGGAAAATCGGATTTATTTATCAAGGGATTCATTTGGTGCCTGATCTCACTTTTTTGGAAAACATCGCATTACCCGGCTATATCGCTGGCAATAAGAAAAATGAAGTGAAGAAAAAGGCGCGTTCGCTGATGGAAGCAATGGAGATTGAGGGCCTGGGCAATCGCTTGCCAGCGCAAGCTTCGGGGGGACAGCAGCAGCGGGCGGCTATTGCAAGGGCGCTCATTAACTCTCCGGAGGTTATTTTTGCCGATGAGCCGACAGGCAGTTTGAATTATGACCAAGGCGTCGCGATATTAGATATTTTAACGGAGATGAATCGTCAAGGGCAATCGGTTGTCATGGTTACGCATGATATCAAAGCGGCTTGCCGGGCAGATCGGCTTATTTTAATCCGGGACGGCAAAGTTGGCGGCATTCTGGAATTTGATAAATATGAGCCTGGCAATGAGTACATTCAGGACAGAGAAAAAATCATATTTTCTTATGTGTCAGGGAAGGAGTGACTGTGATGAATGCGGTCTGAACTCTTTTCCGATCTAACCTAAGAACGAAGAAGCTGCAAAACGGGCTTACAACATTGCTCATTCTGTTATCTGCGCTGATGTTGTCGACATCCGTGATTGTGATCTCAAATACGCAAAATTTATTTACGGACATGCATAACAAAACGAACGGTTCTCATCAAATGTTAACTTTAGAACACGGCCTGCATGATCCGAAACAGCTCAAGCAATGGTGGGACGAGCAGCAAGGGGTTACAGCGTCCGAACTGATGCCCTATCGAAATTTATCTGGAATTATCCATCAAGGAAAAGAAATCAATTTATACTTGTACATGATGAATACGCCGGAGCTTCCCTTTACGGTTGATAAGCTGGTCTGGGCTCAAGGAGAAGAAAGAAGCACTCCTGAAGCCGGAACCGTATGGATACCTACTTCGCTCTCTTATTCCAACGGAATTAATGTTGGTGATAAAGTAGGCTTTAAAACAGGTCAGGGTACATTTGAGTTAAAGGTAGCGGGCTTAGTCGTGGATATTCCTTATGGAGCTCCGTTCACAACAAATGCTCGCATTTGGATGAACTCGCAGGATTATGAAAAGCAGTTTCAATCCCTACAAGGAAAAGACATGTATATGATGGGGCTTCGGTTCGCAGATTACGACGCAAATACACAGTATTGGAAACTCTTCGAGAAGAAGTTCGGTACCCCATACCTTGAATCTAAAAGGGAATTCGAATCGATAGTTTCATTTTATTTGATTATGAATAAAATGATCGGATTCGTAATGGTTTTTCTTGGAGTTGTCATGCTGCTTGTGGCGCTGTTCACGATTGGGTTCACAATTTCTGACGCGATATTGGCTAACTATCGAACGATTGGCATATTGAAAAGCTGTGGTCTATCTTCGGCTGGAATTATCGCTACTTACATGTCTCAATATGCTTTGCTTTCGATCGTAGGCATTATTCCCGGATTATTTTCCAGTCATTTTTTATCCAAAATCATTGTGGAGAGTTCCCTTTCATCTTTGAAAACAAGCCGTTCAGGTCTGGCGATGCAAGGCAATACCGCGGCTATAGCAGTGGGAATATCTGTATTCCTCCTCGTCATTTTATGCGTGTTGATTTATGCCAATAAAGCCCGTTCTGTACAGCCTGTGCAAGCGATCCGATATGGCATGTCTGAAATGGATAACAGCAAGCGGACAAGACGTTTAAGTACTAATGGAACGCGCCAGGTTGGATTCGATCGTTTTCCAGTAATGCTCACCATTGGGTTTCGTAATGTTCTGAAAAATGTAAAAGGTTCTCTCTTAATGCTCGTTCTTACAATGATTACGTCAGCCGTCCTTGTATTCGGATTTGTCCTATTATACAGCATCATTTCCATACCGAAGACGGCGCCCTTATGGGGATATGACAATTCCAACATCGCTGTAACCGTTTTTAATGAATCGGCTTTTTCGAACGACCAATTTGAAAAAGACATGCGGTCCGACCCCAGAATCAAAAACTTCGGATGGTATAAAAACATTTCGGGAGTGATTACCTCAGGAACATCTAAGAACCCCAGAACTGCAGACGCACCATCCATGTATGTAAATATAGACGTCGCTGGCGGGAGTTATGATCAGGCGGGATTTTCTGCATTCAAAGGTACCAACCCTCAACACAAAAACGAGATAGCCATTGGAGTTAATGTATCCAAGAAGCTGAATAAAGACATTGGGGATGTCATGGAAGTATACATCAATGGGATGAAGCATTCCCTTATGGTTACGGGGATTTACCAATCCATCGCCAACATGTCTTATTCCGCTAGGATAACAGCCGATGTGATCTCAGGGGAAAACTTCGGGAACAGCAATGATGAAGTGTGTTTTGTCAATTTGCATGATAGCAGCCAATCCGATCAAGTCGTACGCGAGATCAATGAGAAATATAAGGAAGCTCTCTCCGCAGAGACACAGAAATCGCTAATAGATTCCGTATTTAAGGTGGCCGTTGGACTACTTATTTTGCCGATGAGCATCATGGGCTTGATATTTATTGTGGTCACTTGCATCATCATCTACAGTACTTGCCGTATCAATATTAGAAAAGAAAGCAAAACCTATGGCATTTATAAATCGATTGGTATGACCGCAAATCGAATCCGAATATCGGTAGCCTTGGGAATCGCGGCTTTATCCGTCATCGGGGCGATCATCGGCATTTGTGCCGGAATATATATCCTGCCGATCCTACTGGAACAAATCCTGGCCACCTATGGGCTTGTAAAACTCCCCCTTGTTATGAACTGGGGCGGTATTCTTCCTATTGCCTTCATCAGTATCGTATCCGCGATGTTTGGTTCATGGTTATCAACGAGAGTGATTGCCAAAACAGCCCCTAGAATACTGGTGATAGAGTAGAACTGCAGAAATCATATTGGGTTAGAGCGCGCCTGCGTTCTGACCCATTTTCTTATATTATCTGAATTCGACTAGCGAAACTGGGGAGCGTTATTCTAACGGACACCACGACCGCGAAATCCCGAGGAATAAGTCCGCAGCAGCAAACTAAATATGACATGTTTGATTCCGCCTCTATAGGCGATTGCATAGGATAACGGGTGCATAACAAAATCATTACGAGGTGAATGAAGATGTACCCATGCAATTGCCCGCAATGTCAGTATTCTATGTATTACGCCGTGAATAACCCTCTTAGAGGTTTTAATGTGAACCCTTATGATTACAGCTGGAGTCAATATCTATGGCCTTATGCCTGGAACCAACGTATGGAAAATATGATATTGAAGGATTACGGTCCAAATCCGTTCGTAGTGAACATTGATCATGCCAGGAAGCAAAACGATACTTACCGCACCGTTTTATGGACTGGAGAGCACCTACAAGTGGCGCTGATGAGTATTCATGTTGGGGATGATATCGGTTTGGAAGTACATCCTCACACGGATCAATTCATAAGAATTGAGGAGGGAGAAGGGCTTGTCAGGTTGGGGCCAAGCAAAGACAAAGTAGACATCGAGCAGCGAGTCAATGAGGATTATGCAATTTTGGTTCCTGCTGGTACGTGGCACAATATAGTCAACATAGGGAATAAACCGCTTAAACTTTATACCATCTATGCCCCGCCCGAGCATCCATTTGGAACCGTTCATCCAACAAAAGCGATTGCCATGGCCGAAGAAGAAAGTAACCATTGAAATAAAATAAACTAGACCAAGACCAATTCAGGATGAAGATCAACCAAGCCTTGCATGACAGAGATGATTAAAATGACGATGAAGACGCTGAGATATTCTATATCCAGGCGTCTTTTTTATGTCATGGAACGGAGTCCACTGTAATGCAAGGCTTCGGCGTTCTAAGAGGATGTTCTACTGATCAATAAGACAATGGGTGAATATTTTTACCAATAAAATAGAAGGGGTTATACATAGATTTGTAGAATATTGTATGTCAAATCATTGGGGATTGTGATAGAAGAGGAACTAGAAGCAGTCGAGAGAATCATCGTATGCTTTTACACTGGATGGCAGGCCGTAGATTTCCTCATGAATAACTAGTAAGAAGCAGAAATGAGACTGAGGTGTATTATGAAGAAATCCATACTTTTTATTCTATTTTGTCTATTTTTTCTGATAGCACTCCCAAATGATAGCGATGCGGCAGCTAAGCAAACTAAAATTATTTTGGATGGTGAAGAGTGCATTCTCCCTGAGAATGCTGAGGTCGTAAACATAAACAATAACGTGATGATTCCCATTCGGGTAGTTGCCGAGAATTTGAAATTTAAAGTGGATTGGCAGCAAAAAGCGCAAAACGTGAAAATACAGCAAAGCTCAAAAGTGGATCGGCTACACTTAGTTGGACAGAAAAAATAAGGGCTAGTAGAATAAAGATAAAGCAGAAGAAGAAATATGGTTGTCGATTTGGGAGCCACAAGTCGCTTCGATAAAAGGTGCTATAGATAGGCGGATAAAAGATGATATCCACGTTTTTTCTATTCTTTTTGGAGCACCTGAGATTCAGCTCGGTGTAACAACTCATCACAATTACATGGCTCCAGAAGTAGCTGAGGAACGTATGGACGGTCGATTAACGATTGTTGCACGGGATAATGAAGAAGTATTAATTGCGAATTTTTCGCCAAATACGCCTGCATGGGCGGTAAAAACAGAAGACCCAGCACTTGTGTTAATCGCGATGGAATACATTAGGCATGACATTATGTTCTCAGAATTAGTGAAAGAAGTTGGCCCAGAGAAAACAGAAGCTCTTTGGAAAAACGACCCTAACCTATTTCATGTTGTTACTGGAAAACGGTTCAAATAAATTGAACCGTATTTTCTTTCACTTTTTCGTAGTAGTTAGTGTGTTAGCTTCTAAATTTTCAAAATAATGAGGGGATGAAATGAGTCTGTCGAACGTCCAAATGAATTCATCTCAAAGAGATGAAGATAGCTTTATCCAAGGAGTAAAAGATTGTATCCCTACGTTACTGGGGTATTTAAGTATCGGATTAGCTGCTGGTGTTATCCAAAAAACTGCGGGACTTAGCATAGCTGAGATCGCTCTGATGTCTTTAATTCTCTATGCGGGCTCAGCTCAGTTTATTGCTGCAGGAATGATAGCAACAAGTAGTTCGCTTACGGCCATTATTATTACGATTTTCTTTGTGAATCTTCGTCATATTTTACTTAGTGCAGCACTAGCACCTTATTTTCGGCATCTGTCTCCTCTTCGAAACATGCTAGTAGGCTCTCTACTCACCGATGAGACATTCGGTGTCGCGATTACCGAGGCTGCGAAGAAAAAACGAATCAGTGAGAAATGGATGCATGGCCTCAACATAACAGCTTATGTAAATTGGCTTATAGCTAATGTAGCAGGCGCATTTTTGGCACAATGGATTTCGAATCCCGAGAAATTTGGTCTAGAATTTGCCTTGCCAGCTATGTTTATTGGAATTCTCATACTCTCCATGTTAGGGCGAAATAAAATTAAACTTGATATCGTTGTCGCAATTATAGCAGTTGTCATTGCTGTAGGAAGTTCTTTCGTGTTTTCCAGCAGTATGGGGGTTATTGTTGCTACAATTATTGCTTCAACAATAGGAATGGTGGTGGAAAAATGGAGGTAAGATGGGACGTTTTTTTGATTGTTTTAGGCTCAGCTTTTGTAACGTTCATTCCAAGGGTTGTTCCTCTTATGGTGCTTAGTCGTTTTGAATTACCAGAATGGGGAATGCGATGGTTAAATTATGTTCCCATTTCTGTTATAGCTGCTTTGATAGGTCAAGAGATATTTATGCATGATGGAAAGATTTCATCTCTTTCAAATAACATCGAATTTTTTGCAGCCATACCGACTTTTTTTATTGCGATAAAAACACGTAGTCTATTGGGAACCGTAGTGGGAGGTATTATTTCCATTATCATTTTACGCTTTTTGTTTTAAAACGAGATACTTAATTTGGTCAAGTGCCACGTTTGCATGCAAATGCGCGTGTTAAAAGGATCTAGCGGCAAGCCGCTAGATCCTTTTATATGCAAGCAAAAATGTTAATAAAGCCCTTTTTTGCTTTTACGGCCTAGTAATCTACATATAACCATACTAAAACGATAAATTTGAATAGACTGTAAAGAACTTTGTGTTTCTTACTAATCGCTCAAGGAGGAATCATATGGATGACTCATGTGCATTCGGCCCTTTAGATCCGGAGGAAAGGCAATGTAACGCGTATCAAATTCGGAAACAAGCTGCCATTGAAGAAAAGTTGCGCAAAATCTTACCGCAGCCCTGCAATCACGATGAAAAAAAATATCCGAACAAAATCGGAAACTTCTCGAAAGGCCTGCCGCATAACGGTCTTGGAGAAGTCGATCGGCATGCTTACCAGGCATATCTCAAAGCATTGAAAAGCGGAAAGCCAAGTAAATTTGAAAAAATTCCGCTCGGGGGAACGCTCAAGCTCGTTGATCCGCAAGGCGCTTACGTGTATGATCTTGCCGGCCCCGACGGACATGCATTAACGATTCCAGCTCCTCCTTCGATAAACAGTGCTGCGGCCGCCAGCGATATGGTAGAACTGTACTGGGAATCGCTGCTACGCGATGTTCCGTTCAACAGCTACGATAGGGATCCATTAGCGGCTGCAGCAGCGGAAAACCTTTCAAATCTGACGGATTTTTACGGGCCCAAAATAAATGGACAAGTAACGCCGCAAACTTTATTTCGCGGCGTTACGCAAGGCGATCTGACAGGTCCATATATCTCACAATTTTTATATAAAGATATTCCATTTGGCGCCACTGCCATGATTCAAAAATACAAGGTTCCTTTGGCGGGTCAACATTTTCTAATAGATTATCAATCATGGCTGAGCATTCAAAACGGCGCTGCTCCGTCTGCTTCCATCGTTTACGATCCGGTGCCTCGCTTTTTAAGAAACGGAAGAGATGTAAGCGAATGGGTGCATAAAGATTTTTCTTATCAAGGTGTGTTAATGGCTTGTTTATATTTGTTGAGCTTGGGGCCTTCCGCACTCGATCCGGCCAATCCGTATTCCCAATCGCGCACCCAAACCGGATTTGTCACCTTTGGTGCTCCGTATATTTTGGATTTGGTCGCGCGGGCCGCGAATTTCTCGCTCGAGTCTGCCTGGTATCAGAAGTTTCTTGTGCATCGGAGACTTCGGCCGGAAGAGTTTGGCGGTCTCGTTCAACATAAAATAACGAACAAAGCAAATTATCCGATTAATGACCAACTCCTGAATTCTCCCGCAGTTGATCTAACCTTCAATAAATACGGCACCTATTTGCTGCCGCAGGCTTACCCGGAAGGCTGCCCGGCACATCCGTCCTATCCGGCAGGTCATGCCGTAATTGCCGGCGCAGGCGTCACTATGTTAAAGGCGTTCTTCAATGAAGATTTTGTTCTTCCGAATCCGGTTACAGCGAGCGACGACGGCCTGTCCCTTGAGCCTTTTAACGGAGCGCCGCTCACAGTAGGCGGTGAATTGAATAAGCTTGCCAATAACTTGGCCATCGCTCGAGCATTTGCTGGTATTCATTATCGCTCTGACTGTTTCGATGGCATGAATTTGGGCGAGGCTGCCGCCATTGGTTTGCTTCGCAACTACAGGCATACTTTTAACGAGCCATTCCGCGGATTTAAGCTTACGAAATTCGACGGCACAACCATACTTGTAAAATGATTGCCCGGGTATAAAGCAGCCTAGGACTTTCCTCGAAAATTCTGATTTTCCTACATGGTTAGCTAGACTTTTAGCCAGTCACGGGGAAGAGTATTGGTTATGAGATTATTATGATCGATTGACATGTTAAGTCCTAACAGATTTAATAAGACAAAGGCATGTTAGAAATGAGTGGAATGCCTAACATGCCTTTGTAACACGTTGCAAAGGGAGAAGCAGAGATTTTAATGCTTCTGATTGGAATGAATGGGATGAGATGAACAAGCTCGACGTTACTATTTTCAAGTTACTGAATAGCACACCACGGAAATGAGAGATAAATAAAAGATTATTTCCGGCTTTACAAACTCGGCTGTAGAACCAGAGGAAACTAATGGAGTGAAGTATAAACAGCCGACTTACATGGAGAGATTTAATGATTTTAGTAGTAAGATCACGATGTTCTGTAACTTTAAGAAGGAAACATCTAAAGTCAGTTGTTTCAATTTTTTTGATACTCCTTAGGTGTTTTACCATACTTCCTTTTAAATACTTGAATAAAATGAGTTACTTGATTAAATCCTGTTAAACTAGTAATTTCAGTGATTGAGTATTTATTTGTCTTGAGATACTCCACACTTCTTTGTAAACGATGATCCATTACATATTTATATGGTGTCATGGCTGTGAACTTCCGAAATGTTCTCCCACACTCAGCTACACTTATATTAGCACTAGAAGCGATGTCATCTAGTGAAATGTTTTCTTGATAATTCTCATGGATAAATCTTAACATAAGTTGGATTCTTTCAAATTGTAGTGACAATTTAGGGGATGTATCAGTCAGTTCGTTTTTCTTTATATTTAGAATTACCAAAAACCAGATTTGAGTCAATAATATAGCTATTTTATATTCCCATCCAACTTCTTTATGACCAAAATAAACTTTGAAAATTTGATCTAACTTTTCGAGCATCTTCTTTTGCCAATCCTCTTTCCTTTTAAGGAAAAGTTTCGGCAGCCAAAATGGTTGCGTATAAGGCTTCCTGCGAGTCTAAGTGGCGGAGCCACTCGGCGACTTCGTCGCCTTAAGCCTCTCGGGTTCGTAGATACAAGAACTTTATACACAAATTGCTGGAAACCGATATATAAATAGAACACGTCATAAGTTTGTATCTGGAGGGGGTAATAAAATGGATATCTCTTTATTCAAATCAGGTCTTAATGAAGCATCGATTATTCACGAAATGCAAATCAAAGCCTTTATGCCGTTGTTAGATAAATATCAAGATTATGAAACCAGCCCTGCTAATGAATCTGTGGAACGAATAATAGATCGATTAAATCAATCATTTACGGATTATTACATTATAAAAATTTCCAATGTTTCCGTAGGTGCAATTAGAATTGTAAAGAAAGAGAATAAGACCTATCGCATCAGCCCAATATTTATTTTGCCTGAACATCAAGGGAAAGGAATTGCTCAAAAAGTATTTTCGATTATCGAAAATATGTATAACGACGCGAGAAATTGGGAGTTAGAAACAATATTACAAGAGCAGAGTAATTGTTATCTCTATGAAAAGTTAGGTTATCAAAAGACGGGGGAAATAAAGCAAATTAACGACAAAATGACAATTGTGTTTTATGATAAAAGTTTAATTTAGCGTAATCTTAGTATTTTTAAACCCTAATATTGTAGGAATTTCAATAAAATCCAACAACAGCGTATAACAATGTGTTCACGCATCGGCAGACAAGCGCCTCGATCCTGGGCGATTAGTCTGGGAAGCGAATGCCGGGACATATCCGCACCACCTAACCGCATCGCGGCCTTTCCTCCGACCTTAAGGTGGTGAGGCGTCGGGAACACACAAACGTTATAAGAAATCATCGCAAAATCGGAAAAATTCTTATAGTAATACCAATAGGCGGGGTGAATGTAAAAATTATTTGGTAAAGCGTTTGATTATCAAAGAGAGGTTGGTTGCTAATATTGCGTATATGGTTTTTATCAGGATTGTTACTTGTTTTTATATCCTTAATAATTGCTTGGATGACACGAATGCCTGAAATTTTAGTTTTTTTTAATTTGATATTAGGGATGATAAGTCTAGCAATAGCGCTTTATATTCAGATCGGATTACGGTGGTTTTATATTTATAACGGGCTTAGAAATAATCATGAAGGAGCTGATTACCAGGAGAAGAATCGTTTAAAATATAAGATCATTTTTTTGGGGTTGCCAAATGTAGTGTTTGGAGGAATTGTAAATGAGATTTTTGACATTTGGCCCTGGACTAGCTGAGATTTTTCTAGCGCAACAAATATGAAATAGATACGGGATACATAACAACTATTCAAAAAAAGAGAAAGAATATACTTAACTAGTATCAATACCGCCCTTCGGGCTTAAGAATGGAAATTTGCTGCATTGAGTTTAATAGCGAAGTGATCATTGGTTCAATTTCAAGATCACCCTATTTATTAGCAAAAGCAGGGATATTAGAAAATCGGAAATATACGGTCGGTATGCATGAAGCAGGTCGAAGACAAACAGGAGTTTTTAATGAAGAGAATTATTGTGATGATTTGGTCGACTCTATCAGACTTCATTCGCACACAGGGACGGTCAATGATTGCTTGAGGTTCTTTCAACACAAAAGCAGACATTCTTCCGAAAATCTCATCTACAGTGTGATAGAAGACGTTATTCACTATATCCGCTTTGACCCACTTCCAGAGTCCTTCGCATAAGCCCGGCATGGGCGTCATCTTTAGGGTGAACGTCCCGAACGGGGACTGGCTTGCTCCATCTGAGAATCGTTTTCACATATGGTGATGTGTATACAGAGGTGGGGGAGAGGAATTTCCCCCTACCCGCAATTGTCATGCTTCTTCTACATTTGGGTGTAACAGTTTCAAGCTGGTATCAAACTCTTTCTCGATAGCTTCGTCCCGTTGATAGGTAAACAGGCTTATGGCAATACTGACGATAAGGTTGACGATAAATCCGGGAATAATTTCGTATATATCTTTAGTAATTTGCAAGTCAACATTTTTCCAAATAATAACTGTTGTTGCACCTGCTAACATTCCGACAATGGCACCCCAATTGGTCATTTTTCTCCAGTATAGGCTTAACATGATAACGGGGCCAAAGGAAGCGCCAAAACCGGCCCAAGCATAAGCGACGAGACTTAAAATGGTTTTATTTTCACCGCCCAGCGCAAGCAGGAAGGCGATGACTGAAATCGTTAGAACAGCCATTCGTCCAAAGAACACAAGTTCTTTATCAGAGGCATTTTTACGAAGAATCAGCTTATATAAATCTTCTGTTAATGCACTAGAGGTTACAATGAGCTGAGAAGAAACCGTGCTCATTATTGCAGCCAATACGGCAGCAAGGACAAGTCCGGCAATAAACGGATGGAATAAAATTTGTCCAAGTTGAATGAAGACAGCCTCTGGATTAGACAATGTATAATTTGTTTGTGTAAAAAAAGCAAGACCAACCAATGCTGTTAGTGAAGCGCCAAGTAATGAGGCAACCATCCAGCCCATACCAATACGTCGCGCAGTTTTGGTCTCCTGTACAGAGCGGATGGCCATAAAGCGGACGATAATATGCGGTTGTCCAACATAGCCAAGTCCCCAGGCAACTGCGGAGATGATGCCGAGCGCAGTAGTGCCAGCAAATAAATCCAGAAGGGACGGATCTATGGATCTGATTGTAGCAACTGTGTTGGCAAACCCACCCGTCTCGCTCATTGCTAACACCGGTACAAGGATAAGGGCAAACAGCATGATAAGCCCTTGGACAAAGTCCGTCCAACTGACAGCAAGAAAGCCCCCAAACAATGTATAGGCAACAACCACTCCGGATACGAGGAGCAGCCCCGCTATGTAAGGAAGGGAGAAGGAGTTTTCAAAAAAGACGGCTCCTGCCACCATTCCTGAGGAAATATAGAACGTAAAGAAGGTTAGGATAACAATAGAGGAAACGATCCGCAGAAGTTTGGTGCTATCCTTAAATCGATTTTCCAAAAACGACGGAATGGTAATGGAATTCCCGGAAACTTCCGTGTATGTGCGCAAACGTGGGGCAATAAACAGCCAGTTAAGATAGGCGCCAACTGATAAGCCAATGGCAATCCAGATATTTGACAGTCCCGTCAGGTAAATCCCTCCCGGAAGCCCCATTAACAGCCATCCGCTCATATCGGCAGCGCCAGCACTTAAAGCAGTTACAGCAGGCCCTAAGGAACGACCCCCTAGCATATAGTCCGTCAAGTTTGTCGTTTTGCGGAAAGCATACCACCCTATACCTAGCATAGTTACCATATATAGTACAATGGAAATCATTTTTGGGATATTTTCTGACACTGTTCCACCTCGTTTAAAAATGATTATTATTCAATATATAACCATCCCATTAACATATTGACCTGAATTTCGAAGTTTTTTATCGTCAGATTGCAGGCGGCTCTAAATTAGGTCAACTTTTTTTCAATAGAGAGGGCGATTGTCCATCGAGCTGGAGGAAATTTTAACAACAAGCGAAAGTAAAAACCCACCCGAAGGTTAGCGCCGAAGGTGGGTTTTATTCCTACGACTTAGAAGGGAATAAACCATCCAAGCCAATTGTATGGATCAATTGTTAGCGCACTTGGCCTTTATTACATATATAATAACACAATGGAAAAAATGTATCAAAGTGTAAAATGAAAAATCAACCGATTATTCCCATTTGAAGAGGCGAAGAGGCATACTCATACATATCACTGTAAGTACAATCATCACCACCACGGGAATGATGACACTATCCATTGGCATGCCAAGTGAAGCGGCTTTCAACATCTTGATGCCCTGTGTTAGCGGTAATATATCGGCCACTTTTTGAAGCGCCGCAGGCATAACTTCATAAGGCAAGGTAGCACCAGAGAAAATAAGCATTGGAAAATATAGCAGGCTGGCTACAGCACTTGCTATTTTCATGTTTGGCGCCAGTCCACCCACCAGTAGTCCTATGCTGAACATGGACAGCATGACCAGTAAGTATGTGCCTAAAAATTGCAGCCATGAGCCATGAAATTGATAACCAAAAAAAATGGCTGCAGTCATATAAACAAGGATAAGTGAAGCAATGGAGTAAATCGCATAAATGACAACTTGTACGGCTAGTATAAGAGCGGGACTGGTCGGCGTTACCTTAAAACGTTTTAGTATCCTCCTGCTTCGGTAATCGGATACCACTAAAGGAAGTCCCATAACTCCTTCAGCGCATATTGCAATCGTCACTTCGCTCCAAAGGATTGTTCCAGGAAGGTATAAGCTGCGCCATCGAAAGCTAGCTTATTTCCGAAAACTGCACCTAAAATGATCACGACGACAACAGGCATGCAGATCGCAAAGATGAACATGTCCATCCCGCGAAGAGACAATTTACACTCAGTTTTGAGCAACGCCCTAAATGCTCTCATTTTCTTCCCTCCTCGTCTGTATACCAAAAATATGCATCCTCAAATTTTTCATGAGGACTGGCCGCAATCGCTTCCTGTACTGTCCCGCAAAAAATGCTCTTCCCTTTTTTCAGAATCATGATTTTGTCACAAAGAGTTTCCACCTCGTCCATGAAGTGAGAGGTCAACAGAATGGTTAACCCTTTTGCTTTTAAATCAGCAAGGCTTTTCCACACATCTCGTCTTGCTCTTGCATCAAGCCCAGTAGTCAACTCGTCTAAAAAGACGACCTCGGGATTTGGAATTAACGCAAGCACGATGAACAGTCGTTGCTTCTGTCCACCCGAAAGCTCGCTAACATGGCTTTTCAGCTTGTCGGAAAGCCCAAATTGATGTAACAAGCTCGCGTAATCCATAGCGGTTTTGTAAAGAGATGCAGTGACTTCACAAAGTTCCGACACTCTTATCTTCTCTTGGTAATTGGCTTCTTGAAATTGAACACCGACCTTCTCAAACAGTTTTTTTCGTTCTGTTTGCGGATCCATTCCCAATATAGACACCGTACCGCTGTCCTATTTTTTGGTGCCCAATATACACTCAATGGTGGTGCTTTTGCCTGCACCGTTTGCGCCCAGCAAGCCGAATACTTCACCACGACAAATCGATAGGTTTAGATGATCAACTGCTTTGACGTTGGCGTAAGTCTTGCTCAAGTTTTCTACCTTGATCGTTGTTTCCACGTTATCAAATCCCTCCTAAATCCAAGCGTCACGTCACTAACCAAGTTAATGCTCTTCATGTCGATGGCCTTCGGATTGAGTTTATCCACGAGGTTGCGGACGATAACGGCTACGAACATGGATCCGACATATCCGGGAAGGACAAAGCCTGTCGCTGACGTGAACAGCTCACCCAAATACGTCCTTAACGCCATACAGAATGTAATGAGCAGCACTTGGATGAAGAAGGAATTTGTCGTTATCGGTTGAACGTTTTGTTCCACGTCGGCTGCTTCTTCTTTTGTTTCCGTTGGCTTCAGACTGTATTTCGCTATCAAATATTTAACCGTCGGACCGCCAAGCAGACCGGCGATAAGACCGAAGGTAGCTGCCGCGATCCCGATCGACAATGCCGAGTGGATCCCCATATCTTCAATGGTTTGTCCAAATGCGCTTGCCGCTCCATGTCCGCCTTCCATAGTTACGGCCCCTGCCATCATTCCGATCAGCGGATGAATGCCGAATAACGAGGCGAGGGAAACCCCGATTACGTTTTGCGCCAAAGCGAGGAATCCGCAGGCAAGCCAGTAAATGACGAGCAGCTTGCCGCCTAATTTGATGAGTTGAAAGCTTGCGCCCAATCCTACCGTGGTGAAGAACGTGAGCATGAATAGACTTTGGAGCGAAGTATCTAATGTAATTTCCAATAGACCCGTCGTTTTCAGGATCGTAGCAAGGATGGCAAACAGCAGTCCACCGACAACAGGCGCTGGAATACAGACTTTTGCAGTATTCCCGATTTTCTGACAATAAAGGTTCCTAGTTCAAGCAGGGCTACGGCCAAAAATATCGTATTCACTTGATTAAGTGCCAGCGTCATCAGTGTTCCTCCCCATAAATGTCATGATAGCTTCATTCGTCAAGTATGCACCTAGCTTTATGGTTCTTCCGTTCTCGTCAACAGCCGGATTTACCTCGCAAATATCGAAAGAAAGCGTTTTCTTATGAGCGGCGACCGTGCGAATAAGGGTGCGAACTACCATCGGTGTTAATCCGAAAGGAGATGGAGCGCTGACTCCCGGCGCAAATGCCGCATTGAGAACATCGGTACAAAGGGTGAGCATGACATAATCCTGATGTTCCATGAACGCGTGTAAGGATGAAAGGATGTCATCCATCTGTCCTTCATGCATGTCTTCTTCTAGAATGTAGCGGGCACCGAGCTCGTCCGCTTTGTCGAACAGTTCTTGTGTATTACCGAAACGCTGGATGCCAAGCACAAAATAGCGGCTATTGCTATCCTTCTCTACTATTTGTCGGAACATCGTTCCTGATGAAGACTGATTGTCGTAGGGGCGCAAGTCGAAATGGGCGTCAATGTTGATAATTCCTAGCGAAGCATCTGGTCCGATATGCTGCCGGACACCTAAATAATGGCCATACAGCGTCTCATGTCCTCCGCCTAAAATAATAGGAGTAGCGGATTTGGACAAGAGATCAGTGGCGGTATGGCCCAATGCTTCCTGGGCTTCTTCCAGCTTGTCATTGGAACAAGTCACATTCCCCGCATCGACAAGACGATGTCCTTCCGCTGTTCTCCAGGGGAGGCTTGCGAGCGCTTGCCTGATCGCATTCGGAGCGTTCGCTGCGCCTAATCTCCCTTGATTGCGCCAAACGCCTTCCTCGCATTCAAAACCGATGATGGCACAAGTGTTGGTAGAGAAGGTCTTACATGGTGCATCCAGTTCCATCCGTTCCACAATTTGATGGTAGCGGAAGCTGCTTCTTCTTTCCGCATGATCGGTTCGACCGGTCCATACATCGGCTCCAATAGGTTTTCGCAATGTCCCCACCCTTTCTCGTATTCTGTTGTTTCATTATATGATGACATTCTTATCATTTAAAATATATAATACAAATAAATTAATAGCTTTTAGTTATAAATAGCGAAAGGAAAATCGTTCTGGATATCAAACAATTACATTATTTTGTGACGGTTTCCGATCAGTTGAGCTATTCCAAAGCCGCACAAAAACTGCATATATCACAGCCATCTTTAAGCAATGCCATTAAAAATTTGGAGCATGAGGTCGGATTGCCGTTGTTTGAACGCAGCACGAGAAAAATCGAACTGACGGACGCTGGCAGCGTTTTGTATGAAAAGTCGATTCGGCTGCTTTCCCAAATGAACATTTTGAAAAAAGAGATGGAAGAAGTAAAACTGACCGGAAGAGGGGAACTTGTGATTGGCATGATCGAGTCCGTAAGGCAGTGGGTGCCCCAAGTGATTCGTGAATATCAAGGCCGCTTTCCTTCGATTCATATTAAGCTGTTCGAGGTGCTGAGCAGAAAGGCGGTGGTCGATTCATTGCGGAAATACCATACCCATCTCATCATTACGAACCAGCATCCACGAAGACGATATTGAATCGCTCCCTTTGTATAAGGAAAAGTTAGTCCTGGTGCTGCATCGGGATCACGCTCTATCCGAGAAGGAAACCATTACATTCGAAGAGTTGGCAAGAGAACCCTTCATTATTAGCATGGAAGGATTCCAGACAAGGGAAGATATTTTGAACGCCTTTGCGCTTGAGCAAGTGTCTCCGAACATCAAATTTGAAATCGAACGGTTTGAGACCGCTTTGACATTGGTAAGAGAAAATCTTGGGCTTGCCATTATTCCTGAAAATTATTTAGTTGAACCGAAGGATGTATCGATTGTCCACAAAACGTTGGATTCGCCTGCGTTGGAACGAACAGTTTATATGATGTATATGAAAAATCGGTATTTGGCACCTGCGGTTCAATGCTTCTTGGAAGAGATTCAACGAAACTTTGCGCCGGGGAAAAAAGCAACGGATATTATAGATGAGGTATAAGGTAGAGACACTTTAACCTCCTTATTGGCGGAGGAGGCGTCTCTTTTTCTATGTATGATAATATTTCCAATAGGAAGAACATCCATTACCTGAGGTAAAACTAAAATTAACCGTTAAGACGAAAGAACTTGAGCGTTCCAGCATGGAAGCGCAGCAGCAGTTGAAAGAAATCGTAGATACAACAACGTTTTGTTGCGTTCAATAAAGTCGGCAGCCTAGGACGATAAATAAGCCCTAGACTGCCGCTGATGTAGCAGACTATCATTTCCTTATCTCAAAAGAACATATTATTTAGAGTTATTGTCTTATAATAAGAATGTCTCGAGGAGGTATTCCAGTGCTTTGAATTTGAGATATTTCCGTGTTAGTAAGATTGCGGCCTACCAAAATGAATGAAGATGTGATGTTGTTGAAATTGAAATTGCCCAAGTTAGCTACATTTTGACTGCCACGAAACACCCGGAATGACCCCTGAAAGTTAATTCTCGAAAACAGTACAAGTGTTACTTGATTTCTTTGCACAACATTTCTGAGTCGGAAGCTTGAAAGCACATTGTCAAATCGAAACGCTCCAAGATCACGAACCGCAACCCCTCCACGTCTGAAGAGGATCCGGCGACCAGTAAAATTGATACCTGACCAAAGCGCAAGACGTATATCACTGTTTGCCAACTATATCACTCCTTTTTCTAAGGATGATATAGTATATTGCAGTTCTTTAAGAATGGTATAGATAAATTGAGCAAGGTAATAGATTGATTTTAATAATACACGATACAGGTGTTAGTTTGATCTTTTCTGGAAACTGGCTGTGAATTAACGGCAGCAAATTGAAGTTTCTAGAATTTAAAAATTTTTACAGTATGCAATTAGGAGAGTAAGATCATAAATTAACAAACAACACCGCTAATGGATTGGTCTATCATAAGATTGTTGGAATGACTAATGATATTCAATCGCTTGGACAAATAATAGAAGGGAGTGTCGGATTAATGATTAAAAAAGGGATATCAAGGGTGATGATACTTGTGCTTCTGTTGAGCTTTTCGTTAGGTATGAACGTAGGAGGGTTCTCATCTATTGCAGAAGCTGCCGCAAGCAGTGCGACGTTCAATTGCACTAAGTATGGTGCGACCACCATGGTGCCCGTCGGCACGACGCTGCCTGCTGGCTGGATCATTGCGCTGAAAAACGGCGACATGATAACTGCCCAGTGCTTGATCGGGGGAGCGACAGGCGTGACGACCGTCGCGATGCTTGGTAGCGCGATTCCGAGCGGCTGGGTGGTTATCAACCAAACAAGTACTTCGCTTACCCTTCAAAATGCGAACGGAGCTAGTTACGGCGTAACATAAACGGTCGTACCCATCTCGCCGCTGCCAGCTGGCTGGGCGATGATAAACAGAACGGACAGCACGGTGTGGATCAGAAACCTAAATGGAGCACCAACAGGCGCGCAGGTCACAGTTCTGATCGGTACTCCATTACCGAATGGATGGGTGATTGTCAATACAATAGGTTCAACGATGACCATTAAGTACGTGATAGGAACAAGCTTCGGAGAGACCACCACGATCTTACCCATCTCTCCACTCCCATCTGGTTGGGCGGTCATTAACAAAACAGATACTACAGTTTGGATTAAGAACCTGAACGGTGCCAGCTTGGGTACGACGGTGGATGTCCTTCCGGGCTTCCCTATGCCAGCGGGCTGGACAGTAATAGGGACAGTAGGCACTGTGGTTAAGATTAAATACACAGGATAATTCCATAGCAATCGCTAATGCAATCGCTATGGCTTAGGCAACATCGGCAGCATTTTGTTCTGCCGGCAGGGAACACGGCGTCCGTGGATACGAACGTCTGCAGAGTGTTCCTTATCAGATTGCCGCCCCGGCGGCAGATGCCGGTTGAAAAGAACATATATGCTTAAAAGTCGCTTAATTGCGGCTTTTTTTTTTTGTTTAAGTATATCGAAGAAGGTACTGACATCCTATAACAATGTGTTCACGCTTCGGGTCGACTGTGCAGGCCCTCGGTCGTCACAGCCAAAGTGACTTTTAATAGAAAAATTCTATATAAGTTGAACTAATATTTTTTCACATTAAAGTCTGATGCAAAGTCGATCTTCGCAAATGTCCATCACGATTGTGTTCGCCATTAACGGGTGCTTGCTGTTAGCGGTTGCGCCTATACTGAAAATACCGAAATTATCGATGCTCTAAAGCAATGTGAAAGCCAAGGAAAATTCCTCGATCTAAAGGAGACGAAACGATGGCTGTACACCACTTTCAACCCAAGCATTACCATAACACCATAGGGGCGCACGAGCCCGTACTTAAAATTGCCGACGGCGATTCCGTCGTGACATCCACAGTAGATGCGAGAGGCTGGGACTACAGAGGGGAAAGCGTGGCCGGGGGCGGCAATCCGATGACGGGACCATTCTATGTGGAAGGGGCGCAGCCCGGCGATACGCTTGCCGTACGGCTTGAGTCGATGGTGCCGAGCCGGGATTGGGGCTGGACGTTCAACGTGCTGGCAAAGAACGTCGTCGATCCAATAGCTGTCGCAGCTTTGCCGCCACTCGAGATTGTGCGATGGTCTGTGGACGCTGAGGAAGCTTTGGTTGTTTTGGAAAAGCCGACGTCTGGTTTGGCCGGATTGAAGCTGGAAGCGCGCCCGTTTCTGGGCTGCTTTGGCGTTGCTCCTCCGAAAGATCAGACGATTTCTACGGCAACGAGCGGGGAATACGGCGGGAATATGGACTATAAAGGCCTTGTAGCCGGTGTTACCGTCTATTTACCGGTTTTTGCGGAGGGGGCGCTCTTCCATCTTGGGGACGGGCATGCCGTTCAAGGCTGCGGGGAAATTGTAGGCAGTGGTGTGGAAATATCGCTCGACGTCCGTTTCACAGTTCAGGTATTGAAGGGGAAAACGATCGGTTGGCCGCGAGGCGAATCGGACACGCACTGGTTTTGCATCGGCAACGCCAGGCCGCTTGATCAAGCGCTGCAGCATGCTACGACGGAAATGCTGGCTATGCTGACGAAAGACTACGGCCTGACTGCCTCGGAAGCAAGTCTGCTCCTGGGCCAGGCTGTGGAATACGAGGTGGCCAATGTGTTCAACCCCGCCTACAGCGTCGTTTGTAAAGTTCCAAAAGCCGTGCTGTCCATGCTATAAAAGAACTGTTTATCTGACAAAATGGCGATCGCTCTACGGTATAGAACCGGGAGCGATCGCCATTTTGCTCTGGTATAGCCAGGCAATTATATCGATTCTCGTATCGAACATAGACGCTGATATGATTGAAGACTTCAGTATCGGTTAATATCCGCTTGACCATGGAAATCACCGGTTTTCGTTATGTCCCCTCTATATATGGAATGAATAACAATAGATTATGGTTTCCGATGATTTACGGCTTTCATGTTATCTGTAAATGTGAACATTGGACAAAGTATTCATTAATACAATTATGAATAGATACTCAGATAAATTGTAAGCGCTTAACTATCCATATTGAATGATTTTACAAAATACATCCAAAAGTCTGGAGGTGGCTCTGCATGAAGCTTCTGGCGGCAATAACCGTTCCAAGCGTCAGACGTCGCAAGATGAAACGCTGGCCGCGCGTTACCGGAATCATTGTTTTGGTTTTAGTTCTTTTGCTTGCCTGCGCTGGGGGATACGTATATTGGTTCGTAAATAAAAGTCTGCCTGTCGTTAAGGGGAAACTCAACATTTCTGGACTGGAAAAGGAAGTGACGGTATGGAGGGATGCTTTCGGTGTTCCGCATATCGAGGCGCAAAACGAACATGATCTCTACATGGCTCAAGGTTACGTAACGGCGCAGGACCGCATGTTCCAGATGGATTTAAGCCGTAGGCAGGCTTCCGGACAGCTTAGTGAAGTGGTGGGGGCTAAGGCTATCGACCGCGATAAATTTTTCCGTGCATTCAGTTTGCGGCGGGCGGCAGAGCTTTCTCTTGAAGCTTACTCGAAAGAGTCCATACAGGTGCTGCAATGGTATGCGGATGGCGTCAATAATTACATCACACATGCCAAAGACGCCAAGTCGTTGCCGGTCGAATTTACGATATTGGGATATGAACCCGCGGAATGGCAGCCGGTGGATTCCTTGACGATCGGCAAATACATGGCCTATGATCTGGCAGGCAACTGGGAGGGGCAGGCTTTCAGATATGCCATGGCGCAGAAGCTGTCCTCCGAGAAATTTCAGTCGCTTATGCCAACCTATCCGAAGGATGGGGCAATGATCATTCAGGCGCTGACAGAACATCCGGTCGATCTGACGGCATTGGCTGCCACTGCGGTTCCGCGGGATCCGTTTAACGGCAGCAACAACTGGGTCGTATCGGGAGAGAAATCGGCATCCGGCAAGCCGATGCTGGCCAATGACCCGCATCTGGGCCTAAGTACGCCGTCCATCTGGTATGAGACGCATCTCTCGGCGCCGGAGCTGAATGTGAGCGGGGTGATTTTTGCGGGCGTTCCAGGGATTATTCTCGGGCATAACGACACGATAGCCTGGGGAGTGACGAATCTGAGTCCGGACGTACAGGATCTCTATATTGAAAAAAGAAACCCGGACAATCCGCATCAATTCGAATATATGGGCAACTGGGAGGATGCCAAGGCTTATCAAGAGGAAATTAAGGTAAAAGGCGAGGCTCCGGTGCCGTATGAAGTTGTCGTGACCCGGCATGGGCCGATTATCTCAGAATTCGCGCATGATCAGCGGCAGGAAACGGCGCTTGCGATGAAATGGACCGCCCTGGATGCAACGACCGAGCTCGAAGCGGTTCAGATGTTCGCGAAAGCGCGAAACTGGGAGGATTTCAAGCAGGCGTTGACACATTTTGAAGCACCTGCTCAAAATTTTGTTTTTGCTTCTACGGACGGCACGATTGCCTATCGTGGGAACGGCCTGATTCCAATTCGCAAAAAAGGCGACGGTTCGGTTCCGGTACCGGGCTGGACCGATGAATATGAGTGGACGGGATATATCCCATGGGATGAACTGCCCACATCCGTGAACCCGAAGGAAGGGTTTATCGCTACGGCAAACAATAAAGTGATCGGCGACAGCTACCCGTATCATCTGACAGATGTCTGGTCCCAGCCATACCGCGAAGCGCGTATCCAGCAGGTGCTGTCTGCCAAGGATAAGCTGACCGTAGAGGATATGAAAAAACTTCAATTTGACAGCCATAACCTTCAGGCGGGAGAGTTTTTGGATGAGCTGATTGCCAAGATCAAAGAATCGCCGGATTTGCGGCAGATCGACCGCGACGCGCTTTCGCTTTTACAAGGCTGGAATAAAGTAAATGATCCGGAACAGGCTGCTCCGCTTGTCTATGAGCTGTGGATGCAGAGTTTTGATGATGTGCTGTTCAAGCCCGAAATCAACGCTGACTTGATGGAGCTGTTTAACAATAAGTCTGTCGTTAAGGATGAAATGCTCCGCAGGGCGCTTCAAGGCGAGCGGGAGCCATGGATCGACGAAAAAGGCGGAATCGAAAAGGCGGCGCTGCAGGCATTTCAGCTGGCTGTGGAACAGGCTGCTTCACTGCAGGGCAAACATCCGGACAACTGGCGATGGGGCAAGTTCCATCAGGTGGATTTTGCGCATCCTCTTGGTGCTGTGAAGCCGTTGGATCTGATTTTTAACGCCAATTCTGTCCCCATGGGCGGCGGCCGTGTCACCGTCGGGGCTGCAGGTTGGAATACAGAGAGCGGCGAAGTCATCCATGGGGCACCGTGGCGAACGGTCATCGATATGTCCGATCCGACCCGCTCGTTGAATGTGGTGGGACCCGGCCAATCCGGACATGTGCTGAGCAAGTGGTACCATGACCAGGTGAATGACTGGACTACCGGACAATACCACATCACGAGTAACGTACCGAATGATTACCGAAATGGAGGAAATGAGCTGAAATTAGTGCCAGAATGAAAGATGCGATAGATCGTCCATATTCTGTACTTTGAAGCAGCACCATGCGCTTCGTCTAACATCTTATACATGCTGCAGGGCTTTTATCCCTTGGTTGTCAAAAGTATAATAATGGGAGATAACTCTGATAACACACGACCCAGTCTAAGATAGAGCTATCTAAGGCTGAGTCGTGTGACGAATACAAGAATACATGAAAAAACCGGCCTTTCGGCCGGCCGCGATCTCGCGGAAAAGGTACTGAGGTTTTCAGATGGACATCTTCTGCAAATGCGCTTCAAGTCGGTCAAGATTTTCCTCGGTGTGTGAAGATGCGATTTTCTTGATGGCGTTGAATACGGCTTCGTCTTCGAAAAGCTGGCGCAAAGTTAGTCTGGTTGTGCCGCCTAGATACTCAAAGGTTGCCGTGAGTTGAAAATGGGGCTCACATACGTGTCGCAGCACGATCCGTTCTGGCCTGATTTCGACAAATTCGTTTTTATTGGGATACTCGACTCCGTTCGGTCCGTGCATCACAAACTCCCATATCCCTCCCGGCCGTAAATCAAATTCGTGAAAAGTGTTCGTGAACCCGTTCGGACCCCACCACTGTGCCAAATGCTCGGGCTTTGTCCAGGCTTCATAAACGAGAGCAGGGGATGCATTTATCACCCTCGTTGTTACCAATTCGTATTCTTCTGCAGCGCTGATTTCGTTGTTTGCCGCACGGTTTTCCGTCATGCCCGTTCCTCCCTCGCATGTTAAAGTAGGCTAGCCGATCTCCAACTGCACACCCAACTTGTCCAGCATCTCCTTGGTGCCGTGCTCACGCTGAGCCGGCGTATCGTGGCCGTCCAGGAAGACGCCTTGCTCGGTGAAAATCAGCTTTGTTCCTTCATCCTCCGCCTTGAACTCGACGGTCGTTGCGGAAATGGAAATCCGCGTCTCATCCATATCCAAAGTATAGGTATAAACGATGCGCTCGTCCGGTACAATGTCGTGGTACCGGGCATCGAAGGTAAACACCGGTCCGCCGGGAGGCCCTCCTTGACTGCTTTCTCCACCGCCGACACGGAAGTCAATTCGTCGGCATCCTTGTCGAGGAGGTCGCCCAGCAGGTCTAGGCGATGCTCCCAATTCATCCAACGTTCGAGGATCATTTTTTCTTGGCTCTTTTTCATCATTTCTAATAATTTTGTAAAATCTTCGACCGTCACTGGTTGTTTCAAAAGCATCAGGTCGGAAACGGATTCCAATTCGGCCAAAAGCTTTTGTTGCATCCGGATCGTTTCTTTCAGACGGGCGACTTGCAGCGACACGATTTGCAGCGGACTAAAGTGACCGCCGGTTACTACGGACTTAATTTCCTCAAGCGATAAGCCGAGCTCTTTTAACGACAAAATTTGCTGCAATCTCGACAGGTCGGCCTCGTTATACAGCCTGTGCCCCGAATCGGAATACGCCGAAGGAGAAAACAAGCCAATCTGATCGTAAAATCTCAATGTTCGTAACGTGAGTCCTGTGAGCTTAGCAAGCTCTCCCACTTTCCAAAGCTGCTTCATAATCACCTCTTTTTTGCTGCGCATCTATTGCCGGCAAATATACTATAAAACATGACGTTACGTCATGTGCAAGTGTTGCCACCTGAAACGATTATCGTAATTCGAGAAGTAGAAATGCGAACAAAGCAATATAAAAGAGATTATGCTGGACTTTATAAACACATTAAATGACTTCGGGATTAAAGACGCTGAAATAATTTCTGCTTTTAGTGGACTAGAATGGGAGATGGATGAGGATGGCGCTATTTATGTGAGTGAGGGAGAAGTAACAAAAGAACTTATGATCGCTGGTCAACTTATACACATTCGTCCTTTTGTAATGGGCTGGACTTCAAAAAGCTATAAAGAATTGCAGCAATCTTGGCTTGAAGTTAGCCTTCTCCTTTGGACAGAGGAGATTGTACAATGTCATTTCGATTACGTATTAAGAGAAGAACATAGATTAGTGATTTGGAAGTTAATGAATGCATTCTCAGATTTCCCTATTCAAGCTGGTGTGTATTTTACTAATGAAGCAACGGATGGTCGTCCTTGGGAAGCCTTAATGCAGAACGACTTGGATAATATTTGGATGTTTGATGCTGCAATAATAAATAAAGGCAATATGGAATATTACCAAGTTATTGATGAGAACGCTTGTACGCAAGTGTGAATAAAGGTAAAATATAACTACAATTGAATCTTGGGTGGGCATGGTTTCTCTTCGAGAGGATGTGAAGCCATGGAAGTGAAAGATGCATTAACGATCATGTTCCTCTTTGGAACGTTCATTCTTGCTCTTTTAACATACATCAATAATAACAACAAGAAAAAGTAAAAACCCACCCAAAGGTTGAGGCCAGAGGTGGGTTTTGTTCCTATACGACTTAGAAGGGAATAAACCATCCAAGCCAATTGTACTGACCAAGTGTTCGCAGCACTTGGTCTTTATTACATATATAATAACACAATGAAAAAAATGTATCAAAGCGTGCCCTCAGATCCACATACTAACGTTCACTTAGGTCAGTGAGGGTTCGTGAATCTCGGGTTCATGGATACATGTAAAAGTTCTGAAAACAATAATTGGAGGTCGAAGTCATAGCAGCACCAACATTTATTGATAACATTTTTTCACCTTTAGTTTCATATACAGAAGGAGCAAAAGAGAAGTTTGGGGCTTCAGCTGCGTCTATTGTGATCATTCAGGACAACAAAATGTTAACAGAATGGTATTCTGGAACGCATCATTTTAAGAATGGATCACTCGTAGTGACACATGATTCAATGTTTAACTTGTATTCCCTAAGGAAGACATATGTCGGACTCGCTACAGCAATTGCTGTTGTAGAAAGTGAATTGTCTGTTGACCGAAAAGTTTCTGATGTGCTCACAAACAGGCCTGAATACGAGTTGGGCAATACCACAATAAGAGATTTAGCAACCAAATCAGGTGCGAAATATTTTGGGCCAAATCGTATTGAACGTGAGGAAGTAGCGCGTGACCTCATCAAAGAACTTACCGAATTTAATATTGCTCAACTAATTACATAACGAGTATTGAAACCTATGAAGTTAACGAATACGGAGTGGATTTCGGTACCTAAAGAAAATTTAGTTTGTGATTTTCAAGCTGCGGACGGCTATGCATCTGTTCGAATTGAGTCCAATGAAGGTCATGAAAGAAATCTGTATTCAAGTGCGAGAGACCTGGCGCAGTGGGGGAATTTACATCTGAATAGAGGTTTGATCAATCATAGTCAGTTAGTACCTGTTGAAGTATTTACGCTCATTGAACAATTGCGAATTGACACGAAGATCAGAATTCTTTTAATGAAATATTTTATAACTGCCTTCAAGGAAAATGATATTGTGCGCATTATTAGAATTCACATATGATTGGGGAAAGGAATCAATACACGGACTTCAATTCTATGATAAACCTGATAATCCATGGAAGAGATGTGCTCAAATCATGTATATGGGAAAGATTTATGTATAGTCGATAAATTTGCAGCAGTCAAAGCTAGATTATTTATAGGAGGTTACGTATCAAAATGACAGGTACATTTATGCCTTTGATTAAGAAACATAAATTCAATATATTTATTTTGCTTATGTCATTGTAAGTGACAATATATATGTTACTCTTTCTTCTTCCTTATGCTGATCAGAATGAATTTTTTTCTGTAAATGGAATGCCAGGAAGCGAGAAAGTTATGGAATACAAGCTCCTTATGTTTTTTGGCCCTTAGTAAAATGGGCTTTGGAATGCTAGGGATCGTGGTAGAGACTATTATTCTTCCCCTAGTTGTTCTTCCATTAAGCTTACTTATTGGTACAAAAAAGGACGAACGATATGTAAATAAACATAAAGAAGTTTGATGAATATACAGTTTGTCTAAGGAAAGTGTTGATTATTGAAGTGAATACATAATTGAACTAAGAAATCCATGCAATTATATAATACATCAAAGGGTGTGAATCATTTGCAGAAAATTCGAAGAACAAAAGAAATAGAGGGCATAACTGTACCCGGGATTATAAATAATGGTGGTCATTATTTTTATATCAATGTTGACGTTTATGAAGATGGCATGTCAAATTGCTGGGAGCTTGTAGATTTGAATGGACTTAAAAATAAGCTCAGGTCTAATTGGTTAAACCCATCAATTCCAGAAAACGAAAGTCTGTCTATACATGGTTTAGGGATGTATACCGTTCAAGAAGCTGAATGGAAATTTGATAAGTCTAAATACTACAAACATATAAGAAACAAAGTAAAAACTCTTAACCCTAACTTTGAAAATATCTATGAAATCACTTCTTGGCAAAAACAATTGGCAAAGAAAAGACAAATTATGTACATGCCTAGAGCTACTAATTATTATGTTGAGCGTGAAATGTTTTATGAAACAATAGATGGCGATGCATTCTCCATCTTCATGAAATATGAAGATAAAAATTATTTAGTAAATCTAGTTGTTTATAAGAATGGGTTAGTTGTTTGCTATTTCCAGGCGAATGAACTTACCTTTCGGTTTGAGGAGATTTCTGAACTCTTTGCAAATGGAACGTTCTTTACAAGCTTTAATGAACCAACAAAAATCATTTTATCTGATCTTGGTGAAGTAACATTTTCACAAGTCGCCTATTCAACAGATATTAAAGATAAATATGTCGAGTTGGTCGATATTTATAAAAAACTTAAAGGCGAGAAGACGTCTTTAGAAGAGTGTAAAGAAGCATATTATCAGTATCTAGAAGATCCGATTGAGTTTTATCGACAAAATCTAAAAGTAAAATATGAACTTGTACCCGAACATGAAAGAATGTTCTTAGGCGATATGGATAGTAAAGATTGGGATTATCAGAGAATAATTTACAGACCCGACGAAAAGCGTGAAGTTTAAGTGACCCGAAGAAGGCAGGGGCATCTTATAACACTATGTTCACACATCGATCCATTCGGCCTTTGATCAGGCAGGAGTTAGATGTAGGTTCATAGATTGGCCGTAGCAGGGATGTAGGTTCAGACGGATACATCCGCATGACCTAACCACATCACGCCGCACCTGCGGGGCTTAAGTTGGTGGGAAGTCGTGGACATATTAACACGTTATCTGAAATCGGCGAAAAGTTTAAATATGATAAAATTATATCAAACAAAACGATGGAGAAAGATTTGAAGGAGGTAGATCGTATGAAATGGCAAGAAGTAAGGGAGCTATTTCCTGATCAATTTGTTCTGGTTTCCATTCTTAATTATCATGAGGAGGGCAACAAAAAAATAATAGATGAAGTTGCACCGATTCGCTCTATATCAGAGCAGGATGCTAATAAGGAATTTTTTCAAGTAGAGCCTGGAAGCTTGGTGTATCACACTTCAAATCAAGACTTTGTGATCCATCTTCGTAGAGATCCGTTAATAAGAGTGAGACGTAGTAAAGATGAAAATTAACTACAACGGACAGTTAATTACAACATCGATTACTGTTAAATTCAGAGGGGAAATATTGAGAATAGATGATGTTATTATAGACACGGGGTCTTCACATACTATAATAAGTCCTGATATTTTGGAGGAAATAGGTGTGACCTACGAAACAGGGGACTCCATATATGAAGCGTATGGGATAGGTGGAAGCGTACCTTTCTACACAAAAATTATGGACAGGATAGAAATAGGTACAAAAAGTATTGAGGATATAGAAATTGACGTTGGAATACTACCCAAAGATCATAAAGGATTACTAGGTTTGGACATTTTAAAACAACATAACTTTATTGTAGATTTGAAAAAATTAGAACTACGCAACTGAGCAATGGATTGAATGGAACACTTTATTAGTGTAATCGGGGAAGTCGCCGACATATAACAATGCATCTATGCTACGGGGCTTAACGCCCCTTAGGTATCAGATAGGAAAGCACAGAAGAATAATCAGACAACACACGACCCGGCCTAAGATAAGAGCTATCTGAGGCCGGGTCGCGTCGTAGATGCGGAAACGTTATGAGAAATTCGGAGAGATGCTAATTCTAAATTGAGGTGATCCTTTTGTCAGAGGATAATCAATTATTATTCGAAATTGTCTCTGATTTTATCATGAGATTTAAGAAGACGGGAGGACACGATTTGATTCGAGAACTACTGGAAAGATGTTCACGATCAACTTGGCGCACTCAGGGAGGATTAATATCGAGAAATAGTATAGAGGATAATCTGCGTGTATGATCGGGCTACATAGATGCAATAGAAGAGCTATTTATGCCAGTTAGAAAAAAACTAGAGGAGTTAGAGAGTCAGAAAACTCTAAATGAAGAAAGGTATCATGAGGATTTTAATAAGGCATATGAATTTTTATTAGAGAAATTTACTCTTGATAGACATCCGACACTTCGAATATGGAGAAATCGGAATCCTGTTAATATAGCAGAAGTACCACAATGTCTAGCGAATATTAGGCATGTAAAACGATTAGAGATTACAGAACCATCGTATGTTTATTTTCTCTTAATGGGAGAGGAAATTGTTTACGTTGGTCAGACAACTTCGCCATGGCCTGCCCGAATATTACAGCACTTAAAAAGTGGAGATAAAGAATTTGACGATGTTTGGTACCTTGAAGTTGATAGGCCATCAGTTTCTCGTGTTGAAACCGAATTCATTAGAAAGTTTCAACCCAAATACAATCGCGCTAAAGTAGGTAACGTTCATAGAGAACGGTGATTTATAGGAGGGTCTTAATAAAAGAAGCGTTCCCGCAGGGTGAGTTGGTAAGAAGTACTTTAAAGAAGGCTTTGTTTGAAAAAAATTAATGGTTTAGAAGGTGGTAAGTTATGAACTTGCTTGCAAAGGAAACGGTAGATGAATTGTTGGCAGCAATGGACACTTATAAAATTATTGCGCAAGAACTCATTGACAAATTAATATTGGAAACTGACCAGCCTGAAAAATCTGAGATTATAAAAGGAGATTACTACTTAATTTCAAATGCAGAATTACTAAACGATAATGAATTTTTAACCGGTAATTGGTACTTTGATGTTCATGGAGAGCATTGCATGTTTGAAAATGTAGAAACTGGACAACAATTGGAAGTTTCTCTCGGGAACATAGACAATGTTGGAAATGTTGATCCCTATTTTTTTTACAACTTCTTGAAATCAACTGATCATTTTAAACACTTAATTCAATATTTCAAAAATCCATTTGATGATATGTTGAATCTTTTTGAAATATTAGCAAAGCGAAAAGTGCTTATACATATTCATGGTGTTGAATACAGAAAGATTTAGATCATTGTGGAGCATCCGTATCCAGTAAGACAATATTGAGAAGAATTGATGTATTCTTGTAAGATAAAGGAAGAGAGACAATAGGAAGCAAAGATTTCGAAGAAGTACGAACCAGCGTATAAAACACCGTATTCCTGCTTCGTCCGTACGCTCCTAGGTCTGTCCGAGGTATTGCAGAGCAGCGAATTCAGGCAGCCAACATTGCTCGTGCTAAGTCCGATGGGAAAAGCGCGAGCGCGCCTTATGCCCTTTTGGGTTCATAGATACTAGAACATTGGACGATACCATAGCAACGACTGTTAAAATAGACTTTAACAGCAGAGCCTATATAAAAAAGCTGGCCGTAGCCGTTTGTGAAATCGTGTCGGAAACTGAAACGTCGTATCGAGGAAAAAGTGATATGTCGTGCTTGTCAGCCATCACTTTCATCAAGCAGCTCACTCTAGTTGTCAACGTAAAAATACCTCCACTGTTGTCTTACTTAACAGCATATTCTTTAAGATTATTCATGATTATGAAAAGATTTAGAGTATTCAAGTAGATATACATAATTTTAGGGGGGGATGTAGTTTGACCGAAAGATTACATTTAGAACGTGTTGGAGTAGAAGATCCTATAGATGAAAGCAGTATGTCTGGGTTTGGGTTGCTTGCTTTGTTCCAATGCCATGTTGAATATCACTTTAGTACTGAGGACATGAGTGTGGAAGAAGCAGAAATATATATTCAAAACGTACTTAATCATTTGCCGGATGAAACGATTAATGAGATTTGTAACAAAGCATGCGAGTGGAAAAATCTTAAAATGTCCAGTGATACGGCTGACTATCCTAGTGGCTTAGCCGAGACTTATGGTAGAGATATTTTGGCCTTTATGTCGGTTGGGGATGTTGAGCTATATCGAAATCCTTACGACCGAAATGATCATACATTCGGAGCGATTCTGAGTGGGGGGACAGAATGGGATTCTGAAAATGGGATGGAGATTGTTATACGAGGCAGTGAGGTTCTTGAAGTGCGTGATTATTTAGGTTACGGCAAATTTGCAATTTGGAATGAATCCGACGGAAATGAATCATAAGTCACTAGCCGCGGCCAACTCCTTATTCAATAGCAGGACTATCGCCTTTTTATTGTTAGATGTATAATAATGGAATAAGGTCGCACTATAAACGCCTCAGCCTAGATGAAAGAGATCTTAGGTTGGGGCGTTTCGTACATACAAAACTATAAGTCTTTATCATAGATACCCATCATAGTGGGTTTAACAAGGCCTATGGATTTATGGGGACTTTTATTATTCTGAAAGACATTTTTTAAACATAAAATGAATGATGACTTTGTAAGGAAGAGCCGCAAAATACAAAGAAAGGGAGATTTCTATGGAACTTCAAGAAATCAAGCAAAATTTAATAGAGACCAGAGTCGAATTATTTGGAATTCTTAATGGATTGACTGGAGAGCAATTAAACAAACGGAAAGATGAAAGCAGCTGGAGTATTGCTCAGGTATGCCAGCACTTAAGTAAGACGGAAGAATTATATGTGTTGGCAATACGGACAGGTTTGCAGAGCAATGAGGAATCTTTGGTTGGAAATAAATCATTAGACTTTCTCCTTGATCGAAGCCAAAAGATTGACGCACCTGAAATTGCTAAACCAACGGATGAATATTTACAGTATCAAGCGATCATAGAGAGACTAAATCATTCAAGGCAGCAGTTGCTTGAGTTATTAAATACAATAGAAGACCCGTCAGTGCTGAGTAAAAGACATTTTAAACACCCGGTCTTCAAAGAGATGTTATTAATTGAATGGGTTCAATCCATATACATGCATGAACAAAGACATATCAAACAAATTCATGAAATGATAGATGGATTTAAGTAAGGATTTGCCGGATGTGTAGTTGTAGTTGGGATTTAGTTGCTTCGAAGCACCAGCCTAAGATAATGCTATCTAAGGCTGTTTTTTTTATGAATGGCATAGCTCCTAGCCACTTGAGTTCGAAGTTCGAAGTGTATCAGCATTGCACGTTATCGATTATTCCTAAATTAAGCAAGGTAAAAAAGCAATTGGAGTTATAGGAGCGTTTTATAGTAAAGTAAATGAAACCTAGGAATAGTGAGGACATGAAGATGACGAAGAAGTTATATTACGAATCCGCTTATATCCGAGAGTGGAATACACGAATCACACGTAAACTGGAGCGGGAGAACGGAACATATCTGATATTAAATGAGACGGCCTTTTATCCACACGGCGGAGGGCAGCCCTGTGACCTGGGGTGGATCGATAAAATTCCGGTTCTTGATGTCGTTCTTGAGGAAGGAGAAATTCTGCATAAAGTCGAGCGTTTTCCTGAGTAGGAAGAGGTCGGCTGCCGATTGAATTGGGATAGAAGGTTCGACCATATGCAGCATCATAGCGGCCAGCATTTGCTGTCAGCCATGTGTCTGGAGGTATGCCAGGCGGAAACGCTTAGTTTTCACCTAGGTCAGGATTACGCCACCATTGATATTGCCCGACCTGATCTGCCTCTGGATCAGCTCATGATGCTGGAGTTGGAGGTAAATGATCAGATTTACCTTAATCGCAAGGTAACGAATTATGTTGTGAACCAGGAGCAAGCTGCCGTCCTGTCGCTAGTGAAGCAGCCAAAGGTAACCGACGATATCCGGATCGTTGAAATCGAAGGTATCGAGTATAACGCCTGCGGTGGCACACATGTCTTGGCAACGGGTGAAATCGGAATGATCAAACTGCTGAGAGTAGAGAAGCAGAAGGGGAATATGCGTATCTATTTTAAATGTGGATATCGTGCGTTGAACGAATTTAATGCCGGAATGGAGATCCTCGGCAGTCTATCGGCCCGGTTCAATACGGCAAAGGAAGAGATTCTGGATCGGATTGAAAAATGGGATCAAGAGCAGAAGCAGCTCCAAGCTGAATTGAACGCGGTGAAGGCTGAGAATGACGCTTATTTGGCTGGGAAGCTATTGGCAGATTGTCAGGGCAGCCTAATTAAGCACGTATTTATGGATAAGTCACTGAAGGATATGCAGAACTTGGCGGTAAAGCCCACCGACCAAGCTGATCTGGTCGTGCTCTTCGTGTCCAATGCAGACCATAAGGTGCTGCTCGCCCAAGGAGGAGAGGGTGGACTAGCCTGCGGTGCGTTCTTCAAACAGCATTTGGGCGATTATCGCGGCAAAGGCGGAGGCAGCGACAAGATGGCACAGGCCGGTTTTGCCACCAGAGAGGATGCCGAGGCGTTTTGCCATTTTACAGCGCAGTCATTACAAGGGGAATAGATTTGATCTTTTCTTTTTTAGAAAGAGTTCATATCGTGATTTCTTCCACTTCGTATCAGAAAACGATTTTCTGTAAACAAATATTGATATATACCTAAACCATCATGAGTAAAAACGATATAGAGGAAGCGAATATGACAAAGGGAATGAAAATGAATCCTAAGGTTGATATTTTTTTAAGTAAGACGAATAAATGGCAGGAAGAAACGGAGAAGTTGAGATCGATCATACTTGACTGTCAGCTGACCGAAGAATTGAAGTGGGGGAAACCTTGTTACACGTTTGAGGGAAGTAACATCGTTATCATACAAGGATTTAAAGAATTCTGTGCGCTTATGTTTTTCAAAGGTGTGTTATTACATGATCCCAACGGCATTTTAGTCCAAATTGGGGAGAATACGCAGGCGGGCCGCCAGATTCGATTCACCAATGTTCAAGAAATCGTTGAGATGGATACCATCTTGAAAGCCTATATTCATGAAGCCATTGAAGTGGAAAAAGCCGGTTTGAAAGTGGATTTTAAAAAGAGTACGGATCTCATACTTCCTGAAGAATTTCAAAACAAATTAGATGAAAATCCCGCCTTGAAAACGGCTTTTGAAGCATTAACGCCGGGACGGCAGAGAGCATATGTTATGCACTTCTCTGCACCCAAACAATCCAAAACTCGGGAGTCAAGGGTTGAAAAATGTGTACAGCAAATCCTCAATGGAAAAGGCTTAAATGATCGGTAAACGCGATGAGAAATAAATGAATCAAATTGATAAGTAAGAGCCACATTGCCCTCTAGCTTTGCCTCGGACGATAACAGCGACTATACGGAAAGCTTGTTGCACTTTGGTTACCCAAATTGACTTCGCAACTTCGTATAGTCGCAAACGTGAATCGAAAAAGGTTGAACGATAACGCCTTTTATATCCCCCTCATCACGATTCCTATCAATCCCATCTTGGAGCACGAGTATGATGATCCGTTTAGATAACGTAAGTTTACCTTCATGTAAGCAATTTTAGCGGCTCGATCCCAGGAGCTGGATTACTTGGCCTGTATCGGCGTTAATCTTCACCGCAAGATCGTGGAAGTCCTCGCTGTAGCCGTCCCTCCAGTTCACTAGATCTTCTGAGTAGAACCAGAACGAGAGGGTGCGGGAATCGGGCTGTTGTACCGGACGATACTCATGGCAGTCGATGTAACAATTGCTGAGATCCAGATCCAACACATCCGCCTTCGCCCGAGCCGCTTCGATGGCCTTCATCAGATGAACGGTATAGGCACGATCTGCCTTTAGGTGGAGGAGGTGTCTCTTTTTCTATGTAAGATGATATTTCCAATATTACACACTGTCAGTATACTTAAAAGAGAGAAAGATAGAGAAAGATTCCAAATGTTACATCAAGCAAAAAGTATGAGATGTCTACGAAAGAGCTGAGCAGTTTATTCCCTAGCCAGGATAAGAAAGCATATGACGGAACGAACGGTTCAGATGTTATTCGGACAAGCAAAGGAAAGAGCAGCGATACCAAAGCCTGTAACCGTCCATTCGCTTCGTTACTCTTTTGCTACGCATTTGCTGGAAGCAGGTACGGATTTACGAGGACATTCAAAATCTTCTTGGTCATCAGGGCTCTCGAACAACAGAACGTTACACGCATGTCAGTAACGATTGAGTCCGACGCATTATGAGCCCGCTCGATCGGATAAAGAGTGATATGGAGGACGGAGAAAAAGAGATGTAAGAGGCTAGTTCGCCCTTGATGCAGGTAGGTTTCGTACAATCCCGCAATTTTGTAGGTATTCGCGAAGTTCGTAGATATCACCTTATATAGGGTGCTTGCGCAAAAAAGACGTTATCTGAAATAATGCCCCTAAAACATTGTAAGGAAATACATTCGCAACGTCCTGTTGCTTGATGAAACATATGAAAGATAAAATTTAAAATTATGGCGATGATTACTTAGCGGACAGGATATCAAAAAACATGGAGGAGTTAATGAAGACAAAAATTGCTGTCATACTTTCAATAGTTACTGTTGTTATAGGAATATTCTTAATTTGGTACTTTACACCCAAGAAGTATTCAGAGACATTAGATGGAGTTTATTATCAATTAGGGACGGAAGGAATAATCGAGCATATAAAAGTACACATTGATGGTAAGTTGGAGAATCATATCAATGGCAATAAAACCTTTCATGGCTTAATTGACTTTAAGGGAGATAAAATTCCTAATATTCCAAAAGATAGAGCTGAATTAGAGTTACATTACGACGGTCATAATTTCACCACGATATTCTCCCCTTTCCGAAAGTTAAACGGAGCTCTTAAAGGCAGAATCAGACCTGATATTTATCAATACGGTTGGATGTACACAAATGATAAATTCACTGATTTTACAATAAAATTAACTATGAATGGTTCATTAACTTTATCAGACGGGTACATGATAACGTTTCCTGCGAGTGACAGAGAAGAAGCAATGAAAAAGTCCCAGAAGCTAATTAAGGAGTTTGAACAACAATAGGAATTAATCGAACGGATCATTAGCTGCTACCTTATTATGACATCTTTGATATGGATATTATTAATAATGTTGATTGGCAAATTGCCAGAGCTAATTGGTTGAAAAATGCATATAGCATTTCATTAAGTGGCCGAGGGACGGTTCTTTGTGGAACGATGATCCCCGAGAACATTGAATTAGCAGATCATAAAGATAAGTTTGATAGAATTCTTTATATTAACTTGCATTGTGATGATTCTGCCCGTAAAGAAAGAATAAAGGCAAGAGGATGGGAAGAGAGAATAATTCAAGATCATAAAAAACTTTGCTAATTGGTTAATAAATAATTCAAAAACTGCATTTAACCCGCCAATGCCAACAATTGATACGACAGAGCTTCCAGCGGAAGAAGTAGCTGAACAAATTAAAGATTGGATCTTGGAGAACTGGTAAGTACACGTAGTAGTAATTCAAGAGGACAGTTGCATTAGCTAACACCATATTCACACATCGGGCCATCCGGCCCTCGGTCCGCCCGGGACATTTCGAGGAAGCTGAATCAGGCGGACAACCCTGTGAACCTAACCGCATCGCGGCCGGCCCTTTCGGGCCTTAAGGTTCTCGGGTTCGTGAATACAAGAACGTTATACGATATATGACAAAGAAAGTAGGAAACCATATTGGAAGATTTAATCAAAGAACTGATTACATATTATTTTAATGAGGCAGTTGAAAACATTGAATCACTGCCATTCGGTCTTACTAATTACTCTCAAGTATTAACCGTTAACAATAATAAATATGTTGCAAGAATATATGACAACCACTCAAAAAATCTAGAGAAATTAAAATTCGAAATTGAATTAACGACATTCCTTGAACAAAATAATCTTCCATTTAAGCTTCCTGGGTTTTTAATTGCTAAGACAGGGGATAGATTTATCGAGCTATCAAATGGTCAATTTGGTTCAGTGGTACGTTTTATTGAAGGGGAAGTCCCTGACCTAACACAGGTATCAGATATTAAGGAATATGGAAAAACCGTTGGTGAAATATCGGTTGCATTTAAGAAATTTAAAAGTGACGTATTAATGAAAGAAATTAAGTTTTATAAAATATACAATCTTCATCAATTATCTAACGAAAGATCTGTAAAACGTTTTATTGATCAGCCACCTTTTGAGATTGAAAGTAACCAATTATCTATATTAATAGATTCATTACAAGCTGTTCAAAGAAATGAATCCATTATTGACAATTTACCAAAGCAAATTGTTCATCATGATATTTTAATTTTTAATTTGCTTATTGATAATCAAACAAGGAAGATGAGTGGGGTATTAGATTTTGATTTTGCTTCATATGATGTTCGAGCATTAGAATTAGCTATTTGTATAAATCATCTTCTTCAATTTGACAATGATTCACTTGCAAATCTGAAGTTATTCTTGGATGAATATTCTCAATATATGACATTGACAGAAGAAGAAATTAAATGGATTCCTTTTTTAATGCAGATGTACTATGTATCATTAATATGTATTTACATAGGTCAATATTATTCAGGACGGGAGATAGAAGAATACTTTCGGTTCATACTTAATCAATTAGTTATTAGAAAGCAATGGATAGAACAGAATGAATATGAATTTATTGAAACGTTAAGATTAAGGCTTAATTGATTTTGGATAACTCAAAGAAGTATCATACATCGTATAACACTATGTTCCAGCTTCACGGCTGTCGCCGCTTGGTCTGCCAGAGGCATTTCAAGGAAGCGGATTCAGGCAGACACATCGATTCCCCTAAGATAAGAGCTATCTAAGGGGAATCAACGTCAGGAACACGACAATGTTATATGAAAGATCGGCCCCAAAACACATTTTGTAAACAGATCATTTGTCCCACCATGGGACTGAAGAAAAAAATTAAGATAATTATACTCAATTAACGGGCAGGTGGAATAATATGGACAAGAGGATTAAGCAGCTATTCACTCAAGATATATTGAGACAAGCCGCAGAACATTATGGTATACACGAAGACTCAATGATCGAATTAAATGGATTTCAAAACTTCGTTTATTCTGGATTGGTCGGAGATCGTGAAGTTATTCTAAGAATTGCCCATATCACACATCGGAATGAAATATTAACGAAAGCGGAATTAGACTTTATCATGTTTTTGGCGGAGTCCGGTTTAAAAGTAGCCAGACCGATTCAGTCTTTAACGGGGGATCTTCTTCATACAATTGATACTTCTTTTGTTGTGACAGCTTTTGAAAAAGTCCCTGGTAGAAATGCAAAAATTGCTGAGGAGAGCAATACTTTTTATGAGAATATAGGTCAATTTGTTGGAAAAATACATAAGCTTTCACTTCATTATACCCCCCAACATATGCGCTATGAATGGAATGATAACGCTTTATTATCTTCTTTTAAAAACTACTGTCCGTCAGAATTAAATGACAGTTTTGACCGTTTAATTAGGGAAGTTAGCGCTCTTTCCAAGGATACAGATACATATGGCCTCATTCATGGAGATGTCAGCTGCGGTAATTATCTAAATGACGGGGATAAAGCCCATATTATCGACTTTGACGAGGCGGAATATAGCTGGTTTGTGTCCGATATTGCTACACCACTATTTTACGAAATTCCTATCCCGTGGGTTGTGGATGGAGAGGTAAGGAAGGAGATTACAAAGCGCTTTTTTTCCAACTTCTTAAACGGCTATTGTAAAGAAAATTCTATAAGTCAAGTATGGTTAAAGAAAATACCCTTATTTATCGATTTAAGACAAGCTAGAGTCTTATCCGCGTTATATAGAAGCAGAGATTTTAATGCTCCTGATTGGAGTGAATGGGATGAACAAGCTCGACGCTTCTATTATTTTAACTTACTGAATAATACACCATATATTGATTTGGACTTTTTACGTATATAAAATTGTTTATTCCGCTGTCGAGAAACGACAGTTAAATAGTCTAAATATTTCTAAGACGGCGCTGACATCCTATAACAATGTGTTCACGCTTCGGCAGACAAGCTGCCTCGGACCCGGAAGATAGACGAAGAAGTGATTGCCGGGACACATCCGCATCATCTAACCGCATCGCGGCCACTCACTAACGTTCGCTTAAAGTGGTGGGACGTCGTGAACACGGAAACGTTATAGGAAATCAACGCAAATAATTAAAAAAATCAAAACCTATTTAAATTAATTGTTAAATTAACTAACGGCTCGTTAATTGAAGGTGGTATGTTTTAATAATCTAAAAGGCAAAAACAGTAATAAAAAGGAGTCTGCGGAAGAATGAGTGTTTTTAAGAAATTAAGAAATGAATATGTAATTTGGCATGCAAATCGTGTTAAGTTTCCAAAATTTACACCAAGTAGTATAGTCAGAAAAAACGTAGCTTTTTCTGGAAGGGTGCAAAAGGTAGGATTCCGCTTGGAGATATATTGTATTGCTCGAAGAATGAAATTAACTGGATGGGTGAGAAATTTAAAAGATGGAAGTGTGGAAGCAGAATTACAAGGGGAAGAGTCACATATTGATTTTCTGGTCAATTGCATGCGGTCATTGAAACGGGCGTCTGTAAAGAAAATGACTATAATTAATCTGCCTATCAGAGAGGGGGAAGAAAGCTTTACAATAGTGGAATAAAGTACATATAGTATAAGCGACTCTCCTAATTTCAATTTCGAACACTTGATTAATACTAACGGGAATTTAAGTTTGATATGAAAAGGGTTGCCGTCCATGGCAACCTCTGGACAGAGAAGACATCGCCATCCGATAACACCATATCTACGCTTCGGGCCGTTCGGCCCTTGGTTCGCAAGATGAGGTAATCAGTGGAGAAGGATTCAGTGAACAACCCTGCGAGGCAAGTCCGTCGGACCCAGTCGTGATGCTCCCTTAAGCCTCTCGGGTTCGTAGATACAACAACGTTATCTGCAATTACCGATAGAACATTAGAAAGAAGGCGATCTCGTGGAAGTTTTATTAAAGGACATAGACGAAACTAACTGGCTAGAATGTATATTTCTAACGACTGATCCTGATAAAAATCATTACCTTGTAGAGAAATTTGTAGCTTCAAATGCAGTTTCGATTGCACAATCAAAGATAGAAAAAGGATGGATAACAAAAGCAATTTATAGTGAAGATTCAATGGTTGGATTTACAATGTATGGATATTCAGAGGAGGATAATTGTTTTGAATTATGCCGTATTATGATTGACTATAAATTTCAACGTCAAGGTTTCGGTAGAAAGGCACTAAGTCTAATCATTAAAGAGATGAGTAAGAACAAGTAATGTTCAGAAATATATTTATCGTTTGATCCAGAAAACCATTCTGCAAAAAAACTATATGGAGAATTTGGATTTGAAAATACAGGTAAAATCGTAGACGACGAAGTTCTTTATTGCTTGAAATTATAAAGATAAATGTAGGTGAATTCGAGATGCTGGTAACTACAGATAACAAAACATTCATGCATCGGACCCTGACGGTTCCTCGGTCCGCAGAGGCATTTCGGGGAAGTGAATTCAGCGGACACCCCTGCACCGACTAAGAGCGGTCGCGCCCGGGCCATTGGCCCTTAAGTCGGTGAGGGTTCGTGAATGCAAGAACGTTAGACGAAACCTGTGCAAGATAAAATAATCAAAAACAAAAAAGATAATTTAATATAAATCACATTAATGGAGGTGTATCAAATGTTGATACTAGAACGAGCAATAAAAAATGATGCACAAAAACTTGCTGAAATACAAAAGGCCAGCTTTGATGAAGAATCAAAACATTTCAATAATAACGAAATCGGTGGTCCACTAGGATATGATTCCATAAGTTGGCAAGAAGAGATGATGCAAAATTGTAAATATTTCAAGGTACTCTTTAATGGAGAAATAATAGGGGGGGCTTTGATATTTATAGAAAGCAATCAAGTACATAATCTAGGAAGAATTTTTATTGATCCAAACTTTCAGAATCAAGGAATCGGTATGAAAGTAATGAAAGAAATCGAAATAAGCTTTCCGGATAGCACTAAATGGTGGCTTGATACTCCTAGCTGGAGTGTCAAGAATCATCATTTCTATACAAAGTGCGGGTTCACCAAAGTTAGAGAAGAAGATGACCTATACATTTTTGAGAAGACTTTATAGACTTATTCTTTTATGGCGTTTTCAGGGATGGCACAGTCATCGTCTAACAACGTATTCACGCCGCGAGACCTGACGGTCCCTTGGTCTGCATGAGGTTTTTCGGAGAAGCGGATCAGCAGACAACCCTGTGAGGCTAAGTGGCATAGCCACCAGGCGACTCCGTCGCCTTAAGCCTCTCGGGCTCGTAGATACAAAAACATAAAGCAAACAACGAACACAGTCTATTTTCAAATCTCGTAAATTACTCTTTGGGGGAATAGAAATGAAAGAAATAAACTATACCAATTATTTTTGGCAAGACGAAGAGATTAGATTGCGTGCAACCCAGCCCGAAGATTGGGAGGGATATTATTATAATCGATTTGATTCGACGGCTCGTCGTTTATTAGAATGTGCGGTTGAACTGCCACCGACGATTGTTGAAGCAAAGAAATTCGTTGAGACATTTTCAGATTTTTCATCAGGCACCGGACGAATTATGTTTACTATTGAAAATGTAAAAGGTGAAGACGTAGGAGGAATAAATTTAAATAGCATTGATGAAAAGAATGGTACATTCAGTATAGGTATACAAATTGATCAGGATCATCGAGGTAAAGGTTACGGTACAAGAGCTGTAAGAATGTTATTAAGATACGCCTTTTACGAGCGACGTCTTAATAAATTCAATGATTATGTACTCGAAGGAAACGAAGCATCTGCAACCATGATGAGGAAGCTTGGCTGTATCCAAGAAGGAGTTCGACGTAAGGTAATATACACAAAGGGGCAGTATCTTGACCTAATCCTTTTTGGTTTAACCAAGGATGAATTTATAGAGAATGAGAAACGAACAATAACTGTATAAGTAGTAGGATCCAGCAGACATCTCTGCACTGGTTAAGTCCGTCGAACCCGGCACAAGCGCATTAAGCCAGTGAGAGTTCGTGAATTCAACAACGTTAGTCGTAGCGTAACATAGACCACCGTACATACGAACTAATTCTTAAGGAAGGATGACAATTGAAAATGGGAGCTTCAAGCAAAAATTTAAGAACTTGCAACAAAGGACACCAATACTTTAAAAGTAGCGATTGCCCAACCTGCCCGATCTGCGAGCAAGAACGCAAACCCGACACAGGATTTCTTTCACTTCTCTCGGCACCAGCTAGACGAGCATTGGAAGACAATGGAATAACCTCTCTGGAAAAGCTCTCAACGTATAGTGAAAAAGAGATCTTGCAATTTCACGGTATGGGACCAGCATCTTTACCTAAACTTAGGGCTGCTTTGCAAGAAGAAGGATTATCATTCAAAAACTAACATATAAAACGAGAGGCAGTCCTTCCCCGGAGCTTATCGTTTGGCTGTTGATTAAAATAGCCATTTTTCCGTCATACGAAGGTTTTGTCGGGATGATCTTACGAGTTTCGTTATGGTTAATCTCAAATTTCTTCGTAAATTTATTATAGTAACTTGTAGCCTCGTAAAATCGTTCTTCCTTCACGAAATATCCAGCTATGTTAGCGACTAGTTGGTCATAACTGACTTTATTGTCGCGCAGATCAATAATTAAGCCTTTCACATGGTTATCTTTGGAACTGCTGCAATTTTTCTTCGAGGATTTTTTCGGGGCTTGAGAAGATGGCCATCGGAAAGTAGTGTGTTTTTAAATAACCATAGCCGTTGCTTAATATGTCACCTTCGATCGCCTCACCTCCTGTGGATGCCCTTTTTAATGTTTGGGAGTTATCGTCATATGCTTGAAGAGTAGCTTTCTTCGCTATCCCTATGCGCTCTATGATAATAACAAAAAGATAATAGATAAGATCTTCTATGCAGAGTATTGCAGGAAAGATGAAGATGGTGAGTTTGGGGACTACATAAGCTTTTGGAAAAGGTTATGAACATAGAATTAATCTATATGACCTAACTATTGGAAATATGGGGTATAATCATTTTACTTATGAAGGTGAGGTTATCCGTGAAACAACTGATATTGTAGGCAATCAACAAGCCACGGTGATGGAGGTAAAGATAAAGGGGAGTTAAAAGAGCTGCAACCTGATTTACATAGAATGCTGAACGCACCGACAAGGATGAAAAAGAAGAAGAATTAGATGGTATACGAATAGAATTACTTGAAAGGGTTGGAAGTTGATCGAAAAGGCAAGGAGATTGGATAACATAACATTCATGACGCAGGGTGATGGCTCTATTCGGACATCTCAATTACTTGGAGGAGATATTGGCATGGATAAAGTACAGGCTGGAATACTTGGTCTTTGCGTAGGGGATGCACTTGGAGTACCTGCCGAATTTCGGTCTAGGAAAGCTCTTATTGCAGAGCCTATAGTAGAGATGATCGGATATGGCTCTCATGGCCAGCCTCCTGGCACATGGTCAGACGATAGTTCATTAACTTTTTGTTTAATGGAAAGCATTATAGAATGTAAGGGAATCAACTTATTCAACATTGCAGATAAGTTTACGATCTGGCTCTGGAGAGGGCATTGGGCCCCACATGGTGAAGTATTTGATGTTGGAATTGCTACTCGGAAGGCGATAGAGAGAATAAACGATGAATTTATAAGACCAGACCTAGCCGGAGGCAAGGATGAATTCAGTAATGGTAACGGGTCATTAATGAGAATCCTGCCGCTGGCCTTTTATGTAAGGAATGAGCCATTACAATCGCGAGTTGTAACAGTTAGTCAAGTTTCTTCAATCACTCATAGACACTCAATATCTATAGTTGCATGTGTCATTTATGTTGAGATTGCAATACATTTGATACATGGAATGACGATCGAAGATAGTATAAAAAGGGCATATGCAAGCATCACTGAATTGAATGTGTTCAATGAATGCGCAGACCAATTCAACCGAATGTTCTCTACTGAGTTTTCAAGCTTAAGCATGAATGATATTCAGTCGTCAGGGTATGTCGTTCATACGTTAGAGGCAAGTTTATGGTGCATTTTGAATACGAATAGTTATTCTAAAGCTGTACTGCAAGCAGTGAATTTAGGGGATGACACGGATACAACGGCTGCCGTGACGGGAGGTATTGCAGGAATCATATATGGACTTGAGCAGATCCCACAAAATTGGATTAATCAGATATCAAAATTGGCGGAAATCGTATCATTATGTACTAACTTTGAAAAAGTGAGTGAGTAGCATTTTAAAATGCCCTACTTCAGATAACACCGTACTCTAAATCATTTAACAGCATAATCAGGCTGAAGGGCTAACTCTCTTTGTTTGATGGATGTATAATCATGGAAGAAGCGCAGACAGCAAAAGGCCTAGCCTAAGATGAAAGCTATCAAAGGCTGGGTCTTTACATAATACAAGAACGTCGTCTTAGCATTAGGAAGCTGAGAAAGCTTTTGAAGAAGGGGCTTATCCAATTGGTGCAGTGATGCGTCGCTTGGTCTGCCCGAAGGATAGTTGTCCAGGCAGAAAACCCCGCACTGCCTAACCACGTCGCGGCTAACAAGAACATTATATAAGCAAAATGTGAAAAGATGGTGGGAGCATGGAAGTAGTTGTTTCAAGAGCAACTCAATATGACAGGAAGCTAATAGAGAATTTACTACAGTTCTATATTTACGATTTTACTGAATTCACAAGTGCTTCAATTCTTGAGAATGGTTCATATAATACAATGCCTGATTTAGATTCATACTGGAACAATCTAAATGGGAATCATCCATATCTTATTAAAGTAAACGATGAAATAGCGGGATTTATTTTGACTAAAGAAAAAGAAGAGACCAGAAAATACAACTATTTAGCGCATTTTTTTATTCTTCGTAAATTTAGGAGATTGGGAATAGGTAGTAAGGCGGCAGAACATGTATTGAAAATTTTTAAGGGAGAGTGGGAACTCTATCAGCTTGAGAATAATATTCCTGCACAGAAGTTCTGGGATAGGATAATAGAAGAAATATCTGATGGGGAAGTAAAGGTAAGATTTGAGAACGGAAGAAGATATCAAAACTTCATTATGTAAGTAGATTCGAGGATGGCTTGCTACATCTTATAACACTATACTCACGCTGCGAATCGGCTGGCTCCGATCCTTGATCCGCCCGGTGTTATTAGCAGGGAAGTGAATCAGGCGGACAACCCTGCGAGGCTAACTGCGCAAGCGTAGCCGACTCATGGTGGGGCCTTAAGCCTCTCGGGTTCGTGAATGCGAGAGACGTTATGTGAAAGGCCTGTAAATTTAAAAACCAAATAAAACATCAATTCATGAAGTGACTAGGGAAATTAAATTAAAAGTAGGTAATGTTATGGAATTTGATAATTTAACTTTTATATGTAGTGCATGTAAACAAGTACCGGAAAAAAACTTGAATGATAAAAAAGGTTTTGAAATGGTTGCGTATGAAGATGTTATGGAATGGTCAAATTTTTCGCAAGATGTACCAGATCTGAGTATTAGGAATTGGGAAAGGACTTCAATCCCCCCAATAGCTGGTGAGATGAAAAAAGTACAAGTGCATTTTCCTTTTAATATGTCAGTTGGAGAAAAGTTTTGGACTTTGTTCAGACCTGCTCTATCAAGTTTTAACGGATGGGAGGAACATCCAAATGAAATAGATTCATCAGCAATTATTAAGTGCAGTTTTGAAAGTATTATTTCTAAAAATGAAGAAAGAGCTTGGATAAATATTAAGATCGAAGAAGTAATACGCTTAGAAATGATCACTGATAAATTCACACAAAAGGACGGAGAAGGATATTTAGGATATTTTAAATTTTTTGGAAAACCATATATGACTGAATATAACGATTGGATTTTATTTCAAGCTAGTGCACAAGGGGATTTAGGAGTGTGGGCATTAGTGAAAAAATTTAAATGTAAGAGTATTATGGTTGCATATGGTGAGTGGGAATTCCATTCAGACAGAGTATATTGCGGAAACATATTGCTGCCAGAGAATGAGATAAATGAATTAATTGAGCTTTCAGAAACATAAGGTGTTTAATTCAATAAATTCAGAGTGTCCTCAGGAGTTAGGGGAAGATAGTAATGGGGAATTTTCGCAGATGTCAGGCCCATCACATAACACCGTATTCACGTTGCAGGGCTTTCGCCCCCTTGTCTGCAGAGGCTTTTCGAGGAGGTGAACTCAGAGACAACCCTCACCACCTAAGCGCGGTCGCGCCCGGGCCGTTGGCCCTTAAGTCGGTGAGGGTTCGTGAATACAGAGAACGTTATACGAAAGGGATGCAGACTGAAACAATATCATAAAATCTTGAAAACTAATATCCATAATGAATAAGAACACTTGTGCGCAGGTGAAAGAAAAGGTAAATTATAACTATAATTGAATCTTGGGTGGGCATGGTTTCCCTTCGAAAGTAGGTGAAGCCATGGAAGTAAAAGATGCATTGACGATAATGTTCCTATTCGGAATGTTTATTCTTGCACTTTTAACTTATATCGATAACAACAAGAAAAAGTAAAAAAACCACCCTAAGATTGCAAGCCGAAGGTGGGTTTTCGTTCCCAACTGACTAAGAAGGGAAAAACCATCCAAGCCAATTGTATGGACCAAGTGTTAGCGCACTTAGTCTTTATTACTTATATAAAACCAGAAGGAAATGTATGTATCAAAGTGAGAGATGAATTTCTGAGAAAATAAAAACATGAAAAAAGAATCAAGAAGAGAATACATTGTTGGCAACACAGAGAAGGCATCCCCATCATCTAACACCGTATCTACGCTACGGACTACGCCCTTGGTTCGCAAGATGTGGTAAGCAGAGAAGTCAAGTCAGCGAACAACCCTGCGAGGCGAAGTCCGTCGCACCCGGCGTGGAGCGCCTTAAGCCTCACAGGCTCGTAGATACAAGAACGTTATACGACAGGGTCAAATATGTACTTCGTTAAAAAGATGTAAGGCATCTTTAAACCCCTGTAGATATATTTTACTTTCCAGAATAGCTTGTAATGAGATTTAAGCGTTTTCATAGAGGAATGAAGTATGTTGGAGGTTATCAGGTAAAGATTCTCGAATTTATTGAAGTACTGTTCAGACTCGCCTGAAAATTGTACGAAATCAGAATTCATCTTCAGCACCTCCTACATTTTTATATTTGCGAAATAAACTTTAACTTCTTGAATAAGATTTTATCATACTAAATCCTCTTCTTAAGAGAACATAAATTTAATTTTGATAATGTAAAGAATAATTAATATAATTAAAGAAAAATTCAACTATTCTATAGAGATAATGGCTAATGATTAGTTATAAACCATTTCAAAAGTTATTAATAGACCGGGATATGAAGAAGCAGGAATTAATGAAATTGACAGGAATATAAGCAACAATGGCAAAATTGAATACAAACGAATACGTCTCACTAGAAGTAATTGATAAAATATGCTTAGCGTTAAATTGTCAACCTGGTGATTTGTTAGAATATATTCCTAAACCTAAAGAAGATAAGTAACCTAAAAGAATATCAGTGATGAGTTGGAATTCACAGAAGGATCCCGTTGTATCACAACGCTACGGGCTTCGTCTCTCGGTTGTCGGATGTGAAAGTAAACAAGAATATTCATTCAACATACGACTCGATCTAAGATCAGAGATATCTAAGGTCTGGACCTCTGTCAATAGATTGGACACATAAAACCGAGAGAATTACGCAGTTTCTAGGTACATACGTTCGTACTGATTGGGTGTGTAATACTCAATGGATGAATGGATTCTTTTACCATTATAAAAACACGAGATATATTCAAAAATAGATTTCTTTGCTTGACTTCTCGTTTTGAATTTCTCGAGATAAACCAGTTCCTTCTTTAGCACGCTATGAAAGGACTCAATACAGGCATTATCGTAGCAGTTTCCTTTACGACTCATGCTGCCGATCATCTGGTATTTCTTCAGTCGTTTCTGATAGTCTGCAGATGCATACTGACTGCCACGATCCGAGTGATGTAATACTCCTGGAGCTGGTCGCTGGCTGTTGTAAGCCCGATCCAGCGCAATGATGACGAGTTCTTTGGTCATTCGTTCATCCATGTGAAACCCCACGATTTTACGCGTATAGAGATCCATCACACTGGCAAGGTACAACCATCCCTCATCCGTCGGGATATAGGTGATATCGGTCATATAGACCTTATTTGGTGCGCTAGTGGCGAACGTTTGATTGAGCACATTTTCGGCTACAGGCAGCATTCCTATAATGAAGAAATATGAGATTTGAGAAACAAAAAGACTCCTTG
>NZ_JAJNBZ010000002.1:462948-521269 GCF_021369635.1 Paenibacillus profundus | reverse complement strand
AAATAAACCAACGATTTTTGTTTTTTACACTGTCTACTTGACAGGGAGCACTTCACATATCCCCGGCTCTGGAAATTTCGTTTCGCATGCATACCACATTGGTGCTTATGCCCACTGCTCCAATCACTCAGGAAACCATGGCGAACGATAAATCTTCTTATCTGTTGCATAGTCCCACTCTCCCATTAACTCAGGAGGCGGGATAATTTTATTATTCCTTATTTCCCCAAGATGCGCCCGTAATTCACAAACTTTAGCCTACAGTCCGGCACGCCAATGCTTGACTCTATCTATCTTTATCTCACACATATGTCCATTCTCCCCTTGACTCAGTGAACGCAACAACAGGGAAAATAACAACGAGCGCCTGATTAAGTAACAGCGGTCTCTTCTAGCAAAGAGCTATCGAGGTACTGGAGCTTCTAGTCAAGCGCTAGTGTGAGTTCCCAAAAATGAGCTATTCGAGCATTCATAAATTTTTTTGTACCATTTGGAACCGTCCATCAATTGGCATCATCATCTTAATTAACCAACATCTTCTGATAGAAGGGGAGAATGGCGCTAAAGGGAGAACTGAGTAACTCATTTTTCTCCTATTTCACCACCGTACTCTGGGACTTCGAAGCATAGCATACTAATCGTCAGCGCCTGAATATGCCACGCCAAGCGAGCCCTCAGCAGGAGGTTATCCCAGGCGGACTTCTTTGCCGGTGCGGGCCGATTCGTAAATGGCCAGAATGAGCGCCACCGCCTTGCGTGCCTCTTCGCCCGGCACCGCCGGTTCGCGGTCTTCGCGAATCGACTCGATGAGGTCACGGACAAGCAGCGTATGCCCGTCGGCGGACAGACTGCGCGGGTCGCTTCCCGGCGATTGCTTCGCTTCCGCGCCGAGCTGCGGCATATCCTCCTCGCTGCCCGGATAGGTCCAGGCCGCAATGCCGCCGTCGCCGAACGCGATGGTCCCCAAGTCTCCGTGCAGCTCGAAGCGCGTGTCCTGCGCCGGATTGACGCTCGTCGCCCCTTGGATGATGCCGAAGGCGCCGCTCTTGTATTTAACCGCGACGACCGCTGTGTCCTCCACCGGAATGTCGCGCACGAGCGGAGCGGCGTAGGCGAAGACAGACTCGATGTCGCCCATCATCCATTGGACAAGGTCGATGCCGTGAATGCCCTGATTCATCAGCGCCCCGCCGCCATCGAGCTCCCATGTCGCGCGCCAGCCCGCGCTCTTGTAATACTCGGGGGAGCGGAAATATTTCATATAGGCGTCGCCCAGCACCATCCGCCCAAGCTTGCCTGCGGCAATCGCCTCACGTGCCGCGATGGCGGCCGGCATCATGCGGCGCTGATAAACCGTCCCGAGCTTCACTCCATACTGTCTGCTGGCCGCAATCATGCGGTCGATTTTCTCCAACGTGACATCAATCGGCTTTTCGCAGAGAACATGCTTGCCTGCTTGGGCAGCGGCGATTGCCGCCTCTGCATGCAGGCCGCTCGGCAGACAGATGCTGACGACATCGATATCACCCCGCTTGAGCAGCTCATCCATGTCAGCCGCCGCCAGCGGGATGTCGTATTTCTCAGCCGCGTTCCGAGCTTTGTCGATATCAACGTCACAGACGGCCGCTACCTCGGCCTCATCTCCGTTGTTGCGAATGCCCTCGACATGCGAAGACATAATGACGCCCGCGCCGATAATGCCGAAGCGAAGCTTCCGTTCGTTGGAATAAGTCATCATAACACCTCTTCTTCCATTTGAGTGGTATGGACATTGCCTGCCGAATCTAACTCATCTATAGGGCTGGAGGATGAGAAGGCCTCCGCATCAGCGAACAGGATGCAGCATTCATGCGTGCGCAGCGCCGAGGCTGGGCACGCCGACGCAATCGGGCCGTACAGCGTTTGTTCCAGCGCCGCACGCTTGCGCAGCCCGGGAACGGCCCCGTACATATAGCGCGCTGACAGCAGCGCCGGAATGGTGAGCGTCAGCGCATGCGTCGGCACGTCGGCGAATGTGGCGAAGCAGCCGTCATTCACCTGCTGCCGGCGGCACGCCTCATCGAGCGCGACCGGCTTCACGAGCATCGGATCATGGAAGTCGGCAACCGGCGGATCGTTGAAGGCGAGATGCCCGTTCTCCCCGATGCCGAAGCAGACGATGTCGAGCGGCGCCTCACACAGCAGCTCGGCATAGCGCAGACATTCCGCTTCTATCAATGCGGCGTTCTCTGCTCCGATAAAGTGGACTCGGCCCGGCTGCACAATATCGAACAGCCTGTCACGCAGATATCGGCTGAAGCGCTGCGGCGCATCGGGGGCAAGCCCGATATATTCGTCCATATGGAACGCTGTCACCCGGCTCCAATCGATGCCGTCCGCCTCGGTCAAGGTGTGCAGCAGTTCATTCTGTGACGGGGCCGCTGCGAACACGATCCGCACCTCGCGCTGCTCACTCAAGAGGCGGCGCATCTGGTCTGCGACCATGTCGCCCGCAGCTCTGCCCATCTGCCCCCGCTCTTCGTAGACCTGCACTTGCAGAATATCCTGCCGCTGCGCATCCAACGGTGACTCATGGGTGCGCATGGCAATAGAGATCTGCTCCAGCCCTTGCAGGGACAGCTCCACTCCGTCTGCCGCTGTTCCGCCCTCTGGCACAACGTGCGGCTCCATCGTGAAATCCCCCTCATATCCGTCGCGCCGCAGCGCCTGCAGCTGCTGCACATAGTCGACGTTGCCTTGCCCGATCGGAACGCACACGCCTTGCCCGTTAATATGTACGGCATCCTTCAGATGCACGTGGGCAAGCACGTCCCGCACATGCCCGTATCCGGCAGGGAACGCCTCTCTTCCGCCATAAGCTTCATTGCCCGGGTCCCACAGCACCTTCAGTCCCGCTGAATCGACCGCTCTGGCGTATGCAGCCACCTCGGCGGCGAACCCTCCGTTGCAGGCCGGCTCATTCTCGAGCAGCAGCAGCATTCCTGCCTGTGCGGCACGTTCGGCAGCCCGCTTCAAATGCCGGACGATTTCATCAAAGTAATCTTCTGGATTGTCTTCCCGCCAGAATGAGAAGATGCGAATTCGGTTCGTGCCGAGCACCTTCGCTAGCCGGAACGCCTGATCTAATTTGGAAAAATGCGCTTCCACCCCCTCCTCCGCCTGCCCGAATGTATCACCCGCCGCAACCTGGCGGGATGGGCTCAGGGCACACTTAAATACAGGTGAAGCAAGGCAAGAAACCGTCAGCCCTAAGCGGCTAATCTGCGCCGCAAGCTCCTCCAATTGGTCCAGCGGCACTTCCATCACGTTCTTCCCGTCCACCGTGCGCAGCTCGACGCGGGCAAATCCCTTGCTTGCGATCCAGGCCAGCGCTTCATCCATATGCGTCGACACTTCGTCCGTCAATATTCCGAGCCTTGGACGGAGATCAGCCAATTTCATCAATTCTCACTCCTCCTTCACAAGTCGTCCTGCCTTCCATACCCGATGAATCCGAATCGCTGCATCCTCATTCCAGCTCCATTCCACCGCATCCGCGGGCGCGCCCCGCTCAAGCCCATGCCGATGCGGGAGCCCCATCGCTATGGCAGGGTTCAGGGAGGCGGCTCTCCACGCAGCTGCAGGCGATAATCCGCATGCCCGGATCATATGGGCAATGCCGTGCGGGAGCAGTTGTGCCGACCCCGCCAGCATGCGCGGATCGGCCGCCAGCTGGAGCCGCCCTTCCTGCGTCAGCACGACATCGCCGCCGATGTGCGTCCGGTATGGACCCGGGGCCAAGCCGCACAGATAGACCGCATCGCTGACCAGAACGAACCGCTCTGGCTTCGCGCGCTGGAACACCTTCAGGACGGAAGAGGGCAGATGGAACCCGTCCGCGATGACGCACGTCCATATACGTTCGTCCGCCAGCTGCTCCCATATATAGTTCGGATGGCGCGGCAGCATAAGGTGCGCCCCGTTGCCGAGGTGCGTTGACATGCGGGCACCAGCTTGCGCAGCCTGTCGTATCTGCTCCGGCGATGCCGCCGTATGTCCGATCGACACCGTAACGCCGCTTGCCGCAACAGCCGCGATGAATGCGGGCGCTTCCGCCCACTCCGGCGACAGGGTGACGAGACGGATGCGGCCGCCAGCCGCCTGCTGCCAACGTGCGAACTGCGTCATATCCGGCGGGCAAATATATTTTTTATCATGTGCCCCGCGCGCTCCATCTTCTGGCGATAAATACGGGCCTTCCAAGTGAAGGCCGGCAATACTAAGCGCCGTAAGCTCATCCTCCTCGCACGCTGCCGCAATCGTGGAGATTATCTGCGAGATGCTGTCGTCCGCATTCGTAATGACCGTCGGATAATACGTCGTGACGCCATGCTGCCACAGCTTGCGCGTAGCTTCATGAACCTGCTCGACCGTTAAGGAGGCCTGATTGAAGTCAATGCCGAAGCAGCCGTTGATTTGCAGATCGACGAGCCCCGGAGCAATGAAGCTATGCTGTTGCCGTGATCCAGAACCGCAAGCGCCGTGCCATTCGATCGATGCGTCATCGGCAGTCGGCCCCATCGATTCGGCTGCCGCCGAAGAGGGGGAACGAATCTCTCGGGCCTCTGCAACGCACCCATTATCGCCTGCATCCCAACGTCTGAAGCTGCCGCCAAGCAGACAATATCCTTCGATTACAGTCACACAACCTCCCGCCTCTCTATGCAGATGAAGACTTGCCTCTATTCGAAAATATGCTTTTTCTTCCATGCTTAGTCTGATTATAGAAAGGCTTCCACACTTCTACAACGAATCGAACGCAATACGCCAATATTGTGCGAAAGTGGACCGTACAATGCCAATATGAGGCAAGCAAAGGGGCACTGAACAAGGTAGGATGGTATTGATGATATTTAGATGGATTGCGAGTTGGACGCCAGAAGGAGGAGAGATAAAAGAAATGAAAGATATGCTGAGCATCGGTATGGTCGGACTCGATACGTCACACGCTATCGCTTTTACGGAGCTGCTGAATGATAGCGGCCACCCCTATCACATATTGGGCGGGAAAGTAACAGCCGCTTATCCCGGCGGTTCCCCGAATTTGCCTATAAGCGCTTCCCGGGTAGATGGATATGCCACTCAACTGCAGGAGCGCTTCGAAATTCAGCTTGTGGAATCATTGGAGGAGCTGGCCGGACAATGCGATGCCATGTTGTTGGAATCGGTAGATGGCAGCGTGCATGAGGCGCAGTTCGCCGCCGTTGCTGCCTACGGCAAGCCTGTCTTTATCGACAAGCCGCTGGCGTTCACGACAGAGGAAGCGATCCTAATCGTCAAGCTGGCACAGCAATATAATGTTCCGTTGATGAGCTCCTCTGCCCTTCGATACGCCGAAGCGTTGACAGCTGCGCTGCAAGCGGCAGGCGCCGCGCAGTCGGCTTCCGTGCCGACAGGTCCGGCGCTTGCCGTCGTACAAGGCATCGATGCATACGGGCCGACCCCGCGCGAAGCGGGCTTTCCGGGCTGGTTCTGGTATGGCATACATACGGTGGAGATGGTATACGCCGCCATGGGAGCAGGTTGCGAACAGGTGGAGGCCATGCCTTCAGCAGAAGGAGAGCTGATTATCGGTCGCTGGAAAGATGGCCGGATCGCCACTATTAGGGGCAACCAACATGGCGGTGCATTTGGAGCGGTCCTTCACAGCGCGGCAGGCTCTGTGCATGCAGAAATCGCCTCTCATCCGAAGCCGTTCTATGCCAGCTTGCTAGAACAGATCGTGAATTTTTTCCATACGAAGCAATCACCGCTGCCTATCGCGGAGACGGTGGAGATCATCGCCTTCCTGGAAGCGGTGAATGAAAGCCTGGCAAGCCGCAAGCCCGTTGCCCTGGGACATGCCGGTCTGTCATAACAGCCGCTCTTTCATTTCCTCCGAGCCGTCATTTCGGTTATGATGAAAGTATTAGGATTGCGCCAGAAGGAGGGCTCGCATTGCCGCTTCCCCCTACTCCGATACTTTCGTTGGACTACCGCACGACGAAGCCGATTCATTCGCTATTTCATACGCATTTTGGATATGAAGTATATATGTTTCACAGCGGACACTGCGCTTATTTGTTGGGGCAAGAACAGCTGCAGCTCGTTCCCGGCGATATTATTATTATGAACGGAATGGCCAGACATGGCCCTATACCTGATAAGCGCGAGGCATACGTCCGCACGACGATGCTGTTCGATCCTTGTGAAGCAGAAGCATGGTGCAAGCCGCTGTGCGACTTTGATGTGCTGCAGCCCTTTCGCACTCTGCGGAACAAGCATCTGCGGCTGCAGGATGGGCAACGAGCGGAAGCCGAGGAACTGCTCTTTCGTCTGCACCGCTTCTACGATGAAGAGGGCAGAGTCGCGGAGATTCGGCTCCGTGCTGCATTATTGGATTTATTTTTGTTCCTGTACGAACAGTGCGAGTCCACATTCGGCACCGAGCCGCAGGACTCCTCCAAGCCCATCGTATGGGCCGAGCGGATCGTGGAGTATGTGGAGACCCATCTGCATGCGGACGATCTGTCGCTCGATGACATGGAGTCCCGGCTGCACGCGAGCAAATACCACCTCATTAAGTCATTCAAGCAAGTAACGGGCTTGACCATCTTCGAATACGTGACAAGGCGGCGCATCAGTCAGGCGAAGATGCTCCTGCTGACCTTTCCCGACGAGACCGTGACCCATGTCGGACTTCAAGCCGGATTTAAAGATGCATCCCACTTCTCACGCACATTCAAGTCCCTTGTCGGCATGACTCCGAACGAATATCGCCGCAAGGAGCGAAAATAGAACAAGTACCTCACGTCCGTGTTTCAGCTCATAGCGGAGTGGTGCATCCGCATCCTGAATTTCGAATGCCCGTCACAATGATGTACAGCGGTTTGCGAATCCTTGCTCGTCTTTTCAATCACCTGACGACTATGTTGAATGAGCGTTGCCGCACATTGAAAGAGCTCCGGACGAAAACGAGCATTCGCTACTCAAGGCATACGGCCTGATCAGAGCGGAATATCGAACAGAGCGGATATACGCTCCCTGCCTTCCTCCGTAATCCGCACCGCACGGCTTGACGAATCACGCTCCAGCCAATTCAACTGCATCATACGTTCAGCCAATGCCTGCCCCAGCGCCCCTGCCATATGATGCTTCCGTTCAGTCCAATCCAGGCAACAGCGGCAAAAGGAACGTCTTTTTTTCCTCAATTCGCCCAATTCAAGTCCGAAATCGTTAAAAAATGACTCCCCCGCCTCTGTGACGGCAAACTCCATTCCGTTTTTGTACAGCAGTCCTCTTTCAGTTAGCGAATCCGCAATCGATACCCCTAATTCGCCTGCTACATGATCGTAGCACATGCGCGCATGACGAAGCTTCTCCATTTGCACAGATTGCCTTAGCGATGTAATCTGAACCGGTCCTGACAGGGAGAGCAGCTGTTCAATAATTTCCGCATCCGCAGATTTCTGAATTCGGTAATAGCGGTGGCGCCCGTGCTTCTCGGCGACGACAACGCCAGACTCCATCATCTTGGCAAGATGAAAGCTGGCGGTCTGAGGCGTGATGCCCGCAGCCAGCGCCATCTCTCCTGCAGGATGGAAGCGGCCGTCCAGCAAATGCGTTAGCATGGCGGAACGGGAAGCATCACTGAGCAGCGATGCGATGACAGATACATTAACAGGCACATTGACAGGCACATTCATTCGTCTTACGACCTCCCCCTGAAATGTATTTCATATTTCGATGATAGTTGAAATGTTGGCGGATTACAATGAACTTGAACGAGTGAGTACAACGATGTCGGGAGGATATAACATGAACTACGCAGCACCAGAAAACAACGCGCTTTCCCCATCCATTCAGATTGAGCCGAAGATTTTGTATTTTGGCATGCCTGTCATTTTGGTGACGACACTAAATGAAGATGGGACAACGAATATTAGCCCGCTTTCTTCTTCATGGGCGCTTGGGCACAACCTCGTTCTAGGAATGGGATTCGGAGGAAAATGTATAGAAAATGTGCAGCGCACGCCGCAGCTTGTCATTAATGTGCCCGACGCTTCCTTATGGAGGCAGGTGGAGAAGCTCGCCCCGCTGACAGGCAAACACCCTGTGCCAGATTATAAGGCTCAGTCCGGCTTCCGGTACGAACCGGACAAGTTCGCCGCCGCCGGGTTAACGCCTGTTCCTTCCGCTACTATATCGCCAGCGAGAATCGCAGAGTGCCCTCTCCAAATCGAGTGCGAAGTGCGAAACGTGACGATCCCGGAATATGCTCCATTCTTCGCGATTGTCGAGACGCAGGCGATATCCATACACGCGCACCCCGGCATTATGGCCGGCGGCAACCACGTGGATCCGTCCAAATGGAATCCTCTCATTTACAACTTCCGCCATTACTTCGGGCTAAGCTCTGCACTCGGCCATACGTATCGGGCTGAAGTATAAGGAATAAGACGGCCTCAACAGCCGTCTTTTACTTACCTTTTTTTATTTTATGTCTATCGCCTGTTCAGCATCTCCGTGGCGCACGATAGTCCCGTCCAGCCGCTGGATTGGCTGGGAATGCGCCCATCGCGGCGCTTCGCCGGCTAACTCTAAGCTTCCGCCAACCGAGATCTCCTGCCCAACATTCGATTCGCTAATTCTAGGCTGCTTCCTCAGCGCCCCCTGCTCCTCCGCTAGCTTGGAACTTCTGCCGAACGCGTCCGATACTCTTCCGCTTTTTCCTTCAAGCCCGCTTCAATGGCCGCCTCATTCTCGAGTCCATGCTCGCGCGCATACTCGCGAATATCCTGCGTAATGCGCATGCTGCAAAATTTCGGTCCGCACATGGAGCAAAAATGAGCCGATTTCGCCCCTTCCGCCGGAAGCGTCTCGTCGTGATATTCCATAGCCCGCTCCGGATCGAGCGACAGATTGAACTGGTCGCGCCAGCGGAACTCGAATCTCGCTTTGGACAGTGCATCATCACGCTTCTGCGCGCGCGGATGCCCCTTGGCCAGATCTGCGGCATGCGCCGCTATCTTATATGTGACGACACCTTCGCGCACATCGTTCTTATTCGGCAGCCCAAGGTGCTCCTTCGGCGTGACATAACAGAGCATCGACGTGCCGAACCAACCGATCATGGCCGCGCCGATAGCCGACGTAATATGATCATATCCCGGTGCAATATCCGTCGTTAGCGGTCCAAGCGTATAGAACGGCGCCTCTTTGCAAATTTCCATTTGAATGTCGACGTTCTCCTTAATCTTGTGCATCGGCACGTGGCCTGGCCCTTCAATCATCACCTGCACATCGTGCTTCCAGGCGATATTCGTCAGCTCGCCCAGCGTGCGCAGCTCGGCGAATTGCGCTTCATCGTTCGCATCGTATATACTGCCCGGCCGCAGGCCATCGCCCAAAGAGAACGACACATCGTACGCCTTCATAATTTCGCATATTTCCTCAAAGTGCGTGTACAAGAAATTCTCCTGATGGTGTGCCAAGCACCAGGCCGCCATAATCGAGCCGCCACGGGAAACGATGCCGGTCATACGCTTGGCCGTCAGCGGAATATAACGCAGCAGCACGCCCGCATGAATCGTGAAGTAATCGACGCCCTGCTCTGCCTGCTCAATGAGCGTATCGCGATATATGTCCCATGACAGCTCCTCCGCTTGACCGCCCACCTTCTCCAACGCCTGATAAATCGGCACTGTTCCTACTGGCACCGGACTGTTGCGAATAATCCATTCCCGCGTCGTATGAATGTTTTTGCCGGTAGACAAATCCATTATCGTGTCGGCTCCCCAACGAATGGCCCACGTCATCTTCTCCACTTCCTCGTCAATGGAAGAAGCGACGGCGGAGTTGCCGATATTGGCGTTAATCTTCACGTGGAACTTACTGCCGATGAGCATCGGCTCGCATTCTGGATGATTGATGTTTGCGGGCAAAATCGCCCGCCCGCGCGCAATCTCATCCCGCACAAGTTCCGGCGACACACCTTCGCGGATAGCGGCGAACTCCATCTCAGGGGTGATGATGCCGCGCCTTGCGTAATGCATCTGCGTCACGTTGCCGCCGGAGTGCGCCTGCAGCGGCTGACGTCCTGCCTGCGGAAAGATTTCGGCTCCTGCCACGTGAACCGCTTCAGGTGTCCGAAAGCCGTTATCTTCCGGTTGCACATGACGTCCGCTGTACGCATCGACATCGCCTCGTTCAAGCACCCAGGCATTGCGCAGCGGCGGCAAACCGCGGCGAATGTCTACCGAATACGCGGCGTCCGTGTACGGACCGCTCGTATCGTAGACGCGCAGCGGATCATGATGCTCTATACCGGTCGGCGTTTCTGTCGAAGCCAGCGTAATCTCCCGTTCCGGAACGAGCATATCGGGACGCGATCCTTGTGTGTACACTTTCCGGCTATTCGGAAACGGCGCGCATAACATGCGCGGCTCAGCTTGCGCTGAATGGGGATGTAACGTATGAGACATGACATGATTCCTCCTTGGAATGAACTGCTTACACCGTTCAAGCGCTGCCGGGAGTCCTTGCTAGTCATTTTCCAGCGGGCGTTAGTAGGCTGAGAAGCGGCTGGACAACAGCTTTGTCGTGAAGCCACGTCCCCTTGTCTGCAAATTGCAGCAGAATTGCATCCTGTCAGGTCATAGTCGAAAGCGTAAAAAGGAACCACGCATGAAGAGATTGCTTATGATGAAGGGATCAGCTCCTATACAAAGGGGCAGGTTGTACGTCATTGATAACATGAATTCCGTCATGCAGACGCAAAACAAGCCGGTCCCGAAAGGAACCGGCTTTCCTGTAGAATGAGTGTTGCGCAGGCAAGCTTTATATTAAAGCAAGCCCAAGCATCTCTGCTGTGCCGATTACTTCCCTACGCTGGTATAATCCAGATCAGGTGCAAAGGGTTTAAAGTCTTAATCGCGACCTTGTCTCAGCCCACGCTCAGGGCTCCCCTAGTAACGCTTATGTAAGTCATAATTGGCAATATTTCACTGCCACACCCTTACAATACAGGATTGCGTAAATTTTGGCAACGTATAATTCACTCCCCTGAGTAAAAGGGACTTTCGTAACAGCCTCTAAAACAGGCTTAATCCGATCGCCTGCCTCACAACGCAAGCTCACTTTAAAGCACGGAAGTAAGACGTTACAAAAGCCCACGAAAAAGTGCACAGCACACCGCGCGCTTAAGCTTACTTCGATACCTGTCTCCTGTAACGGGGAGTTCCTCCACCGAAGCCTACTTGCTGGATCAACCTGGCAGCGCATCGGGAGAGCATTCGTACACTTGTTCAAAGAAACGACTAGAACCCGGATGCAGCAAATCGTAGTAGTCCTGGAACAGTTGATCCGCTTCCTTGCCGAGCCAGACATCCGGCAGCAGCTCCTCAGGAAAATCGGGATCGATAAACAGGAACTTCCGGTACCTGTGGACCAGCTTGGTCTTCTCCACGAAGCAATAACCGTCCTGAACATCCTGCCCCTTCTCCGCCATGCTCAGCAATCTTTCATACCCCGGCATGTACTCGTTGATAAACTCCGCATAAGCGGCATTGATATCCTCGATGTTCCAGCATTTCTGCACCAACTGTCTGGGCGTGCTCCACGCGACATGGTCCGCTAGGAAAATTTCCACATGGTCGGTAATGTGGTGCGATTCCGAGATCTCCCTGACTTTGTCGGCAAGGTCGTTCGGGCTAATCCACGTGCTCGTCGTCAACATGCCGAATCCGAGCCACGCCAGCTCTTTACGCAGCTGATCCCGCACGCCCCGCTGCTTTTCGGGAATGTTGTAGCTGGCAATGCACCACTTGCCGTTCCACTTGTCGGTCTCCTGCTTGTAAATGCGCGCAGCAGCCTCGTCCAGACGTCTCTTTCCGCGAGGAGACATCGAGTAATAGCTGCGGTTCCCTACTTTGCGCGATTCCAGCCACCCCTGGCGAAGCATGCGCGAGATGGCAGCCCGAACCGCCTGTTCGGTCAAGCCGAATTCCCCCATTAAACAGGTCAGGCTCCCGACCCAAATTTCACTGCCGTAATGCCGGACGTACTCCCCGTAAATGGTAAACAGCATGGATTGCGGCCTCACGTTCACCCACTCCTAGTTCGATTCATTCTATAATTGGCAAATGTTGCATCTTGTCAAATTGTATCACATAAGCCTGTGGAGTAAAACGCTTTGTGCCAGCGGTTTTGATAACCGAACGCCTCAAGGCCGCACCTCTGTCGACCGTGACGCACTTGCTCACTAGCTGGTTTGATGTTTCCCCTGCTTCTCCTCCACTTTGCCCCGCAATTCCATGAAGCGCCTCGCCATTACCTTTTTATCAAAAATTGCTTGGGTAAACGACCCTTTCCCCACCAGATTGAATTCCGTCTCCGCTGTCACGTCGCAAATAACGCGCTTCGGCGCAACCTCGGTACAGACGGCGCGGAACGTCACGACTTGCCCCACCAAGGCTGGACCGACGTGCTTGATGTCGAGGGCATACCCTGAGCCTTCTTCCCCCTCTTCCAGAAAAGGCACAATCATCTCGCGCCCCGCCTTCTCCATATAGTAGATCATCATGACCGTGGACATCACGTCATGCACTACTTTTCCATCAAAAGCAGGACGCATGTCCGAAGTCACAGTCATGGCAAACGATACGGCGGCACCCGGGTGCAAACCTGGCTTCATGTCGACTCCTCCTTATAGAGGTTGTTAAAAAGGCTCCTTTTTAACATACACTTATAGACGTCCCCGCTATACCCGCTCAATGATCGTGGCGATGCCTTGCCCTACGCCAATGCACATCGCGGCCAGCCCGTAGCGGGCATCTCTGCGTTCCATCTCGTACAGCAGGGTCGTCAGTATCCGGGCACCGCTGCAGCCGAGCGGATGGCCGAGCGCGATCGCCCCTCCGTTAACGTTCACCCGCTCGGGATCGATATTCAATTCGCGGACACTGGCAACGGCCTGTGCGGCAAACGCTTCATTGATTTCGAACAAGTCGATCTCCCCGATCGACAGTCCGGCCATCTTCAGCACCTTGCGTGCAGCCGGAACGGGACCGATTCCCATTACGGCTGGATCAACACCCGCAGCCGCCGAAGCGACCACCCGCGCGCGCGGCCTCAGCCCGAGCAATCGGGCGGCCTCCTGCTCCATAATGAGCAGCGCCGCGGCGCCGTCGTTAAGGCCGGATGAATTACCCGCCGTGACGGTCCCCCCTTGTTTGAAGGCCGGTTTCAGCTTCTGCAGCTGCTCCAGCGACGTCTCTGGGCGCGGGTGCTCATCCTGCTCGAACAACGAGACCTCGCCCTTGCGCCCGACGATTTCCACCGGAACGATTTCATCGGCAAATTTGCCTGCCGCATGGGCTCTGGCGTACTTCCGCTGACTGGCCAGTGCAAATTCGTCCTGCGCCTCCCTGTTGACACCGTACTGCTCCGCGACGTTTTCCGCCGTTTCGCCCAAGCTGATCGGCGGGTAGACGGCTGCCAGCTTGTCGTTGGTCAGCCTCCACCCCAAGGTGGTGTCGTATATATGCTGATTGCCCCGTTGGAAAGCCACTTCTGGCTTCATCATCACCAACGGGGCGCGCGTCATGCTCTCCGTTCCGCCGGCCACATAAGCGTGGCCGGCTCCCGCCATAATCGCATAGGCGCTCTGATTGACCGCCTCCATGCCGGAACCGCAGAGGCGGTTCACCGTTACACCGGGCACCTCCACCGGCAGCCCGGCCAACAGCACCGACATCCGGGCGACGTTGCGGCAATCCTCCCCCGCTTGGTTGGCGCAGCCGAAGATAACGCCGCTAATCTGCTCGGGATCTATCGGATTCCGCTCCATCAATCGGCGAATGACCACGGCGCCCAAGTCGTCGGCACGCACGTCTTTCAGCGCTCCCCCGTACCGGCCGATCGGCGTCCGCACAGCATCAATAATTACGGGCGTTCCCATATCGTTCCCCTCCATTATCGTAAGAATAGAAGCCTTGGCCGCTGCGGCGGCCGACCCGGCCCGCCAGCACCAGCTTGCGGAGCAGCGGAGCAGGCCGATAGCGTTCCTCCCCCAGATCGCGGTGCAGCCCGCGAATTACCGCCAGCACGTCATCCAGTCCGATGCGGTCGGCCCATTCGAGCGGACCATACGGATAGCTGGTTCCCAGCTTCATGGCGGTGTCGATATCCCCAGCGGTCGCAGTCCCTTCCATCAAGGCAAAGGCCGCTTCGTTCACGATTAAGGAGAGGATGCGAGGAAATACCAGCCCCACCTCGTCCTGAACGATTTCGACGTTTTTGCCGAGAGAACGGAACAAGACCTCGCTCTGGCGCAGCACATGATCTGCCGTCTGGAGAGCGGGCGCCACCTCGATGAGGTCCCGTTCGGCCAGCGGAGCAAGCGTGCCGAAGCCGCATACTCGCTCTGGCCGCTGGGTCCATGCGGCAATCTCGGTAGCCGTTATGGCAAGCGAGGTGGCAAAAATCGGAACCTCTGGGGCCAGCAGCCGTTCGAATTGCCGGATGTTGGCTTGTTTCTCCTCCAAATCATAATTGGTCGCTTCCACAGCACACCAAAACTGCTTTGGGGAGCCGCTGTCCTCCGCTTCCGCCAAGGAGACGGCCAAATAGCCGCTTTGCTCCAGCAGCGCGCGCAGTTCCGCGTTCAAGGGGCTCGCGCCAGCCAACAACACCGCTTTAGTTGTCATATGGATAGAATCCCTCCCCTGTCTTTCTGCCCAAGCTCCCCGCCTGGACCATCCGCTGCTGGATGCGGCTCGGCTTGAAGCGGTTTTCGTGGAAAAAATGGGTGTAGACGGATTCCGTCGTGGCATAGTTGATATCGATTCCGATTAGATCCTGCAGTTCGAACGGACCCATCTTAAAGCCGCCAGCCTGCTTCATAATGCGGTCGATTTGCTCCACGTCGGCCGTCCGGTCGCCCAAGATGCGCAACGCCTCGTTATAGTAGGGGCGAGCCACGCGGTTCACGATGAAGCCGGGCGAATCTGCAGCCAGCACGGGCACCTTGCCGAGCTCCTTGGCGAACCGATAAGCGGCCGCCGTTGCCTCTCCCCCCGACCGGTGCCCACGGATCACTTCAACTAGAGGCATGACGGGCGCAGGGTTAAAAAAGTGAAAGCCAATGATGCGCTCGGGATGGGGCAAGCCCCCAGCAATCTCGGTAATCGAGAGGGATGACGTGTTGCTTAGCAGCAGGACGTCGCTTCGGCACAAGTCCGTCAAACGGGCAAAAATCGTCCGCTTTAGCTCCAACTTCTCAGGAACCGCCTCGATGACGATACTGCACGCGCCGAGCATAGTGATATCCTGAACAGGCTCAACGAGTTCGTACGTCTCCTGCTTCTGCTGTTCCGATATGTTCCCCTTCGCAACATCTTTGGTTAGTATGGAAGCGATATACGATTGCGCTTTATCCAGAACATCCTGCTTGATATCGTGCAAATAAACGCGGTGGCCCTGACGCGCACAGACGAGAGCAATGCCCGCTCCCATCGTGCCTGCGCCAACTACGCCAACTGGACAAGTAACAGCCATGGACTATACCCCCTTGAACTCGGGAGGCCGCTTCTCCAAAAAGGCTTGCATTCCTTCCCTGTGATCTTCCGTATTTCCTGCGATTTCCTGAGCGTACGCTTCATGCTCCAATGTCTGCGCCAGATTCATATCCAGCCCTTTGTACATCGTCCGCTTGATGAGCCCGATGGCGCGCGTCGGCAGAGCTGCCAGCTTAACCGCCAACCGCTCGGCTTCATCAGCGAACTGTTCCGCGGCGCATACGCGATTGGCCAGACCGATGCGATACGCTTCTTCCGCTGATACGCGGTCTCCGGTCATGGCCAGCTCCAACGCCTTGCCCAAGCCGACGAGACGAGGCAGAAAATAACAGCCGCCAGAGTCGGGAACGAGTCCGATGTTGACGAACGCATTCACAAAATATGCCTTCTCCGACACGATGCGAAGGTCGCAAGCCAGCGCGACGCTCACTCCCGCGCCTGCTGCCACGCCGTTGACAGCGGCGATAATCGGCTTTTCCGTGTTGCGGAGCTGCATAATCAGCGGATTGTAACGTTCACGCAGCACATCCCCATGGTTCGGCTCTGCGCCTTGCGCATCCGCGCCCTGCACGTCGCCCAAGTCCTGTCCTGCGTTGAACGCCTTGCCGGCCCCCGTAAGGACGATGCAGCGGATCTCCTCATCTTTTCCTGCTTTCTTCAGCGCAGCAGTCATCTCCGCAATCATCTGCCCGGTGAACGCATTGTACTTATCTGGCCGGTTCATCGTCATGCGGGCCACGCCGCCGGATACTTCGTACAGAATCGTCTTGTACATCGTTCTAACCTCCTACTTGCCTCTGAATTGGGGAGTTCGTTTTTCCAGAAAAGCATTCATGCCTTCCTTCTGATCGTCGCTGGCGAACAGCAGATGGAAACAATGGCGCTCATAATCCAGCCCTTCGGCCAGCGGGTGGTCCTGCGCCTTGCGCACCGCCTGCTTAATCAAGCGGACGGAGAGCGGCGGCTGGTCGGCAATGCGCTGAGCCAGCTTCAACGCTTCCCGGAAGTACATTTCGACCGGCGCCACCTTGTTGATCAAGCCGCAGCGAAGCGCTTCTTCCGCTGTCATCGTGTCCCCGGTCAAGAGCAGCTCCATCGCCTTGCGCAAGCCTATCGCCTTGGTCAACCGCTGCGTCCCGCCAGCGCCGGGCATCACGCCCAGCTTAATCTCCGGCTGGCCGATTCGCGCCGTATCCGAAGCGACGACCAGATCGCAGCTCATCATCAGCTCGCAGCCGCCGCCGAGCACGTACCCGCTCACTGCAGCGATGATCGGCTTCGTAATGCCGTCGATGCGATCCCAGACGGCAAATTGCCGCTTCAGCAGCATCGAAATGGCCGACTCGTCGGCCATTTCCTTAATGTCGGCCCCGGCGGCAAAAGCTTGCTCGCTGCCGGTAAGCACAATCGCCTTGATGGCATCGTCTTGCTCCATCCGCTCCAGCTCGGTGACGAGTTCAAGCATGAGCTCACGATTCAACGCATTGAGCACATGCGGACGGTTTAGAGTGAGAATCCCTACCTCACCTTCGGACGACAGATTGATATAACGGCTTGTCATCCCGCTTCCACTCCTTTACCTTCTTGGACGGCCGCCGTCTGGTTGCGATTGTCTACGATACGGACCGCTTTTCCCTCGCTGCGGGCGATAGTGTTCGGCTCGTTCACATGCAGCACGACCGAGACGCCGAGCGAGCATTTAATCGCCTTCCCCATCTCTTTTACCAGTTCGGCCACATCGCTGCTTTCCTGAATTCCGCCGATCCGGTTCTGAAATTCGGGCGTAATTTCACAATGAACTTCAAAGCGGTCAAGGGCATTGTCGCGTTCAATGACCACTTGATAATGGGGAGCAAGCTGATTGAAGGTCAGCAGCACCGCCTCCAGCTCGGTCGGAAAGACGTTGACCCCGCGAATGATCAGCATGTCGTCCACTCTGCCTTTAATTCGCGACATCCGCATTGTCGTGCGGCCGCACTTGCAATTGCCGGGGTTGAGCGACGCAATGTCGCCCGTGCGGTAACGGATGACCGGAAACGCCTCTTTCGTCAGCGAAGTGAACACCAGTTCTCCTTCTTGCCCGAACGGCAGCGCTTCGCCCGTCTCCCGGTCGATGACCTCCGCCAAAAAGTGATCTTCGGCGATATGCAAGCCGTCCTGCGCCTCACAGCATTCGATTGCGACGCCTGGGCCGAGCACTTCGCTCAAGCCATAGATGTCGAGCGCCTTGATGCCGAGCGCTTCCTCTAAATGGCCGCGCATCTCCTCCGACCATGGCTCCGCTCCGAAAATCCCATACTCTACGCTCGTAGCGCGCGTATTGATGCCTTGCTTCTTCATTTCTTCGACGAGGTTCAAGACATAAGACGGCGTGCCCGACAGTCCGCGCGGTTTGAAATCCTGGATGAGCGTAATTTGCCGGGGCGTATTCCCTCCGGACACGGGCACTGCCACCGCGCCCAGATGCTCAATGCCATAGTGCAGGCCAAGTCCCCCCGTAAACAAACCATAGCCATAAGCGTTATGAAAGATGTCCCCGGGTCTGCCGCCCGCGCAGCAAATCGCGCGCGCGACAATTTCGGCCCAGGCTTCAATGTCCCGTTTCGTATAACCCACGACAACCGGCTTGCCTTTCGTACCGGATGATCCGTGTATCCGCACCAAGTCCTTCATCTCTGCCGCGAACAAACCGAACGGATAATGTTCGTGCAGATCGGGCTTCCGCATGAACGGCAGACGCCGGAGGTCCTCCAGAGACTGAATGTCCTCCGGTGCAAGGCCAGCATGATCCAACGCCGCACGATGAAAGGGCACATTGTCATACGCCCGCTTGATTGTACGCCGGAGTCTTTCCAATTGAAGCGCTTGCATCCGCTCACGCGGCATCGTTTCCATTTCGACATTGAATATCAAACGCTTTCCCTCCTACTCCCCACGGAAGACAGGCTTTCGCTTCTCCGCAAAAGCAGACAGGGCCTCCGCCCGATCCTTCGTTGGGATCATCAATTCATATGCCTGTGCCTCAAGCTCCAAGCCGGTATGCAGATCAACGCTGCCACCCCGATCAATCGCATATTTCGCCTGATAGACGGCAAGCGGCGCGTTAGCGATAATTTCGTCCGCCAATGCCAGCGCCATCTTACGCAGCCGTTCCGTATCCTCCGCCACCCCGCCCAGAAGCCCAAGCTGAAGCGCTTCCGGGGCGGTAATTTTGCGGGCGGTCAGAATCAGCTCTTTCGCTCTCGCCGGGCCGATGAGCCGCGGCAGCCGCTGCGTTCCGCCCGCACCGGGAATGATGCCCAGGCTCACCTCGGTGAGGCCCATGCGTGCATCCTGGACGGCATAGCGAAAGTCGCACGCAAGCGCCAGCTCAAAGCCGCCGCCGAAGGCATACCCGTTCACTGCCGCGATCGTCGGCTGGGGAAGCTGCTCCACGGCGGTGAACACGTTGCGGATCGCGCGCACGTTGCGACGCACCTGCTGGTCATTCAGCGTGCGCCGCTCCTTCAGATCGGCCCCCGCGCTGAACGCGCGGCCTGCTCCCGTGACGATGACGGCGCGAATGTGTTGCGGGTTCTGCCGGATTTCCTCAACGACCTCGCTCAGACGTACCAACGCCGCATAATTGAACGCGTTCAGCTCATCAGGCCGGTTCAGCGTAATGATCGCCACCTGGCCGTGCTGTTCCAACTTGATTATTGATTGCTCCATATGCTCCATGCCCAATTGTCCTTCCGCTATCCGTATTGTCGCCGCTTACTCCCGCCCGTTCGGCCGAACGCGCGCATAAGTCCCAGAGGCAAACGCGACGAGCTTGCCGTCACAGGTAATTCGGGCGTCCGTCACAATCAGCTTGCCTCCGCGCTTCAACACCTTGGACTCCGCGACGAGCAGTTCCCCTGTTGCCGGGGACAAATAATTGATTTTGCTTTCCACGGTCACACACTGCTGCACCCCGTCTACCGGGGGTGCAGCAGCATGACCCATGGCGGCGTCAGCCAATGCGTTGGTGACGCCGCCATGAACGACGCCTTCGATACTGTTATGGAACTCGGGCCGAATTTTCAGCTGTAAAATGCAACCATCGTCATGCAGCTGCATGACTACTATCCCGAGTAGATCATTAAATCGGTTGCGATTAGGCGAACGGCTCACTCATGAACCTCCGCCATATGCATCGACACAACCTTGCCGGCAAATCCCATCAGATCCTTCCCCGATGCCCGGCCTTCTGCGGACGACAGCGCCGCCTTCAAGGCTTCCTTCGATTCAAAATACATCTCCGCAACCAGGTGCAGATCGCTTTCGCCTCCGGGCGAACCGTAGATTTTACCCACTTCCATTTTCACCAGGCCGGGCATCTTGGCCGCGAGCGGCGCATGTGTGTTGAAATAATGTTGATCAAAAGCCTCCATATCTTCCGGCTTGCGATAAATAGCTATCAATTTGACCATTGTCATTTCCTCCCTCATAACTCGAAATATTTTAAATGCCGAACGAAACGAACTTCGTCTCCAAGAACGCTTCCAGCCCATGGCGGCCGCCCTCGCGTCCAATTCCGCTTTCTTTCCATCCGCCGAACGGCGCTTGGGTCTGGGTCGGGGAACCATCGTTAATCCCGACGATGCCGTATTCCAGCTCTTCGGCCATCCGGAAGCAGCGGCTGTTATTCTGCGTATACACATATGCTGCCAATCCATATGTCGTATCGTTGGCCATGCCAATGACGGCGGCTTCGTCTGTAAACGGCATGATTGGCACGACCGGACCGAACGTTTCTTCGTTGGCAATATCCATCTCCTTGGTTACATCTGCGATAACGGTCGGTTCGCAGTAGAAGCCTTTGCCGTATTCGCCCTCGGTCAGCCGCTGGCCGCCGAACACGACCCGCCCGCCTTTGTCTTCGGCGTCCCGGATGTGGCGCAGCACCTTATCGAGCGCACGTTGGTTGATAAGCGGCCCGATTTCCGTATCCTTGCTGCGTCCGTCGCCTACCTTCGCCTTTTTCAGCCGCTCGATCAGCTTCCCGCTGAAGGCCTCCGCTACCGACTCGTGCACGTACAGGCGGTTCGTGCAGATGCACATCTGTCCGGAGTTGCGGAATTTGCTCTCGAATAATCCCGCGACAGCCGCGTCCAGATCCGCATCATCGAACACGATGAACGGCGCGTGCCCGCCCAATTCAAGGCTGACCCGTTGGACGTGCTTGGCCGCTCCCTCCATCAACAGCTTGCCGACGCGCGTTGAGCCGGTAAAGGCGATTTTGCGCACTTTGGGGTTGTCGGTCATTTCCTGCCCGACAGACTCCGGATTGCCGATAACCAGATTGGCGACTCCCTTCGGGAAGCCGGCTTGCTCAATCAATTCGAACAGCCGAATCGCGCTGAGCGGCGTGCTTTCCGCAGGCTTCAGGACGACGGTGCAGCCCGCTGCCAACGCTGGCGCAATCTTCCGGGCCACCATGTTGACCGGGAAATTCCACGGGGTGATGGCACCCACGACGCCGACAGGCTGACGGTTGACCATGATACGCTTGTTGGGCACCGATGACGGGATCGTTTCGCCATATACGCGCTTCGCTTCTTCCGCATACCACATGAAGTTGTCGGCTGCCCCAAGCACCTCGCCCTTGGCTTCCCGCAGCGGCTTGCCCATTTCGGCCGAAATGATGCCCGCCAGTTCATCGCGGTGGCTGCGAACCAACTCGTACAGATTGTACAGATATTTCGAGCGCTCGCGTGCGGTCAAGCGCGACCAGTCTTTGAATGCTTGATGCGCCGCTTCAATGGCGTTCTTGGCATCTCTCGCGTCGCCGTAGCTGACGGTCCCTGCTTCCTCGCCCGTTGCCGGGTTGATGACGCGCAGCGTGTCGCCGCCCTCCGCCTGCACCCACTCTCCGTTGACGAACATCGACTTCACTTGCACTGTTTGCATGCTTTTTTCCATGATACCCTTCCCTCCCGATTATCCCTGGCGTACATAGACGCTTAGATTGATTTCAACGCTTCAAACGGATTTTTGCATTGCTTGCAATATAAGATGCTGCGGCAAGCCGCAGGCCCGAATAAATTGTCCAGCCGCGTGTAAGGGGAATCGCAGTAAGGACAGCGCACTTCCCAAGGATCGCCCGGCTGGCATCCGCGCGGCGGCGGAACGATGCCGAATGAACGCAGCTTCTCCCTGCCTTCGTCGCTAATCCGGTCGGATGTCCATGCAGGCTGCAGCACGAAGCTGACCTGCACCTCGCGCACACCCGCGACCGGACGCAGCTTCTCGTTAATGCTGTTCTTCATGATGTCCAAGGCCGGACAGCCGACGAACGTAGGCAGCACTTCGACGGCAACGACGCCGTTCTCGGCGGTCGCCTTGTGGATCATCCCCATCTCGATCATGCTGATGACGGGAATCTCCGGATCTTTGACCTCCTGCAGCAGCTGCCAGATCAGCTCCTCCTGCAGCACCGGCGTATCATGCACCAATGGAACTCCCCCCCTTTACCAGCTGGCAGCCGGGTCCAGCCGGTATACCTCCGACAAGGTGCTGACGGCCTGTGCCAGATCGTCCGTATGCTGCCCTTCGCGCCCCTTCTGCACGGGAACGCCCCAATCCCCCGGCCAATCGATCCCATTCGACGCGAACATGTTCCGCGTCGCATTCATCCACCGCTGTGATATATCGTCCTCGCCCGCGATCAGACCGAAGCCAACGATTGACGCCGACGCTCTGCCGAGCAAGAACAACTCGCCGATGTCGCTCCATACCTGCTCCAATGCCGCATTCAGTCTGGCACGCGCATCGTCCGTGCTGCTCGCCAGCCGCTTGAACCACATGTGCCAATACCGCACATGATAGTGATGCTCGCGCTGCATTTTCCCCGCAGCCTGCGCCAACGGAACATAAGTAGAATACGCCAATGCCTCCAGCCGGATCTGCTTGAAAACACCATACAGACTGTAGCGGGCAATCGCATACGCCCAGTCATAATGCGGCTGGTCCGCATAATCGCCCGTTCCGTTGGGACGCTCGATGATAATCGCGTTGCGGAACGCATCCGGGCTCCTCATGTGCGCCAGATCATCCGCCTTGCCGGCTCCAAGTTCCTCCAGCATCTCGTACAGCATCGCCGCATGCCCCATCATGTCCTGTGACATCGAAGAGAATGCGACATCCTCTTCGATGTGGGGGGCCAGCCCTAACCACTCCGCCCCCCGGTAGGCCAAAATATAATCGTCATCTGCCGCCTGAAACAACAATTCCTGCAAAGCCCGCACATATTCCGGGTTCCGCCTGGCCTCTTCAGCCGTCTCCACATATGAATGTTCGGACATGTCAGCCCCCTTTCTGCGTGAAAGCCGCTTTGCTCTCATACGCTTCTTTGTGGCGGCGCCACTTGGCCTGCACATCGCCGTAGCCCTTGGTCTCGCGATAGCTCTTGTTGTCCAGACGCTCCAGGCTTGTGCGCTCTTCCGGGGTCAGTCCATGAATATCTTCACGGTTCACGACCCAAATATTGATGCAGGGCTCGCGGCGCATAAAGTTCTCCCGCGCCATCAGCAGCGCCGCCTCATGGTTGGGCGCCAGCAAGCTGAACTGGTGCACGAAGCCGGAAGCCGGATTTTTCTGGCTGAACACCTCGTAGACGGTAAACTGGTCCTCGTGTGCGCTGTTCATAACCTTCCTCCTGCCATATGTTCTGCGCGCGGTGCCGCCAACATCGCGTCACGCACCCATTTTGCCTCTTCGTATGACGTCTTCCGCAGCCGCAGCCGCTGCGCCGAGCACGGTCCGTTGCCCCGTACAATCTGCACGAACCGATCCCAATCGGGCTGCTGGTAATGCCAGACGCCCTCTGCTTCGTCATAACGGATCGTGTCATCCGGAAGAGTCAAGCCAAGGTGGTAAATACGATGCACATATTTATGGAAAAATACCTGCCGCAGCTCTTCATTCGTCTGCGATCGAATCTTGTAGCGCATGTTCAGAAGCTGATTGCTTGATACGGTGCCGCCTTCCGGCGGGCCGAAAAACATCAGCAAGGACGGCCACCAGCGGGTCACGGCGTCCTGCAGCATTTGCCGCTGTGCCGGAGTCCCTTCGGCCAGTTCCAGCACAATGCTCTCTCCGTGCTGGGCATGGAACTTCTCCTCCGCGCAGATGCGCTGGAGCGCGCGGGCATACGGCGCGTAGGACGTTTCCAGCGACATCGTCTGGGTGATGATCGCCGCTCCGTCCACGAGCCAGGCAATGACGCCGGCATCCGCCCACGTAGGAGCCTCCATATGGAAAACGTTGTGGAATTTCAACCTTCCCGAGAACAGATCCTGCAGCAGATCGTCGCGGTTTTTGCCAAGCGGCGCGAGCAGGTCCTCCACGACACGCAGCAGCAGCTGACCGTGCCCCATTTCATCCTGCACCTTGGCCATAATCGCCAGCTTGCGGCGCAGGGTCGGCGCCTTCGGCACCCATTCCTTCTCGGGGAGCGCCCCCATAATTTCGCTCACGCCGTGCATCGATATGAGCTTGATCAACTGGTTGCGGTAATCGTCAGGCATCCAATCGTCAGCCTCAATTTTGTCACCCCGATCAATCCGCTCCAGAAATTTCGCCAATCGCTCGTTGTCCAGCGCTCTATCCGGGTCCGTTCGATTACTCATGCTCCAGCCTCCTTTCATTAACGATGTGTATGGCATGCCCCAAGGCGGCAGCCGCCGCTTCCAGCCAGCCTTCGCTAAGCGTCGGGTGCGGATGCACTGTAAGGGCCACGTCTTCCGCCTTGGCTGCCAATTCGAGCGCCAACGCGCCTTGGCTGATTAGGTTGGCGGCATCCGCCCCTACCGCATGCATTCCCAGCAGCAGGTGGGAGTCCGCATCGACGACCACTTCGGCGAAGCCGTCCGTCTTCCCGGCAGCAAGCGCATATCCGTTGGCTCGGAACGGGAATCGCCCTGTCTTCACCTTCATCCCCTGCCGTTCGGCCTCCTCGCGTGTGAGCCCGACCCCGGCAATCTGGGGATCAGAGAAGATGACGTACGGAACATACGGCGAATCCACAGCGCTCGGCAGCCCGCCGATAACCTCTGCGACGACCGTGCCCTGCTTCGCGGCGCGATGGGCCAGAGCGGGACCAGGCGTAATGTCGCCAATCGCAAAAATATGGCTCACATTGGTACGGCACTCCGCATCTACCTCCACATAGCCGCGTTCATCCACGGTGACTCCCGCCTGGCTTAGGCCGATCGCCTCCGTATTCGGAACGCGCCCGATCGTCACCAACACCTTGTCGCTGACGATGACTTCCTCCCCATGCCGCTGCGAGTCCACGTGCAGCTCGACGCGGTCGTCATGCGCGACGGCAGTCCGCACCGTCGCCGACGTCTTGATGGTCATGCCCAGCTTACGGGCGCGCCTCTTCACCTCCTCGACGAGGCTGACGTCTACGAGCGGTAGAATTCGTTCCTCTCGCTCGATGAGCGTAACCTTGCAGCCCAGCTTGGCGAAGGCCATGCCCAATTCAATGCCGATGTATCCGCTGCCGACAATCGCCAGACTGCCGGGCAGTTGGGCCTCATCCAACGCATCCGTCGAGGTCAGGATGCGCGGCTCACCCGCTTTCGCGAACGAAGGGATGTGCGGCCGCGAACCAGTTGCGACGATTGCCTGCCGGAACTTGTAAGTTTCAAAGCCAGATTCCGATTCCACCCCGATGCGATCGGCAGACAGGAAGACGGCGCTGCCCTTCACGACCGTTACGCCGTTGGCGGCGCACAATTGCTCGACCCCGCCGCGCAGCCGGCGGACTATGCCGGATTTCCAATCCTGCCAGACTGTTAAATCGAAGGTGAGCGCATCCGCTTCCGTCCGAATTCCCATCTTGGCCGCTGATTTCGCGTCATAGAGCAGACCGGCTGCATGAATCAACGCTTTGGACGGAATGCATCCCGAGTTGAGGCAGACACCGCCTAGCTCCTCTTTTTCCACCAACACGACGGATTTCCCCAGCTGTCCCAGCCTAATGGCCGCTGAATAGCCGCCCGGTCCTCCGCCAATGACGACGACATCCGTTTCTACTGCAATTTCGCCGACTACCATCTATACCATCTCCGCCCATAGCAAGTCTGGATGCTCAAGCAGCCGCTTCATGCGATTGGTAAAACGGATCGCGTCCGCGCCGTCGATCAGTCGGTGGTCGAACGACAGCGCCATATTCATCATCAGCCGAATGACGCCTTCCCCGTTGCGCACGACCATGCGCGGCTCCATCTTGTGCAGCGCCAGAATGGCCGCTTCCGGATGGTTGATAATCGGGGTGGCCAGCAAGCTCCCGATCGGCCCGACGTTGCTAATCGTAAAGGTGCCGCCCGTAATCTGCTCAAGCGTCAGCTTTCCTTCCCGTGCCTGCAACGTCAAGCGGGCGATTTCTTCCGCCAATTGAAAGATCGTCTTCCGGTCGGCATGCCGAATAACGGGGACGAACAGACCGTCTGGCGTATCGGTCGCAATTCCGATATGGTAGTAGCGCTTCAATACGATTTCCTTGCTCCCGTCGTCAAGCGAAGCGTTGAAGGCCGGGAATTCCTTGAGGGCGATGACCAGCGCCTTGATAAAAAACGGCAAGTACGTCAATTTCACCTGCCGCTCGGCCGCAATTCCTTGCAGTCGTTCCCGCAGCGCTTGCAGCGCATCGGCTTCCAGCTCATCCACCTGTGTGACGTGGGGGATGATTGTCACTGCTTTGACCAGCCGTTCTGCGATTTTCAGGCGCACGCCCCGCAGCGGAATTCGCTCTTCGGCACAGAGCGGCGGCGCTTCGCTCTCGATCCTGGAGGCGGATACCGATTTCACTTGTGGCCGGGATAACTGGAGCGCTTGTAGAGCGACGTCTCCGACAGAGCCGTCTTGGCCCGCAACAGTTGCTTCAGATGCCACGAACGTCAATTCGTCCTCTTCCCGGGTGTCTATATAACGCTTCAGATCCTCTTCGGTTATGCGGCCGTCCGCTCCAGCAGCCGCCACCTGTTCAATGTCGATCTTGAGTTGCCGCGCGAGCTGGCGGACATAAGGCGCAGCCCGGGCCCGCCTTGGCGGGTCGACGGGAGCAATGCGTGGTTCAGCTGCCGGTGGCGCAGCAGGCGGCGACGTAGCGGCAGCTTGCTCCGCTTTCCCTATCCCGCCGAGGGTCACCCTCCCTTCTTCGTCAAGGAGAAATAAGATATCGCCCACTTCGACCTTATCCCCTTCGGCAAACATCAGCTTACGTACCACTCCCCCTGCCGGAGCGGTCAATTCGGCGTTCACTTTATCCGTCAGCACCTCGACAATCGGCTGGTCGCAGTTGACCCGCTCTCCTTCCTTAATCAACCATTTGCCGATTTCCCCTTCGTGAATGCCTTCTCCCACATCAGGGAGCTTAAACTCCATCATTCGCGTTCTTCCTCCTCTACAACGGTCAGAACTGGATCGTATCTGCGATTCCATGCCTCACCCGCTCTACCGTCGGAACGTAGAAGTCTTCGAGCGAAAACTGCGGAACCGGCACGTCGAATCCGGTAATTCGCTTTACCGGAGCCCGTAGATACATGAGTGCCTCGTCATTGATTAGCGAAATAATTTCTGCGCCGACACCGGCCGTCTTGTGCGCTTCGTGGACAATGAGGGCGCGGCCCGTCTTCTTGACGGATTCGGCAATCGTGTCCCGATCCAGCGGATAAAGCGAGCGGAGGTCGAGCACTTCGCATGACCAGCCCTTCTCCTGCTCCATCTGCTGGGCGGCCGCGAGCGCCACACGCATCATGGCTCCCCACGAAATAATCGTCACATCGCTGCCTTCCTGAACGATGCTGGCTTTGCCCAATGGAACGCGGTACATCTCCTCCGGCACCTCTGCTTTGAATGCGCGGTAGATCTGGGCCGGCTCGAGGAAAATGACCGGGTCGGGATCCTCAATCGCGCTGATTAACAAGCCTTTGGCATCATAGGGATTGCTCGGCACGACCACCTTGAGCCCGGGCGTATGGACAAAAAACGCTTCAACGCTCTCCGAATGCAGCTCTGGACCGCGGATCCCCGCTCCGTAAGGCGTGCGTATGACCATGGGGACGTTGAACTGCCCCCGGGTTCGATAGCGCATCCGCGCCGCATGGGAAATAATTTGTTCAAAGCCGGGATAAATAAAGGCCAAAAATTGAATTTCGACTACAGGGACCAAGCCGTTCAGCGCAAACCCGATAGCCGAACCGATAATTCCGGCTTCAGCCAGCGGCGTATCGACAACCCGATCTTCGCCGTACTTGCCGAACAGTCCGTCGGTCGCCCGGAATACGCCGCCGTTGACGCCGATGTCTTCCCCCATCAGGATGACGCGCCCATCATCGGCCAGCTTCTGGTCCAGCGCTTCGGTTACCGCTTGCAATATCGTCAAACTGCGACTCATGATTCACCTTGCCTTTCCGCACGGAGCCCGCTCTGTTCTTGCTGCTCGGCAACGGGCCAAGGCGTCTCGGCGCACACGTGCTTGAACATATCTGCAGGCTTGGATTTGGGATAGCTCTCCGCTTCGGCGACCGCATCCTCGATCAGGCCGGTGACCCGCTCCAGCAGTTGTTCCTCGTCCTTCTCGCTCCATAACCCCCGCTTCTGAAGATACAGCTGCAGCCGCTGCACAGGATCTCGCAGTTCCCGCCATTCCGCGGCAAGCCGCGCCTGATCGCGATATTTCCTCGGATCATCGCTCGTCGTATGCGCCCCGTAGCGGAACGTAACCGCCTCGATCAGTGTCGGACCTCCCCCGCTCAAGCCTCGCTCAATCGCTTCCCGGACCGTCAGCCATACGGCAAATATATCGTTGCCATCTACCCGAACCCCTGCCATATCGTAAGCGGCCGCGCGTTGGGCAATCGTCCGCGAAGCGGACTGGGCGTGGAACGGCACGCTGATCGCATATCCGTTGTTCTGGCAGAAGAAGACAGTTGCCGCTTGGTATACTCCGGCAAAATTCAATGCCTCATGGAAGTCTCCTTCCGAGGTCGCTCCTTCGCCAAAATAAGCGATGCTTGCCTGCTTCTCCCCTTTCAGCTTGGCGGCCCAAGACGTTCCTACAGCATGCGTCAGCTGAGTGGCAATCGGGACGCACGGCGGCATTATTTTTCGGCCTTCCGGACTGACGGATCCTTCCATATGCCCCATCCAATACAGGAGGACACGGCTGAGCGACTGCCCATGCGTAATCGCGGCGGCGTGATCGCGGTAGCTGGGGAACAGCCAATCTTCAGGAGACAGCGCCATCGCGCTGCCCACTTGCGAAGCCTCCTGCCCTTCATATGGAGCATAGGTGCCCATCCTGCCTTGTCTTTGCAGGTTGACTGCCTTCCGATCGAACATCCGCACCAGCACCATGTTTTCGTACATTTTCACCATCAGAGCCTCGTCAATTTCCCCCTCGATTCCATGGCGAAGCTCCCCATCCGGCGTCAGCACCTGATACGGCTCAAGCAGCCCGCGCGGCTTGTCGTGCTTCATCGCCATTTCTTCCATTTCCTCGATAAGCGGGGTCAGCGAATGCCCCTGACTATGAATCATTCCCATCGCTCCTTTCAGCTTTCCGTTCATCTAACCCAAGAGTAAGCGGTCATCCGCTACACCTTTCAACAGTGCAAACTTCTTCAGCAAATCTTCAATAGTCAAATGCTTCTTCTCCTCTTCCGGCACATCCAGAATAATCTGGCCGGCGTCCATCATAATTAAGCGGTTGCCCAGTTCGATGGCCTGCTGCATGTTGTGGGTGACCATTAGCGTGGTAAACTTGGAGCGCTCCACCACTTCCCTGGTCAGCGCTGTAATCAGCTGCGCCCGCGCCGGATCAAGCGCTGCCGTATGTTCATCCAGCAGCAGCACCTTCGGCTGCGTGAACGTCGCCATCAGCAGGCTGAGCGCCTGCCTCTCGCCGCCGGACAGCAGGCCCGCCTTCGCCGTCAGCCGGTGTTCCAGCCCAAGATGAAGCGATGCCAAATATTCACGGAACAGCTCCTTGCGCTTCTTGTCCACGCCCCTGTGCAAGGTGCGTCTCCTATCGCGGGAGAACGCCACCGCCAAATTCTCTTCGATCGTCATCGTCGGCGCCGTTCCTGCCATCGGGTCTTGGAACACGCGCCCGATCTTCCGCGCACGCTCGTATTCGGACAGGCCGGTCACCATTTCGCCGTCGATTTCGATCGTTCCGCAGTCTGGCGCCATTCCCCCGGAGATGATGTTCATCAGCGTGGACTTGCCAGCTCCGTTGGAGCCGATGATCGTGACGAAGTCGCCGGGATGAAGTGTCAGATTGATCTCTTGCAGAGCTATTTTTTCGCTCGCCGTCCTGCGGTTGAACACTTTGCGGATCCCGTTAAGTTTCAGCATGGCTCTCCCCCCTTGCTCCTTGGCCGGCCGCCGCAAGCGGCTCCTCCTTCGGCGTCCGCACCCGTCTGTCTTTCCACGTATCAATCATCCGTGACGACACGAGCGCAATCACCACAATAATGGCGGTCAGCAGCTTTAAATCATTCGGATCGAGCCCGATGCGGAGCGCGAACATAATAATCAAGCGATAGACGATTGCGCCGCCGATAACGGCGAAGGTCGCCCGTCGAATCGAGGAATGACCAAAGATTGCTTCGCCCATAATGACTGAAGCCAATCCGATAATGATGATACCGATTCCCATCGAGATGTCCGCAAATTCTTGATACTGCGCAATCAAGGCGCCTGACAACGCTACCAAACCGTTGGAGAGGCTCAGCCCGATAATCTTCATGTTGTCGGTGTTCGCGGAGAAGCTGCGGATCATCTTCGTATTGTCGCCGGTCGCACGGATGGCCAAGCCTATTTCCGTATCGAGAAACCAGTCGATTGCCCATTTGATTAATAGAACGGACACCCCTACGGCCGCCAGAATCGAGAGCGGTTGCAGACTGGAGAGGAAGGATGAAATTTCCGTAAACAACGTGTCCGCGCCCAATAGCGGCGTGTTGGCCTTTCCCATAATCCGCAAGTTGATCGAATACAAAGCAATCATCGAAATAATCCCGGACAGCAGCGTATTGATTTTGCCCTTCGTATGAAGCAGCCCGGTTACGCTGCCTGCCACGCATCCCGCCAGCATCGCGCCTAACGTCGCGAGCAGAGGGGAATATCCATTGGTAATCATGACCGCCGCTACAGCCCCGCCGGTGGCAAAGCTGCCGTCGACGGTCAGGTCGGGAAAATCGAGAATTCGAAACGTCAAGTAAACGCCCAGAGCCATCAACGCGTAAATGACCCCTGCTTCAACAGAACCCGTCAGCGCATACAGCACGATAGCATCCTCCTAAAAATGGAACGATTTATTGCTCCGATTTATTTCTCTATCAGGATTGCGCCTTGCTTCATGTCCTCCGTCAACGTAATTCCTTGTTCTTCCGCTGCTTTGGGATTAATCATGAGATCGAGCTGTTCCGAGAAACGGACAGGGATTTGGGCTGGTGATGCGCCCTTCAGCACCTCTACCGCCATCTTGCCCGTCGTATATCCCAAATCGTAGTACTGGAATCCCACCGATGCGAAAGCGCCCTGTCCGACGGATTCGCTGCTCTCGCAGAACAACGGGATATCCTTGTCGTTCGCCACCGACACGACCGAGCTCAGAGCCGAAATCACGGTATTGTCCGAAGGCAGATAGATGATATCCGCGCGACCCACCAACGAATCGGCAGCCTGCTTCACCTCCGAGCTGTTCGTAACCGTTGCTTCAACGGTTTCCAGCCCTCCGCCTTGCAGCACCTGCTTGACATTGGCGATGTTGACGACGGAATTCTGTTCCCCGGAGTTGTATATCACCCCTACTTTTTTAGCATCGGGGAAAAATCTCTTCATCGTTTCCATCGTCTTCTTAATCGCTTCCGGGTTCGTGTCCCGCGTGCCCGTCACATTCCCTCCTGGCTCTTCCAGACTCTTGACCAATTTTGATGCGACCGGATCGGTAACGGCCGTGAATAGGACCGGAATATCTTTCGTCGCTTTTGCAGCCGCCAGCGCAGTTGGCGTGGCAATCGCCAGGATGAGATCGTTCTTATCTCCGACGAGCTTCTGTGCAATGGTCATGTTGTTGTTCATGTCTCCCTGAGCATTGTGCATATCCACTTGCAAATTGTCGTTTTCTTTGTACCCGGCATCTTTCAGCGCCTGCAGAAAGCCCGTTCTCGCCGCATCCAGCGAAGGATGCTCCGCAAACTGCGCGATACCGATTTTGACTACTTTCTTCCCGTCGTTTTCGTCGTTTTGCTTGCCTGTTGCCGCAGGCTCGTTAGAGGCCCCGCATGCAGCCAACAGCAGCAAAGAACAGACGGCGAGAATAGAAAAAAGTTGTTTCATCCAAGCTCGCTCCTTTACCATTTAAATTGTAATTGTTTGCGCTTTCAAAGTAATTAATTAACAAAATCGTATCGGCGAGTTGTCTGAGTGGAAAGAAAATCTTGCAGTCATCTGGGCAGGAAGTTCCGCTTGCTCGAGCTCAAATAATTGTCGGAATGAAGACAGGATCGCTCTGGCTGATTCGTTCATTTGAACAATGGTTCATAATTGTATACGCTTTCTTTGTTGTGAAAGCTGTACCCTTTGCAGGTTGTAGACATGATGTGGGTAGGTTGCATAAAAGATTTGGAAATCGTGCAGATTTCGTGATGGAGTGCGTAACACGGATTCGGTGTTTGTCATGAGGATGGTCAGTGAAATTATAATACGTTTTTTTGATAGTGCGTTATTTTAACGTTATAATATCACGGAGTCATAAACAGTGTCAATATTTAGACACATTTTAAATTCAAAATGTGATGAAAGTTATAGACATTAACTTCCACCCGATCGTTTCACGGCATTTCGAGCTTTCACGCAAATGATTCTCTGCCCTTACGCCCTCCTAAAAAAGGCTCTTTGTTACCACTTCTCATTATCAGAAAAGATAGTTATAAAATGTTCAAGTTCTTGTTCACTAGGCCTTCTCCATCTACCATCTTGAATTCTCATATTAGTATTTCTACTTGGGCTTTTATGCGATGTTACAGCTTGACTTCCATCAGGTTCAACAATATGAAATCTGCCGTTATCTACTCTAATAACCCATCTTCCGTCTTCTTGTGTTAGAACATGGGCCTGTCAGACTGGAAGAGATGCATTGCATCCGAGCCTTTTCTTCATTCTCCCCTTCCTTCAGAAGGCGACACACCAATGTTCGACTCTGGGTTCACTTCCATCAGGAGGCGTCACACCAATGTTCGACTCTGTGTTCACTTCCATCAGGAGGCGTCACGCCCATGAACCGACTCTATATTCACTGCAATCAGGATCGAGCCATCAGGAAATAATATCTTTCACGGATCGGCATGTACCCTTATCCCCGCCCCCCTCCTGACAGTATGGGAGAGTGTTGCTAAAGGCCATTGTACGAAAGACTGTCAACCTGTTCTCGTTTGAAAGGAAGAGGTTGCTGCTGCTATTCTGAATAAAGGGGAGAGTGAAGCAAGGGATGGAACTGTCATACTTATCCTTTCCGAGAGCATCACCTATCCCGATTTTTTATAAATTCCACATGACCGTACTACCAGACTCTTAAGTAGAGTAGTGATGACCGATTACAATAAAACGCCCCCGCGCAGCTTCTCTGCCGCACGGGGGCGTTCGCGTGACTGCGGCCGACACAGTCGTCGCCGGGCCACAAGCAATCTATCCTTTTTCCCTACTCTTGCTACACTGTGCCATTGCTGCTTCCTTGAGTCGACGGCACGCCCCTGACATCCAAAACGGTACGAATCGGGTAATTGCGGAACACGATGGATCCAAGCCATCCCGCAGTTGCTCCAGCAAGGGCGCACAAGGCAGCCGCGATCGTCACCGGGAGCGGATCGTTGAAGCCGTACATGACCATCAAGCCGGCAATCGGCGTCGCTGTGCCTGTCGCGTTGTTGATCAGTCCGAATAGAGACACGACGACTCCTGCCGCGGCCCCGCCTATAAAGTTGGTGATATATACGGGGATCGGGTTGGCGGAAATGATATCCGCCTGCGTAAGCGGCTCAATCGCTACCGCTATCGTCGTTCGGCGGTCACCGAACTTCATCCGGTGAAAGAAGACAAGGTTCATGAAGGACGAGCCCATCACTGCCAGTGCCCCAATCGCCATCGGCAGCCCCGTCAAGCCGAGCATTGCCGTCAGCGCCATCGAGCTGAGCGGAGCCGTAGCGACAACCGTAATGACCCCTCCCAATATAACGCCCATCACTATCGGGTTGTCCGTTGCCGTGGCCGCAATAATGCTGCCGATATTCAATAGGGTCATATCAACGAGCGGACTTATCAGCACCGCAACGCCTCTTGCGAGCGGAGCCGCAATGACAATGCAGGCAATCAAATCGAGGCCGGCTGGCACCTTTTTCTCGAACCGCGTCACAAGGAATGAGACAAGATAGCCTGCGATGAAGCCCGGCAGCAAGCCAAGTCCGGCGCACGCCACTCCCAGCATCATGGCATATACCGGAGATACGCCCATCGCAAGCGCGACAAGAGCCGCGGCAGCAACGCCGCCCATGCCGCCTGCAGCGACGCCCACATCTTTCAAAAATCCGATCTGCAGCATATCGCCGCCAACATAACTGTGAAACGCTTCGACGAGAAAGCTCGCCACGGCAGCATTGGCCAATGCCCCCATCGCTTTCATACCGTTCGGAGCCTTGAAGCTGAACAAACTGAACAAGGATAATACAAGCAACAACAGTGCCGTTCCCTGAATAATTTGCATGAATTCTCTCCCCCGTTCGTTCTCAATGCGGCCAATGTTTATTTTATACATAAGTTGAAAACGTTACAATCATTGTATCAAGGCCCTTTCTTGTATTTCATCTGCTAATTTCTTGTATTTTATCTGCTATATAATGGTATACGCAAAAAAAGAAGCAGACACGCATCCCATTGCTAGGGCATGTTTGCTTCTTATACTTATACATATAAACGATTATGCGGTCGGCTGCCCCGCAAGATCGTCATACATCGCTTGCAAATCGATCGCCTGCCCGCCGTTCAGGCGGGACTTCTCCGCTGCGAATGCCATCAGGTGGCTGCGCACAGAAACGGTTGCCGACGACAAGCTCTCATCCGCACTGTGTCCGAAGCTGCGCACTTCCTGGAGGAACGCACGCACGATGCCGGAGTCGCCGCCGCCATGTCCCGTCTCCGGCGTGTGCACCTTAATCGTCCGCTCTTCCTTCGTTACGAAGTCATGAATGACGAAGCCGTCATCCTCCATATTGCCGCGGATGTCTCCCTTGGTGCCCATCACCTGTACGATGCGCGTGTTGTCGTGCGTGAAGCCGCACATGCTGAACATCGCCGTCGCCCCGCTCGCGAACTCCATATTGACGACCTGATGGTCGACGACGTTGTTATCGGTCTGATAGACGCATTTGCCGTAAGGACCTTCCCATAGCGCCTTCACAATACCTTCCTTCGTATAGTTATCCGTAATTTTGCGTGCCCAGCCGATCCCTTCGCCCAAATAATAGCGCGGCGCGTGATATTGGCAGCTTGCCTCCGCCGGACACCCTTCGATGCAGCGCGCAGGCGCTCCTTCCGGCTTGTTGCCTTCATGGAAATGCATCAAGGAACCGAAGGAGTTGAGGCGCACGCACGGTTCATTCATCAAGTAAGCCAGGATGTCCATATCATGGCACGATTTCTGCAAAATCATCGGGCTCGACTGATCGCTGTTGCGCCAGTTGCCGCGGACGAAGCTGTGCGACATGTGCATGTTCCCGACGTTCTCATTGAGTTGGATGGAGATGATATCCCCAATCGCGCCACGATCGATCTCACGCTTCATTGCCGTCCAGAACGGTGTATACCGCAGCACATGGCATATCGTGAGCAGCCGGTTATGACGCTTGGCGGCTAGCTCCATCTCAACGCATTCCTTCGGCTCCGGCGACATTGGCTTCTCGAGCAGCACGTGGTAGCCAAGCTCGAGTGCGCGCAACGTCGGCTCATAGTGCATCCGGTCCTGTGTGCAGACGATAGCTGCATCAGCCAGCTTGTTCTCCCCAAGAATCAATTCCCACGAATCGTACTGCTGCGACTCCGGCAGCTCGAACGCTTCCGCAAAGCTGCGCCGCCGCTCTAAGTTCGGATCGGCCACGCCCACAATCTTGAACTCATGCATATTATCCAATGCATAAGGGGCATATGCTCGGGCTCCCCGATCCCCTGCTCCAATCACGATCGCTGTAACTTGTTGCACGTGTCCTCATCTCCCTATTGTAGGTGCTTCGATCGTCTACAGCTCTGCTTGGCGCTTCGCATAGTATTCGTTCATCTCATCTGTAATTTCCTTTAATTGCGCATCGTTGCGAAGCTGCTCAATCAGCTTATCATACGCTTCGATCGTTTCCTTCCCGATAATGACCTTCGTGCGCATGTCGTCGACCTTCTTCTGAATATCAGGGAAATACCGATTGAATTTCTCAGAGAACAGGCCGCGGTCCGGCTGCGGTACATCGACTTTCTTCCGCTCCGTTACAATGTCAACGTTGCGCTTGTAGAAATCATCCGGCATTCCGATAGCGCTAATCGCCATATCGTCGCTGACCAAGTGGAAGATGGAGGCCATGTTGCCATCCCCGACCATATCCTTCTTCGCTTGATCCGTCGGAATTTTATTTCCATTATCTTCCTTATAGTGTACGTCCTTCACACCGTAGAAGGCAAGCGTGTTTCCTTCCGGCCCGTATCCGTAATCCAGGAAGGAGAGAATCTTCTTCACCTTGTCTTCCGGCACTTTTTTCGGTATCAGAAATACACCGTAATATGGGACACCAGAAGGCGTATATTTCACTCCCGCTTTGTTCTCAATCGAAGCGAGCGGAATCAAGTCTGCATTCGGATCGGTCTTGCGGATGAATTCCGTATGAATCCACGCCTGATTCATCGAATACCCGACGCCCCCTGCCTTGCCGCTGCGAATTAAGTCGGTCACTTGTGAAAATTTCATAATGGCGAAATCCGGAGGAAGCAATCCATCATCAAACAACTGTTTAATGTAAAGCAATGCGTCACGAGAAGCGTCTTCTGTAATTATAGGCACGAGCTTGCCGTCCTTCAGCTTCCAGCTGCCTTGCGTCTCATTGAATACGTTGTACAGAAAGCCCAATGAAGCAGGCGTCGTTGCATATGGCACCTCATCCGCCTGTCCGTTGCCGTTCGGATCCATCGTCTTGAACGCCTTCAGCACTTCCCGGAATTCATCTACGTTCGCAGGCACTTGCAGCTGTAATTTATCAAGCCAGTCCTTGCGGAACATCGGGAATATTCCTCCGCCGTATGCCGGGTAATAACGTGGAACGCCGTAATTTTTGCCGTTGATTTTGGAATCCCGCCACATCACCTCGAATTCCTCGCGGTTTAAGTTCGGATATTCCTTCAGCAGCTCTGTCAAATCCCAGAACACGCCTTGATCAATCATTTTGCGCAGCTGTGAATTGTCGAGCGTCTCGACGTAGGTCAAATCAGGCAAGTCCCCCGATGCGAGCATTACGTTAATTTTGTCCTCTGCCGTTGTCGGACTGAGCCATGTAATGTTCAGCTTCGTGTTCGTCCGCTTCTCGAATTCCTGCCAGAGCGGGTTGTCCGGACCGATAAACTCCGGCGCATAGTTAATTACCTGAGTTTTAATGTTGGTCACACCGCCGTTGTCGCTGGCGTTGTTGTTTCCGCATGCGGTCATCAGCAATGAGCCTGCCAGCGTGAGCAGAAACGTCGTTTTTAGCCATTTTTTCATAATAGCGACCTCCCTTTTATACTTAATTCCACTTGCACCTTCATGTATAGGTTAGACTGACGTCGAACCATCTTCCGGTAAGGGCACTGCTTTCAGGAGCTACTCCTTCAAGGAGCCGACCATGGCGCCTTTCGCAAAATGCTTCTGTAAAAACGGATATACAAGCATAATCGGAATCGTCGCAATGACAACGGCAGCCATTTTGAGCGTCTCGGTCGGCATTTGCCGATTGGCACGGAAGCTCTCGACCCCCGCTCCTCCGCCCATCGTCGACGGATCTACCAGCATATTTTGCAGCAGAACCTGCAGCGGCCATCTGTTCTGATCGTTGATGTACATCAAGGCATTGAAGTAGGTGTTCCAATAACCTACCGCAAAAAACAAACCGAAAGCGACAAGCGCAGGCAGCGACAACGGCAGCATGATGCGCCAGAAGACGCCGATTTCGTTACAGCCGTCAATTCGTCCCGCCTCCTCCAGACTGTCCGGTATGCTGTCGAAGAAGCCTTTCATTAGCAAGGCATACCAGCCGCTCGTCAAGCTGGGCAGGATTAACGACCAGATGCTGTCGATTAGACCTAAGTTGCGGACGATGAGATAAGCTGGCACCAAGCCTGGCTGGAACAGAAACGTCAGCAAGATAAGGAACATCATTGCACGCCGGAACCGAAGCCGCTTGCGCGACAACGCATAGGCAAGCCCTGCCGTCACGATTAGACTGAGCGCTGTTCCAACCGTAGCCAGAAATGTGCTGACCCCGAGCGCGCTGACGAACAACCCGTTGGAGAGCAGGTATCGGTATGCATCCAAGGTCCATTTTTCCGGAAACAGAATAAGCGGCTTGCTGTAATATTCCGTCGGGTCTGTAAAGGACAGAACAATCGTATAATAAATCGGAAATACGGTCGCCAAAGCAATCAGAATGAGCACCGTAATATTCGTAATGTTGAAGACGCGGTCGCGCCAGCCTTTGTCCGCCATTATCGTTCGTCTCCTCCCAGCTTGTTAATATAGTCCATCTTGACCGAATCTCTTGGCGATCTTATTGGCAGATACGACGAGTATGACACCCACAATCGACTTGAATAGACCGATGGCGGTACTATAACTGAACTCGCCTTGCTTAATTCCGATGCGGTACACATACGTGTCAAACACTTCTGCCACATTGGAAACCGCCGCGTTCATCATCAGATAGATTTGCTCGAAGCCCGTGTCCATAATGGCGCCGAGCCGCAGGATGAACAGGATGATAATGACGTTGCGCATGCCTGGCAGCGTAATGTGCCAGATGCGGCGCATGCGGCCCGCCCCGTCCATGACAGCCGCTTCATGCAGCTGCGGATCAATACCCGCGATGGCGGCGAGAAAAATAATCGTCCCCCACCCGATTTCCTTCCAAATCGATTGCGCAGTCAGCAGGCCCCAGAAATAATCCGGGTTGGTCAGCAGGTCGAACGTGTCTTTTCCCATACTGACGAGCGCTTTGTTCACCAGACCTTCCGATTGCGAGAACATAAGGAAGGTCAGACCTGAAATGAGCACCCACGACAGGAAATGCGGGATATAAATAAGCGACTGCACGGTCCGCTTCACGATGGCATTGCGCACTTCATTTAACATGAGCGATAAAATAATCGGCGCCGGAAAAAAGAACACCAAATTCATCAAACTGATGCCAAGCGTATTGCGCAATAAGATGTAAAAGTCATCATGCGCGAAAAACCTTGCAAAATGCTCGAACCCTACCCAAGGACTGTCTAATACCCCGAAGTAAGGCGAATAATCCTGGAATGCGATGACCAGATTCGTAATCGGAATATATTTGAATATAATAAAAAACAAAATACCCGGCAGAGCCAGAAAGTATAAGTATTTATCGCGCCGGACGTCCTTCCATAATAGCGAATACTTGCCTTCTGGTTTGCTTTGCGGTTTGTCCGGTTCCATTGCTGCGCCCGGTCGTTCCATAGCTCTATCCTGTGGCAAGTTGCTTGCGGTCATATGCCATCCCTCTCTTCTGCTGCTTGTTTGTCCTCTGCGTCATTTCATTGCATGTTAATTTCATTGCATCCATGTCAGTAAATAAAATGTAAACGCTATCATCATTGCCTGCAATTTGAATTTTTTGCCGTATCGTTTAAGACTGCGCTGCAACAGAGTAAAATCATCCAGCTTTACGCGCTGTTATGCGGTTTCCAGATAGATCTTGATCGCTGCGCACGCTACTTCCGGAACAACGATTTCCTCCGATTGCACTTTTTTGACCAAGCGAGATCCAAGCTTCCTTAGGCTTATAAACCTGCCTCTACACGCGATTGCCCCTCTTCGAAAGGCTTCAACACAGGTGTTCTCACAACGGTTTTATTTCATGATGAAAGCCTTTTCAATGCTAAAGGATTGTTTTACAATAGTAAAAAGCTCATAACGTCCAAGGATGTGTGATATGTGAAAGCAAGCTTGATCGACCGTCTACAATCCAAAGGAATGCTATATTGGCGAAGCCTCATGCTCGCCATTGTGCTGACTTGCGTCCCCATTGCCGTCATCTGTTCGGCTTTTTTGTATGCCGGCAATGCGCATCTCGTGAAGCAGTTTCACAACAAGCATCAGTTGGAGCTCAATGATGTGGCCAATCAAGTGGACGAGCAATTCTCCCAATTGGTTACGTTCGTATCACATATGGCGGTGAAGCCCCAATTCCGCTCAACCATTGCCGACATGAACTTCGTCGATCGATTTGAGGAGACAGAGCAGATCTTGTCGACCTTGTCCGTGCTTGAAAATGCGGTGCCGCTCATCGATCAAGTGTATTTGTATGTAAAAAAACAAAATAAATTGCTGCATCCGAGTCTCGGTGTCCGGCAGCTGGAGCAGCCGGAAGTCACCAGACAATGGTCCGGGCTGCTTGATCCGTCTCCCGATATGTATTGGACTCACGGCCTTGCCCGCCCTTTCGGTCAAGCAGGAACCAAGCATGCCATCGTCATGAAATTGCCTTACAACAGCAGCGCCGACGCCTACGGCGCGATCGTCATTTTTATTAACCCGGCAAAGCTGCACGTCTTCTCCCTTGCCGATCGGCAATCTTTTATTTTGGACGGAAACGGCAATATCGCTGCCCGCTCCACTACTAACATAATGGATGAGAAACTGATGCAAGTGATTCGAAAGGAGCGGCCTCATGCCAACACTCCGCAGCAGGACGGGGATGTTGAGGTGAAGCTGGACGGAGAAACATATCTGGTCAAGACCGCTTCGTTCAACACGCTCGGGGAAACGTGGGCTTACGTATCCGCGACCCCTCTATCGGTCGTTACCTCTCCGACGCAGCCGTACACGCAATTAATGATACTGCTCTCTTGCATTGCACTGGCCGCGGCATTGTTCGTCAGTTGGTTCGCTTCGCGCCGCATTTACAATCCGATTCGCCGCGTCATGGAGATGGTCAGCTCTTGGCGCACGCCGGAGAGCGGCATTCGCAACGAATTGGATTATATTGAACAGGAGTGGAAGGAGTACCATTTCGCCAATGAATCACTGCAGGAGCAGTGGAATTTAGCGATACCATCCATGCGTGAAGCTTACATTAATCAATTCGTGCAAGGACAAGCCATTACGTTGGAAGAAGCAGAAATTAAGGAGAAGCTTCGTTCTCTTGAACTGGACATCGAAGGCCGGCGCTTCGCAGCTGTCGTCGTCCAATTGCACAATGCGGAGGAAGCGCGTACGCCGATGTCTGATAAAGACGTGCATCTCCTGACCTACGCCTCGATCAATGTAGTGCAGGAGCTGTCCATGGAGGAGGCAGAGTGCGAGCATGTGCACGTCATGAACTTTTTGGACGGTTCCTTCGGGCTCATCTTGTTTATGGCGAAGGAGGGTGGGCTTGAGGAGTCGCATCGTCGGATATTGTCCTTGGGCGACCGCCTGATGCGGGCGCTCCACCATACGCTGCGCGTCTATGTTACGATTGTGGCGAGTCGGGTCACGGATAGATGGATCGATCTCCCGCACGGTATGGAGCAAGCGCGGCGCGCCATCAGCTACCGAAACTTCGGGCTGAACAACCAACTGCTCGAAGCGGAGCACGTATTGGCGCACTCTCCTAATCCGATCGAGTCTCCTGTAGATTTAGAGCTTGGAATCATTCATGCACTGAATATGGGGCTTGAAGAGGAAGCAATGGAGAGTCTGGAGCGATTCGTTACCGCGTTGCAAGCAAGTGGCGGCGCAGAATGGATGGTTCACGAAGGCTTGATGAGGCTCATCGGCAGCATTCACCGTTCCCTGCTTCAGCTCGGGCACAACCCTTATGCCGTATTTGGCTTAAGCTGGCAGGAAGAATTGGGTGGACTGCGCGATACGAAAGCGTCGCTCAGCTGGTTCCGCACCAAAATCATTCAGCCCTATAGCGCCTCGATCAAACGCAGCTACAACGCGCCGATGAAGCAGGTAGTGGAAGAACTGCTTGAACGCATTGAACAGGACTATATGTGTGACCTTTCGCTGGAAACGTGCGCAGCAGAGGCAGGAATTAGCACCTCGCAATTAAGCAGAGCCTTCAAACAGATGACAGGACAAAATTTCATCGATTATTTGACTGCGATCAAGATGAACAAATGCAAGGGACTGCTGCTGACCACCGATATGAAAATTAACGAAATTGCCGAATCGGCCGGATACCAGCCCCCATACTTCAACCGCTTGTTCAAGAAGCAGGAAGGGATGACACCGGGACAGTATCGGCAGCAGCACTCACAGTCGCAACAGCAAACAAGGACACATGCCTGAATATGGCTGTGTCCTTGAGCTTGTCGAGAAACTCGAAAACAGGTGAAAAGGTAACAAGAATGGCGGGCGTATCCACTTCCGTCGCTGTTGAATCCAAGTCATTGGGATGAGAATAAGCGGTGATGACTCGGATTCAAAGGCAATCGTCAGGTCTCTCCAGTGGATATCCTTGACCCCAATTTGTTTCTATCCTAGCTACATCACCGTGCGCAGCATCGTCTCCATTCGCCGTGCCGCCTCCATCAGCTGCGGCGCACAGGCACGCAGCGTCTCCATCGACATACGGCTCACTGGTCCAGATACGGACAGAGCGGCGGCAAGCTGATGACTGCGGTCGAATATCGGCACGGACACCGCCGCTGCACCCGGCTCCCGTTCTTCTACGCTAATCGCGTACCCTAAGCTGCGAACTTCCTCCAGCTGGCTCAAGTACGTCTCCCGATCCATGCTCGGTGGCCAGCCCGAATCCTGCAGCGCAGCATCACGCTCATACGGCTCGGCGAACGCAAGCAGCACCTTGCTTGACGCTCCGACAAAGAGGGGCAGCTTGGCGCCTACCGGCGCGACCCGCCGAATCGCCTGATTGCTCTGTACGGCTTGAATGCGGATACGGTCTTTGCCGTCCCTTACATACAAACTCACCGTTTCGCCAATCTGATCACGCAGGTGCTCCATGTCCGGCAGCAGCAGCTGTGCTGGGTCGTCTACCTGCGTCAAATTCGCGGCAAGCTCCCATATCCGGTAGCCCAGGCGATACTTGTCGCCATTGCGGATTACAAATCCCCGCTCCTCCAGCGTCGCCATCAGCCGATGGACCGTGCTCTTATTCAAGCCCACCTGCGATGCAATTTCCGTTAAGCTCAAATCGCGTTCATTTGCGAAGCACATCAATATATCAAGTGCGCGTTCCACCGCGCGAACAGTCAACTTCCCGCGTTCCTCCACGTGAATCTCCCTCTTTCGTTCCACAGAATGAAACTTTGTTACATCTAGTATAACGTCCTTTTCCTGCGTCGTAAAGAGACTACAATCAATTTTCCATCTCCGACTAACGTCCCTGATTTCGACATTTTTTACAATGATGTTTCAATGTTACGGCAACGTTACATTCACCTTACAAATCGAGCAGATTCGTTGACCCTAAGCGGTTTACCGCATACGATGGTAGTACAGCTTAAAACGTTTGCAAGGTCGAGCCCCTTTGCGGGACTTTAGTTCTATATTCATCAGATTTTGTCGAAAATCAACACAATCATCGTTGCCCAACACATCCTGGAGGAGGTCATGCATATGAACACACCTGTCGTAACATCTCCATCGCTTCACCCCGAATGGCTTGCTCCTTCCGGATCTGCTCCTGCTGTCGCCCGGCGCATTCGATTGAAGCATGTGGCGATCGCGCTCTCTTTGTCGACGGTGGTTGCCGCACTTCTTATTTTTCTGGCATTGCATGGCTTTATTGCATGGATGTTCGCCAATCCGCAGGTTCCTCCGCTCTTCTCGAACCCGATGGAGGCGAAGGGCATGCGTTATGAAACGGTTGCGTTCCCTGCCAGAGATGGTCATACCTTAGTAGACGGTTGGTACATCCCTTCCGATAAAACGTCCAAACGGACGATAATATTCAGCCATGGCTATGGAGCCAACCGGGAAGAATATTGGGTGCCGATGTATGACTTAGCGCAATTTGCGCATCGGCTTGATTATAATGTGGTCATGTTCGATTACGGATTTGCTTCCGAACAGCATAAGACGAAGGCGACCGGCGGCCGTCTCGAGAAGGAGCAATTGCTCGGTGCCGTACAGCTTGCCAAGGAACGCGGAGCGGAGCATATCGTCGTCTGGGGCTTCTCCATGGGGGCGGGTACCGCCCTGCAAGCATCGCTTCTCTCTCAAGATATCGATGCCATGATACTGGACAGCACGTTCTTGCTCGAACCGGATACGCTGTATCATAACTTAACGCAGTACATTTCATTGCCGAAGCATCCGTCACTCGATTTACTGCGGGCCTTCTTCCCCGCTCTGAACGGCACGAGCCTGCAGCAAATTCCGTACAATGAAGTGAAGGCGACTAACTACGCTATTCCGACCTTCTTCATTCACGGTACTGCGGACACAAAAGCGCCCTACGAAATATCGGAGCAGCTTTCCGCCCGCCAGTCGAATAAACTTTCGGAGTCATGGATTGTGCCGGATGTGCAGCATGAACTTATTTATCGCACACACCGCAAGGAATATTTGGGCAAAGCGGCCGCTTTTCTTAACGCAGCCTATCATACCGATGAAGGATATATGATCGCAAAGCCGTAAGCCTCCGAGCTTACGGTTTTTTGTGCTCTTTCTCATAGTCCAACCTCTGCCGCTAATACACTAGTAGAGGTTTTTCAAAAAGCCCTCTTTTGATCACGAAGTATCTCAAGATAGAATTCGGTATCAAATCTTTTTTGCGGAGATAAACTCGCTTCGGAATCATACGCTTCGGGTTCTTGCAACCTTCTTGGCGCTGAAAAGTGGTCTTTTTGAACACGCAATAGTAAGGAGCTTAGGGCGGAAGGAGGGAGTGCATTGCTGCATGTTTACGGGCCGCTGATGCCGGTTCGCTTGCTAGAAGAAATCGTATTCTGGAAGAGACAGGAGAAGGAACATACCGAGGTGATTCGGGCCATCGTGCCCCAGCTAGAGGAAGTATATGTTCAACTGCTGCTGGAATGGGAGCAGGTCTTTGCCAAGACCGAATCAACCGCCGCCGCATGGCTGGACAGCGTCGTGAATCATCCGCATGCAATGGATGCCTCGCTTCAGCACCAGCTTGAGCTGCTGCTGAAGGCATCTGTGTATCAATCGGAGCAGTTCCTACAGCAGCTTGAGCAAGTGAAGCGGCATAGCCAGGCGGTGCAGAGCATCCCGCTTGCTCCGATTGTAATCGATCATATTGCAAGCGAGTCCCAATATTTCCTGAACGTCGTGCAGGAGCTTACGCAAGCACCGTTCACTTTGGTAAGTCATGGCGCATCTAATGCGGCAGAGGGCGTCGCCCAGCCAATGGCGCACATTCACGCGGCAATCGACAGGGGCAATGCTTCCCCATACCAAGTGAGCCCATCAAATAGCGGAATGCCGAACTGGACTACATCGGCATTCGACGCCAAGGAGGAATTGTACGAATCCGTGAATACGTCACATCAGCAACCGGGCGTACGCGCCTATATCGGTAACTCGCAGGCTTGGCATCCCGGCGGAGGACGGCAAAATTCAACACCCGCAGGAGCGTTCAATGCTTCGTCTGTACGCAGCAATAGCGTCGAACCTATATACAGCTCCGCGTCCCGATCCGCGAACCAGCCACTCCCAGATTCCACATCGGCATCTAGCTACGAATCCTCGGAGCGAGCGGATGAAGCCTTTGTCCCTATCGGCGGACATCGTCTGCCTCCGCTGCCTTACGCCTACAATGCGCTCGAGCCTTATATCGATGAGACGACGATGCGCATCCACCATGACAAGCATCATCAGAGTTACGTGGATGGCTTGAACAAAGCCGAACTCGCGCTTGCCGAATCACGTCGTACCGGCAACTTCGATCTGATTAAATACTGGGAGAATGAACTCGCCTTTAACGGTGCCGGCCATTATTTGCACACGATCTTCTGGGACATTATGAATCCTCGCGGCGGCGGGCAACCTGCAGGCGCTTTGCGTAAGCAGATTGAACATGATTTCGGAAGCGTCGACGCCTTTAAGCAGCAATTTTCCAAAGCGGCTGAGAAAGTGGAAGGCAGCGGATGGACCATCCTTGTCTGGAGTCCACGCAGCCGCAGGCTTGAAATCCTTCAGGCAGAGAAGCATCAAAATCTGTCCCAATGGGATGTTATTCCGCTGCTGCCGCTTGACGTGTGGGAGCATGCTTACTATTTGAAGCATCAAAATGAGCGCGCCAAATATATCGATGACTGGTGGCATATCGTCTATTGGCCAGCCGTAGCCGAACGCTTCAGCCAAGCCCGCAAGGTGAAGTGGACGCCTTATTGAAGATCCCCGTTTTCGTTGTTGCGCCTCTCCCCCTTCGTTCTGTACAATAGAAGACAAACGCGAACTCATGTGCGGCTTCCATTGCCTCACACGACTATCCGCAGTCTAAGCGGCTCCACCGCCGCTTTTTTCTTTTGTTTCGGTGCATACTAAAGAGTACATTACAATAGAAAGGGGTGAGGTGATTTGCTGAAACCGGTCGTAAAATGGGCAGGCGGCAAGCGCCAACTGCTCTCCGAAATCCACAGCCGCCTACCGCAAATGAATTGGAACCAAGCTTCGTATTTCGAGCCGTTCATCGGCGGTGCGGCGCTCTTGTTCAACATCGCGCCTGAGCGGGCTGTTATTAACGACGTCAATCCGGAGCTCATCAACCTCTACCGTACGATAAAGCAGCAGCCGGATCAGCTTATTGAAGCGCTCCGCATCCATCGGAATGAAGAGAGCTATTACTATGAAGTGCGGGCATGGGATCGCGATGCGGAAGCTTATGTGCAACTATCTCCCGTTGAGCGGGCCGCGCGCCTGATTTTTTTAAATCGGACATGCTATAACGGTTTATATCGTGTCAATGCGTCGGGGCAGTTCAACGTCCCGTTCGGCAAATACAAGCAGCCGGATATCGTACAGGAAGAGACAATCCGGGATATATCCGCTTATTTTAACCGTACGGACATCCGCATTACAGAAGGGGACTTCAACGCAGCCGTCAACGGAGCTCAAGCCGGGGACTTCGTCTATTTCGATCCGCCCTATGACGTGCTGACGAAGACCGCCGCCTTTACTTCGTATGCCAAGGAAGGATTCGGCCGTGAGGAGCAGCGGCGCTTAGCCGAAGTGTTCCGGGATTTGAGTGATCGCGGAGTATATGTCATGCTGTCCAATCATGCGACAGACTTTATTTTGGAGCTGTATGCCGATTTTCATATCCATATCGTGCAAGCCCGGCGCAACATCAATTCCAAGGCAAGCGCGCGTGGCAACGTGGACGAGGTGCTGGTATTGAATTACGAACTTCACTGAAGGCGGGGAAACGGAAGTGACGACAAGCAGGCTAAGACAGAAGGACCTGATCTGGAACGAGCTGTTCGAGCAATATCGGATTTTGGAGCACATTGAAGCGCAGGGCTTCTTCACGATCACGAGCGAACAAATCAATGGACTGCGTCCCGGTGTGCAGGCACGCCTGCAGTGCAAATTCGACTCCTCCGGCGAGCTGTCACCCTGCTTTGCCGATCATCAACTTGGCATCCTGCCGGTATCGAACGGCGTGTACATTATCGCTCCGTTTCCGATTTTTCATCCGCTTGATCCCATTGAGAACATTGCGGTAGAGAAAGCGTATCTTCGCTTTCCTGCCTTTCAGACGATTCAAGCCGACGGGACAAGCTCCACCAGTGAAGCGAACGCGCTTCATACCGCCCATATGACCGACATGCTGCATCGATTTCGCGGCATCGAAAGCTCCGAACCGCTGGAATTAACGTTCAGCGGGCGGATGCGATCACCGGAATTCTCTTTCTATGTAGGCTCATATTTGGAACCGCTTCAGGTGGAACGCAGTCAACAGATGGAGATCGACGCCGGATTTGAAACGATGCGGGAAATTCTCATTTTGGAAGCGAAAAATAAAATTCCGCAGGACTTCTGCGTCCGTCAGCTCTACTACCCTTACCGGGCGCTTAACCAGCGCCCGCAGCTGACGAAGCCGGTCATTCCAATCTATTTTCTCTATTCGGACGGAATCTATTATTTGTTTGAATATCAGTTTACTGAACCACTCCGCTACGATTCCATCTCGCTTGTTCGCAGCTGCGCATACCGGATTGAGGGCGGGATGACGAAAGAGCGTATTTTGGCCATTGCCGCAGAAACGCCAGTGGAAGTTGAGCCAGATGCAGCCCCCTTCCCGCAAGCGAACTCGTTCGAACGCTTTATGAACGTCATGGAGCTGTTGACGGAGGAGGACTTGTTGAAGGCGGATATTCACCGGATATACCGGTTCGCTCCACGGCAGACCGACTACTACGTTAATGTCGGCGTCTATTACGGGCTGATCGAGACCTACCGCTCTACTGACGGCATGGCCGTCCGGCTGACCGCTGAAGGAAGAGACTTGATGCAACTGCCGATGCAGGGTCGGCATGAAGCTATCGTTCGTAAGCTTTTCTCCAAGCCGGCCATCCGCGACATCCTGTTGCAATGCATGTATCGTGACGGTCAAATATCCGATGAGGAAGCGGTGCAACTAATGCGCCAGCATGGCATTGAGCTGCAGCCTTCGACCGAGCGGCGGCGGGCGCAGTCCATTATTGCATGGTATTCATGGATGAAGCATTTGATGGTCTAGTCTATCGTTAATTTCCCTTCCATCACAGTGACGGCCTGACCTGTCAGCAATGCCCGCTCCCCCTGCAACTCTACCTGCACCATGCCTCCGCGGGCAGAGCACTGTTCTCCGATGAACGAGGTCCGTCCCCATTTCTGCGCCCAATAAGGAGCCATCGTACAGTGCGCGGATCCTGTTACCGGATCTTCATTTACACCGAGACTTGGAAAGAAGCAGCGGGAGACAAAGTCCGCCCTATCCGTTCGTCCCGGAGCGGAAGGAGCGGTCACGAGTACGCCAATCACTTCCTCATCGCAGCGCAGGAGCTTCTCCCAATCCGGCTTTAATTCACGCACCGTCTGCTCTGAGTCTGCCTCGACCAGCAATTCGATGCGGCTGCGCGCCATCCCCTGTATGGAGCAGCCCAGCGCTTCTTCCAACCGTCCCTGCAGACCTTCATCACTGACCATCACGATAGATGACGCCGGAAAGTCGAGCGTGATTTGTCCATTCTCCCCATAGAGAGCGTAGAGCGTGCCGCTCATCGTCTCAAAAGCGATTCGTTCTCCCTCCGCTAGCCCCTGCTCACGCAACACATGCGCGCTCGCCAGCGTAGCGTGCCCGCATAGGTCTACTTCCACCTGCGGCGTGAACCAGCGCAGGCGATAGCGGGAGCGGTCTCCTTCTTCCAATGGGATGATGAACGCCGTTTCCGACAAATTCATCTCCATCGCGATCTGCTGCATCTGTTCGCTGTCCATCTCATGTTCCAGCAGACAAACCGCTGCGGGATTACCGCGGAACGGCTTATCCGTAAATGCATCCACAGTGAACAATTTCATATGTATCCCTCCTTAATTCCCTATCATACATGATCTCATAAAAAATAGGCACCTCCTGCCAATTACGACAAAGAGATGCCTAATATCTGCTTCATATCGTTAATGATAGCGGTCGCCTACCTATTCCGCATTACCCTTCCTGCTTGGTGAAATATTCGAACAAATCGCCACGCGCTTCTTCCAAGTAGACGAGACGCGGTTCGCGCTCAATGCGAATCTTCAAGCGCTGCGCCGTCTTCTCGAACAAGTCCACCCCATCGTTCGTGCGGATGATGAGCTTCTGCGGACGAGCTCCCTTCTCCTCGATGAGCTGTAAGAAATGCTCCAAGAACTCCTGCTCGAAATTGCTGTCATAGGCAACATGGAAACCGACCGCTGCTCGCGTCAGCCGATCCACCCACAGACAAAGACGCGGATAATATGGACGTTCGCCTTCTCCCTTAACTGCTACCGGCGCATAGAAAAATTCCGTCTCCCAGTGACCTTTCTTGTTCGGGAAGCGCCGCATGATATCGTTCAGACGGTCCTGATTCTCGAACTCGACTTTCACCGGACGATTCAACACAAAGTCTGGATCGAGCCAACGGTCAATCCACTCGCCATTCTCCTGCGCGCGAACGAGCACCTGCCCTGAAGTCGGCGGCGTCAGAAGCTCTTCATCCTTCTTTACCCGAGCCGCAAGATCTATAGCCTGCTCCAACGCAGTCGTCAAGAACCGAACCTGGTTCTCATCAAGCGTCCATGGAACAAGCCCCGGATCATACGCTCGGAACATTGGCCACGCGTTGCGGCCGCGGAAGCGGAATCCAAGTTCCTTAATTTGCGCCAGATCATGCTTCTCCAAATCCGTACGGTCCTCATACGTAGCCATCATGCATTTTTGACGGTGAAGCCAAGCATAACGCTCGTCGCGCTCCAACAGCATATCATTCAAGCTTTCCAAGCCTTCTCCGCCGCGGAACACGGCAAGGCCGAACAAAGTTTCACTTGCTCCCATAATACTGCAATAGCCAACCTTGCCGTCCTCTGGGTTCAATACGCCGAAGATGCAGTTATCGGACATCCAATTCCAGCTTCCTTGTTTCTTGAATGCCGTGGCTGCTTCATACAGCCTCGCCCAAGCGGCCTCCTGTTCCGTCATTTCCGTCCCCTGACCTGCATTTGCTTCCAATTGCTCTATGTTTGCCTGTGTCATGAGCTCTTGTCATTCCTCCTGTCTGAATTCAAAAAAACCCGTTCCATTGCCCGGAACGGGTTCCATTTGTTCTGTTAACCCACTTGCACCTAATTACTTAATTAGAGACAAAAATTCCGCGCGCTGTGCCGCGTCACTTCGGAAGCTGCCCCGCACCGCCGATGTGACGGTTTTGCTGCCAGGCTTCTTCACTCCGCGTGCGCACATGCACAAATGCTCGCCTTCGACGACGACCATCACACCGTGAGGCTGCAACACCTCATCCATTATATCAGCAATTTGCGAGGTAATGCGTTCTTGTACCTGCAAACGCCGCGACACCGCTTCAACCAGACGGGCCAACTTGCTTAAGCCGGCAATCTTACCGCTTGGAATGTAACCGATATGCACCTTGCCGAAGAAAGGCGCCATGTGATGCTCGCATTGGCTATAATACGTAATATCTTTTACGATGACAAGTTCTTCGTGCCGTTCGTCAAAAGTTACCCCTAGCACATCCCGAGGATCGACTTCGTAGCCCGCGAAGATCTCTTCATACATACGGGTCACACGCGCCGGAGTTTCTAGCAATCCTTCCCGCTCGACATCCTCTCCGACAAGCTTCAGAATTTCCTTCACGTGGTACTCGATCTGTTCACGATTCGTACCAACCTTCATGTTAACATAATCTTTCAAGCCAGCCACGACCGTTCCTCCTTTCACCGTGCCGTGCGAGTCAAGTGCCGCACCGTACGATTACTTCTTTTTATTGTTGTTCTTCATCATTTGCTGTGCTTTCTGCATCTGTTTCGAATTCAAATTATACCCCATCTGCTTCGCCATCTTCTGCAGCATCTGAGGGTCGGACTGCATCTTCTCCATCTGTTTACGCAAATAAAATACACCGACGGCAAAGCCGATAATAACGCCCACGATAAGCATTACGATTCCTGTTATCCAATACCACATCTGCCCCTGGTCACCCCAACATCATCTAGTTTGAAAGCTGTACATTCATACGTAAAAAAGCACGATTTTGTGCAACTCTACCGCAATTATGATAGCATGTCCCTCTCCGTATGACAAATATCCCCTATTAAAATCGGTAAGACACGCAATTTCAATATGAAATGCCTTCCAATTGCAACAATATTTCTTTTTTGTTCATGCCTCCGCCGTAACCTACCAGTTGCCCATTCGCTCCGATAACACGGTGGCACGGCACAACGATAGAAATCGGATTGCGGTTGTTGGCTCCGCCTACGGCGCGAACAGCTTTCGGGTTGCCTATAGCTTCCGCAATTTGCTTATAGGATCGCGTCTCCCCATAAGGGATATCCATCAATACCCGCCATACCTCTTTTTGAAAAGTTGTTCCTTGCAAATCAAGTGTCAGTTCGAACGTCTGCCGTTCTCCTGCGAAATATTCCTCCAACTGTCGGCACGTCTCCTGTAGACGCTCAGGGTGGCGCTGCAGTGCTACCTTGCCGTAATCGCGCGCCGCGCGCGCTTGCAGCGCCTCTGCCATCTCAAGTACGCCTCCGAACTCGATGGCGAACAATCCGGTCGCTGTCGCGGCAAGTGTCAATGGACCGACGGGTGAGTCCATTTCCTGCACGTATAGCGGTTCTACATGCGTGGCGAATTGTTGCTCCGCCTCTTGAATTGCCTGCTGCACGGTTTCATCCTCCTCGCGTTTCTGAGCTTGCTGTAAAGTCTGCCACGCCTCCGGGCCTCCAATCTGACCGAGCGCCCAAGCCGCGGTTGCCCGAATTTCCGGGCGTGTGTCGCTCACCAGCAGTGTCCGCAGGGCAGGCACTGCGCTCCGATCGCGGAAGTTGCCGAGCGCCACGATGGCATTGCGTTGAATCGGCTTTTTCCCCCGCCAAGAAGCTGCACTTGTACCGAACTGCTCCTTAAATTGCCGATTCGACAGCTCCAGCATCGGCACAAGCAAGGGCTTGGCCTGTTCAGAGTCTGGCTGCATTTCCTCATGGTGCGTCCAATTCATCCCCTTATTTTTCGGGCAGACGATCTGGCAGGTATCGCATCCATAAAGCCGATTGCCCATCTTCACCATCATTTCGTGGCTCAGCGTATCCTTCGATTGAGTCTGGAATGAAATGCAGAGCTGCGCATTCAGCTGTCCCGGCCCAACCAAGGCACTTGTCGGACACGCATCGAGACAGCGCGTGCAATCGCCGCAATCCTCCGTCACTGGGTGATCGGGGGGAAATGGAATGTTCGTAATCATCTCCCCCAAATAAATCCACGATCCCCACTGTGGCGAAATGATCGAGCAATTCTTGCCGCTGAAGCCGATGCCAGCGCGCTCTGCCACCGCCCGGTCGCTTAGTTCGCCCGTATCCACCATGCTCTTCATTCGCAGCTCCGTATCAGCCACACGCTCACGGATGAAAGCCTCGAGCCGTTGCAGACGGTCCCGCAGCACATGATGGTAATCCATTCCCCATGCGGTGCGCGCGAACAAGCCTCGGTAAGCGCCGTGCTTCGACTTCGGGGCACCCTCCAGCTTCGACGGATAGGCGACTGCTATGGCTATAATGGAGCGCGCCTCTTCAAGCAACAATTCAGGCCGTGTCCGCTTCTCCAAGTCAGGCTCCTCAAAGCCCGAGGCATAGCCTTGATCCACTGAATGCTGAAGCCGCGCCTTCAGTTCGATGAACGGGTCTGCCGTCGTAAAGCCTACTTGATCAATGCCGAGTGAAGGCGCCGCTTCGATAATTTCCTGCTTCAACTGGTGCCATCTGAATGATTGTGCCGCATACGGCTGCCTGTCGGCCGACTTCGCTTGCGCATCTTGTGACTTCATCGATTCGAGCATCCCGTTCACCTCCTTATTGCTAGCATTCCCACAACATTCTTCATTCGTTACTCGTCATATACACATCGCTACCCAGTGACCGCCGTAAAACAGAACGGCCCTAACTCCCGGGACCCGGATTCCCTGAGCAGGCGCCGTTCGTGTAAATCTCCAGTTCTTTCGCCATTGTGCTTCCACTCTGACAGCACGGTTCAGCCATACCGAGAAAGTCAAACACACGCATCTTCATGCCATCTGCATCATTGTCTTACTGGTTATCTTCACCGCTTGTGGCTGCAACAGCCCGCTTCCAATCTTCATAATACAAGCATACCGATTCCTCATGAAAGGGAGCCGTGCCGTGCCGTATACGGTTCAGAAGACATTCCAATCCCGCACTTACTTTACGTTCCACCAGCTCGGGGTAATGGTAAATGTAGCGATTCTGTTCGTATTCATCTTGGTCGACGATCTGCACCTGTCCGTCCGTCATGCGAATGACATCCAAGTCGTAATCAATATAGGTAAACGTCTGCCCACATCGGTACGGCGGAGAAGCAATATTGCAATAATACCGTACTCCTGTATCCTCAATTAACGCGACGACATTGAACCACTGCTTCGGGATAAAAAATGTAACAGCTGGAATTCTGCTTACCCACTGCTTGCCGTCAGACTCTTGAATCGGAGTTTGGCAGTTAATCAGCACATGCATATCTTCCTTCGCATGATCCGGGTGCCGCTTAGAAGAGGGCACAAGCCAGTTCTCCAGCCACATACGGTGCAGGTGACCATCGTGTTTGAAACTTTTCACAAGCGCTTTCTCATAATGATCCATGCTTATTCCTCGGCTTTTGCGTTCTTTTTAACTTTATTAATAGAAAAGCATATCTTCTCCCCGATTGCAACGGTTGAAAAGATATGCCTTAAGATACAATCATTGGTTGTCTATTTCTGTGGATGCAACAGCCATTTTAACCGGCTACAATCCGAAGCTGCTGCAAAGAGCGCAAGACATCTTTAGCTCCATACCCTAATGCCTCGAACCAAGGCAACACGACTTCCGTATGCTCATCAGCGGCAATCATAATGTTCTTGACGCGGCGTTGCTGGAACTTCTGCTCCAATCCCGCTACCAGCGCTTTGCCTACCCCTTGATTTCGGTAATCCGGTTGGACGGCAAGGCGGTAATAGTACCCGTTATTGCGATCAATGGTACCGATAGCCAGTCCGACAATGGCCTGCTCTCCGTTACTCTGTTCCTGCTCGGCGACGAGCACAAGCTCACCATCCAAGGATAACTGACGCGCGAATGCTTCCAACGTCTTTTCACAACATTCCTCTGACAACGATGCCATCAATAACTGGGTAGCCGGAAGATAATCCGACAAACGAAAGGATCGAACGTTCATGTCTTACTCTCCCTCATCCTGAGCTTGGTTTATGTTCGGTTATCTCTCTGTCTCACACCTGTCTACGCCTGGTCACATCAATCTCTATGTCATTATTATTGTATAGTACATTTACAAATACGACAAAAAACGCGAAATTCCTCCTTTATCACTCAATTTCCACATAAAACACAGAAAAATCTCCTTTTTTCTCTTGTAAACGCTTTATATAAAGCGTTTACATACCTTAATCGATCCAAAGGTTTAATTTTATGGTAAATGTGGAATTTTAGTTAAAGCTGTTTCGTTCTTGTCATCAGGTTTGAATGGATGAAATTGGGGGTAATGATATAAAGTCGGAAGAAAAATGAATAACAGACTTTTGCAACATTTATGTTGATTTATTCCGCAGCTTCATGTTTAATTAGAAGGAGAACACTTACATATTATTGGGAGGTATGAATGATGGCACATCAATTACCACCGCTTCCATATGCAAACAATGCATTGGAACCACACATTGACGAAACGACGATGATGATTCACCACGATCGTCACCACAATACGTACGTAACGAACTTGAATGCAGCATTGGAGTCCGCTCCTGAACTGCAAGGTAAGGACGTACACGAACTGGTTGCCAACTTGGACAGTGTTCCTGAAAGCATCCGCACAGCTGTTCGCAACAACGGCGGCGGACATGCGAATCACTCCTTGTTCTGGGAAACAATCGGCCCGAACGCAGGTGGACAGCCTTCCGGCAAGCTGGCAGAAGCGATCGAGCAAGAACTCGGCGGCCTCGACAAGTTCAAAGAAGACTTCGCAAAAGCAGCTACAACTCGCTTTGGCAGCGGCTGGGCGTTCTTAGCAGTTGACAACAATGGCAAATTGTCCGTATTCAGCATGGCGAACCAAGACAATCCATTGATGGAAGGCAAGACTGCTGTCCTCGGTTTGGACGTATGGGAGCATGCTTACTACTTGAAATATCAGAACAAGCGCCCTGACTACATTGCTGCGTTCTGGAACGTAGTAAATTGGTCTGCAGTTGAGAAGCGTTACGAAGAAGCATTGAACAAGTAATTGTTGAATCGGTTTCTTCACAATAAGAAACTTTTACTAAAGAAAGAGTGCCACATTGGCACTCTTTCTTTTATTGCATATGGAGGTTTCACCGGTTTGTACGTCAATCCTCCGGGCTCCCCTAGCTCATTGGTACAACCGCTTTGATTGACACGGAGCTTACACCTTCCGAGCGCGCATTGCGAGGCGGTGCACCGCATACACGCCTGCCAAGTATACAGCATAGATAAGCAGCACCACTGGCACCCGAGTCCAATCCCCAAGCAACTGCTCTCCTACAAAGGCGAACACCAGCATGACAGGCAACTTGCCTAGCGCCGTAGCTACAAGGAAGGAAATGAACGGCACGGACATCAGAGCTGCATAAATGTTGATAGCCGCGGCAGGCAGTATCGGAATGGTGCGGGCAATCAGAACAGTCATCACCGGGTTCTTCTCCATCATTCCGTTCAACTTCTGAAGCGGAGCAATGCGCTCCATATATCGTCTACCTCGTTCCGCACAGCCATACCGCGCAGCGAGGAACATGACAGCCGCCCCTAACGTCGAAGCGGCCATATTCAACAATCCTCCCGTCCATAGGCCATACGTCGCTCCAATCATTCCTCCGACAATACCGAATGGTATGACAGGGAATAACGAAATGAGCGCAGCCGCCAGAAACATTTCCAGCATCATAGCTACATCCCTGGCTGACTGCACCCCCGCTACCCATGCCAGAACCTCTTCCCGGTAATTGAAAACTCCGGCTGCTACCAATAAATACATCGCCACGGTCATCCATTTCCCCATGTTCTCACCTCTTTTCAGCATCCCGAAATTAGCCTTCTTTGGCATCTTCAATATCTGTATCTCTCCGGCATAGCGGTATCTGCGACACTTTTCTTACACCGACCTACTACAGTTCAGCTAGTGCCATCTTAATACAACCCTGCTTTTTCCGGCAAACGCATTCCATTGTACGCTCAGACATCCTCCTCTTACACCCTGCCTTAATGCTGCATTCCCATACGTTAAATTAGTGTAGCTCCCATCCGTTTTTTCCTCCGATAATAATGTTCAAATCCTTAACCGCTCCGACCCGACTATATTTTGAATAAACATCTTAGCAATACTCTCCCACTCATTCAGGATGTTACATCTAACTACTTACTGATTTTAGTAGACCACTACCTGATTTCAACAAATCACTCACTGATTTCAACAGATTGACTTACAAAAAAATCGCCAGCAAATATTAGTCAAACCATGGCCCAATAAATGCCGACAAACCTTGAATTACGAACATTTGTTTGGTATAATAAAAACATAGAACATACGCTCCGTTTTTGAACCTGTTACGAGAACGGATTGAGGAGGATATTTCGATGAAAAGATGGCAAGCTGTTGACACTTTAGAGAACCTACAGCGTTATTTTCGTACAGAGTCCTCCTGTGTGACCTTTTTGTTTCAATTGAAATGGCCGCAAGGCTTTGTGTGTCCACGTTGTCATCATGCCCATGCCTATGTCATCCGGACACGCCGACTCCCTCTGTATGAGTGCCGGGCTTGCCGCCATCAGGCCTCCCTTATTGTTGGGACGGTCATGGAAGGTAGCCGCACGTCCCTACGGAAATGGATCACCGCGTTCTGGCTCGTTTCCCGTTCTGATATCGGAATAAATGCAGTCAAGCTCAGCTCAATTATTAAGGTTACATACAAGACCGCCTGGTCGATGCTGCACAAGATCCGTGCTGCGATCAGCCTTGCCGATGCAGGCCAGCCACTCGAAGGCAAGGTTCGAGGCATTGTGGCTTTCCATGGCTGCTCATATCCCTCGACGGCAGACCTTCATCCCCGGGAAACTCCTCTCATCATCGCTGAATCCGTCACGCCAGACGAGGAGTTGATGGATGTAAAGATGAAGCTTGTGAAGCAAGACTGTGTTTCCCACAAGCTACTGCTCCGCTCCGCATGTGACCACTTCATCGCTCACCATGTCTCGCAGACCGCTTCCGAGATGTCTATCATCCGCCAGCGTTTGCGGGTCGATCGCCGTGGCCGCCTATATACAGCATTCAATCAAGCACGGGATTGGATGGGCAAGACATTTCATGGGATAGGAGCAAAGTATCTTCAGAGGTACTTGGATGAATTCTGTTTCCGTTATAATTTGGACACCGCTCTTACCTCCACGTGGGATAAGTTAATTTCCTTGTGCGTATCTTCTTCCATTTCAGTGCAACGTTACACCTCGGACTGCACAGCACGTCACGCTGCCGCATGAGGCGCCATAACACACAGTTAAGCATTGGGTACACTTATGCATCCTTCGTATCACGCGGTTGAGCATTGGGGTACACTCATGTCTCCTTCATACCACGCGGTTAAGCATTGGGGTACACTCATGTCTCCTTCATACCACGCGGTTAAGCATTGGGGTACAC
>NZ_JAJNBZ010000002.1:462600-462692 GCF_021369635.1 Paenibacillus profundus | reverse complement strand
CATACCACGCGGTTGAGCATCGGGATACACTCATGTCTCCTTCATACCACGCGGTTGAGCATTGGGGTACACTTATGTCTCCTTCATATCAC